>NZ_LGLN01000077.1:66806-197399 GCF_001293775.1 Pseudomonas syringae pv. cilantro
TGTGCCAGACATAACCAAGGCAGCTGAATTCAGGGCCGCTTCGCAGCCCTTCGCGGACAAGTCCGCTCCCACGCCCTCCGGGCAGAAGCCCGATTTCCGGACTTATCGAGATGAGCGCTCCAGTGTGGGCAAGACAATCTCGGCTTGAAGCTTACCGCTCAAGCCTATTCCAGATGCTCCGGCTTGACCGGATCGCCCGACTTGACGTTCAGTTTGTCGCGAATGTCGTCGAACATCCGGTCGTAGTCTTTATGTTGCGCAATGGGCAAAGCGGCGGAGTTGTGCAGACCGTGTCTGATGGCGATGCGGCTGGCGTTACGAGCGAAGTTGAAAGCCAGATCGCGTGTCAGCTGGAACTGCTCTTCAAACGGTTTGCCACCGATTTCACCCTGCATGGTGAAATGCATGGAGGTGCCTTCCTTTGGGTCTTCGTTGACGTCGTAGCGCAAGTGAATGTCATAGCTGATATCCGACGGTTGCAGCGCTACGTAGGTGAGGTGCAGATGGCCTGGCTCGTACATGAAATGACTCCATCAGGTGATGAGTGTGCTCAGTCAGACACTAATCGTGTCCGGCCGGTTCAGCGTTATGCGTGTGGCGGCGCTCATGTGCTGCTGTCTCGGTCAATGCTCACGGTCAGCTTTGGCGGGCTCGGGTCTCGACCATATCCAGATATTGCCCAGTGCCATCCCGGTCAGTGCCAGATACAGCCACCAGGCATGACCGATCAGGCTCAGCATGACCACCGCGCACACCAGCATGCTGACGGTTGCGCTGATTTTGGCCTTACGGGCGACCAGTCGGCCATTACGCCAGTTGTACAGGATCGGCCCGAATACCCGATGGTTTTCCAGCCAGGCGTTCAGCCGCGGCGAACTGCGTGTCGCTGCCCAGGCCGCCAGCAGAATGAATTCGGTGGTCGGCAGGCCAGGAACGAAGATCGCAACGATGCCTATGCCAAGCGCGGTGTAGGCGAGGATGCCGTATAAAAGGCGTGAAAGTCGGGAGCCGGGTGGTTTGTACGTCATGGTCTCTACAGGCAGGTTCGGAAAGCCCGGCCAGCTTAACAGCACCGGGCGCTTTTTCATGCCTGAGCTACTTCGGCTACAGGTGCATCGATGTAGGCATGCTGCAGCAGTACATTGAATCGCTCGAAAGCTGCAATCGCTCCTTGATCAAGTTGCGCTTCCTGCCACGGTCAGGTGATCCGCTTGCAGGCGTAACGGCAGATTGCTGAAGCTGAACAGCCCCAGCAGCAGAACGGCGGCGGTTTCCAGTGCGGGCGGACACGCTGCCACACTGAAGGCTAACGCGGCTGCGCAAGGGTTTCAGTCGCAAGTTGAACGGGTTGAGCGTGCTCAGGCTGGCGAGCAGGCGCTTGGCGTGCGCAACAGCACGGTACGTTGGGCCAGAAAGACGTCATTGAAGCGAGACTGCGACACAAGGAGAGCCCGACCAAAGATTCAAGCAAATGATAATGCTTCTCATCTTCTGGTCGGGTCAAGCGTGGATCGGTAAATATTTGTTCCGGCAGTGTCTCGTTCCTGCGTTCCGGTAAGAGCTGCCTGCGGTGACACCAGCCATCACGTCCAGCTGCTCATGAAACGGTTACTGCGCGTTATGCAGCGCCAGGCAGTTGTCGAGCATGCGGTTGGAAAACGCCCACTCGTTGTCGTACCAGGACAGAACCTTGAGCAATTTGCCGCTGACTTTGGTGTGATTGGCGTCGAAGATCGACGACAGCGGGTTGTGATTGAAGTCGTGGGAGACCAGCGGCAGGGTGTTGTAACCCAGGACCTTCGAGTGCTGGCTGGCTTCTTTCATCAGCGCATTGACTTCTTCAGCCGTGGTTTCACGTTTCAGGGTTACGGTCAGGTCGACCAGCGAAACGTTGATCACCGGGACGCGAACGGCCATGCCGGTCAGTTTGCCTGCCAGTTCCGGCAGTACCAGGCCCACCGCTTCGGCAGCGCCGGTCTTGCTCGGGATCATCGACTGGGTGGCCGAACGTGCGCGGTACGGGTCTGTGTGATAGACGTCGATCAGGTTCTGGTCGTTGGTGTAGGCATGGATGGTGGTCATCAGGCCGCTTTCGATACCCAGTTCACGGTGCAGCACTTGCGCGACCGGTGCCAGGCAGTTGGTGGTGCATGATGCGCTGGAGATAATCTGGTGCGACTGGCGCAGCGTGTCGTGGTTGACACCATAGACGATGGTGGCATCGGCACCGCTGGCCGGGGCGGAGATAATCACCTTGCGCGCACCGGCAGTCAGGTGCGCCGCAGCCTTGTCGCGGCTGGTGAACAGGCCGGTGCATTCGAACACCACGTCGATGTTCTGCGCTTTCCACGGCAGTTCGGCCGGGTTGCGGATGGCGCTGACCGAAATACGGTCACCGTTGACGGTCAGACTTTCCTTGTCACACTCGACCGTGCCGCTGAACGGGCCGTGTACGGTGTCGAAACGCAGCAGGTGTGCGTTCATTTCGCTGTCGCCCAGATCGTTGATGGCGACGACCTGCAGGTCCTGACGGTAGCCTTGGGTATACAGTGCGCGTAGGACGTTGCGGCCGATTCGGCCAAAACCGTTGATTGCGATACGAAGAGTCATACAGCCGTCCTTCTAAATTTGTTGTTGGAATTACAAGATTATTCTCATAGAAATAGAAAACAAGCCTTTTTAGTGGCAATATTTTGTTTTATCTACAACTACAAGCCTGAAAGGCCCTCCCGGTTGATCGAGATCAGGGTTCTGCTCCCTGACCGCCACTGCTCGAAAACCGGAACCGTCTTTACGGGTGACCTTAGACGTTAGCCTGGAGTTCATCACATGCATCCCCGCATTCTTGAGGTAACCGAGCGGCTCATCGCTCGCAGCCGTGACACCCGTCAGCGTTATCTTGAATTGATTCGCGGTGCAGCGAGCGAAGGCCCGATGCGCGGCAAACTGCAATGTGCCAACTTTGCTCACGGGGTCGCTGCCTGCGGCCCGGAAGACAAGCAAAACCTGCGTCTGATGAATGCCGCCAACGTGGCGATCGTCTCTTCCTACAACGAAATGCTCTCGGCGCATCAGCCCTACGAACACTTTCCTGCGCAGATTAAACAGGCGTTACGTGACATTGGATCGGTCGGTCAGTTTGCCGGTGGCGTGCCCGCCATGTGCGATGGCGTGACCCAGGGCGAGCCGGGCATGGAACTGGCCATCGCCAGCCGCGAAGTGATCGCCATGTCTACCGCCGTGGCGTTGTCGCACAACATGTTCGATGCCGCGCTAATGCTGGGTATCTGCGACAAGATCGTCCCCGGCCTGATGATGGGCTCGCTGCGTTTTGGCCATCTGCCGACCGTTTTCGTGCCGGGCGGGCCGATGGTGTCGGGGATTTCCAACAAGCAAAAAGCCGACGTGCGGCAGCGTTACGCGGAAGGCAAGGCCACTCGCGAAGAGCTGCTGGACTCGGAAATGAAGTCCTACCACGGCCCCGGCACCTGCACCTTTTACGGCACGGCCAACACCAATCAGTTGCTGATGGAAGTCATGGGCATGCACCTTCCCGGTGCTTCGTTCGTCAATCCTTACACGCCATTGCGCGATGCGCTGACTGTCGAGGCGGCGCAGCAGGTCACCCGTCTGACCAAACAGAGCGGCAACTTCATGCCGATCGGCGAAATTGTCGACGAGCGCTCGCTGGTCAACTCCATTGTCGCGCTGCACGCGACGGGCGGCTCGACCAATCACACGCTGCACATGCCCGCCATCGCCCAGGCTGCCGGTATCCAGTTGACCTGGCAGGACATGGCCGATCTGTCGGAAGTGGTGCCGACCCTCAGCCACGTGTATCCGAACGGCAAGGCGGACATCAACCATTTCCAGGCCGCCGGCGGCATGTCGTTCCTGATTCGCGAGTTGCTCGCTGCAGGCCTGCTGCACGAAAACGTCAACACCGTGGCCGGTTACGGCCTAAGCCGCTACACCAAAGAACCCTTTCTGGAAGACGGCAAGCTGGTCTGGCGCGAAGGTCCGCTGGAAAGCCTGGATGAAAATATCCTGCGCCCGGTATCGCGTCCGTTTTCGCCGGAAGGTGGCCTGCGGGTCATGGAGGGCAATCTGGGCCGCGGCGTGATGAAGGTTTCTGCTGTTGCTCCCGAGCACCAGATCGTCGAGGCTCCGGCCAAGGTATTCGAGGATCAGCAGGACCTGGCTGATGCGTTCAAGGCCGGCGAGCTGGAGTGTGATTTCGTTGCCGTGATGCGTTTCCAGGGGCCACGCTCCAACGGCATGCCCGAGCTGCACAAGATGACGCCGTTTCTGGGCGTTCTGCAGGACCGGGGTTTCAAGGTTGCGCTGGTGACCGATGGACGGATGTCGGGCGCTTCGGGCAAGATCCCGGCAGCGATTCACGTCTGCCCTGAAGCGTTCGATGGTGGCCCGTTGGCACTGGTGCGCGATGGCGATGTGATCCGCGTCGATGGCGTAAAAGGCACGTTACAAGTGCTGGTCGAGGCGTCAGAATTGGCCGTCCGCGAACCGGCCGGCAATCAGCTCGACAACAGCGTTGGCTGCGGTCGCGAGCTGTTTGGATTCATGCGCATGGCCTTCAGCTCCGCAGAGCAAGGCGCCAGCGCCTTTACCTCTAGTCTGGAGAAGCTCAAGTGAAGTTGGCCCTGGTCGGTGACATAGGCGGTACCAATGCACGTTTTGCCATATGGGAAGACGACACGCTGCATTCTGTCCGGGTATTCCCGACCATTGACTACGCCGGCCCGGAAAAAGCCATCGAAGTCTATCTTCAGGACCTTGAGCTGCAGCGCGGTGATATCGGCTACGTCTGCCTGGCGGTCGCCGGGCCGGTCGACGGTGATCTGTTTCAGTTCACCAACAGTCATTGGCAACTCAGTCGCGAAGCGTTCTGCGCCGATCTCAAGGTCGATCACCTGCTGCTGATCAACGATTTCACCGCCATGGCGCTGGGCATGACCCGCCTCAAGGACGACGAGTACCTGACCGTCTGCCATGGTCAGGGCAAGCCGGATCGGCCGCGTGTCGTGGTTGGGCCGGGCACCGGTCTGGGCGTCGGTACGCTGATCAAGCTGGAGGGCGGTCGCTGGATGGCGTTGCCGGGCGAGGGCGGGCATGCCGACCTGCCGATTGGCAGCCCGCGCGAAGCGTTGCTGTGGGCGCGGCTGATGGCTGAACGCGAGCACGTCAGTGCCGAAGTGGTGCTCAGTGGTGCTGGCCTGTTGCTGCTGTATCAGGTCAGTTGCGCGCTGGACAACGTCGAGGCGGTGCTCAAGTCACCTGCCGCGATCACTGCCGCAGCGCTGGCGGGCGATCCGGTAGCGGCAGCGGTACTGGAACAGTTCTGTGTGTTTCTGGGCCGCGTGGTGGGCAATAACGTGCTTGTTCAGGGCGGCCTGGGCGGCGTTTACATCGTCGGGGGCGTGGTCCCGAGGTTCGTCGACTTCTTCATCAACAGCGGCTTCAAGCGCGCCATGGCTGAAAAAGGCGTGATGAGCGACTATTTCAAAGGCCTGCCGGTCTGGCTGGTCACCGCCGAATATCCCGGCCTGATGGGTTCAGGTGTAGCCTTGCAACAGGCTTTCGGTTCGCAGATCTGAGCAACATCCCATAACAACAAAGCTTTGCAGCCAAACAAGGACGCTCCATTTTGAGTTCAGTCAGTAAATCGATCCTGCTGGTGGATGACGATCAGGAGATTCGCGAGTTGCTGGACACCTACCTGAGCCGCGCCGGTTTTCAGGTACGCACCGTTGGCGATGGCGCCGGTTTTCGTCAGGCATTCAACGAGGCGTCGAGCGATTTGCTGATTCTCGATGTCATGCTGCCCGACGAAGACGGTTTCAGTCTGTGCAAATGGGTGCGCCAGCATCCGCGCCAGCCGCATGTGCCCATCATCATGCTGACCGCCAGCTCCGACGAGGCCGACCGCGTCATCGGCCTGGAACTGGGGGCTGACGATTACCTCGGCAAGCCCTTCAGCCCGCGCGAGCTGCAGGCCAGAATCAAGGCGCTGTTGCGCCGTGCCCAGTTCGGCCAGGAACGTGCGGGCGGCGATGTGATCGTGTTCGATGAATGGCGTCTGGACATGGTCAGCCATCGACTGTTTCACAACGATGGCGAAGAAGTGATTCTGTCCGGCGCCGACTTTGCGCTGCTCAAGCTGTTTCTCGACAACCCGCAGCAGATCCTCGACCGCGACACCATCGGCAACGCCACCCGTGGGCGCGAGCTGATGCCGCTGGAGCGCATCGTCGACATGGCGGTCAGCCGCCTGCGCCAGCGTTTGCGCGATACCGGCAAGTCGCCTCGTCTGATTCGCACCATACGCGGCAGCGGTTACTTGCTGGCGGCGAACGTCAACACGCAAGCAGGCGGCAATTATTAAGCCGCTTGCCACAGGCCGGAAAAAAGCCGGCCTGCCACTGCCGCGCTCATTGTTGGGCCGCATGCTGCTGCTCACCTTGCTGGCGGTGCTGATGGCTCAGGCGCTGTCCAGCGTGATCTGGCTGTCGCAACTGCGTGCCACACAGATGGAAGGGCTGGTCACCAGTGCGCGCAGCCTGGCGTATTCGATGGCTGCCAGTGTCAGCTACTTTCGCTCATTGCCGCTGGCTTACCGGCCGATGGTGCTGGATCAGTTGCGCAGCATGGGCGGCACACGCTTCGTGGTCTCGCTAAACGATCACCCGCTGGACATGCCGATCATGCAGCCCACGCCGCGCAAACAGGCGGTGCTTGACGTCGTCGGCGAAGTGTTGCGCCAGCGGATGGGCAACGATCCGGCCATCACCGTATGGTTTGCCCGCCCGGAAGAATTGCGGATTTTCAATAGCGGCCTGAAGCTCGACGAGCTGCCGCGCTCCTGGGCGCATTACGCGCTGACGCTCGAACCGGTGAACCCGCCGGTGCTGGTGACACAGATCGAAATGGCGCCGGGCGAATGGTTTTACATTGCCTCGTTGTTGCCCGAGCCTTACACCTCGCTCGAAGAGCAGGAGCTGCCTCTCCAGCAGGTCTCGTTCATCGTCCTGACCAGTCTTTTTCTGTTGCTGTTCATCGGCTTGCTGGTGCACTGGCAAAGCCGTCCGCTAAAACGGCTGTCGCGCGCTGCGAGGGACATGTCGCTAGGCGCGGACGTGGTGCCGGTGGATGAAGGCGGCGGCAGCGAAGTGGTCGAGGTCAGCCGCGCGTTCAATGCCATGCGCACCCGGATCAGCCGCTACCTGACCGAAAGGGGCCAACTGTTCAGCGCGATTTCTCACGATTTGCGCACGCCCATCACCCGTTTGCGGCTGCGGGTCGAACTGCTGGAAGACGAGCAGCTGCAACGCAAGTTCAGCCGCGATCTGGATGAACTGGAGATGTTGGTCAAAGGCGCGTTGCAATGCGTCAAGGACACCGACATTCACGAAAATATCGAGCCGGTCGACCTCAATGCGTTGCTGGACTGTCTGGTCGAACCCTGGCTGCTGGCTGATGGCAGCGGGCGGGTTACGCAACAGGGCGAGGCGCTGGCTGCGTACCCCGGCAAGCCGCTGGCGCTCAAGCGCTGTATTGGCAACCTGATCGACAACGCCCTTAAATACGGGCATCGAGCGCATTTGAAGGTCGAAGACGATGCGCAGGCGTTTGTCTTGCACGTGGACGACGAGGGCCCCGGCGTTCCCGAACAGCGTCTCGAACACGTCTTCGAGCCGCATTTTCGTCTGGCGGGCAATCAGCAGCAGGGTTACGGCCTGGGTCTGGGGATCGCCCGCAACATCGCCCACAGTCACGGCGGTGAAGTCAGTTTGCAGAACCTGCGCGGTGGCGGGCTGCGGGTGACGTTGTACCTACCGCGGACGGTTGAATGAGTGATCGCGTAGTGGCCTTTAGACCTTTGTGGCCGGGACTTTGCCAAATGTCACCATCCTGTGACATTTTCGCATCCCTTCGTTACTGTTGCGGCGTCCGGCTTGGTTAGACTCCCACGAAGCGCAAGCATCAGACTTGCTCAGGCATAACAACAAGAAAGGTCAATTCGATGAATTCCATGTCACGTCTCGCCGTTGTCATCTCTCTCGCTTCGTTGTTCCCTCTGAGCGCCACCGCCGCTGAATCCAAAGGCACTGTTGAAGTGGTGCACTGGTGGACATCGGGTGGCGAAAAAGCTGCGGTCGATGTCTTGAAAGCACAAGTTGAAAAAGACGGCTTTGTCTGGAAAGACGGCGCGGTCGCCGGTGGCGGCGGTGCCACGGCCATGACCGTGCTCAAAAGCCGCGCCGTAGCTGGCAACCCGCCAGGCGTTGCGCAGATCAAAGGCCCGGATATACAGGAATGGGCGTCTACCGGCCTGCTCGATACCGACGCGTTGAAAGACGTTGCCAAGGCCGAGAAGTGGGACTCCCTGCTGGACAAGAAAGTCTCCGATACCGTTAAGTACGACGGTGATTACGTGGCTGTACCGGTGAACATTCACCGCGTCAACTGGCTGTGGATCAACCCCGAAGTGTTCAAAAAAGCGGGCATCGAAAAAGCACCGGCCACCCTCGAAGAATTCTACGCAGCGGGCGACAAGCTGAAGAAAGCCGGCTTCATTCCGCTGGCACACGGCGGTCAGCCTTGGCAGGACAGCACCGTGTTTGAAGCCGTCGTGCTCTCGGTCATGGGCGCTGATGGCTACAAGAAGGCGCTGGTCGATCTCGACAAAGACGCGCTGACCGGCGAAGGCATGGTCAAATCGCTGACTGAACTGAAGAAAGTCGCCACCTATATGGATGCCGATGGCAAGGGCCAGGACTGGAACCTGGAAGCGGCCAAGGTCATCAACGGCAAGGCCGGCATGCAGATCATGGGTGACTGGGCCAAGAGCGAGTGGACCGCCGCCAAGAAAGTCGCGGGCAAGGATTACCAGTGCGTAGCCTTCCCGGGCACCGACAAGTCCTTCACCTACAACATCGATTCGCTGGCGGTGTTCAAGCAGAAAGACAAAGGCACGACTGCCGCTCAGCAGGATCTGGCCAAAGTTGCGATGGGTGAGGACTTCCAGAAAGTCTTCAGCATCAACAAAGGTTCGATCCCTGTTCGCCAGGACATGCTTGCGGACATGAACAAGTACGGTTTTGACTCCTGCGCACAAACCGCTGCCAAGGACTTCCTGGCCGACTCGAAAACAGGCGGTCTGCAGCCAAGCATGGCGCACAACATGGCGACTACGCTGGCAGTTCAGGGCGCCTTCTTCGATGTGATCACCAACTACATCAATGACCCGAAAGCCGACCCGGCAGCAACGGCCAAGAAACTGGCCACCGCGGTCAAGTCGGCCCAGTAATTCGTCATTAATTGCCTGTAACCGCCGTCCGTGGTGTTGAAATCCTTCATTGATTTCACCCACGGCTGCGGCCTGGATTCGATATACCGGATGGGATACTCCCGATGAACTCTGTCGCTGCGCACAGCAAAGCCTCGCCAATGGATGCGCTGCAACGCTGGCTACCAAAACTGGTGCTGGCACCCAGCATGTTCATCGTGTTGGTCGGTTTCTATGGCTACATCCTCTGGACCTTCGCACTGTCGTTCACTAACTCGACGTTTTTGCCGTCCTACAAGTGGGTCGGTCTGGCGCAATATGCGCGCCTGATGGACAACGACCGCTGGTGGGTGGCGAGCAAGAACCTGGCGGTGTTTGGCGGCATGTTCATTGCCATCAGCCTGGTTATCGGGGTTTTGCTGGCGGTTCTGCTGGACCAGCGCATCCGCCGCGAAGGCATGATCCGCACTATTTATCTGTACCCGATGGCGCTGTCGATGATCGTCACCGGTACGGCCTGGAAGTGGCTGCTCAACCCCGGCCTGGGCCTGGACAAGATGCTGCGCGACTGGGGCTGGGAAGGTTTCCGCCTCGACTGGCTGATTGATCCGGATCGCGTTGTGTACTGCCTGGTCATCGCTGCGGTCTGGCAGTCTTCCGGCTTTGTCATGGCACTGTTCCTGGCGGGTCTGCGCGGCGTCGATCAGTCGATCATTCGTGCGGCACAAATGGACGGTGCGAGTTTGCCGATGATCTACTGGCGCGTCGTATTGCCAAGTCTGCGTCCGGTGTTTTTCAGCGCAGTCATGATCCTCGCGCACATTGCCATCAAGAGCTTCGATCTCGTGGCGGCCATGACAGCGGGCGGCCCCGGTTACTCGTCGGACCTGCCTGCCATGTTCATGTATTCCTTTACCTTCAGTCGCGGCCAGATGGGCATGGGCTCGGCCAGTGCAATTCTGATGCTCGGCGCAATCCTGGCGATTCTGGTGCCGTATCTGTATTCCGAGCTGAGGACCAAACGCCATGACTAGTCATGTTGGAAAACCGGGCATCAGCTTCAGTCGTGTGGTTATTTACGCCGTGCTGTTGCTGGCCTGTCTGATCTATCTGGTGCCGTTGGTGGTGATGTTGTTCACCAGCTTCAAGACGCCTGAGGACATCGGCACCGGCAACTTGTTGAGTTTGCCGAGCGTCGTCACCGCCATCGGCTGGATCAAGGCCTGGGATATCGTTGATGGCTATTTCTGGAACTCGATCAAGATCACGGTTCCGGCGGTGCTGATTTCCACCGCGATCGGCGCACTTAACGGTTATGTGCTGTCAATGTGGCGCTTCAAGGGCTCGCAGTTGTTTTTTGGTCTTCTGCTGTTCGGCTGCTTCCTGCCGTTTCAGACGGTTCTGCTGCCTGCTTCCTTCACGCTGGGCAAGATGGGGCTGGCCAATACGACCGTCGGGCTGGTGTTCGTTCATGTGGTCTACGGGCTCGCGTTCACCACGCTATTCTTCCGTAACTACTACGTCAGCATTCCCGATGCACTGGTCAAGGCTGCGCGCCTGGACGGTGCCGGGTTTTTCACGATCTTCGGCCGCATCATTCTGCCGATGTCCACGCCCATCGTGATGGTCTGCCTGATCTGGCAGTTCACCCAGATCTGGAACGATTTCCTGTTCGGCGTGGTGTTCTCCAGTGGCGAGTCTCAGCCGATCACTGTGGCGCTGAACAACCTGGTCAACACCAGCACAGGCGCCAAGGAATACAACGTTGACATGGCGGCGGCGATGATCGCCGGTCTGCCGACACTGCTGGTCTACGTACTGGCTGGCAAGTATTTCCTGCGTGGGCTCACAGCCGGCGCGGTCAAGGGGTAATCATGGCGACTCTCGAATTACGCAACGTCAACAAGACCTACGGCAGTAATCTGCCGGACACGCTCAAGAACATCGAGCTGTCGATCAAGGATGGCGAGTTTCTGATTCTGGTCGGCCCGTCGGGCTGTGGTAAGTCCACGTTGATGAACTGCATCGCCGGGCTGGAGAACATCAGCGGCGGGGCGATTCTGATCGATGGCGAAGACGTCAGCGGCACCAGCCCGAAAGACCGCGATATCGCGATGGTGTTTCAGTCCTACGCGCTGTACCCGACCATGACGGTTCGCGAAAACATTGCGTTCGGCTTGAAAATTCGCAAGATGCCGCAGGCCGCCATCGACGAAGAAGTCGCCCGCGTTGCCAAGCTGCTGCAGATCGAGCACCTGCTCAATCGCAAGCCGGGGCAGATGTCCGGCGGTCAGCAGCAACGGGTTGCCATGGGCCGTGCGCTGGCACGTCGGCCGAAGATTTATCTGTTCGACGAGCCGCTGTCCAACCTCGACGCCAAGCTGCGGGTCGAGATGCGTACTGAAATGAAACTCATGCATCAGCGCCTGAAGACCACCACGGTCTACGTGACCCACGATCAGATCGAGGCGATGACCCTGGGCGATAAAGTGGCCGTCATGAAGGACGGCATCGTTCAGCAGTTCGGTACGCCCAAGCAGATCTACAACGATCCGGCCAACCTGTTTGTGGCCAGCTTCATCGGTTCGCCGCCGATGAACTTCATCCCGCTACGCCTGCAGCGTAAAGATGGCCAGTTGCTCGCGCTGCTCGACAGCGGTCAGGCGCGCTGTAAACTGCCGGTGGGCGTTTCCGATGCAGGGCTCGAAGATCGAGAAATCATTCTTGGCATTCGCCCGGAACAGATTATGCTGGCGTCCGACGAACAGAGCGGCCTGCCTACTATTCGCGCCGAAGTGCAGGTGACTGAGCCGACCGGTCCGGACACGCTGGTGTTTGTAACGCTGAACCAGAGCAAGGTCTGCTGTCGTCTGGCCCCGGATGTCGCACCGCAGGTGGGTGAGGGCCTGACCCTGCAATTCGACCCTTCCAAGGTGCTGATTTTCGATGCGCAGAGCGGCGAACGTCTTGGCGTCCTGGCGAAGCAGGCTTCGGCTGAGCGGGTAAACAACGTGTCTCAGTTGAACCGCAAGTGATAGATTGCGCAACGGGTGCACTGGCCGGCCTTCGACTGCCACCGGAGCAGCCTGTCGTAAACACAAGCAGTAAATGAAGCAAGACGTCTACCAAAGCTAATAACAATAAAACGAGGATTGATGGGATGAAGAAGATCACCAAAGGTAAAACGCTTTCCCGGCTTCAGTTGGTAAGCACGTTGTCGGTGTTGGGTGCCATGGGGCTGGCCAGCAGCGTTCATGCAGCCGAACCGTTTGCTGCCGATTCACCCTGGATGACCGGCGACTGGAACGGCAAGCGTACCGAGTTGCTCGACAAGGGCTATGACTTCTCGCTGGAATACGTTTCCGAGATGGCCAGCAACCTGAAAGGCGGTTACAACGACGACACCACCGGCCGCTACAGCGATCAGTTCGCGCTAGGCATGAAGGTCGATCTGCAGAAGGTTCTTGGCTGGCAGGACGCGGAGTTCAAGCTGGCGATTACCGAGCGTAGCGGACGCAATATCTCCAATGACCGGATCGGCGATCCTCGTGCCGGTACGCTCAGTTCCTCGCAGGAAGTCTGGGGTCGTGGCCAGACCTGGCGTCTGACTCAGATGTGGGTCAAGCAGAAATATTTTGACGGCGCACTGGACGTCAAAGCCGGTCGCTTTGGTCCGGGCGAAGACTTCAACAGCTTCCCGTGCGACTTCCAGAACCTGTCTTTCTGCGGCTCGCAGGTCGGTAACTACGTGAACACCTGGTACAACTGGCCAATCAGCCAGTGGGCCTTGCGCGTGAAATACAACATCACGCCTGAAGTGTACGCACAGGTGGGTGTATACGAGCAGAACCCGTCCAACCTGGAGACCGGCAACGGCTTCAAACTCAGCGGCAGTGGCACCAAAGGGATGATCCTGCCGGTCGAACTGGTCTGGACACCGTCCTTCAACTCGTTGCCCGGTGAGTACCGTGTCGGTTACTACAAGAGCACGCCTAACGCCGACGACGTCTATGAAGACGTGAATGGTCAGGCGCAGGCGATTACCGGCGCAGCGTTCAAGTCGCACAGCAGCAAGCATGGCTGGTGGGTCGTTGCCCAGCAGCAACTGACCGCTCATGACGGCGATGCATCGCGCGGCCTGAGTATCTTTGCCAACGCCACCGTGCATGACAAGGCGACCAACTTCGTCGACAACTACCAGCAGATCGGTTTCACGTACAAAGGTCCGTTCAACTCGCGTCCGAAAGATGACATCGGTATCGGTTTTGCCCGTATCCACGTCAACGACGATGTGCAGGATCGCGTGCGTCTGGCCAACCAGATCAGCGGTATCAACGATTACGACAACCCTGGCTTCCTGCCGGTCCAGAGCACTGAATACAACTCTGAAATCTACTACGGCTTCCACGTGACCAACTGGCTGACCGTGCGTCCCAACCTGCAATACGTCAAGCACCCTGGCGGCGTAGATCAGGTGGATGACGCGATTGTGGCGGGCATCAAGATTCAATCGAAGTTCTGAGTATTTATTGACGCGTAACGCGATCAAGGGTCGTGTGTGCTTTGCGGGCAGCCTGGCTGCCCGTTTTTTTTATGGCTTGAATTCTTTTTATTTCAGGGACGCGATTGGCGATGACCATTCACGACGCGCAACCGCCTGAACATCCATTGCAACGCTTCTTCCGCTCCCGACGTACCCGACCGGTTTTCGAGTGGGAGCGCCATCAGTTGCGTGACATATTGGTGATCGATCATCCGCAGTGCCAGGCGGTGTTCAGCCGACAAGGCGCGCAATTGCTGCACTTCCAGCCACAGGGCCAGAAACCCTGGCTATGGTGCGCAGCACAGTGGCCGCAAGTGGGCGCGATCCGCGGTGGTGTGCCGGTCTGCTGGCCCTGGTACGGCCGTCATCCCGGTGAGAGCGGCTGGCCCGCGCATGGGTGGGGGCGATTGCTGGACTGGAAACTGATTGACAGCAGCGAGAGTGAGGAGGGCGTCAGCCTGCACTGGCGCCTGCGGCTATGGGACTGGCAGGTCAACCTGCACGCCGAGCTGGGGCAGGGCATGGAGCCGCTTGAGCACCTGCCATGAAGACCGCGAGCCTTGTCATTTCAGTCATGCGCTGCTGGCGTACTGGCTGATCAGTGACATCGCGGACGTTGCGCTGGATGGTCTAGACGGCGTTCAGGGCTATGACGAACTCAGTCGCCAAGCCTGTCGGCAACACGGCGAACTGCGCGTGGCAGGCGGCTGTCAGCGAGTCTTCGAACATGCCGGTGCCTTGCAACTTCAGGACCCGGCCTGGCAGCGCAGACTGAACATCGATACCGGCGACAGCGCCAACACCGTGGTCTGGCATCCCGGCAGCCGACCCCTGCTGGGCGTAGGCGGCAGCGAAGCCACCGGCTTCGTCAGAGTGGAAGCCGCCTCAGGCTCCGGCGACGCCTTCAGCCTGCGACCGGGCGAGCAGGTGCAACTCAAATTGCAGGCCAGCCTGGCGGGGTAGCGCCGGTTACATATTGCCCATGTGGGAGCTCGCTCGCGAAGGCGGGCTCACATCAGCATAAATCTTCGGCGGTCCCAAGGGCCTCTTCGTGAGCAAGCTCACTCCCGCATGGATACCGAATTACATGGCTTTCGTGGGCGAGTTTGCTCGCGCAGGCGGCCCCCGGATCAGTGTCAGGGCGAAGGAACCCGACGAAGTCGGGCCGGAAACGGAGCCAGGATTTTGGTTACTTTGATCCTTCAAAGTCACTCGCCGAGGGGCGAAAAGGTGACTTGAGTCGAGCCTGAATCTCACTGAGTCGCATGCCGTTCTGGATACTCCGCGTCCGATCTTGAGCCTGTTTCAGCCCTGATCTTCGATAGGATAGCGGCTGTCGTTCAAGCTCTCCTTGATCTTGCGCAGGTGCGGCTGGAAGTCTACGCCACGGCGCAGGGTCATGCCGGTCGCAAGCACATCAAGGACGGTGAGCTGGATGATCCGCGAGGTCATAGGCATATAAATGTCAGTGTCTTCCGGCAGCGGAATATTCAGGCTCACGGTGCTGGCCTGAGCCAGCGGCGAACCTGCGGCGGTCAGGCCCAGCACCGAAGCGCCGTTGGCCCGTGCGATGCGTGCTACTTCTACCAGCTCGCGGGTACGGCCGGTGTAGGAAATGATCACAAACAGCTCACCCGTGTGCGCCACCGAGGCAATCATCCGCTGCATCAGCACATCGGCATGCGCCGTGACCGCCAGATTGAAACGAAAGAATTTGTGCTGCGCATCGAGCGCCACCGGCGCGGAGGCGCCCAGCCCGAAAAAATGGATCTGCCGCGCCTGAATCAGCATGTCCACCGACTTGCTGATCAGCGCCGGGTCCAGTTGCTGGCAGGCGCTGTCCAGCGAAGCAATGGCGCTGCCGAAAATCTTCTGGGTATACGCTTCGGGATTGTCGTCGGCTTCCACTGCACGGCTGACATAGGCTGCGCCGCTGGCCAGGCTCTGCGCCAGTTGCAGCTTGAGTTCCGGGTAACCACTGACGTTGAACGAGCGGCAGAAACGGTTGACCGTCGGTTCGCTGACCTTGGCAGCCTGGGCGAGCGCTGCAATGCTCAAGCGGGTCGCCATCTGCGGATTGAGCAGAATCACTTCGGCCACCTTGCGTTCGGCCTTGTTCAACTCATCGAGTCGGCCCTGGATTTGCTCCAGGAGGTTTCTTACGCGGTCCATTCAAAGTCCTTGTCGGGGCTGATTTACCAACGGTTTCTGACTCGGGCTTTTATTAGCCCTTTAGCCTGTAGCAAAGGTGGCCTATCGTACTGAGGGCCTGTGTTGATCACCACTGGAATATGCTTTTAGGCAGAATGTTGTGGTTATTACTACATATGGCCTTGAGTAACGCCTTTAAAAAAGGTATTTGTAGCCCAACTTGATAAAAGAACCAACATTATGCCCTTGATTACGGTTGAACCGTGCACATTTGCCCTGTTTGGTGCCCTGGGGGACCTGGCGGTACGCAAGCTGTTCCCGGCTCTTTATCAGCTCGATCGCGCTGGACTGCTGCATGAAGACACTCGAATTCTTGCCCTGGCGCGTGAACCAGGCGACGAACATTCGCATCTGGCGTACATCGAAAAATCCATGCGTCGCTTCATTCCCGAAGCGGAGCTCGAGGCCGACAATGCCGCGCGTTTCCTGGCGCGTCTCAGCTATCTGCACGTCGATTTCCTCAAGGCCGAGGACTATGTCGCGCTGGCCGAGCGCGTTGGCGATGCGCAAACCCTGATCGCCTATTTCGCGACACCTGCCTCGGTCTACGGTGCGATTTGCGAAAACCTCGCGTCGGTGAACCTGGCCGAGCGCACACGCGCCGTCCTGGAAAAGCCCATCGGTCACGACCTGGCCTCGTCGCGCCGGGTCAACGACGCCGTTGCGCAGTTCTTCCCGGAAAACCGCGTCTACCGCATCGACCACTATCTGGGCAAGGACACGGTGCAAAACCTCATTGCCCTGCGTTTCGCCAACAGCCTGTTTGAGACCCAGTGGAACCAGAACCACATTTCCCACGTGGAAATCACCGTCGCCGAGAAAGTCGGCATCGAGGGCCGTTGGGGCTACTTCGATCAGGCCGGTCAGCTGCGCGACATGATTCAGAACCACCTGCTGCAGTTGCTTTGCCTGATCGCCATGGACCCACCCAGCGACCTGTCGGCCGACAGTATTCGTGACGAGAAGGTCAAGGTGCTCAAGGCCCTGGCGCCGTTCACGCCGGAGCGGCTGGCGACGCAAGTGGTGCGTGGTCAGTACACCTCCGGTTACAGCGAAGGCAAGGCGGTGCCCGGCTATCTGGAAGAAGAGAACTCCAACACCCAGAGCGACACCGAAACCTTCGTTGCCTTGCGTGCCGACATCCGCAACTGGCGCTGGTCAGGTACACCGTTCTATCTGCGTACCGGCAAGCGCATGCCGCAAAAGCTGTCGCAGATCGTGATCCACTTCAAAGAGCCGCCGCACTACATCTTTGCCCCGGAGCAGCGCTTGCAGATCAGCAACCGTCTGATCATCCGACTGCAGCCTGACGAAGGCATTTCCTTGCAGGTGATGACCAAGGATCAGGGCCTGGACAAAGGCATGCAGTTGCGCAGCGGTCCCTTGCAGCTGAATTTTTCCGACACCTACCGCAGCGCTCGTGTCCCCGACGCTTATGAGCGGTTGTTGCTGGAAGTCATGCGCGGCAATCAGAACCTGTTTGTCCGCAAAGATGAAATCGAGTACGCCTGGCAATGGTGCGATCAGTTGATCGCCGGCTGGAAGAAGGCGGGCGACGCGCCCAAGCCTTATCCGGCTGGAACCTGGGGGCCGATGAGCTCCATTGCTTTGATTACTCGCGACGGGAGATCCTGGTATGGCGATATGTGATCTGGAACTGCCAGCAGGGCTGGTGGCACGTGACTTCGACACTCCGCAACAACTGGCCGATGCACTGGCCACCCATGTGGCAGAGCGTCTGAAACAGGCAATCAGTGAAAACGCTCTGGCCACGCTGGTGGTGTCCGGTGGGCGCAGCCCGGTGGCGTTTTTCCAGAGCCTGGCCGCACAGCCGCTGGACTGGTCGAAAGTGGTCGTCAGCCTCGCTGATGAACGTTTCGTGCCCACCGAACATGCCGATAGCAACGCCGGCCTGCTGCAGCGTCATCTGTTGCAAGGCCCGGCAGCGAAAGCCAAGTTTTTCGGTCTTTATAACGTGGCGGTCAGTGTCGAAGATGCTGCGCGGGTTGCCGATCAGGCGCTGGCCGAACTGCCGCCCATTGATGTGTTGATCCTGGGCATGGGCGACGATGGGCATACCGCGTCGCTGTTTCCCGACAGCCCCAACCTGAGCGAGGCGCTGGACCTCAATGGCGAGCGTCGCTGCCTGCCCATGCTCGCACCGAGCGTGCCGCATCAACGCCTGACCATGACCCGTCGCCTGTTGGCATCGGCGCGTTGGCCGATTCTGTCGGTGTCCGGTCAGGCCAAACTGGACACTTTGCGCGCTGCGCTGGCGGGCGATGACGTCGCCGAAATGCCGGTGCGTGCCTTCCTCAACCCGTCTCTCGAGATTTACTGGTGCCCATAAGCAAAGGAACCGTCGCCATGACACAGAACGAAAATAACCAGCCGCTCAACAGCATGGCGAACAAGATTGCCCAGATCGACGAACTCTGCGCCAAGGCGAAGATTCTGCCCGTCATCACCATCGCCCGCGAACAGGACGTGCTGCCGCTGGCTGACGCGCTGGCCGCCGGGGGCATGACCGCACTGGAAATCACCCTGCGTTCGGCGTTCGGGCTGAGTGCGATCCGCATGTTGCGCGAGCAGCGCCCGGAACTGTGCACCGGCGCCGGGACCATTCTGGACCGCAAGATGCTGGCCGACGCAGAGGCGGCCGGCTCGCAGTTCATCGTTACTCCCGGCAGCACGCAGGAACTGCTGCAGGCGGCGCTCGACAGCCCGCTGCCTTTGTTACCGGGCATCAGCAGTGCGTCGGAAATCATGATCGGTTATGCCATGGGCTATCGCCGTTTCAAGCTGTTTCCAGCAGAGATCAGCGGTGGCGTGGCGGCCATCAAGGCACTGGGCGCTCCGTTCAACGAAGTGCGCTTCTGCCCAACGGGCGGCGTCAACGAGCAGAATCTCAAGAGCTACATGGCGTTGCCCAATGTCATGTGTGTCGGCGGAACCTGGATGATCGATAACGCCTGGGTCAAGAATGGCGACTGGGGCCGTATTCAGGAAGCCACAGCGCAGGCGCTGGCAATGTTTGACTGATTGGTAGCATTTCAGAGTCAGCGCTCAGCAGGCTGACTCTGGCAAGGCAGTTGTTGTTGGTTGTATGGCTTTTGCGGTGCTCCCTGGTCCGGAGTACCGTTTTTTTCATCCCGGACCGTATCTCCTTTGCTTATGCCCTGTCTTTGAACGACTGACGCGGACGCGTGCGCAGCGGGTCCAGCAGCGCGCTGAGGCCGTTGTGATCGATTTCCTGCATCAGCGCCAGCAGGCCGCCCAATTCTCCTTTGGGAAAGCCTTCCCGGGCGAACCAGTTCAGATAATGCCCCGGCAGATCGGCGATCAGCCGCCCTTTGTATTTGCCGAACGGCATTTCCTGCATTACCAGTAACCTGAGTTTCTCCGGGTTCACCTGCGAGCCCTCCCATCAATAGATAACGACCTGCACGATACGTGCATTCTGCATGCAGGCCAAATGACAGTTCATGCAGAAGTCACGATCAGTCAAATGTGAAAATTCCGTAAGTAATTGATTTTAAAATATTATATTCGCATCTAAAACTGGCACGGTGCCTGCAGTTACCTATTCATCGAACACTTTCGTATCAACCTGCCATTAGGAAATTATCAAATGACTGATATCAATAAAGAAGCAATCTCCGTCCTGAATGACCTGATCGAAACCAGCAAAGATGGCGAGAAAGGCTTTCAGGCAAGCGCTGAATACCTGAAAAACCCGGCGATCAAAGCATACTTCTTGGCACGATCCGCTGAAATCGCAACTGCAGTGAAAGAGCTGCAGGCAGAAGTGCGTGCTTTAGGTGGTGACCCGGAAACGTCCTCCAGTGTGTCCGGCACTCTGCACCGTGCATGGGTAGATCTGAAATCCAAGGTGACCGGCAAAGATGACAAAACAATTCTGGAAGAAGTAGAGCGCGGTGAAGACGTTGCCAAGAAAGCCTATAAAGAGGCGCTTGAAAAAGCACATGAGCATAATTTCCCGGCTAACGTTACCTCGTTGATCACAAAGCAGCAGGCTGGCGTTCTGGCCACCCACGACAAAGTCAAAGCACTGCGTGACGCAGCCCGCGCCGCATCGTAATTCGATGCCCTTGCGGTAGAAAAAACGCCAGCCCGTCTGGCGTTTTTTTATGTCGGTCGACAGGCTATAAAGCCTGATTTAGCGGTTCTGAATCCGAAGCAGCAGCCCGCTGTTCAACGCGATTGCGGCCATTGTTCTTGGCCTGATAAAGCGCCTTGTCGGCAATGCCGAAGAACGTCTCCAGCTTGTCTCCCTGACGCACACTCTCTGAAGCCACACCGATGCTGACCGTTAACGGATGTTCGGCGTCCTTGAACAGCGGCAGTGACTCGACCGAGCGGCGGATATTCTCTGCGATCATCATGGCGCCGTTCAGGTCGGTTTCCGGCAAGACCACCACAAACTCCTCGCCGCCATAGCGCGCCAGCCGGTCACCTGGCCGACGGATAGTGTGGGAAATGGTTTGTGCAATCAGCCTCAGCGCTTCATCGCCGCCCTGATGCCCGTGACGCTCGTTGAACGCCTTGAAATGGTCAACGTCGATCATCAGCAGTGAAAGCCGCTCGCCAGAGCGCTGGGCCCGTGCCCATTCGGCTTCCATCGCCTTGTCGAGCTGGCGGCGGTTATCGAGTCCGGTCAAGCCATCGGTGGCAGCCAGGCTGGCCAGCGCGTGTTCGGCACGGCGCCGACGACGCAACTCTCGACTCAGCAGCCAGGTCAGCCACAGAATGCCGAGGCACAGCACGCTGGTGGCCGTCGCGACCAGCCAGGCGTTGCGTGTCCAGACGGCATAAACTTCCTCTTCGGACTGACCGATCACCACCACAAGTGGAAGATTGCCAACGCGTGAGAACGTATACAAGCGTTGCGTGTTGAGTTGCGTTGAAAGGGCGCTGAAACTGCCATCGACTTCCTTGAGAATGCGTTGAAAATTGGCCGTGTGACTGTAATCCTTGCCGATCAGATCCTGGCCGTCCAGTTCGGGGTGGCGGACGATCAGAATGCCGTCGGTATTGATCAGATTGATGCTGCTTCCAGGACCCAGATTCTGGCTCATGAACAGGTTCTTGAAATACACCAGGCGCATGGCGGCACTGGCAATGCCCAGAAACTCACCCTTGGGGCCTGACAGGCGTCGGCTGAAACTGATGCACCAGTCCTTGTATCCCCAACGGGTTTTATACGGTGTGCTGACATGCAGATCCAGAGAAGGATCAACCGCATGTATCCGGAAATAGGAACGGTCGGAAAAGTTATCGTCCCGTGGCGTTACTGACAGCGAGTCAGCCAGCAGTTCGCCCTTGTTGTCGAGTAATACCAGATCGCCTTTGTAAGCGGCAGCCGTCGAGCGATCGAAGAGGACAAGTTGTCGCAGTTCCGGAGAAAGACTCTTCAGGTCGCTACGTTGCCACGCGCTGATCATGCCTTGCAGTGACGAGTCGTAGAGTTCTGCGCTATGCATCACGTCGGCATCTATCAGGCGAACAATGTTGGCCGCCGACCGCGCCGCTGTCTGAGCCGCGTCGTCGCGCTCGCGGAGCAACAGCGACGCGACGATGGCCAGAATGGCGGACACCGACAACAGGCTGCCCAGGATCAACATGAGCTCGGGACGGGACCATTGGAGCTGCGCTGGCCGAGAGGACGCGAACAACGTCATGGAGTGTGCTACCTGCAAAAATGAGGCTGAAAGTGCTGGGGTTCAGTTGTCTTTTTTTTATCGATTTATAGCAGGGTATATAGCACGCCTCTTATAACCTGACATGACTGAAGTGTGAATAAACCGCGTTTATTGAACAAACGGCAAACGAGCGGGTGGCAACAGTAAAGTGTCCCGAGAAAAAACGGACGGCTCTGAGATCAACGAGGCAGTTGAATACCAAATGTAGTGTTCCCCTGAGCACTTTTTACAAACACCGTGCCACCGTGCATCAGGGCAATGGCTTTGACAATCGCCAGACCCAACCCATGATGGGCGCCACTGTTGCGGCGCGAGTAGGCCAGTTCGACGCGCTCCAGCGTCGAGTTGAAAGACGCGACAAACTGTTCCAGCTCGGGCGGCAGCGGCGATAGTTGCAAGCGTCCGGACAGCCGTGGCGGCGCGAGTTTCCGGACTTCCTGCGACAGCCTTGCCAGCGGGCGCAGACCAATGCGTGCTACCCAATAGCCGAGCGCTGATGCCAGCAGAATGCCGACGGCAGCGAGGCCGATCAGTGCCACCAATAACGAATGCTGGGTGTGCCAGAACGTCTCAGCCCATGCCGCGAATGGTGTGCAGCAGTTTGTGTTCATACGGCCCGTCAAGCTTGGCGCGCAGGCGCTTGATGGCCACTTCGACGACATCCGCGTCGCTGTCGAAATTGATGTCCCAGACCATTTCGGCAATCGACGTTTTGGACAGGATGTCACCCTGACGCCTGGCCAGTACGCTGAGCAGGGAAAACGCCTTGGCGGTCAGGTCCAGGCGTGCGCCGCCGCGGGTGGCCTTGCGGCTCATCAGGTCAATCCACAGGTCGGCAATGGTGATCGGCACCGGCTCGTGGCCGCCGCTGCGCCGGGTCAGCGCTTGCAGGCGGGCCACCAGTTCCAGAAAGGAGAAAGGTTTGCCTGGGGGCTGTACCCGTTTCATCGCGGCCGCGAATACGGTCGTCGACCTGTTCCCGAGCCGTCAGCATGATCACCGGGGTCTGCTTGCGCGCCCGCAATGCACGCAGCACACCGAAACCGTCCAGGCCCGGCAGCATCACGTCGAGAATGATCACCGCGTACTCGTTTTCCAGCGCCAGGTGCAGACCTTCGATACCGTCGCGGGCCACGTCCACGGTATAGCCCTGTTCGTTCAGGCCACGGCGCAGGTAGTCGGCGGTTTTTTCTTCGTCTTCGATAATCAGCACGCGTATCAGGCGATTCTCACTCTAAACCAGCCAGCGCTGACTTGGCGGGCGCTGGCTGGCGGCGATGAAACAGCCGCTCCAGTTGCAAGTAGATGATCGGGGTGGTGAACAGCGTCAGCATCTGGCTCACCAGCAGACCGCCGACCACGGCGATACCCAACGGTTGGCGCAGCTCGGAACCGACCCCGAAACCGAGCATCAGCGGCAGCGCGCCGAGCAGGGCGGCGATGGTGGTCATCATGATCGGGCGAAAACGCGTCGTGCAGGCCTCGTAAATCGCCTCCTTTGGCGTAAGGCCTTGCTCGCGCTGTGCTTGCAAGGCGAAGTCGACCAGCAGAATGCCGTTCTTCTTGACGATACCGATCAGCAGCACCACGCCGATCAGGGCCATGATCGAGAAGTCCTGGCCCATCATCCACAGCAGCAACAGCGCCCCGATGCCCGCCGAGGGCAGGGTGGAGATGATCGTCAGCGGGTGCACGAAGCTTTCGTACAGAACACCCAGAATGATGTAAACCGCCACCAGCGCCGCGAGGATCAGCCACGGCTGGTTGGCCAGCGAACTCTGGAACGCCTGCGCCGCGCCCTGAAAGCTGCCGATGATTGCGGCCGGCATGCCGATCTCGTTCTTGGCCTGATCGAGCATGCCAACCGCATCGCCGAGCGCGACCCCTGACGCGAGGTTGAACGACAGGTTCGCGGCCGGAAACATGCCGTCGTGGCTGATCGACAGTGGGCCCATGCGCGGCGCACTGACCTTGGCCAGCGCCGACAATGGCACCATTTCACTGGTCAGCGGTGAGCGCAGGTAAAAGTACGCCAGGCTCTCTGCCTTGCCGCGCTGCCGGGCATCCAGTTCGAGGATCACCTTGTACTGGTTGACCTCGGTCTGGTATTCGCTGATCTGCCGCTGACCAAATGCGTCGTACAGCGCCTGATCGACGTCAGCAGTGGTCAGGCCAAAGCGGGCGGCCGCACTGCGGTCGATGTCGATGTGCGTGACGCTGCCGCCCAGTTGCAAATCGTTGGACAGGTCACGGAAAGCCGGGTTGCCACGCAGTTTTTCGGTCAGTCGTTGCGTCCAGGTGTTGAGCAACGCCCCGTCATTGCTTTTCAGCACGTACTGATACTGGGCGCGGCTGGGGCCAGAGCTGAGGTTGATGTCCTGGCCGGCACGCAGGTACAGCACGATGCCGGGCACTTTCGCCAGTTTGGGGCGCAGCCGGTCAATGAATTCGCTGACTGACACATCGCGCTCGGCACGCGGCTTGAGCGAGATCCAGAAGCGGCCGTTGGCGATGGTCTGGTTGCTGCCGGATACGCCCACCGAATGCGAGAACGCCAGCACTGCCGGGTCCGCGCCGACGATTTTCGCCAGTTGCAGGTGCTTTTCGACCATGTCCGGGTAGGAAATATCGGCAGCGGCCTCGGTGGTGCCTTGCGCGAACGAGGTGTCTTGAACCGGGAAGAAGCCCTTGGGAATGAGGATGTAACCTATCACCGCAAGCACCAGCGTCAGGCCGAAGATGCCGAGCATCAGGCGTTGATGGGCCAGAGCCTTGCGCAAACCGCGTTCGTAAGACGCCAGCAGGCGATCACTGAACCCCGGTTTCTGGTGCTGATGGTGCTTGGGAGCACGCATGAACAACGCTGCCAGCGTCGGTGCCAGCGTGAGTGAAACCACCACCGAAATCAGAATGGTCGCCGTCGCGGTGAGCGCGAATTCCTTGAACAGGCGGCCGACCACGCCACCCATGAACAGCAAGGGAATGAACGCCGCCACCAGCGAGAAACTGATCGACACCACGGTGAAGCCGATCTCTCTGGAGCCCTTGATCGCCGCTTCGCGCATGCCTTCACCGGCTTCGAGATGGCGATGTATGTTCTCGACCACGACGATGGCGTCATCGACCACGAAACCGACCGCGACCACGATGGCCACCAGCGTCAGGTTGTTCAGGCTGAAACCGAACAGGTACATCATCGCAAAGCTGGCGATCAGCGAAACGCCAAGCACTGCGCTGACGATCAGCGTGGCCGACAGTTGACGCAGAAACAGCGCCATCACCGCGACCACCAGCAACACAGCGATCAGCAGGGTCATTTCCACTTCGTGCAGCGACGCCCGAATGGTCCGCGTGCGGTCGTTGAGCACCGAAACGTCGACCGCCGCCGGGAGCATTTCCTGTAAGCGCGGCAGTCCACGCTGAATGCGGTCCACCGTTTCGACGATGTTGGCCCCAGGCTGACGGAAGATCGCGATATTGACGCCTTGCTGGTCGCCGGACCACGCTTTGACGTAGGCGTTTTCCGAACCGGCGACGACTCGCGCCACATCCTTGAGCTGAACCGGGGCACCGTCCTTGTAGGAAACGATCAGTTGCGCATAGTCCTGCGGCTTGAACAGCTGGTCGTTGGACGACAGGGTGGAAATGCTGTCTTTGCCATATAAAGCGCCTTTGGCCAGGTTCAGGCTGGTCTGCTGCACCGCCACACGGATGTCTGCGAGGGTCAGGCCCAGTGCGGCCAGTTTTTCCGGCGCGGCCTGCACGCGAATCGCCGGACGTTGCTGGCCGGTGATGTACACCTGACCCACGCCTTCGATCTGGCTGAGCTGGCGTGCCAGAATGGTTTCGGTGACATCGCTAAGCTCGGTGCCAGGCATCAGGCTGGAGCTGACACTCAGAATCAGCACCGGGCTGTCCGCCGGGTTGACCTTGCGCCAGGTCGGCAGGTTGGGCATGTCCGCCGGCAGCCGTCCGGAGGCGGTATTGATGGCGGCCTGGACTTCCTGAGCGGCGGTGTCGATGCTTTTGTCGAGGGTGAACTGCAAGGTCAGGTTGGTGGAGCCCAGCGCACTGCTGGAGGTCATCTGAGTCATGCCGGGTATCGCGCTGAATTGCACTTCCAGCGGCGTCGCCACCGACGACGCCATGGTTTCCGGGCTGGCACCGGGAAGCTGCGCGGTGACCTGAATGGTCGGGAACTCCGCTTCCGGCAGCGGGGCAATCGGCAGGAGCGGAAAGGCGATGACGCCCAGCAGCACCATCGCGAAAGTCAGCAGCAGCGTGGCGACCGGGTGATTGATGCACCACGCGGAAACCGAGCCCCGGCTGCTGCTCATTGCGCGCGCTCCGCATCTGCTGCCGTGACATCCGCAGTCGGCGCACTGACCACTTCGATGGTCGCGCCCGGCCGCAGCCGCGACTGTCCGTCGCTGACCAGCACATCGCCCGCTTGAGGTCCGCTGATCAGCGCTTGCTCGCTGTCCTGATAAAGCACCTTGACCGGCACCACCTGCACTTTGTTGTCGGCCATCACCCGGTAGACGAAGTGCTGATCAACGCCGCGCTGTATCACCTGCGGCGGTACCTTGAGCGCGTTGCGTTCGATGCCGGTCTGGATTTTCACCGTCACCAGTTGCCCTGGCCAGAGCTGCTCGCCGGGATTCTTGAAGTGCGCTTTGGCGCGGATCGTACCGGTGGTCGCCGCCACCTGGTTGTCGATCAACGACAACGTGCCTTCGCCCAGCAGCAAGCCGTTGGCCGCACCGTCGCCCTGATAAGCCTTGACCGCCGCCGCAGTGTGCTCGGCGACCAGGCCCTGCAAGGTCGGCAGCATTTGCTGCGGCAGGGAGAACTCCACGGCGATCGGATCGATCTGCGTCACCGAAAACAGCCCTTGGGCATCGCTGACGCGCAGGAAATTGCCTTCATCGACGTTGCGGATACCGACTCGTCCGGTCACCGGTGAGCGAATCTGCGTGTAGGAAAGCTGCACCAGAGCCGAGTTGATACTGGCCTCGTTGCCTTGCGCCGTGGCCCCCAGCTGCTTGACCAGTGCCTGTTGCTGATCGAAGGTCTGCCGCGAAATGCCGTTGTCTTCGGTGAGCTGGCGGTAGCGCTTGAGGTCCAGTTGCGCGACGTCGAGCTGCGCCTTGCTCTGCGCAAGCTGAGCCTTGGCCTGTTCGAGCGACGCGCGGATCGAGCGGTCATCGAGCGTCGCCAGCAGCTCTCCGGCCTTGACCTGTTGCCCCTCTCTGACCAGCACGCGGGTCAGCACGCCATCCACCTGCGGGCGAATGACAACGCTTTGCAGCGACAGTACAGAACCGATTCCGGTCACGAACCGCGGCACATCCTCGACGCTGACGGTGATCACTTTGACTGGCACCGCCGTTGAGGCATGTCCGGGCATCGTAGCGGGACGCGTCAGGGTCCAGACGGCAAACGCAGCGCAGGCTGCCAGCAGAACAACGGCGGTGACGGTCAGGGTCTGTTTGCGCATGTGAGGGGAACGCCGGGTTCGTGTTGGGTTTATGTGTTACCGCTTCTTTATAGCCTGCAAACCCGGTCAGCAGAATGACTTTCAGTTGTCAGTTTTGTCAGAAAGCCTCGGCGGGCTATGACGCTCGGTCAAGAAAAGTCAGTATCGGGCGATATTAGATTGAAGGGCAACTTTGTACAGATGTTTATCGAGTCCTAGGGTAAATCCTACATCTCCCTTCATCGGCCTCTGACAGCGCGCTCTGTCTACACGCCGGTTCAATCATTGAATTCATGAGTGGAGAGTGCCATGAGATACGGATCATCCAGCGGGAAACGACTGTTGAACCTTCTGTTCCTTCAGAAAGGATTGAGGGTTGCAGCAGTGTTAATGCCTTTGTTGACTGTTCCGCAAGTTGCCCTGGCCAGAGAGGGCGGGTTTACTCTGCACGGCAGCATCGTCAATAGCAGTTGCACCGTCATCGGCCTCAATGGTCTTGCCGCAGATACTGGCTTTCGCGTGCTTGAAGTGGCTCCGGGGATCGCGATGCAGGTGAGTACCGAACATAACGTCTGTGGCAATCAGGCTGTTCCATTCGCCACGAGTTACCAACAGTTGCCCGTGACAACGCGAATGGACCACGAACCGAACCAGGCCAGTGCGGCGTTGGTGACCCTGAGTTATCAGTAATACTGCTTCTGTATGGTTTTCTCTCGGAAACTGTCGTGTTTTTATAGCGCGACAGTCGATTGTCCTGCACTGTTCCCGGACACGCCATCGGTGTAGCCCGTACCACGTATTTGATAAGTGATGTCGAAGCCGGACATTTGACTGATCTTTGCGCTGGGTTATCACGTGACAGGCCTTCCTGTCGTCGCCTGCCTGCTGATCATGGTTATTCCTACAGACCCATCCTGCGCGTTATGTCGTGTTATCGGCGGTTGCAAAGTTACTGGCCTGACAGCGCTCGAACAGCGAGGGTTCTATAGTGCTGGTCGTCCGATAGTGGGCACACACGAAATAACAGGGAAGGTAGTTGGCATGAAAAAGATGGCTCTTACATTGGCAGTTCTGGGCGCAATGGGTATGGTCAGTACGGCCACGGCCGCAAACAACGGTAAACTGGTTTTTAACGGTACGTTGACCAATATCTCTTGCGATGTAGGTCCGGGCTCGGGCGTCAGCGCAGGCACCAGTCCGGGCGACATCAATGTCGATCTGGGGAACGTCTCCTTCTCCGACATCGGTATTTCCAGCGAAAGCCGTTTTGAAACGGCAACGCCGATCCAATTGCTGGTCAACTGCAGCGCAGGCGCGGAGCAATACAATACGGTCAAAATGCGCCTTGTCGCCCGTAACGGCAGTGGCCTGGACAATAACGATGCCAAGCTTCTGCGCACCACCGGTGCTGCCGACGGCGTAGGCATCGGTTTGCTGAATGCCTCGAACGCGCTGATGGATCTCAGCGCGGGCGAGACGATCGATACGGCACTCGTCAAAGAGGGCACCGCTGGTGCGACGGCGGAAATCAACTTTGGTGCGGTGTACGTGCTTAACGGCACGCCCGCCAATCCGGGCAACGCCGACGGCTTCCTGCCATTCGTGATGGATTACGAGTAACAGAGCCGGACAGGGCGGGCTTATGGCTCGCCCTGTCATTTATCGAATTCAAGGCGATTGCCAGTATGTTTCCTGACTTTTTTCGCTACGCAGCGTTAATTGCCGTGCTGTCCTGCGCGGCCAGTGCTCAAGCAGGCATTGTGTTGAACACCACTCGGGTCATTTATCAGGGCGGTGAAAAGGAAGCCAGCCTGGGTGTCCACAACAGTGGTGCCCGGGAAATTCTTTTGCAATCCTGGCTTGAACCACCGGCTGCCGCTGCCAGTCATGATGAAGCCGCAAAGAACCTGCCGTTTATTGTCACGCCCTCACTGGCCCGGATGGCCGGGGGCGGCAGGCAGTTGCTGCGCATTATTCATTCCGGCACCGGCATGCCCGATGACCGTGAATCGGTACTCTGGCTCAATGTTCAGGAGATACCACAGACCGCCGCAGAAAACACCTTGCAAATCGCAATACGGCAGCGCATCAAAGTGTTTTTCCGGCCGGACGGTTTAACGGGAGATCCCCTTCAAGCGCCTGAAAAGTTGCAGTGGCAATTACAGGGTCACGATAGTTTACAGGTGAATAATCCCGGACCTTATCACGTGTCCATGCTCAGGATTTCGATACGCCAGCATAACGTGGAACTGGCCAGTGTCGACAGCCAGATGCTCGCGCCGAAGCAAAGTCTGCGTGTTCCGTTAGTCAACAAGGCCAGTACCGCGCCACTGACCCTGAGCTTTGTCAGTATCAACGATTACGGCGGACAAGTGCGTTATCAGGCAACACTGACCGATAAACAAGCCGGTTATGCCAGCAAGACAGTGCCTTGATTAACTGAACATTCGGTGTTCATGTTCAATATTAAACATTCGGGCTCGACCACGTGTCGTCCCGCTGGACCTGCGTGTGTGTAAAGGACTGTGCTGCGCGAGTCGAAGTAGAGTGAAGTCAGCTAATGGAATGGCATAAAAAATACAGCCGGGGTTTCGTTGCGCAGCTCGTGTTCCCCTGCCAACGACGCTATTCGCCGTGCATCGGTTTTGCGCTGACGTTGACCTGTTCGCTCAGCGCATTGGCCGCTCAGTCTGGTGTTGCCGACGGCAGCGTACCGGTCAGATTCAATACGGCGTTCATTCAAGGCAGTGATCAGCCGCCCGATCTTCAGGAGTTCATGCGCAGCAACAGTGTGTTGCCTGGCACTTACCGGGTGGATATCTACGTCAATCGCACTCTGAGCGGCAGGCGCGATGTCACGTTTTCAAAAAACCCGCTGTCGGGTCTGATCGAACCCTGTCTGTCGCTGGATATGCTGAAAGGCTTCGGCCTGGACATCACGCGGTTGCCTGCGCAGGCCGAACCTGATGAGGCATGTTTCGATCTGCCCGCGCAGGTCGAGTTTGCCCGAGTCGATTATCAGCCCGCCGCACTGCGACTCAGTATCAGCATTCCGCAGGCGGTCATGGCGCGTGGGAACCGGGGTTATGTTGCTCCCGAGTTGTGGGACCAGGGTGAAACGGCGGGCTTTATCAATTACAACTTCAATGGCAGCAAGCGGCGCAACAAGGGGCTGGAAACCGACCAGTATTACCTCGGCCTGCGTAATGGCCTGAATATCGGGGCCTGGCGCCTGCGCAACGAATCCTCACTGGTTCAAGGCAATGACCAGCCTTGGCGTTATCGCAGCAACCGCACGTTCGCGCAGCGCGACATCACGCTGCTCAAGAGTCAGCTGACGATTGGTGAGACCTTCACCGATGCGCAGGTGTTCGACAGCGTCCGTTTTCAAGGCGCTGCGCTGGTATCTGACGATGGCATGCTGTCTGACAGCGAGCGTACGTATGCGCCGGTGATTCGCGGGATCGCCGAAACCAACGCCACGGTGGAGGTTCGTCAGAACGGCTTTCTGCTGTACAGCGGCAGCGTGTCGCCCGGGCCTTTTGAAATCACGGATATCTACCCCAGCGGCTCCAATGGTGACCTGTCCGTGACGGTCATCGAAGCGGACGGACGCGTGCGCTCATTCACTCAGGCCTACGCGTCGCTGCCGATCATGGTGCCCTCCGGATCATTTCGTTACAGCCTGGCGGCAGGGCAGGTCGACAACAACAACGACGACCTTCAGGCCGCGCCGGGTTTCGGCAGTGTGGCGCTGATCTATGGGCTCTCCGAACGAGTGACGGCTTTCGGCGGCCTGCAACTCGCCGAGGGCTATCAGGCCGCGAACGCAGGCGCCGGGGTCAACACCGGGGTGGGCGCGGTGTCGGTGGATATCACTCGCTCTGTCAGCCGTCCTGATCAGCAGGCATCGCGCAGCGGGCAGAGCCTGCGCGTGCGTTACGCCAACACGCTGGACGTAACCAGTACCACGTTGGCGCTGGCCGGTTATCGGTATTCGTCCGAGGACTATCGAACCCTTGACCAGCACGTCAGTGAAACCCGTCCGCAAACTCTTTCGCGCAGCACCGGCCGCGCTCGCGACAGGCTTGAACTCAGTGTCACGCAGATAGTGCCGGTCCACGCGGCCTCGCTGAGCCTGACCGCTTCCGAGCAGCGTTACTGGAACATGCCGGGCAAGACCCGGCAGCTTTACCTGGCGTGGAATGCGGCCTGGCACACGTTGAATTACAGCCTGTCCATCGAGCGCAACGAGGATTTCGGGCGCAGCGGCGAAGCGAGTACCGATAACCGGCTTGCCTTGAGCGTGACCTTGCCGCTGGGCGCAAGTGCGGCCTCTTCGCGGCTGTCGTTCAATGCGGTACGCGACAGCGCGGGTCAATACAACGCTCAGATCGGGCTCAACGGCCAGGTGTTGGGCGAGCGCAACACCTTTTATTCCATGCAGGCGGGGCACGACAGCAGTTCGGGAAGCTTCGGGGCAGGCAAGATCAACACCACCACCGGGTTCGGTCGCTTCGAGGCCGGTTTCAGTCAGGGTCAGGATTACGACGCCTTCAGCCTGGCTGCGTCGGGCTCGCTGGTGGCGCATGCCGGAGGCGTGAATCTGGGGCAGACGCTGGGTGAAACCTTCGCTCTGGTTCAGGTCCCGGAGGTCAAAGGTGCCCGGTTAAGGTCCTTCAGCAATGTCGAGACCACTGGCAACGGCTATGCGGTTCTGCCCTACGTGCAGGCCTATCGCATCAATTGGGTCAGCCTGGATACCCGGCAACTGGGTGCCGATGTCGATCTCGGCAGCGCCATCACGCAAGTTGTGCCGCGCCGTGGCGCTGTGCCGGTGGTCCGTTTCAAAGCCTCGGTGGGCAGGCGCGTGCAGTTCGAACTGGTGCTGGGCGACGGCAGCCGATTGCCGCTGGGGGCCAGCGTCGAAGATGAACAGGGCAGGGCACTGGCGGTGGTTGATCCGACTAGCCAGGCGCTGGTGCTCAGCGAGCGCGACCGCGGTCGTTTGCGCGTGCGCTGGGCTGGCAAGCAATGTGTGGCTGCTTACTCGCTGCCGCCCAGAGACCCGGCCCGAGCTTACGAGCGTGTGCGGGTGATATGCCAATGAGCGCCGTGACTGGCTGGCGCCTGACGCTGTTGTCGTTGGCTTTGACTGTCAGTGTGAGCGTTGAGGGAGCCGTTGCGCTGACCGGCACACGATTGATCTTTGATGGCCAGTATCGCGAGGTCAGCATCGAGGTGCGTAATGCGGGCAAAGCCGAAACGCTGGTTCAGACCTGGCTCAGTGAAGCGCGCGATGGCGACGATACGCCGCCTGATCAACGCAGATCGCTACCGTTTGCAGTGACACCACCCTTGTCCCGTCTTGCGGTAAATGGCCGCCAGGCGCTGCGGATTTTGTATCACGGTTCGGGCATGCCGCAGGACCATGAATCAATGATGCACCTTTATGTGCTGGAAGTGCCTCGCCGTGAAGAGGGGCATCGTCAATTGAATATCGCGGTGCGCCAACGGATCAATGTGTTCTATCGGCCGCAAGGGCTGGCTGGCGACCCGGCTGAAACGGCCAGCCAGTTGCAGTGGCGGGTGGTCCATGCCGCGTCGAAAGCTGGGGTACTGAAAATCAACAACCCCACGCCTTATTACGCCTCGCTGGAGGCGGTGCATCTGGATGGCATACCGCTCGAACGCTACGTGCTATTGGCACCGGGCGGCGAAGTGGAGCTGACATTGCCTGGTCGGATTTCATCGTTTATGCAACATCGACTTCTGTACAACGCGCTGACCGATTACGGCGGACGGCGCGCTTATTGCGCGCGTATAAACGGACAGGGGGGCGTTATGGCCCGCCTGTTGGAGAACACCTCTTTTCAGGAAGAATGCTGATATGAACCCCCCTTCGGCCAGTCGCTGGCTGCGATCTGTCTTGTTACCGCTGATGCTGTCCCCGACCTCAGGCTTTGCGCTGGTCTGCACCGTTCAGAACTCGGGGGCAACCGAGATCCACGATAGCCTGAACAGCACCGTCGCGATCCCCGCGTCATTGGCTGACGGGGAAGTGGTGTGGCGTTCCGAACCGCTGAACATTCAGGTGGAATGCGCCAGGGATAGCCTGCAGCCGGGCGAAGAAGAGGTGTTCCTCTATCTGAACCCGGACAACCAAGTGATCGGCCAAGGCATTCGTGCCGGATTGACGCTCGATGCCAGCGATCATCTGCAGAGCAGTGGGCGAGTCGGCACCGGGCATTTCCTGCCGGTCTGTCGCGAGGAGGAAGCCAGCCTCGACACGTGCCCGAAGGTACGCTTCAACCTCGGATTTTCCGTGCTCATCCAGAAGTCCGGCGCGACGCCGCCTTCTGGCGTGGCAAGCCAGCTGACGGATTATCGGTTCTTTCAGTTGGGAGGTTCGACAGGGCCAGACCGGTTGCCGGGGCGCAGCTTGAGTTACGTCATCAATAACCTGAGCGGGCTGCGTTTCGTCGCCTGCGATGCGGCGCTGGAAGTGCTTCCTGAAACCGTGGATTTCGGCGAGGTGGGCATGCAGCCGGTGGTCGTCGGCGAAACGTTTGCGACGCAGCCATTTTCGCTGTCGACCAGTCGCAGCTGTGATTCGCCGTTCAGCATCGATGCCCGGTTTCGGCCGGTGACCGGCAGTGTGTCTGGCGAGCTGCTGGTTCCTTCGGATAACGACTCGGTGGGCATTCGCATTATCAGTGCGGTCAACCGCACTGCGTTGCCGTACAACCAATCGTTCCATCTGGCCGAGCTGCTGGGGGAAACCCTCGTGGCGCGCGCTGACTTCAATGCCGAGCTGGTCTGGAACAAGGCGCGGCCGAAGTCGGGGCCGTTCGAAGCCGAGATCATGATCGATCTGTTCTACAAATGACGGTGACAGGAGGCCTGAGCAGTTGCCCGGTGATTGAGGTATGCTGCGCGACCGCGGGCGCTCGCCCGGCCATTTCGACTTTCTGGTGACACCATGACCACGCCTGAACAATCTCCTGTTCAAGACGCCGCAACCGACGCTGCAGCCGATTCCGACAAGCAGGGTGCTGTTGCGCCGTTCAGCTTTCCGTTCAAGCCTGCGGAGTTCGCCCAGGCCAGGAAGGATCAGGCCTGGTATCAGAAAGCCAACAAGCACGGCCATCACAAGACGCCCGGCGTCGCACCGGCGGGCACCCGCAGGTCGATGGGCAAGCGCTGACAGCACGCTTTTGTTCGTTCAGGCGGCCTGCAGCGGAATGAACAGATAGGACTCCGGCTGGCGGTCGGTCACTTCGGCACCTTCGTCTTGCAAGGTGCTCAACGCCAGTTGCCCGGCGACATGAAATGCCCAGCCGGCGTTTTCGAACGACACGTCAGCCTCGCCGGTCACCTGCTCGATGGCCGCCGCGAACGCGTTCATGTCCGGCAGATAAGCCACAAAGCCGTTGCCCTTGAGCGCCGTGGTGCGAATGCCCAGTTTCTGACAAATCAGCTGTTTGGCCACGATCTCGTCGCGGTCGGCCTGGCGTGACTGCTCTATGAGGGCCTTCAGCTGGGTATCGACCAGCCGGTCGCTGACAATCAGGTCCGGACCCTGTTGCCATGATTCCGGCGGGCAGCCTTTGTTTTCCGGGCGTAGCGGGATGTGCGGATTGATCTCCATCGGATAGATGCGGCAGACCAGCGGCCGACGCTCGTAGATGCGGCAGAGGTTCTGCTCGCCAAGATTCCGGCAGCGTCCGACGTTGTAGGCCGCGAAGGTGATCGCCACATAAGCCGTGGTACTGCCGCTGCTCACTTCGGTCGAGCGCCGGGTGGCGTGGGTCAGTTGTTCAGCAGGCACACCGAAGCCATTAGTCAGAAACGCTTCGGTCAGAACGATCACATTGCCGCCGTCTGCTGCCCATTGCCCGGCTTCGACCAGGGTGAGAGGAACGTGGTGATCGGTACAGCAACCGCCGCAACCTACGCAGGAAAACTGGATATTCATTGTTTCGATGACCCGATCAGAAATGCGCGACGGACGACAATATTTGGTCGTTTGCCCGGCTTGTAAGGGATACGAAGCAAGTACTGCGCCACCGCCGGGGCGCGAAAGATCGCTATGCCGACTGCGGCGACCGCTTCAGGATGCAGGAATAGCGATGCGTTTCACGTAGGACATGCCTGATTTTTCGTAAAGGCGTCGCGCCACCAGGTTGTTTTCCATGACGTATAAATCGGCGGCTGCTTCGTGGCGGCGGGTCAGGTGGGCGAACAGATGATGCAGCAGGGCGAAGCCGACTCCAAGGTTGCGGGCATCGGGATGCACCACCAGGTCTTTGATGAATGCGCTGGTCCAGCCAGTGATCACACCGATGACTGCGCCGTTGCGCATGGCCAGGAAGCACAGCGACAGGTCGTATTCGGCATCGCGTTCGAACGCGGCCAGCCAAGTCTGATAATCCGGGACGTTGCCTGCGCCACCCAGATAACCTGACGTCAGCAAGCGGTGAGTTTCAGCCGCCCGGTCAAGGGTGAGGGGGGTAACCACGACATCAGTCGGCCAGCGCGTCTGCGGCAGCGAGTCGCCAAGATTGCGGCGCATCAGCCAGTAATGTTCGGCCGATGCATCGGTGGGTTTCGGCCGGGACGCGGGTACGGACGCTCGCGGCAGCGTCCGTACGGTCAAGACTTCTGTCGTTGAAGTGTCGTTCGTTAAAGCCCTTTGGCGACGACGGTGCGTGCGGCCTCGATCAGGCATTTGGTCAGCTCGGGTGACGAGAACTTGGTCAGCACGGCGTCGGCCCCGGCAATCTGGGACTTCTCACTGTTCATCGCGCTGTCGAGCGAAGTATGCAGCAGGATGTACAAGTCCTGGAAGTCAGGCGTGTCGCGAAGCGTCCGGGTCAGCGCGTAGCCGTCCATCTCGGACATCTCGATGTCTGAAACCACCACGTTGATCTGCCTCGCCGTGCCCTGCAAATCCAGCAGTACATCGATGGCTTCCTTGGCGCTGCGAGCGGTGTGGCATTCGATGCCCAGGTTACGCAGGGTGATGATCGACTGCTGAAGCGCGACCTGACTGTCGTCGACTACCAGAATGCGAGCCTTGCTCAGCACCTCCGCGTCTTCCTTGGCCAGCTCTGTCGACTGCACGGTAAGTCTCGCCGGGGCAATGCCGTGAATCACTTTCTCGATATCCAGCACCTGCACCAGTACGCCATCGACCTGGGTCACCCCGGTGATGAACGACTTGCTGCTGGAGCCGTAGGGTGGTGGACGAATGTCTGTGGTCAGGCAGTGCACAATCTTGCTGACCGCCTGAACGTGCAGGCCCTGTTTGGAGCGACTGACGTCGGTGACGATCAGGCAGCCGCCATCGGGGTCGGCCAGTGGACGCTCGCCAATGGCGCGGCTGAGGTCGATGACCGACAGCGAGGAACCGCGCAGTGTGGCGATCCCCTTCACGTGCGGGTGCGACTCCGGCAAATGGGTGAGGGGAGGGCAGGGAATGATCTCGCTGACCTTCAACAGGTTGATCGCCATCAGCTTGCCGCTGCGCAACGTGAAGAGGAGCAGCGAGAGAGAATCTGCTCGGACGTTCTTGGACATATTAACCTTCTGACTTTAGGTGTTTCGTCGCCTGTAGGCGGCAAACAGCTTTCGATGACAGGGTATCGACCTGCGGCGGACAGGCTTGAGGATTTTTAACGCGACGTTGTGCGCGTTGCATTCTCGGATGCGGGGCGGCGGCAGACGTTCGATGCATCCCCGGTCACTCACATGAATTGCCACAACCTGTCAGAGTGGTGGCACTGTGATTTCCTTACGGTCAAATGGTTCTGCGTGCGACAAAAGGGGTGCGGCTAATCGTCGCAGGCGGCGCAGGTGTTACGGATATGTTTGAGGCCGGATATTGACCCATGTGCAGGCTGGGTCAAAATGCCGCAGCTATATATAAAGGAAGCGCTGCGTCAAATTGACGCAGCCTTCTATATATAGAAGGATCCTGATATGGCATTTTTGCGAGATAGTCTTGTGGAGCGCAGGACCATCTGGCGGCAAAATCTGCCCGTATGGCTGCCGGGCGCTTGAGTTGCCAAGGCGGGCAGATGATCATGCCGCACGCTTGAGCGACGCAGGCCAGATGCCGCGGCCTGAGCCCTGTGAGCCCGCCCTGTAACGCCGGCGAATCACCCGACCATTTCGATAAGGCCTGTAAATGAGTGACAACACGTTGTACCTAAGACGCGAAAAGCGCTTTCTGGTTCTGCTGGGGATCATCTGTCTGTCCCTGATCGGCGGCGCCTTGTACATGCAGATCGTGCTGGGCGAGGCCCCTTGTCCGCTGTGCATCCTGCAGCGATATGCCTTGCTGTTCATCGCCATCTTCGCGTTCCTTGGCGCTGCAATGCCGGGACGTCGCAGCATCACGGCATTCGAGGCGCTGGTTACCCTGAGCGCATTGGGTGGTATCGTGGCTGCCGGGCGTCATGTCTGGATCCTGGCCAATCCGTCCGCCAGTTGCGGGATCGATACCTTGCAACCCATTGTCGACGGTCTGCCATTGGCTACACTGTTTCCTATGGGCTTTCAGGTCAGCGGATTCTGCACAACGCCATATCCGCCAGTTCTTGGATTGTCACTCGCCCAATGGGCATTGGTGGCATTCGTCCTGACGGCAGTACTGGTTCCGGCGTGCATCATTCGCAACCGCCGCAAACCTTACTAAAAACAGGGGCTTTTGAAAGAAATGCCTCGTGATTACGAGGCTTTTTTTCGACTGGATCACGTCTTTCGAGGGTGATTGTTGCAGTCTCGGATATTAACTGTTACAAAATTAGGCATAGTCATTAAAAATTTACATATCTACAATCCCCAGCACTTGTCGTCCAGCCTGGCTGAACGATCAGAATTTTGAGGCTAGGAGCGTCCCCTGTGCACTCTGAACAGGCAGCGCAACGCTTGCCTCCGAGGGCGTATAATGGCCGCGCTGAAAACGTCTGTCCTGAACTATGGGCAGTTCCAGCAACTCAAAAAACAAGAATCCATCGCTAAACCCGGATTTGTCGATATGCCGAAATGCGTACTGGCAGGCCCTTGTTCAATTCAAAAAAATTAGCCGGCACTGGCAGGGCGAAGTGTTGGCGGTCGAAACCCAACTGCACCGCGCAAGCTGCTTTTAGAGGTCGTGAAATGAGTAAAAAAAGGTACCCCAGGTTTTTTGGCTTCTTGGCCCTTTTCTGTATGCTTTTGCTCAGTGGATGCGATGGCGTACCTCTGCTCGATCCGAAAGGGCAGGTGGGTATCGAGCAGCGTAACCTGATCATCATTGCTACATTGCTGATGCTGATTGTGGTGATCCCGGTCATTCTGATGACCCTGATCTTCGCCTGGAAATATCGCGCTTCGAACAAGGCTGCCAAGTACACTCCGGACTGGTCGCACTCCACCAAGATCGAGATCGCAGTCTGGGGCGTACCCATGCTGCTGCTGGTCTTTCTGGGCTATATCACCTACGTCTCGACTCACGAGCTGGACCCTTACCGTCCGCTGGAATCCGACGTCAAGCCGGTCACCATTCAGGCGATCTCGGTCGATTGGAAGTGGGTATTCATCTACCCGGACTACGGCATTGCCACGGTCAACAAGATCGTCTTCCCGGCCAAGACCCCGATCAATTTCCAGGTCACGTCGGACAGTGTGATGAACTCGTTCTTCATCCCGGGTCTGGGTGGTCAGATCTACGCGATGGCAGGCATGCACACCAAGTTGCACCTGATTGCCAACGAGAATCACGAATTCAACGGTATTTCGGCCAACTACAGCGGCGCTGGCTTTACCGGTATGAAGTTCAAGGCTATCGCTACCAGCCAGGCAGATTTCGACGCCTGGGTCAGCGAAGTGAAGAACTCGCCTAAAAAGCTTGGCAAAGACGAGTACGCCGAACTGATCAAGCCGAGCGAACGTAACCCTGTCGAACTCTTTTCCTCGGTCACTCCGAACCTGTTCCAGATCGTCATCGACAAGTATGAGGGTATGAATCCAGGCAAGAAGCACGTCGCTGGTGAGAAGGAAGTGGCCGGTAACGCCGATGCGGAAAAAGGCAAAAATTCAGCTGCTGGGGCAGAGGAGTAAACGATGTTTGGCAAATTAAGTCTGGAAGCGGTACCGTTCCACGAGCCGATAGTCATGGTGACACTTGCCATGATCGCGCTCGGCGGTATTGCGGTTGTCGGGTTGATCACCTATTTCCGCAAGTGGACGTACTTGTGGTCTGAGTGGCTGACCTCCGTCGACCACAAGAAAATCGGTGTGATGTACATCATCGTTGCCATGGTCATGCTGCTGCGCGGCTTTGCTGACGCCATCATGATGCGTACCCAACTGGCGATGGCCCAGAACGGTTCCGAAGGTTTCCTTCCGCCTGAGCACTATGACCAGATCTTCACCGCGCACGGTGTGATCATGATCATCTTCATGGCGATGCCGTTCTTCACGGGTCTGATGAACATCGTTCTGCCTCTGCAGATCGGCGCTCGCGACGTAGCGTTCCCGTTCCTGAACTCGCTGAGCTTCTGGCTGCTGGTTGCAGGCATGCTGCTGATCAACCTGTCTCTGGGTGTCGGCGAGTTCGCCAAAACCGGCTGGGTCGCGTATCCGCCTCTTTCCGGGCTGCAATACAGTCCTGGCGTGGGGGTCGACTACTACATCTGGGCGCTACAGCTATCCGGGTTAGGTACGACGCTGACGGGGGTCAACTTCCTCGTGACCGTACTGAAGATGCGTACCCCTGGCATGAAACTGATGGACATGCCGATCTTCACCTGGACCTGCACCTGGGCAAACATCCTGATCGTGGCTTCGTTCCCGATCCTGACCGCTACCCTGGCGCTGCTGACCCTTGACCGCTACATGGACTTCCACATTTTCACGAACGAAATGGGCGGTAACCCCATGATGTACGTGAACCTGTTCTGGGCGTGGGGTCACCCTGAGGTGTACATCCTGATCCTGCCGGCCTTCGGTGTGTTCTCGGAAGTCATCTCGACGTTCTCGGGCAAGCGCCTGTTTGGCCACAAGTCGATGATCTTCGCTTCCGGCGCGATCTGTATCCTGGGCTTCATGGTCTGGCTGCACCACTTCTTCACCATGGGTGCAGGTGCCAACGTCAACGCCTTCTTCGGTCTGGCGACGATGCTCATTGCGATCCCGACGGGTGTGAAGCTGTTCAACTGGCTGTTCACCATGTATCAGGGCCGTCTGCGCTTCACCGCGCCAGTGCTCTGGACTCTCGGCTTCATGGTCACCTTCTCGATCGGCGGCATGACCGGCGTTCTGTTGGCGATCCCGGGTGCCGACTTTGTACTGCACAACAGCCTGTTCGTAATCGCTCACTTCCACAACGTCATCATCGGCGGTGCGGTATTCGGTTACATCGCCGGCTTCGCGTTCTGGTTCCCTAAAGCGTTCGGTTTCACCCTGAACGAGAAGTGGGGCAAGGCAGCGTTCTGGTTCTGGATCGTCGGTTTCTTCGTCGCATTCATGCCGCTCTACGCGCTGGGCTTCCTGGGCATGACCCGTCGCCTGAACGCAACCGACATGCCAGAGTGGAACATCTACCTGGACGTCGCGTTGTTCGGTGCCGTGCTGATTGCCATGGGTATCGCTTCGCAGCTGATCCAGTTGTTCGTCAGTATTCGTGACCGCGACAGCAACCGCGATCTGACCGGTGACCCATGGAATGGCCATACTCTGGAATGGTCCACTTCTTCGCCACCGCCGTTCTACAACTTTGCCGAGCTGCCAAAGGCTGACGACGTAGACCCGTTCACCGACGCAAAACGTGCTGGTACCGCTTATCAGGTTCCTGCTCGCTATACGTCGATCCACATGCCTAACAACACGCCTACCGGCTTGTACATGGGCCTGCTGTTGACGGTGTTCGGCTTCGCATTCATCTGGCACATCTGGTGGCTGGTTGGCGCAAGCCTGGTTGCAACCATTGCGGTCTTCGTCGCTCACGCTGTGCGTGATGATCAGGGCTACATGGTGCCGGCTGAAGAAGTAGCGCGTATTGAAGGTGAGCATCACAAGGTCCTGGCGGCCAACGGTGCATACACTCCTGTCAAGTCCTCGCTGGAACAGGTTTAAACATGTCGAATATTGCTATCAACTCCGGAGCCCACGATCACGGTCACGACCATGATCACGGGCATGACGATCACCACGACAGCGGTGGCATGACGGTTTACGGCTTCTGGCTGTACCTGATGACCGACTGCGTGCTGTTCGCCTCGTTCTTCGCGGTATACGCCGTGATGGTCAACAGTGTCGCGGGCGGCCCGTCGGGCCAGGACATTTTCCTGCTGCCGTTCGTGGCTGTGGAAACCGCGTTCCTGTTGGTCAGTAGTATCACTTATGGCTTTGCCATGCTGGCGCTGTACAAGGGCAAGAAAAGCCAGGTACTGGGCTGGCTGGCACTGACCTTCCTGTGCGGTGCTGCCTTTATCGGCATGGAAATCTATGAGTTCCATCACCTGATCGAAGAGGGCTTCGGCCCTAGCCGTAGCGGCTTCCTGTCGGCGTTCTTTGCACTGGTCGGCCTGCACGGCGTCCACGTGACAAGCGGCCTGATCTGGATGGCGATCATGATGTTCCAGGTCCAGAAAAAGGGCCTGACCAACACCAACAAGACGCGCCTGAGCTGCCTGAGCCTGTTCTGGCACTTCCTGGACGTTGTCTGGATCGGCGTGTTCACCGTTGTCTATCTGATGGGAGCTTTGTAATGTCAAATTCGCATCACTCCGCTGAAGACAATAGTCACGGCTCCGTAAAGTCTTACATCATCGGCTTCGTACTGTCGGTCATTCTGACCGCCATTCCGTTTGCCCTGGTGATGTCGCCTATGCTGCCGAAAGATATGACGATTGCGATCGTTCTGGTCTTCGCGATCATCCAGATCCTGGTGCACTTGCATTACTTCCTGCACCTGGACTTCACGAGCGTGCAGCGCAACAACGTGATGGCCTTCGCCTTTACCACGATGGTTATCGTTCTGCTGGTCGGCCTGTCGCTGTGGATCATTTTCAGCGTCCACCGCGAAATGATGGCGCATTGAGGAATACCAGATGTCACTGAAGCACTTTATCCAAATCACCAAGCCGGGGATCATTTTCGGTAACGTGCTTTCGGTGGCAGGTGGCTTTTTTCTGGCTTCCAAGGGGAATATCGACTTCGGCGTGTTTCTGGCCGCAATCATCGGTACTTCCCTGGTCGTTGCGTCGGGTTGTGTGTTCAATAACTGCATCGATCGCGATATCGATCAGCGAATGGAAAGGACCCGTAACCGGGTTCTGGTGCAGGGCCTGGTCTCGTTGAGGCTGGCCCTGTTCTACGCAACCATTCTGGGTGTTGCAGGCGTTGCCTTGCTGTACACCGAGGCCAATCCACTGGCTGCATTGTTTGCAGTGATCGGGTTCGTTATCTACGTCGGCTTCTACAGCCTGTACCTGAAACGCAGATCCGTTCACGGCACGCTGGTCGGTAGTCTGTCGGGGGCCATGCCTCCGGTCATTGGCTACTGCGCAGTGAGCAACAGTTTCGATTTTGCGGCCCTGACGCTGCTGGTGATGTTCAGCCTGTGGCAGATGCCCCATTCGTATGCCATCGCGATTTTCCGTTTCAACGACTACAGTGCGGCCAAGATCCCGGTTCTGCCGGTCAAACGCGGCATTCTGGTCACCAAACGCCACATCCTGCTCTACATCCTGGCCTTCCTCGTGGCGACCCTGATGTTGACGGTAGGCGGTTACGCGGGCCTGAATTATCTCGCTGTCGCGGCGGGCATGGGCATGTACTGGCTGTACATGGCCTGGAAAGGCTACAAGGCCGTCGACGATACGGTCTGGGCTCGCAAGCTGTTCGTGTTCTCCATCTTCACCATCACCGCATTGAGCGTGATGATGTCGGTGGACTTTCAGGTGACCAAAGAGCTGCTGGTAACCTACGCGTTCTGACCGCACCTGAGTTGAAACACCCAAACCCCGTTCCGCAAGGAACGGGGTTTTTTTATTATCGCGCTGCCAACCGGGCATAACAGAAGTCTGCCGGTGGGCCTGCTTCAGAAACGCCATGTCAGTTTGCAATTATTTCAAGCCTCAGGCTCCGAATGATCTGGCAGAATAAGGCATTGGCCTGACTCGTCCAGGCAGTCGCTAAAATGATAGAGGGCGTTATGAGTCAAGAAAGCATCAACTGGGACACTCTGGGTTTCGACTACATCAAGACCGACAAGCGCTACCGCTCTCACTGGCGCGACGGTGCCTGGGATCAGGGAGCGCTGACCGAAGACAACACGCTGCACATCAGCGAGGGGTCAACCGCGTTGCATTACGGTCAACAGTGCTTCGAGGGCCTGAAAGCCTATCGCTGCAAAGATGGCTCGATCAACCTGTTCCGTCCTGATCAGAACGCTCTGCGCATGCAGCGCAGCTGTTCTCGCCTGTTGATGCCGCATGTGCCCACTGATGTGTTCATTGATGCCTGCAAGCAGGTCGTCAAGGCCAACGAACGCTTCATCCCGCCGTATGGCTCCGGCGGCGCGCTGTATCTGCGTCCGTTCGTGATCGGTGTCGGCGACAATATCGGCGTGCGGACCGCGCCCGAGTTTATCTTCTCGATCTTCTGCATTCCGGTCGGTGCCTATTTCAAAGGCGGCCTGAAGCCGAACAACTTCGTGATTTCCGGTTATGACCGTGCTGCGCCAAACGGCACGGGCGCTGCCAAAGTCGGTGGCAACTACGCTGCCAGCCTGATGCCGGGGTCAGAGGCCAAGAAACACAGCTTCGCGGATTGCATCTACCTTGATCCGCAAACCCATTCGAAGATTGAGGAAGTGGGGTCAGCCAACTTCTTCGCCATCACTAATGACGATGTGTTCCTGACGCCCAAGTCGCCCTCCGTGCTGCCGGGCATCACACGCCTGTCGTTGATCGAGCTGGCAAAATCCCGTCTGGGCCTGAGGGTCGAAGAGGGCGATGTGTTCATCGACCAGCTCGACACGTTCAAGGAAGCGGGTGCTTGCGGCACTGCGGCCGTGATTACCCCTATTGGCGGGATTTCCTACAAGGACAACCTGCATGTGTTCTATAGCCAGACCGAAGTCGGCCCGGTGACTCAGCGCCTGTACAAGGAACTGACAGGTGTCCAGGCGGGTGACATTGAGCCGCCAGCCGGGTGGATCGTCAAGGTCTGACCGGCTGAGCACCTGACGAGAAGTATCGCTCGTGCCAGTGCTCGCACTGGCACGCCGCTCAGGACGCAGGCGCCGACGCTTCCTGAACCGGCTCTTTCGCTGGCCCCAGCACAATTGCCAGATGCCGCAAGTCGTCGACTTCCAGGCTGTAGCTCTTGCCCGACGGGCTTTGAGTGAGGGTGCCCAGTGCATAAACAGTGAAAAACTTTACCGCGTCTGCGTGGCTCAACAGTTCGCTGATGTAACGGCTGGAACGATAAGCCTGCATGTGCGCAGGTGACACGTAGAGCGTCACCAGCTTGCCTTCCAGGCGGTCGAAGAACTTGAATTTGAATCCAGGCCCGTAACGCTGCTCGACCAGTCCTCCGCCATACAGGACGCGGCCGTTTTCACCCGGTTTGGCGTATTTCATGTGGCGAAAATACGAGCGCAGGGAAACTTCGCCCTGGCCGGGAACCTTGAGTTTCAGCAGTTTGAAATCTTCCAGTGACAGTTCGGCTTTGGCCTGGCGATAGCTGTCCACCAGCCGCTCGAGATTGTTGGTACGCGTCTCGCTGTAACGGGGTGACTTCGGTGCAGCAGGTTCTGTAGGCGGATCGGCGACGGGCGGACTTTGCTCGGTCGCGCCAGCCTTCTCCAGGCCGGACGCATCTTTGGCAGGCTGCTTGCTTGCTGGCTGCTTAAGGGTCGGGTCGAAAACGTCGATGTAGTCATCCAGCTTGCGTTTGGCCTTGCGCAAGCGCGTCTGGACGTCGGTATCCTCAATCGGGTCCTCAACCTCGTCCTCTGCGTCAGCATCCACCCACTCACAGCCCGGATGGTGATCGTAGTGCGGATTGGCACGAAAATGCGCGGCGACGAAGGTCGGGTTGTCCTGTGGCTTCACGTCATAGCGTACCCCGGTCACCTTGGCCCCCAGCGCCCGGCAGGCTTTGTTCGAGCAGAGAAATTCGAATCGCGCGCGGGGTGGCTCCTGGGAGAAGTATTCGCGTCGGGCAGCAGCGATCGATAGCTCCTGCTGCAATTCAACGCAAAATGCGCGGGTGATGGGCTTGCTGGGCTTCATGCGAATCGTCCGTGTTCATCCAGGACAACACGCTATTTCAGGCGCAAAGCGCTTGCAACAAATATGTGGAATGCGCTGAAAAATGGCGGGCAGGGCGGGACCCATTCATTACCCGGCTGTACCCCTTGCGCTGTTACACAAGGGGTAAGAATGGCATCAGGACAGGCGGAAACGTCCCACGATGTTGTTCAGGTCCAGCGCCAGCGTCGACAGCTCACGGCTTGCGCTGGCGGTCTGTTGTGCGCCCGATGAAGACTGTGCCGAGAGGTCGCGGATGTTCATGAGGTTGCGGTCCACTTCGCGAGCGACGTGGGCCTGCTGCTGGGCAGCGCTGGCGATTACCAGATTCAGATCGTTGATCTCGCTCACCGCAGCGCTGATGACGGTCAGCGATTCATTGGCGCCTTCGGCAATGCCAAGCGTTTCGCTGGCCAGCTCGGTATTGCCGCGCATGGAGCCTACGGCGCGTTCAGTGCCGTTCTGGATGTTGGTCACCAGACGTTCAATTTCGCTGGTCGATTGCTGAGTGCGATGAGCCAGCGCACGAACTTCATCCGCCACGACCGCAAACCCGCGCCCGGCCTCGCCCGCGCGAGCAGCTTCGATCGCGGCGTTAAGCGCCAGCAGATTGGTCTGCTCGGCAAGGCCCCGGATGACATCCAGCACCTTGCCGATGTCGCGCGACTGGCCGGCCAGTTCGCCGATCAGGGTCGCGGTTTTCTGCACATCTGTGCTCATGATGTTGATTGAAGTCACGGTCTTTTTGACCAGCCCCAGACCGTCTTGCGCGGCGCTGGTCGCATTGCTCGACGAGCGCGCTGTGTGCTCGGCATTGCGCGCCACTTCTTCCACTGCGCTGGTCATTTCATTGACCGCAGTGGCGGCCTGATCGATCTCGTTGTTCTGACGCTGGATACCCTGCACACCGTCTTCAGTGATGGCAGTCATCTCTTCGGCAGCGGCGGCCAGCTGGGTCGCAGAGTTTGAAATCTGTTGCAGGGTGTCGCGCAGCTGGGTCTGCATCGCGAACACGGCAGCCGCGACGCTGGAGGTGTCATTGGCGCTGATAGTGATCGGGCTGCTCAAGTCTCCGCGGGCGATAGTGCGGGTGAGCGTTGCGACGTTGCCAGGCTCACCACCAATCGCCGAAAGGATGCTGCGTATGGTCATGAGGGTCACGATCACGCCCAGTATTGTGATCGCCAGGGTAGCACCGATGGACAGGTTGGTGGCTTTGGTGGCGCTGGATTCCTGATCGGCGAAACGCTCGCCTGCGTGCTGCTTGCCTTGCTCGCGCAGCGTTTGCAGGGTCTTGAACACCTGCTCGGCGAAGGGTTTGACCTCGGTCCGGTTGATAGTGGTCGCAGCGGCGATATCACCCGTCTGGATCACATTGGTCTGGTGCCGCATGCCGTCACGCAACTTTAGGTAGTCGCGCTGCAACTGTTGGGTCAGGTTCACATCAAGGGTTTCTGCGGTGTTCTTGCTCAGTTGAACGGTCAACTCGTCGAGTTTGGCGAAAGCAGCCTCGTTTTCGTTCTTCCAGCCCGCCGTCTGTTCCGGGTTACCGATGGCGATCATGCGCAAAATATTGATGTCCACCCGAGTGAGCGCACCGTCGATATTGTTAACCGCCTCAGTGGCCAGAAAATCCTTGCTGTAGAGCGCATCGACATTTTCAGTGGATGTCTTGAGCGTGTGGATCATGAACACCGATAGCGCGATAAACGCAGCAATGATGGCGAATGTAGACGCCATCAATCGCTGTTTTACGGTCAGGCTGTCAGCAGGCGTTTGAGTCTGGGTCATCGGGATTTCCCTATGAAAGCTATCAAGGGCCTCGTCATTTGCACCGAGGAACAAGTAACTATCGGCGTCGAAAATCCTGACTTGAGGTGATGGCTAAATAATATCCGTCAGGGCGTGACGGGTACCGCCAGCCATTCGCTCAGCGCCTGTTGATACTCGCCGGTGGCTTTGCTCAGGTGCAACCACTGGTCGACATAGGCTTTCCAGGCGACATCGTCACGCGGCAACAGATAGGCTTTTTCACCATATTGCATGTAGCGGGTCGGATTCACGGCGCACAGACCCGGCATGCGCTTCTGTTGATAAAGCGCTTCGGAGGCGTCGGTGATCATCACGTCAGCTTTCTTGTCCAGCAACTCCTGAAAGATGGTTTTGTTGTCGTGAAAGGCCAGCGACGCCTTCGGCAGATGGGCGCGAGCGAACGCCTCGTTAGTGCCGCCGGCAGGCTCGATCAGGCGCACGGAAGGCTGATTGAGTTGTTCGACGGTCTGGTATAACGCCTGATCCTCGCAACGTACCAGCGGGATTTTGCCGTCGATATCCAGCGTGTTGCTGAAGAAGGCTTTCTTCTGCCGCTCCAGGCTGACCGAAATACCGCCCATGGCGATGTCGCATTTTCCGGCGACCATGTCCGGCATCAGGCTCTTCCAGGTTGTTGGCACCCACTGCACGGTGACGCCCAGGCTTTTTGCCAGTGAACGGGCGAGGGTGATGTCGATGCCCTCGTATTCGCCGTCTTCGCGTAACAGGGTGTAAGGCTTGTAATCGCCCGTGGTGCAGACCGTCAACTGGCCCGTCTGAATAATCTTGTCCAGGTGCGAGTCTGATTCCTGAGCCTGAGCCTGAGCCTGAGCCATAGCTGCTATGCCCGACAACAGGATGGTCAGTGCGCTGTATTTCAGATTGATCATGGGGCGTGTGCTCGCGACTGTGCGTTTGATTGTATAAATGTGACAGAGTGCTTTATTTGGCATGCCGATGTGAAGCAGCAATCAAATGCTGTGCTCTCTGTTTTTTTCAAATCAAGGGTTGAACATTTCGTAAAAAAGCGTAATGTTATGCCCCATGATTCTTGAGCAAATCAAAGCGGTCGGCAATGACACTCGCATGTTGATCATGGAGTGGCTGAAAGACCCGCAAGCCCATTTTCCTCCCCAGGACCACGGTGATCCGGCGATAGGCGTGTGCGTGTCGCACATTCAGGCCAAGGCCAACCTGTCGGCGTCCACGGCGTCTGCGCATCTGGCTATCCTGCAACGTGCCGGGCTGGTTCAGGCCACGCGGATTGGCAAATGGACTTACTTCCGCCGCGACGAACTGGCCATCGACCGGTTTGCCGATCGGCTCAAGAAAGAACTTTAAGTTTTGTTTATACATTTCGTCATTTTGCTTAATGTTGAATTGATAGGAGATTGACCATGAGTAACACCACTATCTACGTGCAGGCCGGCGGCGGCTACGATCAGGTCAGCGTTGGCGACAGCGAAGTGCTGGCACCCAAAGCCGGTGAAATCACCGTGCGTCTGCACGCCAACTCGCTCAACTATCATGACTTCGCCGTCGTCACCGGCATGTGGGCGCCGACTGAAAAGCGTATTCCCATGGCCGATGGTGCGGGTGTGGTCACAGCGGTAGGCGAGGGCGTCAGCGAGTTCAAGGTTGGCGATTCGGTCGTCAGCACGTTCTTCCCGGAGTGGATCAGCGGCGAGCCGCTGGTTGAAGGGTTTGTCACAGTGCCGGGCGACGGCGTCGACGGCTACGCTCGCGAGCAGGTCACAGCCCGTGCCACCTCATTCACTCGCGCGCCGTTGGGCTACAGCCATGCTGAAGCGTCCACGCTGACCACTGCCGGGCTCACCGCCTGGCGTGCGCTGATGGTCGATGATTCGCTGAAAGCCGGTGATACCGTACTGGTGCAAGGCACTGGCGGCGTGTCGATCTTCGCCTTGCAGTTCGCCAAAATGGTTGGTGCAACGGTGATCGCGACGTCTTCCAGCGATGAAAAACTGGAGCGTTTGCAGGCCATGGGCGCCGACCACCTGATCAACTACCGCAAGGACAGCAACTGGGGCGAGACGGCCCGCAAGCTGACCGGTGGGCGCGGTGTAGACCACATTATCGACGTCGGCGGGCCATCGACTCTGCAGCACTCGATGAACGCTGCGCGAGTGGGCGGCCACATTTCGGTCATCGGCATTCTGAGCGGTGTTGCCGGTCAGCTGGAATTCGTTCCGGCGTTGGTCAAACAACTGCGCATGCAGGGCGTGCTGGTCGGCAGCCGCAGCCAGCAACAGGACATGATCCGCGCCATCGATGCCAATGGCATGCGTCCGGTCATGGACCGTTCGTTCCCGCTGACCGAGATCGTCGAAGCGTTCAAGTATCAGGAGACCAACCAGCATTTCGGCAAGATCTGCCTGGACATCTGATCCTCCGCTCTGCGCAGACTTTGATGCGCAGGCCCTTACCGCCGGGAGGTCGAGAGGCACGTCGACCTCCCGGCGGTGACGTTTTGCATCAATTCCTCCGGCGACCCATTCGCATTTTTTTGCATCAAACTCCGCCTGCCTGTGGTCATATCTTCTGTGACATCACGGACGTTGCGCGGCATGTTCAGGCACGCTGCTCAAGGCGACGTCCAATCTGATTACCAGACCAGGGACGCATTGAAACCTATGAAAACTCATCTATGGCTGGGCCTGCTTGGCGCTTTTTCCCTCAGTGCTCAAGCGGCATCGCTGGACGTTCCGATCAACATGGTCAGTGCCGACGGCGCGCCCAAACCCATCGGCAGCGTGACGGTCAGCGAAACCGACTACGGTTTGCTGTTCACCCCGAAACTTACCGGTCTGCCTGCGGGCATCCACGGTTTTCACGTGCATGAAAACGCTAGCTGCGAGGCGGGCACCAAAGACGGCGCCAAGGTAGCAGCGCTGGCAGCAGGCGGGCACTTTGACCCGGCCAAGACCGGCAAGCACCTAGGCCCTTATGCTGACGGTCATCTCGGTGACCTGCCTGCGCTGTACGTGACAGCCGACGGCAAAGCGGATTACCCGGTACTGGCGCCGCGCTTGAAGAAATTGTCTGAAATCAAAGGTCACGCGTTGATGGTCCACGCAGGCGGCGACAACCATGCCGATATGCCCAAACCATTGGGCGGTGGCGGAGATCGGGCTGCTTGTGGTGTGATCGAGGGGTGATTGTGTGCCTTGTGCCTGTGCCTGATGGGGCGCAGGCACGCCATGAACAGTTCTCTGCTCAAGGCCAGGCTGAACCGCAAACAGTGCAGCGCGAAAGGTCTGTCATGCGCAACGTTCAGCGCAGTCCGTGCGCTGAATGATGTGCGTTAAAACCCGCGTGGCTCAGACGTCGAAGAAATCGACCTTGCCATTTTCCAGGCTGTAGTAAGCGCCAACTACCTTGACCTTGCCATCCTTGATCGGATTCATCAGGGTCGGCTCGGACGCCGTGCGCAAGCGTGCAACGGTGCGCTGAACGTTGGCCTTGACCGAGTCTTCCAGCAGGCTTGCACCTTTTCTGGCCTTGGCAGTCAACACCGCAGGCAGGATAGGTTCGATCATCTGGCCTATCGCGCCCGGATAAACCGTGCTGTCTTCGACCACCGATACGGCAGCGGCCACTGCGCCGCACTTCTCGTGACCCATCACCACCACCAGCGGCACACCCAACTGGCTGACACCGTATTCAATCGAGCCCAGTGCTGCGGTATCCACAGTGTTGCCCGCGTTGCGCACGATGAACAGTTCACCCAGGCCACGGCCAAACAACAGTTCCGGCGGTACGCGTGAGTCCGAGCAGGAGATCAGAATGCAGAACGGCGTCTGACCTTTGGCAATCTCCAGACGCCGGTCACGGTCACTCTCGACCTTGATGACCTTGATGACCTTGTCCGTCATGAACGCGTCGTTACCATCACGCAGCGCTTTTAGCGCCTGGTCGGCGGTCATGACGGTGCGCGGAGAGGTCGGCGCAGCCTGGGCCATGGACGGGAATTCCATCAGCGCTGCGGCCACGGGAAGACAACACGCACACTGAAGAACTTTGCGGCGGGACAGGGACGAATTCATAAGAAGCCTCGGGCTTGTTAACTGTCAAAGAGCGATTGGTGGATCCCGCCCAGGTTGCGCGGGACGCGGGACCTGTCCACTTCATACAGCCACTGGAATTTCATTTCCAATTGTATTTATTTCGATACGTGTCGCTGATGCCGAAACGACCAGCCCGCTCGACGTGCCTGACCACGCACACTGCACCGTCAGGCAGGTTTGAGCGTGTCTTCGTGATGCAAAGCCGAGTGGCCGGTCTTGTCGCTTTTCACCTCAAACTGCGGCGCATCTTTCGAGGCTGGCCGGTGCTTACCCATGAATTCCACATCCTTGACGTGCACTTTAGTGATCCTGCCCTGTATTTCACCCGCTTCTGAATTCCAGCGCACAGCGTCGCCAACCTTGAATGAAGTGCTCATGGGCTTTCCTCTCACGGTAATTTTTCTGGCGTTTTGCCAGTCACTAGTGGGAGTCGGCGGCGGCGGGGGAATTCCGTTGGTGTGGATAGATGACTGCGCTACTTCTCGGCGCAACAGGGTCAGTTGAATGCGTAAACAAGAGGAAACACACCGCCCGCCATATTTCAACCTGGGGTTCCCGCATCATTGTGTCGTGGTGTAACGTTGAAAGCTTTCTGATCGAGCGATCAGGATTTTCAGAACTTTCGCCACGGAATGCCCACGACAATGAACTTTGCCCTTAAAAAACTGGCTGCTGCGACGCTGATGCTGGCCAGTCTTTCAACGTTTGCCAGCGCTGCACACGCCAACATCACCGAGCAACAGAGCGCGGCCATTCTGAAGACGTCCAGTGATGCATCGCTGACTGATTTCAGGCAGTTTCTGTCAGGCCTGAGTAAAAGCGATGTCGCCAGGAGCGCCAATCTGGAACCGGCCATCAGTGCCTTTCTCGCTAACGGTAAACTGTCCGAAACGCAGCAGAACGATGTCTATCGTTTGCTCGGTATTTACACGCGTTTGAAATACGGCAGTGCGGCCACCGAAACCCTGCGCGAGCTGGTGGCGATTCCCACCGTTCGGGTCGACGGCGTTGCGCAGCATGAAAACCCGGCATTCATCAAGATAGCCGACACGATCAAGCGCCTTGCCGAAAGCTTCAACCTGAAGTTTCGCAACGTCGATAACCGTGTCTACGAAATCTCGCTCGATGGCGCCGGTGATGAGGTCGTAGGCATTCATGTTCATGCTGATGTAGTGCCGGTCACGCCGGAAAACTGGGTGCTGCCGGACGGTACGAAGCTGGACCCGTTCAACGTCACGCTGATCGGTGATCGCATGTACGGGCGCGGTACCGAGGATGACAAGAATGGCATCGTGGTGTCGTTGTATGCCATGAAAGTGATCAAGGAAGAGAAGCTGCCGCTGGCCAGAAACTTCAAGTTGTTGATCGACACGACTGAAGAAACAACTGGCGATGCCATCCCTTATTACTTCGAACGCAATCCGACGCCTAATTACAACCTGGCGCTGGATGGCAGCTATCCGGTGGTCATTGCCGAAAAAGGCTACGGCACGGTCATGGCCGGGTTTACCCGCAGAACGGCGCAAGGCGAGGGCGCGGAAGTGACCTCGGTGACCGGCGGCATGGCCACTAACCAGATTCCGTCGAAGTCGGTCGCCACATGGGTGACGGACAAGCCCGCGGAGCTTGCAGCCAGCCTGCAACAGGCGGGCGCTGATTACATCAAGCGCAACGGCGGCAACTTCGAGGTGGCCGCGAAGGTCGAGGGCAAAGACGTCAAGCTGACGATTACCGGTGTATCCGCGCACTCCTCCGACCCCGAGTCCGGCGTTAATCCGGTTGCACGGATGCTGGATTTCATCAACAGCCTGGAAGGCAACGTTGCGCTCAAGCACAACCACATCACGGACGCTGCGCGATATGCGGCTGACAATTGGGGGCTGGATTATCTGGGAAACAAGCTGGGCATCGGTTTCTCCGATGAGTTCATGGGCCCGCTGACCGCTTCTCTGACCTATGTTGCGATGGATGAAAAGGTTTTCAAACTGGCCGTCAACCTGCGTGTGCCCAAGGGCAAGTCTGCGGACGTGCTCAAGGCAGAAATCGCCGACAAGCTTGCCGCCTGGAGCAAGAAAACCGATATCAAGCCTGCGTTCGATTATTCGATTGCCAAGCCGATGTATCGCAACCCGGAGGGTGAATGGGTCAAGACACTGCTGGCCGTCGCCAGCGAGAATCTGGGGATGGAACATAAGTTCGGTACGTCTGCCGGTGCGACATCGGTCCATGATTTGCCAAACGGTGTGCAATTCGGCCTGGCCAGGCCCGACGTCAAGTACACCGGCCACACGGACAGCGAGTTCAAGACCACCGGGCAATTCCTGCTGGACCTGCAAATAGTGACCGAAATGATGAGCCGTCTCGGTCAGTTGCCGAAGCTGTAATGCGATGCCAGGGCCTTGTCTCGCGGCGGGCCCTTTTCTCTGAAACATTCGAACCACGAAGAAACCGACGCTTTACTACTCGGTTTCGTATGCATAAGGATTTACCTGTGAAAACGCTCTTCACCCTCGCGCTGGCCAGTCTTGTCGCCTGCACGGCAAGCAGCGCCATTGCCGCAGTCACCGCCGTGCCAGGCAATTCATCGGACAGCACCACCAGCAATGGCAAGCTTCAGCCGCCTGTCAAATACGCCACCGTATGGGCGGACGAAAAGGGCGCGACTCATGTCGATCATTGCCGGATCGAGGGGCTTGAATTCAAAAGCTATGCGCCGCCGGCCGAGCCGCAATGGATTGGTGTATCGCCCGATGAGGTCGAGAGCATTGCCTACGCCGTTCTGCCGCCAGGTTACGTCGGCAGTTGGCATCACGCCCCCGGCCCGCAGTGGGTCATCACCCTGCAGGGTCAATGGTCGGTGGAAACGACCGATGGCACGGTGCTGGTTCAGGGGCCGGGCGAGATGCAGTTCAACGCCGACAGCACCGCCAAAGCGCGTCCTGATGACGATCGGGTCGGGCATCTGAGCCGCACCGTGGGTGATCAGCCCAACGTGCAGTTGATCGTGAAACTCAAGCCTGAAGCTGCTGCCAAACGTACTCGTGGCGCTTGCGCGTATTGATATCAGGACATCTGTATGAATCGAGTCTTTGGTCGACCAGGCAAAAAAACGTTCGCCCTGCTGCTGAGTAGCGTCTTTCTCATGGCCAACGCAGCGCTGGCGTCAGACCCGGCGTCGCCGATATCGGTGGTGGATAACCATGCCCGGTTTGCCAGGCTGATCGCACCCGGTGCGAAAGCGCAGGTACTGACCGCCGATGCACAGTGGGCGGAAGGCCCGCTCTGTCTCGCTGAAGGACGACTGATCTGGAGCGATGTAAAGGCCAACAAGGTCATGAGCTGGAAAGAGGGTGAGGGTGTTACCCCCTGGCTCGACCCTGCCCATTATCAGAATGGACGTGCACGGGATGCCGAAGGGCGCGTCATTGCCGCTTCCCATGGCGAACGGGCGATTGTGCGTCAGGAGGCAGACGGTCAGTGGCGCACGCTGGTCGACACGTATCAGGGCAAGCGCCTGAACAGTCCGAACGATGTTGTCGTCGATGACAGCGGCAACATCTGGTTCAGTGATCCGACCTTCGGCGTGCTGAACAAGGCGGAAAGTTACGGAGGCAAGCCAGAGCAGGGCGGTGAGTATCTTTATCGCTATGACCCGAAGCGTGACGAACTGACCAGGCTCGAGACGCCCGGGCTTCATTCTCCGAATGGCCTGGCCTTTTCGCCCGATCAGCGTCTGTTATACGTCGCCGATTCGCAACTGGCCCATGATTTCAAGAACCCCAAGCTGGCGCATCGCATCATGGTCTATCAGGTGAATAATGGCGTGTTGAGCAACGGGCGGACGTTTGTCGAGGTTTCGCCGGGCATCGCAGACGGCGTTAAGGTCGATGAGCAGGGTAATGTCTGGAGCAGCAGCAAAGAGGGCATTCAGGTGTTTTCTGCCAAGGGCGAGCTGTTGGGCAAACTGCTGATTGCTGCGAAAGACACCGGCAACCTCGCCTTCTGTTCGACAGGTTCGCAGTCGTGGGTGTACATCACGGCGGCGACCAAGGTGCTGAGGATACCCGCACTGGTCAAAGGCGCCCGGCCCTGATTACGGCATGCGGGAGGTTGGCGAGGCGCTACGTCACGTCAGCCCGGTGATCAGCTAGCGCGTTCCACCCGGTTGCGCCCCAGGCGCTTGGCTTGATAAAGCGCCTTGTCCGCGCGCTGAATGAGGCTGGCTGCGGTTTCCCCTGACTCAAGTTCCGCGACGCCCAGTGAGATGGTGATGCAGCCGGTTTCGGTCAGTTCCAGACTGGCAACGCCCTTGCGCAAACGTTCGGCCAGTTCGGCAGCCTGATTCAACGAGCTGTCGGCCACCAGCACCAGAAACTCTTCGCCTCCCCAGCGGGCTGCAACATCGAACATTCGGACCTGGTGTTTGAGGATGTCGGCGACGCTTTTCAACACGCTGTCGCCGGCGGGGTGTCCGTAACGGTCATTGACCTGCTTGAAATGGTCGATGTCGCAAATGATCAGGCTGAAGGGGCGTCCCGACACCCGTGTCGTGTTGATCAGGCGCTCCAGCGTATGTTCGGCCGCTCGGCGATTGTCCAGGCCGGTCAGCGGGTCGCTGTGGGCAAACTCCAGCAGTTGCTGTTCGCGTCCCATGCGGGTGGTGACGTCCGGGCTGATGCTCACGTAATGAGTGATTTTCCCTTCCAGATCACGGAGCGGGGAGATGCTGTGTTCTGCGTAGAAAAGAGAGCCATCCTTGCGCTTGTTGATGAACGTGGTGCGAAACGGCTCGCCGCTCGCCAGCGTCTCGTTGAACTGCGCGTAAAAGGCCTCATCGTGTTTGCCCGAGCGCAGCATCCCCGGGTTCTGGCCGACAATCTCGGTCGCGCTGTACCCGGTAATGTTCTGGAAGGCTTCGTTGACAAACACAGTGACGGAATTACGGTCGGTGATGATGATCGGATCGAGCGCCGCGTTCAGCGCCTGGGCCAGCAGGTACTGTTCGCGTTCGGCTCGAATGCGCGGGCTGATGTTCTGCTGGACGGAAACGAAATTGCACACGACGCCCGCTTCATCGCGTACCGGAGAAATCTTCCACTCGACGACATACGGACTTCCGTCTGCGCGGTAATTGATCGTCGATCCTTCGAAAAAAAGACGTTCGCTCAGGCAGCGGCGCATCCGCTCGATGATCTGCGGGTCGGTCTCCGGCCCCTGCAGAATCCGTGGCGATACGCCGATCAGATCCTCTGCGGCATAACCGGTCATCGCGCAAAACGCCGGATTGACATAGACAATGAACGGCCCGCCCCCGGTCATTTCGGCATCGGTGATCAATACGGCATTGAATGACTGCTCGACAACTGCTTCAAGCAAGGCCAGACGCTGACTGGATGAGGTCATCTGATTTCCCGTCGAGTGATCCTGTGATTGACCGCGGCTCTGATCAGACACTGTATGACGCATTGCCTTGAGAATAGCCGGGGCTGCCGTTTGGACCGCGTGCCCTGAACACTCGTTGCCTTCGCACTATACCCACATAGCCTGTGCGGTGCATCTGCACCGAACGGGCCGTGATTGCGGCCTGAACGGGCGTTTCAGTCTGAAAATCCAGGCGGCAAAACCTGCGTTGAATCCATATTTTTTCGCGACGTCATGGCGCATTCCGGTATCGTCTGAAAATATTGAAACCAATTGTTTCCATTTCCAGACCGGTGCTCGCGATGGGCACCCGCACTTAACCATACGACAGGGGACCTGAATTGGATTTATCGTCTGCTGCCTGGGTGCTTCACGACACCTGGCTGATCATCTGCTGCCTGATTGCCATTGCCACGATCATCGTGTTGATCAGCGCGACCAGGCTTCCGCCTTTTCTGTCGATTCTGGTAGGTACGTTCATTGCCGGGATAGGCGCAGGCTTACCGGCTGAGTCGGTTGCAAAAGCCTTCAGCAAAGGCGCTGGTGCCATTCTTGGCGAGGCCGGAATCATCATCGCCCTGGGCGCGATGCTCGGGGCGTTGATGGCCGAGTCGGGGGCGGCGGATCGCATTGCCTCTACCTTGCTCAAACTGGGCAAAGGCCGGATGCTGCCGTGGATCATGGCGCTGGTCGCGATGGTCATCGGCCTGCCGCTGTTCTTTGAAGTCGGCCTGGTCCTGATGGTGCCGATCATCTTCGTCATGGCGCGTCAGTCCGGGCAGCCGCTGCTGAAAATCGCCATTCCGGCACTGGCGGGCATGACCACCCTGCATGCGCTGATGCCGCCTCATCCCGGACCGCTGATTGCCGTCAGTGCGCTGCACGCGGATTTGGGGCTGACCATGCTGCTGGGGCTGTGCATCGCTGTGCCCGCGGTGATTCTCGCCGGTCCCCTGTATGGCAACTGGTTGTCCGGGCGCATGCACATCGAACAGCCTGCCGAGCTGGGCGAGTTGTTCAGCGCCAAGCCTGAAGCCAGCCGTCAGCCAGGGTTCGGCGTATCGTTGCTGATCATCCTGCTGCCAGTGATTCTCATGCTCGGCAGCACCCTGGCCAAGGTCGCCCTGGAACCCGAAAGCACTGTTGCGCTGACCTTGGAGTTTCTCGGCGAGCCGCTGGTGGCTCTGGGCATCGCAGTATTGGCGGCAACCGTTTGCCTGGGCTGGGCCAATGGCCTGTCTCGTGAGCATGTTGGCGCAACGCTGCGTAAAAGCCTGGCACCGATTGCCGTGCTGTTGCTGACCATCGGCGCAGGCGGTGGTCTGAAGCAAACGCTGCTGGATGCCGGGGTCAGCCAGACCATCAGCAAAGTGGCGGAAGGCGCGCACATGCCTTATCTGCTGCTCGCCTGGCTGATTGCCGTGGCCCTGCGCCAGGCCACCGGTTCAGCCACCGTGGCAACGACCACGACGGCGGGTATTCTCGCGCCCATGATGGCCGGTCTGGCGCCGGTGCAGGCGTCGCTGATTGCGCTGGTGATCGGTGCGGGCTCGGTGTTTTTCTGCCACGTCAACGACGCCGGCTTCTGGATGGTCCGCGAATACTTCGGTCTGCAGTTGAAACAAACGCTCTGGGTGTGGTCGGTGTTGCAGACCATCGTCTCGCTGGTCGGGCTGATCGGCACGTCATTGTTATGGCACTGGTTGACGTGAAACGCAGCGGTTTGCCTGGTGCCCTACGCAAGTAGCGGCGCAGTTGAACCGCTCTAGTCTGGCCTGGCTCGGTAAGCCGGGACGCTCAGGCACTGCATTCGGCAGCCGATCTGATAATGCGCAACAGCGCCTCTGATCGCATCGGCCTGTTCAACAGATAACCCTGTTCTGCCGTTATATCCAGATTGAGTGTTCGCCCCAGAGACAGGATGCTGCACGAGATGAAAATGTCCTGGCCTTCGATCTGCAATGCCGTGTGCAATTGACTGACGATACGTTCAGGTGTGACGCATGTCACGATCCGTCAAGTAACCTTATGACTTGCGTTGCTATTGCATTTTTGCAGACAGCGCTGGCAGAATTTTGCTGTGCTCATCATGGGTAACCAGTGCGCGGTTTTGTGAAGTGTCGAAGTAAGGATTTTCGGGCTATCTCAATATCAACCGTGTTGCAATTCGTGTTAAGGACGGGGGGCATAACGTCACACCGGACAAGGTACGTGCACGTTATTACAGATGCTTGGCACTGCTTCCTGAGGCAATTCAAGCAACGAGTCGGGCGTATTTGTTTGACAATTCAAGGGCTAAAGCTGAGCTAGAAGCAGAAATCACCGATGCGTCAGATGTTGAATACACATTCAACGAGGTGCCGGAATGGTGCAGCGTTGCAATTGAAGCGCTTGAAAAGCTTGTGCACTATGCACCTTGGATGCATAACGTCTAAAACAGCTTCTGCCCCCAAACCCCCGCATCCTCGAGCATTTGTGAAAGGCTGTCTGGCCATACGATTTCTTCTGTAGATTTCAGCTCGTTAGCGGACCACCAACGATGCTCCGCCATGACCTGAGTTTCCTGCCAAGTCCATTCTGACCGAGAGAGCGCCTCACTCTCGGCATGCACAACGTAGTATCGCTCAACTGCGAGCACGGTTTCGCCGCTGGGAAGCAGCATCGGGAAACTTCTGTCGGCAATGTGTTCAGCGACCGAGCTGACCCGGATACCGGTTTCTTCGCGCAGTTCACGCATGGCAGCGGCCTCAAAAGTTTCGCCGTCTTCGACGCCACCGCCAGGCGTTGCCCAATAGTTTTTGCCGGCCAGCGCACCCTCTTTATGCTGAAATCTGAACAGCAATACTGCTCGTGACGGGCTGATTACCAGCAATCGTGCGGATTTTCGCTCACGCATTTGTCTGTCCTCCGCGAAGTTGAGCGTCTATGCACTCAGTCATCAAGCCTCATGCCGCCTTCGCGCATCGGTGAGCATGGAGATCGTCAGTTTGCGCACTTCCAGTTTGCTGATTTCCACGTGTGAGCGTAACAGCAACAACGCCTCATCCCGTTTGCGCGCCTGCAATGCGTTGAGGATGGCGGCGTGTTCGAGGTAGGTGTGTTCGATGCGGGCGCTTTTGAAGAAGTCGAGGCGTCTGACGATGCGGATGCGTTCGGTGACCTCCTGGTGAACCCGGGCCATTTCCAGGTTGCCTGAGGCCGCCACCAATTGCGTGTGAAACTGTTCATCGAGGTCGGCAACGATTTGCATATCGACCTGCCTGCGCTCGGGAGCGATCAGCCAGTGTGCGCGCAGGATATTGAGCTCCGGATGCACGTCGGAGGAGGCGCAGATACGTTCGATCGCCGCGCATTCAAGCACGATGCGCAGGTCGTAGAGTTGATCGATCTGGTTGAAATCCAGCGGTCTGACTGACCAGCCGCGCCGGAACTCTACGTCCAGATAGCCTTCGCGTTGCAGGCGATAGAGCGCATCACGTATCGGGGTTCGCGAGACTTGATAACGATCTGCCAACTGGGTTTCGGTAAACCGGTCGTAAGGCAGCAGATAAAAGTCGAAAATCTCCTGCTTGAGCCGGCGATAGACGTCTTCTGCCAGCGCGTTGGTGGTGTTCGGGGGATTCAAGGGCGTGGCTCCAGGCTGCTCAGGTCAATGCTGACATGTGCGGCAACGACTTTCCAGCCGCCCTCAAGGCGAGCCCAGGTCTGCATTTGTCGTCCCAGACGTTGAGTCACGCCATCGTGGAATTCGGTACTGACGGTGGCGAAGTCTTCGCCAAAGGTGCTGATCACGGTACGCAACAACGTGCGGCCCGGCCCGACCGGCTGACACTGGCGTCGATAGCGCGCAATGGTGTCGGCGCCGTGCAGGTTCTCCGCGACGCCGTAGCGAACGGTCTGTTCGGAATTCCAGAAGTAGGCATCCAGTGTGGCCAGTTCATTGGCCAGCAGGGCGCGTTCGTAGTCGTTGAAGGCGTGGGTCACTTCGGCGACCACATGGGGAAGGTTGATGTCCATTACTGCGTACTCCTTGTGTGCAGGGCCAGTTGCAGGTCGGCGAGCGAGGCAACCCGCCCGACAATCGCACCTTGCGCGGTGATCATGTCCAGGGTGGCCTGTTTGAACGCGGGGAAATAGCTTTCGGTGGCGTCTTCGAGCAGCAGGCAGCGATAACCCCGGTCATTGGCCTCGCGCATGCTGGTCTGCACGCAGACTTCGGTGGTGACGCCGGCAAAAATCAGGTAGGTGATGCCCGCTTCGGCGAGCTTGGCGTGCAGATCGGTGGCGAAAAACATGCCTTTGCCGGGCTTGTCGATGATCCATTCACCGGCAATGGGCGTCAGCGCGTCGATGATCTGATTGCCGGGCTCGCCGCGAACCAGAATGCGCCCCATCGGCCCCGGATCGCCAATGCGCAGCCCCGGTGAACCGTGCTCGAGTTTGGCTTGCGGGCAGTCGGCCAGGTCCGGGTGGTGAGATTCGCGGGTATGAATCACTGCAAGACCCTGGTCGCGAGCCAGCGCCAGCAGTTGCCGCACGGCGGGCACGATGGCTTGCAGAGGCGCGACATCGTTGCCCAGCGCGGCCCCGAACCCGCCGGGTTCCAGAAAATCGCGCTGCATGTCGATGATCACCACCGCTGTACGCGAGGGCTCGAAGAGGAAGGCGGAAGGGCGCGCTTGCAGGCTGATCATGGCAACGCCTCCGAATGCTGTTCGGCACCGGCCATGTGCCGACCCAGCTCGGTGCGGTCGGCGGTCGCTGCGGGGGATGCAAAAACCAGCTCGCCGTCATGAATGACCACGATGCGGTCGGCCCGGCTCAGCAGTTCGTCGAGGTCTTCACTGAGCAGCAGAACCGCTGTGCCGTTGTTGCGCGCATCGATCAGGCGCTGGTGGATCAGCGCCACACTGGCAAAGTCCAGGCCGAAGACCGGGTTGGCGACGATCAGCACGGCGACGTCACGAGTCAGTTCGCGGGCCAGCACGGCGCGCTGCACGTTGCCGCCCGACAGGGTGCCGATCGGCCGGTTCGGGTCGTTGGGCGAAACCTGAAACTGCTCGATCAGTGTTTTTGCCTGCGCGCCAATGGCACGACGATCGAGACGCCAGCCCTGACGGCACAAAGGCGGCTGGTCGAAGTTGCGCAGGGCCAGATTGTCAGCGACGCTGAAACCGCCAATACAGCCATTGCGCAAGGGTTCTTCCGGCAGACTGAACACCCGCAAGCGCTGCATCTGTTCGCGCCGGGCGTGGTAAGGCTGGCCGTCGACCGAGATTTTTCCTGCGCTGAACGGTCGTTGGCCGAGCAGTGCTTCGGTGAGTTCGCGTTGCCCGTTACCGGAGATGCCCGCAATCCCGACAATTTCCCCCGGATGCACCGCCAGCGAAAGGTTCTTCACCGCCAGCGTTCCCTTGTCGCCCGGCACGTCCAGGTTTTCTACCTGCAATTGCGGCGCGCTGGCCGCCGATAGCGGGCGCTCAGTGCTGACGCTGCGCAACTGCGCTTCGCCCATCATCCAGGCGGCCATCTGCTGAGTGCTGGTGTCGGCCACGGCTGCCGTGCCCACCCAGCGACCCTTGCGCAACACGGTAACGTCGTCGGCGTAGGTGCTGACCTCGCGAAACTTGTGGGTAATCATCAGCACGGTCAATTCGCCACGGTGCGCCATCGCCTGCATCAGGCCTAGCACTTCATCGGCTTCCTGGGGCGTGAGCACCGAGGTGGGCTCGTCGAGAATGACCAGCCGCCGCTGCAGATACAGCTGTTTAAGGATTTCCAGTTTCTGTTTTTCACCGGCGGCCAGGCTGCTGACCGGGCGATGGATGTCGAGCCGCAAGGGCATGTCCGCCATGAACGCTTCGAGGCGCTCGTGCTCGGCGGCCCAGTTGATCCGCCACGGCAGATCACCCCGCGACAGCACCAGGTTTTCCGCAACGCTCAGGCCCGGCGCGACGGTGAAGTGCTGATAGACCATGCCGATCTGCAACTGATGCGAGTCGCGCGGTGTGCGAATCGCATGCTCGCGGTTGTTGATCAGAATGCTGCCTGATTGCAACGGGCTGTAGCCAATGATGCCTTTGACCAGCGTGCTTTTGCCCGCACCGTTTTCGCCGAGCAGGGCGTGCACGGTGCCGGCGCGGACCTTGAACGACACCTCGTCCAGCGCCCGAAACGTCCCGAAATGTTTGCTGGCACCGATCGTTTCCAGGCTCGCGGCGCGCATGCTCATGCCTCCAGTAGATCGCGAAGCAGCGACGAATGACCGACGGCGCCGAACACGCCGCCCTGCATCTTGACCATGCTCAGCGCCGCCGCGTGATTGCCCGGATCGGTGGCGCCGCAGCAATCTTCGAGCAGCAGGCATTCAAAGCCGCGGTCGTTGGCTTCGCGCATCGTAGTGTGCACGCAGACGTCGGTGGTGATGCCGGTCAGGATCAGGTTATCGATGCCGCGCGTGCGCAGGATCAGCTCCAGATCGGTGGCGCAGAACGAGCCTTTGCCGGGTTTGTCGATGATGATTTCGCCGGGCAGCGGGGCCAGCTCGTCGATGATTTCCCAGCCCGGTTCGCCGCGCACCAGAATCTTGCCGCACGGGCCCGGATCGCCGATCCCTGCGCCGATACGCTGCGAGCGCCAGCGTTTGTTGGCCGGCAGGTCGCTGAGGTCCGGGCGATGCCCCTCGCGGGTGTGAATGATGGTGAAGCCGAGCGGACGCATCACCGTCAGCAGCGCCTTGATCGGTTCGATAGGCGCACGGGTCAGCGCCAGGTCATAGCCCATGCTGTCGACGTAGCCACCGACGCCGCAAAAGTCGGTCTGCATGTCGATCACGATCAACGCCGTGTTGTGCGCGTGCAACTGGCCGTTCCATGGCCAGGGGTAGGGCTGCGACGCAATATGACGTTCACTCATGGCGTTACTCCTTCCAGCTGCCGGGCGTGGGTTTGAAGTCGCGTTCGGGCGCGGCGAAACCGCACGAGCTGCCGTCGGTGTGCACCACGTCGTTCTCCCAGGGCAAGCGGTACAGGCCAGCGGTCAGGTCGTGCATGTACGTGTAAGGGCAATCGCGTGCGCCGCCCTTGACCGCCACATAACCGCGATGGCCGAACTGATAGATGTTGTTCTCGACACCCCAATGCACACGCGCTTCACGGACCAGATCGGGGCGCAGTTCGCAGCAGACGATTTCGTCGGCGCGGCCACCGCCTTCGGCCATGATCGTGCCATCGAAGTCGACGAACATGGCTTCGCCCATGGAATCGAACGTGCCATCGGAGCCGCACATGCAGACACTTGCGGTCTGCATGAGGTTGGTGAAGGCGTTGCTCTGGTTGGTGATTTTCCACGAATGGCGGATCGGCGCGGTGTAACCGGCGGTGCGCAACATGATGTCGGCCCCTTTGTAGGCGCACTCGCGGGCCATTTCCGGAAACATGCCGTCGTGGCAGATGATCAGCGCCAGCTTGCTGCCTCGCGGCCCGTCGCACACTGGGATGCCGAGATCGCCTGGCTCCCACGGTTCGACCGGCACCCACGGATGCAGCTTGCGGTAGTACAGGCGAATCTCGCCGAGGTCATCGACGATCAGACCGCTGTTGAACGGATTGCCGTGCGGGTTGGCTTCCATGATCGAGAAGCAGCCCCAGATGTGGTGCTCCTTGCACGCCTCGCGCAGCGCCATGACTTCCGGCCCTTCGAGGCTGCACATGATTTGCGGCGCGGTGCTCATCGACAGGCCATGCAGGGAATACTCGGGAAACACGATCAGGTCCATGCCCGGATTGCTGCGCCGCGCCTTGGCCACCATGCCGACCACTTTCTGCGTTTGTGCCCACAACGCCTCGCGGGTGTGAGGATCGGGCAGCGCCAGTTGCGCCAGGCCGATCACCACGCCGTTGGGCGACTTGTTCAAACCACCAAGACCACTGGCCATGTCATGCCTCCTCGAAAAGATCAGTTCATCGCGTCAGGCTGAGTTCGCCCGGCGCGCCGTTCAGCGTGCGGCCGCGGCGGCAAGTGGCGTACATCACCACTAGCGTCAGGGCATAGGGCGCGGCTGCAAACAGGTAGTAACCGGCGCTGATGCCCACTGCCTGAAGCGCCGGGCCGATGGCGCCAGCGGCACCGAACAGCAGCGAGGCCCAGAGGCAGGCCAACGGGCGCCAGCGGGCGAAAATCACCAGCGCCACCGCCATCAGACCCTGGCCGCTGGACAAGCCTTCGTTCCAGCTGCCGGGGTAATAAAGCGACAGGTAGGCCCCGCCGATCCCCGCCAGCCCGCCGCCGACAGCGGTGGCCACGATGCGTACCCTCAGGGGTTTATAGCCCAGCGCCTGGGCGGTTTCGGCATGGTCGCCGACCAGCCGCAGCATCAGCCCCCAACGGGTGGTGCGCAGCCCCCAATGCAGGGCGAACGCCAGGGCTGCGCCGACGAAGAACAGCACATTGATGTTCAGCGCCGAACGCACGCGTTCCTCGTGGCTCCAGGCACCCAGGGCCAGCGAAGGCAGCATCGGCGCTTGCGGCTGGATAAAGGCCTTGCCGAGAAAAAAAGCCAACCCCGTGCCGAGCAGAATCAGCGCGATGCCGAACGCGATGTCATTGACCCGCGGCAGCGAGCAGGCCAGGCCGTGCAACAGGCCGAGCAGAATGCCGACCCCGGCGGCCGCGCCAACGCCCAGCCAGGCCGAGCCGCTCAGGCACGCCACGGCATAGCCGGACATCGCCCCGGCAACCAGAATGCCTTCCAGCCCGAGGTTGATGCGCCCGCTTTTCTCGGTCAGGCACTCGCCCAGACTGACGAACAGAAACGGCGTGCCGACGCGGATCGCGCCGGCCAGCAGCGCGAGCAGAAAGGTGCCCAGGTCGATATCACCCATGTTGCAACGCTCCTTTCTCGTCGACCCGTGTGTGCAGCGTCGACAGCCTGATTTTCCAGGCCGCGATGCGCCCGCCCAAGGCTTCCCAGAGCAGCAGGTTGGTGAACAACAAGCCTTCCAGAATCAGCGTGGTCGCATCTGGCAGACCGAGCCGTCTTTGCAGCAGTCCGCCGCTGGCTTCCAGCCCTCCAAGCAAAATGGCGCAGACGATAATCGCCAGCGGATGATGGCGAGCAGCGAAGGCAACGAGGATGCCGCTGGTGCCGTAGCCCGCGATCAGTGCCGCATTCGCGCTGCCTTGTACCGCCGTGACCTCGAACATGCCGGCCAGACCTGCCGCCGCGCCACCCAGCAGGCAACTGAGCAGAATCAGGCGGTCCACCGGCAAGCCAATCATCAAGGCGGTGCGCACGTTGCCGCCGACCACCGCGAGGGCAAAGCCCTTGACGCTGTGGCGCACCAACACATACGCCAGCAGGCAGGCGACCACGCCCGCCACCAGCCCCCAATGCACTTCAAAACCGTCACTGATGGTTCCGACCAGATAGGCATCGTCCAGCGGCGGAGTCGAGGGTTTGTTCAGGCTGGCCGGATCGCGCAACGGCCCTTCCACCAACTGTCGGAACAGCGCCAGTGCGATGTAGGAAAGCAGCAGACTGCTGATGGTCTCGTTGACCCCACGGCGCTGGCGCATCCAGCCGCTCAGACCAATCCACAGCGCGCCCACGGTCATCGCCGCCAGCGCCATGCCGCCCAGCATCACTGCGGCAGGCAGGTGGCCCAGCCATAACGGCGTCACTGCCGCCGCCAGCCCGCCGAGCACCAATGCGCCTTCACCGCCGATGATGATCAGCCCGGCGCGAGCAGGCAGGGCTACGCACAGCGCTGTCAGCATCAGCGGCGCGGCGCGTTGCAAGGTGTTTTCCAGCGCAAACCACGAGCCGAATGCACCTTCGCCGACCAGTTGCAGCGCCTGCCAGGCGGGCTTGCCTTGAATCGCCAGAAACAGCCCGAACAGCACGCACGAGGAAAACACCGCCAGCAGCGTAGGCAGCCCCGGCAACAGTGCGCTGGCAAAACGGCGCAGACCTATGGATGGACTCATGAACGTTCCTCAGAGCTGGCCAAGCACGCCTTCGACCAGATAATTCATGCTCTCCAGAGCAATGTCGGTCTGGGTTTGCGCCACGCCATCGGCAATCACCACAGCGCCTTTGTTGTCCTTGAGCGGGCCTTTGAAAATCACGAACTGACCTGCGAGCATCTGGGCTTTGATGGCATCCGCTTGTTGCTTCGCGGCAGCGGTGACGGCGGGGCCGTAGGCAGATGTCTTCACGAAGCCTTCCTTGAGCCCGCCGCGCAGGAAGTTGATCATCGGCGCGCCGCTCTGGGCTGCCGCGACGTGAGCGCGATACGGGGTTTCCCAATTCCATTCGGCCCCGGTCAGGTAGCCTTTGGGCGCCAGCGCCGCCTGGCTGGCGTGGTAGCCGCAGGTCATGACACCGCGCTTCTCGGCAGTCTCGACTATCACTTTCGGCCCATCGACATGACAGGTCAGCACGTCACAGCCTTGATCGATCAGGCCGTTGGCGGCTTCGGCTTCCTTGACCGGTAACGACCAGTCGCCGGTAAAAATCACCGTGGTGACGATGCTGGGGTCTACCGAGCGCGCACCCATGGCAAAGGCGTTGAGGTTGCGCAGCACTTGCGGCACGGGTTTGGCGGCCACAAAACCGAGTTTTTTGCTCTTGCTCATGTGCCCGGCGATCACGCCATTGAGGTACTGTGCCTCGTCGATGTAACCGAAAAAGCTGCCCGCGTTCATCGGGTCTTTACCTTGCTGCCAGAGGCCGCCGCAGTGCGCGAAACGCACGTCCGGGTACTTCTTGGCGACCTTGACCACATGCGGTTCGAAATAGCCGAACGAGGTCGGGAAAATCAGCGTGGCGCCGTCCTGACGGATCATGGCTTCCATGGTTTTCTGCACGGCCACGGTTTCCGGGACGTTTTCCTCTTCAATGACTTTGACGTTGGGCAGCGTCTTGATGATGGCGGCAGCCTGGGCGTGGGCCTGGTTGTAACCAAAGTCGTCGCGCGCGCCGACGTAGATAAAACCCACCACCAGCGGTGCGTCGGCCGAGTAGGCGCGACCAAAAGGCAGCGCCGCGCTCAGGCCGATAATGCCCGCCAACTTGATGAAACTGCGACGATCAACGTTCGACATGGTGCTACCCCTGATCAATGAGCGATGGAAGATATGTGCGCGGCGCGATAGGCGCGCCAGCCTTTGTACCGGGTGATATCCAGCGCGCCTTCAAGGCCGCCAGGCTCACAGATGAAACCCTTGACCCACTGGCCGTCGGCCAATTGCAGGGAGCCAATGCCCAGTGGCGCGGGAATCGCGGCAACGAAGGCCCCGAACTGGCTCAACGGCATTTCCCAGACTTCAACTTCGATGCTCGTGCCGTCGGCAGGCACGCGCACCAATCCCGGTTTCGGCGGAGAGGTCTCTGCCAGTGCATATAAACGGTAATCCGCGCTGGTGGTCGTGGTGCGCAGCAAGCGAGCGCCGCCTTCGAGCAGTTGCCAATTGAGCGGCTGACCGACCAGGTGCGCGCCGACCACCGCAACCTGGACGGTCGGGCTGTTGCAGGGCAGGGGCGCCATCGCAATAGCGTCACGCTGGTCTGGCTGGCCGAACAGCGGTTGCCAGGCGGCGGCGATTTCTGCAATTCGCTGGTCGGCACCCGCCGGCCCGATCAGCGTAATGCCCGCAGGCAGCCCGTCAGCACGTGCGATTGACGGGATGGCGATGGCGCACAGGCTCATCAGGTTGACGAAGTTGGTGTAATAACCGAGTTGCGAATTGAGTTCGATCGGGTTTTTCAGCACCGCATCGATGGTCGGCATGCACGGCGCGGTCGGCACCACCAGCACATCGACTTCCGCCAGCAATTGCTGTGCTGCGCGGGTCAGTTCTGCCAGGCGGTAACGGGCGTTGAAGGTATCCACGGCATCAAAAGAGGCCGCGCTCTGTACGATGCCGCGCACCACAGGGTGGATGTCGCCGGCGTTGGCGTCGAAGAACCTGCCAATCGCCGCCCGGCGTTCTGCGACCCATGGCCCTTGATACAGCAACGCTGCCGCCTCGGCGAAGACCTCGAAGTCGATTGATTTGAGGGTCACCAGAGGATCGCTTTGCAGGGCTTCCAATGCTTTTGAATAGGCCGCCTGCGCCTGCTCGTCACCGAAGAATTCGCAGCGCTTCGCCACCGCGACACGCCGCGCCCTTCGCTGCACTGGCAGCGCTGCTACCTCCACACTGGCAGGGTCCCGCGCGTCGTAATCCGCCATGACGTGCGTGACCTGCCAAGCCTGCATCACGTCCCTGGCAAATATCGACGGGCAGTCCAGCGTGCGGCAGGCGGGCAAAACGCCTCGGTTGCTGAACAGCCCGAGGCTGGGCTTGAGCCCGACGATACCGTTGAAACCCGCCGGCACTCTTCCCGAACCTGCCGTGTCGGTGCCCAGCGCAAAACTGACGTAACCGCGCGCCACCGCCACGGCCGATCCCGAACTGGAGCCACCGCTGACATAAGCCGGATCATGGGCATTGCGCACCGCGCCATAGGGCGAGCGAACGCCCACCAGGCCGGTCGCGAACTGATCGAGATTAGTTTTGCCGATCAACAGCGCACCGCTGTCGAGCAGTCGTTGCACCACATGAGCGTGTTCGTCGGCCACATAGGCGAAGGCCGGGCACGCTGCGGTGGTCGGCATTCCCGCCACGTCGAAATTGTCCTTGACCGCAAACGGTACGCCGAACAGCGGCAGTTGCGCGTAAACCGAGTCGCCCAGCTCTGCGGCGATACGTTCCAGCGCGGCGACTCGTTCAAGCAGGTCCGCCTCGGGCACACGATGAATCCAGACTTCCGGCCGGTCATCCGCATCGATGTGCGCCATCAGGGTGTGGACCAACGCTGTCAGGGTCAGTTGGCCCGAGCGTAAAGCCGACTGTAATTCGGAAATGTCGAGTGCGGTCATGGTGGTGTTCATTCATGTATACAAGATGAATCAGCACCAGTGCACTTAATGGGCCAATGTTGCCTCGACCCGCTTTTACAAGGGATTAGAGGCGATTCGCCTGGTTTTTGCCGACAGGGGATGCGTCATCTCTGCGCCTGGGGTCGCCAGCTTGCCCAACGATGGGTCACGCGAGGTCTGTTATCGGGAAGGGCAGCGTCGGCCGGACTGCCGGGTTCATCGGTATCCGGCTGGCGCTTGGGCCCGCTTTTCAGCTCTGGCAGAACCTGATCCGGTTGCCGAACGGGTCACAGACTTCCAGTACTTGTCCCCAGCCTTGCTGAACGATGCCAGGTCGCGCATAGCCGTATTGCTTGCCGATCAGCTCATCGCGCAATTGCTCGATGTTCTGAGTGGGAATAAACACCGCCGCCCCCGGACAAGCATCACCGTGGTGCTCGGACAGGTGCACATGCAGCCCGTTGCGGCTGATCCCCAGGTACAACGGCAAATCAGCCTCGAAGCGGTGCTCGAACTCCACGCTGAAGCCGAGAAAGTCCAGATAGAACTCACGCGCTTTGCGTTCATCGAACATCCGCAGGATCGGGATAGCGCTGCTGAAAGTGACGGGGGCTGGTTCGGTTGCGGACATTGCTATTCCTTTATTGATTGAGGGGCATCATTGCAGAAACCCGGCCATCACAGCGCTGACTGTTTTACCGGAAATGAAACGAAAGGCTTTATTTCTTTCAAGACGAACATGCTTTGCATTTCCTTGATTCCGGGTAATCGCCGGACCACCGTCATCGCAAAATCGGCGAACGAATCCAGATCGCGTGCCACGACCTGAAGCAAAAAATCGGCATCGCCACCGATGCTGTAGCACGCCACGACATCTTCCAGTTGCATGACCTCTTGCTCGAACTTTCTGGCTTCGGCTTCGCTGTGACGATCAATGCTGACGCGGATGAACACCATGACACCCAGTCCGATCTTTCGCCGATCCAGCACCGCTTTGTAGCTCTGGATATAACGGTGTTCTTCCAGCTGCTTCACCCGTCGCCAGCAAGGCGAGGCAGACATGCCTATCTGGTCGGCCAGTGTCTGATTGGTGATCCGGCCGTCCTGCTGCAATGCCGTGAGGATCTTGATATCAACAGGGCTCAATGTTTGCGTAATCATAAATACCCTTGATCGATAGTCTGGAGGAAAATTCTACCGGCTTTGCCTGCACTGCCAGCAATAGTAGGTGATTTTTTCCTGATTGAAGGGCGTAGTATTTTTCAGGCAGCAGCTTGGCAAATAGCTCTGTCCCAACCACTTCCAGCTGTTGTGATCGTTGTATTTCAAGGAGCGAAAGATGCTTGATCTGACCCAGGTCCTTACTTATTCGGCAGCCCTTGGCATCGCCGCGGCCATTCCAGGCCCCGGTATGGCGGCACTGGTGGCACGAAGTGTCAGTGGTGGTGCGCTGTCAGGCTTTTGCCTGCTGTCCGGGCTGATTCTGGGTGATCTGACCTACCTGTCATTTGCTGTCTTCGGGCTAGGGTCTGTTCCCGTTTCATCGCGAGCCGCGTTGCTGGGCCAAATCTCGCCANAAACGGGAACAGACCCTAGCGATGATCGCCGAGCACTTCAACGCGCTGTTTCAGGTGGTGCGTTGGGGGGCTGCTATTTATCTGTGTTATCTGGCGTGGCAGTTCTGGTTCGCAGATCACCAGACCATAGAGGTGGGCAAACCGGCGAAGAGAAAGGAATTATTGTCAGCGGCCGCATCCGGACTGACCATTACATTGGGCAACCCCAAGACCATCGCCTTTTATCTGGCACTTTTACCCTTGGTCATCAGTCTGGAAACGGTCTCTTTGCAGACTTGGGGAATGGTTTTGGTGCCGCTGACTGTCATCGTGTTACTTGCCGTGGGTGCAGTGTTCATCTTTGCTTCTTTGCGCATCAGGCATTTGTTGTCGAGTGAGCGTGCGCAAAGAAAACTGTTTCGCGGTGCGGCGGCGATCATGGTCGCGGCGGCAGCTTCCATGCTGGTTCGCTGAGCAGCCAAAGAGGCGGATGAGACCTTCAGTGGCCTCATCCTGTTGCTGTAAGTTACAGCTCTTTCTTTAGATGCTTCTCGATCTGTTCAAGCGACTTGCCTTTGGTTTCCGGCAGGCACAAGAACACGAAGATCAGTGAGCCAACGTTGATAGCGGCGAAGATGAAGAACGTCGGGTTGCCGATGGTATCGACTGCAATCGGGAAGGTGAACGCCACCGATGCGTTGAACAACCACTGCATCGACACGGCGGTCCCGGTCAGCAATCCGCGTACTTGCATCGGAAACAGCTCCGACATCAGCAGCCAGTACACCGGCGATATGCACATCTGCATGAACAGCAGGAACACCAGAATGCAGGCCAGGGCGGTGTAGCTCTGGGTCAGATTCTGCGGCATGAACTGCAGCACGCAACCAAGCGCTGCCTGCATCAGAATCACGATCACCAGGCCGGTCATCAGCAAATGCCGACGCCCGTAACGGCCAATGGCCCAGATACCCAGCAGGGTCGCGATGACCGACACTACGCCGTTGCCGATGGTGGCGGTCAGCGCAGCGTTGGTGCCCATGCCGGTGCTTTTGAGGATGATCGGCGTGTAATACATGAACGCGTTCACGCCCGTGAGCTGCGCGGTAAAGCCCAGACCGATGCCGATCAGCAACAACTTGATGACCCAGCGCTGGCGTAGCAAATCCTTCGCCTTCGGACGATTGCGAGCCTGTTCGTCCTGAGCTTTCATCTCGTCGACTTCACGCTGCGCGTCGTCCTTGTTGGTGCGCAGTTGCTCCAGCACATCCTGCGCCTCGTCGAAACGTCCTTTGGACGCTAACCAGCGTGGCGAAGGCGGTACGAAGAAGGTGCCGATCAGCAGCAACACGCCAGGCACCATCGCGATGGCCAGCATGTAGCGCCAGATTCCCGGTGTGTGCAACAAGGCAGCCATGACCGCGCTGAGCACGTAGGCAAGCAGCTGGCCACTGACGATCATCAGCTCGTTACGGCTCACCAGCCGCGCTCGACGCGACGGCCCGGCGATCTCTGCGATGAACACCGGCACCGTCGCCGAGCCGCCGCCCACTGCGATACCCAGCAGGAAGCGCGCAGCGACCATGAACGGAATGGAGGGCGCAATGGCCGTGCCCAGCGCACCGACGATGAACAATACCGAGAGCAGACGCAGGGTCAGACGTCGCCCGAACCGGTCGGAGATGTAGCCGCTGGCCAGCGAGCCGAAAGCTGCACCGACGATCAGTGAGGCTGTGATCATCCCTTCGCTGTAGGCATTCAGCCCCAGCCCGCCCTGATCGGCAGGCAGGGTCATGAAGGGCAGTGCGCCCGCGATAATCCCGGTGTCATAACCGAACGCGAGTGCGCCCATGGTCGCCACAAGTACGGATATAAAGATGAGTCGATTCGCTGAAACAGTTTGCCGGCCTTGTTGGCCAGCCGCTGATGGGGTGCTACTTGAAGACATGAATCTGAAGTCCTTCGCTTGAAACCAGCGTCGTGCCAGTACATAGATGTGAGGCTTAGGGCGATGTCAGCCGCGCTAGTTCCCTGCGACCGGGGGCGGAAGTGGAATTATCCGGCAGTTTTGTGCTGAGTCCGGATGGCGAATGATCCCGCCTGGCTGATGTGGTCGTAATGACTCGAATGCTGGAATTCGAGTCATTATGACTGAGTCTTTTTGACTGTTATGAATTATTAGTCTTTGTTTTATAAGATTTTTTATCTGGCATGCGCGTTGCTATGCCTCCAGCAGTGAAATCATCATTTCTGGAGTAGACCATGCTGACCGCAGCTGAACACGCCATTATCAAAGCGACGGTGCCTGTGCTTGAAACGGGGGGCGAGGCGCTGACCACGCATTTTTACCGGATCATGCTCATTGATTATCCGGAAGTACGTCCGTTGTTCAATCAGGCGAATCAGGCAAATGGCGCGCAGCCGCGAGCGCTGGCCAATGCGGTCCTGATGTACGCGCGCAACATCGATCGTCTGGAAAATCTCGGCCCGCTGGCCTCTCAGATCGTCAATAAACACGTCGCGCTGCAAATTCTTCTTGAGCACTACCCGATTGTCGGCAGTTGCTTGTTGCGGGCCATCCGTGAGGTGTTGGGTAAGGAGATTGCGACTGATGAGGTGATCAATGCCTGGGCTGCGGCCTATCAGCAACTGGCGGACATTCTGATCAACGCTGAGCGCGACGCCTACGACAGCATCGAGGCTGCGCCGGGCGGCTGGCGAGGCGGGCGTCTGTTTCGGGTGGTGCGCAAGGTTGAGGAAAGCGCTGAAATCACCTCGTTCTATCTGGAGCCTGTCGACGGCCAGCCAGTCATTGCGCACAAGGCCGGTCAGTACATCGGGCTGAAGCTGGAAACCCCTGACGGGGAAATTCGCAGAAATTACTCGCTGTCTGCGCCTGCCAACGGGACGAGCTACCGCATCAGCGTCAAGCGTCAGCCAGGCGGCGTCGCCTCTGCTTATATGCATGATCAGGTCTCGGTGGGCTCTATCGTCGAACTGTTCCCGCCTTCCGGTGAATTCACCCTGATCGAGGGGAAAAAACCACTGGTCCTGATCAGCGGTGGTGTGGGGATCACAGCGACGCTGGCCATGGCTGAAACAGCTTTGGAACAGGGTGACCGGCCCGTGGTGTTCATCCACTACGCCCGCAATGCCAGCGTGCAGGCGTTTCAGAACACACTGGATGAATGGCACGCGCGTTATCCGCAATTTGCCGCGCATGTGATCTACAGCGAAGCAGCCGTCGGTGCACCGGCGCCGGTTGTGGCAGGGCGTCCATCGGTTGAGCACCTGCAACAATGGCTGCCGGTTGACCGTAATGTCGAAGCTTACTTTTTGGGGCCAAAACCGTTCATGGCGTTCATGAAGCGTGCGCTTGATGATCTGGGTGTACCCAAGGATCAGAGTCACTATGAGTTCTTTGGTCCGACGGAGGCGCTGGGCTGAGTGCTCGTCGTTGAACGGTTTAAAGTGCTGCGGGCGGCAGTCTGCAGCACATCCCCAGGTTTAGCGGCGATCCAGCAGCTGCAGCGACACAAGCCCGTGAAGCCCTGAGTTTTTTCAGGACGTTCATCGAATGGCATTCATTTCAGGGCACTCCCCGGCAGCAGGGCAGTCTTTTTCTTAGACTCTCACTCATGACCAGCGGAGCCCTACATGATCACTGTTCACCACCTCAACAACTCTCGTTCGCAGCGCATTCTCTGGCTTCTTGAAGAACTCGACATTCCCTACGAGATCAAGCGTTACCAGCGCGATCCGCAAACCAACCTTGCGCCACCCGAACTCAAAGCCATCCATCCACTGGGCAAATCGCCGGTCATCGAAGACGGCCCTCACGTGCTGATCGAGTCCGGCGCCATTGTCGACTATTTGATTCGCCGCCACGGCGAAGGCCGCCTGCAACCGGATCCGGCCAGTGCTACCTATGATGAATACGTGCAATGGCTGCACTTCGCCGAAGGCTCGGTCATCCTGCCACTGATGCTCAACCTGTATGTCGGACGCCTGGGTGACGCTGGCGCGCCGCTGCATCCGCGTATCGAATCCGAGCTGGCGAACTACCTGGGTTACTTGAACGAAGCCTTGGGGCTGACGCCCTACCTGCTCGGAGAAGAACTGAGTGGCGCGGATATCCAGATGAGCTTTATCGGCGAATTTGCCAAGGCTCAGGGAATGCTCCAGCCTTACCCGAGCCTTGCCGCCTGGGTACAAAGACTTCAGGCCAGACCCGCGTATCGCAAGGCGCTGGAGCAGGGTGGCGAGTATTCGTTCGCCAATTAAACTGGCGAGGCTTTGATCAAGGCTGCCAAGGGGTTTGGTACCTGAGGCTTGCAGTCAGGTCAGGCTTGGGGGATGTTTTTCTCTTGTTGCCTGACCTTACAGTTCATCAATCGAGGTGGCGGGTTTTTTGGTCCGCTTCGCAGCCCATCGCAGCCGTCGTAACCTCCTGAAGCTAAGCCCTCCGGGCAGAAGCGAGTGACTTCGTACACGTGATCATTTATACCTGCGGCTGACGTCATTGAGGTGGCTGTTGTGCTCGGTATGCAGACGCTTTTCAGCGTACTGCCAATAGCTGAAGGTTTGCGCATTTTCTTGCGAGTGCCCTGCATCGCCATTGGAGCTCGATCCTTCCAGCTAAAGGTCATCAGATGAAGAACGTTGAGATCCGCAAAGTCACTGATCTGCCACCGCGGATTCTGATACTGGAAAAAGAGGCTGCGGCAGAGGGTTTCAGGTTTCTTTCGCGACTGATTGACGAGTGGGAGTCCGGGAAAAACCGGTTCGATGCGAAAGGTGAATGCCTGATGGCCGCGTTTCTGAACGGATGTCTGGTGGGTATCGGCGGTCTTTCACGCGATCCGTTTGCGGAGGGTGAGGTGGGTAGGTTACGCAGGCTTTATGTGGCCAGCGCCTTCAGAGGGCAGGATATTGGAAAGGCTCTGGTCAAACATTTGGTTAAGCACGCGGCTGAACAATTTCGTGTCGTGCGGCTTTTCACTGATACTGCAAGTGGAGCCCGGTTCTATCTGGGCTGCGGCTTTGAGCCTGCGAACGATGAGCACGCAACTCACGTCAGGTTTCTCGACGGTGGTTGAGGCCACGGGCTATTTTGCGTCGGCAGACGCGGGTCATACTCGTTAAAGACTTCGATAGCGCGCTATCAGTTTTCTGTACAAACTACCGGGTCTTGTCCGGATTCCGCCGCCTGCTTCACCCGATCAGCCTTGCTCACATACTTTGATTTGCTCGCCGGTGCCAGTTTGGCGCTGGCTTTTTTAGCGTGAGCTTTTAACAACTGCTGTATTTTTTTGCGGCGATTCATAGTTGGCTACTCGGCTTGCAGTTTTCGCGATGATATCAGCTTGAATATCGTCCAGTCGCCCATGCGGCCTCTCATTCCGATGCTGGCACGAGACTCAAACGCCCGACCACTTCTCGTTTCCATGCCCTTCGGCCAGAATCAAAAGCAGACTTGTTCATAACGATGAGCCACTGCATGGGAAAACACTTCTGGACGCTCTGCGTCCGATCTTGAATGCGGCGCAGAGCGTCACGAAATGAATATCCGCTGACCTCGGAGCACAGGCACGAAAGTCAGAGCAGTTTCCGTCCTGTTTTTCAGGCTTGTCAGGACTTGTTTCCGGCAATGGTGACAACGGCAATATCACCAGAAACTCACTGCCCAGCCGTTACCCTGACTGGCGGCCGTGACCTTGCCGCCATGTGCCTCGATCAGTTCGCGAACCACGGTCAGGCCGATCCCCAGGCCGTTGCCATTGAAGCCGATGGCGTGTTCGTCCTGAACATAGGGATTGAAGATGAACGGCAGTAAGCTGGGCGAAATGCCGATGCCATCGTCGGAAATACGTATTTCCAAAACGTCCGAATCAATGCTGGCCGACAGTGTGATGGTCCCTTCGACCAGTTGCGAGATATGCCGCACCTGACTCTCGATCAGCTCCCGCACCCGCGGCAGTTGGTCGCTTGGCAGCCGGACCATTCGTTCGGCAATCAGGCTGATCGGGGTCAACGGGTTGCGCAGTTCGTGGGCGACCACGGCAAGGACGCTTTTCTGCTGGATCAGTGCCTGCCCGGCGCTGGCCTGCAGGCCATGGGCGCTCAGCCGAGTGGTCTCGTCCAGGATCAGTTGCACGATCTCGTCGATGGACAGGTCCGGGGCGCGGTTGTCGATCAGGCCGACCTGACCTTGCTGGATCAGGCTGGCGAGGGCGGTGTTCTGAAAGTGATTGGGGCGTTGCTCGAACACCGCGATCACGCCGGTTTCACCGTTGCGCACACTTTCTGCAAGAAAGCTCTGGCTGCCTGCCGGAGAGTACGAACGCTATCGATTAGGTTCGCGGCGTGGAGTCATGGGAGCGTATACGGTGCCACTACGTTTCACTGTAAAACAGGGTGAGCTGAATTATCTGGGCGAGCTGGTTTATGGCTGCTCTCTGAATGCCCGGCCCGCTGCGCTCTATGGCGCAATGAATTGCGGGCTCCTGGCGCTGGGTAAGTGCTCCGTATCTGATCCGTCTGTGAGCATTTGTATGGTGGACCGACGAGAACAAGCTGTCAGAAGTTTTCTGAAGAAAAATCCCGAGTACTCGACGATGCCTGTTCGTTCGTCGGTGATGGTTGGCCGCCAGGAATCAAACGGCCAGTCGATGCATCTGCCACGCAGTCCCTTCCGGGCCTTGCGAGTCAATGACCAGCCTGTGCTTTTCCGGCGCATCGAGCATCGAGCGCAGGTTCTTTTCGATGGTGTTGCACAGGTCTTCCATGCGGATCCGGTGCTGGCTGTTGCCGAAAGGCGCCTGCAAGTCGGTGCCGATTCGGTCCATCGCCAGCAGCATGCAGCCGACCACGGTCGATATCGCCGGGGTGAACCAGCCCAGGGTGGTGACCATGCTCAGCGGCATGATGATGCAGAACAGGGTACTGAACAGCCTCGGGAAATACACGTAAGGGTAGGGCAGCGGAGTGTTGGCGATTCGCTCCATGCCGCCCTGGCAGTTGGACAGCTCGACCATGGTCGATTCCAGCCGGGCGAGACGGATGCTATCGATTCGCCCTGCGGCAAACTCTTGCGCAATGATGGCGGCGGAGCCGTTCAAAATGTCATTGGGAAAGTTGTTGCTTTGCGACGCTTGCCGGATCTCTGTTGGCGACAGCAGGCCATCGAGCTGCGCCGTGCCGACGTTGCCTTTCAGATGCGCGCGCAGAGCCCGTAAATAGGCCACGTGACGCTTGAACAGCACGGCCTTGATCGGGTTATCGCCGTCCTCACGCTCATTTTCGATCAGCGTCAATACCTGACGGCCGAAGCTGCGCGAACTGTTGACCATTGCGCCCCACAAGGTGCGGGCTTCCCACCAGCGATTGTAGGCGCTCGAGTTGCGAAAGCTGATCAGCACGATAAGCGCCGAACACAGCAGGGTCAGTGGCATCAGCGGAAGATCTATAAAACCCGTGCTTTGTATCAGCATGAAGTCGAGGGTCACGGCCACGTCCCAGAGCAATAGCCAGAACAACGACCAGCCAACGTAAGTAACCGTTCTGCTGATGCACCGCCATTTCTTTTCAAAAGGACCAGGCATTGCGGCACTCCTTTGCGGGTTGGGGAAAGAGTGGCGCAGTCATTAAACACGCCACGCTGCAAACTTACTGATCCAAACTTAACGCTCGCTTAATTCTCCCAGGTTTTGAACTAACACTCTGAAGTAAGGCGCTTGCCATGGTTTTATTACAGTTGTGCCATCTCCCTGCTGTAAAAGCCAAAAAAAGGAACCCGTAACGGTGTCGCGACCACTCAGCCTTGTCGGTCCTGTTCACTGACGGGCATCCGGACGTTCGCAATCCCCATCGCTATTGGATCGACGCCTCATTGCTTTGCCTGTATGCAAGCAAGTCGTCCGGTTAAGCCCATCTCAGCGCGTTGCTATCAAACATCCGCACACAGAGAGGGAATTTCCATGTACATCAACCGCTCCATCAGTTCTCAATCCAGTATTGGCACTGAGAGCTTCCACTCCGCACATGAGACTTTTGCCTCCAGTTCGGTCAGGGTGCTCAGTGAGGCCGAGCAGACCAAACTGAATGACATCACCCATTACCTGACAGATCATGTATTCGCCGCACACAGGTTACCGGTAGACGATATCAACGCTGATCAGGATGTCGTTCATGCCCACAACGTCGAGATCGGCAAAATAATCAGCGCACGTGCCCTACGCTTGCTTGATGAGGGCGAAACCGCTCTCAGCATTGGCGAAACCTTTGCCAAGGCCGAGAAGTTCGACCGCATGGCAAGTGCGGCCTCGGGCGCTTTAAGGGCAACACCGTTTGCCGCGGCGTCCGTGCTGCAATACATGCAGCCAGCCATTAACAAGGGCGACTGGTTACCGACACCGCTCAAGCCCTTGACCCCGCTTGTGTCCGGAGCGTTGTCGGGAGCCATGGATCAGGTCGGCACCGGCGTCATGAACCGTGCGACCGGTGACCTGCATTACCTGAGCACCGCGCCGGAAAAACTGCACGATGCGATGGCTGCTTCAGCAAAACGCCATACGCCGGGTGTCATGCGCCAGGCTGCGGATCTGGGTATCGCCGTTCAGACCTACACGGCGCGAAATGCGCTGCGTACCGTGCTGGCTCCTGCACTGGCCTCACGACCTGCTGCGCAGGGCGCGGTAGACATCAGCGTGTCAGCAGCGGGTGGCCTGGTCGCCAACGCAGGTTTTAGCGAGCGCCTGCTCACGGCGCAGGCGCGTGATCACTTGCGTGGCGGTGCGTTTGTTCTCGGCATGAAAGACAAAGAACCCAAGGCAGACTTGAGTGAAGAAACCGACTGGCTCGATGCCTACAAGGCGATCAAATCCGCCAGCTACTCGGGCGCGGCGCTCAACGCTGGCAAGCGGTTAGCGGGTCTGCCGCTGGACGTCGCCACCATCATCAGCCAGCGATGTGTCTCCGCCAAGGCCGTTTTCGTTTTGAAACGGGTCCTGCCACTCGTTCGGGTCCTGAGCGGTGTCCTGATTCTTCATGGTGTTCGCAAGCATTTGTATCAAGGACATGATCAGCGCGCTGAACAACTTGACGAGGTTGGACTGGCTATCGCCGGTCTGGCTAGAATTCTGCAGATTCGGGGCAGTGTTTTCCGGTGTTCCGAAGCGGACATCCTGTTGCTTGTCGCTACCGAACAGCAGGGCTTCAGCGTCCACGGCCTGGTTGTTCTGTCCTGCCAGTGTGTCTGTCTGAGGGCTTTTGCCGCTCAACGCCGAAAAGTCCAGCTGGGTTGACGCGGGTTGGTAACTTGTGGAGTTGATACCGATACTCATGGTGGCTTTACCTCGATGGGATGGACATATGAACCAGCGTCGTACTCCGGATTTTCCAGCGTCGATCGCCGCGTCCTTGTCGGGTTCTATAGGTCGATGAGGACTTTGTCTTGCCGTTGCTCGAAGTGAGTGGCATCGCGCGGCTGTAGGTTCCCGTTTTCGACGGGGTTGCAGGGTGATTTTTCAATACGCTCGCTGGATCTGTCCGCCGCCTGCAAGGAACCAAAATGCCATTGCCTCCGACTCAGTGCGAACACACCGGCGGAAAAAACAGGTGTGGTGCCCTATCGGATCGAGAGGCCGTGAAATGACCAACAAAGACCAGTACCAGAAACTCATCAATGAAATCTGCGCGCTCAGCCTGATCTCCAAGCCTGAGCGTTTCTACGAATCTGCCAATTTCAACATCAGCGAAGTGGACTTCACGCTTCAGTTTCGAGACCGCGATGAAGGCAGCGCGGTGCTGATTTACGGTGACATGGGCGCGTTGCCCTCGCGTGGTCGTGACAGCGCGCTGCTGGCGTGATGGACATCAACTTCCATATGTTTTCGGGCGCCCACAGCCCCGTGTTTTCATGGAATGCTCAGACCGGTCGAGTGTTGTTGATGGGCTCGGTAGGCCTGGAGCGAGCGTCGGCCGAAGGCGTGCTGCTGTTGATGAAGTCGTTCGCGGACCTGGCGAAAGAGTGGCGTGAGCACGGGTTCATGGGGTCCGCCGGAACGACAGCCTCCCCGACGGCTCAGCCGGTAACGCCAACAGGCAAACGCGACAGCCTTTCAGCGCCCGGGAGGTTCCAATGAACAACTCGCGAATCGGTGGACCAGGCAGTGTCGAGATCACTCAGATTCACCAGCAGCCCGTTGCCACGCCTGGCCCGACCGCTCACCCGAATGCGGTGACGCCAGGTATGCACCCGCCGCTGACGCTCACGCAGTCACAGTCAGGAACGCACGCAGCCGAAAGCTCCGCCGCCGGCGCGGCGCGCCTCAAAATAGCGGCACGCCACGCGGAACTGTTAGAGGTGTTTCAGAGTGAGCGGGCGACAGCGCCGGGCAGCGGAGCGTCGATGATCAGCCCGCATGCTGCTTTACTGATTGGTGGCCTGCTGGAATCCGAAAAGCTGCCGTTTGAAGTTGCCGCAGAACGGTTGTCTCCCGAGCGCTATCAATTGAAACAGTTCCAGGACTCTGGCCTGCAGCAAAAGCTGAACCTGTTCGTGCACCCCGGTCACGCGCCCGCTAAAGCCGAAGTCGCGCAACTGATCAAAGGCTTTGCCACGTCAGTCGCCGATCAGCTGGAGCACTTTCAGCTCATGCATGACGCTGCGTCCGCTCCGCAAGGCCCGCATGCCGCCGAAGATCGCGCTGCCCTCGCTGCCAGCCAAACGGCTCTGGGTGAATATGCCGGTCGTGCCAGCAAGTCAATCGGGGAGGGGCTGAGCAACAGCGTCGCGACGCTGGGTAAGCACATCGTTGGGCTGGACAGAATGCTGCAAGATGCCGAAGGGGATGATAAAGAGGCTTTGCACGCGAACCGGCAGGCACTGGTTGACGCCCAAGCCACGCTGGTTGATCTGCATGCCGATTTCAGCAAATCGCCTGAGGCCAAACGCCTCAATTCTGTTGCTGCCCATGCCCGACTGGACAACGCTGTCAGTGATCTGGTCACTGCGCGTAACACCGTGGCTGGCTGGAAGGGGGCAGGGCCGATTGTTGCGGCGGCGGTTCCACAGTTTCTTTCCTCGATGACGCATCTGGGCTACGTGCGGTTGTCCACTGCTGATGGAATACGCAATAAGGTGCCGGATGCCAGCAGCGACGCGAACATGCTCAGGGCATTGGTTACGGGGATGGTGGCAGGCGTTGCCCACGAGACCGTCAACAGCGTGGTGAAACCGGTGTTTCAGGCCGCTTTGCAAAAGACTGGCCTCAACGACCGCCTGAACATGGTGCCGATGAAGGCTATTGATACCAACTCGGTCATTCCTGACCCCTTTGAGCTCAAAAATCAGAACGGTGAGCTGGTCAGGAAAACGCCCGAGGAAGCGACTGAGGACAAAGCGTCCGTCGAAACCCAGCGAGCGATCTTGAATCAGATGAAGGTTCAGGGCTCGTCCACTCACCCTGTGGGCGAAATGATGGCGTACAGTGCCTTTGGTGGTTCTCAGGCAGTGCGCCAGATGCTCAACGATATTCACCAGCTCAATGGCCAGACGCTGAGTGCCCGAGCGCTCGCGTCCGGGTTTGGTGGCGCGGTCTCTGCCAGTTCGCAAACGATCCTGCAATTGAAGTCCACCTACGTTGACCCGCAGGGGCGCAAGATTCCGGTCTTTACGCCGGACCGAGTCGAAGCCGATCTGGGCAAGGATCTGGCGAAAGGCATGAACCTGCTAGATCCGTCGGTGCGTGCTACGTTTTACAGCAAGGCGATATCGGGTGTGCAGAGCTCTGCACTGACCTCAGCCCTGCCGCCAGTGACAACCCTGCCGAAGGGGGCAAGCGGCACGCTCAGTGCGGGGACGATCGTGCGCAACATGACCCTGGCGGCAACCGGGTCGATTTCCTATCTTTCGACCCTGTATGCCAACCAGTCGGTGGCGGGTGAGGCCAAGGCCTTGAAAGAGGCTGGTCAGGGCGGGGCGACGCCGATGCTCGAGCGCACCGAAACGGCGATGAAAAACATCATCGATCCAGGCCGGGCTTCGCTGCCGCACACGTTCCAGCCGACGACGTTAGGAGGTTTTCCGAGGAAGCTGGAAAACGCCTACCATTCGGCCAGAGGTGTACTGCAAGTAGCCTCGCAGTTTGGCGTGGACATCGCGCGCGCAGCAGACGGGCGGGCCGCTGACGGCGTGTCGTCACTGCGCAATTCGCTGAAACCGGCAAAGCCGCCTGAAACACAAAGTCGTCCAGAAGCGAGTCAGCAGGCAAGCGAGCCGTCGCCAGCCCGCGAGCCCGTTGACGCGGCATACGTTGCGTTGCAAACGCCACGATCCGGCACCGTCCCACTGGACGACGCTCAATTGAGCGCGCTGGAAGAGGGTAAGTTGAACCCTGAAGATCTGTCTGTTTCCCGTTGACCCCACCGCCGGACACAGGCCGCAGCGGCCTGTTGTCCGGCCATTCCGACCGTTTTATTTTTTAAAGGACTATAACGATGCAAACCTCGCGACCTGACTTCTCGCGCTTCATCAATGCATTGGGTGCCCAACTGGGGACTTCGCTGACCTTGCAGAACGGTGTGTGCGCCCTTTACGACGCTCAGGACAACGAAGCCGCAGTCATCGAGTTGCCCGAACACAGCGAGATGGTGGTCTTTCACTGTCGTGTCGGGCGTTGCCCCGAACGCGCAGCCGATCTGCAGCGCTTGCTGAGCCTTAACTTCGACGTCGCCCGCTTGCATGGCTGCTGGTTTGCGGTCGATCAGGGCGATGTACGCCTGTGTGCGCAACGCGAGCTGGTGTCGCTGGATGAGCCATCATTCTGTGACGTTACACGTGGGTTTATTGTTCAAGCCCAGGAAGCCCGCACATTTCTGCACGCTTGAGGATAAAAAAAGCGCCGCTCATGGCGGCGCTTCAAAAGCCTTGCGTTATCAGCTTTTCAGTTCGAACCCTTCCTGCTTCAATTTTTCAGCCGCGTCCTTCAGTGAAGCCGAGGGCCGCGACAGCTCGCCGTCGAAGGTGTAACCAATCGGTTTGTCCTGGTCTGCACCATAAATGAAGTTGATGCGCCCTAACGTTTTGGTCACGCTGAGGTTGGCACCGCTGTTATAGCTGACCAGCGGTGTCGGCGACGTGAAGTTTTCTGCCTGGGTCGCGGTGTGGAATACCACCAGCCGCTTGATCCGCATATTGTTGCGATCCTCCAGCAGGGTGGACAGGTCTTTCTGCGTCATGGTGCCGTCCAGACTGCCCTCGTCGATGGCGTCGATCATGGCATCCTTGGGCTCCAGACGCACTCGGGCGAGCGTGCCTTCACTGCCTTCCAGTTCCTTGACCATGGCCCTGAGCTTGGGGTCATTACGCATGAATTCGGCGACCCGCTCGGCATTGCCTGGCGCAGTGGCGACCCGTACCGAGTCCATGATTTTGGTCATGACGCTTTTCTGGCTGAGACCGGAGAGATTGGTTTTACTGGTCTCGAAACGTGCGTCATTCAGCACACTGTGTTTGTTGACCGCCGCTTTGTGCTCGATCGTCGCCCGTTTCAGGCCGCGCAACGCCTTGTACTGTTTGTCGTTTTGCGACGATGTGTCTTTGAACAGCTCATTAAGCCCGTCGAGCTGAGCCTGAATGACCTCGGTCGGGCTCTTGCCGGCATAGCGTGCGTTGAGAGGGTCGGCCAGTTCCGCCAGTCTGGTTTTCGTGGTGTTGTCCTTGAAGGCTTCGCCCAGGCTTTTGGACAGCTTGGTCAAACTTTCAGTGGTCAGGGGTTTGGCCACATTGAAGCGAAACTTAACCCTTTTTACAGTCTTTGCTTCGATTGTCGCCGTCCCGGCGATGCCCATGTTGTTGGCAGCGGACTGACTGGCCGGTGCCGTGGCGGGCGTAGGAGTCGCGCCCGGCGTGGTAGTCGGGTTGACGTGGCTGGCGCTGATCTGCGCACGTGCCTGCCCGCCGAACGTCAGGCTATTGAACCAGCGCGGCCGGTTCTTGCCGCCCTCACGCAGTTCAGTCTTGTCGTTTTTCTGGGTCAATGAATAGTCGGTGTATGACATCAGGTTGGCGGTGACATTTGCTGCAATGCCCAGGCGCGCAATGGCGGAGAACGGCGAGCTGCCGCTTTCGGACAGGTTGAAACCGACGCGCGCATCGGGGCCACCGCCGAGCGTGATATCGGCGTTGAACCGGCGCGCCTCGTAACTCTCGTGGTCAACCGCTTTTTTCAACATTTCCAACGGGCTCAATTTGCCTTCGAACAGGTTGTCGACAAACCCGTCGATGTCTTCGTCCGGGATGTTGAATACCACTCCGGCACGTTTGCTCGCGGCGATGGTGCCTGTCAGGTCTCCGCCAAGGCGCAGATTGGGCGTCATCTTGCGGTCGTTACCGATATCGACACTTCGGGCCGGATTGTTTTCGTCGAAAAAGCCCGGCCAGAAGTCGTGCCCGGCACCCACGCCCGCACTGATTGTACCCGCAGCCTCGCTTATCAGGTACAGCGTGATAGCGCCTTCAGCGCGCTCCGCGTTGAGAATGTAATTGCGGTTACCCGTGGCACCCGCAGATGGAAACGGTCCCGCCCCCAGGTCGGAGAGGACGTTGAGCGGGCTGGTGAGGTTGAGGCCGTAGCTGCGTTGCAAGCCGATTTCGTCGTCACCGTGTTCGAGTTGTTTAAGCATGCTTTTGAACCTGGAAGCGAGTTCTGTCTGGTCCTTGCTACCGGTGGCGGCGCGCATGTTGACGCTGACCGCATGATCAGGCTTCTTGAATGATTTCAAGAAAGAGTTGACCGCTTCATAACCGCTTTCCAGCCCGGCGTTGTCGGTAAAACCCATGTCCGTGACCTGCTTGACCGGATTCTCGCCGTAGGTTCTTTCACGCAGTATTGTCAGTTTGTTCTTAAACGTAGTGAGGTCGCGTTGCCGCGGTCGTTCTTCGATCTTGTCCAGCAGATCGCCCAGCTCTTTCAGTGTCACCAGGTCCAGTGCCAGACGCGCTTTGCTCAGTCCATGATCTTCACGTGCGTCGCGGCGTTGCCCCAACGGGATCTCGATTTTCGGATGCGTGAGTTTCAGCCCGCTGCGCTTGAGTGTGCTCAGCAGTTTTCCAGTCGGGTTGTCCGCTGAGGGGCTGACCTGGGTGAGGGCGTCTTGCAGTTCTTTGATCATATCGTGCCCGGAGCTTTTGAAGTTGAGCACAGAGCCCAGTTCTGTAAGCTTCTTGCCCAATTCCCTGCGTGTTGACGGTTTGGCCAGTTCGCCATGCTGGTTGAGCAGACCGTCCGTCTGCCTGAGGTTTTTCACGCTACCGTAGCTTTGACCAATGGCCATCAGCGCGGTGTAGCTATGATTTTCCAGCTCATCGCGAAAGGCTTCCAGGTCCTTGACCAATGTCGCACCCTGGGGCCCCAGATCCAGCCCGGCGATACGCGCTTTCAAATCCTTTCCCGGAGCCGGTGGTTCTCCTCCGGTTTCATGAATCAGTTCCAGTTGCTTGAACAGCCTCGACTCGCTTTCATACACCTCTTTCAACCCCAGCCGGCCGCGGAAGCTGTGTTGAATATGGTTGCCGATGTTCTTGATCCAGCGCGGCGGTTCTGCGGTATTTTTGTAAATGTTGGCCCGAATGTATTCGCTGGTGCTGGGACGATTGCGTTTTTCCACGCCGCCCGCCCCGAGGACATTGATGTCTGTCTTGACCGTCAGCCCGGTGCCGGGAATACGCCAGGTCTTGTTGGAGCGCTTGATGCGGGAATGCACGTCGTTCAAGCCGTTCTCTTCCACAGGACGCTGCTTGAACGCTTGCCACTTGCCGTCCTTGAGCTGCATCAAGCCTTGTTCGGGCGCGTCCTCGATCTGCGCGCTCAATCGGTTGTCATCGTTGCTGAACAGCGCTTTGACCGGTTGCCCCTGCGGCGTGGCCACCGGCGTCCACTTGCCTTCGAGCAGCGCCCCGAGCTTGTTTGCTTGCCAGGCGGTTTTGGGCAGACAGAAAAGCCCGCCGGTGCTGGTCCGCGCATAAAGGTTATGCTTTTCGTCCAGCGAGAGTTCCTTGATATCGCCTTCCAGCCCCGGGAAATCCATTGGCACGGGCGGGTGGTCCTTTTTATGGACGGTCAGGAGGTTCTTGTCATCGAGGGCGACGAAGCGCGTGTCGCTGACCATGGCGAAGGCGGTGATTACCCGGTCCTCCAGCCCTTCGATTTCTTTGCCCATCTCGACTTTGGTCGAGCGTGCCGTCTGCGCCAGCGCGGTATTGTGGTCGAAGGCCTGATTGGGATGTTCGGGGGTGACGGTGAGCCTGAGCAGCTTGCCGCCTTTGAGCACATAGGCGTTGCTGTCTGCGCCGCGTTGCAGGCGGTCGATGTCTTTTATCCCGGCGTCTTTCCAGCATTGCGGGGTAGCGTCCCAGCGCTGGATGCGCCCACCGCTCATGCCCACCAGCCCTGCGCGATCGAGGTTGAGGCGGTTGGCGGGCTCTGGCGCTGTCGGCATGTTCAGGCCACGCGTGTTATCCAGTACCAGCGCGTTGGTCAGGTTCCAGCCGCTTTCCAGTTTCGATGCCTGCTCGTCGAGCGCGTGCGAGTGGATCTCGCCCTGACGGTTTTTGATCAGCGCATGCACTCGGCCATCATCCCCGTTGATAAACCCGGTGACGCTGTTATGGCCGCCCATCGCTTGACCTGCCAAGGTGTAATGGGTCCGCTCGGGCATCAGGCGCAACGTCGGTTCATTTTTTTCGAAGGCATTGCGGTCGGCGCTGTAAAGTCTGCCCTGATTGTCGGCAACAAACAGCTTGTTGGCACTCAGCCCGATGGCCACGGCTTGCGCAAGGCCGTGATCGAGCTCCAGGGTTTTGGTCTTTTTCGGCGTCAGGCTGCCGATCACCGGGCTCATGTCAGTCAACAGAACCGCCTGAGTCTCCTTGCCGCTGAGCAACGCCGCGGTATTGTCTGGTGCCACCGAGAATGCAGCGAGCTCTTTGACCTCGACATGCGGCATGAACGGGCTGGAGAGGTCGACGAGCACGTCATCGCTTTTTGCGTAAACCGAGCCATTACCGCCAGTTGCCAGGTTGTTGAAGGCAATTTTTTCCGTATGTTCCGGCGCTTTCCAGCGGGCGCTTGTCGGGTCGAACTGGTACAGCCGGTCTTCGTGTATGCGCAGACGATCGCCGCTGGTGGTCTGGTGTACATCGGTGACATGGGCGAGATGTGCCTTGCCAGGCAATTCGAGGCTTTTGCGCCCGCCAGGGGCGTCAATGTGGATGTGGTCGCCGGTACGTTGCATGTCCACGGCCGGTGGTTTGTTTGCTTCTACCGCGAGGGTTGCCGTGCTGCTACGAATCAACGCCAGCGAGCTGTCGTCCTGCTCCAGGTGCAGCAAATGCCCATTGGATTGCAACAGTTGGTGTCCCTGTACGCCTTGCTGACTCTGGCAGGCCAGGTAGGTTTGTCCTGATTTAGTGAGAATGTCGCTCAGCAGCGGTGCCATGCCGGGCGTGTCGAAGGTGGAGAAGTCGGGCTTGCCATCAGCACCCAATTGAATAGTGCCTTGGGGTGGCGCGTTGCGCACCAGTTGCTCGTCCTTGAATTCGAAACGACCTCCATCGCTACGTTGCAGGCGAGGTCCCTGAGGTGAGGACGGTTCAATCGGGTCATCCGCTTTGGTCCCGGAACTGCTTGCCTCATCTGGCCTGGTGGCCCGCAATGACTTACTTATGTCATCGGTGCCTCGATGACTGCTGCCGGGCAGGCGAGAGTCGTGCACAGTGTTTTTATTTTTTGCTGCTCGCTCATTCGACGTGGGCGGTGCGGTTCTGGTGTTTCTGGCTGGCGGAGGGGTGGCAGGCGCCTGACGAGGCGCTTTGGCTTTCTGAAACAGCTTGCCGGCTTTTTTCAGCATCCGTTTTCCGACACTTCCCAGCGAGTGCGAGGCGCGCTGGGTAGGCTGTTCGGTTCGCTGCTGAAGGTTGGAGGGGGTACGAATGTCCGCTGTTGCTGGCGGCTGGCTTACGTTTCCGGTATTCCGGTTGGCCGTCGATACCTGCACGTTGAATCTCCTTGTCCTTTGCTGCCAAAGCGATGGCGATGTGAATCCTGAAAAATCCTTCATCAACTGCGTGTCGCGACATGACTGGCGGTTCCACAGAAATGCAATCGGCTGAAATGTTTCAGCAAAAAGGTTTTAGCGTTGATATTGACTGCATTGGGAACCGGAATGGCGAGCGCGCCACGTAGGGTGGACACGCACAGGACATTCCCGCCAATGCCAGCCGCTCCTTCTCACAGTTCCAGCCCTCGCTTGCTGGCTCGCTCGGTTCAAATCGCCGTGCTGGCTTTGGGCTCGCTGTGTGTGGGCTGTCAGTCAGTCGACTACTACCAGGCGCGTTATGACCGCGCGCCGCGCCTGGTCGCAGGGTTGGTGCATGGCGCGCCTGATGCGCAAGCCGATGCAGGCCTGCCGGCAATTTCCGACATGCCCGCTTACAACGGCGAGGACGTCTGGCAACGGCTCGCTGAGCGTTGCCGATTGCTCGACGGGCAGGGCGTCAATGAGCGGATAATCCGTCAGCGTGACTGGTTGCTGAGTAATCGGGGATTTGTGAGCGGTGCCAGCGCTCGCGCCGGCCCTTATCTGCACTTCATTGTCGAGCGTCTGGATGAGCGCAGGATGCCAATGGAGCTGGCGCTGTTGCCGATGATCGAAAGTTCTTACAACCCCATGGCCAACTCACCGGCCGCGGCGGCCGGCCTGTGGCAGTTCATTCCTTCTACCGGGCGGCAATTCAACCTGTCCCAGAGCGCCACCTACGACGCGCGTCGGGACGTGGTGGCCTCCAGCAATGCGGCGATGGATTACCTGACCCGCCTGCATGCGCAATTCGATAATGACTGGCTGCTGGCGCTCGCGGCCTATAACGCCGGCGAGGGCACCGTCGGGCGGGCGATCGAAGCCAACCGACGACGCGGCCTGCCGGTTGATTACTGGCACCTGAACTTGCCGAAGGAAACCCAGGATTACGTACCGCGTCTGCTCGCGCTGTCGCTGTTGGTACGCAACCCTGGCGCCTACGGTGTAAAGCTCACCCCGGTCGCCAACGCGCCGTATTTCGATGTGGTTCAGCTTAACCATTCGGTGGACCTCACCCAGCTCGCCGCTACTACAGGTGTCGATGAAGCCCAACTGGTGCGACTCAACCCGGCGTTCCTGCGGAAAAAAACGCCGGATGGCCCCGGGCGTTTGCTGATCCCCAAGGCCCACAAGCAGATTCTGACAGCGGGTATCGAGCGAATTACAGGGGAGGCGCCTGCCACAATCGCCCTGCCTCAAAGCGCTGGAAAACGAGCAGTCGAGCGCTTGCCGTCGCCTGCGCCCGCTCAGGTGGCCGAACGTCAGCCATCGCCCATGCGTGTTCAGGTGGCTGAACGTCAGCCCATGCCTGAACCCGTGGCGGTGGTCATAAAAGAACCTGTGCCCAAGCCCCCGCAAGCCGAGCAAGCCGTGCAGCCCGCACAAGCTGCCGAGCAGCCGCCTTCGCCCAAGCCGACGGAGCCCGTGCAGATTGCCGAGCAGACACCACCGCCCAAGCCTGTGGAGCCTGAACAGGTCGCGGATCATCCGGCGCTTCCCCAAGCCACCTCGCTGGCATCGCAAACCGACAACGATCAGGTACCGACCTTGATACGGAAAGGACGGCTGCTGGATGACCGTTCGTCGCCACGCAAGCGTGAGGAATACGAAAACCGTAATGGACCGCGCGAGCTGCCCAGCGGCCCGAGGATCGTGGTTTATGCGAGTGGCACACGCCAATAACCTCCGTTTTTGACAATTTTCTCACTGAAAATCGCCTGAAAAATGCTCCTTTTTAGTGCTTTTGCCTTTCTGGAGCTCATTGGGCGGGGACAAGCAGGTATATGATTTCTACTCTTTTTTCATATTTTGGATCGCAAAATGGCAGGTCGCCACCACCCATTTTATTGTCCTGAGTCATTGCATGTCTGAACTTTGTAAAAATTTGTAAGGAGAACCTTACACATAGTTAGAAACACTCTCAGTGATGACGGGGTATCAGTGAGGTTTATAGCGCGCCAAGGGGCGTAGAGCGGCAATCCGTGATTGCCGGATTGTCCGACAGTTAAGCGTTTAAGCAGAGTAACGATTTGCATAGCAAGCGGGCAGCAGGCTGCAAAAGTTGACCACGTGTTCGGTTTGCCGAATGGGTGCGTGGCGACTGGCAGCCTCGGAGGGCTTCGAAAAATCAGGGGGTTCGCTGTCCACTCAGTCGGGTGTGAGAGCCGCCGTTCGGAAACCCGAATGGCATTCAAAAACTATCCAAACGATGGGTGGCCGTTTTTCATAACTGCCATTACCACTGTCGATACTGCGCTGTTTATTTAAGTTTAATAGTTCATTGAGTTGTGCTGCCAGTTAGTTGGATTTCAACCGTGTTATTCAAAAAGCCGGTGGTTGAGTCAGATGATTAAAGTATTGGTTTTCTCTATTGTCTTAATAGTTTTTTCTGTACGGAGTTCAATAACTATTGAACGACAGTCTGTTTTTAAATTTTGGTTTCCAAGGTTACAGATTTGAGTCTTTTTTGTGTTGCTCGTGGTCCAGAACGGGGCGCGACGCCCCAGGGGCTGGCCAGCAGGCGCCGAGGGCCCGGGGGCTGTGCCTGCAACGCTATGATTATCTTATGGAAATATAGATATTTAGAGCGTCATCTTAATGCGCTGAGCTATACCGAGTGTACAGTCGGGTACGTTTACCAAGTGATAATAGTTCTCATGTTAGTGGTTTTTTTCTTCTGCGTCGGGGAACTAAATTGCTATATGTCTGCCTTGTAAGACGTGGTATTAATATCTCGCTTTCCACCCGCCATGAGAGTGATCGATGAGCACAGACATAGATAAGGACGTTCGAACGTGTTGGGACGTAACTGCATTATCGGCTGGTCATCAAATCGCAATGAACAGCGCATTTCTGGATATGGATTTGCTGCTTTGCGGGGAAACCGGCACCGGCAAGGACACCCTGGCCAACCGGGTTCACCAGCTGTCCAGCAGGTCAGGACCCTTTGTAGGCATGAACTGTGCGGCCATCCCCGAGTCGCTGGCAGAGAGCCAGCTGTTCGGTGTGGTCAACGGTGCATTCACGGGAGTATGTCGTGCTCGCGAGGGCTACATCGAGGCTTCCAAAGGCGGCACGCTTTATCTGGATGAAATCGACAGCATGCCGTTGAGTCTTCAGGCCAAGCTCTTGCGCGTGCTGGAAAGCCGTGGCGTCGAGCGGCTCGGCTCGACAGAGTTCATACCGCTGGATCTGAGGGTGATTGCATCAGCCCAACGTCCGCTGGATGAACTGGTGGAACAAGGACTTTTTCGTCGTGACCTGTTTTTCAGGCTCAACGTGCTGACGCTTCAGCTGCCAGCCTTGCGCAAACGTCGCGAACAGATCCTGCCATTGTTCGACCAGTTCACCCAGGAAATCGCCGCTGAATTCGGCCGCGCCGCCCCCACGCTCGACAACGAGCGTGTGCAGATCCTGCTCAGCCATGACTGGCCGGGGAACGTGCGTGAATTGAAATCTGCGGCCAAGCGGTTCGTGCTCGGGTTCCCGCTGCTGGATGTCGAACCGGCCGAAGCGCGCGACCCGGTGACCGGGCTGCGCATGCAAATGCGCGTGATCGAAAAAATGCTCATCCAGGGTGCCTTGAAGCGGCATCGACACAATTTCGACGCCGTGCTTCAGGAGCTTGAAATGCCCCGGCGAACGCTTTACCACCGCATGAAGGAACTGGGGGTTGCGGCGCATATCGACGCAGCACCCGGAGTCTGAAGCGCTGCCGTGCTTACGCAACGCTGATGTCATTGGAGTCCCGACATGAATCTTGCCGATGAATTTGACGATGACCTGGACGTGGAGCGCGTGCCCAATCTGGGGATCGTCGCCGAAAGCATCTCGCAACTCGGTATCGATGTCTTGCTGTCAGGCGAGACCGGTACGGGGAAAGACACGATTGCCCGGCGTATTCACGCGATGTCCGGTCGCAAGGGGCGCCTGGTCGCGATGAACTGCGCAGCGATTCCGGAATCCCTTGCCGAGAGCGAGCTGTTCGGGGTCGTCAGCGGCGCCTACACCGGTGCCGACCGTTCTCGGGTGGGTTACATCGAAGCGGCGCAGGGCGGAACGTTGTATCTCGATGAGATCGATAGCATGCCGCTCAGCCTGCAGGCCAAGCTGCTGAGGGTGCTCGAAACCCGTGCACTGGAACGCCTGGGCTCGACCTCTACGATCAAGCTGGATATCTGCGTGATCGCTTCGGCCCAGTCGTCTCTGGATGATGCCGTCGAGCAAGGCAAGTTTCGTCGCGACCTGTATTTTCGCCTGAACGTACTCACCCTCAAGCTGCCGCCGTTACGCGATCAGCCCGAGCGTATCTTCCCCTTGTTCAAACGCTTTGCAGCGGCGGCGGCCAAAGAGCTGAACGTTGCGGTACCCGAGGTCTGCCCGTTGCTCCAGCAAGTGCTGATGGGCCATGACTGGCCCGGTAATATCCGCGAGCTCAAAGCTGCGGCGAAGCGCCATGTGCTGGGTTTTCCGTTGCTGGGGGCCGACTCGCCGGGTGAGGAACACATGACCAGCGGGCTCAAGTTGCAGCTGCGAGCGATTGAGAAAGCGTTGATTCAGCAAGCCCTGAAACGTCACGGTAACTGCATCGATGCGGCAAGCCAGGAGCTGGATATGCCACGCCGTACGCTCTATCGACGTCTCAAGGAACTGCAGATCTGATTTTTTTCGTGTGAACGCTGGAACCCATTCGCAGGCCGTTGCCACCTAGTTGTACCAAGCAATTACGCTGGTACTGACTAAGGGGTATCACACGATGAGCTTATCCAGCATGGGCACCAAGTTGATCAACGGCGGCGGTAACGCCATGCAAGGTCTGAGCGACATGAACAGCGCCAAAGACCGTCAGACGTCGCTGTACAAAAACACCGGTTCCAACGATTCCGCAGATTCTGTGTATGACAACCTCAGAAAGGGTGACAAAGAGAACGATAAATTGCAGGACATCTCCACCGAAGAGGGCGCCAAGCGTCGCGAAGAAAGCATGATGGCGGGCTTCGAGGCTGCTGATGAAAAACTGGCTAACCAGATCGTGGCAAAGAAAATCGAGAACGCGGTCGTCCAGTTCTGATGTCTTGAACGCCCCTTCACACCCGAAGGGGCTGCTTCTTTGAGGAGGTTGTGATGCAGAGTCTCAGTCTTAACAGCTCACTGCAAACCCCGGCGATGGCGCTTGTTCTTGTCCGTCCTGAAACCGAGGTTACGGGTGCGAACACATCCAGCAAGGCGCTTCAGGACGTCATCGTGCAGTTGGCTCAAGAGTTGACCCGTAATGGTCAACTGGACGAGAGCTCGCCATTGGGCAAGCTGCTGGCGAAGTCGATGGCGGCGGATGGCATGGCTGGCGGCGGCATCGAGGATGTCATCGCCGCGCTGGACAAGCTGATCCATGAAAAACTGGGTGACAATTTTGGCGCCGCTGCCGACAGTCTTGGCGGTGTCGGACAGCCTGACCTGATGACGCAAGTGTTGAACGGTCTGGCCAAATCGATGCTCGATGATCTTCTGACCCAGCAAGGTAACGGGGCCAGTTTCTCCAATGACGACATGCCGATGCTGGAAAAGATCGCGCAATTCATGGACGACAACCCTGGACAGTTTCCTGTGCCGGACTCGGGCTCGTGGGCGAGCGAACTCAAAGAAGACAATTTCCTCGATGGCGACGAGACCGCTCAGTTTCGTGCTGCGCTCGACATCATCGCTCAGCAGCTTGGCAACCAGCAGAATGATACCGGCGATTTCGCAGCAGGCGATGGTGGCTTGGGCAGCTTTTCAGCCGATTCATCTGGCCCGGTAGGTGACCCGCTGATCGAAGCCAACACCGGCCCTGGAAACGGTACGAATTCCACGGGTGACATTGGGCAATTGATCGAAGAACTGATCGATCGGGTATTGCCCGGCGGCGGACTGGGAACACCCCCGGTCAGTCTGCAGGCAAACGCTTCGCTGGGTGTCGAACAGAACCTGGATCAGTTGCTCGGCGGCCTGGTGCGTAAAGGGCTGGAAGCGACGCTCATGGGGACTGGTCAGATCGGCAATGACCTGAACAGCAGTGCAGCGCAGGTTGCCAACTTGCTGGTCAACGCGCTGCTGCAAAGTAACCGCAACCAGGCGGCTGCCTGACGGACACCCGCCTGACGGAGAACTCACGTGACCATTTCCCATATTGGTAATGTTAAAAGCATCCCGCCCGAACTTGGGCAGGATGTGCCACAGGGGCTCGTTCTGGAACCGGACCAGGCGGATGTCGATCTGTTCACCGCCGCCGCGCAACCGGACAAGGTTTCGAGTGGTGCGCCGCTTTCCGAGCATATCGCCAGCGCGATTTCCGGTGGTCTGGGCGAAACCGAAAAGATCTCCCAGCAAGCCATGCGCTCCATGAAAAAAGCCTCTGGTACCGGTGATGCGCTGGATATTGCGGCGATGACCAGAACCTTGTCGCAATGCTCGTTGCAGACTGCGCTCACGACCAAAGTCGTGAGCAAGACTGCGCAGGCGATCGATAAGCTGACTAACTTGCAGTAGAGGTTGCCGTGAAATTTCTGAGCGCAGGGCTGCTGCTGTTTTGCATGCTGCTGCTCGGCGGGTGCAGTGATGAAACCGATCTGTTCACTGGCCTGTCCGAGCAGGACTCCAACGAGGTGGTTGCACGCCTTGCGGATCAGCATATCGATGCGCGCAAGCGCCTGGAAAAAACCGGCGTCGTCGTCACGGTCGCGACCCGTGACATGAACCGCGCCGTGCGGGTGCTCAACGCTGCGGGCCTGCCGCGCCAGTCACGTACCAGCCTGGGGGAAATCTTCAAGAAAGAAGGGGTCATCTCGACCCCGCTCGAAGAGCGTGCCCGCTACATTTATGCCTTGTCCCAGGAGCTTGAGGCGACGCTGTCGCAGATTGATGGCGTTATCGTCGCCAGGGTTCATGTCGTGCTGCCAGAACGTATAGCGCCAGGCGAGCCGGTGCAACCGGCGTCTGCTGCGGTGTTCATCAAACATTCGGCGGCGCTCGACCCTGACAGCGTGCGTGGTCGCATCCAACAGATGGTCGCCAGCAGCATCCCCGGGATGTCGACGCAGTCGGCAGAATCAAAAAAGTTTTCCATTGTTTTCGTGCCGGCTACCGAGTTTCAGGAAACCACCCAATGGGTCAGTTTCGGACCGTTCAAGCTGGATAGCGCCAATCTGCCATTCTGGAACCTGATGCTGTGGCTGGTGCCGATCGGCCTGGTGCTGTTGCTGCTGATTGCTGCGCTACTGCTGCGCAGTGACTGGCGTAATGCGGTGCTTCAGCGAGTCGGATTTGGCGGCAAGCGAAGCCGTTCGAACGTACCGGCGCGCGCATGATTATGATGGAGCGGGCTGCCGAGGACCATTGGGTGCACTGGTGGTGCAACCCCTGGCAGTGGGCGCATCCTGACTGGCAAAGCCGGTTCGCCGCTGAGTGCGGGTTGACAGTAGAGGAGTGCGACGCGCTCATGGTCAGCCGCCACAGCGTATTTCTGCAGCGCATGGGCATCGCCCCCAGTCAGCCGCCGACGCCTGCCGAGCAAATGTTGAACTGGTTGGCATTGACACCCGCGCAACGTGATCAGGCACTGGATCTGGCGCAGCGAATCTGTTTCTCCCGCAACGAAAGCGATGGCGCTGACGGGGCGTGGTGTTGGGCGCTGACCAAAGCGCTGCGCCCCGGTGTCTGGCTCGATCAGGAGTCTGAAGACGCTCGCTTGGTGCTGGGTGCCTGGCTGGGGCCTGAATACTGGCCGCGCCTGCGTCTGGCCTGGGCGCCCGATGAGGTCGCTGACAGGCCCTGCGAGGCACCCGAGAATAAACTTCGAACGTTGTGGCAGGCTGTTTTATGGCGCGTCACGGCGGCTTGAATCCCGATTCGGTCCCCTCTGTACCAGGACATTCTCATGCTTGCCAAACGCAGTATTACCTTGACCGGCAACGCGGTTCTGCCTGAGCCAGTGTTGCGCCGTGAAGATATCGCCAACAGCCTGCTGGCGCGCAATATTCTGGCTGATGCACGCCAGCAGGCTGAGCAGATACTGGTGCTGGAGCAGGAGAAAGCCGAGCGCCAGCATCAGCAGGCTCTTGCACAATTTTGGGAAACCGCCAATGCCTTTCTTGGCGAACTGCAGATGCAGCGCGACGCCTTGCAGCAGCAGGCAATGGTCGCCGTGGAGGAGCTGTTGAGTGAGGCGTTGCGGCAGTTGCTCGATGAAACAACGTTGGCCGAGCGTGCCCGGGCGCTGGTCAGGAATCTGGCTGCCAGTCAGCTCAATGAGGCTGTGGCAACCCTCAGCGTTCACCCCGACATGGCCGGGCCGGTCGCTGAATGGCTGGCTGAAAGCCGCTTTGCCGAACACTGGCAGCTCAAGCGCGATGCCACGCTGGAGCCCGAAAACCTGCGCCTGAGCGATGCCAATGGCGCTTTCGACATTGACTGGACGACGCTGCGCAATGGCTTGGCAGGCGACGAACCGTCTGCCTGAAACAGACTCTCACAGCAAAAATGGAACCGCCCCACCTGTTTGCTCCACTCAAGGTTTGAACCTTTCTGCTGGAGTATCAGGAAATGATAAATTTCAAATCCCTGCAAACTAACCTCGACAGCACGATGACTCGCGCCTTGTCCGACGTGGATGACGTACTGGACGGCGGTAACGGGCAGTTCACTGCCGACGATATCGATGCCTTCAGCGAAGCGAGCCAGCAAGCTGCGGTGAGCTCCAGCATCGCTAATCAATGCCAGCAGGCTGGTTACAAATTGACCAAAAATGTCATCGATGGATTTCAGTGAGTTCGAGGAGGTCGTCGGCCTGTGGTGTGATCAGCGCCCGGCGACCCCGCTGGACTGCTGGGTCGACGACGCCAATGCCCGCCTGGAAGTGCTGGGCAGCGGCGTACGTTGCAGCATCGAGCTGCTTGATCCTTATGACACCAACGACCCCCAGCGTATCGAGGCGTTGCTCAGTCACGGTGGTGCCAGCCTTGCGTGTGCCTGTGACGGTGCCTTCGCCATCGATCCGCAAACCAGCTGCATGGTTCTGGTCAGTTGGATACCCGACCCTTGCAGTGTCGCTGATCTGCTGAATCTTCTGGAAAGCCTGGCCAATCAGCGCGCGGCCTTGCTCAGCCTGATGCACACCACCCTCGTCCATTCCGTGCCCGCTTTAGCCGGGCGCACGACCCTCAATAACCGGCAACCGGGAGTTTGAAATGCGTAAGGCCTTGATGTGGTTGCCTTTACTGTTGATCGGGCTGGCCCCCGCTGCGTGGGCGACGACCCCCGAAGCATGGAAACACACTGAATACGCCTACGATGCTCGGCAAACCGAGTTGGCCACGGCGCTGGCTGATTTTGCCAAAGAGTTCGGCATGGCCCTGGACATGCCGCGCATTCCGGGAACGCTCGATGGCCGTATTCGGGCGCAGACCCCGGAAGAGTTTCTCGACCGCCTGGGCCAGGAATATCATTTTCAGTGGTTCGTCTACAACGACACGTTGTACGTCAGCCCGTCCAGCGAGCACACCTCGGCGCGCGTCGAAGTATCAGCCGACGCGGTAGACGACTTGCAAACGGCCTTGACCGACGTGGGATTGCTGGATAAACGCTTCGGTTGGGGGGTGCTACCGAACGAGGGCGTGGTGCTGGTGCGCGGTCCGGCAAAATACGTGGAGCTGGTGCGCGATTACAGCAAGAAAGTCGAGACGCCGGAAAAGGGCGACAAGCAAGACATCATCGTATTTCCGCTCAAATATGCCAGCGCGGCGGACCGTACCATTCGCTATCGTGATCAAGAACTGGTGGTCGCAGGGGTCGCCAGCATTCTGCAGGATCTGCTCGATGTCCGTTCTCGCGGCCAGTCTATAAAAGGTACGGACCTGATAGGGCGAGGTGGTCGCGGTACCGGCGGCTTGTCGGGCGGTGACGGTCAGGACACCCCGAGTCTGCCCCTGAACGCCAGCGGCATCAATACCGGCGCATTGGAGCAAGGCCTGGATCAAGTGCTGCACTATGGCAGCGGCGGCGGAGGCAAGAGCAGCGGAAAAAGTCGCTCGGGTGGCCGTGCGACCATTCGTGTAACAGCCGATGTGCGTAATAACGCTGTGCTGATTTACGACTTGCCCTCACGCAAGGCGATGTACGAAAAGCTCATCAAGGAACTGGACGTTTCGCGCAACCTGATCGAAATCGATGCGGTGATTCTCGATATTGATCGCAACGAACTGGCAGAACTGTCCAGCCGCTGGAACTTCAATGCGGGCAGTGTGGGTGGCGGTGTCAATATGTTCGACGCAGGCACCACTTCCACTATGTTCATTCAGAACGCAGGCAAGTTCACGGCGGAGCTGCACACTCTAGAAGGTAACGGTTCAGCGTCGGTGATCGGCAATCCGTCCATTCTGACGCTGGAAAACCAGCCGGCGGTGATTGATTTCAGTCGCACCGAATACCTCACTGCAACCTCAGAGCGCGTCGCCAATATCGAGCCCATCACCGCCGGCACCAGCCTGCAAGTGACTCCGCGCTCACTGGATAACGACGGCAAGCCGCAGGTGCAACTGATCGTCGACATCGAGGATGGTCAGATCGATATTTCCGACATCAATGACACGCAGCCCAGTGTGCGCAAAGGCAACGTCAGCACCCAGGCCGTCATCGCTGAGCATGGCTCACTGGTGATCGGTGGCTTCCATGGCCTGGAGGCCAATGACAAGGTCCACAAGATTCCGTTGCTGGGCGATATACCTTACATCGGCAAGCTGCTGTTCCAGTCCCGCAGCCGTGAATTGAGCAATCGCGAGCGCCTGTTCATTCTGACCCCGCGCTTGATAGGTGATCAGGTCAATCCGGCACGCTACGTACAGAACGGCAATCCTCATGACGTCGATGATCAGATGAAAAGGATCAAGGAACGACGTGACGGTGGCGAGCTGCCGACGCGTGGCGATATCCAGAAAGTCTTTACGCAGATGGTCGACGGCGCTGCGCCCGAGGGCATGCGCGCCGGGGAAACAATGCCCTTTGAAACCGACAGCCTGTGCGACCCGGGTCAGGGGCTGACGCTCGATGGCCAGCGTTCGCAGTGGTATGCCCGGAAAGACTGGGGGGTTGCTGTGGTTGTTGCGCACAACGATACCGACAAACCGGTGCGGATCGACGAAAGCCGCTGCGGTGGTCGCTGGGTCATCGGTGTCGCTGCCTGGCCTCACGCCTGGCTGCAACCGGGTGAAGAAAGCGAAGTGTACATCGCTGTACGTCAGCCACAGATATCGAAAATGGCGAAAGAAAGCCGGCCATCATTGCTCCGGGGGGCGAAACCATGAAGATCAGTAGCATTGCCGTCGTTCTGTTGGTGTTCGCTACCCTGACAGGGTGTGCCACCCATGGCTGTTCGGGATATGCCTGCAAACGTCCGGACTCCACTCACCGCGAACTGGTCATCTGGTGGCCGCCAGACATGCGCGACGGTCTGGACGATCAGGACCACGAGCGGGATTACACTGTCGTGAAGTTAAAGGACTAGAAATGATCGAGGTTGAGGAAAAAACGGCGTTCTACTACAACGTTGCAGCGCAGAGTCCTGCAGTGTGGCCGGTGGCAAACGGAGTTTCCTTTGTCAGCCGGCGTGAGCACCATGACTGGGGCATCGCGTTGCATATCGAGGGTCGGGCGTTGCGCCCCGAGCAACTCAGAGAAGCGCTGCAACTGCGTTTTTCAGAAACCGAGCGATTCAATAACTACTTTCTGTTTCTGGACGTGAGGCGTGATTTCGTTGTGTGGCATGCCGTGAGCGACGCGCCACATGCAGTGACCAATCTGGACGACATCCGTCGAAACGAATTGACACTAGCAGGCCTGAGTCATTTGGCTTAGGCAATAGAAGCAGCGAAGCAGACCGCCCTGGTGCAGAGGGGGGGCGGTCTTTTTTGGGTAGATACAAGTTACAAGCATCAGTCAGTTACCCGTCGTGCGGAGCACGGTCGGTTTTCGAAACTGCACAGATGTCACCCCGACAGCGAGCACTGCCTTCAGGATGGGCCAAACACGCCAATGGCATGACGGGCTCTCATCGAGTGAAGGGGGGGCTAGATGAACCGATGCGCTTCGCCGGACTTTAGAGGTTTGCTCACAACGTGCCGCTGGAGCTCCTGCACAGCGTCCGGGTTTTTAAGAACACCTTGGTAGAAGGCCGTAGCCCAATTATTAGGGTATGGGTCGCATTCTCGCTCGCTGAGCCGGGACTCGAATATAGAGTTGATGTCGCAAGGCTTGCTCTGGGCAATCCTGATCCAATGGCGGTATTGTTCATCACAGTAGTCCATGATTCGCTGTGTGATCTGTAAGCTCTTCAAGTGGAATTTTATTCTCTTCGCATCATCATCTGTAATGCTTTCCGGAATGCTGAAGGCCGGTGAGAAGGTCAGTTTTCCCTTCGTCAGTGTGACATCAATATTAAATCTCAGTGTCGACAATACAGGGCTGTAAATAGGATGAAGGAAAAACGATTGCTTTTCATTTTTGCTGAAACATTTCATCCCTTTTATTGGAGCGCAGCCACGACACTGTGGCACGAGATTGTCAGAAAAAATCGAGTATTCCGGCCAATCCTCTTTCGGCAAGAAATGATCCAGTGTTTCTGGCGCTCGAGGAAACCCGCAATACGGGCACGCATCCAGAGTATGATCACGTCGACGAGCTTTTAACAGTGTCTTCAATGCAGCCGGAGGGTGCTCATAAAAATCCTTCAATACGTCGCCAGGAAATGAGATGCCGCTTTTTCGTGGCTCTGTTTGATAGTTCTCAATAGATCCCTCAAACTCTTTATACCGTTCGTGAACGGCATGCTTAATAGACCTGAGTATGGCGGTATTTGTTTTAGCTGAGCCAATAGCCACTTCAAACCAAGAGCAGCCCGGCCCGGCGCGAAGATGTGAGAGGTCCTTCATTTCGGCCTCCGCTCAATTTCAGGCTCCACATCATTCTCAGTCGCGGTAACTTTACCGCTCAAATAAGCCAGTGCCTCGTCTCCAACCTTGGGGCCGAGCTTCTCGAGGGCCTCCTCCGGACTCGCGCAATCGGCAACGGCTTCGTCAATTGAGTCTTCGTAGGGCTTTCGCGTCTGATAGTCATCAAATGCCAGTCCCATAATGACTTCCACGGTCTGACCAAATGTTTCAAAATTGGGCTTGGAGACCTCTGTCCTACCCGCCACCTTTCGCAGCACGGAAATCGCAGACCGCTCCACCTCTCGTGCTAATATCGTCGAATGCGTAGCAATGATCGCGTTGGATTTTGTCGCAGCAAGCAACTGCTTCAGCATATCCAGGAGCCCAACCTCCATTGAGGGGTGAAGATACAGTTCTGGCTCATCAAGGATAAGTAAACTCTCTTCATCCACTTCGGCCACTAAGTTTGGCAACAGGTAGGAATAGATGGTTTGACCGGAACTCAGCGGAACCGGTCTGCCTTCTCTCAGGAATTCGATACCCGCTGCGTAATTAAATTCCTGACGCTTAGCGAGACTTAGCCGCACCGCGTTCGTGGCGCGGCTAAGCACTATCGGCGAACCATCCGAATTGAAAACTTGAACCGCATCAAAATCAATGGAGTGAAACAACGTATCAAACAATAGCTCGAAACGGCTAACGTCGGTCCATTCGTTATCTGCATCATATTGAACAATTCGATGAAGTGCTCGTGCGCTACTTTCTTTAGGCCACGTCAGGGAAAACTTACCCTCTGGGTCACGGAAGCCAATGTAGACATATTCATTGACAAGCCGCCGACGCCGTTCCTGTTCATCTTTAGCTGTCAGGTCACTTTCGTGGCTGCCGTCAGTCTGGGCTGTGACTTGGTTTGCCATAGCATTTGAAAGCTCAATCTCGGTTTTGAACGACTCAAAGGGTGAATAGGCTGCCACAATGACTTTATGGAAGAAGGGCCAACTCTCAGTATGGTTTTCCACGCCTGTGACCAAGTCTATCAAATGACGGAGGACGTGACTTTTCCCGACACCATTACGACCAATGAGCAGGTTGATATTGGTACGACCTAACTGCCTGGCATTGTCAAAATTAAACTCGACAGAGTCAAAGTTATCCTGAAGTCCCTCCAGCTCAAACGAGAACTGCTCCTGCGCTTCGTAGCTACCTAGCGCTATCTGATAGCCTTTTTTTAAAATGGCCTTAGCGAGGCGATCTCTAAAGAGGGACAGTTCGAAACCCTCCCAGTTTGAAAAATCTCCGTAAGCATGTAGATTGTAACTCCCATCGCAAATCTGACGCAGGTAGTCTTCTGCTTTATGGGGGATTAACGCGTGAATCCTACGATAATAGGCAATATCGGATGCTAGCGAGACAACCTTTCTATGGTCCAAAAGTGCTGTAATTCGAACGCTTTTCCCGACGTTCTCATTGGAAGCAGAAAAATAAACAGAAGAGTTGTCATAACCATTCACAAGTACCTTTGTACGCCCCAGGGACTCGCGCCTGCCATTCTCTACATAATGAACCTGAAAGGTAACGGTGTAGCCGAAATCGTCCCAGGCCTTAGAATAATAGGTGCCAACATGATCCTGCAGTAGATGAATGCCATCGATGTTGTCAAAGTCAAATTCGGTTGAAAAGTAAAAGTCTATCCCTGACATGCATAAATCCCTTTGAAAATTTTCCAACTATTTCAGGCAGCTTACGCCTGGCATCATTCCACTACAAGCCCTTTGCAAACGTATCAAACAGGGCATCACATTGCGGGCGACGCTGAACGCTCAGTCCAGCGCTCAAATGCATACAAACGAGCTCTTTACTATCCGCCAAGATTGAGGTGGTCCTACGCGATGCAGGATTCACCTTATCGGCGTCTTGCTCGAAGATATTCTTTCGACGGAATTCATAGCATGCTCAGAAAAGCCATTCGAACTTGGGTTTAGGATGCGTCGCTCCAGGTCACCTGAATGTTCGAACTAAAAATACATTAAATCAATTAAATAGTTAATTTTCCGCCTTTTTGGCCCTCGTCGGCGTAACGAGTACAGCGACATTTACTTCAGCAGTGACTAGGCTCTGTACATAAAGTGGCTGCGCTCGCCGACTTTTCGGAAAGCGTCCAGGCAGACATCACAGCTCCACTTCAACCTGAATCACTTCATCGGTGACTTCATCCAGCTGACGAACCACTTTGTAGATGTGCCCGACAGCCTGCAGGGTAGGGCGGGGTATGTATTTGCCGACTTTGGCGCGGTACAGCGTTCGGGTCAGCCAGATGCTCTGTACCACCGGGATACCGGCTTTTTTGGCCCGTGCAATCAGTGCCAATGCCTCTTCATCTTCGCCCTTGCAATGAATCAGCGGCAAAGGCGTCTCGCCTGCCCGGTAATACAAGGCCACGGCGTAGTGCGTCGGGTTGACCAGCAGCATGTCCGCGTCTTCCACCGGTTTGGGCGCAGCGCTGGGCTCCTGGTTGAGGATTTCGTGGGCGAGCTGCCGACGGTGGCCTTTGACGTGAGGGTCGCCTTCGGACTGTTTGTATTCTTTCTTGATGTCTTCGTGGCTCATGCGCAGCTTCTTTGCGTGAAAGTACTTCTGCATGGCGAAGTCGACCATGGCGATGACCAGCAACAACCCCAGGATCACGCGCAAAATGTGCCTGAACAGATCGACCAGGGCATGCCAGTACGTAGTCAGATCGCTATTGGCCAGCAAGATAAGCGCGCCTAGTGCCGGTTTGACTTGCGTGTACAGCGTTGCGCCGATGGCAACGGCCTTGAGAATGCTGAGCAGCAGGTTAAGAAGGTTCTGCCCGGAAAACATCTGTTTGGCATGCGAAAACGGGTTGATCTTGTTGATGTCGACTTTGAGCGCCTTGGGGGCGAACAGAAAGCCGATCTGCACCCAGCTGCCGATCAAGCGCATGAGCATGGCAATGCCGACGCTGCACAACGTAAAGCTCAGCAACACCGAGAGGCCTTCGCTGGCGACCAGCTCGACCGACGCGGCAAAGGTCCGGTCGATGCCTTGAAAAGACAGCGTCAGCAGCGCTTCCAGCCGGTTGACGCTGTCATCGGCCAGGCTCAGGGTTATTTCACTGACAGCCATCAATACCAGCAGTTTGCCAAGGTCTTGGCTCTGCCCGACCTGACCCTTTTCCCGGGCGTCGCGCAGCTGCTTGGGCGTGGCCTTTTCGGTTTTTTCGCTCACGGCACTTGCACCAGAAGCCCCAGTAGCGACTTCAGATCAACCAGCTTCAATAATTGACCGGTGCCCAGTTCCAGCAGCGTCGGCAGATAGATCAACAGAAATGCCAGCCCGGCCATGCTTTTAGCCGGCATGGCCAGAACCGAGACGTTCAGTTGTTGCGCATACAGGCCGATGATCGCAAACGCCGCCTCGATCAGCAGCAGCAGCGCAATGAACGGGGCGGCGTACAACATCATGTGCTGCATGGTCTGGTTCAGTTGTTCCAGAAAGACATCCAGGCCACCGGCGTTCATGCCGGGCAGCCAGGCCGTCGGAGGCCAGACGTTGTAGCTGTCCCAGATGACCTGGGTAATCAGCGACAGCCCTCCGGTGAGGATTACCAGCATGATCAGGGTTTCTTGAAACAATTCGCCCAGCGGCGTGGCGTCCGGTCCCAGGGCCGGGTTCAACTGGCCGCCGCTGAGCGCACCCCGCTGGCTGTCCAGCAGGGCGCCCACCGAAGCGAACATCCAGAATGGGGCATATAGCAATAGCCCCAAGAGTGTGCCGAGTACGGCTTCCTTGATGAGCAGGCCGCCAATCGCAAACCAGTTATCGTCGAGCGATTCCAGCGCGCGGGTGATGGCCGGTGCCGGGATCATCGCCATGACCGCCACCACCGCATAGCGCACCGTGCCTTTCAGGTATTTGAAGCAAAAGGCAGGCACCAGCACCATGCACGGTGCCAGACGCGCCATGGCCAGGCCCATACCGAGCATGAATTGAAAGGCGCTGTGCGCGTCGAAGGGCATTTAGTGACTGACCCCTGACCGTGCAATCAGATCGAAGGCCATGTTGATGAATTGAATCAGCTCGACCCCGATCCAGCGGCCGGTCATGGCCAGGGTCAACCCGACCGCCCCCAGTTTGATGCCGAAGGGTAAAGTCTGATCCTGAATCTGCATAAGGGCCTGCAGCAGCGAAGTGATCACGCCGACCAGCACGGCCACAGCCAGCGGCGGAGCGGTCAGGATGACGACCAGAAACATGCCTTGCTTGAACAGCGCCAACGCTTCCATGACCGCCTCACATATAGGAATAGAAGAGACTGTCGAGCAGGCGGGACCAGCCCGAGACCAGCACGAACAGCAGCAGCTTGAGCGGAAGCGACAGCGTCATCGGCGAGACCATCTGCATGCCCAGGGCCAGCAACAGGTTGGAGACAATCAGGTCAATGACGATGAAAGGGATATAGATCAAAAAACCGATCTCGAAACCGGCCTGCAATTCCGATAGCACGAAGGCCGGAATTGCCAGCAACAGATCGTTTTTGTTGGCCTGATCGGCCATTTCCTTTGGCCACATGCGCTGGGTGTTCTCCAGCAGATGGGCGACCACATCCGGGTCGGTGTTGCGGGTCATGAAGCGTTGCAGCGGCTCGATCACCACCTTGAGGCTGCTCTGCAACTTGTCGGCACTGCTCATTTCCAGCGGGTGATCATGCACGCGCTGCTGGATATCGTGGGCCACCGGGGCCATGACGAACATCGTCGCGGCCAGGGCAATGCCGTACAACGCCATGTTCGGCGGCACTTGCTGAACGCCGATGGCGTTGCGGGTGATCAGCAGCGTCATGGCGATCTTCAGAAACGCAGTGCAGACAATCAACAGAAACGGGATCAGCGACAGCGAGCCGAGAAACAGCGCCAGCATGATCGGGTTGACGCCCTCCATGATCATGAGCGTGTCACCAGCCGGGTGATCTGCAGACCGAGCCGGCCCTCGACATCGACCAGCTCGCCCTCGGCTACCACCTGCTCGCCGTGGCACAGTGTGGCATGCCCGGGCGCTACGCCACTGACTTCCAGCACGCTGCCGGCGTCCAGGCGGCGCAGCTCGGCGAGGGTCAATCTGAGCTCACCGCAACGCAGTGTCAGCTCCAGCTCCAGTGAATCGAGCGCCGGGGACTCGTCCTGTTCGTCTTGTCTTTCGTCGTCAGCCGGTGCATAGCCGGATTCCTGTTCGGCGTACTCGTCGTCGGGCCAGTGCTGCTCTTCTTGCTGTTCAGACAGATGATCAGGCGACTGATCGTCGTACTCGTCGAGCATCTCGACCTCGTCCTGATACAGATCTTCAGTACTCATGGTGACGGTGCTCCTCATGACTGAGCTGCAGAAAAAGACGCTGTGCCTGTTGGTCGGTCTGCACCGCCCACTGCCGACCAGCGAGGGTCATAACGCCTTGTCCGCTGCTGTCGAACGGGCAGCGGGCAGGCAATACCACGTCACCGGGGCGCAGCGAGGCGATTTGTTCCAGGGTCAGCGACATTTCGCCGATGATCAGCGGCGTGGGCACTGACCAGGATTCATCCACGGTGCGTTTCAGGGCTTGCCACGACGCCGAATCGAGCAGCCTGAGCAGGGTGTCGGGCGTGGTGTGCAGGCGGGCGTTGATCCGCGCTGCGTCAAGCCGCACCTGAATCCGGCAGCCAATGAGGGGCTCGGTCGGTGCGTCGGAAAGCGGTTCGATGGGGGCCAGCAGGTCGGCGATGACCGGGCTCAGGCGTTGATTGAAAAACTGCCAGTACCAGGCTTGTTGCTCGCCCCCGAGCGTGAAAGGCACATCGCCCAGCAGGCTGAGCAGCGCTTCGGCATCACTTAGCAACAGAGGCCCGACCGCCGTGTTCAGCCAGACACCCTCCGCCGGTGTATGGGCCTCGGCCGGCAGTGCCGACAGGGTCAGTTCGGCGTCCTGCCCCCGTGCGCTGAAGCCCAGGCGTTGACCGGCGCCCAGCTCACGCGTGGCCTGAGCCAGCAGGGCGTTGACCTTGCGCAAACGCAGCGCGCTCATGCTGCAAAGTCTTCGTGCATGTCCAGATCAACGTCCTGGCCCAGAGCCTGCGACAGCGAATCACGGCATGCGCCGGCATGGCCTTGCAAGCGCTTGAGCACGTCGCGTTTGGCGAAACCCATCTGGATACTCCAGCGATTGTCGGCTTTGCTGGCATTGACTCGCACCGTCCCCAGGTTGGGCATGAGCAAGGTAAACGCCAGTGGGCCTGTTGGTTGCTCCGGCAGACGCTGCGCCAGCTCGTCGATCAGTTCTGCCGGCACATGCTCGGTGCGAGTTGGCAGAGAGACACCGCTGCCGCCGAAGCCTTGCTGCTCGGGCTGCTCACCTACCGTGGGTATCAGCAACTGGGAAAAGAACAGCCCGTCGGCGCTGATCGGCGTTTCCGCTGCCGACCGGTTCTGCGCGAAACGCACCGTCTGCGTATCGCTGCGACCCATACCGCCAAAGGTCGGGCGCTTTTCAGCGGGCCCGCCTGGCTGGCGCTGCGAAGGTGCGGAGTGTGAGGGTTCTGGAGGTGCGGATGGCACTGCTGGCGCTTTGGCCTGGGGTTTGATCGGTGCGGTCATCGTCACTTAACCTTCTTCGTTGAGCGTCTCCTCCATGCAGGCGAGTTTCTCGACCGCGCGCTGAGACGCTTTGGCTTGCAGCCGCTTCTGTTCAAGCAACGCCTGTTGTTCGGTTACCCGCAATTGCTGTTGCTGCACGTCATGACGAATGGAGTCCAGACGGTCGAGCAGGCTTTTCTCTTTTGCGTGCCATCGGTCGACATCGTTGAGACTGATGGTTTTTTCCAGATGCGCGCTGGACAGGCTCTCGCGACCTCGCTTGTGGTTGTCACGTTCCTGAACCAGCGATGCCTGTGTCTCTGCTAAGTGGTCGAGCATTGATTTCAGTTCCACCTGTGCCTGGCGATGTGCCCGCTCGGCACTCGCCTGACGGTGTTGACGCAATGGCGTGAGTAGACCGATCACCTGTTCCAGTGCCGCCCGTTGCGGATCTTCTTCCAGTGTCTCGTCCATCGTCACTCCGGCAGTTGAGAGGTGAGCCGCAGCAGCTCGTCCAGGGTTTCCTGCAACGGCACAGGCTCACGCAGGTCCTGGCGCAGGAACGCATTGATGGCGTCGTTCAATTGCACGGCACAGTCGGTGACCGGGTCCGCCCCGGCCTGGTATTCGCCCAGGCGCAGGAGCATTTCCACTTGCTTGTAGGCAGCCAGCAACTGACGCAGGCGATTGTTCGCCCGCTGGTGCTCACGTCCGGTGACATTGCTCAGAATCCGGCTGATGCTGGCGGACACGTCGATGGCGGGGTAGTGGCCGCGTTCGGCCAGTTTGCGCGACAGCACGATGTGGCCGTCGAGCAATGAACGCACTTCATCCGCCACCGGATCGTTCATCGAGTCCTGCTCGATCAGCACGGTATAGAGCGCGGTGATCGAACCGATCTCGCTCATCCCGGCGCGCTCCACCAGGCGCGGCAGCAGGGTGTACACCGAAGGCGGCAGACCGCCACGCCCCAGCGGTTCGCCCGAGGCAATACCGATTTCCCGTTGCGCACGGGCAAAGCGGGTCAGCGAATCGAGCAGCAACAGCACCTTCTGGCCCCGCGCGCGAAAGGCTTCGGCGATGGCCGTTGCCGTGAATGCGGCGCGGGCCCGCTCCATACTCGAACGATCGGACGTCGCGCAGACCAGCACCGAGCGACTGCGCAGGGTTTCATCCAGCTCATGGTCGAGGAACTCGCGCAACTCGCGGCCCCGTTCACCAATCAGCCCGAACACGATGACGTCGCAATCCATGTTGCGGGCCAGCTCGGCCATCAGCGTGGTCTTGCCGCAACCGGCACCGGCAAACAGCCCGACCCGCTGACCCTCACCCAGCAGAATCGCACTGTCGATGGCGCGCACACCGGTGGGCAGCGCTCGGGTGATACGGGGGCGCTGGGTGGGCGGCAGGGCGTCGGCGATCACTGGCAAGGTGTCACGACGATCATCCGGCCCGGCGAACGCCCCGAGGCAGTCGCCGAGCAGCGGTCGCCCGAACCCGTCCAGCACGCTGCCCAGCAAGCTGTCGTCAACGCCGATCCGGTGGGCGATGCCGAGCGGGCGGATTGGCGCGCCGACCTGAATCCCGTCCGGCGCACCGAGTGCGCTGAGCAAGGTACAGTCCTGAGTGAAACCGACGATTTCAGCCAGCAACATACTGCCGTCGGCTTTGCTCACTTCACACAGGTCGCCGACCTTGGCTGCCGGAATCTTGCACTCGAGCAGAATTCCGCGCACTGCGCTGACCCGGCCACTGACGCGGACGGCACAATACTGGCTCAAACGTGCCACGTGGGTTTCTTTCCACAGGTCCAGTGCAGCGCTCACCAGTTCACCTCGACATGACGATCGCCATCGAATTGCAGGCGCTGTTTGTCAATGCGGGTGAGGCGCAACCCGTTCACCTCGTCGCCCACGTAGACGCGTCGGCCGTCGGCTGTTACCAGATGCGCGTGCGGGCCGGTCATGATCTGCACGACTACAAACGGCAAGGCGTTGCGATTGCTGGCGACGTTGTCCATTACGTTGACAGGCGAGTCATAGCGATCCTTGAAACGCTGCAGCATGCGCTGGTAGACCAGCAGCGATTCTTCTTTGAGGTCGCCGTTGAGAACCAGCCCGTCCGGTGTCTCCTCCACGCTGACATCGGTCAGCAGGCGGTCGCTGAGCATAGTGCTCAATTGATGACGGACGGCCTCAGCGCTGCTCAGGTGGATGCGTCCGTCGGCCACCGGCTTGGCGGCTTTCGCTGGCGTCCGTGCGGGATCTGGCGGTGCATCTGTCGTCATTGCGGCGATGTGCGCCGGGCCTTGGTCCATCGCGATGGCGGCAGGTCGGGTCAGGCTCCAGGCGCTGCCGATGACGCCAACCAGCAGACCGGCGATTATCCCCGTGGTGCGGTTGAGAAATTGCGAGCGCGACCTGACTTTCTGCAGCGGTACGTCTTTGCGCGCTTGCTCGGGTTCAGCCTGTGGCTGTTTCGGGATGACCGCCGGTACGGAAGGCCAGGCATCTTCGGCAGGCGAAACGCACAGCCAGACCGGGCCCAGCATGAACGGGCTGTTGAGCTTCACATCAAGGCCGGGCAGGGCGTTGCCTTGTTCGTCGCAGACCACACCCTCTTCGGCGTTCAGGGTCCAGCGTTCGTCCAGCCGTTGCAGGCGGCAATGCAGGCTCGCCACGCCAGCATCATCGAGTGCCAGATCAAGTTCTTCGGCAGAGCCGATCGACCATTGCTCACCCACCAGCGGTAACGCTGCGCCCTGGTGCTGGCCGTTCAGTACGCGTAATTCAAACATCTGAAAGTCTCCCTGTGCTCAGGCCTGAAAGGCTCAAGCTGCGTGCTCGTTGTCCAGTGGCTCAAGATCATCTTCAAGGTCGAAGCGTCCCATCACCTTGACCTTGGCCGCATTGCTGATTTCCGCGAAAGACAGTACGGGAACGTGATAGAACTCTTCTCTCAACAAAGTGCGCAGCGGGCTGCGCAGGTCCTGCGCGACCAGCAGCACCGACTGCTCTGGTGCGCGAACCGGGAACGCGATGTTCATTTGCTGCACGAGCATCTGACTGATTTCGTTGCTCAGTGCAAAGAACGTTTCGGTCTGTGTCTGACGCAAGCCATCGCGCAACAGGCCTTCGCTTTCCGGCGTCAGCAACCACACTTGCAGGCCTTCGGCGCCGCAGTACTGGTGATAGATCTGCGACTTGAGCGCAATGCGCACATAGTCGGTCAGCACGTTGGTGTCGCGCTCGTGCTGACAGTGCTCGACCAGGGTTTCGGCGATCACCCGGATTGCCCTCAGCGGTACACTCTCCGACGCGAGGCGTTGCAAGACGGCCGAGAAGCGCGTCAGGGTGAGAACCCGCTGTATTTCCTGAGCGAGTTCCGGTTGCTCCGTTTCCAGCCAGCTGAGGATGGCTTTGGTTTCCTGCAAGCCAATGAACTGCGGTGCGCAGTACTGCAGCGCGCGCTCCATGCGTTCAACGATCAGCGTCATGGCATTGACCGAATCCAGGTCGCCGCACTGCTCGGCAGGCAGCCAGACCCATTGATCTTCCTGGCGGTCGCTATTGCCGGGGATGGCCGCAGGAAGGTTTTCACCGCCCAGCTGGCGTACGTCCACGGCGACGTGGGTCTGGGTGAACGTGGCCTTGAGCATCGGCACGTCATACACGTTGAAGCGAAACTCGTCCGGAGCAACATCTTCCACATGTTCGATGATGAAAGAGGGCAGAGTCAGACCGTACTGCACCACCAGACGGTTGCGTCGTTTGCGTATTTCGCTGACCAGCGCCTGTATCTGGTTGCTGTCCTGACCGGGATGAAACTGCAGGACGAACTGGCGGCTGGGTGAGAAGGTGCGCAGGTCTTCTTTACCGTTCATTTCCGGCGCAACGGCTGTGGCACGTTGCTCGTCGGCCTTGGGTTTGGCCCGTTGCAATTGCAGAAATCCACCGGCGCCGCAGATGATCGCGATGGTGATGAACACGCCGGTCGGCATGCCAGGCAGCGCAGCGAAGCCGAGCATTGCGACCGAGGCAATGATCCAGGCCTTGGGCTGGCTGGTGATCTGTTCGGCGATTTCGCGGCCGATGTTGGCCTCGACACCCGCTTCGGTGTTAGGCACACGAGTAATGATCATGCCGCTGGTCACGGAGATCAGCAGCGCCGGGATCTGTGCGATCAGGCCGTCACCGATGGTCAATACGGTATACAGCTGCAGTGCGTCGCCGGCTGCCATATTGTGTTGCAGCACGCCGATGGAAATACCGCCGATCATGTTGATCGCAACGATGATCAGGCTGGCAATCGCATCGCCATTGACGAACTTCATGGCGCCGTCCATTGCGCCGAACAACTGGCTTTCCTTGTTCAGTTCGGCGCGCCGCTTGCGGGCTTCGTGAACGGTAATCAGGTTGGCCCGCAAATCGCTGTCGATGGACATCTGCTTGCCGGGCATGGCGTCCAGCGTGAATCGGGCGCCCACCTCGGCGACCCTTTCCGAGCCTTTGGTGATTACCAGAAAGTTGACCACCGTCAGGATCAGGAAGATCACTAGACCCACCGCCAGGTTGCCGCCTACCACGAACTGACCGAAGGCTTCGACGATGTGTCCGGCGTCCTGATTAAGCAGGATCAGCCGGGTGGTGGAAACCGACAGCGCCAGACGAAACATGGTGGTCAGCAGCAGTACCGCCGGAAAGGTCGAGAACGCCAGAGGCCGGGGCAGGTGCATGGCAAGCATGATCAGCAGACAGGAGATACAAATGTTCACGGCGATCAGAACGTCGACCAGCCCGGTGGGCAGCGGCGTGATCATCATGAACACAATGGCGATTACGAAGAACGCACCGACAAGCTCCGAGCGGCGCATGGCCGACAGCGCGATCATGTTCAGAAAGTTGATGACTTGATTCATCAGGCAAGTCCCTCGTAATGCAGCTTCTGTTCCTGCTGGGTGAGTTCGGTCATCAGCGTTAGCAGGTTATTCAGCGCCGCCTGACGGCTTTTCATGTCGCGCCAGAGCAGGATCGGCAGTTGCATGAGCATCGGACGCAGACCATTGAGGAATGCCAACTGATGCTTGAGCTGTTTGCCGCCGATGTGCTGGGTCAGTTGCAGGGTCTGGTTCACGTTCATTCCATTGGCCGTCAGGGTCAGCAGGTGCTTGAGGAACGCGCGTGGCTCGACCTTCAGCTCGGGGTTCTTGTTGCGCATGCGCCCAAGCAACTGCTCACAGCCGCGCAGCAGGGTGGTGACGTGTCGTGCTGTGTTCAGGCCATGCATCAGCGTGCGTAGCTGTTCCTGGGAGACTGACGGCTTGATCGCCGACAGGTCGTCCGCAATCGCAATGCGCATTTGGCCCAGTTTCCGGTCGAACTCTTCGGGCTCTTCATTGAGCAAGGCTTCAATCAGGCCGGTAATGTTCAGTTGTCCGGATACCGCTACGCCATACAGGTTGCGCAACGCAGCGCGACGCTTGTTATCAACGTTCTGACGCCCGAAAGCCTTGGCGGTATTGGTGCCGGCGCGGGCTAGTGGTCCGAATCTGCGCCGCAGGTGCTTGAGCGTACGGGTCAGCGCCACGTATTCCTCTTGTGCGCCATCGTTCTCTGCCTGTTTACGCGCGGCTTGCAGCACGACCTGAGCCTTGGCTACGTCGCCGTCCGCAAATTCCAGAACCCGTTCAACGCTTGCGTTGCCTTGAGCAATCTCCAGGGCATCTTCAACGCTCGCATCGCCTTCCGCAGATTCCTGAGCCTTTTCACTGGGTATGTCCTTATCTTGCAGCAGTTTTTTGCGCAGTAGCCTGGCAGCGTTGTCCAGCCCCGTATCTTTGGCAGTTATCAACAGCTGATACAGCTCGCCCAGTTTGACGGCTCGCGACTGCAGGGCATTTCTGCTCGCGATCAGCTCGCGGTGACGCAGTATCCGACTGCGCTGCACCAGCGCTGCGGCAAAGCGCGAAACCTGATGCTGCGACGTCCCTTTTTCGTCAAGCGCTCCAGTGCCGGGAGTCGTGCGCGCAGCAGGTACTACAGCGCGGGGCGGCGCGACTGGATGGATCGGCAATGTAGGCGGGGCGACGATTTTCATAGGACGGTTCTGAGCCTGGTCATGACCGCTGAGTGGGTCGGTGCCATGGTTCGGTTCCCTTGGGAGGAGGGTTCGCGCGTTTGTGCCAAAAGCTGCAGAGGCAAAATGGGCGTTGCGCAAAAAAATGTATTTCAAATAATTACAAAATTGTTAATGTGTTTATAAATCAATGAGTTATGAATTTATTTTTTACTGGCACGGTTATCGCTATATGGGTTGCACACCATCAAATGAGGCAAGACCATGTTCCAGAACCTTGTGATCCTTGATGCAACCCAGTCACGCAAACCTTCTTCGTCCACTGGCATTCGGCAGTTGACGGCCGATCAGATTCAGATGCTCAGAGCGTTTATCCAGAAGCGCGTGATGAACCCTGATGATGTCGATGACATTCTGCAATGCGTGTTTCTCGAGGCGTTACGCAATGAGCACAAGTTTCAGCATGCCAGCAAACCGCAAACCTGGCTGTGTGGCATTGCGCTGAACCTGATCCGCAATCACTTCCGCAAAATGTACCGCCAGCCTTATCAGGAAAGCTGGGAAGACGAAGTGCATACCGATCTGGAGTGGAATGACGACATCACTCATCAGGTAGACGGACACCGGCAGTTGGCACGCGTCATCGAGGCCATCGACTGCTTGCCGGCGAACATGCAAAAAGTCCTGGAAGTGTCGCTTGAAATGGACGGCAATTATCAGGAAACGGCGAACACGCTGGGTGTTCCGATCGGCACTGTGCGCTCGCGGCTTTCCCGGGCGCGCGTGCAGTTGAAGCAACAGATCGATCCGTTCGCCTGAATGGGGGTATGTCTGGAACCAACTCACGCCCGAAACCACACAGTTGCCATCCTTCACCACTTGGATGGCAACCATGCGTATATCCAGTTCTTCCTTTGGCGGTATTGCTAATCAACCCACCTCTGGCGGACCGGATGGCGAAACGGCATTTGCCAGCGCCTCTCTGTCGCCGAGCATCGGCGGTTCCGCTTACGTGGACTTCGGGCAGACCAGCGACGACAGTGATTCCTTTTTTTCTGACGCCGACTCCACTGCTTCATCGCTGATGAGCTTGCTGACCCGGAGCAGTAGCTCCTCCAGCGTCGACTCGGACAGCTCGTTCGATATCAATCCGCCCGAACCGGTCACGTCGACAACGTCCTCGTCACCCACTGACGCGTCCAATCCGGCCAACGCCCCCAGCGCTTCCGATGCAGCGTTTCTCGATAACTCCAAGTATTCCTCCCCCGAGGCGTTGAAACGTTGGGAGCCTATGGTCGCCCATTTGCCGCCCGAACAACGCGAGCAGGCGGCCAAAGAGCTCAACCGGCCCATTGCGGCGGCCTGGATGGCCCGAGAGAAAGGCCCCGACGCTGAGAAAGCGATGGAATTCATCAATGCCAACCCGGCACTGAAAACCGCAGTGGATGTCGCGCAGGGCGGCAGTGCGGATGGCAAGATCACCAATAAAGACCTCAAAACCTTTGCCAAGAATATGGAAAAGGCGGCGGACAACGCCGACAAGGATTTGGCCAAGTACACGGAAGACAACCCGGGTGCTGATCCACAATCCCTGGAAATGGTGCGCAACGCAGCGGTGATGCGCGCCAACATGCCGCTGGCCGTGGCGGCTGACCCTCATCACGCATTGGGCGCGACGGACCAGACCAAGGTGGACGGCAACGTCAGCGCCGAAGGTTTGCAAGGTCTGGCTAGCGACAATCCTGGCTTGTCGGGCGCGCTCAAACAGTCGTGCAGCACCTGGTCGCAACCGGGCTTTCTCAGTCAGGTTGACGAGGCGGGCCTGACCGGACGCAAGAAGGCGGCCCACAGTCCTGACAAGGTATTCGATTCGAGCAACCTGAGTGAGTGGATCAGGAAGAGCGCACCTACCAACGGTGGTCAGTTCGCCAGCATGCTCAGCGACGCGGCAACCCTGAACTCGGTCGAGGGGATCGACATCAGCAAGCTCGATGCGGATGTTTTCGCAAATCCCAAGTCCTACACCGGCGCGCAGAAAGCCGCGGTGATGGTTAAGTTGCAGCAAACCCAGCAAAGCGTGATCGCCGGGCGCAGCCTGCACAATACTGAAAAAACCGAGGCGGGGCTGAATAAGAAAATCGCTCAGCTACAGACCGATCCGGACGTTCAGGCGTACCTCAACAAAAGCATTCCGGAACAGGAACGCAGCTTGGTGGACAGTGATTCTGCGCTGAAAAGCGCTGTCATCGAACAAGCGAAAAACGTCAACAGCGGCAAGGCGCTTCAGAATGACATGGCGACGGCAGACAAGGCCGTCGACAAACATAAGCCGAATGCCGATTACAGTAGTGCCATCGGTGGTTTGTCTGCCCAGTTGCAATTGCAAAAAGACTTGTTTCCCGACACTCAGGTACCGACTGCCGAGCAGGTGGTGAGCGCCAAGCCTGAACTGCAAACCGCAATCAAGAACTCTTACACGCGTAATTTCAGCGAAGGTGGCGCGCTCAAGCAATTGCTGGGTCAGAAGAAGTCTGATGCCGCTGAGGCGCTGCAAACCGCAGATAGTCAGAAAGCTGTTTACGAAAGTGTCTTGCCCGCTGATTTCGCCAATGAGCAGCGTGAAAAATACACGGCCAGCACCTTGACGGAGCTGCAGAACTCCAAAAAGGGCCGCAAGTTGCTGGAAGGCAAAAGCGATGGGGAGGGTGGGCCCTCTTTGGCTTCTCAGCTCGCTGCGGAAGGTTTGGGGGGCAAGGCATTCAGGTCGGTCATGGGCTTTGCGTCGGTGTCCAGCATGCTCGCCGAGGGTAACAAGGTTGGCGCGGCAGCCGCTATTTACGACAGCACCAAACTGGGCGCAGAAGCGATCAAAGGTGGCGTCGACGTAGGCGCGAAGATGATGGGCCGTGAGGCATCCGCTGGCCTCGGTCGTCTGGGCGGACAGATGATAGGCCGTGCCGTCGGCCTGGTTGCCGGCGAAGCGACCGGTCTCGCTGCAGGTGCAGCCCTGGGCGCTGCCATCCCGATCGTCGGCTGGGCCATCGATGGCGCCATGGCATTAGGCTTCGGTATTTCCGCGATTGTCGATGCGGTCAAGAAGAAACACTACCAGAAAGCGTTCGACCATAACGTCGATCCGGTGCTGGATCAGTTCGGGATTGCCAGGGCGCATTGACAGGGAAGGCTAGAAGGGGCAGTTGCACAGCTGAACTTGGCAAGAAGCCTGCCTTAATCTAGCGATGGCCCGGTCAATTTCACTGAGGTACGAACTGAGCATTCGTAGGTGTGCATTGCAGATGGAAATCGCGACTATCGGGTTGCCATGTCGCTGGGTGCCAATGGAGTCGAGGCAAATGCTTGTCTGGTTCGAGCGTTAGTTGAACAAGTCTGGTCGCTTCTTCCCAAGGTATGCCTCAGCAAGATGGGTGAAGTCTGAATGAGCTTCATTGATCTTTTCATGGAGACTGGCTCAACCCAGAGTTGAGTGTGACTAAAACCGTTGGTGGTCAGCGGCGTAGTGGTGGATCAGGTGCATTTTTCAATATTTGACTCAGGAGATTTCTATGAATCCCATCAGACCCTTATCCCATTCAATTCAACCGTTGCTGGTGGGCGAGGGTGAAGCCGCGTCTAATTTGCCAGCTATGCACGCAGCCGTCTTGAGTGGCGATAGCGCGCGCGTAACGCAACTGCGTAACGAAGGCGTGCGCATAAACGAACTGGACAATGAGAAGCGCTCGCCCCTTGATGTGCTCGACACGATGCGAGATATCGATGAGCAAAGCAGGTCTGGCATGCGCATGGCCTTGCTGCAATCCCTGAGCCCTACCGCACCAATAGGCTACATGAAGCCAGAAGCCTTGCACGGAACACCCTGGGGTTTGGAGATTTTGCAATCTGGGTCACTCAAAGGAGGGGTCAACGATCCGAAAGGCGGTCGGGAGTCCTTGGAGCGCATGGTGTTTTTCTCGGATCGAACGCCTGAAAGCGACAAAGACGAAACGACACGGTTGAATCTGAGGGTCAAACCAAGGCTTTACGCCAATGGGAAAGGGGTAAATGTCAGCAATGCTTCTTCTCGGGCTCAACAGCATCGTCTCAGTCAAGTGATCACTCATGCCGCGAGCAATGGGAAACCGCTGCCAACACTGCCCGGTACGGTAACTATAGAAGTTTCCGATCTGAAGCAAGCTGCCCGCGAGGGCGGTGCTTGGTTACAGCGCTTTCTCCATGATAAATATATTTTAAAAGGTGCTGGGCAGGCGTTTACCAAAGCGCCTTTGGGGCAGGGTTCGTCCGCGCTGAAACTACCGGCTTCTATAACCCTGAGGCAGGGTGATAGCACAAAAGTGTTGGTTGATAGCGAACTACAGGATTTTTTTCACCAGGCTGCGCATACGTTGCAATCCGAGCTGGAAAGCGGCAAGGCTCCTTACCTGAGTCTGTTGAATCGTGGAACCGTGGTGCCCTTGGTTTTTGGGTTCGAAAAAGTCAAAGGTCTTTCTGCTCATGAGATCAGTACATCGATACCTGGTAAAAATAACAGGTTTATGTACAAAGCAAATGAGCATCGCTTGGCGGGAGGGCCAGACGGTGGAAAAATCAAAGAGGTGGAGGTCAGAACCCTTGGCGACCTTGTAACGCTCCATCTAGGGTGTGAGCTCAAAAATATAAAACTGCCCGAAGATCTCCTCGTGAGGCTGAAAACGAGCAAGAAAGAAAAAGCCGAGTATTTAGATGCCTCCGCGATTGCCCGGTTTCGCACCAATCTTCTTGAACGGGTTTCGGAGATGTCCAGTGGTGCGCCCTTGAATACTCTGAGTCTTGAGACGTTGCAGGAAATAAATGCTGAGTTGCGTGCGAGTGATCCAAGAACTTTTCTGCGGGAGTCTTGACGGTGTTGGTATTCGTTCAGGAAAGTGGATGCACGTCACTCCGGTAACTTGACGTAAAGGGCTTTGTACGCAGCTTTCCACGATCGTGTGGTTTTGGTTTTGACCATTCCGCACACTGGAGGTGCAGGCGTGCGTGCATGGCCCATGCAAACTCCCCAGTTCCAAAGAAAAGTCGAGCACACGGCGCCATGACCTCCACAAGCTGATAGCGTTGCCTGTTCTGGCCCAGCACGGCGTTGCCGAAACCTGCTGGGTTGCTGCCTTTTTCCCAGCGAGTGCGTTGCGTTGTAGTGTGTGTTTTATACTGACTTTGTTGTAAAAATGAAATCTTTTTAAGGTGTCTTCAGGCGCGCCACCCTTTATAAGTTGACGCTATCAGGCGTCAAGCGTAATGCGTTTGGCCTGAGGTTGAAGGCAGGTTTGGGATTCGGTTTATGGGCGGTGCATGATGCGCTTATTGGAATGATGGTGGATTAAGTGCAAAAGCTAGCTGTTTTGGTTTTAAGTTCTGCCCTGTTAGCAGGCTGCGGGTTTTCAGGGAAGGAGATAAGAAGTAATATTTCTGATACTCAGGCAGCACTTGAAAAACCGGTTCCCGTCAACCTGGACGCTTACACGTCGAAAAAACTGGACTCTGTTCTGGAGGCCAAGGCCAGCAGCCGTAACCTTGATAAAGGTCAGATGATTGACTTGATCTCGGAGAAGTTCTTGGGGACACCGTATCGCGCCAACAGGTTGCAGGGTGCAGAACATACACCTGAACAACTAGTCATCGACTTCAGAGGTCTGGACTGTTTTACGTATCTGGACTATGTAGAGGCGTTACGAAAATCGACATCGCGGCAGACGTTTGTAAAAAATTTAATTCAGACGCGTTATCATGACGGTGACGTTGATTTTTTGAAGCGCAAGCATTTTTTTACTGACTGGGCTTACAGTCAAGCGCAGAATCTGGCGGATGAGATTACTACGCAGGTAAGCTCGAATACAGTACGTGTTGAAAAGCGCCTTAACGAAAGGTCCAACGGCAAGACCTATATTCCTGGATTGCCAGTCGTTAAACGCAGTATCACCTATATCCCGAGCGGTCTTGTTGATAATAAGGTTGTGGGTCAACTGAGGACAGGTGATTACATTGGTATTTACGCCAGTCTTCCTGGCATGGATGTGACTCATGTCGGTGTTTTTATCATGACTGACAAGGGCCCTGTTCTACGAAATGCGTCTTCACGAAAGGAAAATGAAAAAGTAGTGGACTCACCCTTTTTTGAGTATGTGGCGAGAAAGCCGGGGATTGTTGTTTTCAGGGCAAAAGATTAAAAACCTTGACCTGTTGACGCGCAGGTAGCCCGGACGCTTTCTCCACTGCGACGGGTTGCAGTGAAACGGCTTTAGGGCCCGAGAGTGATATACATCCTCGCGCACCGGGTGAGGCTGGCCAAACCCATCACGCCAGCTTTCCACCAGACGAAAAAAAAGACCTTGAAATTCAAGGTCTTTTTTCAATTTTGGTGCCCCGAGGGAGAATCGAACTCCCACTTCTTTCGAAAACGGATTTTGAATCCGCCGCGTCTACCAATTCCGCCATCAGGGCTCAATGGCGGCGAAGTATAAGGATGAGTTTTCCGTTGGTCAACAGGGATTTACGCAGGTTTTTTACTAATGCCGTCAAACCGGATAAACTTCCCGGCCCTGCTAAACGAACCCGATCATGCGCGTCGCTGACTTTACCTTCGAACTCCCTGATTCCCTGATAGCTCGCCACCCGCTGGCCGAGCGTCGCAGCAGTCGTCTGTTGACCCTTGATGGGCCTACGGGCACGCTGGCACATCGTCAATTCACCGATTTGCTCGAGCATGTGCGCCCGGGCGACTTGATGGTATTCAACAATACCCGTGTCATCCCCGCTCGTTTGTTCGGGCAGAAGGCGTCCGGCGGCAAGCTGGAGATTCTGGTCGAGCGCGTGCTGGACAGCCATCGTGTGCTGGCGCATGTGCGTGCCAGTAAATCGCCCAAACCGGGCTCGTCGATTCTGATCGATGGCGGTGGCGAGGCCGAGATGGTGGCGCGGCACGACGCGCTGTTCGAGCTGCGCTTTGCCGAAGAAGTGCTGCCGTTGCTGGACCGTGTCGGGCACATGCCGTTGCCTCCTTATATAGACCGTCCGGACGAAGGCGCGGACCGCGAGCGCTATCAGACCGTCTACGCCGAGCGCGCCGGTGCTGTGGCCGCACCGACTGCCGGGCTGCATTTCGACCAGCCGTTGCTGGACGCGATTGCCGCCAAGGGCGTCGAAACCGCTTTCGTCACGCTGCACGTCGGCGCGGGTACGTTCCAGCCGGTTCGCGTCGATCAGATCGAAGATCACCACATGCACAGCGAGTGGCTGGAAGTCAGCCAAAACGTGGTCGATGCCGTGGCGGCGTGCCGCGCGCGTGGCGGACGGGTGATTGCGGTCGGCACCACCAGCGTGCGCTCACTGGAGAGTGCCGCGCGCGATGGCGAGTTGAAGCCGTTCAGTGGCGACACCGACATCTTTATCTATCCGGGGCGGCCGTTCCATGTGGTCGATGCCCTGGTGACCAATTTCCATCTGCCTGAATCCACGCTGTTGATGCTGGTTTCGGCGTTCGCCGGTTACCCAGAGACCATGGCTGCCTACGCGGCGGCGGTCGAGCACGGGTACCGCTTCTTCAGTTACGGTGATGCGATGTTCATCACCCGCAATCCCGCGCCGACGGCCCCACAGGAATCGGCACCAGAGGATCACGCATGAGTCGCACCTGTCGTATGTCTTTCGAGTTGTTGGCCACCGACGGCAAGGCCCGTCGCGGTCGCCTGACCTTTCCGCGTGGCGTGGTCGAGACCCCGGCGTTCATGCCGGTGGGCACCTACGGCACGGTCAAGGGCATGTTGCCGCGTGATATCGAAGCCACCGGTGCGCAGATGATTCTGGGCAATACCTTTCACTTGTGGCTGCGTCCCGGCACCGAGGTCATCAAGGGCCACGGCGATCTGCACGATTTCATGCAGTGGAAGGGGCCGATTCTGACCGACTCCGGCGGTTTTCAGGTGTTCAGCCTGGGCGCCATGCGCAAGATCAAGGAGGAGGGCGTGACCTTCGCCTCGCCGGTCGATGGCGCCAAGGTGTTCATGGGCCCGGAAGAGTCGATGCAGGTGCAGCGTGACCTCGGCTCTGACGTCGTGATGATCTTCGACGAATGCACGCCTTACCCGGCTGACGAAGACGTAGCGCGTGTCTCCATGGAGCTGTCGCTGCGCTGGGCCAAGCGTTCCAAGGTCGCGCACGGCGAAAACACTGCCGCGCTGTTCGGCATCGTTCAGGGTGGTATGCACGAGAACCTGCGCAAGCGTTCGCTGGAAGGCCTGGACGAGATCGGTTTTGACGGTCTGGCGATCGGCGGTCTGTCGGTCGGCGAGCCCAAGCACGAAATGATCAAGGTGCTGGATTACCTGCCGGGCCTGATGCCGGCAGACAAGCCTCGTTACCTGATGGGTGTAGGCAAGCCGGAAGATCTGGTCGAAGGTGTGCGCCGTGGCGTCGATATGTTCGATTGTGTCATGCCGACCCGCAACGCCCGCAATGGCCATCTGTTCATCGATACCGGTGTGCTGAAAATCCGTAACGCGTTCCATCGCCACGACAATTCGCCGCTGGATCCGACCTGCGATTGCTACACCTGCAAGAACTTCTCGCGCGCTTATCTGCATCACCTGGACAAGTGCGGGGAAATGCTGGGGAGCATGCTCAATACCATCCACAATTTGCGGCACTACCAGCTGCTGATGGCTGGTTTGCGCGAGGCTATTCAACAGGGTACATTGGCCGCCTTCGTCGATGCCTTCTATGCCAAACGCGGCCTTCCAACGCCGCCTCTGGGTTGAAACAGAACGAGTTTTTCCTGCTTTTATACTAATTATGTAACTGGAGCGACACATGAGCTTTTTCATCTCTCCCGCATTTGCGGATGCTGCTGCACCGGCTGCCGGTCCTGCGGGCAGTGGTTTCGAGTGGATCTTTCTGGTCGGCTTCCTGGTCATCTTCTACCTGATGATCTGGCGTCCACAGGCCAAGCGCGCGAAAGAGCAGAAAAACCTGCTGGGCAACCTGCAGAAAGGCGACGAAGTGGTCACCAGCGGTGGTATCGCCGGCAAGATCAACAAAGTGACCGACGATTTTGTGGTCATCGAAGTGTCCGACACCGTCGAGCTGAAAATCCAGAAAGGCGCCATCGCGGCCACTCTGCCCAAAGGCACCCTGAAAGCGATCTGAGTAGCAACTTTTTACCCATCGACGGGGCGCGCAAGGCGCCCCGCGTTTTAAGCGGGCGGCGTGATGCTGAACAAATACCCTCTGTGGAAATACATACTGATCCTGGCGGTGCTGGTGGTCGGTTTTATTTATTCCGCACCTAATCTCTATCCTGATGATTCTGCCATCCAGATCAGCGGCGCAAGCACTGCGCTGCAAGTCAATCAGGCAGACGTGGATCGTGCAGCCAAGGCGCTTACCGATGCCGGCATCGCGGTCAAGGCTTCTTCTCTGGCCGAGAATGGCAAGGGCGGTTTGTTGCGTCTGAGCAAGCAGGAAGACCAGTTGCCGGCCAAGGATGTCGTGCGCAAGGCGTTGGGCGATGACTATGTCGTCGCACTGAACCTGGCCCGCACCACGCCGACCTGGTTGCGTAACCTGGGCGCAAGCCCGATGAAGCTCGGTCTCGACCTGTCCGGCGGTGTGCACTTCCTGCTGGAAGTCGACATGGACAAGGCGATCGATGCTCGCCTGAAAGTGTACGAAGGCGAAGTCAAATCCTTGCTGCGCAAGGAAAAGGTCCGCTATCGCAGCCTGCCTCAGCTGGGCAATGTGATTCAACTGGGCTTTACCGATGACGCCGAGCGCGAGCAGGCTCGTGCGCTGGTTCGCAAGACCTTCACCGACTTCGAAATCACGCCTGCCGAGCTGAACGGTATTCCCGTGCTGCGCATGGCGCTGACCCCGGCCAAACTGGCCGAGATTCGTGAATACTCGATCAAGCAGAACCTGACCACCGTGCGTAACCGGGTCAACGAGCTGGGTGTTGCCGAGCCGCTGGTTCAGCGTCAGGGTGCCAACCGCATCGTGGTCGAGCTGCCGGGTGTGCAGGACACGGCCGAAGCCAAGCGTATTCTGGGCAAGACTGCCAACCTCGAGTTCCGTCTGGGCGCAGGCCCGGATGATTCGAAAGGCACTACCGAGATGTTCGAATTCCGCGAAGGCGGTCGTCCGGCTGCGGCGGTGGAGCGTGGTCTGATCATCACCGGCGACCAGGTGACTGACGCCAAGGCCAGTTTCGACGAGCACGGCCGTCCACAGGTGAACATCAATCTTGATGGTCATGGTGGCGAGCTCATGAGCCGCGCAACCCGCAGCAATGTGGGCCGCAGCATGGCGGTGATCTTCATCGAACAGCGTCCGACTACCACCTACACCAGGCAGATGGTCAACGGCGTCGAGAAAGACGTGCCGGTGCAGACCTTCAAGGAAGAGAAGAAAATCATCAGTCTGGCGACCATCCAGTCGCCGCTGGGCAGTCAGTTCCGGATTACCGGTCTGAACGGCCAGGGTGAATCTTCCGAACTGGCGCTGCTGTTGCGTGCCGGTGGTCTGGCCGCACCGATGTACTTCGCTGAAGAGCGCACCATCGGTCCGAGCCTGGGGGCCGACAACATCACCAAGGGTATCGACGCTTCCCTGTGGGGCATGCTGTTCGTCTCGATCTTCATCATGGCGATCTACCGTTTCTTCGGCCTGATCGCTACCGTCGCGCTGGCCCTGAACATGGTCATGTTGCTGGCGCTGATGTCCTTGCTGGGTGCAACGCTGACCCTGCCGGGTATCGCCGGTATTGTATTGACCATGGGCATGGCGGTGGATGCCAACGTGCTGATCTTCTCGCGTATTCGTGAGGAAATCGCCAACGGCATGACGGTGCAACGCGCTATCAACGAAGGTTTCGATCGAGCCTACACGGCGATCCTCGACGCCAACCTGACGACACTGCTGGTCGGCGGCATTCTCTTTGCGATGGGCACCGGCCCGGTCAAAGGGTTCGCGGTGACCATGTCGCTCGGGATCTTTACCTCGATGTTCACGGCCATCATGGTGACCCGCGCTATGGTCAACCGGATCTACGGCGGTCGTGACTTCAAGAAGTTGTGGATTTAAGGGGCTGCCATGTTACGTACCATCAACTTCATGGGTGTTCGCAATGTTGCGTTCGCCGTCACGATGCTCCTTACCGTACTGGCGTTGTTCAGCTGGTTCCATAAAGGGCTCAACTTTGGTCTGGACTTCACCGGCGGTACGCTCATTGAGCTGACCTACGAGCGTCCAGCCGATCTGGGCAAGGTTCGTCAGGAGCTGGTTGCGGCGGGCTATCACGAAGCCGTTGTGCAGAGCTTCGGCGCAACGACCGATCTGCTGGTGCGCATGCCGGGTGAAGACCCGCAACTGGGTACTCAGGTAGCTGAAGCGCTACGCAAGGCGGGCGCTGATAACCCGGCAGTGGTCAAGCGTGTCGAATTCGTCGGCCCGCAGGTGGGTGAAGAGCTGCGCGATCAGGGCGGTATAGGCATGCTGCTGGCGCTGGGCGGTGTACTGATCTACCTGGCCTTCCGCTTCCAGTGGAAATTCGCGGTCGGGGCAATCATCTCGCTGATCCACGACGTGGTGGTGACGATGGGTATCCTGTCGTTCTTCCAGATCACCTTCGACCTGACGGTGCTGGCGGCGGTACTGGCGATCATCGGTTACTCGCTGAACGACACCATTGTGGTCTTCGACCGGGTACGCGAGAACTTCCGCCTGCTGCGCAAGGCTTCGCTGATCGAAAACATCAACATTTCCACCACGCAGACACTGCTGCGCACCATTGCCACCTCGGTTTCGACCCTGTTGGCGATTTCTGCGCTGTGGGCGTTCGGCGGCGACAGCCTGGAAGGCTTCTCCATCGCGTTGTTCATCGGTGTACTGGCGGGTACCTACTCGTCGATCTACATCGCCAACGTGGTGCTGATCTGGCTGAACCTGACCACCGAGGATCTTATCCCTCCAGTGGTTGTGGACAAGGCTGACGACCTGCCGTAGATCCACCCATCATAAAAAAGGCGCGAGTGCTGAACTCGCGCCTTTTTTTATGCTCCAAGGCTAGGTATTGCGCAGCCAAGCTGCGTTTCGATTGGTCAGGAGGTTCTAGTGAACAAGTCTATGCTTGTTGGTGCTGTGTTAGGTGCTGCTGTCGTGACTGCTGGCGGCGCCGTTGCCACCTATAGCTTGGTCAAGGGTGGTCCTGAGTATGCGGATGTATTGGCAGTCGAGCCAATCAACCAGCAGATCAAAACCCCCCGTGAAGTTTGCAAGGACGTAACCGTTACCCGTCAGGCGCCGGTCAAAGACCAGCATCAGATCGTCGGTAGCGTAATTGGCGCGGTTGCCGGTGGTTTGCTGGGCAACCAGATTGGTGGCGGCAACGGCAAGAAGATCGCTACTGTCGCCGGTGCGGTCGGCGGTGGTTATGCCGGTAACAAGGTGCAGGAAGGCATGCAGGAGCGTGATACCTACACCACTACGCAGAACCGTTGCACAACGGTCAACGATGTAAGCGACAAAGTTGTGGGCTACAACGTCAAGTACAAGCTGAACGAGAAGGTCGGTCAGGTTCGCATGGCGAGCGATCCGGGCAGCCGGATTCCGGTCGACAAGGAAGGTCAGCTGATATTGGGTCAGGCGCAATAACGCCTGCCGCTGAGCTTCTTCAAGGCATAAAAAAACCGGCGAAAGCCGGTTTTTTTATATCTGCAGCTTAGCGCTTGAGCGAAGCAGGCAGGTGCGGTGCAATGGCTGTCAGTACAGCCTTGAAGCACTTGGTATTGCCGGCAACGATATGGCCTTTCTCGAGGAAGTCGTGACCGCCGGTGAAATCGCTGACCAGGCCGCCTGCTTCCTGAATCAGAAGCGCGCCTGCAGCCATGTCCCATTCGGACAGGCCCGACTCCCAGAACGCATCGAAGCGACCGGCAGCAACGTAGGCGAGGTCGAGGCTGGCAGCGCCTGCGCGACGAATGCCTGCGGTCTGGCCGACCAGGCTGCGGAACATGCCCAGGTAGTTTTCGAGGTTGTCCATCTGGTTGTCACGGAACGGGAAGCCGGTGCCGAGCAGGGCGCCTTCCAGGCTCTTGCGCTGGCTGACGCGCAGGCGACGACCGTTAAGGGCTGCGCCCCGACCACGGCTTGCGGTGAATTCTTCCTGACGGACCGGGTCCAGAACGACGGCGTGCTCGAGGCGGCCGCGGTATTTGCAGGCAATGCTGACGGCGAAGTGTGGGATGCCCCGAACGAAGTTGGTGGTGCCGTCCAGCGGGTCGATGATCCACAGATAATCTGCGCCTTCGCCGCTGCCTTCATGCATGCCGCTTTCTTCGCCAAGGATGCCGTGAGTCGGGTAGGCCTTGCGCAGCGCAGTGATGATGCTCTGTTCAGCCGCGCGGTCGATTTCTGTGACGTAATCCTTGGCTTCTTTTTCGTCAACCTTGATGGTATCCAAGCGCTCGATGGAGCGGAAAATCAATTCGCTGGCGCTGCGGGCGGCGCGCAGCGCGATATTCAGCATGGGCTGCATGGACAATTCACCTAAGGTTGTTAAAGAGAGCCGGGTATTCTATGGGCTGATTCGAATTATTTCCAGCCTTGCGTTGTTACGACTGTCGACCTGGCATGATTTTTTTTGTTACTCGATGGGTGGATTCGCATCATCCCGGGTGCACGGGTTCGTAGCGTTAGGCGGACCGTTTCTGTAAGATTTGCCCCCCTAATTCGCGTCAGTGAGCGTTCGCCTTGTTGCAGAACATCCGTGTTGTCCTGGTCGGCACTACCCATCCCGGAAATATCGGCGGGGCCGCTCGCGCCATGAAAAACATGGGGCTTGCACGTCTGGTACTGGTTGATCCGCGTATTTTTCCGTCGCCCGATGCCGTCGCGCGGGCGTCTGGCGCCACCGATATTCTTGAAGGCGCGCAAGTCGTTGCGACGCTGGAAGAGGCGCTGGTCGGTTGCCGCCTGGTGCTCGGCACCAGTGCGCGGGATCGCAGCCTGCCCTGGCCGATGCTCGATCCGCGCGGGTCTGGCGAAAAAGTCATCGAGCAAGCCGGGGAGGGCGCCGAGGTGGCGCTGGTCTTCGGTCGCGAACATTCGGGCCTGACCAACGAAGAGTTGCAGCGTTGTCACTTTCATGTGCACATTCCGTCGGACCCCGCGTTCAGCTCGCTCAATCTCGCCGCTGCTGTGCAAGTGCTCAGTTACGAAGTGCGTATGGCGTGGCTGGCCGTGTCGGAGCGGGGCGATGCGCCAAAACCGGCGTCGGCGCACAGTGCCGAGCTGGCTACGATGGACGAGATGGAAGGCTTCTATGGGCATCTGGAAGCCACGTTGGTGGACATTGGCTTCCTTGATCCCGAAAAACCACGGCACCTGATGGCACGGCTGCGCAGACTGTTCGGTCGCAGTGAGGTCGAGCGCTCCGAGCTGAGTATTCTGCGCGGTGTGCTCACCGAGACCCAGAAAGTCGCACGCGGCGAACCCTACAAGCGAAAGGATCAGTGATGTTCGAGCGTCTGCGAGAAGACATTCAAAGCGTATTTCATCGCGACCCTGCGGCGCGTAATGCCTTTGAGGTGCTGACCTGCTATCCGGGTATGCACGCCATCTGGCTGCACCGTTTTGCACACATTCTGTGGCGCAATGGCTGGAAATGGCCGGCGCGGGTGGTGTCCAACTTCGGTCGCTGGATGACCGGTATCGAGATTCATCCCGGCGCACGCATCGGTCGCCGCTTTTTCATCGACCATGGCATGGGCATCGTGATCGGTGAGACCGCCGAGATCGGCAATGACGTCACCCTCTATCAAGGTGTGACCCTGGGTGGCACCAGCTGGAATGCCGGCAAGCGCCATCCGACGCTGGAAGACGGCGTGGTGGTAGGGGCGGGGGCCAAAGTGCTCGGGCCATTCACGGTAGGTGCAGGCGCCAAGATCGGCTCCAATGCGGTGGTGACCAAGGCGGTGCCTGCGGGCGCGACTGCCGTGGGTATTCCGGGGCGCATCATCGTCAAGTCCGACGATGAAACCGAAGCCAGGCGCAAGGCCATGGCGGAAAAGCTCGGTTTCGATGCCTATGGGATCAGTGGCGACATGCCAGACCCGATCGCCCGCGCCATCGGCCAGTTGCTCGATCATCTGCAGGCGGTGGATGGCCGACTGGAAGGCATGTGCGATGCGCTTGGCAAACTCGGTAGCGATTATTGCGCCAAGGAGCTGCCCGAGCTGCGCGACGAAGTGTTCGACTGCGTCAAGGATGAGCGCCAGAGCGCCGTTAAGTAAAGTTACCCATGTTTGGGGAAACTCTGAAAAAGGTTTCCTGATTTGGCAAAATACCCCAACACCTTTCACCGAGCCTCCCCGATGAA
>NZ_LGLN01000063.1 GCF_001293775.1 Pseudomonas syringae pv. cilantro
AGGAAGCCCAAAAGGCTACGTTTGGATCTGAAGCAATAGGTTCTGGAGGGAAGCATGTGGCAGTACCTGCAGATGGTGTCAGGTACAGGAAACGCGATTGATGAAGAGCCGTCAGTAGGAAACCGTTATCGGTACGATTGGGGTTTGGCGGAGCCTGCTTGGATCGTGCTCCCGCCATCAAGCAGCAGGCGCGGTAGCACTTTTCGGGGAGATGGGAGGTCCAGGTTACTGGCAACATTGCTGGTCGGCAGCCCGCTCCGAGATTATGATATTGATACCGTCAGATGCATTGAGCGGGTATGGGGCAGCAGAAAAACACCACTTTTGCATCGAAAAGACACAAGGAACGTCGTATGAAACTATCAGTGGCTCAAGTAATAGCGGTTCTGGCTTCAATAGGTCTGGGGGAGGCAGGGCAGCGAACAGCAGATCTGGCGTACACCGAGGCAGGTATTCTTGCTCTCCTCTTGGGAGTTGTTCTGATGATGGCAGCCTTTGGGTTCGAGCTTCTTGAGTTGCTGCGTGAAAAGTCGCTGATCTGAGAGGAGCAAAAATAGTTATGGAAGGGTATGAACATCCGACCCGCGATGCGTCGCCGCATGAGATATTTAGACTGTCATGGCTGGCTTACGTCGGTCCAATCTTTACTTTCTTGGTTCTCATCGCCGTGTCAGCCGGTACATCGTGGTTGACTATACACAAGGCTCAAATCGACCAGGCTCATCAGATCGGTATCACGATTAGCGTTCTCGTTCTGTTACTCGCATTTGCAATGTTTATCTACAAGATCCTCGTCTTGAGAAGCGTCTATCTCTACACCGACGATGTGGGCGTTTGGCTGTATCAAGGAATTTTGCCTTGGCGGAAAGGATACCGTGGTGTGAAGTGGCGTGACATCGAAGATGCCATGTACTTTACAGGCTTTATCAGCTGGATTTTTCGGTCGTATACCGTGCGAATTGGACACCGCTTTACCAAGACAAGTGAAATCTTGATCACGCATCTAGCCAAAGGTAATAATGCAGTCGAGCATATCAACCAATTGCATCAGAGCATCCTCAAAGCTGAGCAGGACGAGTTCTTGTCACCTGAGGTGTGATGCGCATTTTTCGTACATGCCATAGGCAGGAATGGAGCGAATGGTCAAAGAAGTTTTTTTCCCCGGTAACGATCGACAACCTTGTTTAGCCCGCTACGGTATCAAGATAGACCCTGATCACGGTATTGCTCGGGCCGAAATCGTAGTAATTCAGACTAACCGTGAAGGCTATCCTGCTATGGGTACCAGCCTATACAACACGGAGGATGGCCGAAATATCATTTTGAATAAAATTCTCGAAACTGATCTGCGAGGAGTGCGCGTTGAATTTGTCAGTTTCTATGTAATTCTCGACCTGGAGCATCGGCTAGAAGGGCTGAAGCTGCCTATCCGTATGGACTTTGAGGACTATATTAAGCGCGGGAATCCTTACGGCGTTGAAAGCCTTCCTGCAGAGAATATTGCAGGCAAGGTAATGCAGTGGATAGGGAAGGGAGATAAAGCATACGTCTACCACAGCATCCATGTTCAGGGCGGGTGCGCAAAATTCTACACGGATCTCATGGATGAGCAGCGAGAGTCGGTTAGCACTGATAAAGCCAAAGAGCTATTCCAAGCGATCGGATACGAGTTCTCCCCTGCAACCGACTATTGAGCCCGTGTCGAGGGACTGCCGCACCTCCGTGGAGGGCTCAAGCCAAATCCCCCCTGGGGGCGTCTGCGGACCAACCTTTGTGAGCCTCAATGGATATAGCTTGTGTCCAGTTGAAGTTAACCTCAAACGGGCGTCAGTTGGGGGTACTGGCGCAGCGTCAGAATAGGGCTGTTTTTCTGCATTTCCTGACTCTGTTGCCTCCTCTGTAGGCTACCCGTAATCAACCGGTATCACTGCGCAACAATGGAACAGCCAACGGACTTGAGGCTCGTGGCGGCCACCATTAGGTTGCCGCACTTCGGTTCGCTATGGCCTCCCGAGCCATCCATTCTTCGTGTTCACGGATAGACCGATCAATCGACGACTCCGGTATCAAGTGCTTCCAGCTCTGCTGTTCCTGGTAGACATGGTCTCGGTGTATGTCAGGCTGGATTATCGCACCTGCGGCGCTAAGAATCTGGCGTGAACGATGCCAAAAACGGTGGGCTTCATTACTACTGATAATGGAGACCGGAACGATTGGCAGACCGTGCATTCGGTGAAGTCTCCACAAGGCGGCCAATCCGTAGCCGCGACGCTTGTACTCGCGTGAGATCTCAATGCCGTAAACGAACAGTCGATCCTGGAGTGGGCTGATTGTGTAGCTTATTTCACCGACTTCAAGGGCATTGACCATGATCGCCATTTTAATAATAGGTGAGGGGTAACAAGCGTAGGTCCTGTGGCTATCCGTTTTCAGCAATAACAGCCGTACAAAAGGGAATATCTTATCCAGGTGGTGAGCATGCCGACGGTGAAAAAAATCTCTGATCGGTTCAAAGGGTTCCATACCAATCCTCTTGTGTTGACAGTGATCCTCGACGGCGCTTACAGCCGCTTACCCTGTTGGCGCTGGGTCGAATTGACCCTGTTGCCGAGATGTCGCTGACTCAGTCGGACGCCCTAAAAACCATTGCGCCTACTGCCGATATGGAGATGGGGTAGTTTTGCGTCAGTACGTGGGTCAGTTCGGAATTAACAATTAGTAGCCATAATATCAGGGTAGCTGCAATCGCGGTTCCAGACGAAGCTCCAGTAAACTAGATAAAGAGCCGGGTGGCGAGAACTGACCAGTACCTCGCGCTTCAAAACCTGAGCGCTCATTTGTCGCCACCGGCAACTGAACCAGCAGCCAGCCAGTCGATTGCGGAAAGCAGCGCGTCACCGTCAGGTGCTCCCTGCAGCTTGATCGTGCGGCCAGAGTG
>NZ_LGLN01000042.1 GCF_001293775.1 Pseudomonas syringae pv. cilantro
GGCACAGCCAAACGCCAGGCGGCTGGTAGCTGACTGTGTGGCGTTGCATGGGGATGGTCTGAAAATGCGGGTGTATCAGGGGGCTATGTGGCTATTTATTTGCGCAGTCCCCGCAATAATCCGAGTAGCAATTGATCGGCATGTCGCCACTTCAAATAGTCCTCGACACGCCAGAAACCGGCAGCGGCAGCATTGCGTTCAAGCACCCACCAGGTTTCGCCAGGCTCGACCATGCCGTGGTATTCCTTAGCTAACTTACAGCGTGGATCATCTGCCTGGTCCGCAGCCAGCTGCTCCAGATTGGCCTGGTCTTCGCTGCGCATCTCCTGCACGTCGCCGCCGGTTGTCAGCAGATACTCCAGCGCTGCGGCTGGAATATCTTCAGGCTCTGCGAACTGGCATTCCCATTCGCTGCGTATTTCCTGTTCATCGCTTCCGGTGGCCAACAAATGACCGAGGTAGTCCAGGGCACCGGCTGGAATGTCTGCCAGCGGCATATCCAGAATCCGGGCAACTTCGGGCTTCGCCTTCTCTGTGGCCTCATCAAGCGCCTGACTGATCCGCTCATATTCAGCCTCATCGGCTTCCCGCTTAGCGCGCAACCGCTCGCTGTTCGCCACCTGGTCGGCCTTTGCCTGCTCGATGACCCTGCTCCAGTCGGGCGGCGGCGGGCAGACACCCTTGTCGATCAACCCGGCATTAATCCTGCTGAGCAACGCCATGTCCTGCTCCGGCACCGGCGTGCTGACAATCGGGTCCGCCGAATCGTCCTCGATGGCGTCCGACAAGCCGCGCTTCATACGGCCAGAACCCACACGCCTCACCAGGTGAAGCTCTCCCCAGGCGTTGCCGGTCGCCTTCTTGCCTTCCATTTCCATGCTCGTGGTGTATTTCATCAACCACTTGTGCATGAACCGTTGACGCTCGGGTGCCATGCGCAGGGAAATGTCATGGAAGCGCTGATAGAACGCTTCGTCATGCCCGCACGCCATGCTGTCGCCCTGGTGCGCCACCTCGTGTTCGACCAGCCCGAAGATGTAGGCTGCCGTTTTCATAGGATCAGACTTGAGCCGTTGCACGATTGTGCGATTGATAGCCAGGTAGGTTTTACCATCCGTCCACGCTTCACTGGTGTTCGATTCGCCGAGCAACACATCCAGGCGGTCTTTGCTATGTCGTACGGTGCCATCATTCCAGCGTTCAGCCCCCACACAGGCACCGGCATAGTGTTGCAGGCACCAGCGCAACGCGATCCAGGCCCGGCGCGTTTCTTTGTCCAGCGCCTTTTTCTCATCGACAATCGATGTTCGCTCGACATAAGCCTTCTTGACGGTCGCAAACGCGGCGCACTGGGGCACCTTCAGCTCTCGGTACCAGTGACTGACGGCAGGTCTGGCATTGGCAATCACCCGCTCCAGCACATCTTCAAAATCTTCAACGCTATGGCAACCGAAGCGGTCGAGCGTTTGTGGATGCAGCACCTGGATAATGCGTTGCCCGGCAATGCCTTCGCCTTTGGGTATGTCACTGCCCTTTAAAACAACGGTGTAAGTGCCTTTGTGCTCACGAAACGCTTTATCAATAAAATCCTTCAGGGTGATATGCCGTTTGCCAGGCAGCACCGTGATGACTTCTTCATTGCAGAATATTTTGCCCACATCAGCTGCGCCGCTGAGCAACGACAGCGCTGATCGCGCTCGACGTGCTTCTGTCTTGCGGCGTCCACCCAGTTCCCCCGAGACCTTATCAGCCAGCGGACCGAACACCTTGGCGATTGCTTTCCAGACCGGGCAGGTCTTGCGCAGTATCTCGCTACGGGAGACGTTGAGGGCAATCGCCTGCTTGGTCACGATCAGGCCTCCAGCCCCCCAGAGGTGTGAGGAATCGTGACGGACCAGCACGCCCTGGTTGTAGATCGAAACCGCGCCTTCTTCCTTGGCCCGGTAATAGGCGTATTCGTCTTCAAAGTCCCACTTTTCCGTTGCAGGATCGCGGGTAATGACACGGCCATTGAGTTCAACGCTGATGCGGGTGTAGCGCACCAGGTCACGAATTTCCTGGACGGCAGACATCAACTCCAAATCGTTGAGCGGTTCGTACCAGGTGCCCTCGATGGAGCAACCCGGTACGCCGTGTTCAAGATCGTCCAGCTCGTAGTTGTAGCCCATCGAGCGGGTATCAACGGTCATCTGCCAATCGTTGGAAGCCCAACGTGTCTTGGCATGCGCCATGATCTGACCACGGCCCAGGCGGAACCGGCCATAGGTGGCATCGCCTTCCTGGTGCGGTGTGCCAAAGCGTCCGAAGTAGCGCAGCACGTCTTTACGGCTGGCAAAGCCGCGACCGTCATCAGCGCAGTGAAAGCCCTCTTTGGTCATGGTCAGGCGCAATGCGGTGGCATCGGCGTCTACAGAGTTCATCACCAGCTCGATGATGGCCTTGCCGATCGATCCGGCCTGACTATGGATGATGTGTTGAATGATTTCAGGGTCCAGCTCAAAAGGTAGCAGCACGGTACACCTCATATAGGTAAGGCCAGGCACAGCCAAACGCCAGACAGCTGATAGCCGACTGCGTAGCGGTGCATTGGGATGGTTTGAAAGTGCAGAGATGACGGAGGTTGGTCAGGTGATCGCTCTATGAGCGTCGCGTATCACTTCTTAATCGGCGTGACGGAAATCCTGACCAAGTAGCGAGAGGCCGAGCCAGGCGGTATCGAGGTATTGGCCAACTCCAGCAGTGTGGCTCTCGGGTGCGCAGTCGCGGCCTGCAGACAGACCGATTCATCGCCATTGCACGCCTGATGGACGGCGGTCTGCGAAAAGAATGGCGGCTGCTAACTGATGTTCAGAAACACCCAACATGCGCACAGTGCCATCAGAACGAGCGCCAACATCCCAAGCAGTAGATCGAACAGACGAAGGGTCCAGTGCCGCGCAGTCTTGTACGCATTTATATCAAATGGCGCTGTGGGTGATTCTTGATGGGTCTGGGTTTCAAATTCATTCATCGTCAATACTCCATGATGTAGTGATTACACAGTGGACATGGCTGACTGGTTTTACCTCATCGTCGGTTTTCGCACCCGCCAACACGATGGTTATGGTGAAGTTCGCCAACATGGCTTCTGCTGATGCCTTCGAGAGCGCCAGTACGTCTTTTGCATCACTTTTTGCGAACACTTTTTCGGTTGTCATCGTAATTCCTTGTCTTCTGCCTGAACGCGAAAGCGGGATGATTGCGCAGGATTTTTAACGTGGTTGAACAGGTCAAGCTGTCTGTTCGCCGGATCTGCCTTCGGTGCGTTCAGTGGGTGACCCAGCTGGCGACGTATCTCGGCCAGCCAGGCTTTGTACGGGGCATTTTCACGCTCCCCCCACGGGTAGGCATCCGCCAGGGCTTTGCGCAGCACTCTCATATCAGTGCGTCCGACCTGACGAATCACTTGAGCGACGATAGGTGCTGCGGCATCGGCCCAGGACATGGCGTATCCCTCCTGTTTCGCAAGAGAATGTTTTAAAAGTGCGGGAGTATCAGTGAGTGGAGCGGATGCAATGCCTACTTGCTGGTGTTCTTGTACTCGCCCTGGTACTCGAACTGGCGCAG
>NZ_LGLN01000079.1:0-5016 GCF_001293775.1 Pseudomonas syringae pv. cilantro
CGTAGCCAGAAGCACTCGCAAACCGGCTGAACGTCGCTCCCCCGGGGTGGCCAATGACGTCAGCATTTTTGAATTTAGCCAGGCTATCTTCGTTATTGTGATTGGTGGTCCCGTCGCCGCCAGCTTGGGCAAATGAAGTGGGCGAGCTCACCGAAGAGACCTCCATCCAGGGGTTTTCACCGGTATTCGAATAGCTTGAGACCACGGCGTCTGGAACGAAGTGACGAACCTTGGTCGACGTCTTGACCTTGCAGCCAAACGGCGTGCAAAGCAGCCAGTAGCAGATTCCGACCACCTTGTATTCCAGGCAGTCGGGCGACAGAGTTGAGGCGGCGAGGGTGGCCGATGTCACTGTAGCGGCGGCGGCTGGCCAGGTTGAGATCGACAGCGCCAATGTCGCCCACGCCGAAGGCTTGCGCAGGTTCATTGCGGCGTATCTCCCTGACCAGCGTCGTTTTGATGTTTGGCTGCAGTACGCCACTGGGCAATGCAATGTTCCGCCGCCAGAACATTGGGTTCGCCATACACAACAAACGTGCGGTCGACCACCACTGCTGGGACCTTCGTGACCCCAATGCTCCAGGCGTCTACGAGGTTTTGTTGAGCTAAGGCCAGGTCGCGTTGCAAGCGCTGCGCATCGGCGCTCTTGAGGCGCTGCTGCATGATGGCGATGGCTTGTTGCTGATTCGCCGGCAGTCCTTCAGAGAGCTTGGTCTCAAGCCGCTCTTGCTCGTCCAGGAGAATCAGCCGGACATGTGCCGGTGTCTGAACGGGATGGTTACGGTCCGTAATGACCCACGTCTCCGCGTGTGCGAGGGTGATCTGTGAGGCCATGACCAAGCCCAGGAAGCCCAAAAGGCTACGTTTGGATCTGAAGCAAAAGGTTCTGGAGGGAAGCATGTGGCAGTACCTGCAGATGGTGTCAGGTACAGAAAACGCGATTAATGAACTGTCGTCAGTAGGAAACCGTTATCGGGACGGTTGGGGTTTGGTGGCGCCTGTCTGGGCCGTGCGCCTGCCATCGAGCAGCAGGCGCGGTAGCATTTTCTTATAACGCCGCATAAACACTGGTGGTAGGCTTTCCCGGAGGCCTGCTGCTGACTCTCTTTGGAACGACAGCGAATTTCCGCCAATCCTGATAGTGAGTTCCACTACAGCCAAGATCCGTCGTGCAACATACCTTCGACCTGGTCAAATCAAACACCTCATAAGAGTGGCTTCGATGACAGGCCGCACGCCAGAGCGGACGTGCTGCTGCTTTGGCTCACTCACACAGCTGGCCTGCGCGTCACAGAGCTGGCACAGCTTGAAATGTCGCCTTTACCGCCAAGCTGGTAGACGCAATCAATCCCGGTCGAAAAACGCGATGGTCGCAGGTTGAGGCCATTTCGATTGCAGGCCGTTACAGCTAACTAGGGCCGGGCGACCAACGTTGCTGCAGATCGCGACGTATGACTTCGATCACCCATATCCATAGCAAGTGTCCAAAGGTTTCAGATGCCCATTCCGCTGGAGGAAGCTCCCAGAGCGGAGGAGCCCAGTTAAACATCGGTAAAATTACCCCGTGAAAAGCCAGGGTGACAAGCATGCCAAAGCCAAAACCTTGCCATACGGCAACACGCGGATATCTAAGGGCAGTCAGGCAATAGAAGATGGCGAAAAAAATGGAAAAGCTTTGGTGAATCAAGGCGCTGCCATAATTCACCATGTGCTCGGAGTACACGTAGGTAAGCTGATTAGCGTTGATACCGAGCGAATCAAGCATCTCTAAAGGCGGGATTGGACGATCTGGTGTGCGAGGCGGAAATGGGATTTCCGTCCCCCACTTGACAAAGCTAGAAACGTTACCTCCAATTAAACCGGCCGCTGCCGCTACACAATATTCACGAGTTTTCAAGTCAACATCCTTTCTTTCGATAGACCAGGCTTGAGAGATCCAGATCCGCGCCCAGAGCGCTTCCTAAAAATAGAAGTGCCCGACGGCTATTCGTATCACTATGATTTTAATAGGTAAATTATAAATATCGAAGCGATCTTATTCTGGGGCTGCACACGATCATACAAATTTTTTCGCTTTCTTTCTGGGGGGTGTAACCCGGCGACCCCCCCAAAAAAATATAGCGAGCTAAACCTATGAAGTGAGTACACCTATCGGCGCAGACTCTCCAGTAGTACAGTGCTAGCGTAACCGTCGGGTGGCAAATGCTGATCCTTCTGGTAAGCCCGGATGGCCGCCCTGGTCATCGCCCCTATCACACCGTCAGCAGCACCCAGGGAGTAGCCCTTAGCAGTCAGCAGTTTCTGCAAATCGGTTACCTGTGCAATGCTGCCCAAGGGAGGATTATCAGTCGGCCACGGGTGAGACACGCCTGTCCCGCCAGCATAACTGTCGGCTAGTAGCCCGATCGTTAGCGCATAGGCAATGGAGTTGTTATAGCGCAGAATGCTACGGAAATTACTTAGGACCATAAATGCTGGCCCGCGATAACCAGCAGGCAGCAAGACCGATGCTTGCTCCTGTGCGAGCTCGCCCGGAATCGCGTGCGTCGTTCCCATCACCCCGAGCCGTTGCCATTCTGCAACGGGTTTCTTGATCGACATGTCAGCCTGAGCGTAATCGAAATTCTCGGGCAACTGCACCTCCTGTCCCCAAGAGATGCGCGAGTTCCAAGCACTGCGTTTTAAATAAGAGGCAGTGGAGGCCAGCGCATCGGCACGGGAACTCCAAACGTCGCGCCGATTGTCGTGGTTAAAATCAACTGCATAGTCAAGATAGGTTGTCGGGATGAATTGCGTCTGCCCCATCGCGCCAGCCCACGAGCCAATCAATTGCGCGCGAGCAATGTCTTTGTTTTGCAGGATATGAAGGGCGGCCATCAACTGTGTAGCCCCGTAATCCATCCGCCGGCCCTTGTAAGCAAGCGTGGCCAAGGAACGAATCACATCGCGACTACCAATATCCTTCCCGTAGCCGCTCTCAATACACCAGATGGCCGCGATAATCTTCGCATTCACACCGTAGTGACGCTCTACCTCGTTCAGAACTGGCTCTTTTTGCAGAAGCTCCTGCCCTTGCTGGGTATTCTTCGGAGTCAGACGCTCAGACAAATAATCCCAGATGGCCGTCGTGAACTCTGGTTGCGCCATGTCCAACTGGTGCACAGTCGGGTCAAGAGTGATGTTTTGGAAGGCAAGATCGAGTGTGGCTGTGTCGATGCCCTTAGTAGTTGCATTGCTGCGGAAAGTAGCCAGCCATTGCTGAAAATCCGCCTCTGACGTGCTCTCGTTCGACACGCTGGGAGTCATGTCTGCGGAGAAGCAAGCTGGAGCGGCTGATGCACATGAGAGCATAATGACTACCAGCGATGTAGTTATAACCCTGGAACGCATAGCTTTTGCTCTCCTGTAAAAATTCCAATACGGTGCTCGTTCAGTGAAAGTGGATTATGTGGTGCTTCTAACTTGGGCGAGGTATCAGAGGTGTTCTGCTCCAGCCTTATCACTGAAGAGAGGTAGGCGTTCCTGATTTGCATAATCTACATACCCTATGCGCTGAGCCATGTGTTTATATAACAGAACTATGTGTGGTCATCACCAAGCGCTGAATTCCATTGAAAATTTCTATCAGAGATGTAGACACTGCGCTATCACGCTATGTCGACAACGGGGAGCCCGCAGCATTCGGGGACAAACCGTACGGCCAGCACTTCCTGTAGGAAACAGGCCCTCTTACTGCTCTTATTTCGCTGCGCCTCCACTGCTTGGTAGTCACTCCGTCATGTCTGTCGGCTGAGCCGGTGACGGAGCATCTGCTTTTTCTGGCTGCCGTCTCAATCTCGATGTGCAGGATTTTAGTTTCCTACACACGAACCTTTGCCGTCTTATCCTCCTTGCCGTTTGGTAAGTTCAAATCCCTGCGCATAAACAAGGTTGAACGTGTCTACCACATGCATTATTTCTTCGTCAGGCAGGCTGGCGGGAACTGTCAGTACCGGTTCGCCACCCGCACCTCGCACTGTAGCAGTATGGGGACTCGACTTCCGATCAATCCGAATATCATTGGGGTTTACGAGGTAAAAAAAATTGGTCATGTGCTTCTTCCGTGATTGCTGATAGAGTTTGAAAACTGAGTAGTTGACGCTGAGAGGAAGGTGATTTCTATTCAAATTCCGCACCGAAGATCCAGAAGCGTTTAAGCATAAGCCTGTTTGTTTCAGTTTCGCGTACTGTTATTTCTGGCGTTTCCGAACGCACGTGCTGAGGGGGCGGCCCTTATTCCTGTTTTCAGCAAGACGTCTGACACGGTGTTCCTCTTGTCCAATAAGGTCGCGATGGTTGTGATGCTCCGGTGGCGCAATGCTTTCAGGCCCAATGGGAAAAGCCGTATCTAAGTGAGGAAGCACCTCAGTCAAACTTTGCGCTTCTTGGAGTATCCTGTAGGCATCCAGATTGCTGCTCCAATTATTAATTCCTGCCATTGAACTTCTCCTTGAATAAAAAGTCTTACTGGCCCGCTAGGGTCAAATCATTGCATTCCATTGAGGATCACAAAGCGCTGTAACTGGATTACGGTCTTCTGTAATCCAACCATCTATAAATCGTCTCTTTTTCGCAATTTTTCCGTAACACAGGCCTTGGTTAGCGTAGCCAGCGATTTGGTTCCACCAGCAATAGGCCCAGAGGGTCTTTATTGATCTGCATCAAAAAAGCATGAAATTTGAGGCTCGAGGGTACCTATGACATCGCTTATCAGCGATAACGACCAAACGTAAAGTCGAACTGTTGCTGCATCGTGTTTTGCTGCGTGCTTTAATCGGAATGCTACACCCACCGCTTTTGAGGGCGATGACCCGTTCATGCATTTTGGTATCCGGTTTACGCCCAGCGTATCGACCGGCGCCTTTGGCCAAGTCGATGCCTTGGTACGGCTGCCATGATTTTGTTCGTCAGTTGGGCGCGAGGTCTATCGTCTGACTTGAACATCCGGGCAGCGGTCGGCGTTTTTCAAGGTAGTTG
>NZ_LGLN01000079.1:6423-8322 GCF_001293775.1 Pseudomonas syringae pv. cilantro
TGTTGCCAAGCACCTATCTCTGGGGTCAGATCATGAAGAAGCTAGCTTTAGCTTGTAGAGTGGATGGTCTTAGGAAAAACAAAAATTGTAGTTTTATGGCGTTTTGCTAGCGCGTTTTGGCGCAGGACGTGTATAGTCTTCTGGATATGCCATGGAATGGTTACGATGAACCTAAATTTTCTATTTCGCCTTCTTCTGACTATCAGTGCTACGTCATTACTGTTGATTGTTTTTTTTGTGCAGAAGTCGTATACACTCAGTTGTCTATTTCCAAGCCTGACATGGCTGAAAGATATAAGCCCATTCGTTTCCTATCTGTTTTATATTGCTGTGCCTATTGCGCTGACATGGTTAAGTATTAGGTTGAGCTCTAAGTTGGGCAATGATGGCTTTCGCTCTGGCGATATTGTAGAGATTTCTCACGCGAATAACAGTTTTTTACCAAGTTATTTAGGTTACTTTTTTGTCGCGCTAAGTGTGGGTAACTGGGATACGCTGATTGTGGTGTATGGAATGCTGTTTGTTTTTACATTTAGGTCTCAGGCACTTTACTTTAATCCGCTTTTTTTGCTGTATGGCTTTGAGTTTTATAATGTCACTACCCGAGGTGGTGCGTCAATATTCCTCATCAGCAGAAAGAATTATAAATTGCCGGTGGATGTGGTGATTCAGTCGGCACGCAGGATCAACGACTATACGTTCATTGAAAGGGAGAGGTAAGATGGACTGCGTTTTGGTTAAAGTTAAAAGGCTAAGGGCTAACCCGGTTTTTAAGTTGCTTTCAGACAAAAAACTATTTGATGGCGTGGTTCCCAAACTCGCTGCGTGCGTACCGTATATGCCTGATCATAATTTAGATGAGGATTCTTGGTTTAAAATAGAAAAATTTTCGGAACAAAAATACTGCTTGCCACTCCTCATAAAGCCTTTTGACTCAAAAGATTACAATGACCTTGAGAAAAGTCGTTTTTCAGACATTGCCTATATTTGTAGCGTGCAAGGCGATGATTTCTTTTTTCAAAAAGTCACGCCCTCGCTGTTTTTAAGGCGAAAAATGATTACTTTTGGAGATGTGGCTGTCGTTGAAGACGGTGAAAATCGGCTCGTCGTGAACGACATTCCTGATGCAATTTACATACAAAAATCTGATACCTTGGTTTTCCGAAATCTTGCCACTATATCTAGTATTTTTCCAGAAATTGATGAGCTGTATCGCGAGGCGACACAAGCTGAGGTGGAAAAGTTTCTAGAAAATAAATTTATCGCTCTAGCAAATAATTTCAGCGCAGACAGCGTTTCCAAGCCGAATAGGAAAAGGATTGCCCTAGCCATGGCGACGCTTGATGCGCTACCGCCTCAGGACAAAATTGGGATGCTGGCCTATATTGATGGTTATTGCGGTGATAAAGTTAAATATGACAAAGTTTCTAGCAGTTTCGAAATTTCCGATGACGACTCTCTAAAGCTTTTGATTTATGGAATTGAGCAACGATTCTATACGACGCAGTTTGGTCAGGAAAAGCGGCTTGCCAACTCTGTTCAGTCGCTCGGATAGGTTAAAGGCGCAATAGATATCTGATTCTATCTGTCAGTAGAGCGGAAAAAGCGGTCTCCTGTGGTTATCATACTTGACGGACAACGCCATAGCTGGGTTGTCCAACTATGATCGATGCGGACGTTGATGCGGTGTCACTTAATACAGTGCATCCCATTGTCAATCATGTTGATTTTTACCCATTCGGTGCCAAATCAGCATAACGGTAAGTCTATAGTAATACCGGGGCGCGCCGGAATGGTATTTCAGATGCTGAGTGAGAAACCAGCACACATGCTTGTGCTGCCAAGTCTAAGGTATGCGATCCATAAACCCCACCTAACCGTATGCGCGCCACGAACCCC
>NZ_LGLN01000095.1:0-7236 GCF_001293775.1 Pseudomonas syringae pv. cilantro
CCACATCCAGCGCCGCCGCAGGGCCTCTTTGTGGAACGACAGATTTTTCCAGACGCCCTGCTCATCCAGGCCGCCCGCGGTCACCGACAGGTGGACGTGGGGATGCCAGTTGAGCCGCCGGCCATAGGTGTGCAGCGCACCGAAAATCCCGACGCGCAAACCGCGCCGCTTGGCGGTGTAGATCAGGTTATCGGCCGCCAGACGAAACAGCGCATCGAGCAGCCAGCGGTTGTAGAAGAACAGGGACCACAGCGTGTCGGGCAGCGTGAACACCAGATGCTGCCAGGGGCAGTCGGGCAGACGGTTGTTTTGCACGGCGATCCACTGGTCGGTGGCCATTTTGCCGCAGGAGGGACAGGCCCGGCAATGGCAGGTGTTGCACAGGTATTTGACGTGCGGGCAATGCTCATTGGCACAGGTGTAGTGTTTGACGCCCAGGATCGAGGTGCCGCAGGCGAGCATTTTGCTGATCGACTCCACTTCGATTTGGCGAAGACCGCCGGCTTCCAGCAAATCTGCCCAGCAGCCGTTGGCCGTGAAGAGGTTTTTGAGCGGTCGAGGTGTGTAAGCAGGCGGTGCAGAGGCCACGTCAGCAGGATGGCTCCTCATCGTGGTGAATGACGGCGGTGATGGCGAATCCGCCTGGCCCTTCTCTCATTGAAACGCTTACGCAAGAAGCGTCGGGAAACCTGTCGTTCAGATACGCTGTCTGGCAGCCACTACAAAGATCGACATCACCCAAAGGATCGACATCGAAGAAAAAGTCGGTATCGGGAACGAAGGTGGTATGCCCGGCGCGTTGGAGACGGGTCTGCTTTGCCTTGGCTTTTGCCCGGCTCGCCCGTTTACGTTTTTTGGTCTCTGACGCCATGTGTAAGCCTGTGCTGAGGAGGGATCGACTCGATTTCGGCTATGATAACCGATTTCAAAATCCCACAATTTGCAGCCGCAGGCTGCCTAGTTCGAAATGTCGGAAGACGAAACCGGTGCGCCCTATCTGCTACTGGAGCAAACCTTGCTGCAATGTGTTTACATACACTGCATCCCTCTTTAGAAGTTGCGTAGCTTCTGAGTAAAAATCCGATCTTGCATTGGAACCGATTCCGATGAGTAGCTACACATAAGCGTACTTTATGATTTATTCAATAACTATTATCAACCAAGGTGGCTTCAAGCAAGCTATAGAGAAGTAATATTGAGATGCACGTATGGCTTAACCCGTACCGCATATCAAGAACTCAGACAGGTATCAGGCGATGAGCGACAGACCGAAAGACGAAGACACCAACGAAAATCCCAGCCGTCGTCGCTTTCTTGGCGGCATGGCAGCCTTGGGCGCGGGCGTCACGCTCAGCGGCTATGTATCGGCTCACGAACGGCCGCCTGCCGAACCTGACCGGCAGCACCTCACAGGGCCGGCACTTGATAGGGCCCTGCGTGAGAACGTGAAAACGGTGGTCGTGATCTACGCCGAGAACCGCAGTTTCAACAATCTGTTCGGTGACTTCCCTGGCGTGCAGAAACCGCTGTCTTCACTCAGGCCTGCCGAGTATCAGCAGCGCGACCGCGATGGCTCGATGCTGGACAAGCTGCCGCCGGTCTGGGGCGGCGTGTTGCAGGTCGGGCCTCAGACGGTTGATGGCGTGACCTATCCGGTCGGTGTGCAGTTTCAGGAAAACCTGCCCAACGCACCCTTCCCGCTCAAAGGCCCGAATGCCGAAGACCTGCCGATGAGTCTGGTGACCCGTGACCTCTGGCACGTCTTTTACCAGAACCAGATGCAGATCAACGACGGCAAGAACGACCGGTTCGTGGCCTGGGCCGATGCTGGCGGGCTGACTATGGGCAACTACTCGCAGAGCCAGTACTCGCTGCGTTTGTGGGACGTCGCCAGCGAGTTCGTGCTGTGCGACAACTTCTTCCAGGGTGCCTTCGGCGGCTCGTTCCTCAACCACCAATACCTGATCTCGGCCACCGCGCCGATCTATCCGAACGCCGCCGATTCGCCTGCAAAGTCCCAGATCGCGTCGCTGCAGAGCATGAATCCGCTGGACTCGCGCCTCAAACCGCTGGACAAGTCGCCCTCCAGCGCCATGGAAGGTCCGCCGCAATTCGGCCCCAGCGCCATCACTCCGGATGGCTACGCGGTCAACACCCTGGCCCCGCCGTACTGGCCGACCTGGCTGCGCGACCCACAGAACCCTGATTACTCGAAACCTGGCCTGGCCAACGTGCTGGTGCCGCAGAGCCACGAGCACATCGGTGACAAACTGTCGAAAAGGAATGTCGACTGGGCCTGGTACGCCGGTGCCTGGCAAGTGACGCTCGACGAGTTCAAGGACTCTACCGGCATCCCGAAAATTCCTAACTTCCAATACCATCACCAGCCGTTCAACTACTTCAAACAGCAAGGTCCGCAGAACCCGACCGAGCGTAAAAAACGCCTGCGCGACGGCGGCCTGGGTGACGAGTCCAGCACCAACCGCTTCCTCGCCGATGCCGAAGCGGGCAAGCTGCCTGCAGTGACCTTCTACAAACCCCAAGGCAACCTGAACATGCACGCCGGTTATGCCGACGTGGCCTCGGGTGACCGGCACATCGACCGGGTCATCAAGGTACTGCGCAACAGCCCGCAGTGGGACAACATGGTGATTGTCGTGACCGCGGACGAAAACGGCGGCTGGTGGGACCACGTCGCACCGCCGAAAGGCGACCGCTTCGGCCCCGGCACGCGTGTTCCGGCGCTGGTCATCTCACCGTTCGCCCGCAAGGGCAAGGTGGACCACACGGTTTATGACACCGCCTCGATCTTGCGCCTGATCACCCGCGTCCATGGCCTGGAAAAACTCGACGGCCTGAAACGCCGCGACGACGCAATGATCGGACGCGGCCAGACCCCCATGGGCGACCTTACCAACGCGCTGCACTTTCCAGCCTGATAGGAGGCTCGACCTGTCATAGAATCACTAGGCTACGGGAATCCGTCGATGTGGTACGCCGCACACGACTACGGCGGCGGAATCGTGCCAGCATACCGATCATTCGAAGATTACTACGCAACAGCGCTTTCAAGCGGCCATACCTACGTTCACCTTAACAACTATTCTCGGTCTGATGAATAGCTGCGTTGGAGGTCGCGGGTGATCGTGGACACCAAGGGCTTCCCCATTGAGCACAAGCCCAATAGTTTCTATTTGACTCCGCTGCATGTGCCGGATCGACGGAAAGAAGGTGAAGGACTGCGGTACTACAAACGGTCATCTTGAGCTGATCGCTCGGACCCTGATGAAAGACGCACGTGAGGGCCTCGTTGGGACGTAAGCCCATCGACTTAGACGCGCTGGTGCTCGGGCTGGATCTTAAGCGACAAAATTTCCGAGGGCTCCAGCGTATCTATCTACAACACACCGGGGCGTACTACAATGACTTTGAACAGATTCCCGGCACGATCATCGACGAGTTCAATTTGCGGCCAGGCCCTCAGTGCGCGCAGCAGGCCGCTACCCAGACCACGGTAAGGCAAGAGCTTGGCGGCGAAGGAAGCCAGGATGGGATTGCGCATATTGGAGTTACCTGCTTTGATGTTTTCAATGGTTAGGTTGTTGGGTAGGTGGCCAGGACTGATGATCTCGACTCGATCCATAAAGACCAGCACGCGCACCGGGGCGCTGATGAAGTAGTCGCGATGGACAAGCGCGTTGGCAACCAATTCTTCCCAGACGATGCGCGGTATCTCGGCCTGACCCGGAGAGTTGAAGCCTTGGGCACCCTGCACGGCGCGGGTATTGGCGATGATAAAACCCAGAGCCTGCTGGAACACGTCAGCCAGCTTGCCGGTTATGTCGCGGCTGTCGATGTAGCGCTCGTCCTCAATCTCGTTGCCTACAAAGGCCACTGCCTTGATGATGAAGGCTGGCAGCGCGTAGTGCGGCACCTTGGCAAACAGCAGGCTGCCGGCCACATTGAGGTGTCCTTGGTTCATCAGATTCATGTTGGTCAGCAACTGAGGTAGCGGCTGGTTGTGTAACGCCAGCTGCTCGCCGAATTGCTGCTCAAAAAATGCTTCGAAATAGGGCAAGTCCACCTCCCCCGGGCCCAAGCCCGCCACAGGTGTTTCATCGGCATGTACCAGGCCCGCTTGCTGAAATAGGCGCTGAAGTTCCTCGCGTGAGGTAGCACGGCGCTTGTCTAAGCCATTCTTCACCCAAATAGTGCCGTTTTTATCCATGTATGGCTTGCTGATGCCTTCAGGAATAGAGACGACCATTACTGTGCCATTTGGGTGCGGCACGTTGTCTGTAAACGGATTTACAGCTGGACGGACGTTTTGAGAAGCCGCATTGGAGACAAGTTCCTTGAGGCGAGCCAAGTCGGCACCGGACAGCCCGCGCACCGATCCATCGTCATTCACGCCAATGAGGATGCGCCCGCCAGCGGTGTTGCTAAAAGCAACGATCTCGGCGGCCAACGCATCGGCATTGGTCATGTCAGCTTTGAATTGCTGGCGGCTGTCCTCGCCTCGACTGATGACGTCGATCAGCTCTGTAGTTTCCATAAATTGTAAACCTCTTTACGGCGGTTGAAGGCTTCCTGGCCTCCTTCCATAATGTTGATGATGGCCTCCTGCACCGGATGGGCATCGATGCTACCGCTTTGTGTGGCGACCTTCTCGTCTTGGTACTGAAAGGCGTGCACCTGCTCTGCGTCACCCAGCACTGGGAAGTTGGCGTTGTGGGTAGCGAAGATGAACTGGGCGTGAGGTTTCATCTCGCGCAGCAGTTTGATCACATCGTCATAGATGGTCTGGTTGTCCAAATCGTCTTCCGGCTGGTCTATGATGATGACATCGTTCTGTCGTTGGCTGAGTACATATAACAGCAGGGCCGAAGCGCGCTGTCCGAGAGAGTGGTGCCTCAGCTCCTTGCCGCGATAACGGATCACGAAGCGGTTGGGCACCTGCCATGCGCTAAACTCGACCAGGTACTGCATAAAAGTCTTCTCAAAGACTTCAGGCGCGCTTCCAGCCTTGACTAAAGCCCCAGGAAGTGAACGCAGCAGCCCACCGAAATCGGCATAGTCCTCCATAACCGCTCGCAGGGTGGTTTCGCGGATGTTACTACCCTTAAAAAGCTGCTGCATGAAGCTAATAGCGGCTTCTTTGTCACCTTTGAAGTCAGCTTCGATCTGCAAGGCTGTGTTGACAGCGTTCACGCGATCCAGCTCCGTCTTGATGGTGGTAAATTCCCTCAGCCAAAGTTCATTGAGCTTGTCGATTTCGGCAAATAACGCATCGCGAATGGTGGTCTGCTGTGATTCCTGCTTGGCTAAAGCATCCAGCATTTGCTCCGCCTTGGTTTTGCGCTGTTGCTGGGCCAGAAAATCGTCCGGCTGGATGGCTGTCATACCGGTTTGCTTGAGTTCTTGAGCCAGTTGCCGCTCGACTTGCGCAAACTCCTCCTGAAGACTCTTACTAGCCCCTTCAAACTCGTACTGCTTGGTCCCGAGCCGAGCCGCAACAGCGCGCATGTCCTGCTCGATCTGCTTGAGCTGATCGACCCCGGCAACGAGGTTGGAAAATTCGGCGTTGTAAGCCACGAAGAAGTCTGGATTTTGCTTGGAAACGTAGCTCGTCGCGTTGCGCAGTTCGTCCTCATGCTCGGCGATGAGGCTGCCCAAGGCGAGGATGAAGTCGTCTGCACGCTCCGCCATGCGCGCGAGCGCAGTTGCGTCCTGCTGGAATCCCAGACGCTTTTGGAGCTTGTCGGCGACACCGTACTCTTCGAACTTCTTCAGACGGAAGTTCGCATCGGTAAGCTGAGCGTTGAAGTCACGTTTAGTTTCGGCAATGTTGCTGAGCTTGAGCCAGCGTTGCGCTGCTTCGCACACGCGCTGGCGCTGAGTTTCGATTGCTTCGCGCAGCACACGGAGCTTTTCGCCAACCAGTTTCTCAACCAGATCGGTCTCGAAGCCTTCGCCGGTACTTGAGAGATCTTTTTGCCCGAAATAGATCGGGCAGCGCAGTACGGTTTCTCGAATCGAAACGCCGGGTTGCAAGGTGCCGCGCAGATAAACGTTAGGTGCTTCGCGGAAGATGCGGGAGATGGTGAACTCTTGCCCGTAAATATCGCAAGCCGTTAGCGTCACCTTGCCGCTGCCCCGGATACCGATGAGCGCATTGAGCTCGGAGGAGAAGTGCAGCGTCTGCCCGTCGAGAATGCCACCATCAAAGTGGATGCTTCGAATGTGCGAGGCCTTATGTTTCTGCGGTTCCATAGCCACCCGCGCAGCGGGATCACCCAAGGCAAACTTCACCGCCCCGAAGGACAGCTCGCCTAGCTTCAAGTAGCTGGTTTTGCCCCGACCAATTTCATCTATACCCTTGGGGTCGCTGCCTTCGAGTTCCGCGGGGTACCAGCTTTGCAGCCAGCTTTGAATCTTAGTGCGGCAAGGTTTGTCTTTGCCCGCCCCGTCGTGAGTGCGAACCTTCTGAAATGCCAGCGTTCTGCGTCGGAAGAATTCATTTTGCCCCAAATCAGTGAGTCGGCCGCCATCCAGCTCCGCCCACAAGCCACTCGGTGCTTCGACGTGGGCGAAGACTAAAAAGAAGTCGCGGTGATAGCTTTCCAGTTTCTTGATCGTCTCCAAAAGAGACCAGGAGGAACGGCCGTTCTCCTGCTCGTACTGCGCGGGCGTTTTACCTTCGAATGCGCTTGTCAGGAAGGGGTTGATGTGGTCGTGCTCATCAATCCATTCGTCTGAGAATACAACAAGAGTGTGGATGCCATTGGCCCCATCGTTGACCGACAACTCGACGCCCGGCAGCAGGGCAATGCCCTTATTCTGAGCCGTTTTTCGCAGCGCTTTGAACTCATCAAGGTCGAACTTGTTGTGATTAGTGATGACGCCCAGCCGTATGCTAGCTTTCTCAAGCGCATCCACGTAGTGGCTGTGATAGAAGTTGTCATCGCCCGTGTACTTGAATTCGCGATCAGCTCGTGTGTGCAGATGAAAGTCTGCGCGTATCCACTGCGCGCCTTCCGCGAAGACAACAGATCGAGCCCTTGATTGCTTTGGTGGCAGATTTTTCATCGTGCCTTCTCCTTACAGGGGGTTGTACGCCCAAACCGCCGAAATTTCCGTGCAGCCTATAAATGCGTTCTTTGAGACTGGATAGCGTTACGCAACTGATGCAAAAACCTATTGCCATATCATCTGGAAAGGCAACAGGTTGGCCAG
>NZ_LGLN01000095.1:8019-9813 GCF_001293775.1 Pseudomonas syringae pv. cilantro
GCGCTATTTGCAGTGCCACACGCAAGAGCATGTCTTGCTGTAGGCCTCGACCAGCGTAGACGAATGCCACTCCACCTCTGGACCGTTTGCAACTATGGTATGAGGTATAGGCGAGGACTTTCTTACGGCTATGATGAACAGACGTGGCCGGGATTGCGGCAGGAAATGGACCGCGTTCATGACCACGGCTCCGAATCTATAGCCGCCGTTCGACAGAGCAGCGCTGATAGCCGCGAAATCCTTGCCGTCATGGGAGGTAATGGCACCGCACACGTTTTCCAGCACAATCATGCGCGGAGCGCGATCTTCTTCGCCCAAGGCCTTCATGAGTTTCCAAAACGGCCAGAATGTGCCAGAGCGGTGGCCCTTTAGGCCAGCCCCGGCACCTGCCAAGGAAAGGTCTTGGCAGGGGAACGAAGCCCAAGCCAGATCAACCACACCAGGTAATTCAGTCGTGGTCAACGCCGCTACGTCGCCCACGCGTAAATGGTCATCGCCCCAATTGGTGGCGTAGCTGGCAGCTTTTTTCGGGTCAAAATCGTTTGCGAACATGCATTGCCAATCGGGGCCAAGTCCAGCTCGAGCCATACCGCCACCTGCAAAAAATTCGTAGAAGTTAGCCATTGGTTCCCTTCGCGCTTTTTGAGCAAAATGATGAGTTGATACGTGCAAGCCTTTCTGTCACGGCTTCGGTAATCCAAGTTTTGTGCGATACGTTGCTGGGCCGGTACGAGCATTCGGCATCAATGGCTTCAGATACCCCGGAAGCTAGGCGCAGGGTGGATCGTTCGAGCGCTGAACTCGAATAATTACTGAGAATTTTCATGGTTGTCATTCTGGCGCCATTCTGCGTACAGGCCAAGGGTTTCAGCTGTGGATAGCCTGACACCTTGAGTGCTCAGTTGGCTCATCAGAAAACAATAACAGGCCAACAAGCATATTTTTATAGGAGAGGCCGCAGAATTCGGGAAAAATCGTCCGGTAGGCACTGCTGACCGGAGTCAGACTCTCATGCCCGCCTGTACTCACCCCAACAAGGAAATGACTAGCATGCCAATCAGCAGCACCGATGAAGAATGGGACGAACTCGTTCCCGAGAATTTCGATACCACCGCGCTGCTGCGTGCAGTCGATGCCGTAGACGTGCTGCGCGAAGACTTGAACGACAGAGAGGGTGGTGGGCCGCCGCAACTGCGTACTGACCTGTTGCTACTGCATCAACTGGCGATGGCCGTGTTCAACGACGGATCGCGCAGCCAAGTAGCCGGACTGTTTGAGTTCGCCGTCGATCTGGAAGATCAGGTGCTCGGCCTGATGACCTCGCTGGAACAGGTGCAGGAAACACTCTCCAAGTTAACAGCGCTGTACCCGGAAAGCCTGTCCTATGAAGATGGCGACGTGAGTGAGTCCTGATCATGGCCAAGCTGCCGTCGGTCGAAGGTTTAAGCGATGACGAGCGGGAGTTGCTGATCGAAGCGCTGCGCGCATTGCGTTACCAGCGTGGAAAAGCATGGAATACCGCTTGCGATGCCGCCTTAGCAGTCAGTAAACGCCAACCTTCATTGCGCTCTGCTGGTATCGACGATATCCAGCGATTAGCGCGACGCCTCGGCGGACGTGCATCCCACTGGTCTGAGGAGTGAATCGTACTCTGCCTCTGGCATCTTCTCCAGGAAACAGTTGGTTAACTAGGTTGACGGAATTTTCGGTGGTCCGGCTTAGGCCCCCGGTTTAGCCAAGTGATGTGCCCATACACGCATCACCTGGCTGACACTGACGCCCGCCAGCCGCGCA
>NZ_LGLN01000095.1:10030-17546 GCF_001293775.1 Pseudomonas syringae pv. cilantro
GCCTCGGCCAATTGGGGGTGTAAGCCGGAACCCCGGAAAATTCCGTCGGAAAACGTCACCAGAGCGGTTTACGGCTGCTTTTGCTATCCGACACGGTTTTCCGTACATGTTTTGGCCGCTCAATCAAACAGTTTTCGGCTTGGCGACGTCGCAGCCGGAAAATAACTGTTTGGCGTCAATCCGCACCAGTACTGGCTTCTCGCCCATGACGGAAATTTCTGGGATTCCGGCTTACAACCCCAGGTAGCCTTTGTGATACTGCGCGGCTATGTAACCCTGCGTTTCCACGAGCGCCACCGGCGCTTATGAATAATAACAGGACCAGGCTTGCGATCAGTCACTTCGTTACCAACGTTTCTGCTCTGGGCCTCGACGACATCCGGGGCTTCAATCTGGATACGTACATCCCCAGTCTCCTCTGAAACGCTTAGGACTTGGATCTGAATTCCATCGCCAATCATAATATTTTCACCTTCGCGGCGAGTCAGAACGAGCATACGAATTTCCTTTAATAGCAGCCACCAAGCGCTCTAGGCGCGGTAGCCGAATTTCCTATCAGACGCGTGGTGGCGTGCTGACTGTCTGCTGAAAACCGCCACCCTCCGGCAACTGGCTCGGTACCTTGAGTGCATCCCTTGCCTACACGCAACGAGCCAGAAAGGGCCCATAAACGCGAGCAAGCAGGTTTTCGATTGCAAGCCGCTACAATTCCTGTCGCCCATTAATCCAGTCCATCAGCATGAGCGCAGCACGCCAAGGCGCAAGTGTTGAAGTATCCAGGCAAATATGGTTGATGGCCTGTATGGACGCCGCATAGTTATTGTTATCCCGCAAAATGTCCTCAAGGCTTGTCCGACTGTTGACCTTTCTGAATGCTCGTCGGTCTTCATTCTCCGCCCTATCGAGCAGATGCTCGTTGGCAGCCGTAAGCTGAACAAAATAGGGAATCGTCTGGTATTTCTGGCACAGCACCTTCAGGGCGTCGATGTACCAGTCGTCATCAATACCACGGTAACAAAACGTTGTTACGACAACCCTGTCGTCGCATTCGAGCAACAACTCCATCGCGCTAAGCCGAAGCCTGCACGTGAACCGCTTGCAGTCCTCAAAGCTGCAGTCCGGCGGGAGCAAATTGGCGACTACGTCGAATATCAAGTGGTTGTGAAAAAGAATCGCGGATAGATGCTGCGTTAGCTCCTTGCTCACGGTCAACTTGCCAACAGCGGGCGGGCCATAGAGAAGAACCAGTTTTTTAGCATCACGTGCTTTATGGGTCGTCATCACTGAACGGTACTCGTTGTGCCCGGCTCGTAGTAGGTAATGTTAAGCGTATTGCGGGTAACAACTTCTTTGCCCGACAAACGCGTCACCTCATGCCACGTGTCCTCGTAGTGTCCGTCGCGGACTATCATGCTGGCATTGCCAACCAAAGGAAAAACGGTGTGATGGGCTTTGCAATGATCGCAAGGATCGAGAATGCGGAACAATCCACCCCAGTCTGCCTCCCAGTGTGCATTGAAATAGACGATCAAACGAAAACCGCGAGGCAGCGAAGCATCGACGTGAGGCAAGTAGTGCGCATCGCGCCCGCTGCGAAACGCAACGGCTTCCATCGGATAGTCAGTGAGATCAACTCCGCAAAACTCGGTCATGGCCGCCCGAAACGAATCAGATACAAGTTCGTTACTCATATCGACCCATGCGGCAGATAAGGTCGCTGGCTCGCGAACATGGTGCGATGCAAGTGGAATAATAGTACGTCGGTAGAAGTGGCCGCCGTTACGTTCCCGATAACTGAAACCCTCGGTCGGGAAATCGCCAGCAAGCTTATTCGCAATAGTGTCGTCACACCATATGTTGCACAGCTGTCCCCACCTGAACGGCACGTCATGTAGAGTGCCGTGTGCAATCCGTTTTAGCGCCAAGTATCCAGACGACCCTCCTTTATTACTATCAGAACCTGGGAGCTTACTGTTGCGAAACACTGCGAATTGAACTGACCAGGCGATCGGTCAACTCATCCGCTTCGGGTTCGCTGATCAAGAACGATGGCGCCAACTTCAGATGCCGATCGGCGGCCCCCACAATAACCCCCTGTCTGCGAACGGCAAGTTGGGCGCGGGTGCACGCTTGCGACGTTTCGAATGTAATCGACAACATAAGCCCTTTCCCCTGCACGCTCACGATACTGTTCGTCGTCTGCAAGTTCTCGCGAATTCCCTGCAGCAGTCGCGAACCACCCGCTGCCACTACCTCATAACTACGATGACTGTCTAGATAATCGAGAATGAACAATGCTGCACGACAGCCAAGGAGATTGCCTGACTGCGTATGCCCATGCCTGAAAAGTGGCATAGATTGCGCAGCAAAACTGTCGGTCATGTCTGCCGTCGTCACCACTGCGGTAATCGGAAAACCGCCACCAAGGCACTTGCTCAAAATGACAATATCCGGGCTAGCACCTTGGTTAATGGATTCACAAAATGCACCTGTGCGCCCTACCCCGCAATACACCTCGTCACAGATAAACGGGATATCGTACTTCTTTGCTAGCGCAGACAATTCCCGTAGGAACCCATCCGGAAACTGCCGGGTCCCGGCCATCGCCATAACAGGCTCGACGACGATTGCAGCTATGGTCGTTTCCTGTTCGGCCAGCAGCGCACGCCAGTGTGAAATATCCTCAAGGCCTGATGGAATAGGCATCGCAATCGAGTGAGCGGCAAGTAACGGCGCTGCCCCTTCATTGATGAATTCACGACGCGTGGCTATCATCGCACCCAGCGTGCAGCCGTGGTACGCACCATCAATCGCAACGACTTTGGTTCGCTGAGGGCACCCGCGGTTAATCTGATACTGCCACGCCATCTTGAGGGCGGCCTCGACACCTTCACTTCCACTCATGACGAGAAACGTATGGACAAGTCTGGCCTTCACCAGTTTGCCACTGATTCTCTCGGCAAGCGCTTCGGGGAGTACCGTATTTGAAGAAATATTACACGCATGAACGAGTGTATCAACTTGCTCCTTCACCGCCGCGATAAGCCCGAAGTGCGAGTGTCCGAGGCAATGATTATAGCTACCAGAGATACCATCAATATAGCGTCGACCCGTATCATCGTAGAGATAAACCCCCTCACCACGAACAATGCTCGGCCTGCAATCATCCATTTTCATCGGTGTGTAGGGAGGCCAATACAGTCGCGGCGTATTAGATATAGCTCTCATATTTCGTACCTGAAAGTTCTGACTTCAATTGATCGATGTTGTTGACCACCGCCGAAACCGGCGCCTTCTCCTTCTTACCTGTTCCGGACTGAAGCATTGCAGCTGACACACCAAGAAACTTGAGCATACGGGCGTGCACAACTTCTGGAGTCGCGAGCAACTCTTCGTAAGTGATCGGCAATATGTCGTGCCCGTGAAACTGGTCGCAGAATTGCGCCCGATTTACAAGATCGCGGTCAATGAAGTCGACGAGTTCATGAAGCGGAACCGACAGTTCCATATGCGGCCTCAACCTCTTATCTTCACGGCCAACGTACCAAACGTGATCGCACAGGCTTTTCTTTAGCGACACAAGTCGCTCCAGCCGGTTGCGTCGGTCGAGCAGGATTATTTTTAGGTCGCGGACATCTGCTAAGGCGCCCCACACGTTCTGGCCTGCCCAATGGGTGTCGAGATCGCGAAAGAGCACGAAACCGACGGCTTCGACATATTCGAAATACGGTCGAAATAGATGCCTTTCAAGAACCCCGGCTGCCGTCGTGTCCTGCACCGAATAAGGCAAAAGGTGCTGGCCGAATCGATTAAACGCCTCACCGTGGACCTCAATACACGGATGCGAGCCAAGCAGCGTACGCAGCAGATGTGTTCCTGAACGTGGCGTAGATACGATGACAAATCGCCGATATTGCAACTGCGCTGCCATGACATTACTGTCCAAGCTGCCGCCCATCCATTTATCTTTCTCTGCCTGTGCGATCTTCGTACGAACGAGTTCAAACAGTTCAGGGGCGGTATCCCTGACGCCGAGCATTGGCGCCATGACCTCGTCGCCGCGCATCCCCCTCTCGCTCCAGCCCCGACCGCCCCTCCGATATTCGCGAACAAATTCAACAATGACCTGTTTCATGTCGTCGCTTAATGAGTAGGCGTTAAGGTCGGTCTGGATCCGCGACTTAAGCTGACTGGCGCGACACGATATCCATGAGGCCCACTGCGCCCCCGCATCTTGCTCCGGCATATGTGACATTCCCTCAGTCAAGATTGGCTACCTCGGGTACAGACCAAGTCTGTTGGTGCACCAGAATCGCATGGTGAGGACAGAAAGAGTCCTCGAAACAGGATTCGAGGCCTGGCAGGGTCGTCGACATATGAGCATCGACCATGCGACAGCTGGTCGTTTCGTATAATCAGCACCTGCCCTTTATGCAACCCAAACTTCAGAGTGTAATCGCTGTTTTCGGAGGCGAGCCGGATGAGATACGCCGCTGCGTCAATCACCCGTGCGTCCATACGACGCGAGTATTCCCAGTCAGCCGTGATATCGAGCGTGAAGCCGCCAACAATATATCCGTCTTCGCGACGAAGAAACATCGGCCCAATGTGTTGATACTGCCTACCCGAACGCGTACTAGTAGATCGGCGCCTGAACGCATTATCGGCGAGCAAGGACCGAGCAAGATCAGGATGATCCTCGCTCAGTGCTCGAAATGCCGACACGCTATCGAACAGAATGGACTCCCCGCCGAGAGCCGCAGATTCTCTACAAAAGAGGATCGACGTCTTGATGGTGCCTATAGGTAAATAGGAACCATCGGTATGAAGCGGCACGTCTGTAGCGCCGTTGAAGACGACATGGCTGCCGCTCGACAGACCTCCGACCTGGTTAATTCCCGATGATGCTATGCCTTCTGCATGCTCAAGCCGGTTGAAATCCGACTGGTACATTGGGCCCAAGCCGTAAAGTGCGGCCATGCGGTCAAAATCAGACGCATCGAATCTCCATTCCCCCGAAACGATCGCGAAACCAAACTGATCAATATGTCGACCAACCGCTGCCGTATCATCCACCTCAAGAACCTGCATTGACCATCCATTGAATCGGCTTTGCATACCTATCCCATATAAAAAGTTAGTTTAGAAGCGCTTGCATGGATTGCCTCATGATCGAAAACCATTAATTGAATGCTCGTTCGCTTTCGTAGGCTCTAAAGGCCAAGCACGCGAGTACCGACTCTATTTACACCCCTCTGGAATAAAGTCCCTGCTTGGTCATCACGCTGTCATGTGTCAGCTGAGCCGGTGACGGGGCATCTGATTTTTCTAGCTGCTCTCCCACTACCCCCGGAATCCCTGGTCAAGATATTATCCATAGTACGTCGCTTCCGCTATTGAATTGGGTGGAACATTCATGCCAATCAAACTAATTTCAGCCCCTGAGATCTTTATTATTAGGGCATGGCCATGCTCTAGAAGGCATGAAGTCTGTCGCACCCCTAACATGTGGTGAGCAAAAAGTGCCACAATACCTCCATGAGAAACAACAATAACCCGGCCTTGGTGATTATTTTTAATAGTATGTATTCCACGGACAAAACGCTCCAACGCTGAACGACCTGACTCCCCTCCGGATGGGGTATACTCAAGTGTTATTAACTTTCTCAATAGCTCAGGATCAGCAGATATAAGAAGCTCCTTAGACTTACCGTCCAGTGCGCCCAAGTGGCGCTCAGAAAAGTCTGTGGAAACAAATCTTCTCAAGTTAACGTCAGTTGTCAAAAGGTTTGCGGAGACCAGTGAGCGTTTATAGTTAGAGCTATAAATAGCATCCCACTTCTCATTCTTAAGCGTTCTGGCAGTGTCCTTGAACCGATCTATCCCTACGTTATCCAGCTCAGGATCAGACTGTCCCTGAAAAACGCCAAGCAAATTTTGTGGCGTTTCACCATGTCGGATAATGACAATTATCATCGAGCGTCGTCACTTAGCATTATTATCGGATGCACAGAACTTCTATATGACGCGCAGATATCAAAGCCTTCATTTGTGACCTCAAAAGACGACAGAGCGTTTCCCAAGGCGGCAATACGAACTTTCATGTTGCACTCCTGTGTACTATTCGCGAAAAAATCTACCTATAATGTATAGAATAAGCTACTGATAAAGTTTAATTTTTTCGGGAGTCAGCAGTTGTTTTTTTTAAAAGTATACTAAAGGGGTAATAGATGCGCAACTGAACTAGAAAGGGTGATACCATTCATATGTCCAGCCACTTCCGCTACTCGCCAGTTTTTACCCTTTACTGAAACAATATTAGCACGCTTTAGTTCGGTTACTAGTAATCGAGTCGCCGCTATGCGCTTTGCGGGATTCTCGGCGATAATATTCAAACTCCTCATCCATAAGGTGTTTGATTCACCACGAGTCAAACCATCGAGTTTATAAAGAAGTGCTTGCGCTATTTGTGCGTGACTGACAAGTGAATCTACGGGGTTCATAATGTTAGGGTAATTAGCCTCGATTCCGCCAGGTGAAAAATTGGGCTCTTTATCATAAGCGACAAAAAGTGTTGATATGGCGTTGAGTGGAGAGTAAAAAATAATATCGTCGATGAATTGAGTGCGATTTTTAAAATGTAGAGAGTAACAACTTTTCTCGGCACTATCCTTAACGGTTTCGATTTCGTGAGCGGCTGGCATGATGAACTCCAACTGAACTGTCATCGTGCCAACGTTACCACCGAAAATTAAATACGTATCGCCTTGGGAGTCAAGTCCTTGGCTTTCTTTAGTTATTTTCGCATTGATATCACGTAGATCTTCTTCAGGTTTATTTCCGGCCTTTATAGATATTCTTTTCACCCAACAGTGATCAATGCTTTTGAAGCTATTCAGTAGAATATCCTGGCTTAAATTAGTTGAAATTGTCAATGCGTCAATGGTGCTTAAGTGCGGTACTAGTTCACTGCTACCGTTCTTTTTTGACCAATTGGCTGGGTAGCTAAGAGTTATATTTGCGTCCACTGCACTTTCAGTGAGGTTAACATGTCTAGCACTATACTCCACATGTTTGAAACCATCGCCAAAGAAACGATCTTTAGCGGGCCCCAAATGATTTTCTATATTGCTAAAACTAAGGTCTTGCATGGATACATTCCTTATAAACCATTCTTTGCTGCTTTTGAGTTTTTTCGACTGCGGAAGCTATACAGCTACCAATTTTTATAAAATGGTGGCTCTGTGTGGCCTTTGGGACGGATTTGGTTCCATGCAAACGTAGGTCAACGCCAAAGCTTTATTTGGCGCAGTTGGCCAAAGCGTTCTTAAACGGCGATCGGTTGGGGCACGTCAGGGAGCAACGAAACATCAAATGCGCGCCGCCTGGGAGACCGTGCGTGAAAACGAGGTTTCTTGCTACATTCAGACCTTATCTTTAGTCTGGTTCTGTGCCCAGACACGCTTTACCTGGCTGACACTGACACCGGCCAGCCGCGCAGTCTCCGCAATGCTAC
>NZ_LGLN01000095.1:17710-24131 GCF_001293775.1 Pseudomonas syringae pv. cilantro
CTTCTTGGCGCTGCAAGTCCTGGTCTTCGGAACTGACACGCAGGTACACCCGCGCAACGTTGAGAGTCGTCATACTTTAATCCTTTAGATACGTTCCTGATTCAACACTACGTTTACGCTTCCCAGGGGTTAATGACGTTCAACCCGGCAGCCTCAAAAGGGCCAGTGTCACGGGTGGCGACGGTGAAGCCGTTGGCGAGGGCGATGGCTGCAATGAAGGCATCTGCCGTTTCGACCGCCAACCCGGCTGCGCGGGACTTGGCCAGCAGCTTGGCATAAGCCTTCGTACAAGTCATATCGAACGACAGCACCCTATTGGCGAACATCGGCAGCAGGTGCTTTTCCAGGTTTTCACGCAAGCTATCCCGGCGTTTTCCGACAGGCATCAGCGCGATACCAGCACGCAACTCGGCTACGGTGATGGTAGACAGATAAAGCGTTTCCAGCGCTTGTGCGTCGATCCAGTCAAGGACGTGGGCATTGGGCTCTCGGCGCTGCGGTTCTGAAATTACGTTCGTATCGAGCAGGATCATTCAAAGCTCACCGCACGGGCCGGAGACGTGATGCGCGTGTTCTCAAACAAGGTGTGTTCTTTATCGGTCAGACCACCAACCTCACGGGCAATAGAAGCCAGGAACGAGCCAAGTTTCACACGTCCCTCGGGTCTCGCCGCCCGCTCCAAGATGTCGCGTATTTCGGCCTCGGTGCTGCGCCCGTGCAGGGCAGCTTGGATGCGGATTGCCCGATGCACTTCATCGGGTAGATTTCTTACGTTCACGTTTGCCACTTGGTAGTTACCAGTTTTGCCATCAGTGGAATCACTATATGCTTTTGATACCATAAATCAAGAATGCTAGGCTGGTCTATTTAGGTATACCCAAATAGACCCAGCATATCAGGCATGGCCCAATTGACCTAAAGGCAACCCTAATGAGCCGTGCCAGAAAGAACTACTCTTTTGAGCCATACCTAACGCCAAGGGCATGGTTCAGGTTGTTTTTGTTCCCCCTGCGCATAATCGACCGTTGCACATTACGCAAACAAACGTTCGAGCTGGTCAAGATAAGCCGGAATCACCCAAAGCCTATCTAGATTCGTACGGCAAATTGCCGTACAGTTGCACAAGGAGGATAAAATCATGCCCACTGCCGTATCTACTGCCCGTCTAGAAGCCAGAATTAGCACCGATTTGCATTCGATGCTTAAGCGTGCAGCCGAACTTCAAGGGCGTACCATGACTGATTTCGTGGTGTCTGCTGTGCAGGATGCGGCGCAACGCGCCATTGAGCAGGCCGAAGTTATCCGGCTATCGCTGGCAGATCAGGATTGCTTTGCACAAGCACTGCTATCACCGGCGCAACCAGTCCGTGCTTTGGAACGTGCTTTTGCTCATCGCAGCAAGCTCTTGCGCACTGAATGAGCGTTGCACCCTTCAGGCTCGCGCTGCTCGATGCCACGCATGATCGCGCGGCATTCAACAGCGATTCGGAGCCATTAAATCGATACCTACGCGAGCAAGTCACCCAAGACGTTCGCCGCCGCGTGGCCGCTTGCTTTGTGGCTTTAGCAGACGGGCAGCGCATCGCGGGTTACTACACATTGGCAGCAGCAAGCCTATTATTGGCCGATCTTCCGGCCAGTATCGGCAAGAAGCTACCGCGCTATCCGACCGTGCCCGCCGTTCGTATGGGGCGCTTGGCTGTCGACCAGACTTTCAAGTCGCAAGGTCTTGGCGGTGCGCTGCTGGCCGATGCGCTCGACCGTGCTATCCGTTCGGAGATTGCAGCCTTCGCCCTGATGGTGGATGCCAAGGACGAGGCGGCAGTGGCTTTCTATGGGCATCACGGTTTTATTGCATTGCCAGATTCGCCGCATACCCTATTTTTGGCGTTAGCAACCGTCCAAAATTTGCTAGGGAGCCGCTGATTTATCATGGTTTACCCTCATAATCGTGAATAAGTAAAAACTTATAATCGTATTTACTGCTTTCCGTATTTCTGTAAAAGAAGTTCTCTCACTTCATCTGCAATCCGGTTACCACGTTCAGCACATTGTATTTTGATAGCTCGATGTAAGCTTTCTGGTATGTCGATAGTCAGGCGTTTGTTGGCTTCTTTGTCGCTGGCCTGGACCTCACGGTTCTGCACCCATTCTTCGGCAGCTGCGTTGACGGTGGGCTTAGCTCCAATCAAGATTTTCTTCGCGCTCATTTTCCGAACTCCATCAATTCAGCTACCAAGGCTTCAATTTCATTCGTTGCTGGCCCTTCTGCTGAAATTTCAAAAATGGCTTTTCCTTGCGCTGCTGCTTCGGCGTAGATAACACGCTGTGTAATTGTTGCTGACAGCAAAGTAACCGGATAGGCAGCCAGGGCTTCACCTACATCGCGACCTATAGCCGTATTTGCGATTTTACGATTTACCACAAAAGCGTATTTGAGGCTTTCTTTATATACTGTGGCCTCCTGTACGAGCTTCACAACCTCATCAGCTGCCCAAATGTCATATGGGGATGGCTGCACCGGAATCAACACGAGGTCACTGGCCATGATCGCACTGCGGGCAAGGTCAGTAACTCGTGGAGGGCCGTCTATGATGATGTGATCATAGCCTTGGCCAACCTGGCTTATTTCCTTATGAATGGATGCACGGGGCAGGCCCACTACAGAAAAAAGCGGTTCACCTTCGCGGGCTGCTGACCAGTCCAAAGAACTTCCCTGAGGGTCAGCGTCAATCAGCAGGACGCGTGCCCCCCTTTTGGCAAGAGCAGCAGCGATATTGACTGATAGCGTCGTTTTACCTACCCCGCCCTTCTGATTCAAAACACCTATTATCATATCGGCCTCTGCGTAAATGCGATTTTGCGTATTTGAGATTAATCGCATTTACGATTATACAGAAAATAAGGTTATTAGGAAGCTGGAAGGACGTCTATTTAGGTGGGGGCTTACGGAGCCGCCAAAATTTTCGTCTACCTATAAGTGTCACCGCCACTGTAAAAATGACCCCCTAACGCCAACCTAGAATTGACCCCCCTGGGTAAAACTGGCGGCTTTGAGCTGCCAATATGTTGACCCAGGAGCAGTCTGTGGAAATTAAAGTGTTGGCCCGTCAGGGCCATGGCATCAAATTCATCGCCCGTGAGCTGGGTATTTCGCGTAACACCGTGCGCAAGTACCTGCGAAAGGCCCGGTCGCTACCCAGTGACAAGGTGAGACCCGCACGTCCGTGCAAAATCGACCCCTTCAAGGACTACCTGCACGAGCGTATTGAGGCGGCGCGCCCACACTGGATTCCGGCGACCGTCCTGCTGCGTGAGATCACGGCATTGGGGTACAGCGGCGGCGTCAGTCGTCTGAAGGCTTATATTCGCCCCTTCAAACGTAAGGCAGAAGAGCCGGTGGTACGTTTCGAGACACTGCCCGGCAAGCAGATACAGGTGGACTTCACCACCATTCGACGAGGCCGTCAGCCGCTTAAGGCGTTCGTGGCGACACTTGGTTTTAGTCGAGCAAGCTTTGTCCGTTTCTCCGAGCGAGAGGACAGCGAAGCCTGGCTGACAGAGCTTCGGGAGGCGTTCGCTTACTTTGGCGGCGTGCCCGAGCAGGCATTGTTTGATAACGCCGGAACCATCATCACCGAGCGAGATGCTTTTGGGGAGGGCCAGCACCGTTGGCATCCCCGATTGGCTGCGCTGGCCGATGAGTTTGGTTTTATTCCCAAGGTCTGCCGCCCTTACCGTGCCCAGACCAAGGGCAAGGTTGAGCGCTTCAACGGGTATCTGAAGGGCAGTTTCATTACCCCGTTGGCCGCTACGCTCAAGAGTGCGGGTCTGACGCTGGATGTGGTGACGGCCAACGCACATATCGGCCAATGGCTCGACGAAGTCGCTCATCAGCGGATTCACGGCACGACGGGTGTTCAACCGGCGGTACGTCTGGCCCAAGAGCAGCAGGTACTATTACCACTGCCAACACAGAGCCTGCGCCCACAACCCGCCCAAGGCCTACGCCTGGGACGGGTCCTGCCGTACGAGAGCTNCTTGCAGCATCCGCTGTCGGTTTATGAGCAACTGCTGGAGGTGAGAGCATGAACCTTCAACATGCTCGCCTGACAGAACTATGCAAGGGGCTAAAGCTTGAGCGCGTCGGGGTGGACTGGCCGCACCTGGCCCAACAAGCAGCAAGCGGCGAAGACAGCTTTGCCGACTTCCTCGAAAAGCTGCTGGCTGCCGAGACCGATGCCCGAAGTGAACGCTCTCGACAGGCCCTGCTGAAAACTGCCGCGCTGCCCGCTGTGAAAACGCTGGAGCAATACGACTTCGCGTTTGCCACCGGCGTCCCCCGGGCACAGCTCCAGGAGCTGGCAGCACTGAGTTTTGTTGGACGTGCCGAGAACATCGTGTTCCTGGGGCCTAGTGGTGTAGGCAAGAGCCACCTGGCTATCGCCCTGGCCTACCGGGCAGTGATGGCCGGTATCAAAACCCGCTTCGTCACGGCGGCTGACTTGATGCTGCCACTGACCGCTGCGCACCGCCAGGAACGGCTCAAGGAATACTTCAGTCGTGTGGTGATGGCCCCTGGGTTGTTGGTCATCGATGAAATCGGCTACCTGCCGTTTGGTCGTGATGAAGCCAACCTGTTCTTCAATGTTGTCGCCAAGCGCTACGAGCAAGGCAGCCTGATCCTCACGAGTAACTTGCCGTTTACCCAGTGGGCCGGAACCTTTGCGGATGATCAAACACTGACAGCGGCCATGCTGGACAGACTGTTACATCATGCCCATATCGTGCAGATGACAGGTGAAAGCTATCGACTCAAGGACAAGCGCAAAGCAGGAACCAAATCTTCTCGGGCCGAACCGGCTCGAAAATATGAACCCGAGGGGGGTCAAAACTAAGTTGGCGATTTAGCACGGAAGGGGGTCACTTTTTAGTTGGCGTTGACATATAAGCATCAGTTGGCAGAGTCTGACCTATAGCGCTCTGGGTATAGGATGTGCAGCTCGGTAATTTCGCCATCAAAAATGCGGCAAAGATTTTCTGCCAACGCTGTGGAGGCGCGTTGCTCACCCCTTTCAACTCGGGAAAGGTTTCCCGTGTCTGTCCTGTCTGCCCCAACGTCAGCGAGACGGTTGGATACTTCAGTTAGGGTCCAACCTCGGGCGGTTCGAGCTTTTTTTAGCGGTGTCATAAGTGCTGCCTGATTGGAAAATACAGTGAATTCTGCGATTAGCGCATAATCAATTCAAGCAAAATTTGCGCATACGACTTTGCGCACCAAGCATGGTAGCTGGAAAATTCATGCCCTATGGATATAGGACAAATCATAAGAAACGCACGTAAGGCAAAAAAGCTTTCCCTAGAGGAGCTTGCCTATCAAATCGGCTCGGACTCAGGAAACCTTTCACGTTTCGAGCGTGGCTTGCAGGGGACTACCCCCGAAAAGCTAAAGCTCATCATGGCGGCGCTAGGTATCCAGCTTACTGCACAGCAGCAAATGGAAACAGTTCTGTACTCAGACCCCAATAACGTATCCGGCGTGCGTCAGCCTATACGCGAGCCTCGTGAATTTCCTCTTATTAGCTGGGTAGCAGCGGGGGAAGTTACCGAATCGCCTGGGAAAATCGGAGAAAGTCATAGGATGATACAGTCCACAGAAAACGCTGGTTACGGAGCTTATTGGCTTATGGTTAACGGCCATTCGATGACTTGCACCGGAAACCCAAGCTTTCCTGAAGGATCCTTGATTCTTGTTAAGCCTGATGCCGAAGTGATCAATGGAAAATTTTACGTAGTCGAAATGCTTGATTCTGGTGATAAAACCTTCAAGCAATATGTAGAAGACGCGGGATACCGGTATCTCCGACCCCTTAATGAAAAATACAGGACCATCGAAATCGACGGTAACTGTCGCTTCATCGGACGAGTAGTAGATGCGAGGATGTCGGGCCTATGATTCCAGGCTACTCCTAATTGCTCTAACAGCGCTCTTCTATCTCCAAACCCTCATAAGCCCGCACAGCGGGCTTTTTCTTACTTAAATTGCACTTGACGCAGAATTGGTTCTGCTCATAATGCAGCCTTGATTCTGCGAATAGCGCAGAATGTTGCTGGTAGGAACCAGCTCTTTCAAGGCAGCGATGGGTCGGCCTTAACGGCTCAGAGGGTTGGCAACTGGCCCAGGGTGCGCAGCGTAAAGCCCCAAACAAGTTTTCTGGCGGACAGGGTCGCGGCCGGAAATACGATTTAAGACCCCTCGATCTCATTTTTGGGAGATCGAGAGGTTTCACCAAATGGCCTTGTACAAGGCCATTCGGGAAACCTCCCATAACGTAAGGAACCTGCAATGCTCACCACCAGCGCCTTCCTGGCCCTGGCTATGCAATGCGCTCCCTCGATACATCCCGCCACGCTTACTCCC
>NZ_LGLN01000065.1:0-10491 GCF_001293775.1 Pseudomonas syringae pv. cilantro
TTTTTCGTTTCCGTCTGCGCCGGAAGTGGGGCGAATTATAGACACATCACAGAGCGCGTCAACCGTTAATTTCAAAAACCTTGTACTCGGCTGATTTGTGATTACCCATATATAGAAGAATAGATGATGACTGCGCAGTATATTGCTCAAGCCGAGGATATTCCGCATCATGCATGATCGCCAGCTTATGGATCACCCGGGATGAACAACCGAAATGCCTGAAAAACCCCACAACATAGCTTCCGCGCTTTTCCCCCTGGGACTGCTGATTATCGCCATGGCATCCATCCAGAGCGGTGCATCGCTGGCCAAGACACTTTTCCCCGTGGTGGGCGCGCAAGGCACCACTACATTACGGCTGGTATTCGCCAGCCTGATTCTGCTGATCGTGCTTCGTCCATGGCGCGCACGCCTGACCGCAAAGTCATTGCGCACTGTCGTGATATACGGCATCGCCCTTGGCAGCATGAACCTCCTCTTCTACATGTCACTGCAGACCGTTCCGCTGGGCATTGCCGTGGCGCTCGAATTCACCGGCCCGCTGACGGTTGCCCTGTTGTCCTCGCGCAAGCCCATAGACTTTCTGTGGGTAACGCTCGCAGTCATCGGCCTGCTGTTATTGATCCCGCTGGGGCACTCCAGCGCATCAATCGACCTGCTCGGTGCCAGCTACGCATTGGGCGCTGGCGTGTGCTGGGCCATCTATATTATGTTCGGACAAAAAGCGGGAGCAGACAACGGCGTGCAGACCGCGGCGCTCGGGGTCATCATTGCGGCGATGTTCATCGGACCTGTCGGCGTGGTCCACGCAGGTTCAGCGTTGCTGGACATTTCACTGATTCCCGCCGCGCTGGGCGTGGCCATCCTGTCGACCGCCCTCCCCTACAGTCTGGAGATGGTCGCGTTGACCCGTATGCCGGCGCGCACGTTCGGCACACTGGCAAGCCTGGAGCCGGTCTTCGCAGCGTTGTCGGGATTGATCTTTCTGCATGAGAACTTGTCATTGACACAGTGGCTGGCAATTGGCGCGATCATCATCGCCTCCATTGGTGCGACGCTCACCTCGGCACAGGAAAAACCTCAACTGGTTCCGGCTGATTGAATCCAGCCTGACAGAGTAACGCAACATGGCACTAGCATTTGTCACGCGCTTGGGCCATGTTAACCACTTGATTCGTCTGTTTAAGATTTTTGCGTCGGGGTCCCATCGGCATGCGTTTCACTCACTGTGGTGGCCCGCAGCACCTATTGACCTTCTAAGGACAGGAATGAAATTCATTTTTATCGTATTGGCCATGCTTGTTGTGGCTGGCTGTGCGGCGACATCCAAACCGGTCATTCAAGGCAAGCGCGGGATTCATATCAATTGCTCGGGGCTCTCATCGTCATGGGCGAAATGCTATGACCTGGCGACCAACGCCTGTAAGTCAAAAGCGTTCAAGGTCATTGCCAAATCCGGCGATGTTGCAGAGGAGCCCGAAGATTATCCGTTCGGGCTCAATCCGGCAGGCTACACCAGTCGCAGTATGATCATCGTCTGTAAAAAACGCCCTGCCCTGGCCGATCCATCGCCTCAGGACTAAGTCCCCTGCAGCGATGGAAAAGCCCCTCTAGACCGCCACGGTGCGGGCCTGCAACCACAGAAGCGCCTCGCCGCGAAGCAAAGGGCTCAAACGGACTCTGACGTGGGCGTGATAGCTGTTCAGCCAGTGACGCTCCTCGTCGTTCAGCATCGAGATCTCGAGGCAGCGAGTGTCGATCGGGCACAGAGTCAGCGTCTCGAAGCGCAGGAAATCTCCGAATTCGGTACTCCCCGCTTCCTGATTGATCACCAGGTTCTCGATCCGCACGCCCCAGCGACCCGGTCGATAGGTCCCGGGCTCGATAGAGGTGATCATTCCCGGCAGCATCGCCGTTTGCGGCGTTGCCGGTGCCTGATAGGCAATCACCTGCGGCCCTTCGTGTACATTCAGAAAGTAACCGACGCCGTGCCCGGTGCCATGCCCGTAGTTGACACCTTCCGTCCACAAGGGAGCGCGTGCGATGGCATCCAGCAGCGGCGAAAGAATGCCTTTCGGAAAATGGGTGCGAGACAAGGCGATGACCCCCTTGAGCACTCGCGCACAATCCTGCTTCTGTTCGGCGCTGGGCGTTCCGATCGCTACCATGCGGGTAATATCGGTCGTACCGCCGAGATACTGCCCGCCCGAGTCGATGAGTAACAATCCGTCACCCTCGATGCGTGCGTGCTCGGTTTCAGTTGCGCGGTAATGCGGCATCGCGCCATTGGCATTGAAGCCGGCGATGATGGCAAAGCTGGGCGATACGTAGCCCGGACGCCGCTCACGTGCCTGCGTCAGCATTTCATCGATGGTCAGCTCACTGACCGGCTGGCGCCCCAAGGCGCTGTCCAGCCAGGCGAAAAATTCACACAATGCCGCACCGTCCTGCGCCATCGCCTCTCGGATATGAGCGGCGTCGGCTTCGGTTTTCTGCGCTTTCAGAAGCGTGCTCGGGTTCAGTCCTTCGACCAGCGTGACTTCACTGTCCAGATAATCAAGCAGACCGCAGGTGACGCGCGCAGGGTCGATCAACAGCCGGGCGTCTTTCGGCACCTTGCGCAGGGCTGCACCGATCTGCGTGTAGTCGGCGATATTCACCCCGTCGTGTTCAAGACTGGAGCGTACGGCATCCGGGACTTTCTTCGCGTCCACAAACAGCGTGACGCCGATCGGTCCGATGACCGCGAAGGATATGAACACGGGATTGTAGGAAACATCCGAACCCCGCAGATTAAACAGCCAGGCAATGTCGTCCAGTGTGGCGATAAAGTGCCAGTCGGCATTGCGCTCGGCCATGATCTTGCGCACCTGAGCCAGCTTTTCAACGCGGGTCAGGGACGCCTGCGGCGGCAGATGCTCATACACCGGAAGCGTCGGCAATGCAGGGCGATCCTGCCAGAGTTCTATCAGCAGATCGATGTCGGTACGCAACCGGGCACCCCTTTCATAGAGCTTGCTGGCCAGCGTGCGCGAAGAAGCGACCGCCAGAACTGCACCATCTACTGCCACCACGCTTTCGGCCTGCGCCTGATCAGCCAGCCATTCCAGCGGTCCGGGCTGACCGGGTAACAGCTTGACCAGTTCGATGCCGCTGCCGGCCAGCTCCTTGGTTGCCTGCTCCCAATAACGGCTGTCAGCCCAGACACCCGCAAAGTCATGAGTGATGATCAACGTACCGACCGAGCCGTGAAAACCGGACAGCCACTGACGCCCTTGCCAATAGCCAGGCAGGTATTCGGAAAGATGAGGGTCCGCTGACGGTACCAGCCAGGCATCGATGCGCTCCCGCCTCATCAAGGCGCGGGTTTGCGCCAAACGTTCTGCCACGTCTGAACTGGCATTGGATTGCGTGCTCATTGACTCTCCTGCTGAACCGGAAATTGAAGGCTGTCATCGGCTCAGATAATGGAGCACTCATCGAGCCTGAGCAACCGCCCAGAATGCTGGCTGGACAAGACTGTCCCGTATAGCCTCGGCGGCGCGCTCGATATCCTGCTCCCGAGTGAATCGCCCCAGGCTCAGGCGAATGGTCTGACCCGCCGCTTGCGGGCTGTGCCCCAATGCCAGGAGCACGTGCGAGGGCGCATTCTTCGCCGAATTGCAGGCCGACGTAGAGGAAAATGCGAGTCTGGTGCCCAGCGCCTTGATGTTCAGATCACTGTGACCAAACGTAAGGCTGACGATGTTGGCAATCCGCTGTGCGGGACTGCCGTTGATACACAGCCCGGGAATGTCCGCGAGGCGTTCGATCAAAAGCCGGTTCAACCGCGTTGTTTCAAGAATCTCCGCATCTAGCGTTTCGGCCGCCAGCGCAAAGGCCGAGCCCATTCCGGCGATCTGGTGGGTCGCCAGAGTGCCTGAACGCATCCCGCATTCATGTCCGCCACCGTGAATCTGCGCCAGTACGCGTTGTTGCGCACGCGGGCCGACGTACAGGGCACCGATGCCCTTCGGGCCATAGACCTTGTGCGCCGAGAACGACATCAGGTCTACCGCGAGCTGGCTGAGATCGATCGGCAATTTACCGGCACCCTGGGCCGCATCGACATGCAGCAGCGCGCCGTGCTCACGAACCCGCTTGCCGGTCTCGGCGATATCGTTGACCGTACCCAGTTCGTTATTGACCAGCATCAGCGACACAAGAAATGTGTCGTCACGCAATGCTGCGCTGACGGCATCGGGTCTGATCAGACCGTCGGGGTCCGGGGCCAGCCAGGTGACGTCGGTGCCCTCTTCCTGCAACTGCCGAACGGTATCGAGTGTCGCCTTGTGCTCGATCTGGCTGGTGATGATATCGCCGGTTGCGCGCCCATTGCCTGCAGCCAGGCGTTTTGCACGTTCCTGGGCCACGCCCTTGATGGCCAGATTGCTGGATTCGGTCGCGCCGGAGGTCCAGATGATCTGCGCAGCATCGGCATTGACCAGGTTCGCCACCTGTTGGCGGGCCTGCTCTACCGCCAGCCGGGCCTTCTGTCCGAAGGCATGCGAGCTGGAGGCCGGGTTGCCGAAATTGCCCGACATGCCCAGGCACTCGACCATCACCTTGATGACTCGCTCGTCCACCGGCGTGGTAGCCGCATAATCAAAGTACAGCGCTGACTCTTTCATGAGATTTCCTCTGAATGGCATCGTCCGGATACCCCGTTCGCGTCAGCTGACAGCGCTCCGTTCGTGCATAACGCGAGCATCGGACGCAAGGCCATCACGTCACGGATCATGAAAGAGATAATGCACCACTCAGCATAGAACCAAAAATTCTAATTTAGAATTTAAATATAACCGAAAGAAATATAAAACCGGCACTCACCCACGAATCTTAAGCATCTCCATTCGACTCAGCGTGCTAACACAACGCGATCTATGAGGCATCATCACCGTGCCAATCAAATAAGCCCGGCCGCTGATATTTTTTTGACGCCTATGTAGATCAATCACTTATCAAGCAACCTTTACCTCTTATCAAAAACTTAACAGAAAGCCGACGAAATTATTTGACAGAGTCACGGATGACACCGATATATAGGACTGTCGAACGTGTCCTGGTTGGTACGCACATGCCTCGGAGCATTGCGATGGACGCAGTCATGTCGACGTAGCTGGCAGTCAAACCCCAGAGTTTTCGTTGTTTCCACGGCGCGTAAAACGCGTCGACGGATGTCTGTTGACTCATAATCCCTTGAATTTACTGAACATGTTCGGTGTGGCGGTAGCGTTGCCTGAAGCAATGCAACGCTTGATCGCCCGGTTCCACGCAATGATCGTCGACAACGTTTGAAAGGTGTACCTGCGCCAACCGATTCAGCGAAACATGGAGGCTTCGATGATTAATGTAACCAAGACTTATCTGGGCGATATCGATCAGTTCAAACACTACGTCGAGGGCATCTATGCGCGAGGCTGGCTGACCAACCATGGTCCACTGGCCGGGGAACTGGCGCAGCGTCTCAAGGACTATCTCGGGGTCAGGCACATTATTCTGACCAATAACGGTACGCTTGCGTTACAGGTGGCCTATCGCGCGCTGGGCCTGAAGGGCAGCGCGGTCACCACGCCGTTCAGCTTTGTCGCCACCAGCAGCTCCCTGCAATGGGAAGGGATCAGGCCGATCTTCGCCGACATAGACCCTGCCACATGGAACATCTCTGCGCAGCACATCAGAAACAGTATTGCGCACGACACCACAGCCATTGTCGCTACCCATGTGTTCGGCAACCCCTGCGACGTCGACGCCATCGAGCAGATCGACCGTGAGCACAAACTCAAGGTTATCTACGACGGCGCACACGCCTTCGCTGTGCGCCAGGCAGGTCAGTCAGTGCTCAATCGGGGGGATATCAGCACCCTGAGCTTTCATGCGACCAAGCTGTTCCACACCATTGAAGGCGGCGCAATCATCACCAATGATGACGAGCTGGCGCGAAGCGCGCATCTGCTGTGCAACTTCGGTATCGCCGACGTCGACCGGATCGACGGCATCGGTATCAACGCCAAGCTCAATGAGTTCTCCGCAGCCATGGGGCTGTGTGTGCTGGACAATATCGAGAACATTCTTGAAGAGCGTGCGCGAATCGCTTATCGCTATACCTCGACCCTGGCGAATTATCTGGACCTGCAACAACCGGCGGCCAACAGTGAGCTGAACAATAGCTACTACCCGGTTGCGCTGCGCGATGAGCCGCAATTGTTGCGCGCTCGCGCAGCGTTGAACCTGCGCAAGATCAACCCTCGGCGGTACTTTTATCCATCACTGGACACCCTTGAATACCTGCAACCGCAGCCTTGTCAGACGGCCTCGCGGGCCCTGAGCGAGCGAGTGCTGTGCCTGCCGATCTATCCCGGCCTGCAAGACCGTGATCAGGATCTGATCATTCAGACACTGATCGAAGAATGCAGTGCCACGGTTACGCGGTATCCGGATGCCGCGATGGCGCGGGTCATCTGACGGCCATGCATGAGAAACGCTCGGTGATGCGCAATACCGCCCTGAACTTCATGGGGCAAGCCTATGTAATGCTGATCGGAATCCTGATCATGCCCTTCTACCTTGGCCATCTTGGCGCCGAGGCGTATGGCCTGATCGGTTTCTTCACGCTGTTGCAGGCCTGGTTGCAACTGCTCGATGCTGGCCTGTCGCCCAGCCTGGTGCGCGCGGTGGCGCATCAGCAAAGCGTTGCAGTGAGCGAGCGCAATCTGGGCCGGTTGCTGCGTTCGTTCGAACTGATATTTCTGCCGATGGCGGTGTTCAGCGGCCTGCTGGTTTACATGGCGAGTCCCTGGCTCGCCAACCACTGGCTCAACGCCAACACACTGCAACCCGACACCGTCATCCATTGCGTGGGGCTGATGGGTGTGATCATTGCCCTGCGCCTCTACTCGACACTGTACAAGAGCGGCATTCAGGGCCTCGAACAACATGCCTGGCTCAACACCGCCAACGTGCTGATCGCAACGCTGCGTTACTTCGGCGGGTTGCTGCTCGTCATTCAGTTTTCGCAGGACCCTCGGGATTTTTTTGAATTTCAGGTCATGGTCGGCCTGATCGAAACCCTGATCTTTGCCTGCAAAGCCTGGCAACAGATGCCAGCACCGCGCTGGCTGACCGGTCTGGACTGGCAACTGATAAGGCCGATTCTGCCTTTTGCCGCCAGCCTGTCACTCAGCGCCGTGCTGTGGATCGTGCTGACTCAGATCGATAAGGCCCTGCTGTCCGCCCGGCTGCCGCTGGACGAATACGGCTATTTCTCACTGGTTGCGTTGATCACCACCGGCATCATAATGCTGACCAATCCGCTGATTCAGACGCTGCTGCCGCGCTTGACCATCCTGCTCGCAGAGGGCCGACGTGACGCTATGCACGGGCTGTTTCTGGCGGCCAATCGCTTCGTATGCACCTTGCTGTTTCCACTGTCCGCAGTCATTGCCTTGCATGGCGGGCAACTGATCCTGGCCTGGACCGGGGATGCAACAGCGGCGCGCTGGAGTCAGCCGATTCTGGGCTGGTACGCACTGGGCAGCGCGATCATGGCCGCCAGCGCCTTTCAGTTCTATCTGCAATACGCCTACGGGCAAATGCGTCTGCATCTCTGGTACAGCGTGGTGTCGGCAGTGATCACCGTGCCCGTCATGGTTATCGCGATCCACTCTCAAGGTGCGTATGGCGCGGCGCTGGCCTGGTTTTCCATCCGCGTGGTGTCGTTTGCCATCTGGCCGATGATCGTGCACCGGCATCTGGCACCGGACATTCATCGGCAATGGCTGACCGACATCGCGCGGATCAGCACCATGACCGCCGTCGGGCTGGCCATCAGCGAGCCGGTATTTCGCCTGATTGCCGATCAGAGCCGCATCAGCCTGTTGCTCGCGCTGGCCGCCAGCGGAATCATCACGCTGACGCTGGTAGTTGCAAGCCATAAGCCGGTGGCGTCAAGAATCTACATCCTGTTCAGCAAAGCGAGTGCATGAGCCATGGACGCCATCGTAAAAAACATCTCAAGCATCGGACTGCACAAGCCGCTATTGAGCATCGTGTGCCCGGCCTACAACCAGGTGGCTTTCATCGCACAGACACTGGACGGTTTTCTGGCCCAGCAAACACGCTTCAACTACGAGATCCTGATCCACGACGACGCGTCCACGGACGGCACCGCCAGCCTCATTGCTCGGTATGCCAAACGACATCCGACGATCATTCGGGCCTTTTATCAGCAGGTCAATCAGTACAGCCAGGGCATCGCCTGCGTACCGGGACTGTTTGCCGAGGCACGTGGTCGCTATATCGCTTTCTGCGAAGCTGACGATTACTGGACCGACCCACGCAAGCTGCAAATGCAGGTGGATTTTCTGGAAAGTCATCCTGACTACGTCATCACCTATCACGATGCCTTCGTCTTCGATGAAAACGGTCAGTACGGCCTGCAGCTATCCGGCAGGTTGCGCAACGACGCCACCGCTCTGGAGTTGCAGAAAGCCCGCCGTATTTCGACCCTGACCACCTGCTTTCGCAATGTGTTCAGCAGCATGCCGCCCGAACTGCAAATCCGCCTCGCACCACTCAACGACCTGTGCTGGTGGTCGCTGCTGGGGGCTCACGGCAAAGGCAAATTCATCGGCGAGATCAAGCCGGCCGCCTACCGTCGCCACCCCGGCGGGATATTTTCCATGCGCAGTGACAAATGCAAAGTGCACATGAATCTGCAGACCTGTTCGAGCCTGGCCAATTATTACAACCGCTTGGGCGATCAGGTGCTCTACGAGCATTTTCTGATGCAGTCCATCTGCCTGTCACTAGCGGCCCTTGGCCCGCGACGCAAAGTGCAGACGCTGCTCATTCTGGCGCGCAACTTTATCGTCAACCTGAGCCAGCGCATCGTGTCGGCAACCGGCAAAACCCATGTTCGGTAACGTGCTGGTGCTGTGCGTAGGCAACGTCTGCCGCAGCCCGATGGCCGCTGCCATGCTGCGCCAACAGCTGGAAGCTTCGGGTGTGCGTATCCGGTCAGCCGGCATTGCAGCACTGTCGGGCGCGCCACTCGACCCGCAGGCTCAGGAAGTCCTGCAGTTACACCGCGTGCGGCACGCGCGTCATCAGGCGCGGCAAGTGAACCGTGAGCTGCTGCGCCAGGCGGATCTGATCCTTTTGATGGAGCAGTCACATATGGGCGAGGTCCTCGAACTGGCCCCGGAAGTGCGCGGCAAAACGTTCCTGATCGGCAGGTGGCAACCCACATCCGAGGTAGCCGATCCTTATCGGCGCCCCAGGTCAGCTTTTGAACGAACCTACGCACACCTCTCGGGCTGCATTGACGACTGGCTACCTCATCTTCAGTCAGGAGTGACCGGATAAATGACCGTCATGAACCATCCTTCCCTGGATTACTACCAGGACTCGCGGATCGATCTGGCCACTGTCCTGCGGCTGCTGTTCGATCACAAAACACTGATCCTGTGCACCGTCAGCCTGTTTTTTCTGCTCGGGCTGGGCTATGCGGTGCTCGCCACGCCGGTGTATCAGGCCAACGCAATGATCCAGATAGAGCCGAAGAAAATCGGCATCGAGGGCATCCCGGAGGTCAACAACAAGCCCTTGTCGGTTTCCCAGGCCACCATCGAAATCGAGTTGATCAAATCCAGAACACTGCTGGGTGAGGTCGTCGACGCTCTGCAACTCAATGTGTTGCAGACCCCCGAGTTGTTTCCGGTGATCGGTCCCTACCTGTACCGCACCTTTTCGCCCGAACGCGCGGGCGAGCTGGCCCAGCCCTGGTTCGGGCTGACGCAATACGCCTGGGGCGGCGAAAAAATCGATATCTTTCAACTGGACGTGCCGGAGTATTTGCTTGGCGAGCCGCTTACGCTGATTGCAGGCAAGTCTGGCCAGTTTTCACTCTACGACGAAGAACGCAATCTGCTGCTCCGCGGAGCCACCAACCGGGTCGTCGAAGGCAAGGGTATCAAGATCCAGGTCGCTACCCTGCAAGCCCGTCCGGGCACTGAATTCATCGTCTCCCGCCAGCGGACCCTGAGTTCCGCACTGGCCTATCAGGACCGCCTGAAAATTATGGAAGCCGGGCGCGACTCAGGGATTATCTACCTGTCCATCGAAGATCAGGATGCGCAGAAAGCCAACCGCATCATCGATGAGGTCAGCCGCTTGTACGTCCGTCAGAACGTCGAGCGCAGTTCTGCCGAAGCCGCTCAGCGCCTGCAATTTCTGCGTTCACAACTGCCCATGGTGCGCAAACAGCTGGAAGAATCCGAGGTGGCGCTGAACAACTTCCAGACCAGCGCAAAATCAGTGGACCTGAGTATCGAGACCAAAGGCGTACTCGATCAGGTGGTCGGGCTGGACTCGATGCTTTCCGAGCTGAAACTCAAGCGCGTCGAACTGGAGCGGCTGTATACGCGGGAACATCGTAAGCGCCTCATGAAC
>NZ_LGLN01000065.1:12026-57079 GCF_001293775.1 Pseudomonas syringae pv. cilantro
ATTGCTCGCCAGAGATGCCTCGCTAAATCAGATCCTCATTTTTTTCTAGGTGGGGTTCGTGGCGCGGATACGGAACATCCGACTTACCGCAGCCTGATGAGCCAGATGAACCAGCTGGAAGAACAGAAAAAGGCCCTGCTGAAAAAGATCGAGGCGCTGCCCATGACGCAACAGGAGTTATTGCGCCTGACCCGAGACATGCAAGTCACCAGTCAGACCTACTCGCTGATGCTCAACAAGAGTCAGGAGCAGGACATTCTGCGCGCTGGCAGCATTGGCAACGTGCGGGTCATCGACCACGCCAACGCCAACACCGAAAAACCCGTCAAGCCCATGAAGAAGCTGATCGTGCTGATGGCGACACTGATCGGCGCGCTGGTCGCGGTGATGATCATCTTCGTTCGCCAGGCCTTTTATCGCGGCGTGGAAAGCGCCGAGGTCATCGAAGGCCTGGGTATGCCGGTCTACGCATCGCTGCCCTACTCGCGCCAGCAGGACCGTCTGGAGAAAAACAGCAAAAGCGCCCCCACCCGGCCGGGCACCAGGCTGCTCAGTGCCGCGGCGCCGGACGACCTGGCCATCGAATCGTTGCGCAGCCTGCGCACCAGCCTGCACTTCGCGATGCTTGAGGCGCGCAATAACATCCTGATGATTTCCAGCCCGACGCCGGGCGCTGGCAAATCATTCGTCTCCAGCAACCTGGCAGTGATCATTGCCCAGACCGGCAAACGGGTGCTGCTCATCGATGCCGACATGCGCAGAGGCTATCTGCATCGCATCTTCGGCCTGCAACCCAAGCACGGGCTGTCCGACACGCTGGCGGCCCGTCGGCGCTGTGCCGATGTCATCACGCCGACACGGATTCGGCACCTGGACCTCATCTCATGTGGTTTCGCGGCCCCTAACCCGTCGGAACTGCTGATGCACGATAACTTTCACAAGATGCTCGCCGAGCTGGCTCCGTCATATGACCTGATTCTGGTCGACACTCCGCCCATTCTTGCGGTAACCGACGCCTCGCTGGTCGGTCGGCAGGCAGGCACCTGCCTGATGGTAGCGCGCTTCGGCATGACCACCGTCAAGGAAATCGAAGCCTGCAAACGGCGTTTGGGCCAGAACGGCATTCTGATCAAGGGCGCGATCTTCAATGCAGTGGTGCGCAAGGCCGCAACCTCCGCTTACGACAGCGCCGCCTATGGCTACGACTATAAAAGCGCGCCACGTTAAGCCGATCGTTCTCGTTACCCGCAGTTCGTCACCCGCAGCGTCTCATTTAAAAGGACTTGATCATGACCGCAATCGCAGCCACAGACCTCTCCGACCAGCCCGCTCGCTGGTATCTCATTCAGACCAGGCCGCGGCAGGAAAAGCGTGCGGAGGAACACCTGCAACGTCAACGTTTCGAGTGCTACCGGCCGCTCAAGGCAGCAGTGAAACCTTCATCGCTCAGCGTGCAGAGCGAAGAAGCACTGTTCCCCGGCTACCTGTTCATCCGTATGGATCAAGTGCATGACAACTGGTATCCGATTCGCTCGACCCGCGGCGTCTCGCGCATCGTGACCTTCGGCGGGCATCCGGTGCCGGTTCGCGATCAGCTTATCGAGCAGATCCGCGACCGCCTCACGCTGCCACAACAGCACACGGCGTTCGCTCAAGGTGAACAGGTCATGATCACCGCGGGCAGTTTCTGCGACGTGGAAGCTATCTTCCTGACCGCAGACGGCACTGAGCGCGCGGTGATTCTGCTCAACCTGTTGCAACGCCAGCAAAAAGTGGTGTTGCCCATCAGCAGCCTGTCGCGAATCGAAGCCCGGGCGTAACGCGGCCCCGACCCTGAGTCCACGCGCGTTCGAATCCTCCTCCCCGGCAGCCCTCATACAAAGCGGAACCTGACCATGCCCCACCCGACAACTCTGGTGACGCTCACCTATGGTGATCGTTTCAACTACCTGCACACGCTGATCAGCCGTTCACTGCGCAGTCCGCAAGTCGAGCGCGTCATTGTTGTCAGCAATGCGTCGGTCGCGCCGTTGCAGGCACTGAGCGATCAGTGGCCTGATCAAGTGCAGATCATCTGGCTGCCCGTCAACACCGGTTCGGCCAATGGTTATGCGGTCGGCATTCAGGCTGCGCTTGAAGCCGGTGCCGAGTACATCTGGCTGATGGACGATGACAACGCACCGACCTGCCACGCGCTCGAACTGCTGCACAAATGCCTGCATCAACGGGAACAGACGCACGCCAGAGACCAGACCGCCGTGCTTGGCTTTCGCCCCACGCATCAGGCGGACATCGCCGCTGGCGTGCCGAAACGTTTCGCCGTCCAGCGTCGCTCCAGCTTTTTCGGCTTTCACATCGCCCAGTCGCCGTACAAGATCTGGCGACGTCTGCCCTGGGGCCGCCCGCAGGCCGGTTCGCGCCTGCCGGGCATGGTGCAACTGCCATTCGGCACCTACGGCGGGCTGCTGGCCCATCACAGCCTGTACCGCAAAATCGGCCTGCCGCTGGACGCCCTCAAGCTGTATGCCGATGACAACGAATACACCTGGCGGATCACCGCAGGAGGCGGACAGCTTTTCCTGGTGCCCGACGCGCTGCTCGATGATCTGGAAAATTCCTGGAACATTAAGGCGCGCACGCGCAATGTCTATGAAAGCTACTTGCTGGGGGGAACGGATCTGCGCGCTTATTACGCCGCGCGTAATCAGGCATGGTTCGACAAGCACGTCTGGGCCTCTTCCACGCTGATCTACCGCTTCAATCGCTGGGTGTTCTTCTGCCTGTTGCGCCTGGTTGCGCTGCGTTGCGACGCAGGCCAACGCCTGAGCCTTATCGAAGACGCGATCCACGACGGCGAAGCCAGCGTACTGGGTCTGCACAAGTCCTACCCGCTATGAAAATCCTGTTCCTCAGCAGCCTTTACGCGCCCGACATCGGCGGCGGCGCAGAAATCATTCTGCAGCGTACGGTCGAGGGCTTGCGGCAGCGCGGCTACAGCGTGGCGGTCCTGGCCACCACCGACCAGCCCGGGCTGCAGATGACGGAAGTCAATCAGGTCAAGGTCTACCGCGCAGGACTGCACAACGTTTACTGGCACTTCATGGCGCAACGACCGGGGCGCCTTGCGCGGTTCGCCTGGCACTGGCGCGATCGCTACAACGCACGCATGCGCGCCCCGGTCAGGCAGATGATGGATATGGAGCAGCCAGACATCGTAGTCTGCCACAACCTGACCGGCTGGTCGGTATCGGCCTGGGACGAAATCACCGCGGCGCAACGCCCCATCGTGCAGGTTCTGCACGATTTCTATCTGCTCTGCCCGAGCAGCACGCTGTTCAAGAAAGGCCACAGTTGCCAGCGCCAGTGCCTGCTATGCAAACAATTTCGCAAGGACCATGCGCAACGCTCGGAGCAAGTCGACACGGTAGTGGGTGTCAGCCGCTTCATGCTCGACACGCTGAAGTCGCAAGGCTATTTCGAGGGCGCACGAGGCTATGTGGTGCACAACGCCAGCCCGTTCGTGCCGCCGCTGCCGGAGCAGGCCAACGCCCGTGCCGCCCATGCGCCGCTGCGCTTCGGGTATCTGGGCAGCCTGTCGGATTCCAAGGGCGTGGGCTGGCTGATCGATCAATTCCAGCACCTGCCGTTCGACGCCACGCTGAAGATCGCAGGGCGCGGGCAACGGGAAGACGAAAAACGCTTCAAGGCCATGGCCACTTCGCCCGCGATCAGTTTTGTCGGCCATCAGAAACCCGAGGATTTCTACCGGCAGATCGACGTGGCCGTCGTGCCCTCTATGTGGAACGAACCGTTCGGCATGGTCGCCGTCGAGGCCTGCGCTCATTCACTTCCGGTCATCGCCAGCCGCATGGGAGGGCTGCCGGAAATCATTCAGGACCCACTCAACGGTCTGTTATGCAACCCGGATGACCCGGACTCACTGGGGCTGGCGATGCTCAAGCTGCATCAGCAACCGCAATTGCTCGCACGCCTCGGCGCTCAGGCGCGCAACAGCGTGGCTTCACTGCTCAACCTCGACCTGATGCTTGATCAATACGAAAGCATCTTCGCCCAGGCACACCACCATCACTTGCAGGATGCTTGAGATGATCTTCATCAATTCACGGTTTCTCACCCAGGACGTCAGTGGTGTGCAACGTTATGCAGAGCAGATGTGCAGAGCGCTGCGACGATTGCGTAACGATCTGGTATTCGTCGCGCCGCACAGCATCAGGCTGCATGACGCGGCAAAAGCGCTGGACGCGCAATGCATCGGTCGCAGCAGCGGACACCTGTGGGAACAGCTCGATCTGCCGCTTTACCTGAAAAATCGCGGCAGTCCGCTGCTGATCTCGATCAGCAACACCGGCCCCATGCTGTATGCCAATCAGATCGCCACCCATCACGACATCAACTACGTCCGATACCCGCAGAGCTACACGCGGCTGTTCAGGCTCGCCTATCGGATCATCACGCCCATACTGCTGTCGCGCGCCAGAACGCTGATTACCGGCAGCCGTTTCTCGCGCAGCGAAATTTGCGCTTTTTACAATTTCGCCCAAGACAAGGTGCTGGTAACGCCGGCGGCGGTCAGCGAAGACTTCACACCTCGCACAGCGCCATCCGCGGAGCCGCGGTACTTACTGGCGGTTTCCTCTCCGGCAGCGCACAAGAATTTCAAGCGCTTGATTCAGGCCTTTCTCAGCCTGCGTGACCATACCGATCTGCAACTGCACATCGTCGGCGCGGCGACCAGCCTGTTTGCCGATCCAGACCTGCAACGCCTGGCCTGTCGCGATCCACGCATCCGTTTTCTCGGTCGCCTGAGCGATAGCGAGCTGATCGAGCAGTATCAGGGCGCCACTGCTTTCATTTTCCCGTCGCTGTACGAAGGCTTCGGGATTCCACCGCTGGAGGCTCAGGCCTGCGGCTGCCCGGTACTGGCTGCCAATGTCGCCTCGATACCGGAAGTCCTGCAAACCAGCGCGCTGTATTTCGATCCGCTGGACGTTGGCCACATGGCAGCCGCCATGCAGCGCGTGCTCATCGATGCGCCACTGCGTCAGGCCTTGCGACTGCGCGGGCTGGACAATGTACAGCGCTTCTCCTGGGACCTTTCCGCGCAACAGCTCTCACAGCGGATCGATTTGCTCCTGCAACCTGCCGCCATCCTGCAAAGCCAACGGGAGCTACCATGAGAATCGCTATCGTCCACGACTGGCTGGTGTCGTACTCCGGTGCAGAGCGAGTGCTGGCTTCGCTGATCAAGATATGGCCGGAAGCAGACCTGTTCTCGGTCATCGATTTCTTCAATGATCAGGATCGTGCGCAGCTGCACGGCAAAGTGGCCAGAACGACGTTCATCCAGAAGCTGCCCGGTGCCAAAAAACACTACCCGCGTTATCTGCCATTAATGCCGCTGGCCATCGAGCAACTGGACCTGTCCGGCTACGACCTGATCATCAGCAGCAGCCATGCCGTCGCCAAGGGCGTGCTCAGTGGCCCGGATCAACTGCACATCAGCTACATCCACTCGCCGATCCGCTATGCCTGGGACCTGCAACATCAATACCTGCAGGAATCGGGGCTGAACCGCGGGTTCAAAGGCGTTCTGGCGCGTCTGGTCCTGCATTACATGCGCCTGTGGGACCAGCGCACTTCGACCGGCGTAGACGCATTCATTGCCAACTCGGGCTTCATCGGCGCGCGTATCGGCAAGGCGTATCAGCGTGATTCCACGGTTATCTACCCACCGGTGGACACGCTGGGCTTTACCATGAGCGGTGCTCGCCAGGACTTCTACCTCAGCGCCTCGCGCATGGTGCCCTACAAGCGTATGCCGATGATTGCCGAAGCCTTCGCCGCCATGCCCGACAGACGCTTGGTCATGATCGGGGACGGTCCGGACCTGGCCAAGGCGCAAGCGATTGCCAGTCAGGTGCCCAACATCACGGTGCTGGGTTTCCAGCCGGCCTCGGTATTGCTGAAGCACATGCGCAGCGCCAAGGCGTTCGTATTCGCTGCAGAGGAAGATTTCGGCATCACCCCGGTTGAAGCTCAGGCCTGCGGTACACCAGTCATCGCGTTCGGCAAGGGCGGCGTCCTGGAAACCGTGCGTGGCCTGGATCACCCGCAGCCCACCGGCGTGTTCTACCGGCAGCAAAACAGCGCCGCGCTGATTACCGCCGTCGATGAATTCGAGGCCGCGCAATCGCGTATCACGCCGCAGGCCTGCCGGAACAATGCCGAACGCTTTTCACTGGCGCGCTTCGAAAGAGAAATCAAAGCGTTCGTCGACCACCAGTTGGCAGCCGCCCGATCGACCCACCTTGCGCGGCTGCCTGAGCCGCCACTGGCCGCTCAGCACTCGCCAGGCGCGGGCAGCGATTTGCCGATCCGCGCTGTCCCCCTGAAATCTGTCTGAGCGAGCACCCCATGCGCAATCCGGTTCGCGGCATTCTGCACGCCCATCAGTCGGCACTCTCGGTCGCCCATCGCCTGCTCGACCTGACGGTGATCGTGCTGATCGGTCACTGGCAAAACCGCCTGGCAGCTTTTGACAGCACCGAAGCCTGGCTGCACATCATCCTCGCCGTGCTGGTGTTCCACTGGGTCAGTGAATACCACCAGCTTTATGGCTCGTGGCGCGGCGAACGCATCCTTCGCGAACTGAACAAAGTGTTCAATTACTGGGCCATGACCTTCGCCAGCCTGCTGTCAATCAACAGCCTGCTGCTGGGTCACCTGCAACTGCCCGATAACGCCCAGATGAGCTGGTTTGCGCTGGTGCTGGCGGTGCTGTGCGGCTACCGACTGCTGATCCGGCTGGTGCTGCATAGCCTGCGGCGCAACGGCTTCAATACGCGGCGGGTGGTCATCGTCGGCACCGGTAAGGTGGGCGAGCGGCTGGCGCGCTCGATCTCGGTAGCGCCGTGGATGGGGCTCAACCTGCTCGGCTTCTATGACTCGCACCCGCAGCAGATGGACCTGGATGACCAGGGACGTCGGCTGTCGGTACTGGGTGATCTGGATCAGTTGATCGACGATGCCCGCGAAGGCCGGATCGACAAGGTTTACATCACGCTGGCGTTCGGTGCCGAACCGCATTTAAGCGCGTTGGTAACCGGCCTGAGTGACACCACCGCGTCGGTGTATCTGATTCCGGACGTGTTCATGTTCGATTTGCTGCACGCGCGCAGCGAAAGCATCAATGGTCTGGCCAGCATCAGCATTTTCGATTCGCCCATGGACGGTGCCTGGAGCCTGGTGAAACGCGCCGAGGATATTGTCCTGTCCAGCCTGATCCTGCTGCTGATCGCCCTGCCGTTACTGCTGATCGCCATCGCCATCAAAATCTCCTCCCCCGGCCCGGTGCTGTTTCGCCAGCGCCGTTACGGGCTGGACGGCCGTTCGATCATGGTCTGGAAATTTCGCAGCATGCGCGTGCAGGAAAACGGTGATGTGGTGCATCAGGCCACCCGTAACGACGCGCGAGTCACGTCGCTGGGCAGGTTTCTGCGCCGCACGTCGCTGGATGAACTGCCACAGTTCTTCAACGTGCTGTACGGCGACATGTCGATTGTCGGTCCGCGACCGCATGCCGTGGCACACAACGAGCAGTACCGCAAACAGGTCAGCGGCTACATGTTGCGCCACAAGGTCAAGCCCGGCATCACCGGCTGGGCACAGATCAATGGTTGGCGCGGCGAGACCGACACGCTGGACAAGATGCGTATGCGCATTGAATTCGATCTGGAATACATCGAGCGCTGGTCGATCTGGCTGGACCTGAAAATCATTCTGCTGACCCTGTTCAAAGGCTTCCTCAACAAAAATGCATTCTGATTTTTCGCTGAGAGAACCAGCAGAGGTGCCGCGCTGGGGAACAGAACACCGCTGAAAAAGGACACACGCAACCCGTCAGGTGCCAGACACCGCCAGGAAGGAACGCCCCTATGAGTCAGACGTTACTCGCCGTAATACTTTTCAGCCTGATCTTGCAGGGCTGTGCATTTGCACCAGGCCAGCACATGACGCCCGACGATGTCACCCTCAGCGACCCGGATGAGCCACAGGCAAAACTGATTGCCATCACCCCCGGCACTCTGCGCCAGCAACAATTACGCGCTGCCGCCGAAGCCAATGCCTTGCCGCAAAAGCTGCTTGATTACAAAACCCCGGAATACGTGATCGGCCCCGGCGATACCTTGCTGGTTACGGTGTTCGAACACCCGGAGCTGACTGCGCCAGGTTCTCAGGACCAGCTCGACGCCAATACCCGGGAAGTGCTGATTGACGGCACTCTGTTTTTTCCCTACGTCGGGCGCATCCGCGCGGGTGGCAAGACGGTCAGCCAGATCCGCGAACAATTGCGCATGGGCCTCGCGCCGCAATACACCGAGGTCAAAGTCGACGTCAAAGTGCTGCGCTACAACAGCCAGCGTGTGTTGCTGTCCGGTTCATTCAAAGTGCCCGGCCCGCAATCGATCACCAATATCCCGCTGAGCCTGGTGCAGGCGGTGAGCATCGCCGGTGTCGACCTGAACGATGCCAACCTGGCCGGGCTGACCCTGCGCCGCGACGGCGAGGATTTTCTGATCGACATCGATTCGCTCAACCGCAAGGGCTCGCAACTCAGCCGGATTTTTCTCAAGGACGGTGACTATCTGCACCTGAACAGCAACTCGAAAAACCGCATTTACGTGCTGGGTGAAGTGCGCAACCCGCAAGTCATCTCGTTCGGCACCACCCGTTTGACGCTGCTTGAAGCACTGGGCAATGCCGGAGGGCTGAGCCCGGACAGCGCCGACGGCGACGCGGTTTATGTGATACGCGGCGCGGAAAACTTCGCCGAGGCGCCTTCCACCGTGTATCAGTTAAAAGGTAAAAAACCCACGGCTTATCTGCTCGCAGGGCAATTCGAACTCAAAGCGCAAGACGTGGTGTTTGTAGGCCCGGCTGACATTACTCGCTGGAGCCGCTTCATCAGTCAATTGTTGGGATCGGCCAGCGTGGTGCAGACGGGTGCTGCGTTCCGCAACTGATGTATGGCGATGTAAACCATGCCTGACCCCTGCAAACGTTGCGGGGATTTTTTTGCCTGTCGAACGGCAGCCTACTGTTGCTCTGGCAACAGCGTTTCAACAGTTATCGGCTGGCGCATCAGTTACGTGTACTCGCAGATGTCGTGCGCAGCCGGCTTGCCCCCGTAACGCAGGGGCATCGGGACGATTGCCTGGGGCTGGCACACAAGCTGCTTTACAGGGTGACGCTTATCGCAAGGAATTCCCGCATGCTCGTTGTTTCGCTTTCCGGCAGTCCGTCCCTCAAATCCCGCTCGGGCGTAGTCCTGGCCCACGCCAGCAGCTGGTTGCAAAGCCATGGCGTTGCAGTCACGACGCTGCGCATTCGCGACTTCAATGCCGAGGACTTGCTATTCGCCCGTTTCGACAGCCCGCAGGTGGTGGAATTTGTCGAAGCGGTCAGGCAGGCCGATGGTCTGCTGATTGGCACGCCGGTATACAAGGCGTCATTTTCCGGCGCACTGAAAACCCTGCTCGACCTGCTGCCGGAACGTGCCCTGCATGGCAAAGTGGTCCTGCCGCTGGCGACCGGTGGCAGCATTGCGCACATGCTGGCGGTGGATTACGCGCTCAAGCCGGTGCTTTCAACGCTCAAATCCCAGGAAGTGCTGCACGGCATTTTCGCCATTGACACGCAAGTCAGCTACGGCGACAACGAAGAAGGCGGCACGCTGGATGAAATCCTCACCGAGCGCCTGCATGAAGGGCTGGAACACTTCTACCACGGCCTGCAACGCCGATTGCGGGCGCGTCACAAACAGGCGGGCGGGCATTTGCAACTGGCGTTGTAACGCCCGGTTGCACTCGGGCTCAATGCTCAACAAACAACGGATACAGCGACGCCACCAGCAAGGCGGCCATCACGCCGTTGAAGACCCGCAAGCCCAGCGGATCGCGCAGCACATTGCGCAGCAGGCTACCAAAACCGGCCCAGATGCCTACGCACGGCAGGCCGACCAACGTGAACACTGCCGAGATCACTACTACATTGTAAAAATAACCCTGCATCGGGGTATACGCGCTGATGGCACCGATAGCCATGATCCACGCCTTCAGATTGACCCACTGGAACAGCGCGGCGTTCATGAAGCTGAAAGGCTTGCCTTTGCTTTCGACGTTTTCGGCAGCAGGGCCTGAGGTGGCGATCTTCCAGGCCAGGTACAGCAGATAGGCAGCGCCCACGTAACGCAGAAGGGTGTAAAGCACCGGCCAGGCTTTGAACACGCTGCCCAAGCCGAAGCCGACGGCCAACACCAGAACGAAGAAACCGACGCTGATACCCAGCATATGCGGAAGGGTACGGCTGAACCCGAAATTGACGCCCGATGCGAGCAGCATCATGTTGTTCGGGCCAGGCGTGACCGAGGTCACGAACGCGAACAGCGCGAACGCCAGCAGTAAATCAAATGAGAGCACCATCGAAACTGTCCAATCAGTGAGTCAGGCACTCACCCTATCGAACGCTCGACAGGAAACACACGGACAGTTGAGCGAAACTTTAAGCCATACAGTTCGACAAGAAACGTGATTTGCGCAGACTGTCAGCCTTGGGGTTGCAGTGTGACCGAGCCCAGATCAACGCTCACTTCACCGCGCTTGTCGAAATCGCGCGCCTGCTGAATCTGCGGGTCTGCCATCAACTGCGCCTTGCGTGCCTGGTATTCGTCAAACGACAGACCGCGACGGTTCAGGTCCTCAAGCGCCAGTTGATGGCTTTCCTGAATGCTGAACGGACGCTGCTCGACCGCATGATGCGTGGAACAACCGGAAAGCAACGCTACGCTGAATGTCAGGACTAGCGCAAAAGCGAACAACTGGTTCATCTGAGGTCTCCGGGCGGGCTTCATTTCTGGAATGAAGCAAGGTTACGCCCGCGCCTGCTGCAGCAAAAATCAACCGCCGTGATAGTGGCTATCGACTCGCCCGAGCATTTTCGATCAATACCTCACGCAACGCCTGCGCAGCGGCTGAAAGCTGATGATCGGCCAGCATCACCAGGCCGATGCGACGCTCGATGCGCGGCTCGATCAAGGGGATGCAACGTGCGCCGAGTTCCTGCATCTGCCCGATGCACAGCGACGGCACCGCGCTGACCCCCAGTCCGTTGGCAACCATGCGGCCGATGGTGGAAAGCTGATGACCCTCGAACGCCACGGAGAGCTTGCCATGCGTGGGCTCGATGGCCTGTTCCAGCAACAGGCGCACGGCAGACGGTCGTTGCAGCGCGATGAAATCTTCGCCCAGCAACGCGTCCCAGGACACTTCGCTGCGCTCGGCCAGTGGCGAGTCGTGGGCAACCACGGCAACGAAGCGATCCAGGTAGAACGGTGTGAACAGCAGCGCACTGCTGGACTCCGGCTCGAAACCGATACCCAGTTCGACACGCCGGTGGCGCACCATTTCCAGCACCTGTTCATTGACCACGTCATGCACCGCGACATTGACCCGTGGATAGCGGCCACGAAACACCTTCAATGCTCCGGGCAGCAGGTTGCCCGCGAACGACGGCATCGCGGCGATGGAAACCCGACCCGTTTGCAGGGTGAAGCGCTGACGCAGCAATTCTTCGGTGTTGTCCCAGTCCGCCAACAGCTGGCGTGCCAGCGGCAGCAGGGCTTCGCCCTCCGGTGTCAGGCCGACGTTGCGCGTGGTGCGCGTCAACAATTGCCCGCCCAGGTCCTCCTCCAGCGCCTTGATCGTCAGGCTCAGCGCCGGTTGCGACACATTCAGCCGCTCACCGGCCTGAGCAAAACTCAGGTACTGCGCGACTGCCAGAAAAGCCCGAAGCTGTTTGACATTCATATATTTGTTTTTCTTATCAATCGATCAGAAAAACAAAATTAACAAATCACTGCTGCCGAGAGAAGATGCCAGCCATACGATCCTCCGGCAACACGACTGCCGGTCAACAACTATAAAAGGCGGATCATCATGGCTGGACTCGACAAACGAGTAGCGACCTACGAAGAGGCCCTGGCCGGGCTGACCGACAATATGACTGTGCTGTGCGGTGGCTTTGGCCTGTGCGGCATCCCGGAGAATCTGATTGCGCAGATCAAGCGCATGGGTATCAAGGGCCTGACCGTGGTGTCCAACAACTGCGGCGTCGATGGTTTTGGCCTGGGCATCCTGCTCGAAGACCGGCAGATCCGCAAAATGATTTCTTCCTATGTCGGCGAGAACGCGCTGTTCGAGCGGCAGCTGCTCAGCGGCGAACTGGAGGTCGAACTCACCCCGCAAGGCACGCTCGCCGAAAAGCTACGCGCAGGCGGTGCGGGCATTCCGGCTTTTTATACCGCGACCGGTTACGGCACCCCTGTGGCAGAAGGCAAGGAGACCCGTCAGTTCAATGGCCGCAATGTGATTCTGGAAGAAGCCATCACTGGCGACTTCGCGCTGATCAAGGGCTGGAAAGCCGACCACTTCGGCAATGTGATCTATCGTCACACGGCGCAGAATTTCAATCCGGTGGTCGCGACCGCAGGCCGAATCACCGTGGTCGAAGTCGAAGAAATCGTCGAGCCGGGCATGCTGCTGCCGACCCAGATTCACACGCCGGGCATCTACGTGGACCGCGTGATTCAGGGCACCTTCGAGAAGCGCATCGAACAGCGCACCGTCAGAGCATCATGATTGCGACGCCTCTTCTGGCCCATAACAACAAAGAGATTTCAGAGCATGGCACTTTCCCGCGAACAAATGGCACAACGCGTCGCCCGTGAACTCAAGGACGGCTACTACGTGAACCTGGGCATCGGCATTCCGACGCTGGTCGCCAACTATGTGCCGGACGACATCGACGTCATGCTGCAATCGGAAAACGGCCTGTTGGGCATGGGTGCGTTTCCGACCGAAGAGACCATTGATGCGGACATGATCAATGCGGGCAAGCAGACGGTGACGGCACGGATCGGTGCGTCGATTTTCTCGTCGGCCGAGTCCTTCGCCATGATTCGCGGCGGCCATGTTGACCTCACGGTACTGGGCGCTTTCGAGGTCGACGTCGAAGGCAACATCGCCTCGTGGATGATCCCCGGCAAGCTGGTCAAGGGCATGGGCGGCGCTATGGACCTGGTGGCCGGTGCCGACAACATCATCGTGACCATGACCCACGCGTCAAAGGACGGCGAATCCAAATTGCTGCCGCGCTGCACCCTGCCCCTGACCGGGGCGGGCTGCATCCGCAAGGTCCTGACTGACCTGGCGTACCTGGAAATCGAAAACGGCAGCTTTATCCTCCGCGAACGCGCCCCGGGTGTCAGCGTGGAAGAAATCGTCGCCAAGACCGCCGGTAAACTGGTTGTACCGGATGACGTGATCGAGATGAGTTTTTGACCCATATGCCTATCGTTTCCGCGCTCCGGCGTCATCAGTCGGGAACGATGAGCGCTCAAACGTGGTAGTGCTGTTCTGGATGCTCTGCGTCCGATCTGAAGTGCGGTTGCGTGTTAACACCGTTTTACGATCCCCCCAATAATAATTACAAAAAGAGGTGCCCCTCGTGGCTGCCAACATTGAAGAAAGCCGCTCCGCCCGATTTGCCCTGCGCTGCGCCGCCTGGGCGGAGCGCTGGTTTCCTGATTCCTGGGTATTCGCCGCACTGGCGGTGGTCATTGTCACGCTCGCAACCCTGGCCACCGGCGCGCGTCCGGCCGAAGCCGCCAAGGCGTTCGGCGATGGTTTCTGGAGCCTGATCCCGTTCACCATGCAGATGGCCTTCGTGGTCATCGGCGGTTATGTGGTCGCCAGTTCGCCGCCCGCCGTGCGGCTGATCGACCGGTTAGCCCGGGTGCCGCGCAATGGCCGTTCGGCCGTGGCCTGGGTGGCGCTGATTGCCATGCTGGCCTCGCTGCTCAACTGGGGGCTGTCGCTGGTATTCGGGGGTTTGCTGGTTCGCGCCCTCGCCCGCCGCACCGACCTGCGCATGGATTATCGCGCGGCCGGTGCCGCGGCCTACCTCGGGTTGGGTGCGGTGTGGGCGCTGGGTCTGTCGTCTTCGGCCGCCCAGTTACAAGCCAACCCGGCCAGCCTGCCGCCGTCGATCCTCGCAATTACCGGCGTGATCCCGTTCACTGAAACCATCTTTCTCTGGCAATCCGGCGTCATGCTCGCAGCGCTGGTGGTCATCTCGCTGATCGTCGCTTACGCCACCGCGCCGGGCCCCAACAGTGCCCGCGATGCCAGCGCCTGTGGCGTTGACCCTGCGTTCAATCTGCCACCACTGCCTGCGCGCACCCGCCCCGGCGAATGGCTGGAATACAGCCCGCTGCTGATTATCCTGATGGTGCTGCTGGGCATCGGCTGGCTGTTCAACGAGTTTTCCAGCAAACCGGCGATCACGGCGATTTCCGGGCTCAACACGTACAATTTTCTGTTCATCATGCTAGGCGCGTTGTTGCACTGGCGGCCGCGCAGCTTTCTCGATGCCGTGACGCGAGCGGTGCCGACCACCACCGGCGTACTGATCCAATTCCCGCTGTACGGCTCGATTGCCGCATTGTTGACCACCGTCAAAGGCGGCGATGCCCAGACCCTGGCGCATTACATTTCGACGTTCTTCACCGGCATCGCCTCCCACGACACCTACGCGATCCTGATGGGTGTCTATTCGGCCATATTGGGATTCTTCATACCGTCGGGCGGCGGCAAGTGGATTATCGAAGCGCCTTACGTGATGCAAGTGGCCAATGATCTGCAGTATCACCTGGGTTGGGCGGTGCAGATCTACAACGCCGCCGAGGCATTGCCGAACCTGATCAACCCGTTCTATATGTTGCCGCTGCTGGGCGTACTGGGCCTCAAGGCGCGGGACCTGATCGGCTTTTCGTTCGTCCAGTTGCTGGTCCATACGCCGCTGGTGCTGTTTCTGCTGTGGGCGTTAGGCACGACGTTGACCTACACGCCACCGGTCATGCCCTGACCTCAATGCGGACCGAACGCGTAATCACGCTCGACCTTGCAGATCCGCGTGGTAAACGCCTGATACCAGTGCGCGCGGCCCTGCTCGCGAACTGCGGCGTGTTCGGCCTGCTGTTTCCAGGCCAGAATCGCGGCTTCGTCGGTCCAGTACGAAACCGTCACCCCCAGCCCCGCGGCGTCGCGCGCCGACTCAACGCCCAGAAAACCGGGTTGTCTGCTGGCCAGTTCGATCATTCGTTGTGCAGTCTCGGCGTACGCCTGACTCTCGCCAGACGTGCGCAGCGAGGTGAACACGACCGCAAAGTAAGGCGTGGGAAAGCGTGCGGCGATCACGATTTGTCACCCTGGGCGGACGTGATGAAATCCCCCACCAGCCCGACACGCAATTTCTTGCCTGTTACATCTGCTACTACGCCCATACCCTGCTCCATGCCCGGTTCTTGTGAAATCCGGACCGACTATAAACGGGCCACTACGCAATCAGAATGGGCGAGCGGGCAAGTCATCTATGCAGCGCCGCACAGTGTCATTCGGTGACCGGCGTCAGCACCGGCTGCCCGGCAAAGAATGCCAGCAGGTTGTCGTTGACCATTTGCACACTGTCTCTCGATGCCTCGGGCGACAGGCCAGCCACGTGTGGCGTGAGCACGACATTGGTCAGGATCTTGAGGACGTCCGGCACATTGGGTTCGTCATCGAATACATCCAGCGCAGCCCCGGCAATCTGCTGGTTCTGAAGCGCTCTGACCAGCGCAGGGGTATCCACGACGCTGGCGCGGGCAATGTTGACCAAGAAGCCTTCCGGGCCCAGTGCTTCCAGCACCTGCGCATCGACCAGATGTTGCGTGCTGTTGCCTCCGGGCGTAGCAATGACCAATACGTCCGATGCGGCCGCCAGCGCTTGCGCCGAGGCGTGCCAGGTGTAGGCGCAATCGTTGCGCGGCGTGCGGTTGTGGTAACCGATAACGATGTCGAACGCGGCCGCCCGTTTGGCGATGGCCAGCCCCACGGCCCCCAGACCGATGATGCCCAGGCGTTTGCCTGCCAGTGACGGACGCACGGCCTTGCGCCATTCGTTGCGGCGGACCGAGGCATCGGCCTGCGGGATATCGCGTACCAGCGACAGCAACAGCGCCAACGCATGATCGGCCACTGTCGCGGCGTTGACCCCGGCGCCGTTGGTCACCGTGATACCCCGCGCCCTGGCGGCGGGCAGATCAACTTTCTCGTAACCCGCGCCGCTCACGCAGATGATGCGCAAATGCGGCAGCGCATCCATTTCCTCTGCAAAAAAACCCAGCGGCCCGCGCGTCACGACTGCGCTGATGGCTTGACCGTGGGTGGCAATCGCCTCGGCACGCTGCTCGGCCGTTGGCGCACGAATCAGCTGGAAGCCACTGCTTTCCAGAATCGGCAAATATGTGTCCAGGTTTTCAACCAGCACCAACACCGTTGTCATGTGCGCTCCCATTCGATCTGTAAAACACCGACAGTAACGCGACTGGACGTGCTTGTGCAGCGGCCCGCAGCGTTGGCAGAGAAAAAACATCGCCAAGGGCCAGGTTCTGTTCATGAAGTGGACGCATTTGCCGGACAGACTGGGTCACAACCGCCCTTGTGCGCTATCGTTGCCCACAGCGACGCGACCGGTAACACGCCCCTCCGGCGCAGTCGAACACCTTCTCCAGACAAGGAACCCACCGCCAATGCACGGATTTTCCACCACGCTGTTGAAACGCATTCTGTTGGCCGCAGCGGTCATGTCGAGCCTGATGCTGTCATCAGCCCTGGCATCGGCGGCAGAATCGCCGGGCAAGCTGTTGAGCGAGAAGTACGGCCTGCCGTGGCCCGCTGCGATCGCCCATCGCGGCGCCTCGTTCGACGCGCCGGAAGAGACCATCCCGGCCTACACCCTGGCGCGGGATCTGGGCGCGGACTATCTGGAAATGGACATCCAGCGCACCCAGGACGGCGTGCTGATTGCGCTGCACGACGACGTGCTGGAACGCACGACCAACATTGCTCAAGTATTCCCGACGCGGGTCAAGGACCCGGTCAGTTCCTTTACCCTGGCAGAGCTCAAGCAACTGGACGCCGGTTCATGGTTCAACAAGGCCTACCCGGACCGGGCGCGCGACAGTTACGCCGGGTTGCAAATTCTGACCCTGGACGAAGTCATCGATATCGCCGAAGGCGGCGCCAACAAGCCGGGGCTGTATATCGAGACCAAGGTGCCGAACAAGTTTCCCGGCGTCGAAGCCGACCTGAAGAAGGCACTGGCCAAGCGCGGCTGGCTGACTGAGCGCCCGGCCGCCGCTGCGGGCCATGTCAACGTCGCGCATATGCCGGGGCGTGTGGTGTTGCAGACTTTCGAGAAGCAGAGCCTGGAACTGTTGCAGAAAGAAATGCCGAACGTGCCCAAAGTCATGCTGCTGTGGATTGGCGCAGGCTCGATCGAGCCCAAATCCAGCGTCGCTTTCAAGGATTCCGGCTTCAAGGACAAGGCCAGCTATTACGGGGCGCAGGAAGTCAAATCGCCGGAAGAATTCGCGCAGTGGATTGACTGGGCCAAGGCCCATGGAGCCATCGGCACCGGCCCATCATCAAAACTGACGCAAGGCGGCGATCAAAGCTATATGGACTTGGTCAAGCCGTGGATGAACACCCTCACCCATGAAAAAGGCCTGGTGATTCACCCTTACACCGTGGACGACGAAGCGGATTTCAAGCGGATCAGCAATGACGGCGTTGATGGTTTCTTCACCAACCGTACCGCCGAACTGTTGAAGTTCTATGGTCGGCCGGCCAAGGAAAGCATCGACTCGATCCTGAAGCGTAACGGCTACTGATCGAGTGACAGGCCGCATCCGGCGATGCGGCCTGTGACCGAGTCATCAGAAATCGATCGCGCCGACTCTTTCAGAGTGCGGCGCGATGCAGCAGGATCGAAAAGGGTGTGTATCCAGGCGCTACGCCCTGCAACGCTTTGAAACAGGTCGACGACAGCCACCTGCCCGTTACTCTCGTGTAAGCTCATACGCTGTTGGTTTTCCCATCGAGAGGCCTATGCAGTCCACTTTCCGACGCTCGACCCTGGCAGCGCTTCGCGGTTTTGCCTTGCCGAGTGATGCTATCTCCATTGTTCCATCTGCCGCCGATTATCGGCGCTGCCTGCTGGAGAAGATCGCTTCGGCCACGCGCCGTATCTATATTATTGCGCTGTATCTGCAACAGGATGAGGCGGGCCAGGAAGTCCTCGACGCCTTGTATGCCGCCAAGACAGCCCGGCCAGGGCTGGAGGTGGTGGTGCTGGTGGACTGGTTCCGGGCGCAGCGGGGCCTGATCGGCGCCGGGCGGCAGCCGGGCAATTCGACGTGGTATCAGGCGCAAAACCTCGAATACGACGAAGAAGTGCCGATTTACGGCGTACCCGTGCAGACTCGCGAGCTGTTCGGCGTGTTGCATCTCAAGGGCAGCGTGATCGATGACTGCGTGCTTTACACCGGCGCGAGCCTCAATAACGTTTATCTGCACAAACTCGATAAATACCGCCTTGACCGTTATCACCTGATCGAAAGTACAGCGCTGGCCGACTCTTTCGTGAATCTGGTGCAGCGGGAGATTCTGCCATCACCTGCCGTGCATCGTCTGGACCTGCAATCGCCGCCGAGTTCTCGCAGCCTGCGCAGCGAAATTCGGGCGTTTCGTGGCGATCTGAAGCGCGCGGCCTATGACACCTCGGCAGGCGACAGGGAAAACGGTGAGTTTCGCGTAATCCCCTTGTTGGGCGTCGGCCCGCGCAACGCGCTCAATCGGGCCATCTGCGACCTGATCGCTTCCAGCAAGATTCAGCTGACCATCTGCACGCCGTATTTCAACCTGCCGGTGGCCGTGACGCGCGAGATCAACAGAGCGCTGAAACGCGGCGTGCATGTCGATATCATCATCGGTGACAAGACCGCCAATGACTTTTTCATCGACCCGGACGAGCCGTTCAAGGTGATCTCGGCCTTGCCCTATCTGTATGAAATCAGCCTGCGACGCTTTGCGCAAAAGCATCAGAAGGCAATTACCCAGCATCGCCTGAACGTGCATTTGTGGAAGCACGGTGACAACACGTTCCACCTCAAGGGGCTTTGGGTCGATCAGCGTTACACGTTGCTGACCGGCAACAACCTCAATCCGCGAGCCTTCAATCTGGACCTGGAAAACGGCTTGCTGATCGACGATCCACGAGGCCAGTGGACCGCCCCCCGCGAGGCAGAAATCGCGCACTTGATGCGCAATACCCAGCGCGTCGATCAATACGATGAACTGGACACGCTGGCCAATTACCCTGAAGGCGTGCGCAAATTTCTGCGCAGGGTCAGTCGGGTCAGGGTCGAACGTTTGCTGTACCGGATTCTCTAGGGTCTGTTCCCGTTTCATCGCGGCCGCGTCGGAGTCTGTTTTGCCATGCGTCGTTGCAGGACTTGAAANGATTTGGCCCAGCAACGCGGCTCGCGATGAAACGGGAACAGACCCTGGTCGCTCACCTCAGCGGGCGCACAGCTGTTCTTCAGGCCTGTCGCCCGCTGACGGCGCTTTTCGACACCCGCAGTGTTCAAGGTCGCCTGGCTCCCAACTGCTTCCACATCTTTTGCGTGATTTTGCGGCGGTTGCTGTAACCCGCCCATGGATCATCAGTGAGCGTGCTCAAACGCTGTTGCAGAGTGGTGATGTCCCATTGCGCCGACGACGTCAGTCCCGCCAGCTCATCCAGTGCTATCGGCACTGAGACCGGTAAACCCGGCCGGGCGCGTACCGAGTACGCAGTGACCGTGCTACCGCCGCGACTGTTGCGCAGGTAGTCGATGAAGATCTTGCCGACCCGGTTCTTCGGCCCCATGGTGGCCGTAAAGCGCTCGGGCAACTGACCACTGACGAACTCGGCAATCGCTTTGGAAAATGCCTTGACGGTTTCCCAGTCGGCCTGCCGCGCCAGTGGCACGATGATGTGCATGCCCTTGCCGCCGCTGGTTTTCAGAAAAGCGTCCAGCCGCAACTCGTCGAGCACGGCGAGCACCATCTGCGTGGCTTCGATCATGCTGCGCCAAGGCAGCGCAGGGTCAGGATCGAGGTCGAGCACCAGGTGATCGGGCGTCTCGATTTTGTCGCGGGTCGCGCCCCAGGTATGCAACTCGATGGCGCCCATTTGCGCGGCCCCGACCAGCGCCTGCACCGAATCGATTTCCATCAGCGCGGCATGGCCAGGGTCCAGCGCGCGATCCAGTTGCCTGATGTTCGGAATGGCCAGATGCTCGGCATGCTTCTGGAAAAACTGCTCGCCATCGATGCCTTCCGGGCAGCGCAACAGGGCTACCGGACGCTTGCTCAGGTACGGCAGAATCCAGTCGGCGATGGCCTCGTAGAACTGCGCAAGTTCGATCTTCTGCGTGCCGGTCTGGCTGTCGATGACCCGATCCGGATGGCTGATACCGGTGCCTGCCACATCAACTCTGCCGTGCGCAGCTTTTTTGCCGGCCCTGGGCGTTGCCGTAGCGGGCCTGGCTTTCGCTGGCGCGGGCGTGGAAGGCGCAGAAGCTGCCTTGGTCTGGCCTGCGGCCTTGCCAGGCTGGACCTGTTCGCGCACCACCTCACCAGCCGGTTTGTCAGTGCGCAGGCCAGCAAACGCGGCCTGACGCAGAATACCCTCGCGGGTCCATTGGGCGAACTCTGCTTCGCACACCAGTTGCGGCTCCAGCCACTGCACACCGCGTGCTTGCGCTGCAGTGAGTTTTTTGCACAACGGCGAGCTGTCGCGCTGCAATGGACGAAACTGTTTGTGCAATTGCTTGAGGGTCGTCTCGTTGAAACCGGTGCCGACCCGCCCGGCATACACCAGGCCTTGCTGGTCGTCGTTGACTGCCAGCAACAACGCGCCGAACGCCGAGCGGCTGCCCTGTGGTGCGCTGTAGCCGACGATCACGAATTCCTGACGCAGACGGCATTTAAGCTTGATCCAGTCGGCATTGCGCTTGCTGACATAAGCACTGCCGGCGCGCTTGCCGATTACTCCTTCGAGGCCCATCGCCGCCGCGCTGCTGACAATGTCCTGATGCCCGGCCTGAAACGCATCGGAGTAACGCAGCAAACGGCTGCGCTGGCTGTCGAGCACTTGCTTGAGGGCGTCACGACGCTGCTCCAATGGCACCTCGCGCAAGTCTTCGCCACTCAGAAACGGCATGTCGAACAGGTAGTACAGGATGTTTTTGCTCTGCCCCTCGTCAAAGGCATTCTGCAGCCCCTGAAAATCCGGCAGCCCTTGTTCGTCGAGCACCACAACCTCGCCGTCGAACCAGCTGTCCTGCAATTTCAGGCCTTTTAGCGCCTTGACCAGCTCAGGTAACTGATCGGTCCAGTCATTACCGTTCCGGGTGAACAGCCGCACATCGTCATGCTGAAGACGCGCCAGCATGCGGTAGCCGTCGAACTTGATCTCGTACAGCCATTCGCCTGCGGGCGGAGCATCCACCAGGGTGGCCAGTTGCGGTGAAAGCGCGTCGGGGAAAGCTGTTTTCGATTTTGTCTGCTTTGGCGTTGCCTCTTTCGCTTTGACGGCCTTGGCCTTGGCCTTGGCTTTGCCGGTTGCAGTGTCAGGTCTGGATCTGGTTTTGACAGGCGCTGCACGCCCTGCCCCGACCTGTGCGCCGCTGATCACGCTTTGCGGTTGCTCCCGAGTGATGTCGTATTCGTCAGCCGGCCGGGCAATCGAGTCCTTCTCCTTGATCAGCAACCACTGCTCCTTGCTGCCGCTGCCCTTGAGCCGGGTGCGCACCAGCGCCCATTCGCCGCTGAGTTTTTCGCCCACCAGGGTGAACTTGAGTTTGCCTTCCTCATAAGTCTTTTGCGGATCACCATGAGGTTGCCAGATGCCACGATCCCAGACGATCACGTCGCCACCGCCATATTGCCCTTGCGGAATACTGCCCTCGAAACCGGCGTAATCCAGCGGGTGATCTTCGACATGCACCGCCAGGCGCTTCTGCTTCGGGTCCAGGCTCGGTCCCTTGGGGACCGCCCAGCTCTTGAGCGTGCCGTTCAGCTCCAGCCGGAAATCGTAGTGCAAGTTGCGCGCATCGTGTTTCTGGATCACAAAGCTCAACGCGCCGGACCGGGCCTTGCTTTTGCGTGTGCTCTCGGCGGGCTCAGACGTGACATCGAAGTTGCGCTTGCGCGTGTATTCACTGGCTGGCTTGGCCATGGCCGGTTTCTCCGTAGGGATCGAGAGGCTTTTGTCTCAACCGGTTTTGCCTCAAGACGCTTTGCCGGTTTTTTTACGCGCAGCGGGCCGCTTGGGCTTGGTCTCGTCTTTGGCAGCAGCCTTGCCGCTGGGCTTGGCGGCAGGTTTGCTCGCCCTTGCCTTGCCCGCACTGCTCTTGCCCGCCAGGCTGCGACGCAACAAATCGGTAAGGTCTATGACATCGGCGCTCTTGCGCTCTTCCTCGCCTGGATCGCTCTCGACGTTCTCGATCTTGCCTTCGCTGGCCTTGGTTTCGACCAGTTTCATGATCTTCTCCTGAAAGGTATCGCGGTACTTTTCAGGCTCCCAGTCGGCACTCATGTCCTTGACCAGCCGCTTGGCCATGTCGCGTTCGCTTTTATTCAACTGCGCCTTGGTCACGGCCTCATTCAGTTCCAGCACATCGAGTTCGCGGACGTCGGCGGGCCAGCGCAGGATCACCATCACCAGCGCCGACTCCAGCGGCATGACCGCTGCCAGGTGCTCACGGGTGTGCAACACGACATTGGCCAGCGCCACCTTTTTGGTATCGATCAAGGTTTCGCGCAGCAGCGCGTAGACCTTTTCGCCGCGCTTGTCCGGGGTCAGAAAATACGGCGTGTCGATGTTCTGCAAAGGAATCTGTTGACTGTCGACGAAAGCGAAGATGTCGATGGTCTGGGTCGACTTGGGGTGCGAAGAACGTATTTCCTCCTCGCTGAGCACCACATAACGGTCCTTCTCATGCATCACGCCTTTGACGATGTTTTCCTTGGTGACTTCCTTGCCGGTAACCTTGTTGATCCGTTTGTAGCCGACCGGGTCCATGCTGCGCTTGTCCAGCCAGTCGAAATCGACACTGTTCGACGTTGTAGCAGACACCAGCGCGACGGGGATGTGTACCAGCCCGAAGCTGATCGCGCCCTTCCAGATTGCCCTTGCCATGATCTGACTCCTGTTGGTCTTGAACAGGTGACCGGGCACGACCGAGAAAAGTTTCGACAGGCTGACGAGCGCTGCCAAACCCCTGTGGCAGAAGGCTCTGGAAGGGAATGCAGGTCACAAGCACTGCCATATATACCTTTAAGATCTAAAAATATGGTTTAACGATCTTTTGCGGAATAAAAAAGACGTTCTATAAATGGCCCACCTCGAACGCTGTTGGCAGACTGTCTGCGCTCCAACAGCAGGTCCCGTCAGCTTTCACTGAGCTGATCACTCCCAAGGATTTGTCATGAACGTTTTCTGGTTTCTTCCGACTCACGGCGACGGCCATTATCTGGGAACCACCAAGGGCGCGCGCCCGGTGACCCTGAACTACCTGAAGCAAGTGGCGCAGGCTGCCGATGATCTGGGCTATCACGGGGTGCTGATCCCTACCGGCCGCTCCTGCGAAGATTCGTGGGTGATCGCCTCGGCGTTGGTGCCGCTGACCGAGCGTTTGAAGTACCTGGTGGCGATCCGTCCGGGGATCATCTCCCCGACCGTTTCAGCGCGCATGGCGGCCACACTGGACCGTCTTTCCGGCGGCCGCCTGCTGATCAACGTGGTTACCGGCGGCGATCCGGACGAGAACCGCGGCGATGGCAGCTTTCTCGATCACAGCGAACGCTATGAAGTCACCGACGAGTTCCTGCAAATCTGGCGGCGCGTCCTGCAGGGCGAAGCGGTCGACTTTGAAGGAAAACACCTGCGCGTTCAGAACGCCAAGGCGCTGTACCCGCCCATCCAGAAACCCTATCCGCCACTGTATTTTGGTGGCTCTTCGGACGCGGCTCATGATCTGGCCGCCGATCAGGTGGACGTCTATCTGACCTGGGGCGAGCCGCCGGCGGCCGTCGCGCAGAAGCTGGCTGATGTGCGGGAACGTGCGGCGCGCAAGGGCCGTACCGTGAAATTCGGCATTCGTCTGCACGTGATCGTTCGGGAAACCAGCGAAGAAGCCTGGAAAGCCGCCAGCACCCTGATCGAACACATCAGCGACGAAACCATCGCAGCGGCGCAAAAATCCTTTTCGCGTTTCGACTCCGAAGGCCAGCGACGTATGGCAGCACTGCATGACGGGCGCCGCGACAACCTGGAAATCGCTCCCAATCTGTGGGCAGGCGTTGGCCTGGTGCGTGGTGGCGCCGGCACGGCACTGGTCGGCAACCCGCAGGAAGTCGCCGAGCGCATCAAGGAATACGCGGATCTGGGCATCGAGAGCTTCATCTTTTCCGGCTACCCGCATCTGGAAGAAGCGTATCGTTTTGCCGAGCTGGTCTTCCCGCTGCTGCCTGAGCCTTATGCCAGCCTCGCCGGGCGCGGCATCACCAATCTGACCGGGCCGTTTGGCGAAATGATCGCCAACGATTTGCCCCCGCAGGCCAAGTGATGTCCGGGCAACTGCTGACCTTACCGCACTCGCCTGCGCTGGCGACCTCGATCAGGGCCACCGCGCAGGTCTTCGAAGACCCGAAATCCAGAGCCTTGCTGGCGCACGTGCGCCAGGTCGCGCCAAGCGACGCCAGCGTGCTGATCATCGGCGAAACCGGCACTGGCAAAGAACTGGTCGCCAGGCATGTCCACGAATTGAGCGCCCGGCGTGACAAGCCGTTCGTAGCAGTGAACTGCGGAGCGTTTTCCGAAAACCTGATCGAGGCCGAGTTGTTTGGTCACGATAAAGGCGCCTTTACCGGTGCAATAAGCGCCAAGGCAGGCTGGTTCGAGGAAGCCAATGGCGGCACGCTGTTTCTTGATGAGATCGGTGATCTGCCCATGACGCTTCAGGTCAAGCTGCTGCGCGTGCTTCAGGAGCGCGAAGTGGTGCGCCTGGGCTCACGCAAGAGCATTCCGATCGATGTACGAGTGCTGGCGGCCACCAACGTGCAGCTGGAAAAAGCCATTAATGCCGGGCATTTTCGTGAGGATTTGTATTACCGGCTGGACGTGGTCAATCTGGAATTGAGCCCGTTGCGCGAGCGGCCGGGCGATATTCTGCCGCTGGCCCGGCATTTCATCGAAGTCTATAGCCAGCGCCTGCGGCATGGTCCGGTACGCATCAGCCCGGAGGCCGAGCACAAGCTCAAGACCTACAGTTGGCCGGGCAATATTCGCGAGCTGGAAAACGTCATTCATCACACGCTGCTGGTCTGCCGTGACGGCGTGATTCAGCGTGATGACTTGCGCATGTCGAACCTGAGAATCGAGCGTCAGGACGAGTACAGCCCGGCTGACGAGTCCGCCGAGCAGTTGCTCAACCGTGCGTTTCAGAAGCTGTTCGAGGAGCAGGCAGGCGCCTTGCACGAAAAGGTCGAGGACACGTTGCTACGTACGGCTTATCGTTTCTGCCATCACAATCAGGTGCATACGGCCAGCCTGCTGGGCCTGACACGGAACGTGACGCGCACGCGTCTGATCAGGATCGGCGAACTGGCGGTCAACAAGCGCAGGCCGGGCGAGAATGTGCAGGGCGACCGGATGCTGCATTTGTCGGTGTAGCAGGCAACGACGCTGTGGAATGCCCGTAATAACACTGCGCGATAATGCTTTAGATGTGTTTTTAGAGCGCGATAGCACTGACAACGCCGATTGCGACGTAAGTGACGGCTGAGTCCTGACGCTGATCCGGGGGATGCGAGGCAGGACGCCGAGCAAGCCGCACCGNCGAGGGGCGAAAAGGTGCCTTGAGCCGTAAACAGACATCACTGACATCGCAAAACCGCTGCGCGACGCGGAGCATAGAAACAGGAGCTAGCGCCTTGTTTCCGGAGCTGTACGCCCGGCTGACCCTCACACGCGTGAGAAACGAAAGGTGTCTGGAAGAACACTTATCGTGACAACGCTCCGCGTCGTCATGCCGTTCTGGACGCTCCGCGTCCGCTCTTGCGGGGCTAGGTCAAGGAGGCCAAACGCATTGCCAGCGCCTTGGCCTGGATCGCTACGTCGGTGACGGCGGTGCTCTCCCACCACATGCCGCGCAACGGCGGGCCCATGGCGAACAGCCGGGAGGAATACTGACCTTGCGCATCAAGCACCGCGCCTCCAGCGTCGGCGGCGATGCCCAGTGCCAGTGGGCCGGGCTGGATCAACCCGCGTGCCAGCAACTGGCGAGGCAGCGGACGGTCTACGCGACGCCAGTCGTATTCGATACCGGTGGAATTTATCAGCGCATCACCCGCCAGCTGCGAGAATTCATTCTCGCCCCGATAGCGGACGCTGATCTGCACCTGCCCCGAAGCCAGACTGGCAACACTCTGCAACGATGCAGCCTGGATGCTCAGCCGTCCTTGCCGCACCAGCCTGGCCAGCAACGCCGCACTCGGCGGCGGCGAGCGATGGTGATGGCTTTCCCACCAAGGCCGTACATGGCGCACGAATTGTCGGCGCTGCCTGTCGGTCGCCTGATGCCACAGCCGTCCGACGTTGGCGCGCACGGTATCCAGCGGAGCCTGCCAGTCAATGCCGCTCTCGATAGCCAGTTCGCACTGCTCACGCACCTTGCGCAGCAACTGCCGGGTGGTGCGGATACTCGGGTCATGGGCCAGAAAGTCAGGCCATTCCGGCGGCTGACGGCGCACGTGAGGCAACAGGCCGTGGCGCGAAAAAACCTGAATCTGCCCGCGATGGCCGGCTTTTTCAAGGGACACCACCGCGTCGACCATGGTCAGCCCGGAACCGATGATCAGCACCCTCGCCTGCGGATCGAGCTGGCGCATGACCGCCACATCCCACGGGTCCAGCGCCGCTGCATTCAGCCCGTTCGACTCGCGCATCGGCGTACGTGAAGCAGCGTACATGCCGGTGGCCAGCACGGCGTGGCGGCCACGCAGCAGACTGCCATCCGCCAGCGTGATGCTGACACCGAAAGCATCAGGCTGCACATCAACCGCCTCGCCGCGCACATGCTCGAGCGTCGAACCATAAACGTCTCCGGCGGCGCGGGCCTCGCGCAGGCGCTGCTGCACATAGAGACCGAACACCCCTCGCGGCGGAAACAGCTCGGCCACCGGTACTGGCTGCTCTGCGGATTCGGGCCAGCCGCCTTCGGCCAGGTACCCGGTCAGCCATTCGGTCAGGTCAGCGGGGTTGTCCGGATCAACGCTCATGCGCGCCGCATTGCCATTGAGCGTGTGCCCGGGCTCGGTGGCACTGTATGCCTCGCCACGACCCAGTTCGCTGCGGGTTTCGATGATCATGATCCGACGCTGACCCGGCCTGCGGAGCAGTTGTACTGCCAGCATGCTGCCGCTCAAACCGCCGCCGATGATCAGAAAATCGGCCATCTGGTTATGCTCGTCGCTCATCGAACAGCGCCTCGATCGGGATACCACAGAAAGAACAAGAACGTTACAGCACCACGTTGCGCACGAAGCGCAGCGGCAGCGTGCCTTCGTTGCAATAGCGGTGCGGCTGATTGCTGGGAAACATGAAAACTCTCCTGGCCCGATCACTTGCGCCGCAACCGGTTCGGCCAGGCGCAGCGTCAGTTGCCCTTCCACGACATAGACCTGCTCGCTCCAGCCATCCGGGTCGGCTTCCGACGCGTAGGCGTCTCCGGGCGCCAGGCAGAACTCCCACAGTTCAACTTCGCGCCGGGCAATCGCCCTGGCCAGCAACACCGCCTTGCTGCCAGAACGCGTACCTTCCCAGGCCAACTCGTTGATGCGGCTATGATCGCGGCTGTCAGGGGCCTGAATCAAGTCACTGAATGCCACGTCGAGTGCTTCGGCGACACGGTCCAGAGTCGCCAGGCTGACGTTTTTTTCCCCGGCCTCGATAGCCACCAACATACGGCGGCTCACGCCGGACTTATCCGCCAGAGCAGTCTGGCTGAGATCTGCCGCGTTACGCAGACGCCGAATGTTCTGGCTGACGTGTTGCAGCACGGGTGCGCGTCGGTGATGTTCTGGGTGCATGGATGTACTCACGTGAAACCATTGCGCAGTATACTGCCCACTTCTGGGCAACTATCAAGGTGCCCAGCCTCTCATCCCACGCCTCGTAATGAACAGGAATCTGGAGCTGACATGAAGTCTATCAGCCGCTTGCCCCGCATCAGTAAAGCAGAAGCCGTATTGATTCTGATCACCATGCTTTGGGGGGGCACGTTCCTGCTGGTACAGCATGCGATGACGGTCAGCGGCCCGATGTTTTTTGTCGGCCTGCGTTTCGCCGCCGCAGCAGTGATCATCGCACTGTTCTCGATGAACGTGCTGCGCGGTCTGACATTACTCGAGCTTAAGGCGGGTGTCGTGATCGGCACGGCGATCATGCTTGGCTATGGTCTGCAGACCATCGGCTTACAGACCATTCCCAGCAGCCAGTCGGCATTCATTACTGCTCTTTATGTGCCCTGCGTGCCGTTGCTGCAATGGCTGGTGCTCGGTCGGCGGCCGGGGCTGATGCCGACCCTGGGAATTGTCCTCGCGTTCATCGGCCTGATGCTCGTCTCGGGCCCTCAAGGCGCATCCATGGATTTCAGCTCGGGGGAAATCGTCACACTGATCAGCGCTGTGGCCATAGCCGCTGAAATCATCATGATCAGTGCCTATGCTGGCAGGGTCGATGTGCGCCGGGTGACGGTGGTGCAACTGGCAACCGCTTCGGTGCTGGCGTTTCTGATGATCGTGCCAACCCAGGAAAGTCTGCCGGATTTCTCCTGGTTGCTGGTGCTCAGCGCAGTGGGCCTGGGGGCGATGAGCGCGGCGATTCAGATTGCCATGAACTGGGCGCAACGCAGTGTTTCACCCACCCGCGCGACGGTGATTTATGCCGGTGAACCGGTCTGGGCCGGGATTGTCGGAAGACTGGCCGGTGAGCGCCTGCCGGGGATTGCCTTGCTCGGCGCGGCGCTGATCGTGGCGGGCGTCATCGTCAGCGAACTGAAACGACGCCCGCCCGCCACCGAACAGCCTGCTAACAGGCAGCAAGGCGCACGACAACCGACTGAAAAGGCGTGAATTACGGATGAAGAATGATTGATTACCGCAGTCGGGATTTTCTGATGTAAAAATATCAGACACTTTTTGTAGGAAATTTCGGAAAGTGTTCGTTTGGTATTGAGTTGTCTGGCACGTATGATGCTTGACATTCTCCTGCAGATTAGAAGCCTATGTCTCTGATAGTTCTACTGCTTCTGCCTTTCATCGGCAGCTGTCTGGCGGCCTTTTTGCCGCACAACGCACGTAACGCAGAATCCTTTCTGGCAGGTCTGGTTGCCTTGGTCGGCGCAATCCAGATGGCGTTGTGGTTTCCGCAGATTGCCGATGGTGGCGTGATCCGGGAAGAATATTTCTGGCTGCCCAGCCTGGGAATGAATTTTGTCCTGCGTATCGACGGCTTCGCCTGGCTGTTCTCGATGCTGGTGCTGGGCATCGGCGCGCTGGTGTCACTGTACGCCCGCTACTACATGTCGCCGGATGATCCGGTGCCGCGCTTTTTTGCTTTTTTCCTCGCGTTCATGGGCGCCATGCTCGGGCTGGTAATGTCCGGCAACCTGATCCAGATCGTGTTTTTCTGGGAACTGACCAGCCTGTTTTCCTTCCTGCTGATTGGCTATTGGCACCACCGTGCCGATGCCCGACGCGGTGCGTACATGGCGCTGATGGTCACCGGTGCTGGCGGGCTGGCGCTGCTCGCGGGAATGATGATCCTCGGTCATGTGGCCGGCAGTTATGATCTGGATCGCGTACTGGCATCCGGCGACGCGATCCGCGCGCATGCCCTGTACCCGGTGTTGCTGACCCTGATCCTGATCGGCGCACTGAGCAAAAGCGCGCAGTTCCCTTTTCACTTCTGGCTGCCCCACGCGATGGCAGCACCGACGCCGGTGTCGGCGTACCTGCACTCGGCCACCATGGTCAAAGCGGGTGTGTTTCTCATGGCACGCATGTGGCCGTCGCTGTCCGGCAGCGAACAATGGTTCTGGATGGTCAGCGGCGCGGGTGCCTGCACGCTGATTCTGGGTGCCTACGCGGCCATTTTCCAGAATGACCTGAAGGGCCTGCTGGCCTACTCGACCATCAGTCATCTGGGGCTGATCACACTGCTGCTCGGTCTGAACAGCCCGCTGGCGGCAGTGGCGGCAGTGTTCCACATCCTCAACCACGCCACGTTCAAAGCCTCGCTGTTCATGGCCGCAGGGATCATTGACCACGAAAGCGGCACGCGGGATATCCGGCGTCTGAGCGGGCTGGTCAAACTGCTGCCCTACACCGCGACCCTGGCGATGGTCGCCAGTGCGTCGATGGCAGGCGTGCCGCTGCTCAACGGTTTCCTGTCCAAAGAGATGTTTTTCGCCGAAACGGTGTTCATCTCAGCCACCGCCTGGGTGGAGATGGCGCTGCCAGTGGTCGCGACCATTGCTGGTGTGTTCAGCGTCGCCTACTCGCTACGCTTCACCGTCGACGTGTTCTTCGGCCCGGCCGCCAAGGATCTTCCGCACCTGCCCCACGAGCCGCCGCGCTGGATGCGTGCGCCGGTCGAATTTCTGGTACTGACCTGCGTCGTCGTCGGCATTTTCCCGGCACAATCGGTCGCGCCGCTGCTGGCAGCGGCGGCCCGGCCGGTGGTCGGCGGCACACTGCCCGAATACAGCCTGGCCATCTGGCACGGCTGGAACGCGCCGATCATCATGAGTCTGGTGGCGATGGCGGGCGGCATCATTTTGTATCTGTTGTTGCGCAAGCCGCTCAAGCAGGAGCGCATCACCGCCCCGCCGCTGGTGGGCAGGCTCAACGGCAAGCACATGTTCGAACGCAGCCTGGTGGTGGCGATGCATTGGGCACGCCGTTTCGAGCGCAAAGTCAGCACGCGTCGCTTGCAACCGCAGTTGTTTCTGCTGGTGCTGGCTGCAGTGCTGGGCGGCTTTATTCCGATGTATTTCAGCGGCCTGACCTGGGGCGACCGGCCGAAGATTCCGGGTTCCGGGGTGTTCGTCACCCTCTGGCTGATCGCGATTGCCTGCGCGCTGGGCGCGGCATGGCAGGGCAAATACCATCGTCTGGCGGCACTGGTGATGGTCAGCGTCTGCGGGCTGATGACCTGTATCACCTTCGTCTGGTTCTCGGCTCCTGACCTGGCGTTGACGCAACTGGTGGTGGAAGTGGTAACCACTGTGCTGATCCTGCTCGGCTTGCGCTGGTTGCCGCGACGCAACGAAGACGTCGCCCCGCTCAGCGCTCGCCTGCGCGCCCGCACCCGGCGTATTCGCGACTTCGGCCTCGCGGTGCTGGTCGGCGTGGGGATGGCGATATTGTCCTACGCCATGCTGACTCGCCAGACTCCGAACGCCATTTCTTCGTTCTACCTGAGCCGTGCGCTGCCCCAGGGCGGCGGCACCAACGTGGTCAACGTGATGCTGGTGGATTTCCGTGGTTTCGACACGTTTGGCGAAATCACCGTACTGGCTGCCGTGGCATTGACCGTTTTCGCTCTGTTGCGCCGCTTCCGCCCGCCCAAGGAAAGCATCCTGTTGCCTGCTCAACAGCGCCTGCTGGCACGCGACGTGGTCACCGACCTGATCAACCCGCGTAGCGCCAGTGACACGGCGCTCGGTTTCATGATGGTCCCGGCCGCGCTGGTCAGATTGCTGCTGCCGATTGCCTTCATCGTCTCGATGTACCTGTTCATCCGTGGCCACAATCAGCCGGGCGGCGGATTCGTGGCCGGGCTGGTGATGTCAGTGGCTTTCCTGCTGCAGTACATGGTCGCCGGAACTCAGTGGGTCGAAGCGCAGATGAGTCTGCGGCCGCTGCGCTGGATGGGCACCGGCCTGTTGGTTGCGGTGCTGACCGGAGCCGGCTCGATGGCGCTGGGTTATCCGTTCATGACCACCCACACCGCGCATGTGGATCTGCCGATCCTGGGTGACATCCACATTGCCAGCGCGCTGTTTTTCGACGTCGGCGTGTATGCCGTGGTGGTCGGGTCGACCTTGCTGATTCTTACCGCGCTGGCTCACCAGTCGGTACGCAGCCATCGTCCGACCCAACTGCCCAAGCCTGTCGCCAACCCGCAAGGAGTTCTCTGATGGAAGAAGTCATCGCAGTCGCCATCGGTGTTCTCGCTGCCTCGGGAGTCTGGCTGATCCTGCGTCCGCGAACCTTTCAGGTGGTCATGGGCCTGTGCCTGCTCTCTTACGGGGTCAACCTGTTCATTTTCAGCATGGGCAGCCTGTTCATCGGCAAAGAACCGATCATCAAGGACGGTATTCCCCAGGACCTGCTCAATTACACTGACCCGCTGCCGCAGGCACTGGTGCTCACCGCCATCGTCATCAGCTTCGCCATGACCGCGCTGTTTCTGGTGGTGCTGCTCGCCTCCCGAGGCCTGACCGGCACCGACCACGTCGATGGCCGGGAGCCCAAGGCATGAGCTGGATGAATCAACTGATCATCGCGCCGATCCTGCTGCCGTTGCTGACCGCCGGGCTGATGCTCTGGCTGGGCGAAAAGCACCGGCCGCTCAAAGGGCGCATCAACCTGTTCTCGAGCATCCTCGGGCTGGGCATCTCGGTGGTGCTGATGCTCTGGGTGCAGCAAAGCGGCAGCAGCGGATCGATCGGTGTCTATCTGCCGGGTAACTGGGGCGTGCCGTTCGGTATCGTGCTGGTCGTGGATCACCTTTCGGCGCTGATGATGGTGCTGACCGGCATCGTCGGTGTCTGCGCGCTGCTTTTTGCCCTGGCGCGCTGGGATCGGGCCGGGGCCAGCTTCCATGCTTTGTTCCAGATCCAGCTGATGGGCCTGTACGGCGCGTTTCTGACCGCTGACCTGTTCAACCTGTTCGTGTTCTTCGAAGTCCTGCTCGCGGCGTCCTATGGTCTGATGCTGCACGGCTCCGGGCGCGCGCGCGTGTCGGCGGGCCTGCATTACATTTCGATCAACCTGCTGGCCTCGTCGCTGTTTCTGATCGGCGCCGCCTTGATCTACGGCGTGACCGGCACCCTGAATTTCGCTGACCTGGCGATCAAGATTCCGCAGGTGTCGGAAGCCGATCTGGGCCTGCTGCACGCCGGCGCGGCGATTCTGGCCACGGCATTTCTGGCAAAAGCCGGAATGTGGCCACTGAATTTCTGGCTGGTCCCGGCCTATTCCTCCGCCAGCGCGCCCGTGGCGGCGATGTTTGCGATCATGACCAAGGTAGGCATCTATACCCTGCTGCGCCTCTGGACGCTGCTGTTTTCCGGGCAGGCCGGCGCTTCGGCGTTTTTCGGTGGCGACTGGCTGATCTTCGGCGGCATGGCGACGATTTTTACGGCGGCGATGGCGATCATCGCCGCCCAGCGTCTGGAGCGTCTGGCCAGCCTGAGCATTCTGGTGTCGGCGGGCATTTTGCTGTCAGCCATCGGTTTCGCTCAGCCCAGCCTGACGTCAGGTGCGCTGTTTTATCTGGTCAGCTCGACCCTGGCCCTGAGCGCGATGTTCCTGCTGGGCGAATTGGTCGAACGTTCGCGCTCGGCCAATGAAATCCCGCTGGAGGAAGACGCCGACCAATTGCCACGCGCCGTGGAGTCGCTGCATCCGCCGCCCGGCACCAATCTGGACGACGAGCAAAAAGTCGTGGTCGGCCAGGTCATTCCCATGACCGTGGCCTTTTTGGGCCTGAGCTTCATCATCTGCGCGCTGCTGATCATTGGCATGCCGCCGCTGTCCGGGTTCATCGGCAAGCTGACGCTGCTCAGCGCCCTGTTGAACCCGCTGGGGCTGGATGTTGCCAAGGATGAGGCGCTGCTGCCCCGCTCCTGGATGTTGATCGGCCTGCTGATTTTTTCCGGACTGGCGTCACTGATTGCCTTTTCCAGGCTCGGCACCCAGCGCTTCTGGACACCCCACGAGCGCCCTTCGCCACTGTTACGGCGCAATGAGTGCCTGCCAATCGTCATCCTGCTCGGCTTGTGCATTGCGCTGACCTTCAAGGCTGAACCGCTGCTGCGCTACACGCAAGACACCGCTGCCGCGCTGCATGAGCCCAAACAGTATGTGCAGTCGGTGCTCGCTACACGACCGATCCCCGGCCCGACCAGTCGTGACGTGAACCCGGAGGGACAACCATGAAACGTTTGTTTCCGGCCCCCCTGCTCTCACTGGCGCTCTGGGTGCTGTGGCTGGTGCTGAACCTGTCGCTCAGCCCCGGTCACGTGCTGCTGGGTGCTCTGCTGGGGTTTCTGGCACCGCTGTTGATGGCGCCGTTGCGCCCGCTGCCAGTGCGCATTCGCAAGCCGGGGACGATCCTGAGGTTTTTCTGGAGGGTCGGCTGCGATGTGGTGGTGTCCAACCTTCAGGTCGGCCTGAGCATCTGGCGGCTCAAGCGTCGTCCGCCGCGCTCGGCCTTCGTGCGAATCCCGCTGGACCTGCACGACGCCCACGGCCTTGCCGCACTGGCGATAGTGACCACGGTAGTGCCCGGCACGGTCTGGTCGGAACTGGCGCTGGATCGCAGCGTGCTGCTGATGCATGTCTTCGATCTGGAGGACGAGGCGCAATTCATCGAGCACTTCAAGACCACCTATGAGCGTCCATTGATGGAGATCTTTCAGTGAGTGCACTGCTCGACAACGCGATTCTGATCAGCCTGCTGATCTTCGCCCTGGCCATGGTGATCACCCTGCTGCGCCTGATCAAAGGCCCTTCCGCGCAGGATCGGGTACTGGCGCTGGACTACCTGTACATCATCGCCATGCTGATGATGCTGGTATTGGGTATTCGCTACGCCAGTGACACCTATTTCGAGGCGGCCATGCTGATCGCTCTTTTCGGCTTCGTCGGCTCGTTCGCGCTGGCCAAATTCCTGTTGCGCGGAGAGGTGATCGAATGAACGAACTGTCCGGTGCCGTCCCCTTCTGGGCTGAAATACTCACTGCCGGGCTGCTGATCGTCAGCAGCCTGTTCGCCCTGACCGGCGCCATCGGGCTGCTGCGCCTGAAAGACTTTTTTCAACGCATGCATCCACCGGCACTGGCGTCGACACTGGGCGCGTGGTGCGTGGCATTGGCGTCGATCATCTACTTCTCGGCACTCAAGTCAGAGCCGGTCATCCATGCCTGGCTCATTCCGGTGCTGCTGGCGATTACGGTGCCCGTGACGACCCTGCTGCTTGCGCGCACTGCGTTGTTCCGCAAGCGCATGGCCGGTGACGCTGTACCGGCCGAGGTGAGCAGTGGCCGTGTCGATGGCGAGTCAAGCGGGGGCTGAGGCCGGAGGGGCGTGCGTTACTCGCTGGCCTTGAAGGTCAGTTCGCCCTTGCGCCACTTGGCGGCCTTGCCCACTGCGCTTTTCAGGACCTTGCTCATACCGGTCTGCAGTTGCTCTTTCGCGGCAAAGACCATCACCACACCCTGCCCTTCCTTGAACACGATGCCATGGCCTTCAGGCGTGTCGACAAAGGCATATTCACCCAGTCCGTAAACCGTGACCTTGACTTCGCGGAACTTCAGTTCGAGCTTTCCACCTTCACGGCTCGGCAGAACCGCAGCCCGAAAATGATCGCCGACCTTGAGTTCCAGGCGCGGCTTGTCATCGACCACAAGGGCAGCTTCGGTATCGATTTCAGCAATGTAGATGCCTTCGGCTGATTGCTCGGTGAGATAGACAAAGCGGGATTGAAACTGCTTGACCAACTGTGCGCGAAGATCGCCGAGCACGAACAAAGCATGGGTATCCAGGTTACTTACAGCCAAAGTCCAAACCCTCAAACATGAAAATGAGGCTGCCTGAAGTTCAGGCAGTCGATAAATGATTCATTCACAGGCCGTATGGCACGGCCAGATACCTGCTGACGCGCTGCACTCGGGGGACGACAAGTCGGCCGCTGCCGAACCGTGCAGGCTGGTGGCGGATTCTACCGGCTCATTGCCTCTACAGGATATATTCCTTTTGTACACATCGATGTCACCGCAGCCTGACGGCACAGGAATGCCCCGCCATTCAGGCCTCGTTCAGTGGCTGGACAGGCTCGTACCTGCGCTCCCGCAGACATCCGGCGCAGCGGGAACATAGCATTAACGTTCGGCGCAAAAAAGATTGCCGTTTTTCACGAACGGCAAATGCATCGAACTCTTGCACGCGACGGTCACTCCCATAGATGACTGATGACAATACGGGGATACCCCTCGTCGAGGAGATGACATGGATCTGACTACCGCTACCCTGAATGACCTGTTCGCTCAACTGGGGCTGGGTTCCGAAGACAAGGACATTGACGCTTTCGTTGCAGCGCACCAGTTGGACGACGATGTAAAGCTGATCGACGCTCAATTCTGGACCCCGCAGCAAGCGGCATTCCTCAAAGAGCTACTCCGTGAAGACGCAGAGTGGGCACCTGTGGTCGACGACCTCAATGCCCGCTTGCATAAAAAGCCCTGACATCACTGCGGGTAGCCGGGCTGCCCGATGTTGGGGTGCAGTATCCGGCCGCCCGGTTCAGGTGCGTGAACGAACACTGCGTCACTGAGGCTGCCCGTTCGACCCAGTGACGCGCTCCAGTGCGCGGACTGATGAATGTAGCGCCAGCGCAGAATCTGCTCTTCGTCACTGGTCAGCGTGTAAGGACCGCCTCGCGCGTAATCGATCAGCTTGCGAGCGATGCCCTCCAGCTCGGGAGGAAGCTGAAAGTGCGGCGCCTGCGGAATGGGGCGGAACGGCACACCTTCGTCACAGGCCAGCGCATGCATGATCTGCAGCGAAACCCGTGAAAGATGCCCAAAGACCTGCCGATGCATGCACACCGCAGCCACAATCACCCCCAGGCCGCTGAGCGAATTCTTGCAGACACGACCGCTGCTTTTGCACGACTGCACCTGCAATGACGCCTGGCTATCGAGCGGATCGATCCAGTAATTCAACTCCATCCTGCTCAGTTCGGCCTGCGCTTCCTGCCAGCAGTTCGCCGTTTCAGGAGCGCTGCCGCGCCGCACAGTGCTCATACGTGGGCGGGTCAACAAGACGTTTTCATCCATTTGCGGCGGATAACCACCGCCGATATCGGAATGTGCCCCCGGCAGGAGGATTTCCGCAGGCCATCCGGGGGTAATGCTATTGAGCGCAAAATTGCGCCGGTTTTCATCGCGTGCGACCAGATGCAACACTTGCTGGGCACATCCGGGCGGCAAGTACAGGTTGACCCGCCGATTGCTGGCGTCGCTTGTGCTGCCCAGGTCTTTGATGCTGCCGATAGCGGCAACAGTGTCGAACAGGCCAATGACCTTGAGCCGCACACAGTCGTTGTGCCAGGCAAAATTTTCGCTCAACCGCACTTTGCGGCTGCGCAATATCGGCTCAAGCATGCCGACGTCACGCTTGAGAATTTCGTTGACGAAGTGCCTCGCCGACGCAGCACCGCGACTGAAGCCGAAGACATCGAACTCCAGCGCCTTCAGAGCACAGCCCGGATTATCCACCGGAAACGTCTTGATTACCGATTCGAGCTTTCTGAAAGCGTTTTGCACCTTGGCCACCACACCCGTGGTGCCGCGGCCCAGACTCTGCCCGGGCCATACCGAATCACGCCCACCTGATGTCGTCCCGGCGCCGCTTATATAGATCGGGTAGCAGACGTTCAAACCTTGCCCGTCATTGGTAGCGATTGCTTGTCGACGATAAAGCCCTGCCAGCAAGGCGATATTACTTAATTCATTACTGTAACTACTGCCCGGATCGGCATGTCGTCCAGCGCACTCCTGAATATGCTGGCCGTTATTGACTTCCAGCAGTGCACGGCAATCAGCACCTATCTGACTGTTGACCCGGTTATTACCCGTACCGTCAAAAAATATGCCGATACGCGCCGTAACTTGTAAAACCACTGCACTCGAAGTCTCGGATGATTGTTTGACACTCCATGTATTTTTCATAACTCTTCCGTCCGTAGAGGCGCCCTTGGCAAGGCCGCTCGTGAATCAAAAATTGATACCATTGATTCAAGAGATTGCTCAGCGCGCATCGACAGTCAAGCCCCAAAGAGCTATTCAGAAGCTTCCTACAACCCACATCTACATACTTAAAAAATCTATAAATAAATACCTACACGGCAGTGCCTGATAAAAGTAAAGAACAGGTCGAGCAGACTTCAACACCTCTGCTCACTTACCTCAAACTTGCCAGGCAGGTCTACAGGTTTGAACCGCCCTGCGGTTTATAACCCAGGCGCAGACCACCCCAATGACGCCCCTTGACGACAATGGGTACGGAGAGGTCGTGCATCAGCTCACCGGTGTCCCGGGTGTAGGTTTGCAGCAGTACCGGTTGCTGATGGCTGCCGCAGCGAATGCCGGTCCGGTCATCGAACTTGCGCTTGCTGCGATTGCGCGCATTGTCCAGCGTCGCGTCGCCGGTCAGAGGCTGGTTGAACGCGTTGTTGTGCGTGGGCACGTAGCCTTGCTGGGTGCAGGCGATGGCAAATACCAGACCTTCGTGCTGCGCGAGCAGTGGCTCCTGCAGCGCCGGAAGTACCTGATCGGTGTAGCGGTCGAAGCGTGTGGTAAACCGGGTCGGTAAGGTATTCGCGACCGGCTTGTAATTACGGTCGAACAGATCATCCAGGCTGGCGCGCCCCTGTTCGATATCGGCTTCGAACTTTTCGCCAATGAGCCGTGCACCTTCACGGGCCAGATCGTAGATGCGCTGGTGATAGTCATCCAGACCCACTTCGGCCAGACGCTGACTGATGGTCTCGGCCTGCCCTTCCATTTGCACCGCCGCTTTGGCCAGTTGCCGGGTCTGCTCGTCGCTGACCGCCAGATCACTGCGCATGTGCTCGACGGCCTCGAACAGGCTCGCCAACTGATCCTGATTGCTCCTGGCGCCTTGGGCAATCTCGCTGACCTGGCTTTCGACTTCGACGGCAAGGCGGGCGATGTTGCCGAGGTGCTCGCCGGTAAGCTCAACCTGTTCGACGCCGCTGTCCAGGTCGATAGACAGCTGACGGATCTGTTCGACGACCTGCGCAGTGCGTTGCTGAATATCGTCCACCATCTGCCCGACTTCTCCGGTAGCACTCGCCGTTCGCCCGGCGAGCCCGCGCACTTCATCGGCGACCACGGCAAAGCCACGTCCATGCTCGCCCGCCCGGGCAGCTTCAATGGCGGCATTGAGCGCCAGCAGGTTGGTCTGGCTGGCAATCGACTGGATCACCAACGTTACCCGCTGGATCTCCTCACTGCGCTGGTTGAGCGCTTCGATCAGCTCTCGGCTGGCGACCGCGCGTTTGCTCAACCGATGCATGCGTTCGATGGACTCATCCAATACGCCACTGCCCGCCTCGCTACGCGCCCGCGCTTCGCTGGCGGCAACCAGCGCCTGCTGGCTGAGCTGGGCGGTCTGCTGCTCGGTGGCGATCATCAGCTCTGCACTGCTGACCACCTGCCCGGCAGCGCCAAGCTGCGATTGCACACGCCCTGCCAACTGGCGCACGGAAAACGCCACCTGAGCGGCTGACAGCGCGTTATGGCTGGTGGTGCGGGAGAGCTCGCGGGTCAGGCGCGTTATGTCCGCGTCGACCGCCTCGGCCGAGAATGCTGCAGGGCGACGGAGTAACCATCGCGGCAGCCAGATCACCAGCAAAGCGCCGGGAACAACGATATAGAGGGACAGTCCGACAACGCTTATCGCTGCCAGCAACAGGCACAACGCAACACTTTGTACCGCCGGCACCCACCACCTTACTGCAGTGCCCGGTGCACTGGCCAGCGGCAATCCGGCAGCCATGGATAGGTTTTCGGCCATGTTGCGTTACCCCGTTTGTATTTATCGTTATTGCACCTATTAAACGTCAGATAACGGCGATGTGCCATGCGCTAATGGTCTTATCGGTCGGCGTTGATTCAATAAACTCTGGACACAACGAAACTGGGAGGCAATTGCTTGCCTCCCGGTCCGGTTGCTCAACCCCTGTCGCCTGAGAATCAGGCCTGGCGTTGGTGCTTGTCGATCTGCTCGTGACGCTCTTGCGCTTCGATGCAGTATTTGGTGGTCGGGCTGATCAGCAGGCGCTTGAGACCGATGGGCTCACCGCTGTCATCGCACCAGCCGAAGGTGTCATCGGCAATGCGCGACAGGGCCATTTCCAGCTGAGGCAGCATGCGTTGATCGCGGTCGATCACGTTGACCAACCAGTGACGCTCTTCTTCAACCGAGGCCGCGTCGGCCGGATCGGCAGGGGTGTCCAGGCTTTCGATGGCAATACGGCTCTGCTCGATTCGCTCGTGGATCTCGACCTTCATGCCCTGCAACAGCTCGACGAAGAAAGCGTGCTGCTCGGCGTTCATGTAGTCATCGGCCGGCATGGCCAGCAACTTTTCCTTTGTCATTTATTTCTCTATAAAAAAACGTGCATTGAGGAGCGGCTTGACGTTGTCGTAAAGCCAATAATCTCCAAGCGCCACCTGGCACTCAATTTACGAGGGGCGGCAGTCTAAGGCCGGCTTGCAGGCTCGGCAACACAAATTGAAGGGTTTTCGTACAGCAGTCACAGTAAAACCCCTTGAAACACGGGTATGAAACCCGATCACGTGCGGTGTGATGAGGGTCTGACCCACAGACCACCCATCGGTTCCTGCAATATGTCACGCACAAAAGGGCCTGTATAAGGCCCTTTGTCTCACTGGAATCCAATCAGCGCTTGGTCTTGCGCTTGTTGCGATATTGATCGATGACTACCGCAACTACAATGATCAGCCCCTTGATGATGTCCTGAACGTAGGCATCCACGCCGACAAAGGTAAAGCCGCTGGCCATTACGCCGAGGATCAACGCACCGATCACGGTACCGGTGATTCGCCCTACGCCACCGGCGAGGCTGGTGCCGCCAATGACGGCCGCCGCGATGGCGTCCAGTTCATAGGACATGCCCATTCCGGCCTGACCGGTTGCGGCGCGTGCCGACGCCACCACACCCGCCAGCCCGGCCAGCAGCCCGGCAATGCTGTAGACAATCACCAGATGACGTTTGACGTTGATGCCCGACGTGCGCGCCGCCTGCATGTTGCCGCCGATGGCATAGGTATATTTGCCGTACTTGGTGTAGCGCAGGGCGATGTGGAAGACGACCGCCACCACCAGAAAGATAATGACCGGCATCGCGCCCTGGCCGATAGCCGTGTAGGAATCAGAAAGCATGCTGACCGGCTGGCCTTCGGTGTAGAAGCGTGCCAGGCCGCGTGCAGAGACCATCATGCCCAGCGTGGCGATGAAGGGTGGGATACCGGTAATCGCGATGATGCTGCCGTTGATCGCGCCGGCCAGCAACCCGACCCCGAGCCCGACCACGATCGGAATCCACACGGGCAGGTCGGTCAGCGACGGAAACACTGCGCGGGAAAAGTCCGACGTCTGTGCCAGACTCGCGGCAATCATCGCCGACAACGCCAGCACCGAACCGGACGACAGGTCGATGCCCGTGGTGATGATCACCTGCGTGACGCCGATGGCCAGCAGGCCGATGATCGACACCTGAAGAATCATCAGTACCAGGCGCTGGGAGTTGAGCAGAAAGCTCTGATCGCGGACGATCCAGCCGAACAGTTCAAAGATCAGGCCTATGCCGATCAGCACCAGAAAAATACTCAGCTCGGTCGGCAGTCGTCTTTTTTTCCCGGTCGGCGCCAGGGCCGGCTTGTTTTGCAGAATCGCGTTGCTCATGTTCGTAACCCTCTTGTTCTTTTTTTACGAGTCCATTTACCGAACCGTGTGCTGCACACTCAATTAACCCGATGGCCGGAGGCCAGGTGCATGACTTTTTCCTGGGTCGCCTCACTTCGGTCGAGGATGCCCATCATTTCGCCTTCGTGCATGACCATGACCCGGTCGCTCATACCGAGCACTTCCGGCAGTTCGGAAGAGATCATGATCACCGCCATGCCTTCGCTGGCCAGCAGGGAGATGAGCCGGTAGATCTCTACCTTGGCGCCCACATCGATACCGCGCGTGGGCTCGTCGAGAATCAGCACGCGGGGATTGGTCATCAGCCAGCGTGCAAGCAGTGCCTTTTGCTGATTACCACCCGACAACGTATCAATGCACTGTTCCAGCGACGGCGTCTTGACCCTGAGTTTTTTGCACATGTCCTCGCACAAGGCGCGCAGGGCCTTTTGTTGCACGAAGCCGTTACCGGCGTAATTCGCCAGCACGGCCATCTCCATGTTTTCCATCACTGACAGACACGGAAACAGCCCGGTCAACTTGCGGTCCTCGGTCAGCAATGCAAAACCCAGCTCGATGGCCTGATGAGGATCGCCGATGCGCACGGCCTTGCCATCGAAGTGAATCTCGCCACCGTCACTGGGCGTGATGCCGAACAGCGTCTCGGCGACATTGGTGCGCCCCGAGCCCATCAGCCCGGCGATGCCCAGGATCTCTCCGGCACGCAGGTCGAAGGACACGTCCTTGAAAATGCCGTTCAGGCTCAGGTCACGGACTGACAGCAGGAGGTCCCCCGCCGGTTTGTCACGTTGCGGAAACAACTGGGTCAACTCGCGGCCGACCATCATGGAAATAAGGCTGTCGCCGTTCATGCTGTCGGCGCTCTGCAAGCCGATGTAGGCGCCGTCGCGAAACACTGCCACTTCATCGGCGATCTCGAAGACTTCGTTCATCTTGTGGGTGATGTAAATGATGCCTTTGCCCTGTGCGCGCAGATCGCCAATGATCGAAAACAGATGAGCGACTTCGGTTTCAGTGATCGCCGAGGTGGGTTCGTCCATGATCAGCACGTCAGAGTCGTAGGAAACCGCCTTGGCGATCTCGACCATCTGCCGCTCGGCGATGCTCAGGTTACCGACCAGCTCTTCGGGATCCAGCCGGATGCGCAAGCGCTCCAGCAACTCGGCGGTACAACGGTGCATTTCCCGATGATCGACCATGTGCAGACCGTTGAGCTGCTCGCGGCCGATCCAGATGTTCTCGGCGATACTCATGAACGGCATCAGGTTGAGTTCCTGATGAATCATGGCGATTCCGGCCTGCAACGCTGAAAGGGGCGTTTCGAAGCGCACTGGCTTGCCGCGCAAACGGATTTCACCTGCGTCGGGCTGGTAAATGCCGGCGATGATTTTCATCAGCGTCGATTTCCCCGCCCCGTTCTCGCCCATCAGCGCCAGCACGCTGCCCGGACGGACCCGGAGCTGGACATCGTCAAGCGCAACGACCCCCGGAAAACCTTTGCTGATATGGCTGATTTCCAGCAGATAAGGGGACGAGGCCTCTACATCGGCTGGCGCGGGCGGGTGGGCAGTGGCAGAACCGGACATGATCACAAACTCCTCAAGCGGCAAGCACAGGAAGATCGGGGGATCTTCCCTGGCCGGTCGACTGTTGTTATTTGAAAGTGGAGACGTTTTCAGGCGTGATCAGACGATACGGAATGACGATTGCCTGTGGCTCGACCTTCTCTTTCTTAGCCAGCTTCACCGCCGCATCGATCGCGCCGTCGGCCTGCCCCTTGGCGTCCTGATAAACCGATACCGTCAGATCACCTTTGGTGACTGCGTTGAGGCCATCAGGCGTGCCGTCGACACCGGCGACAGACACCGTGCCTTTGTCGATACCCGCCTGTTTCAATGCCATCGCAGCACCAATGGCCATTTCATCGTTATTGGCGAGGATCGCGTCGAATTTGCGCCCTTGAGTAAGCCAGTCATTGGTCAGGTCCATGCCTTTCTGGCGCAGCCAGGTGCCAGTCTGCTCCTGGTCGATCTTGATATCGGGGTATTTGGCCAGCACCTCTTTCACGCCTTTGGTACGGTTTTGCGTGGAGTTGTTGGCCAGGTCGCCCAGCAGAATCATCACGCTGCCCTTGCCGCCCATCTTGTCGGCGACGTACTGCGCCTGCAGCCGGCCAGCCTCGGTATCGTCGGATGTCACAGTGGCAACGCCTGCCGGCAGCTTCGGGTCATCCGGGCGACGGTTGACGTAGACCAGCGGAATGCCGGCGGCGACGGCTTCCTTGGTGATACGCGCGGTAGCGGCGGTGTCTACCGGGTTAACGATCAGGGCGTCGACTTTCTTGTTGATGAGTTCCTTGACCTGATCGATCTGTTTGTTGACGTCGGCGCGGGCATCGACAAATTGCAGGGTCACGCCGTCAGGCATGCTCTTGGCCTTCGCTCCCATGTCCTGACGCAGGTAGGTCAGCCAGGTGTCGTCGAATTGCGACATGGCCACCCCGACCTTGATATCGGCCAGCGCAGCGCCGCTGCCGAGCATCAATGCCAGGGCGAGTGAAGTGAAAGCAAGCTTGGTTTTCATGAGGGCTCTCCAGATTCTTGTTGTTGTTTGGATCTGATAACCATTTGTCGGGAGCGACAATAAAGCCATTCAGCGAGGCAGACGAATGCCCGTTGCACCCGGGATGCAGAACAGTTGAGCGTCCTTGTGCCGTACGCACATGCCACGGGCGACGATCGTGAGAAATCGCTCCATGAGCCGGATCCAGAATGACGAGGTGACAGAAAGCTTGGCGGGCAAGCCAGAAGTGGGGGTTTTCATCGACAGTACCTATCTTTTGTTTTGTTTTTGTTGGCTTGTTCCCCGTAGCCTGAAAAGTGACTTCATGCCCGGGTGATTCGATAGTCGGTAACCTGCAAACGACTCTATTGGAAAATATTTTCCAATTCAACCGATTTTAGAATTTTATTCCATTTCATTTTTATTCAGTGCAGAAATGCCAAAACCCGACACGTGTCAGGCGTCGGGTTTTGACTAGCGTGCCGTCACTCGGCGTCGGTATGCATATAGATACTTGTGGGAGTGAGCTTGCTCACGAAGACGCGGGGCCAAACACCCTATTCCTGGAGGCTGTACCGAACTCTTCTCCGC
>NZ_LGLN01000065.1:57892-114986 GCF_001293775.1 Pseudomonas syringae pv. cilantro
GGCTGTACCGAACTCTTCTCTGCGTCACACGGCGGTTCTGGGATGTCAGTGATGTTTGTTTAAGGCTCAGGGCACAGTGAGTCATGAATATGTGTGTCTACAGCACTACAACCCGTCCTTCGCGGGCGCTCAGGCACGCGGCGTCCATGATCTGCGCTGACGCGATTGCATCGTGAGGGTTGACCGGGTTGCTGCCCTGCTCGTCCACTGCGCGTTGCAGTTGCTGGTAGAACTCCAGCCAGCAGCCACGCTCCGAGGGCACTCGCTCGCGATGATCACCCTGTTCGAACCAGCCCCAGCGCCGATGCTCTTCGACGCCCCAGCGCTCGCCCTCGGACCGTGGCGTCAGCCCGGCAAATGCCGCGTCTTCCTGGCCGTCCAGCCCGTCGACGCTGTAACAGCCTTTTGATCCGCTGACCCGAAACCGTGGTTTCGGGCTGCTTTGCAGGCAACTGCCGGACAAATGCGAGACCACTCCATTGGCATGGGTCAGCGCGACGAAAAACGTGTGATCCAGCTCTTCCTCGGCGGCGGCGAAGCGCAATTCGCCGTACACCCGCTCGACCGGTCCGAACAGCACCAGCGCCTGATCCACGAGGTGACTGCCCAGGTCGCGCAGCATGCCACCACCGCTCGCCTTGCCCACGGAGCGCGGCGAGTAGCGCTCGATACTTGATTCGAACCGACTGATCTCGCCCAGCGCCTGGTTGTCGATCAGTTTACGCACGGTGAGGAAATCGGAATCCCAACGCCGGTTCTGATAAACGCTGAGCAACACGCCACGCTTTTCGGCAGCCTCCACCAGTTCACGCGCCTGCGCGGCGTCATGGGCAAAGGGTTTATCGCTGACCACCGCCACGCCCAGTTCGATAGCCTCCAGAATCAACGCTCGCCGTGATGCCAGTGGTGTGGAAATCACCACCACATCGACCCCGGCAGCCACCAGTTCGGCCAGCGTGTCGAAGGTCGCAACGCCGGGATGATCATTGGCGACATCCTGCTTTCGTTCAGGTGAACGGGTCACCACGCCTGCAAACGTGGCACCGGGCACACTTGAAATCAGCGTCGCGTGAAAGTAACGCCCCCCTTTGCCGTAGCCCACCAGCCCTGCTCGCATGGATATCTCCTGTGGTCCATGAACCTCAGGCCGTAGCCATCGGTTGTGTATTCACTGCCACTGTATCAGCGCAGCAACTCGCTTTTGACCCGTTCGAGCATGAATCGGCTTGACTCATCGGCACGCTCTTCCCAGGCAAATACGGCCACCGTGGCGATACCGTCAAACTTGATGTCCCGGAGCGTCGAGAAAAATGCCTCCCAGTTCACTTCGCCCTGCCCGATGTCCAGATGCTGATGCACCGTAGCCGTAACGCCGGGCGGGTTGACGATGTAGCGCAGGTTGGAAGAGGCCCGGTGATTATAGGTGTCGGCAATGATCAGGTGCGTGAGTCTGTCGCCTGCGTAGCGCAGCATGGAGGCGATATCCCCCACGCCATCATCGTAGAAAAAAGTGTGGGGTGCGGCGTACAGGTAGTTGATCCAGTCGCGATCAAGCCCGCGAATGATGTCTACCGACTCGTTATTGCGCTCACAGAAGTCATAGGGATGTGCCTGAATATCGAGCTTTATACCTTCGCGCTCGAAATGCGGCATCAGTTCGTCCATCGATTTCATGAACTGGTTCTCGCAGACCAGCGCATGATCGGATTGCCCGCTGAACTCGGTGTTCATCAGGTCGCAGTCCATTTCCACCGCCACCTGGATGGCACGCTTCCAGTTGCGCACGGCGGCAATGCGCAGGTCTTCATCGGGCGCAGCCCAGTGGTACAGCGGCAGCAACGAGGAGAGTTTCACACCCGCATCGCTCAGGGCCTTGCGAAACTCCCGGATCCTCGCCCGGTCCACGCGTGGGTATTTGTAAAACGGCATGAAGTCTTCGCGCGGTGAAAGTTCGATGTAGTCGTAACCCAGCTCTGCGGTTTTATCGACCATCGCCCCGAGGGACAGATGGCGGTACATGTAGGGGTCCAGTGCAATGCGCATGATGCCTCCCTTTTATGCTTGTCGAGAGATGTCTCGGTTGCCGTAAAAATGTCAGGCATAGAACGCCGGACGCGTAGCGAGGCTGATCGGCACCACGGCACCATTGTTCTGCGCCAGCACGCAGGCATCGGCGGCCACAGCGGCGGCATAACCGTCCCAGGCTGAGGGGCCGTTGATCGTCCCGGCTTTGACGCCGTCGATGAAGTCCTGCAACTCGACGTCGTAGGCGGCAATGAAACGGTCTTTCCAGTCCATCAGAATCGCGTTGGACAATTTGGCTTCGCTGCGCAACTGCACCTGAGAAGGCTCGGGCAATCTGGCAATACCGCTCTCGCCGACCACCTCACACTGGATGTCGTAGCCATACTGGCAATTGACAAACACTTCGACGTCAATGCGCGTGCCTCGGGCGGTTTCCAGCATCACGATCTGCGGGTCTTTCATGTGCGCGAGGGCTTTGCCGGTCTTGCGCGGGAACACGACCTGTACCGACACATAGTCATCGTTGAGCAGCCAGCGCAGCACATTGAGCTCATGAATCAAGGTGTCAGTGATCGCCATGTCGGTCTTGTAGTTCTCGCCCACCCGCGGGTTGCGGTGGGCGCAATGGAGCATCAGCGGCTCGCCGATCTGGCCGCTGTCGATCACCGACTTGAGCGCGCGATAGCCCTGGTCATAAGGGCGCATGAAACCCACCTGCACCAAGCGCCTGCCACTGGCAATTTCGGCTTCGACAATGTGCCGGCAGCCTTCGGCAGTGACGGCCAGCGGCTTCTCGCAAAACACCGGCTTGCCGGCAGCAATCGCCGCCAGCACGTACTCTTCATGGCTGGGACCCCAAGAGCAGACCAGCACCGCCTCGACATCCGGCGCGGCAATCAATGCGTGCCCATCGGCATACACTTCGGCGCTGATGTCCAGATCACGCACCACGTTGGCGGCCTGTTCGAGATTGATGTCGGTGACGGCCACCACCTGACTTCCGACCAGTGTCTTGCTGCAACGGCGGATATGATCCTGACCGATTGCGCCTGTGCCGATCACGCCGAGTTTCAATGCCATGTTCAAGTTCCTTTTTTTATTGGATGTGGCCTTTATTGGATGTTGCCGTGAACGGGTCACGGGCGCTGAACGATAAAAATGATCAGTACTGACGCGCCTTGGCCAGCTCGCGGTTGAGTTTGTCGTACACCTGAGCGGTGGTGCCGGTGGTCGAGACTTCGGCGACACCGACCCGCCACCACGACAGGTATTTATGAATCATGGTCTTGGGCAACACTTTGATGTCGATCAGCGTCGAGACGGTCTGAAGCCGGGCATCGGCAAGCGCCTGGTGCAGTTGCTCGGCGGTGCTGACCTTGTAGGTCTTGCAGCCATAGGCTGCCGCGCTCATGGCGAAATCCACCGGCACGAAGTCACCGTCGAGCTTGCCGGTTTCCGGATTGCGGAAACGGAACTCGGTGCCGAAGCTGTTCATGCCGTGCTCCATCTGCAGGTTGTTGATGCAGCCGAAGGTCATGTTGTCGAGCAACACCACGTTGATCTTGCGCCGCTCCTGAATCGAGGTCGTCAGCTCCGAATGAAGCATCATGTAGGAGCCATCGCCGACCAGCGCGAAAACTTCCCGGTGCGGCGCCGCGAGCTTGACGCCCAATGCGGCATTGACCTCATAACCCATGCACGAGTAGCCATACTCAACGTGGTAGGTATCAACGCCGGTGCTGCGCCAGGCCCGCTGCAAATCGCCCGGCAGGCTGCCTGCGGCGGCAACGATGACCGCGTCGGTAGGCAGGCTCTGGTTGAGAATGCCCAGCACGCCGCTCTGGGTCAGGCACGAACCGGTCAGCTCGATGAAGTCACGCAGTACGGCCGGGTCCATGTGGTCGTTGATTTCCGGGACGAAACCTTCGCTTTGGTACTCGACCGCGTAAAGGCGGTCGACCTCGGCGTCCAGCTCGGCACGCGCCTTTCGCGGGGCGTCGCCCCAGGCAGCGCGGTAGTCGCTGGTCTGCAACACTTCGCCCAATGCATGCAAGGCGAACTGTGCATCGGCCAGCACCTGCACACCGTCGAGTTTCTGCGCATCGAAAGCACCGATGTTGATGTTGAGAAACTGCACATCCGGGTTCTGGAACAGCCATTTCGACGCCGTGGTGAAATCGCTGTAACGCGTGCCGACGCCGATGATCAGGTCAGCTTCCTTAGCCAGCCGATTAGCGGCCACCGTGCCGGTTTCGCCGATCCCTCCCATGTTCAGCGGGTGCGCCGAAACGATGGCACTCTTGCCCGCCTGGGTTTCTGCAAAAGGGATGTCAAAGCGCTCGGCGAAGGCTTGCAGCGCATCGGCCGCGCCCGAATAACGCACCCCGCCGCCACAGATCAGCAAGGGTTTGCGCTTGCCCGCCATCAGTTTCAAGGCATCGTCGAGCATCGCCTTGCTCGGCGGGCGACGATCTATACGGTGCACGCGTTTTTGCAGAAAGCTGTCCGGGTAGTCGTAAGCCTCGGCCTGCACGTCCTGAGGCAGCGCCAGTGTTACCGCGCCCGTCTCGGCCGGATCAGTCAGCACGCGCATGGCATTGAGCGCCGCACTCATCAGTTGCTCAGGGCGGTTGATGCGGTCCCAGTATTTGCTCACGGCCTTGAACGCATCGTTGGTGCTGATACTCAGGTCATGAAACTGCTCGATCTGTTGCAGCACCGGGTCAGGCTGGCGGCTGGCGTAGACATCGCCCGGCAACAATAGCAGCGGAATACGGTTGGCGGACGCCGTTGCCGCAGCAGTGATCATGTTCGCCGCGCCCGGCCCCACCGAGGAGCTGCACGCGTAGATCTTGCGGCGCAGGTGCTGCTTGGCAAAACCGATGGCGGCGTGGCACATGCCCTGCTCGTTACGGCCTTGATGAACCACCAGATCGCCGCTGTCCTGCTCCAGTGCCTGCCCCAGGGCGAGCACATTGCCATGGCCAAAGATGGTGAAAATGCCCGCGACGAACTTGCTCTGCACGCCGTCGACTTCGACATACTGATTATCGAGAAACTTCACCAGGGCCTGAGCCATGGTCAGTCGGGTTGTACTCATGTTCGCACCTTGTTCTTGTTTGAGGTGGCCAGGGTTTGAGGTGACCTGACGACTGAAATCAAATCAGTGACGCTGCGAAACGGCCCGTGACAAATGCGCCATGCTTGCCGAGATCGCCTGTGGGATGTCTTGCAGCGCATGAACACTTTCGGCGAACGGCTCGAACGACAGATGCCCCGTATAGCCGCTGTCCAGCAACCGTTCGATCTGTGCGGCATTGCCCAGAATGTCAGCCTCCCCGACCAGCACGCGGTGGCCGTCGCGAATGCTGTTGAGCGGCGCCTGCGCATCCTCGACGCCGGAGATATGCACCAGCCCGGTCAGTTCCGGAAACAGCTCGACCTCACCGGCCAGGTGGTGATGAAAGGTGTCATGAACCAGCCGGTAGACATCCAGCCCGCCGACGGCCTTGATTGCATCAACGGCCTGGCGCTTGAGGCGCAACGAGCATTCTTCAAAGCCCAGCGGCTCGACGAACCCCAGGATGCCGTGTTCACGAAGGATCGGTGCCAGTGCAGTCAACGCCGTGCGCAACCCGGCGGCACGCTGCGCGCTGTTGCGTGGGTCGGCACGGTCATTGAGCGGGCACAGCACCAGCCCTTTGGCACAGCAGGCACGTGCGTATTGCGCCAGCTTCGTGGCTTGGGCACTGCGCTCGTCATTCCAGACATCGAACGGGTACAGCGCGTTGATCGAAAGCACCTGTACGCCTTTGGCAGCACACAGATCAGCGACGGCCTCAGGCACGGTGCCGTCTTCGATCTCGATGCCCTTGAGGTCGTTGCGGATCTCGATGGCATCGGCACCCAGCTTCACAGCCAGATCGACAAACTCCTCAAGCGACAGGCGCGGCGCGACCATTCGGTTAAGGGCGAAACGCAGGGGATGACTCATTGTTATTGTTCTCCGCACATTCCATTGATGAAGACTATTTAGCGGTCGGCATGCTGAATTCCGGCCCTTTGGCGATACTGTCCGGCCAGCGCTGCATGACGCTTTTGTAGCGGCTGTAGAAGCGCAGCCCCTCTTCGCCGTAGGCGTGATGATCGCCGAACAACGAGCGCTTCCAGCCACCAAACGAATGCCAGGCCATCGGCACCGGAATCGGCACATTGATACCGACCATGCCCACCTTGATGGTCCGCGCGAACGCACGCGCCACGCCGCCATCGCTGGTGAAGCACGACACGCCGTTGCCGAATTCGTGGGCGTTGATCAGTTCGACCGCGCTGGCGAAGTCCGCCACATGCACGATGCCCAGCACCGGGCCGAAGATTTCTTCCTTGTAGATCTGCATCTGCGGCGTGACGTTGTCGAACAGCGTCGCCCCGACAAAAAAGCCCTGTTCAGCACCCGGCACGCTGAAATTGCGCCCATCGACAATCAGCTTCGCACCTTCTTTTACGCCCTGATCGATGAACCCTTCGACCTTGGCCTTGTGCACGGCAGTGACCAGCGGACCCATGTCCGAATCGGCCTGCATGCCATTGCCGACCTTGAGCTGATCGATGCGTGGCAACAGTTTGTTGATCAGTTTCTGGCCCACGTCGCCCACCACTACGGCAATGGAGATGGCCATGCAACGCTCGCCAGCCGAACCATAGGCTGCGCCGATCAACGCATCGGCGGCCTGATCCAGGTCCGCATCGGGCATCACGATCATGTGATTCTTGGCCCCGCCCAGCGCCTGCACGCGCTTGCCGCGGGCCGTCCCCTGCTGATAGATGTACTCGGCAATCGGCGTCGAACCGACAAACGAGATGGCTTCTATGTCCGGATGTTGCAGCAAGGCATCGACCGCCACCTTGTCGCCCTGCACCACGTTGAACACGCCATCGGGCAGCCCGGCCTCTTTCAACAGCCGTGCCATCAGAAGGCTGGCAGAAGGATCGCGTTCGGAGGGCTTGAGAATGAAGCAGTTGCCGGTCACCAGCGCCATGGGGATCATCCACAGCGGCACCATGACAGGAAAGTTAAACGGTGTAACCCCGGCGCAAACGCCCAATGGTTGACGCAGGTTCCAGTTATCGATACCGCCACCAATGTTGTCGCTGAAATCACTTTTCAACAGGCTTGGCGCACCGCAGGCAAATTCGACGATTTCGATACCGCGTACCACTTCGCCGCGCGCATCGGACAGCACTTTGCCGTGCTCGCGGCAGATGATCTGCGCCAGCTCATCGTGGTGCCGGTCCAGTAGCTCTTTGAACTTGAACATCACCCGCGCGCGGCGCAGCGAAGACTGATCGGCCCAGCCAGGAAACGCTGCTCTGGCCGCTGCAACCGCTTCATCCACCGTCTTGACGCTGGCCAGTGCTACACGCGCCTGAACCGTGCCGATGGCCGGGTTGAAAACGTCGCTGTAGCGCTGACCATCGCCGTCGTTTACCTGGCCGTTGATGTAATGGCCGATCACCGGTGACTCGCTCATTGGCATGACTCCAAAGCAAAAAGGGGATTAAAGATCCAGCAGCCAGCTGTGCTGCGGATCGTTGTGGAACTGCCACGCACGGGTCGGGCCGGCCATGACGTTCAGGTAATACGATTCGTAACCGTAGGGCACCGAAACCGGGTGGTAGCCCTTGGGCACGGTGACCAGGTCGTTGTTTTCCACGGCCATGGCCTGATCGATGCTGCGGTCGTCGGTGTACACACGCTGAAACACGAAGCCCTGCGGCGGGTTGACCATGTGGTAATAGGTTTCCTCGAGAAAGCTCTCGTGCGGCAGGTTGTCTTTGTCGTGTTTGTGCGGCGGGTAGCTGGAGGAATGCCCGGAAGGCGTGCGCACCTCGACCACCAGCAGCGAATGCGCCGGTTCGCTGTCTGGCAGGATGTCGCACACGTAACGGGTGTTGGCGCCTTTGCCACGTACGCTGCGCTTCATGCTGCCGGGCATGATCAACCGCGCCGCAAGCTGTTTGCCAGCATCGCCGGGGGCACGGCAGACACCCAGATGCGCGGGCCCGCGAGCGACCAGCCCGACCTGACTGTGCGGTGGCAGGTAAACCGCGAACGGCGACTTTTCTTCGAATACCGACTGCCGGTCACCGATGTTCTCCCAACTGAACGCGCCCTGCCCCGGCGCCTCGCCAGTGACACTGACGTGCCCGCCGAGCAGCACCACACACAGCTCGTCTTCTTCGGCGCTCAGAGACAAGCGCTCGCCCCCCTCCAGCCGATAGGCCGCGAAGCCAACGTATTCAAGCGTGCCTGGTGCGAGCGCCACGATGTCGCGGCCCTGGGGTTTGCTTTTGGTCAACAGACTCATGGTTCAATCCTCCTTATCGCGCATCGGCCATCAGTTGGCGCAAGGTGTCATAGCCTTTTTTGGCGTACACGTAACTGGGCGCTACCGCCGGGTCCTGTTCGGCCTCGACCACCAGCCAGCCGCTGTAACGGGCCTGCAACAACACCTTGAGCAGCGCCGAAAAATCGATGTCACCATCGCCAGGCACTGTGAAAGTGCCGTTGATGATGCAGTCCGGAAAGCTCCAGAGGTTGTTGCGCGCAAGCTGCACCACCGGTTTGCGCACGTCTTTGAAATGCACGTGACAGACGCGTGTGATGTGTCTGCTGAGTACCTGCAAGGGCTCGCCACCGCCCATGTAGCAATGCCCGGAATCGAACAGCAGCCCGACTTCATCACCGGTCAGCGCCATCAGCCTGTCGATGTCCTGCGGTGACTCGACATAGGCGCCCATGTGGTGGTGATAGGCCAGACGCACCCCGCGTGACAGCGTGAAACGCGCCAGTTCAGTCAGTTTGTCTGCGTACTCGCGCCAGGCCTGATCGGTGTGAAAACGCGGCCGTTCGACCAGCGGGATACGCTGACCCTGAATGGAATCGGCCACTTCGCCATACACCAGCACCGACGCGCCGTTTTCGGCGAGCAACTGCACATGTGGGGTAATGGCCTCGATCTCTTCGGCCACGGATCGCTGCGCCAGACGGCTCGAATACCAGCCGGAAACCAGCGCCAGGTCATAGGGCCGCAGCACATCACCAACGCCTTTGGCGTCCTTGGGGAATTTGCCGTTGAGCTCGAAACCTTCGTAGCCGATGGCTTTGCCTTCGCTCAGCGCGGTGCTCAAAGGCGTTTCTCCGCCGAGAGCCGGCAAGTCGTCGTTGCTCCAGGAGATCGGATTGATACCGATGCGGATCTTGGGCATGGAAGCTGAAACAGGCATGGCTGCACCTTTTTATTATTACTGCGTTTTGTAGTTATCGCGTTCTGTAGTTTTCGCTGAACCAATCAAAAACGCTTCAGGCGCGGCTTTCGCGCCACGACTCGATCAGCCAGTTGAACGTCCCTTGCACCCGGCTGACCAACGCCGCGTCGTCGATTTCACCGGCCATCCAGGCCCGGCTTGGCTCGCGAAAGATCGTCCGGCCCACGGCAAAACCTTTGCAGGTATGGCTGTGACGAGCCTGTGCGAACCCTTCAGCCAACTCTTCGACTGGCGCATTGAGACCCAGCAGCACCACGCCACGGCAGTAAGGGTCGCGCTGTTGAATCAGCTCGTCCAGTTGCTGCCAGACGTCAGCCGTCTGCGCCTCGATCTTCCACCACGCCGGGTAGATACCGAGGTTGTACAGGCGCTTGACTGCACGGACCATCACATCCGGATGAGGCGACGGGTGATCCTTGGGCGGGATGATTTCCAGCAGCAGTTCGTGGCCGCTGACTTTCGACGCGTCGTACAGCGCCTTGATCTGTGCTTCCTGTTCCAGACGCAGCATCGGTTCGTCGTCAGGGTGATATTGCACCAGACACTTGATGATCTGCTCCTGCGGCCAGTTGATCAGATTGCTGCCGATGGAGCGGCCGTGCTCGAATGCCAGCGGCCTTGAACCCTGCACCTCCACCGGGCGCGCGATCCACCAGCCTCGTCCGGTGGCCGCATTCAACGAATCCTGGCCGAAGCGCTGATCGGCGAGCAGGCCCACGTCGGCTTCAATGCCCCGTTTGCGCAAATCGGCTTCCACCCGCTCGACCGCTTGCACGAACAGTTGCTTGAGCTGGCTGATGCTGCTCAGATCACGCCCGGCCTGCTGCGCCAGTTCGACCAGTTGGCCGCGGTGATCGAACGCAAAGATGAACAGTTGTTTCCATTGTTTGCGCGCCACGCTGACCTGATGCAGGCGCTGCAAGGCGACATCCTGATCAGGACGGGTGATCGGCTCAGGGCTATTGAACAGGTAATCGAGTTCGGCAGGCGTCGGCATCGCCGGGGCGCACGCATGGCGCGAGACCACCAGACCGCCGCAGGCATTGGCCAGTTGGCAGCAACGCTCATCACTGGCATCGTTGAGCCAGCCGCTGAGGAAGCCGGACATGAACGCATCGCCCGCACCCAGCACATTGAGCACTTCGACCCGTACGCCTGGGTAGATCGCCCCGTCTTCAAGTCGCGCCGGGATGGCGCCGTGAATCACCGTACAACCTTGCGGGCCGAGCTTGACCACCAGCGTCGCGGCGGTCAATTCACGCACGGTGCGCAGCGCGGTCAGCAGATCAGTGGCGCCACCGGCGATCTGAAATTCTTCTTCGGTGCCGACGATCAGATCGAAGCGCGGCAGGATACGTTGCACGTGCTGGCTGACCTGTTGATCAGCAACGAAGCGCGTCTCACCATCGGCCTTGCCCGCCAGGCCCCAGAGCACCGGGCGATAGTCGATATCCAGGACCCGTTTGACGTTGTGCTTCTCGGCATACTCCAGTGCCTGGCTGCTGGCCTTGAAGACCTGATCGGTCGAAAAATGCGTGCCGGTTATCAGCAACGCCTTGCTGGACGCGATCTGTTGCTCGTCAATGTCTTCGGCGCGCACGGCCATGTCGGCGCAGTTTTCGCGGTAGAACACCAGCGGGAATGTTTCGCGATCTTTCAGTCCCAGCAGCACCATGGCGGTCAGGCGTTCAGGATCGCGCTTGATGGCGCTGACGTCGCAGCCTTCCCGCGCCAGTGACTCGATCAGAAAGCGCCCCATGTGGTCATCGCCCACCCGGCTGAGCATGGCAGTTTTCAACCCAAGCCTGGCCGTGCCGAAGGCGATATTGGCCGATGAACCGCCAAGGTATTTGGCGAAACTGGAAACGTCTTCAAGTCGTGCGCCGACTTGCTGCGCGTAAAGATCGACGCCCAGGCGTCCGAGGCAGATCAGATCCAACTGACGCCCGGTGGCAAAGCGAGTCTGGCCCATGGTGGCTCCTGTTATTTTTATCAGCCTGGAGCACGCACATCTGGATGCACGCGCTACCTTTTGTGAATGCAGCCTAAAACGTCACGCGGCATCAATCAATATTTATTCTATAATTATTTTTAGTGGAATATTTTTTCTACATGGCTATTCATGAACTGTCACAATGTGCAGGCAGGTGCTATATAGTCGCCCGCGCTGCTGAACACAGCCTCTATCATCAGGGACACACCTCTGCGTGCCCCCGAAAAGAACAAGCAGGAAGGATTTGAATATGACCAGCACCGAGGCGAGTGTCGACATGCCGCCCAGCAGTGCCGAAGGTTTGCTGCGCTTGATCACCGACGAGTACGACAGCCTGCCCCGCCAGCTCAAGCGCATCGCCAGCTACATGAGCCAGCAGAGCGACCGGATCATGGTCGACCGGATCAGCGATATCGCCCGTGAATGCGAGGTTCATCCGTCCGCCATCGTGCGCTTTTCACAACGCTTCGGGTTCAGCGGCTTCAGCGAAATGCAGGCGCTGTTTCGTGAGGCTTACACCCACAAGACCACGCCGGTACAGAATTACCAGCAGCGCATCCGCAGCATGATCGCCAACAAGTCGCAAAAGGCCAGCGCTGGCGATCTGGCCCGTGAATGCGTGGACGCGACCTTGTCCGGGCTGGAACGCCTGAGTGCCGAGCTTGATGACGGCGAGTTCGAAAAGGCCGTGGATCTGGTGGTCAATGCCGACAACATCTACGTGGTGGGTGTACGACGTTCTTTCGCAGTGGCGGATTATCTGGTTTACAACCTGCAACACACCAACAAACGCATTCACCTGATTTCAGGTCTGGGCGGCAGTTATCGTGAGCAGATGCGCAGCGTGCGCGCCAATGATCTGGTAATCGCGATCAGCTTCACGCCTTACGGCAAGGAAACCCAGCACTGCCTGCGCATTGCCCAGCACCATCAGGCCAAGACCCTGATCATCACCGACAGCAACCTTTCGCCACTGGCCAAGCGCGCCAACTCGGTGCTACTGGTCAACGAAGGCAGCTCATTCGCCTTCCGCTCCCTGAGCGCGACCCTGTGCCTGTGCCAGGCGCTGTTCATCGCCGTGGCGTATCGGCTGGAACTGAAGGTTGACGAGATCCATGAGCAAGTCGGGTTTGATGATTGAAGGCGTCGCCCCCGTCGCTCCCACAAGGGCCACAGGGCCAGTCTCGCAGCACACCAAAATCCATGTGGGAGTGAGCCTGCTCACGAAGGCGCCAGTACATCCAATCGAGATGGTGCGCTTGAGACATGGCCTTCGCGAGCAATGCGGATCGCCGCCCCGGTCGCTCCCATAGATAGCCATACTTTGTGGAACTGATCACTCAGGACTTCGCCTCTTCGCCCATCCGCTGCTGGTTTTTTTCACCCATTTTCTTCGCGCGTTTTTCCAGCACCAGATACACCACCAAGGCAATCATCAGCGGCAGCAGGAAGTAGATAGCCCGGTAGCCAATCAGGGCGGCCAGCAGACTGCCTTTTGAAAACTGATGCGAGAGCAAGGTGATGAACACCGTTTCCAGCACGCCGAGCCCGGCCGGGATGTGGGTAATGACGCCGGCGATGCTGCTGATCAGCAGCACACCGAGAATCGCAGGATAGAAAGCGCTGTCCGGCAAAAGGGTGTAAATCACCGCCGCCATCAGCGACCAGTTCAAAGCGCCCAGGCTGGCCTGCATCAATGCTTTCTTCATCGACGGCAGATTGAATTCCTGATCACGAATCGTCCATGAACGTCGTTTGGAAAACCGGCACGCCAGCAGGTAGGCAAAGCACACAGCCAACAGCCCGAAGCCGATCAGTTGCAGGGTCGTGGTGCCGATCGACCATTCCTCGGGCAATTCCAGAAAGCGCATCGAAAACACGAAACCGGCCAACAGCATGTAACCCAGCCAGTTGGTGATCAGGCTCAGGCTCAAAATCCGGGTGATGGTCGAAACGTCGAGCCCAAGGCGTGAATACAGCCGATAGCGCAGCGCGATCCCGCCGACCCAGGAGCTGAGATTGAGGTTGAACGCATAACAGACGAAGGTCACCGGCACGATCTGCTTGATCGCCAGCTTATGACGGGTGTAATAGCGCGCCAGGATGTCGAACCCGCAATAGGTCGCGTAGCTGGCGAACGCAACAACAGCGGCGATAGCCAGCGTACTAGCCTTATAGGAGGCAAGCGCCTTCTTGACCTCTTGCCAGTCCAGGTTCTTGACCAGCAGAAACAGCAACACCGGTACGGCAATGAAGAAAAACACATTGAAGATCCGTTTCGCCCATTTCCACCTGGCTCCATGGGCGCTTTGCGGCGCAGCGCTTGTGGCCTGGGTCATGACGTTTTCTCCTGGTCCATCTGGTCGTTTTTTTGCCGTTGCTCGATCACTTTGGCCTCCGGCACTACATCGCCGGCACGCAGTGGTTTGAGACGCATACCATGCACCGGAAACAGCCCGGCAATCGCCGGAAAGCGGCGCAGGAAAAAGAAACTCAGCACGATCATCGGTGCACGCCACCATTGACCACGTGCCGCGCCTTTCAAACTCATCTGGGTGCTGTGCGCAGCGGCAAGATCCATCAAATGGTCCTGCAGATGCTGATTGAGTTGCGGATCACGAATGAACACGTTGGCTTCCAGATTCAACGCCAGGCTCAACGGGTCAAGGTTGCTGGAGCCCACGGTGGACCACTCCCGATCAATCAGCGCGACCTTGCCGTGCAGTGCGCGCTGTTTGTATTCATGAATAGCCACGCCGTCGCGTAACAGGTAGGTGTAGGTCAGACGCGAGCAGACCCGCACGAACGGCATGTCCGGCTGGCCTTGCAGGATCAGCGTGACGTTCACGCCGCGTCGCGAGGCGTTACGCAATTCACGCAAGAAGCGGTAGCTGGGGAAGAAGTAGGCGTTGGCCAGGGTAATCCGCTCGGTCGCGCCGCGAATCGCCTCAAGGTATTGTTCTTCGATGTCGTTAGTGTGCTCGCTGTTGTCACGCTCGGCGAGCAACATGCTGGCATTGCCAGCACGCTCGAGCTTGAGCGGGATCGGCGTCAGTTTCGAGCGCACCGTCTCGCTGAGCATGCTCATCGCGCTCTTGTGGGTGTCACCGACAATAGGGCCGCGCACCAGCACGGCGTAATCCTGCTTGGCCGTCAGGCCGGTGTCGGTCATGTGATCGACGCTGTAATTGATGCCACCGATAAAGCCCAGTTCGCCATCGATCACCACGACCTTGCGGTGCAGGCGGCGGAACAGATTGGTGCGCATCCCCATGAACCGGGGACGCGGGTCGAAAAGCTGAATCTGGATACCGGCATCGATCATGGTTCTGACAAACGTCGAGCTCAGGTCCGAGGTGCCGTAATCATCCACGGTGACCACGACCCTGGCGCCATTGCCGGCCGCCTCGAGCAATGCCTGCTGCAGGCCTTCGCCGATCCGGTCTTCGAAAATGATGAAGGTTTCGATCAACACTTCCTTGCGCGCGGCACGGATGCACTCGAAAACCCGACTGTAGAAGTCTTCGCCGTTGATCAGCAGCTCTACCGAGTTGCCATCGCGCCACTGCCCTGTCGGGTTTTTCATAACGTTAACTCCACCGCCAGGGGTGCATGATCGGAAAGATGAGACCACGGTCGACTGGACAACACTTTGGGTCGGTGGGAAGTGGCATTGCGGACGTAGATCCGATCCAGCCGCAGTAACGGCAAACGGGCCGGAAAGCTTTTTGCCGGCGCTCCGAAGTGCTCCACGAACACCTCGTACAAACCGGAGCCCTGTAACAAGGCATCGGCGCGCTGACGCCAGTCGTTGAAATCACCGGCCACGATCACCGGCTCGCCCTCGGGCAGCCGTGTCATCAGTTCGGCGAGCAGTTTCAATTGTTGCCGCCGATGACTTTCAAACAGCCCCAGATGCACACAGACCGCGTGCACTCGCCCGGCGTTCGGCACGTCCAGAATGCAGTGCAGCAAACCGCGCTGCTCGGTGCCGTCGATGGATATATCGAGGTTCTCGTGTTGAATGATCGGGTACTTGGACAGCAGTGCATTACCGTGATCGCCGTCAGGATAGACGGCATTGCGCCCGTAAGCGAAGTCGCTCCACATGGTGTCGGCAAGGAACTCGTACTGCGAAATCGTCGGCCAGCCCTTGACGCTGCGTGCGTGGCTCTGTTGTTCGCCGTGTACTTCCTGAAGAAATACGATATCGGCCGATACGCTGCGCACGGCTTCACGTAATTCTGGAAGAATGAAGCGGCGATTGAAAATGCCGAAGCCCATGTGCATGTTCATGGTCAGTACATTCAATGAAACACTGGCCGATACCGGCGTTACCGGGCCGACAGGCGGGTTGGCACTGGTCAAGACTCGCTCCTGGGTGGATATTCACGTCATATGAAGCCACCCATGCACACAGGTTCCCTTTTGTGCCGGCCATGCTGCTAATTAGCCATATTCAGCGCTGGCGGCCTAGACCGTGAAATAAATCTGCCCGAAATGAAACGCATGCCTCCAGTCGGCGGCCTAAGCTGCAAACCGAGCCTGTAAAAAGCCACAAGGAATCCAACCGTGGATACACTGACTTCTCAACGCTACAGCACACGCGCGCGGTGGCTGCACTGGACCATGGCCATTCTGATTGTGCTGGCGTACACGCTCATTCTGAGCCGCACTCAGTTCAGCAAGGGCTCCGAGTACCGCACGCTGGTCGTGCAGAGCCATTTCTGGGTAGGGATTGTGGTTCTGGTCATGGCGTTTTTTCGCGTGGCCGAGCGTCGACGTCAACGTCCGCCCGGTATCACGCCGCCGCTGGAAGGCGTACTGCGCGTGGCAGCCACCCTGTCGCATTACGCGCTGTATGCGTTTCTGTTCGCACAACCGGTGCTTGGCATGCTGACGGTGATGGTGGAAAAAGGCGCGCTGCCCATCCCGCTCACCAGTCTGCAAATACCCTGGCCGCTGCCCACCTCGGACCGCACGGCCGAGTACTTTGAAGACCTGCACAAGCTGCTGGGCTCGATCTTCTACTACGTGATCGGCCTGCACGTGGTGGCCGCGATCTGGCATCACCTCGTACGCAAAGACAATACCCTCAAGCGCATGCTGTAAATCAGGAGGCGGAGAGCACCCGGGCAAGCGTGGCCTTGACCTTGCCCATACCGTCGCGCAGCGCCTGCTCGATTTCAGCCATGGTGATGACCGCCGTCGATTTGCCCGCCGCAGGATTGACCACAAGTGCCAGGCAGGCGTAATCCAGCTCCAGTTCACGGGCCAGCGCCGCCTCGGGCATACCGGTCATGCCGACGATGTCGCAGCCATCGCGCTCAAGGCGGATGATTTCCGCAACCGTTTCCAGACGCGGCCCCTGGGTGCAGGCGTAAATGCCCCGGTCAGAGAACGCGCACCCTTCGGCAGCCAGTGCCGCGATCAGCCGCGACCGCAGCGCTTCGCTGTATGGGTAGCTGAAGTCGATGTGCGTGACCTGCTCCAGATCATCGGCAAAAAAGGTGTGCTGACGGCCACTGGTGTAGTCGACCAGATCGTGCGGCACACAAAAATGCCCGGTGCCCATTTCAGGATGAATGCCGCCCACGGCGTTCACCGCCAGGATGGCTTCGGCACCGGCCTGCTTCAGGGCCCAGATATTGGCCCGGTAGTTGACCTGATGCGGCGGCAGGCGGTGCGGATGGCCGTGGCGTGCCAGAAACATCACCTCGCGACCGGCATAATCGCCGATCTGGATTTCACCGGACGGCGCGCCATAAGGCGTGTTCATCGGCAACGACTGCCGAATGTTCAGACCTTCCAGCTGGGTCAGGCCGGTACCGCCAATAATCGCGTAAACAGTCATCGCAAATCCTTAATCGATCAGTTGAGCACCGCGCAGCGCCTGTAGCGCGGCCAGCCAGCGTGGATGTTGCCGATATTCAGTCCCGGCAGATGCCTGCCCGCGCATGCGCGCGATGCGCGGCGAAGGTTTGACCTGCATACGCTGCGCTGCGCTGAGCGCCAGCTCTGCAGCCGCACGATCGTTGCAGACCAGGCCCATGTCGCAGCCCGCCGTCAGCGCCGCTTCGATCCGGCTGGCAGCATCACCCACTACATGAGCACCAGCCATCGACAAATCATCACTGAAGATAACACCGTCGAATTTCAGTTCGTCACGCAGGATGTCCTGCAACCAGCGCCTCGAAAAACCGGCGGGCTGCGAATCGACTTTCGGGTAAATGACATGGGCCGGCATCACCGCCGCCAATTGCTGACTCAGGCGCGCGAACGGCACCAGGTCATTGGCGCGAATCTGCTCCAGGCTGCGCTCGTCATTCGGGATGGCCACATGAGAATCGGCTTCAGCCCAGCCATGGCCGGGGAAATGCTTGCCGGTGGCAGCCATGCCAGCCGCATTCATGCCACGGATGAACGCACCGGCCAGCAAGGCCGCACGTTCGGGATCACCCTCGAAGGAGCGCGTCCCGACAACCGCACTGCGCTGGTAGTCCAGGTCCAGCACCGGAGCAAAACTCAGGTCCAGCCCGACCGCCAGTACTTCGGTTGCCATCACCCAGCCGCACTGCTCGGCCAACGACTCTGCATCGGGCTTGTCGGCAATTGCGCGCATCGGCGGCAGACGCACGAAGCCCTGACGCAGCCGTTGCACTCGCCCGCCCTCCTGGTCCACAGCCAGCAGCAGGTCGGGGCGAATGGCACGAATCGACGCGCTCAGCTCACGAACCTGGCGCGGATGCTCGATATTACGGGCAAAGATAATCAAGCCGCCCACTTCGGGCTGACGCAGAAACTGACGGTCTTCGCTGGTCAGCCAGGTACCGGCGACGTCGACCATCAGGGAGCCTTGCAGGCCAGAACTCATAGAAAAACCCTTACACACCAGTGCCAATGTCCAATCCGGGCATGGTGCTTGATCCTGAAGCGCGACGCAATGCGACCGGGCGCGCAGTCCTCAGGCCTTGGCGACCGCAGGCGTGCCGGAACTGCTCTTGGTGCGCGGCTTGAGCTGCGCAGCGATCATGGCAGGGTCGGTAACACCGGTGTCGGCGCGCATGCCGGCAGCCAGAAACGGCACCATGAGGCGCATGACCTGCTCGATGGAGGTGTTGACGCCAAAATCGGTCTCGGCAATCGCGCGCAGGGCCTTGATACCCGACATGCTGAACGCGGCAGCGCCAAGCATGAAATGCACGCGCCAGAACAGCTCGATGGGCGGGATGCGCGGGGCAGCCTCGTTGACCAGCGTCATGTAGCGACGGAACACCTTGCCGTACATGTCTTCCAGATAGCGGCGCAGGTGACCCTGGCTCTGGCTGAAGGCCAGCCCCAGCAGACGCATGAAGATCGACAGGTCGTTGCCACTGCGCGGCTGCACGACCAAGGCCTGCTCGACGAGGATTTCCAGCAGTTCTTCCAGACTCGGCTTGCGCTCGGGTTGAGCCTGACGACGCTCCAGCTCGCGATCGAGGCTGATGCAGAACGGACCGAGAAAGCGCGAAAAAACCGCCTGAATGAGCGCCTTTTTCGAGCCGAAGTGATAGTTCACCGCAGCCAGATTGACCGAGGCCTTGCTGGTGATGAGACGCAAGGAAGTTTCAGCGAAACCTTTCTCTGCGAACAACTGCTCCGCTGCATCAAGAATGCGTTCAACGGTTTCCGACTGGGCCATGGCTCTCTGCCTAACAAACGAACGTTTGAAACATACGTATCAGGCAGTCCGCTTGTCAAGCAGGCCCGTTCATTTTGTGGCCGAACAGTCACGAAAACGGCCATTCAATGATGGAAGACGGCACGATCAGCTTCTTTTACACACGCTTTGGATGGCTTGCCTGTAACCACTCGGCGGCGAAACTGAAATGGGTGATTGCCAACGCGCCTTCACTGTATATAATCCCAGTCACTGTATAAAAAGCCAGAGCGCCCCTCATGATCAAACTGACGCCACGCCAGGCTGAAATCCTGGGTTTCATCAAACGTTGCCTCGAAGACAATGGCTTCCCGCCAACACGTGCGGAAATCGCTCAGGAGCTGGGGTTCAAATCGCCCAACGCAGCGGAAGAACACCTCAAGGCACTGGCTCGCAAAGGCGCCATCGAAATGACGCCCGGTGCGTCACGCGGCATCCGCATCCCCGGCTTCGAAGCGCGTCCGGATGAAAGCAGCCTGCCGGTCATCGGTCGGGTCGCAGCCGGTGCGCCGATTCTGGCTCAGCAACACATAGAAGAGTCCTGCAACATCAATCCTGCCTTTTTCCACCCGAGCGCCAATTACCTGTTGCGCGTTCATGGCATGAGCATGAAGGACGTCGGCATCCTCGATGGCGACCTGCTCGCCGTGCACACCACTCGCGAAGCCCGCAACGGTCAGATCGTGGTCGCCCGAATCGGTGACGAGGTCACCGTCAAGCGCTTCAAACGTGAAGGCAGCAAGGTCTGGCTGCTGGCTGAAAACCCTGATTTCGCCCCTATCGAGGTCGACCTCAAGGATCAGGAACTGGTGATAGAAGGTTTGAGCGTCGGCGTCATTCGCCGCTAAGGAGACGTTATGCAGTTCCATCAAGCACCGCATTCGCAATTGCCATTGTTCGAGGCGTTTCTGGCTCAGCCCATCGCCCCGATGCTGACAGACGCAGTCGAAACACCCTGGAGCAGCGAGCCAGAAGTCTTTAGTGAGCTGTCTTTGCGTGGTGCAGCCGGGAACTGCCTCAACCTTCTGGCACCGATCCTCAGAGACCTGAGTGAAGAGACAAACGCACGCTGGCTGACGCTGATCGCCCCGCCCTCAAGCCTGACCCAGACCTGGCTTCGCGATGCGGGACTGAACCGCGAACGCATCCTGCTTCTTCAGCCGCGCGGCACACAGAGTGTGCTGGAGCTAACTCGCGAAGCGCTCAGGCTTGGAAGGAGTCATACGGTGGTGAGCTGGATCAACCCGCTTGGCGCAGCAGCACGTCAGTTGTTGATCAATGCAGCAAAAATCGGTGAAGCGCAAAGCCTGAACATCCGACTGGGCTGAAAACCCGGTCACGGTCAGTGCAGAACGTGTGGCACATCATCCTTCTCGACTTCACCTTCGGCCAGGCGTCCAGCCATCTGCACGCCCACGCTCAACATGGCCTTGGCAACTTCAACATGCTGTCCTTGCATGAACGCTTTCGCATCAGCCGAGAAATCCAGTGTGACCAGCGAACCTTCGTCGTCAGCACGACGCAGTTCGATACGGCCGTCCGGTAATTCGACAATTTCAAGAAAAGAGGTAGGCATTGTTACAGTTACTCCGCAGTAGGCGGGCATTGTAACAGCCTGCCAGCCTGTACTTCATTGGTTTTCAGCACTCGCTCAGGCCCTCGCGAAAACGAATCGCCAACCCTTTCAACTGTTGGCGCCAGCTTTCCAGCTCTTCACGATCAAGTTCAGACTCCGGCTCGGCGTCCAGGTTCACCGCCACAATCATCGGCTGCGTGACATCACCTTTGGGCTTTCTCGGTGCTCGCGGTGGCTCGAACAGGGCGTTGTAAGCTGCGATCAACTGCGCCAGCCAGGTATGACGATGCTGGGCCAGCTCGACGAGTTCTGCCAGTTCGGGAATCGCGAGAGTGCTCAGCACTTCCTGCGTCAGCACGTCTTCGGCACGACGTGCGTTCGCTTGAGGCAGACGGTAGAACCCGGCAATTTCGTGGCACAGGCCCAGCAACGCTCCGTACAGATGGTACAACGCCGACTCACGCTCGGCCTGCAACAGCGCCGGCGAGTTGACCGCCTGCCCCTGCTCTGCTCTGCCCAACGATTCAAGAGCGAGCCCGGCAAAATAAATCTTCTGGTTGGTGCGGGTATAGAGTTCACGAGCCATGGCGATACGCTCCATAACGATGGGATAAGACCAGCATAGCCGGCGCCATCAGGTTCTCCTCATGACACCAGCCAGCCCCGTTGAAAACCGCGTCCGTCGCACAAGCACCGGACGCTGGTGATCAACGCTTGTCTTCGACCTTCCAGGCGCCGCCGTCGTAGAACGCACGCCAGCCGGTAGGTTTGCCTTCCACTTCAGTCTGGACGTACTGCTCTTTGGTCTTGCGACTGTAGCGGATGACGGTCGGGCGACCGTCCGGGTCTTTCTTCGGCGCTTCGCAGAGGAAGTGATACTTCGGATCGATTTCATCCTTGTGCGGCGCGATCTCCATGACCAGCGGTGCACGGGTTTCACGGTTTTTCGGGAACTGGCTGGCAGCCAGGAACAGCCCCGAAGCGCCATCACGCAGGATGTAAGTGTCGTCGACCTTGTCGCACTTGAGCTCCGGCATCTTCACCGGGTCCATCTTCGGTGGCGCCGCATCACCGCTTTTCAGCAGTTTGCGGGTGTTCTTGCACTCGGCGTTGGTGCAGCCAAAGAACTTGCCGAAACGACCGGTCTTGAGCTGCATTTCGCTGCCGCACTTGTCACACTCGAGGCTCGGGCCTTCATAGCCCTTGATGCGATAAGTCCCTTCTTCAATCTCGTAGCCGGTGCAATCCGGGTTGTTACCGCAGATATGCAGCTTGTGCTTCTCGTCGAGCAGGTAAGCGTCCATCGCCGTGCTGCAGATCGGGCAGCGATGCTTGCCGCGCAGTACACGCGACTCGGACTCACCCTCATCGTCGTCGGCAATCTCATCGCCAGGCGTGAGGTTGACGGTCGCCTTGCAGCGCTCCTTGGGTGGCAGGCTGTAACCGGAACAGCCGAGGAACACGCCAGTCGAGGCCGTGCGGATCTGCATCGGGCGGCCGCAGACCTTGCACGGGATGTCGGTCATCACCGGCTGGTTGGCACGCATGCCGCTGTCCGGTGCTTCGGCGACTTCCAGCTTCTTGCGGAAATCACCGTAGAACTCGTCCAGCACGTTTTTCCAGTCGCGCTGCCCCTTGGCCACGTCGTCGAGATTTTCTTCCATCCCGGCGGTAAAACCGTAGTCCATCAGGTTGGAAAAACTTTCAGACAGGCGCCCGGTAACGATGTCACCCATCTTTTCCGAGTAGAAGCGCCGGTTGTGTAGCGTTACGTAGCCGCGATCCTGAATGGTCGAAATGATCGCTGCGTAGGTCGACGGGCGACCGATACCGCGCTTTTCCATTTCCTTGACCAGGCTCGCTTCCGAGTAACGCGCAGGCGGCTTGGTGAAGTGCTGACTAGGGTCGAGCTTGTTCAGCTTCAGGACTTCGCCCTGCGCCATGTCCGGCAACACATCGTCATCACCGGGCTTGGCCATTTGCGGCAGCGCGCGGGTGTAACCGTCGAACTTCAGAATACGGCCCTTGGCACGCAGTTCGAAATCGCTGGCGGCAACCGTGACGGTGGTCGACAGGTATTGCGCCGGCAACATCTGGCAGGCCACGAACTGACGCCAGATGAGTTCGTAAAGACGCTCGGCGTCACGCTCCATCCCGGTCAGACTGGACGGGTGAGTATTGACGTCGGACGGACGAATCGCTTCGTGCGCCTCCTGCGCACCTTCCTTGCTGCTGTAGACATTCGCAGCTTCCGGCAGGTACTTCTTGCCGAACTCGGTTTCGATATAGTCGCGCGCCATGCTGACGGCATCGGCCGACAGGTTGGTGGAGTCGGTACGCATGTAAGTGATGTAGCCCGCCTCGTACAAGCGCTGAGCCATCATCATGGTTTTTTTCACGCCGAAGCCCAGACGATTGCTGGCAGCCTGTTGCAGGGTCGAGGTGATGAACGGTGCCGACGGTTTGCTGCTGGTCGGCTTGTCTTCACGCTTGACGATGCTGTAGCTGGATGCCTTGAGCTTTTCCAGGGCCGCCATGGCCTGGGCTTCGTTCAACGGCTTGAACGCTTCGCCTTTCTCGCGGGCCACTTCAAAGCGCACGTTGGCACCTTTGGCAGTGCCCAGGTCAGCATGAATTTCCCAGTATTCTTCGGGGTTGAAAGCACGAATTTCGCGTTCGCGCTCGACCACCAGCTTCACCGCGACCGATTGCACACGTCCGGCGGACAGACCACGAGCGACTTTCTGCCAGAGCAGCGGCGACACCATGTAGCCGACGACGCGATCGAGGAAGCGACGCGCCTGCTGAGCATTCACCCGCGCTATGTCCAGCTCGCCCGGCCTGGAAAACGCTTCCTGGATGGCTTTCTTGGTGATTTCGTTGAACACCACGCGCTTGTAGCGGCTGTCATCGCCGCCAATGGCTTCGCGCAGGTGCCAGGCAATGGCTTCCCCTTCGCGGTCCAAGTCCGTCGCGAGATAGATGATGTCGGCATCTTTGGCGAGCTTGCGCAGCTCTTCGATGACCTTTTCCTTGCCGGGAAGGATCTCGTATTTGGCTTTCCAGCCGTGGTCCGGATCGACGCCCATGCGCGAGACCAACTGGCGCTGCGCCTTTTCTTTTGGCGTCAATACCGGGCCTTCACCCGCAGCGGCCTTGCCACGCTTGGCGGCAGGATCTTTGGCAGCACTCGCCGAACCGCTGGTGGGCAGGTCTCGGATATGGCCGATACTCGACTTCACCACGTACTGGTTGCCCAAATACTTGTTGATGGTCTTGGCCTTAGCCGGGGATTCCACGATGACCAGCGATTTGCCCATGGATCAGAAAATTCCTGAATACTAGATGAAAGACAATGAGGAGCTTGTAAAGGCCACGCTATATATAGTGGCTACAAGGTGAGGTCAAGCACAGCCTGTTGTGCCGTTCCGTCTCATGTTCGGGAAAACAGGCTCGGTTCAGCCTCAATCAAAGCAAAGCGCGGGACGTGCTCCCCGTCAACCTCGACCGACTCGATAAACATGTTCAAGGGGCGCACCCACATACCGAAATCGCCGTACAAAGCCTGATAGAACACGACTTCTTCTTCGGTCTCGGAATGCCTGGCAACACTGAAAACCCGGTACTGCGGGCCTTTATAGTGGCGATAAAGCCCTGGTTGCAATCGCATGCTGCGTCCTCTTGTAACACGTGCAAAACATTTGGTTAAAAAACTGTTTTTTCAAAAAACAAAAGCCGGAGCACGAAGCCCCGGCTTGCATCACACTCGGGAAATCAGACGCGTTCGAAAACGGTCGCGATGCCCTGACCCAGACCAATACACATGGTCGATACGCCAAACGTGCCGCCATTTTGCTTCATGACATTGAGCAAGGTGCCGGAGATGCGTGCACCGGAACATCCAAATGGATGGCCCAGCGCGATGGCGCCGCCGTGCAGGTTAACCTTCTCATTCATCTTGTCGAGTACTTTCAGATCTTTGAGCACCGGCAAGGCCTGTGCAGCGAAGGCTTCGTTGAGCTCGAAGAAGTCGATATCGGCAATGCTCAGACCGGCACGCTTGAGCGCTTTCTGCGTTGCCGGAACCGGGCCATAGCCCATAATAGCCGGGTCGACGCCCGCCACTGCCATCGAACGGATCACCGCCATCGGCTGGATACCGAGGTCCTGGGCACGCTGCGCAGACATGACAATCATGCACGAGGCACCGTCGGTAATCTGCGAGGAAGTGCCTGCAGTCACAGTCCCGCCTTTAGGGTTGAACGCCGGTTTGAGCGCCGCAAGACTTTCCAGCGTGGTATCCGGACGGATGGTTTCATCGTAGTCGAAGACCTTGAGGAAGCCGTGCTCGTCGTAACCCTGCATCGGGATGATCTCGTCCTTGAACTTGCCTTCCAGCGTGGCCTTGTGGGCAAGCTGGTGGGAGCGCAGGCCGAAAGCGTCCTGCTGCTCGCGGGTGATGCCGTGCATCTTGCCCAGCATTTCGGCAGTCAGGCCCATCATCCCGGAAGCCTTGGCGGCGTACAGGGACATGTGCGGGTTGGGGTCTACGCCATGCATCATGCTGACGTGGCCCATGTGCTCCACGCCGCCAATAACGAACACGTCGCCGTTGTTGGTCATGATGGCTTGCGCAGCCGTGTGCAGCGCGCTCATCGACGACCCGCACAGGCGGCTGACGGTCTGGGCAGCCGAGGTGTGCGGGATCTGGGTCAGCAGCGACGCCATGCGCGCGATGTTCCAGCCCTGCTCCAGGGTCTGGTTGACGCAGCCCCAGATAACGTCTTCGACCTCGGCCGGGTCAACCTTGCTGTTGCGCTCCAGCAGCTTGCTGATCAGGTGCGCGGACATGTCTTCGGCGCGGGTGTTGCGGTGCATGCCGCCCTTGGAGCGGCCCATCGGTGTACGACCGAAGTCGACAATCACGACGTCTCTTGGATTAAGGCTCATACGTTCATACCTCGGAAGACGCTTGACCGAAGAAGCTCTGGCCGTTGCGGGCCATTTCACGCAGCTTCGCGGTCGGTTGATACAGGGCACCCAGCTCGGCGTATTGGTCAGCCAGGGCAACGAATTCGGCCACACCGATGGAGTCGATGTAGCGCAGCGCACCGCCACGGAATGGAGGAAAACCAATACCGTAGATCAGGCCCATGTCGGCCTCGGCCGCCGTGTCGACGATGCCGTCTTCCAGGCAGCGGACCGTTTCCAGGCAGAGCGGGATCATCATCCAGTTGATGATGTCTTCGTCAGACACCTCACGCTGTTCGTAGACAATCGGCTTGAGCACTTCCAGCACAGCCGGGTCGTTGACCTTCTTCGGCTTGCCCTTCTTGTCGGTCTCGTAGGCGTAAAAACCCTTGCCGTTTTTCTGACCCAGACGATTGGCTTCGTAGAGCGCATCGACGGCCGAGCGGCGGTCGTCCTTCATGCGGTCCGGGAAGCCTTCGGCCATTACGTCACGACCGTGGTGGCCGGTGTCGATACCGACCACGTCCATCAAATAAGCAGGCCCCATCGGCCAGCCGAATTTTTCCATGACCTTGTCGATGCGCACGAAATCCACGCCTGCGCTGACCAGTCTGGCGAAACCGCCAAAGTACGGGAACAGCACGCGGTTGACCAGAAAGCCCGGGCAGTCGTTGACTACGATCGGGTTCTTGCCCATCTTCTTCGCGTAGGCAACGGTCGTCGCGACCGCTTCTTCGCTGGATTTTTCGCCACGGATGACCTCAACCAGCGGCATCATGTGCACCGGGTTGAAAAAGTGCATGCCGACGAAGTTTTCCGGACGCTTGAGCGCCTGCGCCAGCAAGCTGATCGAGATGGTCGAGGTGTTGGACGCGAGGATGGTGTTTTCACCCACGTTGGCTTCGACTTCCGCCAGCACAGCCTGCTTGACCTTCGGGTTCTCGACCACGGCTTCGACCACCAGATCGACCGTGCCGAAATCGCCGTAGGACAGCGTAGGACGAATCGCATTCAGCGCTTCAGCCATTTTCGCAGCCGTGAGACGACCTTTTTCCAGTCGGCCACCCAACAGCTTGGAGGCTTCGTTCAGGCCCAACTGGATGGCTTCTTCACGAATGTCCTTCATCAGGATCGGCGTGCCTTTGACCGCCGACTGATAGGCAATGCCGCCGCCCATGATCCCGGCGCCCAGCACGGCAGCCTGTTTCACGTCACGGGCGACTTCGTCATAGCCCTTGGCTTTCTTTTTCAGCTCCTGATCGTTCAGAAACAGGCCGATCAAGCTATGGGCTGCGGAGGTCTTGGCCATTTTCACGAAGCCGGCGGCTTCGATTTCCAGCGCCTTGTCACGACCGAAGTTAGCGGCTTTCTGGATGGTCTTGATGGCTTCGACCGGCGCCGGATAATTCGGCCCGGCCTGACCTGCGACAAAACCCTTGGCGGTTTCGAAGGCCATCATCTGCTCGATGGCGTTCAGTTTGAGCTTGTCCAGTTTTGGCTGGCGCTTGGCCTTGTAATCGAACTCGCCGGAAATCGCGCGCTGGATCAGGTCAAGTGCGGCGGCCTGGAGTTTTTCAGGGGCGACTACGGCATCGACAGCACCGACTTTGAGCGCGTCTTCTGCGGCGTTTTCCTTGCCTGATGCAATCCACTCGATCGCATTGTCAGCGCCGATGATACGCGGCAGACGCACGGTGCCGCCGAAGCCCGGGTACAGACCCAGTTTGACTTCGGGCAGGCCGATACGGGCGCTGCTGGAGATGACGCGGTAATCTGCGGCCAGGCACATTTCCAGGCCGCCACCCAGCGCGATGCCGTTGATGGCGACGACGGTAGGCACGCCCAGATCTTCGAAATCGCTGAAGATTTTGTTGGCTTCAAGGTTGCCCGCCACCAGTTCGGCTTCCGGCAACTTGAAGTTGTCGACGAACTCGGTGATGTCGGCGCCGACAATGAACGAATCCTTGCCACTGCTGACAATAACGCCCTTGACCGATGCGTCTGCCTTGATGGCATCCACCGCCTGGCGCAGTTCATTGAGGGTGAGGCGGTTGAACTTGTTGACGGACTCACCCTTGAGGTCGAAATTCAATTCGACGATGCCACTTTCAAGAGCCTTAACCGTGATGGCTTTACCTTCGTAAATCATCAACTGATCTCCACGATATGGAAGCTGAACAATACTCGCCGGACGTTAACGTCCGGCGAAGCTACGACGTCGCCGTCGATGAACACGCCAAATCACACGTACACCCGCTGCGACGTGGTAGCCAGGATTCTGTAAGAGCCGTCTGGCGACCAAACGCTCATTTCATACGCCCGTTTGATTTGGGTACGCACACCATCGGGCAAAACAGGTTGATTGTCAATTCGACAAAACACTCAGAAAATTGCAGATCTGTTGGCAGATGCTGGCGCTCCATAATGCCCACGAGCGCTTCCGATCCGCCATCATTCGCCGGAATGATAATAGCGCCTGGGGGTGTGATCTGGCTGAACCGCAGCATCAGGCGGATAGATCCATGCGGGGATGGGCTCGCTCACGAAGACGTTGGCCCATACGCTCTGTTTATGGAGTCTGTACCGGCCTCCTCGAAAGCAAAGCGGATCGCTGCCCCGGTCGCTACCACGAGACCAATGTATAACGCCAAGCGCTCCGCGTGGACATGCAGTTCGTGACGCTCTGCGTCATACGGCGGCTCTGCGATTTCAGTGATGTCTGTTTACAGNGGATCAGCGCCAGGACTCAGCCGTCACTTACGTCGCAATCTGCGTCGTCAGTACCATCGCGTATGAAAAGCATGCTGTGGCAACGGTTGCAGGCAAGGCATTACGTTTGCTGCGGCTGCTATTGTTGCGGAGCTTACGAACACAGGCCATGAGTACATTGCGCGTTAAGAAACCCCGCTGAAATGCACCATAACAGCGCGCAGGGAAAATATATTTTCAGGAACCGCGACAAAAAGAAGCAAAAGGTCTAGAGTCGGAACACTGCGCCACAAGAGGCTCGCAATGCAGCTGATTTGCGGGTGCGCAACAGCGATGGCCGACATGGTAGTCATACCTGTCGGCACGCGACGAATTATCGGCCTGCCTGGCCAACCCTGGCCCGATGTTGTTATCGGGCTTTTTATTGCTTGCGATTCAGGGTCAGGCCAGGGCCTTGAGCACGGCGTTGATGCGCTGCAAGACTTCCGCTTCTCCCCTCTCCGCCCAGAATACCGCGACCATCTGCGGGTCGGCTTCGACCTTGAAGACGTCGGCTGGCAACGTGCCGAAATGGCTAAGCAGCCTCTCGTCTTCGCAGGCTTCCCGCCAGCGATTGAGCCACACGCCAGGCTCGCTCTGCCAATATGCCCAGGCATCGGCATGCGAACCCAGACGCGGCCGGTGGTACTGCGCGCAGGGACTGGGCGGCTGCCGGGCAAGCCAGTGTGGCCACTCCTGTGGCGCCAGTTGCATGCCCAGCCCGATGCGCCTCGCCTCCATGCGCAGCGCCATCCTGCCGTTCTGATGGCGCGACGGACGCAGCCAGACCAGCGGACTCAACATGACACAAATTATTGACAGGATTATCCAGACCGTCATATTTCTTGCCCCCGGCCCGTCATCAGGCCTTTCACAACATTTCTGAAAACAGTGACTTGCACAATCAGTCGCTTCTGCTTCGACACACAGTGTTTGAGCGGAAACCGCTCTAGGGTCTGCCCAGATGCCAACGAAAGCGCCATACTCCCTGCATCGCAATTCTCCCGGAGGACACCTTCATGCCGTATACACACGTTCTGGTTGCCATTGACCTCACCGATGAGTGTGACCCGGTCATCCGTCGCGCCAGCATGCTGGCAAAAACCAACGGCGCGAAATTGTCGATCGTGCACATCGTCGAACCCATGGCCATGGCTTTTGGCGGCGACGTCCCCATGGACCTTTCACAACTGCAACAGCAACAGTTCGATCAAGCCAAGGAAAAACTAAGGCAAGTAGAAGCCAAGTACAGGAACCTGGATGTCGCCCAGGGCGAAAGCCATCTGGTTTACGGTCAGCCACGTCAGGAAATCCACCAGTTGGCCAAGAACAAGGGATGCGACGTGATCGTTGTCGGCAGTCATGGTCGCCACGGTCTGGCTTTGCTGCTCGGTTCAACCACCAACGACGTTGTGCATGGCGCACCCTGTGATGTGCTGGCCGTGCGCCTCAAGAAGCAGGAAGACAAGAAACCTGACTGACCTGAGGTCGCACTAGCAAAAAGCCCGGTCACCCGGGCTTTTTTGCATCGTGATGACGCCCCGGACGATTACTCGTCCAGCTCGGCCCAACGCTCCAGCAGTGCATCCAGTTCAGCCTGGAGGTTTTCCAGCTGCGCCAGTACTGCTGCAGTCTGCTCTGCCGAACGCTGATAGAAGCCAGGCTCGGCCATTTCCGCGTTCAGGGCAGCCATCTTCCCTTCCACTTCGTCGATCTGGGCCGGCAGGGCTTCCAGCTCGCGCTGATGCTTGTAGCTGAGTTTCTTTTTTGCCACCGGCAGGTCCTGCGCCGCCACCGGTGCAGCCTGCACCACCGCGCTGGCCAGCTCGGCCTTGCCTGACTTGGTGTCGGCAACGCCCAGCAGACGTGGCGAGCCGCCCTGACGCAACCAGTCCTGGTAACCACCGACGTACTCACGAACCTTGCCTTCGCCCTCGAACACCAGAGTGCTGGTGACGACGTTGTCGAGGAATGCCCGGTCGTGACTGACCATCAATACAGTGCCCTTGAAGGTCAGCAGCACTTCTTCGAGCAGTTCGAGGGTTTCCACGTCCAGGTCGTTGGTCGGTTCGTCGAGCACCAGCAGGTTGGCCGGTTTGCTGAACAGCTTGGCCAGCAGCAAACGCGCACGCTCGCCACCGGACAGCGCCTTGACCGGCGTGCGGGCACGCTGCGGGCTGAACAGGAAGTCGCCGAGGTAACTCAGGACATGACGGCTCTGACCGTCGATGTCGATGAAGTCACGACCTTCTGCAACGTTGTCGATCACGGTTTTTTCCAGATCAAGCTGGTGACGCAGTTGGTCGAAGTAGGCAACGTCCAGACGCGTGCCCACTTCAACCTTGCCGGCGGTCGGTTGCAGGTTGTCGAGCATCAGCTTGAGCAGCGTGGTCTTGCCGGTACCGTTAGCGCCAAGCAGACCGATGCGGTCCTCGCGCTGCAGAACCATGGAGAAGTCCTTGATCAGCATCGGCCCGCCCGGGTGAGCGAAGCTGACGTTCTCGAGGATCATGACCTGTTTACCGGATTTCTCGGCAGTGTCCAGCTGGATGTTGGCCTTGCCGGTACGCTCACGGCGCTCGCTGCGTTCTACGCGCAATTCTTTCAGTGCGCGCACGCGGCCTTCGTTACGGGTACGACGCGCTTTGATGCCCTGACGAATCCACACTTCTTCCTGCGCCAGACGCTTGTCGAAGAGTGCGTTGGCCGTCTCTTCAGCGGCCAGCGCGGCTTCCTTGTGAACCAGGAAGCTGGCGTAGTCGCCATTCCAGTCGATCAGGCCACCACGGTCCAGCTCCAGAATGCGCGTGGCAAGGTTTTGCAGGAATGCCCGGTCGTGGGTGATGAACAGCACCGCACCCTGGAAATCCTTGAGGGCTTCTTCAAGCCAGGCGATGGCGCCGATGTCCAGGTGGTTGGTCGGCTCGTCGAGCAGCAACAGGTCCGGTTCGGAAACCAGCGCCTGGGCCAGCAGGACGCGACGACGCCAGCCGCCGGACAACTCGGCCAGCGTCTTGTCGGCAGGCAACTGCAAGCGGCTCAGGGTGCTGTCGACCAGTTGTTGCAAGCGCCAGCCATCGCGGGCTTCGAGGTCCTGCTGAACATGCATCAGCTTGTTCAGGTCTTCCTCGGTCACGCAGTTCTGGGCCAGATGATGATATTCAGCGAGCAAGGCGCCGACGCCATCCAGGCCTTCGGCGACGACGTCGAACACTGTCCGTTCGTCGGCTACCGGCAATTCCTGGGGCAATTCGCCGATCTTGAGGCCCGGCGCGCGCCAGACGGCGCCCTCGTCGGGCTTCTGAACGCCTTTTACCAGCTTCAACATGCTGGATTTGCCTGTGCCGTTACGGCCGATGATGCACACCCGCTCACCACGGGCGATCTGCCAGGACACCTTGTCCAATAACGGCATGGCGCCGAAAGCAAGGGACACATCGCTGAATTTGAGCAGGGTCATGAGCTTCTCCAAAAACCGGGCGCGCATTCTACCTGAGATAGCCTGCGGATGTCGGGTTTCGTGGCACCCGTGTCGACATCAAAACACCTTTATAACCGCTAATTATTTCTACATGAGTCAAGTGTGTCGGCAATGCTTTCACCAAGAGCTGGCAAAAGGCTAAGCTAGTCATACTTTTCACCGACTCATCTGCTCGGAAGTCTCATGCGCAGTCGTTTGTTCAGCCTTTTATCGTGCCTGCTCCTCTCCGCCACTGCCGTTCAGACTGCTCATGCGGCCGACCTCAACCAACAACGCAAGTATTACGACGAAGCCAAGCGCGCACTGGCCAAGGGCGATTCAGGGCCCTATCAGATGTACGCCACGGCATTGGCTGACTATCCGCTGGAGCCGTATCTCGAATACGACAAGCTGACCGCGCGCCTGAAAACGGCGAGCAACGCCGAGATCGAGAAGTTTCTGGCCGAACATGGCGACCTCCCCCAGGCCAACTGGATGAAGCTGCGCTGGTTACGCTGGCTGGCAGAGCGCGGTGACTGGCAACCCTTCGTCAAGTATTACGACCCGAAGATGAAGTTCGTCGAACTGGACTGCCTGTACGGGCAGTATCAGTTGAACAACAATAAACGTGCCGAAGGTTACGCCAGTGCCGAAAAGCTCTGGATGACCGGCAAGACCTTGCCGGCTGCCTGTGACGGATTCTTCGCCCAGTGGGCCGCGGCAGGCCAGTTGACGGAACAGAAGCGCTGGCAGCGCGCCAAGCTGGCGGCACAGGCCCGCAATTACAGTCTGGCCACCACCCTGGTCAACAGCCTCAATTCACTGGCCCCGCAAGGACGCCTGCTGCTGGCGGTCGCCCAGAAGCCGGAAATGGTCAACAACCCCGGGCAATTCGTGCCGGTAGACGAAGCCATGTCCGACGTGGTCGGCCTGGGCTTGCGCCGTCTGGCCAAGCAGGACCCGCAGAAAACCCTGTCGATGCTCGACAGCTACGCCGCGACCATGCATTTCTCTCGCGAAGAGCAAGTCGAGATCGCCAAGGAGATCGGCCTGACCCTGGCCCGTCGTTACGACGACCGCGCGCTTGAAGTCATGACCCGGTACGACCCTGAGCTGCGCGACGACACAGTCACCGAATGGCGTCTGCGCCTGCTGCTGCGTCTGGGTCGCTGGGAAGATGCTTACGAACTGGCGCGTCGGCTACCCAAGGATCTGGCGGCAACCAATCGCTGGCGTTACTGGGAAGCCCGTTCGCTGGAACTGGCACAACCCAACAGCCCGCTGATTGCTGCGTTGTACAAGGACGTTGCCAAGGAACGCGACTTCTACGGTTTTCTCGCTGCCGACCGCACCCAGAGCCCTTACCAGCTTAATAACAAGCCGCTGGTGCTTAGCCAGGCGCTGATCAACAAGGTCCGCAACACGCCGGGCGTGCGCCGCGCACTGGAGTTTCATGATCGCGGCGAGATCGTCAACGGCCGACGCGAGTGGTATCACGTCAGCCGCCTGTTCAATCGCGACGAAATGGTTGCCCAGGCCAAACTGGCCTACGACATGCAATGGTATTTCCCGGCAATCCGCACTATCAGTCAGGCGCAGTACTGGGACGATTTGGACATCCGCTTCCCGATGGCGCATCGCGACACGCTGGTACGCGAAGCGAGGGTACGAGGCCTGCACTCGAGCTGGGTGTTTGCGATTACTCGTCAGGAAAGCGCGTTCATGGACGATGCCCGCTCGGGCGTTGGCGCTGCCGGCCTGATGCAACTGATGCCGGCGACCGCCAAAGAGACCGCGCGCAAGTACAGCATCCCGCTCGCCTCGCCGCAGCAGGTGCTGGACCCGGACACCAATATTCAGCTGGGCGCCGCCTACCTGAGCTCGGTGCATGCCCAGTTCAACGGTAACCGGGTGCTCGCTTCGGCCGCCTACAACGCAGGCCCCGGCCGCGTGCGGCAGTGGCTCAAAGGCGCCAACCACCTGGCCTTCGATGTCTGGGTAGAAAGCATCCCGTTCGACGAAACCCGGCAGTACGTGCAGAACGTGTTGTCTTATTCGGTGATCTACGGCCAGAAGCTCAACTCGCCTCAGCCGCTGGTCGACTGGCACGAGCGTTTCTTCGACGACCTCTGACTGCTCGGCAGCGCTACAGGGTAAAGCCTCATCCGAGCGCTTTACCCCGAGGTCGACGCTATTCCAGTATCTCGACCGACATGCCCACTTCCAGCTCCCCAGGCCCGTCGTTGACCATGTTCTGGCCAAACATGACGTTACCCTCCACTTCCCGGTAGCTTTTGAGCGTAGCGAAAGGCTCGCGATCAGCACTGCGCTCACCGGTAGCCGGGTCGATGGTGGTCAGAATGCAGCGCGCACACGCCTTGAGCAGATGGAATTCGATGTCGCCGATCCGGATGCGCTTCCAGCCATCTTCGGCGAAGGCTTCGGCCCCTTCGATCACCAGATTGGGCCTGAAGCGCAGCATTTCCATGCGCCTGCCCATCCGCGCCGACAAGTCGTCGAGCGAGCCTTGACCGATCAGCAGCAGCGGAAAACCATCGGCGAAATTTACCCGACCTTCGTCGCGACCATGGCCACCGGGCATCCAGCGCGCCCGCTCGGCAGGCATGTACACCATGCGCGTAGGCTTGCCGATAAAGCGACTGACCCACTCGGCGGCCACATCACCCGCATCAGGCACTTGCAGGGAATCGCGCCAGACGGTCACGCCTCGCAGATTGAACTCGATATCCAGCGGCACAGCTACGTCCAGCGCATCGAAACCGGGCGCAGAAAGCGTTACGCCGCCACTGGCATTCCACAGCACGGACAATTGCGACATGTGCGCGATGGCGCGCTGGGTGAAGAAACGGCCCGTACTCTCATCGACCAGCATCCAGCGGCGGTCACCTGCCAGACCCATCTGATCGAAGGATGCGCATTGCAACGTCTCAGCCTTGCAGGACTTGAGCGGGAAGCGATAGAGCGAGCTGAGACGTAACATGGGGGCCGGTTCCTTGAGTGGCACGACAAGCTTTGATGCAGACATCAAAGCTTATACGAAGCAGACCCGGCGGGCATCACGCGCATGGAGCGCTGTCGCTTCAGATGATCATCAGAAGACGTTCACGCACCACTTCGACCAGCTTGTCAGGCTGGAATTTGGAAAGGAAATTGTCGCAGCCGACCTTCTTGACCATCGATTCGTTGAAGCTGCCGGACAACGAGGTGTGCAGCACGATATACAACGCCCGCAGGCGCGGATCGCTGCGAATTTCGGTGGTCAGACGATAGCCATCCATTTCCGGCATCTCGGCATCGGTAAACACCATCAGCAGTTTTTCCTGCACGTTCTCGCCAGCGTCCGCCCAGGCCTTGAGCATGTTCAGCGCCTTGAGACCATCGCTGGCCACGTGCAGCTTCAAGCCCAGCTGAGACAGGGTATCGCGCAACTGCGCCAGCGCCACCTTGGAGTCGTCGACCAGCAGCACTTCGCGGCCGCGGGCATTTTCCAGCACCGGATCTTCGAGCTTCTCGCGGGACACCTTGGCGTTATACGGCACGATCTCGGCGAGGACTTTTTCAACGTCGATGATCTCGACCAGTTGATCATCGACCTTGCTGATCGCGGTCAGGTAATGCTGGCGACCGGCACTGGCCGGTGGCGGCATGATCGCATCCCAGTTCATATTGACGATACGATCGACACCGCCGACCAGGAAGGCCTGAACCGAGCGGTTGTACTCGGTGACGATGATCGTGCTGCCAGGCCCCGGCACCAGTGGACGCATGCCGATGGCCTGGGACAGGTCGATCACCGGAAGGGTCTGACCGCGCAGATTGACCACACCGCACACGAACGAGTGTCGTTGCGGCATAAGGGTCAGCTTGGGCAGCTGAAGGACTTCCTGGACCTTGAACACGTTGATCGCGAACAACTGCCGACCGGCAAGGCGAAACATGAGAATTTCCAGGCGATTCTCGCCCACCAGCTGTGTGCGTTGATCTACTGTGTCGAGAATGCCTGCCATTTTAGCTCCAGAAGCAATGGTCATGATGAGTCTGCAAAAGGTGTATCGGCTGAAAAGGGCCGGACCTTAATAGCGATAAAGTTCAGGCTCAGGCATTGATATCACTTTAGCACTACCCTCTGCGGGTACGACACTGCCTGCGTGCAGACGAGGCGGCACACGTCACTGCTTCAGCCGGTACCGCCCGACCTGCCGCCGGCCATTTATGGCGAAGCCCAAAAAGTCAATCAGGGATCACCTGATATGATCGACATATAATTGCCACTATCGTGCATGCATTCCCATTGCCTGAATGGAGAGAGCGTGCGTAGCCGCTTTCAAATCCGGCAATCGAGCGGCATCGTCGTCTGGTGCGTCGGATCTGCCGAGTGTCACGCAGCCTCTGGAATGCCATATGCCGACCACGGCGAAGCAATCGAGTGACCCAGGGCTGCCCGTATGAACCCCCTACATCTCCGTTATCTGCAACATTCGGAAATGCCCTACAGACTTTTGTTTGGAATCGACATTTACTGTCAACCATCCGCCTCGAGCGGAAGTTTGCGATCCATGATCTGTGGAGACAAAGGATGTTGAGCAGCAATGATTGGCAGCAGAAACACGATCAGTTCCTGAGTACCACTCAGGCACTCCTGTACAAATCAGAAGAGTGCCTGGCGCATCTGGAACTGATCTCCGACGACGAGGATGCTATCGGCTGCCTCGTGACCAGCCTGCGCAAACTCGCCCAGGAAGCACAAGCCGCCTCGGTTTCCTGCATTGCCGACTTCTCGCGGCAGGTGTGTCAGAGCCTGGAAACGGGCAGTCATCCCCATCCACTGTCTCACGAGGCATTGCTGACGGTTAAAAATTGCCTGACGCTCATATCGTGGCAGGTCGAATTGCTTGACCCGAATACGGGCGAGCTGAAAATGGACAATGAGGAACAGCTCGAACTGCTGGAAAAACTTGCCAGCACTTCCAGATCACCTGTTTCCTCCACGAATACCGCACGTCAGTAATCGCCGGCGCTCTTCCAGTTCTCTATCGATCATTAAGGCTGTATGCCACTCAGCGACTGTCGCAGGCACGGCATTCGGCGTCCGACAGGTGAACGCTGACTTGCCTTGCCATTGAGGTAGTATTGCCTGCGTCAGAAGCGTCCATGCTGCCTTCGGCAATGGCGGACGGTTTCTCGCTTCCATGAGCTGGACCATCTACACAAAGAGCCACGATGACCTGCAATCTGTTGCTGATCGATGACCATGCACTGATCAGAGCCGGTGTGCGAGCGCTGGTTGCGAATATTCCGGGCTACGCAATTATTGGCGAAACCGCCGACGGCGCGCAGCTGGCGAGTCTCGCGCAAAGACTTCAGCCCCACATCATTCTTCTCGACATCAGCATGAAAAACGTCGACGGCCTTGGTGTATTGCGGGAGTTGAGACGCACGCAACCGCACTGCAAGGTTCTGATTCTTTCGATGCTCAGCGACCCGGAGATGATTCTGCGTGCGCTGGAGGCAGGAGCTGATGGCTATTTGCTCAAGGATGCTACAGCCACCGAGCTGGAGCGGGCGCTGGATGCACTGCGCAACGACGAGCGTTACCTGAGCCCGGCGATTGCCCACGTCATCATCCAGCGCAGCAACGACCCCACACCACACGATGGGCGTCTGGCATCGAAGGAACGCTACAACCTTACGGCGCGCCAGCTTGAAATCCTGCGCCTGATCGTGCGCGGCAAATCCACTCGGGAAATCGCCGCTGGTCTGGGGCTCAGCATCAAGACCGTTGAAACTCATCGCTCGCAGATCATGAAGCGCTTGCAGATCTACGATGTCGCCGGTCTGGTGCTGTTTTGCGTCCGCGAGCGGATTATCAGTCTGGATGATTGAGTAGCGGCGTGCGGCTCAATAGCGGTGAGTCCAGCGGTAAATGGACTTGCAGCGCGCCCGGACGCGCGACAAAACGCAGATCCTCACCGGACAGCGGCTCGCCGTCCAGGTTGATGTCCAGACCCTGCGCCGACTTGAGTTCTACCCAGGGCAGACGGGCGCGGATGAACATGTTGTCGATCCCCAGCCCGCCTTCCAGCAGCCGCCTGAACGTGCCGACTACCTCTTGCGGGGCGGGCAGGATGCTGATGTCGAGCAGGCCGTCATCGGCCAGAGCAGTGGGACACAGTTCGTGTCCGCCGCCCGCTTGCCGGCCGTTGCCGATACCCAGCGCCAGCAAGTCGCCGCGCCAGTGAAAATCAGGGCCGGTGAGCTCGCCATGCGCAGCATGCAGCTCGCTGAAACGCGTCAGGCCGGTAAACAGATATGCGGCGCCACCGAGGACCTTTTTCAGGTCTTCCGACGTGTTGGCGGTGACCTGACTGCCGAAGCCGCCAGTCGCCATGTTCAGGAACAGCTTGCCGCCCACTTCACCCAGATCGACCGCGCTTGGCTCTACATCCATCAATCGCAGGGCTTGTGACACCTCAAGCGGCACCCCGGCAGCGCGGGCAAAATCGTTGGCCGTGCCCAGTGGCAGAATGGTCAGGCTGGCCTGCGGTTCATTGGCCAGAGCCAAAGCTTCGGCAATATCGCGCAAGGTGCCGTCGCCGCCGCCTGCGACGATATGCCGATGCCCGGCGGCCAGCGCCTCGCTGACCAGACGCTGTGCATCGCCGCCTTCCCAGGTGACCCTGACGTCGAGCTCCCAGCCTTGGTTGCGTTTGTCGGCGACAGCGTCACGCACGTCTTCGTTGAGTGCCTGCTTGCCGTGAAGAATGAGCATTGCCCTGCGTTGTGTCATGACACCTCCTCTGATGAACCGTGCAGATGAAACCCGGTGAGCAATGCTCTTTTCTGTGCGTCAGCGCTCGGCTGCATTTTGTCGCGGCGCATGAGTGTGACCCCAGCCAACTGAAAAAAGCCCATCGACGTCGGAAAATTTTTCCGGCCCGGCCAATGTGCGTTTGCGCCCGTCAGCGCGGGGCCTGATTGCAACGCGCGGCGTCCGAACCAGGGTTTGTTTCAGAAATGAAACACGTTAGGCCTGTTGTTTTCGGATCCTTAAGCTTTACTCACAGCAGAAACCATTCATTTGAGGGATTTTCATCCACAAACGATTGAAAAGTCTTAAATAAAATTCGGAAGCGGACGACATATATAAAGTGTTATTCACAAAAGACAGTCCCAATTAGCCATCACGCTTACATGGCAATGACTACGCTACAACGCAATCAGCACAAAGATTCTTTTCCGACGCTGCATGCAGGCGATCAGAGAACTCGGGAATCAGCTGGAACCGGCGATTACAGGACGTAGAGGAGTTTTATGAGGTTACAACCGGTTGACAGTCTTTCGCTCACCCGTACCAGTCTGGTCGAATACTTTCTCTTCGGTATTCGCCTGACCCACGGCATCGCCTGCATGCTCCCCGGCCTGCTGATCATGCTGCTGACCAAGGAAAGCGAACTGGAAGCGCAAGAGAGCTACCTGGCCATCATGTTGTTCTTCGGCTTTGTCGGCGTGCTGGTGTTTCAGGCCATGGGGATCTATTCCGAAGCGCTGTTCAGCAACGACCTGCGCATGGGCACGATTGCCCTGGCCTGGTCGGCTGCATTCGGCCTGTTGCTGTTCATGCAACAAGCGTTGGGGATGTTCGGCTACCTCTCCCATGAGGAGCTGATCATCTGGTATCTGGGCAGCCTCGCCCTGTTCGGCATCACCCGCCTGCTGCTGCTGATGCTGTTCAAACACCAGATGCGCAAAGGTGTGTTCCTGCAACATGCGGTGATCCTGGGCGCTACAGAAAACGGCCAGCGCCTGGCCGAGTATCTGCTTGAGCATCAGGACATTCGTTCGGGCGTGACCGGCTTTATCGATGACCGCATCGGACGCATGCCCAAGACCGTGGCCAACCTTCCAATGCTCGGCAATACCAGCGATCTGGAGCGGTTGATTCGCGAAGAGAAAGTCACTCAAGTGCTGGTCGCCCTGCCCTGGACGGCGGAAAACCGCATGGACTACATCATTCGTGAACTGCGCAGGTTACCGGTGAACGTGCTGCTGGTGCCGGACATGATCGCCTTTCGGCACACCCACAACCGCATCACCGAAGTCGCCAGACTGCCGATGTTCAATGCGTCCGAGGTGCCGCTCAATGGCTGGTCGCCGTTCATCAAGCGTGCCGAGGACATCGTCCTGTCATCGCTGGCATTGCTGGCCTTGTCGCCCGTGATGGTGCTGGTGGCCCTGGCGATCAAAATCGATTCCCCTGGCCCGGTGCTGTTTCGGCAGAAACGCTATGGTTACAACAACCGCCTGATCGAGGTGTTCAAGTTCCGCTCCATGCACCAGCACCAGGCCGATGCGACCGCCGAGCAACAGACCACCCGGGGCGACGCGAGGATCACGCGGGTTGGCCGCTTCATTCGCAAGACCAGCCTGGATGAATTGCCCCAGCTGTTCAATGTGGTCGCCGGCAGCATGTCGATGGTCGGGCCGCGCCCGCATGCGACCGCGACCAAGGCGGCAGGCATTCTGTTCGAACAGGCGGTGAAGGAGTACACGTCGCGCCATCGCGTCAAACCCGGTATTACCGGGCTGGCGCAGATCAACGGCTATCGTGGTGAAACAGACACCGTAGAAAAAATCGAAAAACGCGTCGAATTCGATCTCGAGTACATCGAAAACTGGTCCGTCTGGTTCGACCTGTACATCCTTATGCGCACTGTCCCGGCAGTGATCTTCACTCGCGAGGCTTATTGATGAGCATCCTTATTCCCTGCATCATCGCCGGTGGCTCCGGCACCCGTCTGTGGCCAGTCTCGCGCGAAGCCATGCCCAAGCCGTTCATGCGCCTTCCTGACGGCGAAAGCCTGTTACAGAAAACCTTCAAGCGCGCGGTCGGCCTGCCCGGCGTCGATCACCTGCTGACCGTCACCAACCGCGAAGTGTACTTTCGCACCGTGGATGACTATCGCCAGCTCAACAAGGGCAAGGCACGTCTGGACTTCATCCTTGAGCCCTTCGGGCGCAACACCGCCGCCGCTGTTGCCGCCGCCGCGCTGCACGTCAGCCAGCAGTACGGGGATGATGCACAGCTGCTGGTGCTGCCTGCCGACCACCTGATCACCGATGTCGATGCGTTTTTTCGGGCAGTGACCGCCGCGCAGCAACTGGCTGCCCAGGGCTGGCTGGTGACTTTCGGCATCGTGCCCAGCACCCCGGAAACCGGCTTTGGCTACATTGAGAAAGGTCAGGCGCTCAGCGCAGAGGGCTGCCAGGTGGCCCGTTTTGTGGAAAAACCTGATGCGGCCACCGCTCAGGCCTGGCTGGATGGCGGCCTGCACCTGTGGAACGCCGGGATGTTCTGCATGCGCGCCGATGCCGTGTTACGCGAATTTCAAACCCACGCCCCCGAGGTGCTGAGTGCCGTGCGGGCCTGCCTGGCATCAAGCCAGCGCAAGGAAGGCAACCGCGAACTGCAAATCGAACTGGACAGCGACGCATTTGGTCTCGTCCCCGACATTTCCATCGACTACGCGCTGATGGAGCGTTCCGAAAAAGTTGCCGTCGTACCGTGCGAGCTCGGCTGGAGTGACATCGGCTCGTGGCAGGCAGTGCGCGAGCTGACGGCCGCCGACGCGCAAGGCAACCAGTGCAATGGCGAAACGGTGCTGCATGACGTCAGCAACTGCTACATCGACTCGCCCAAACGCCTGGTCGGCGCCATCGGTCTGGATAACCTGATCATCATCGACACCCCCGACGCCTTGCTGATCGCAGACGGCCGACGCAGTCAGGACGTAAAAATTATCGCCCAGGAACTCAAGCGTCAGGGGCACGATGCGTATCGTCTGCATCGCACCGTCACCCGCCCCTGGGGCACTTACACGGTGCTCGAGGAAGGCAAGCGCTTCAAGATCAAACGGATTGTGGTTCGCCCGCAGGCCTCTCTGTCATTGCAGATGCACCATCACCGCAGCGAACACTGGATCGTGGTCAGTGGCATGGCCACGGTAACCAATGGCGAGCGCGAATTCATGCTCGACACCAACGAATCGACGTTCATCAAACCGGGCTTTACCCATCGGCTGGTCAATCCGGGCGTAATCGATCTGGTGATGATCGAAGTCCAGAGCGGCGAGTATCTGGGCGAGGACGACATCGTGCGCTTCACCGACATTTACGGACGTGTACCCGAGCAGGCTGTAAAGAGTTGAGCAACATCCCGCCACCATGAATTTATTACCCGCAAGGGAGCCGTATTTGTGCATGACAGGAGTTCAGAAACAATGAAGAGCATGATGCTGATCGCCAGCTTATTGCTGTTGAGCGCGTGCAACACCCCCTCGAGAATCGGCCTGCCCGATGACCGCGCGCAGATCGAGGCCAGCCAGGCCGCGGGACGGGCGCTGGCCGGCAAGCCTTTGCCACCGGAGCGGATCAGGGCCGGCGACACGCTGCGGATTGTGCGCAACAGCGGCGAGGCGCCTTCCATCTCGGCGTTCACAGCCAACTCCATTTACGAACTGACGCTGTTTCAGGTGCTCAACGACGGCACGTTTTCCTACCCGTACATCGGCACAGTCAAAGCGGCCGGCCTTACGCTGCCACAACTCAATGACCTGCTGGAAAGCAAACTGCAGAACGTCTACCGCGAAACGGCGCTGACCATCAACATCTCCCAGTCTCCGGGCAATACCGTGTTCGTGGGCGGTGCGGTGCGCAACTCGGTCACCCTGTCTACCAGCATCGCCACCAGTCTGGAGCAAGCGATCATCGGCGCTGGTGGTGTGGCACTGGATGCGGATGCTGGTCAGGTGGCGCTGTTGCGTCAGGAAGAAAACGGGCTCTACAAGACCTACCTCTTCGACTACAGCAAGTTCCTATGGGCAGGTGCCGGAGGCCCCACGGCGCCGGTGCTGTTGAAACGCGGCGACATTGTGTTCGTTCCCAAATCATCGGTCGGCAACAAGGTTGACGGCGTTTCCCTGTATTTCAACCAGCTGATTCCCTTCGCGAAGTCGATCGGCCTGGGCTTGAACTACGAGTTGCGCAACAACAATTAATTGTCAGGGAAACAGACATGATCAACATCCGTTCATTCCGCGACTTGCTGCGCCTGTTTTTCATCTTCAAGCGCGAAGTCCAGATTACCGTGCTGGCGACGTTCGTCATCATTCTGCTCGGCGCGTTTCTGCTCCCCAACCGCTATGAATCGACTGCGCTGTTGCTGGTCAAGCCCGGCCGTGAAAGCAGCACCGTGCCTATCGAGCTTTCCGACCGCCAGTCCATCGTACTGCCCAGCGGCCTGCGCGATCCATTGCTGGACGAGGAGCGCATGCTGAGCGGGCGCCCGATCATGCGTGCCGTATCTGAGAAATACCTGGCCGAGCTGTCCATGGCGCAACCTCAAACCGGTGTGCTGGCCTCGGTAAAGAACGGCATCAAGGCGGTCGTCGGCGGTATCGTCGAAGGATTTCGCAGCGTGCTGCAATTCATCGGCCTGGTGGAAAAACGCTCGCAGTCCGAGCGACTGGCCGAAGGCCTGGAGAAAAACTTCAAGGTGAGTCACGAACCAGGCTCGTCGGTGATGGAGCTGACCTTCACCTGGAACGACCCGGCTACTGCACAGACCGTGCTCAGGACCTGGATCGAAGAGTACCAGTTGCAGCGAACCAAAACGCTGGGCCGGGTCAGCCTGTATGCGTTCTATGAGTCGGAAGTCAAAACCACTGCCGAGAACATCATCGAGTATAAAAAGCAGATCCAGAACTACCTTAATCAGCTGAGCGCGGTGAGCATCTCCCAGCGCCTGGCTGATACATCGCAGGGGCTCAACGACCTGCGTACCGAGCGCAACAATACCGTTCGCTCTATCGCCTCGACCAAGGCCGGTCTGGACCTGCTGAAAAAACAGCTGGCCGAGCAGCCCAAGACCGTTTCGGCCGGACGCGAGCTGGCGCTCAACCCTAATCGACAGGACTTGCAGAATCGTATCAACGGCAAAGAAGTGGAACGTCAGGAAATGTTGCGCTCGTTCAAGGAGCAGGCGCCGCCGATCCGTGCGGTCAACGAAGAAATTGCCAACCTGAAGAAGCTGCTCAACGAACAGGACGCGACGGTCCAGCGCTCGGAAAGCATCACGCCCAACCCGATCTACAACCGCATGCAAAACGTGTATGCCGACCAGCAGACCAGCTACGCACGCTTGCAGACTCAGTTGGCCCAGCAGAATGCGCAAATTGCCCAACTGGAAAACGACCGTCAGCAGGCGCTGAACCTGGAACCGGAACTCTCGCGCCTGCAGAACGAGCTGGACGCAGCCCAGAAAAGTTATGCCCTGTACAAAGACAGCCTGGAAAAATCGCGCATCGACCGCGAACTGGACAACAGCCAGATCAGCAACATCGCGACCATCGAAGAAGCCACCTTCAACCCCAGCCGGGTCTTCCCGAAGAGTCTGCTGATGCTGTTTCTGGCGATTCCGTTGAGCCTTGTGGTCGGTGTTCTGGCGCTGTACTTCTTCTACATGCTCGACCAGCGCATTCATGATGGCGACAAGATCGAAAGCAGCTTCGGTGTGCCGGTCTGGACCAGCCTGCCTGACCTGGAGCGGGCTCAGGAACGCAGCGCTGCCTTCACCTCAAACCTGCACCGGATCTACGGCATTCTGCCGCTGGATCAGGTCGACGGGCACGGGCTGACCATCGGCTTCACGTCGGTCAAATCCGGCGCAGGCGTATCGTTCGTGATCGAGCGACTGAGCAAGCTGTTGATCGAACAGGGCCATCGGGTGCGCGCCGAAGGCCCTGGCCCGGCGAGCCCTGGCGAGATCGTGCTGATCAATGCCTCGGCTCTGGCCGCCAATCAGGATGCCTTCGTGTTGCTGCGCAAGGCCGATCTGATTGTGCTGGTGGTGCGGGCGCAGGAAACCACGGTGCCGATGCTGGAAGACACCTTGCACAACCTCAACACCGCTTTCAAGAAAGTCGACGGCATCATCATCAACCGCCGCCGTTTCGAAGTGCCGGAGCGGGTCCTGAAGTTTCTCAAACGGATCGGGAGCCGCGGCTGATGCGCATTGCCCTGCTCGCCCCGCTGCCTCCTGAGCAGAACGGCATCGCCGACTATGCCGGGCACCTTCGCAAGGCGCTGGAAGGCCTCGGGCTGCAGATCAGCACGCCATTGCAGGGGATCGGCAACGACCCTCGGGCGGCCGAGCAGCGAGTGGCGAACACCGACTGGAACGGCATCGATCTGGTGCATGGCGAGCTGGGTGGCGGGCGGCTTGCGGAGTTTCAGGCGTTGCGCAGCCTGCGTCGGCGCTTTCCAACTCTGCCACTGACCGCCACCGTTCATGACCCCGAACGACTGGTCTGGCGTCGGGAAACACTGCCCTGGCCGCTGTCCGTCGCCAGCGGCATGCGCTCGCCCTTGCCGGAGATCGCCACGGTGCTGGCCGATCCGCTGTGCCTGCATGAAGAACGGCAACTGGCCAGGCACATGACGCGCCTGATCACCCTCACCCAGGCCGGCAGCCGCAGCCTCCGGCAACGCATGGGCCTCAAACCGGAGCAAATGGTGGTGATCAATCACGGCAATGTGGCCATTGAACCGCTGCCCCTGCCACCGTTGAAACCGCTGCGCCTGCTGTACTTCGGGTTTATCTATCGCGGCAAGGGGATCGAAGACCTGCTGGACGCGCTGGCCAGCGTATTCACCGCCCAGCCAGCGCTGCGCTCGAACGTGCGCCTGACGCTCGCCGGTGGTAGCGAACCGGAAATGGCGTTCGGTCCATCCGGCAGTTATCTGCAACAGCTGCGGTTGCACATCCGTCGGCTGGGCCTGACCGACCTCGTCGACTGGCAACTGGACTTGCCCGCCGAACAGATCCCGCAGGTGATTCAGGCCCACCATGTGATGGTGCTGCCCTATCGTGAATCGAGCAAACTGAAGATTCTCGGCCAACTGCGTGGCACCAGCGGCGCCCTGTCCTGGGCTGTGGCCTGCGGACGCGGCGTGATTACCTCGGATGCCCGCTCGTTTGCCGAAGAAGTCTCGCATGGCAACGGCATGATTTATCCGCAGGGCGACGTCGAGGGCCTGGCGAACGCCTTGACGCATGTCTGCGCGACACCGGATCTGGTTGTGCAATGGGCGGAAAAGGCGCTGGACATGGGCAGGTCCCGGGTCTGGAGCCTCACCGCTGAACGTTTTCGGGATGTTTTCAGGCAGGCCTGCGAGGTGAAATGATATGCAACGTCCATCCAGATTCCGGCAGACCCTCACGGCTGCACTGATGACCGCCATACTAAGCTGCGCGGTTCAGGCAGCGACCGTCCTGAAAGCGCCTCGCGAGGTGGTCTGGAAGGATTTTCTGGGCGTCAACGTACAGTTCCAGTACTTCGCCCCGGACATTTATCAGCAACAGATGAACCGTCTCGACGAACTGGGCCTGAACTGGGTGCGACTGACCATCCACTGGCCGATCATCGAGCCCAAAAAGGACCAGTACGCGCTGGCTGAACTGGACGCGGCCATGGCGGCGATCAAGGCCCGCAACTACAACACACTGGCATATCTGGTGGGCTCGGCGCCGTTCGCCAGCAGTGCCCCGGCCGACGCGGCCAGTCGCGATCAGTACCCACCTACGGATTTCAACCTCTTCGCGGCACGTATGGCCGCCCTCGCCCAGCGTTATCCGCAAGTCGGCAACTGGCAGGTATGGAATGAACCGAACATCATCTGGCTGCCCAAGGAAGACCCGGCCGCCTATGGCCGATTGCTGACCACCACGGCCAACGCAATTCGTTCGGTGCTGCCGGACAAAACCATCGTCACCGCTGGCATGGCCTATTACAGCCAGATGCACAGCACCCCGGGCTATATGCTGCAGACTTTGCTCGAAAACGGCCTCGGCAAACAGAACATCGTGGCCGCCTACCACCCGTATTCCGAGTACCCGGAAGGCGACTCGGTGCCGGACCGGGATTTTCTGGTGCGCGCCAATGCCATGAACAACCTGCTGCACGGCAACGGCGTCACTCAGGTCTGGGCCACCGAATGGGGCTGGTCGAGCTACTCGGGGCCGGTAGAAATGCAGCGCCTGATCGGCACCAGCGGTCAGGCAGATTTCACCCTGCGACGTCTGGCACTGATGAGTGCCATGGATTTCCAGCGCATCTTTCTGTTCAACCTCAGCGACCTCGATGAGCGCGCCTCGGCCCGCGATCAGGGCTATGGACTGCTTGATCTGCAAGCCGACCCCAAGGCTGTCTACGGCGCCTTGAAAAACTTTCTGACGATCACCGGCCCACGTTTGCAACCCGCAGACGCGCCTGCCGTCAGCCGTGTACCCGATGATTTGTACGCTGTGCCCTGGATTCGCGCCGACGGCACGCGCTTGCTGATGTTCTGGAGTGCTGCGGGCACGTCGCTGACCTTTCCGGACATTACCGCCGCCGTTGTGCACGACCCGCTCACCGGCGGACGTACTCCGCTGTCCGGCAGCGAGGGCATTACGTTGTTGCTCAAGCCGACGCTACAGATTCTGGAATGGAAACCCTGACGTATGCGAATTCTATGGACACTCCCCTACCTGCCGTGGCCGACGACCAGTGGCGGCAAGACTCGGGAATACCATCTGCTGCGCAACCTGGCAGCGCGTGGTCATCGCATCACCTTGCTGGTGCAGTCCAAAACCCCGCTGGATGACAGTTGCCGCGCCGCAGTCGAGCCTTGGCTGGAACGCCTGATCGTGGTCGACCGCCGCCCGCTGTTCAGCCTGCGCACGTTGCTAGCCATAGCCTTTGCGCCGCCTCCCATGCTGGCCAGCATCAATGGTTATGCACCGCAACTGGAACAGGTTTTCGCAGAACTGCTCAAGGAAGACTGGGACATCATCCAGTTGCAGCACACCTATTTTTTCCAGCCCTTCGAACGCGCCCTCAAGCGCTCGGGCAAACCGTTCGTGCTCACCGAGCACAACGTCGAGTCCGACCTTGGCGCGGCCAGTTACGACCGCTTGCCGCGCTGGGCCGGGCTGTTCGCCGTGTACGACCGCTGGCGTTACCGGCGCTGGGAAAAACGCGTATTCAAGCAGACCGGCGAGCTGATTGCCGTGACCGAAGACGACGCCAAGGCGCTTTCGCGCCTGAGCGGCAGGGCGACGTCCTACGTGGTCAACAGCGTCGATTGCGGCCATTACGCCAGCGTTCACGCCAACCGCACCAGCCACCGTCTGCTGTTCATCGGCAACTACGAGTACGGCCCCAATATCGACGCCATCGAGTGGGCTCTGGACGAAATCATGCCTCACGTCTGGGCCCAGGCACCGGAGGTGCGCTTTGCCATCGGCGGCTTCGGCATGCCTGAAACCTGGCGTGAGCGCTGGCCCGATCCGCGCATCGAGTGGCTGGGCTTCGTCCCGGATCTGCGTGCGTTGCAGGCCACTGCGGCGATGTTCTTCGCGCCATTGCGTCAGGGCGGCGGCTCCAAGCTCAAGACACTCGAGGCCATGGCCGCCGGGCTGCCGGTGGTCACTACGGCACAAGGTGTTTCCGGGCTGTCGGTCACCAATGGCGAACATTATCTGGGCAGCGAGGAAGCCTCCGGGCTGGCGACGCTGATCGTCGAATATGTCGACAAGCCTGCCCGGCTCGAGCAGATCGGTGAAGCTGGCCGTATTTACGTACGCGCCCGTCACGACTGGTCTGTGTCGGCCGCTCAACTGGAAGTGATCTACAACCGTTTTTCGCTCCCCAAGCAAGGATCGCGCTCATGCGTATAGGACTTGATTACCGCGCGGCAGCCGGTTATCCCATCAGCGGCATCGGCCGCCAGAATCTGGCCCTCGAACAGGCGTTTCGCGCGCAGCCGGACGTCCGGCTGCAACTGTTCGGCGTGGCGCCATATGACCATCCGGCACGCCGCCTGATGCATGTACCGCGCTGGGCAGCGCCACTGGATTCAGTGCATCGCCTGCCGGACCGGCTGCGCTTCGAAGGCGCCTGGCTGCCAGAGGCGCTGCGCGACGCCGGGATCGAAATCTACGTTGCCAACATCAATATGGGTTTGCCGCTGGGCCGCAAACCGGCGGGAATGCGCTACGTGTTGCAACTGCACGACCTGTTTCAGCTCACTCAGCAGAACAATCACGGCTCACGCCTGAAAGCCCGCATCTATCGGCTGACCGATTACCTGTCGATTACCTGGTCGCTGAAAGTGGCTGATCAGATCTGGACCCCGTCGCAGTTCACCGCAGACGAAGCCGCGCGTCTGTTCCCGCAGATCAAGGACAAGCTGCGCGTCGTGCCGCTGCTGGTGGAAAACTTCAAAGGTGAACCGGCCGACATCAGTCAGCTACGCCTGCCTGTGCGCTACTGGCTGTGCGTGGGCACGCGCGAGCCGCGCAAGAACATCAAATGGTTCGTCGAGGCCTGGCAGACCGCGCGCATGCAGTTCGTCGACACGCCCGAGCTGGTGCTGGTCGGTGGCGATGAACCGCTGACCGAAGCCCAGCGTCAATTGCCGGGGCTGCACGTGCTGACCGGCCTGAGCGACGCTGAACTGCATGCGGTCTATCGCAATGCCGAGCGGCTCTGGCAGCCGTCGTGGTGCGAAGGCTTCGGCTTGCCGGTGATCGAGGCGCTCAATGTGGGTACACCGGTCGCCGTTGCCAGCGGTTCGTCGCTGGATGAGGTCGCCCCACCCAACAGTCCGCGTTTTTCACCAACCGACAGCGGCAACCTGATTCGCCTGATGGGCACCCTGGCGCAGGCACCTGAAGAGGACCCCGCCGTGGCTCGCGACTGGACCGAGCGTTATCACCTGGATGCCTTCTGCACACGCGTGCGCGCCGCGCTGGAGGAATTACGCTGATGCCGTTGGCCTTGCCTGTGGGATTACTGTTCAGTCTGATGTTCGGCGTGATGGTCTGGCTGCTGCCGACGCCTTTCGTGCTGCTGGCCGCGATCGGCCTTGCGGCGGCCGCCACAGTGATTCGTCGCCCGGTGTGGGGCCTTTTGCTGTTTTGCCTGATCGGCACGTTTCTGCCCTACTCCACGGTGCAGATCGGCATTCGCACCACGGTGTCCGAAGCGCTGATCATGCTGACCTGGGGCAGCTACCTGTTGCAGACCATGTTTCAGGAACAGGCCCGCGTGCCGAGCATGCTGCGCACCGAGAAGCTGCTGGTGGCGCTGATGCTGTTCAGTGCCTTCCCGTTTCTGGTTGGCCAATTGACGGTGGTTGCCGAGGGCAACGGACCGATCAACTGGGTGCGCTGGCTGTTCAACCTGTCGATCCTGTTTCTGGTCCCGCGCTTGCTGACCGACAGCAAAAACCTTGAAAACGCGGTCATGGCGCTGCTCGGCGGGACCCTGCTGATGCTGCTGCTGTCCATTTCGCTCTATGTGACCAAAGGCACAGCGACCGCCATCATCCCGATCCTCGGCAGTCTGGGCTACAGCGGCGCGGACACCCTTACGCAAAGCCTGCAATCGTTTTCCAGCCGCATGGGCTCGCCGTGGATGCACCCCAACGTGGCGGGCGGCGCGCTGGCGATGCTGCTGCCGCTGGCGTTCTGTTTCGGCATGACCCGCAGCGGTTCGGCGCGCAGGCTGGGCCTGGCGGTGGCGATACTGGGCGCCATCGGCCTGTTGCTGACCGGTTCACGCGGGGCGCTGGTGAGTCTGGTGGCCGTGATGCTTTGGATGGCGCACCGTCGCATTCCGCACCTCGGACGTTTGCTGACGGGCGGCATCGCCGCCGGGGTGTTGCTGTTGATGTTCTACCCTCCGCTGCAAGAGCGACTGATGGGGCTGTTCACCGATGACGACGTCAGCACCGCGATTCGCTTTCTGGAGTACAGCCACTTCCCGGACGCCATGGCCACCTTCCCGTTCGGCATCGGCTTCAAGACCGATCCGCCGGTTATCGGCTACACGCAATTCGGTATTTCCAATTTGTGGTTGAACTTCATCTACAAGATCGGCCTGCCCGGCATGCTGCTGTTCATCGCCGTGACGGTCAGCTGGTGGAAGGAGGTACGCCCGTTCAGCGGACGGATCGTCCTGACCCGCGACAACGCCATCACCCTGGGCTGCATGATCGGGGTGCTGGCCGCGCTGTTCAGCGGCCTGTTCGATCACTATTTCAGTTTTACCAGCGTGCTGGCCGCACTGTTCTGGCTGTTCATCGGCATCAGCCTGCACGAAACCAGACGCCTGCGCACCCTGAATGCAAAAAACGCTGCCGTTGCACCTGAAAGCCACCCTGTTGCCTCATCCAAGCTGGAAGCCTCCGTATGAAACACCGCATGCTGCACTCACATAACCTCAGAGAGGCGCTGCCTGACTACGCACGCAAGATGGCCGTGCCGCTCGAAGAGCTGGAAGCGGCTTACCAATGGATGCTGGACAACGAAGTGTGCTTCGAGACGCGTATCAAAGAGCGCACGCTGTCGTTCATCTGCTACCTGAATATCGAGCCCCGAATCGAACACCCGCTGGCGCGGCGTTTTTACAAACTGCTGGCCAGCGAAACCCTTGGCGCGCTGATTCCCTTGTACGGGATCAACTGGCCAACCCTGCGCGACCGCATGCTGCGCGTCTGGGAACAGGCCTACAACATCCTGATCTGCAAGATTCCGAGCCACACCCTGCGCCTGCTGTGGCTGCGCATGGGCGGGGCGAAGATCGGCAAGGGTTCGACTGTCTGGCGCAACACCGAAGTGCTGGGTGTCGACAGCCTGCGCATCGGTAATGACACCACCGTGGGCTGGCACTGTCAGCTCGATGCCCGCGGCGGGCTGGTGATCGGCGATCACGTCACCATCGCCTCGCACGTGCTGATCATCGCTGGCGGCCACGACCTCAACGAGCCCGAGTTCTGGGCTGTGGGCGGGCCGGTGCTCATCGGCGACTACGCGTGGATCTGCAGCCGCGCCCTGCTCTCGTTCGGCGCCGACATCGGTGAAGGCGCCGTGGTCGGCGGCAACAGCGTGGTGTCCAAACCCGTCGCGCCTTACGCCATCGTCAGCGGCCCGAACGCCGAGGTCAAAGGCGAACGTGCACGCAACCTCAATTACAAGGTGGGCGGCAAAGGCCTGTTCACCTTGTTTCACTGATCAGCGGCGCGCGCGATGCTCGGTTCGACACTTTGGCTGACGCTGGCCACCCTTACCGGCCTGGCCGCCGGATTTGCCCGTGAATGGCTGCTGGTAGCGGCGTGGGGTGCGGGCAGCCAGAGCGACGCGTTTCTGGTCTCGATGTTTTTGCCTGAAGCGCTGCGCATGTCGCTGGCGGCGGGCTTGCTTAGCGCTGCAGCCTTACCACTCTATCAGCAGCGCTCTGCGGATCGGCAACAACGCTGGCTGGGCGGCATGGCCCCGCGCCTGATGCTGCTCGGGGTGGCGTTAAGTCTGTTACTGGCAATCGGCGCAGACGGACTGGTGCGCCTGATCGGCCCGGGGCTCGACGCCGATGGCTATGTGCAGTCCGCCAGCGGTTTGCGCTGGCTGGCCTGGAGCGCGCCGGGGTTCCTGCTGCATGCGCTGTTCTGTGTACCACTTCAGGCCCGTTCACGGTTTGTGCTGGCCGGGCTTGGCTCTTTGCTGTTCAACCTGCCGCCGGTGATCTACCTCGCTGTCTTCGGCCACGCGTCCACCTCCACCGGCCTGGCGAGCGCCTGTGTGCTGGGCAGCGCGTTGATGCCGGGCGTGTTGTTGCCCGCTGTGTACCGCTCGGGCTGGCGTCCGTGGCAGTGGCAGTCGGAAGCCGGTGCGGTGCGCGAACTGCTGCAACGTATCGGCCCTTTGTTAAGCAGCAACCTGGCCAGTCAGGGCCTGGCCTTGCTGGAGCGAATGGTCGCTTCGCTGCTCGGTGAAGGCGCGGTGACCTGGGTCAATCTGGCGCGCAAGCTGATCAACCTGCCACTGATCGCCCTGATGAGCCTGAACCAAGTGCTGCTCGGGCTGATGAGCGGCAGCGCAGGCGATCAGCGTCTGTCGCTGTTGAGACGCGGGTTGGGCAGCGCCACCTTGCTGACCCTGCCGGCCGTCGCCGGTCTGATCGGCGCGGCGGGCGCACTGGTCACTCTGCTGCTGCCCGGCCAGACCCACGGTGGCCCGTTGCCGGGACTGCTGGCGTGGTTCGCCGTGCCGCTGATGTTCGGCGCGTGGAACGCGTTGCTGGCGCGCTATGCCTATGCCGCCGGTGACACGCGCCTACCACTCAATTGCGAGCTGATAGGCAGCCTATGCAACGCGGTATTGCTCGGCACCTTGCCTTTTGTGTTCGGTCTGACCGGTATTGCCATTGCAGCGCTGGGCGGCGCGCTGGTGACCGGTCTGCTGTTAATGCGTCGTCAGGCGTTGTTGCGCGCCTTGCCGTGGCGCAGTCACTGGCTGCTGGCCAGCCTGTTGATGGTGATCGCCGCCCTGCTGCTGCATCCGCTGCAAAATACCTGGCTGCAATTGGGGCTGAGCTGCGCTTACGGCGCAGCGCTGCTGGTCGGGCTGGCGCTGTGGCTCAAACCGTGGCGCAACGTGGTCGTCTGATCGGCGGCCTGACGACAGGCTTCCTGGAACCGCTCCAGGCTTGGGGAAATGAACTTGTCGCGATGCCGGATCATGAAAAAGCGCCGGTTCAGCGGTGGCAGCGGGCTGGCAAGCGTCTGCAACTGCCCGCTCTCCAGCAGGTCAGCCACCACCCGACGGGACAGGCAACTGATGCCGATGCCCTGCGCCAGGGTGCGTTTTATCGCTTCGGAACTGCCGATCTGACGCATATCTTTCAGGTCATGCAAGTGCCTGAGCAGCAGGTGCTCGACCTCCTCGCGAGTGCCCGACCCAGGCTCGCGCAGTAGCCATTCGGCGCTCTGCAAGTCGCCCAGCGACACTTGTTTCTGACGGGCCAGCGGATGGCTGCTGCCCGCCACAATCAGCATCTCATCGACCCGCCACGGCTCGGCGATCAGTTCCGGAAGATGGCATGGCGCTTCGATCAGCCCCATGTCGATCTCGAACCGGGCGACCTTGTGAGCGATCAGCGCGCTGTTACCGATGTCCACGTCCACCCGCAGCAACGGTGCCGAGGCACGCAGTGCGCCGACAATCGCCGGCAACTCGTAATTGCCGATGGTGCTGCTACTGCCAATGCGCAGGCGCGCATTCAAGGCGGCGTCGGGCAACAAAAAGCTGTCTTCGATCTGTTGGGCGTTTTCCAGCATCTGCATGGCGCGGGGCAATAACATCTGGCCACTGTCATTGAGCAGCAGGCGCTTGCCCACCCGGTCGAACAGGCGGATGCCCAACGCGCTTTCCAGCTCGTTCAGCGCCGCACTGGTTGCCGATTGGGATAGCGCCAGCTCAATGCCCGCGCGGGTGGTGCTGCCGAAGCGGGTGATCGCGCAAAAAATCTGCAACTGACGCAGGTTAAGCCTCAAGACCGAACTCCACTTTATCTAGCTGAAAGCAATTAACCTGAAAATCAGGTAACAGCGACCCAGATTACCCGTTTAGAGAATTCATTGTCGATCCTTAAACTGCGCACAGCTTCCACCGCCGCCCGCAGGAGAACTTCATGAGCAGTTTTGCCACTGTCATCACGCGCAATGCGCCCTTCGCCGCGCTGGCAAGCCCGCGCGAAGCCATCCGCCAATTCACTCCCAACTGGTTTGCCGTCACCATGGGCACCGGCATCCTGTCGCTGGCTCTGGCGCAACTGCCGGGGAATCTGGCCGTGTTGCGTGCAGCAGGTGAAGCGTTGTGGTTCTTGAATATCGGCCTGTTCGTCCTGTTCAGCGTGATGTACGCCAGCCGCTGGCTGATGTTCTTCAATGAAGCCCGGCAGGTATTTGGCCACTCCACGGTCTCGATGTTCTTCGGCACCATTCCCATGGGGCTGGCGACCCTCATCAGCGGCCTGCTGGTGTACGGACCCGCGCGCTGGGGCAATGCAATCGTGCCGCTTGCCGAGGCCTTGTGGTGGCTGGATGTGGCGATGGCCATGGCCTGCGGTGTGCTGATCCCGTTCATGATGTTCACCCGCCAGGAACACAGCATCGAGAAGATGACCGCTGTGTGGCTGTTGCCCGTGGTCGCAGCGGAAGTCGCCGCCGCTTGCGGGGGATCGCTGACAGCGCATCTGGCCGACGCGAATTCGCAGTTCACCGTACTGATCACCAGTTATGTGCTGTGGGCCTATTCGGTGCCCGTCGCGTTGAGCATTCTGGTCATCCTGCTGTTGCGTCTGGCGCTGCACAAACTGCCCCACGAGAGCATGGCGGCGTCGAGCTGGCTGGCACTCGGGCCAATCGGCACCGGCGCGCTGGGCATGCTGGTCATGGGCAGCGACGCCCCGGCGATCTTTGCCGCGCATGGGCTGGCGTCGGTCGGCACCGTGGCCGCAGGCATCGGCGTGATAGTCGGCACGCTGTTCTGGGGCCTGGGTCTGTGGTGGATGGCGCTGGCGGTGCTGATCACGGCGCGTTATTTCAGGCAGGGTCTGAAATTCAATCTGGGCTGGTGGGCGTTCACCTTTCCGCTGGGCGTGTATGTGCTGGCAACCCTCAAGCTTGGCGCGACCTTGCAACTGGGCTTTTTCGACCTCTTCGGCATGGGGCTGGTCGCGCTGCTGGCGGTGATGTGGTCGATCGTATCGGTGCATACCGTGGCAGGCGCCTGGCGGGGCAATTTGTTCGTCTCGCCTTGCATTGCAGCAGGCGCCTGTGCCGGTGGGTCAATCTCCTTGAACTAACTTCAAGGCCAGGGCGCCTGAGATAGACACCTTCCGGACAGAGAGTATTCATGCATACCTCAGCACTTGCAGACAATCACGGCGCCCGTGACCAGAACATCGTCATCAACTCCTACACCACTGTACTGCGCAGAAATGGCGTGCCGCACGAGTTGTTCGCCACGTACTGGCGCGATGTCCACGGCCCGCTTTGCGCGCGGCTTCCGGGCCTGGGCTGGTATGTCCAGCATCACCTGACGCGTGAGAAGGACGCTCATCAGTGGCCGGTCATCGAGGGCGTCGAGCCGCTGCCGGGTTACGTGCTGGACGGCGGCGTGGAAATCGGCTTTCTATCTGCCGCAGACCAGAGGCAGTTCAAGGAAGCCAGCTCGCTGCTGTTTTCAGACGAGCAGAACATGTTCGAAGAAACCATCGCCTACGACGTACTCGATGGTTCGAATACGCTGGTAGATCGCCTGCCCGATCCGATTCCCAATGAAGCGGCCGTGCAGGACAAGATGCACCTGCACTTCCACCTCGCCAGCGATAACCTGCCGGCCGCACGCGAAGCCGTGGCAAAGCTCGCTCGCGACATGGCCGCGTCCGATGCCGTTCTCAAGCTGCGTCTGCACCTTGCGCAGCCCTACGACAACGCCCAGCCAGCACCGCCTGCGCCGGATGTGAACCACCAAACCGAAGCGTCCCGTCTGCACATTGTGATGATGGAGCTGGTCTTTGAATCGGCCTGGACACGCAGAACCTTTTACGCCAGCGAGCATTTCAAGACGATCACCAAGGGCCTCAGTGAGCATGTGCGCCATGTGACGCCGTTCGGTGTCAGCGGTGTTTACACGTATGTCCGCGACGCGGTCATGACCACCGCCGGGGTGCGTGGCAGTCGGCAGGCCGAGCTGATTCGTCAGTTAGGCGCCATCAATCAGACCCGGCCCGAGATCGTCAGCCTGTTTGGTGCAAGGTCGCCGATGCGTTGAAAGATGTCTGCTCCGGTTGACTGTCTCATCTGCTTTACTCGGCAAGTTCCGAAACCGTGCTTTACTCTGGGCTCATGAGATTGGGTGAAGCCGATGAGAGCGTTGACCACGCGTGAGGTGTACCAGCAACTGCGAGATGCCGCGATGGGTACGCGGTCGTTGCGGCTTGTCGGCCTTTCTTCGGAGGATGGGTTGCTGAAGGTGGATATCGATGGTTGGCTGCTGACGCTGGAGGTGACCCATAGTAGCCCGAGCCGCTGTCGCTATTGTCGTTGCCCGGAAGGTCGGGAGGGTTCGTTCGAAAGCTGGTTGCGTACTGATCCGGTCAGTTTGCTGAGTGCCTGGGAGCATGCGCAGATCGAGCGGTTGCTGGGTGAGGCGGGAGAGTGAACTCTGTGGCGCGAGTTATGGCTGTCGTGCCAAGGCTCTGAAGTGATCCGAAGAAGTGACTATCGTGCTGGCGCTCTGAAATGATCTCAAGAAGTGACTATCGTGCCGATGCTCCGCGTCGGTATGCCTTTTGTGACGCTCTGCGTCACACGGCGGTTCTGCGA
>NZ_LGLN01000065.1:116661-133970 GCF_001293775.1 Pseudomonas syringae pv. cilantro
GAAAAGCACATCAAAAGCATTCAGTGGCAACTGCCTGGCGGCACAACGATCGACTATCCAGCCGTCACTGACGTCGAAATCTGCGTTGTCAGTACCATCGTGGTTGAAAAGCACGTACAAAGGCATTTCTGTATATGCATACCGGCACATACTCTGAAATACCACTCCACAGCCGCTACCATTTTGGCTAGACTCAATCGATTGCTGAATCGTTTAACTGTTCGATGAACGAAGTCCGCAAAAATCATAATTCCAATAATTTCAGAAGGACCACCGCCATGAAATCCCTTCCCCTGCTCGCAGGCCTCGGTGCGTTGACTGCCGCTTCCAGTGTTTTTGCCTGGGATTATGTGCTGCTCGACACTGACAAGGCTGCGCAGAATCAGCAGATCACCAGTCAGCAATTGGGTGTCAAGACTGACAAACCGTTCATCATCACGATGCGTACGTTGCATGGCGGGCGGCAGGAAGGTGTGAGCATTATCGATATCGACAATGGCACGATGAAGCTGTCAGTGGTGCCGACGCGTGGCATGAATGTGTTGCAGGCGTCGGTTGGCGATGTGCGCATGGGGTGGGATTCGCCGGTCAAGGATGTGGTCAATCCGGCCTTCATCGAGCTCAACGGGCGTGGCGGGTTGGGCTGGCTGGAGGGTTTCAATGAGCTGGTGACCCGCTGCGGCTATGAATGGGTCGGCCATCCGGGCATGGATAACGGCGAGTTGCTGACCCTGCACGGTCGCGCGGCCAATATTCCGGCCAGCAAGGTGACGTTGCAGATTGACGAGAAACCGCCTTACGCGATTCGCCTCAAGGGTGAGCTGAAAGAGCAGGCGTTCAAGAAAGTCGATTTCTCGGTGCAAACCGAGCTGGTCACCGAACCGGGCAGCACGAGTTTCTCGCTCAACGACACGCTGACCAACAACGGCGACTATCCGAAGGAATATCAGGCGCTGTACCACAGCAATTTCAGCACGCCGTTCCTTGAACAAGGCGCGCGCTTCGAGGCACCGGTCAAGCAGGTGTCGCCGTTCAACGAGAAAGCCAAGGGTGATCTGGGTGACTGGCAGACCTATCGCGCACCGACGCCGGACTATGACGAAACGGTCTACAACGTCGTGCCTTATGGCGATGCCAAGGGTGACACGCTGACGGTGCTGCACAACAAGGCGGGCAGCCTGGGCGTTGCTGTGGGTTTCAACACCAAACAATTGCCGGTGTTCTCGCTGTGGAAAAACACCGACACCAAAGGCCAGGGCTACGTGACCGGGCTGGAACCCGGCACCAGTTTTTCCTATAACCGCCGCTTCCAGCGCCCGTTGAATCTGGTGCCGACCATTGCGCCCAAGGAGCAGCGTCAGTTCCAGATCAGCTACAGCTTGCTGGCTGACAAAGGTGCAGTCGACAAGGCGCTTGGACAGATCAAGACGATCCAGGACGGACGCGAGACCGAAGTCCGCAAAGAGCCGCTGGTGGACCTGACCAAAGAGCAATGATCGACGCCTGAAGCTGCTCAGCGCTGCTCATCAAGACAAGGCCGGATGTTGACGCGAACCCCTGCGTCGAAATCCGGCCTTGTTCGTTCAGGCTGTAAAAATTCTCACAACACTTGAGATTTTCGCCTGTCTACACCCTCTCAACCCTTCAAAGACGAGCATGAATATGAAAATCCTGATGGTTTTGACGTCCCATGACCAACTGGGCGACACCGGCAAGAAAACCGGTTTCTGGCTCGAAGAGTTTGCCGCACCGTACTACGTGTTCAAGGACGCGAACGCTGAGGTCACGCTGGTTTCGCCCAAAGGCGGCCAACCGCCGCTGGACCCGAAAAGCGACGAGCCTGATGCTCAGACCGCTGAAACCGAGCGTTTCGCCAAAGATGCTGATGCTCAGAAAGTGCTGGCCAATACGGGTCTGCTCTCTGAGGTCAACGCCGCCGATTTCGATGCAGTGTTCTATCCGGGCGGTCACGGCCCGCTGTGGGACCTGGCTGAAGACCCGCACTCCATTGCGCTGATCGAAGCATTCGCCAAGGCTGACAAGCCGCATGGTCTGGTGTGCCACGCACCCGGCGTTCTGCGTAAGGTCAAAGCGCAAAATGGCGAACCGCTGGTCAAGGGCCGTCGCGTTACCGGTTTTACCAACACCGAAGAAGAAGCGGTTGGCCTGACCGAGGTCGTACCGTTTCTGGTCGAAGATGTCCTCAAGGAGCTGGGCGGTGACTACTCCAAAGGTGACGACTGGAGCATTCACGTGCTGACCGATGGCAAACTGGTCACCGGACAGAACCCGGCCAGCTCTGCACAGGCAGCCAAAGACGTGTTGACCCTGCTGGGCTGAGGCGTTTTTGCGCGGTTCGGTGCCTGGAGTGACCACACCGGACCGCGCGTCATATAAATCGAATCATGCTGAGCGCCCACAGCCCAATATCCGGATAGCCCAACCTTCTGGAGAACAGTCATGAAAGATGAATCCACACGCGAAGACCTCGACCACAAGCCGGAAAACGCTGGCAAAGTGGGCGAGAAAAACAAAGAACTCAATCAACAAGGTGAACAGGCGCGACCTGCGACCTCACCTGACCCGCAGAAAGACAAATCTGGTAATTGAGCGCTGGTTGCTATGCATAAGTCCTGAAGCGTTCAAAGAACGGGCTTCTGCCCGGAGGGCGTGGGAGCTTTCAGGAGGTTACGACGGCTGCGAAGCGGCCCTGAAACCGGTCATTTCNTTTGCTGCCGGTTCCCGGCAGTTCGCGGACAAGTCCACTCCCACATTAACGCAGTTCGCGGACAGGCGAAGCGTCGCCCGTCTGCTCACACAATTGCTCAAAGCAATCCGCGTTCGGCACAGACTTTCACGATTTGCTCGCGTAACCAGCCGTTGGCCTCCTCCTGATCAGCCTGGGCACTCCAGACCATGTCCAGACTGAAACCGGTCAGGTCAGGCGGCAGTTCGAAAACCGAAACCCATGGTTCGTTACCCAGCAGAGTCTGGATGCGCCGTGGCAATACCAGGATAAAATCCGTGCCTTCCAGCAATTGCAGCGCCTCATGGTAACTGTTGGCGCGGGCGACGATTTCGCGCTCCAGCCCCTGCCGCTGCAACCAGTCTTCGACCATGTTGCTGTCGGAAATCCACGGTCTGGGGTACACATGGCTTCGCTTGACGAAGGTTGCCGTGTCGAGCAGCGCACTCTGCGGCGCGAACCGTGTGTCCATGACACCCACCAGGTCATCTTCCAACAGTACGAGCGACAGCAGGCTTTCGGGCACCTGGTGGAAGCCTGGACCGAGGCACAGGACAAGATCGACGCGACCGTCATCGAGCTGCTCGATCGGCAGTTGTCTGTCCAGCGTCTGCACATTGACCGTAACCGAGAAGCCCGCCGCCACGAAGTCGCGCATCAGGTGCGGTAACACCAGCAGCTCGAAATACTCGGGTGCGCAGACATTGAAGGTGGTCTGCCGACGGGTCGGGTCGAACAGCTTCAGGCCGTCATGACACAGATTGACGGTGCGCAGGATCTGCTGCACGTGATCGAGCATGGCCAGTGCCTTGCGGGTCGGGCGCATGCCGTTGCGGGTGCTGATGAACAGGTCATCTTCGAAGTTGGCGCGCAGCTTCTTCAGGCAGTAACTGACCGTCGACTGGCTGACCTGCAACGCCTCGGCGACCAGGGTCAGATTGCGCTGCTCATAAACCGAAACAAAGACCATCAGGTCCTGCATGTCCAGCTTTCGCAAGGCATTACTGTTAAGCATGAGGCATCTCGTTGGCGCTGCGATCGGAGGATCAGGTCTGCACGAGCAAGATAGCATCAAAAGGCAATCACGCTGCCCTTTCGACAAACCGGTACAGCCTTTCGACAGCGTCTTCAGGCATTCTGCCGACGACAACTGCAAGACTTGGCCGTGTCGGTGCGTTGCGCATCGGGCTCGACGACCTCATCGACACCCAGCCACCAGGTCATGCCGCGACACGGGAACTGCACATAGAACGGCTGGCCCATCATCGGCGTGGTGATCGCTACGTTCTGCTCCCAGGCCAGTGCCAGAATCCGGTCGAACGGCTCGTGCCAGGCATGCATCGCCAGGTCGAACGTGCCGTTGTGAATCGGCAATAACCAGCGACCGCGCAAATCCAGGTGCGCCTGCAGGGTCTCTTCAGGCTGCATGTGCACTTGAGGCCATTGCACGTTATAGGCACCGGTTTCCATCAGTGTCAGATCGAACGGTCCGTACTGCTCGCCAATGGTCTTGAAACCGTCGAAATAGCCGGTGTCACCACTGAAAAAGATACGTTGATCACCGTCGATCATCACCCACGACGCCCACAGTGTGCGGTTGCTGTCGAGCAACGTACGTCCGGAGAAATGCTGCGAAGGCGTGGCGACAAACTCGAGGCCTTCAATCTCGGTGGACTGCCACCAGTCGAGTTGCCGGACCTTGTGCGCGGGCACGCCCCACTCGATCAGCGTGTCGCCCACGCCCAGCGGTGCCAGGAAGTGCTCGGTTTTGTCGGTCAGCGCCTTGATCGCCATGCGGTCGAGGTGATCGTAATGATTGTGCGAAAGAATCACCCCGGTGATCGGCGGCAGGTCTTGCAGGCTGATCGGCGGCTGGTGAAAGCGCTGCGGCCCCGCCCACTGCACGGGCGACGCGCGCTCGGCAAACACCGGGTCGGTGATCCAGAAGCGGCCTCGCAGTTTGAGCAGCACGGTCGAGTGACCAAGGCGATACACCGTGTTGTTCGGTGCCGCAAGCAATTGCTGACGCGACAGCGGCTGCACCGGAATCTCGCCTGCCGGGCGCGTGTCCTTGGGTTTGTTGAACGTCTGGTCCCAGAAAATACCGAGCGTGCGGAAAAACCCCAGCGGCTTCACAGGCGCATGATTGCGGTAGCGCCCCTCGTGCCGAGACAGGACAGGCAGTGAAGAGACATCCTTTTTCTGATGGGTCGAGGCCATGATTTGCTGACTCCTGGGGACAGGTTGAGGCTCCAGCCGTGCATACTTTGTACGTGAATCCCGTTGCAGGATGTCCGATGAAAAATATGTAACAGTGCTTTACACTACACGGTGTAGTTTTAAGCTTGCATGATCCTTGGCGACAAGTAAACTGCTGAGTGTAATTTTCTCTAAACGCACGTTTGAAGCGAACCTATGACCGCACCCATGCGCCTTACCGATCAGAAACGCGAAGCCATTGTTCTGGCAGCCATTGCCGAGTTTGGTGATCGTGGCTTCGAGATTACCAGCATGGATCGCATCGCGGCGCGGGCTGAGGTTTCCAAACGGACGGTCTACAATCATTTTCCCAGCAAGGAGGAGCTGTTTGCGGAAATGCTCCAGCGTCTGTGGAACTGCGCCCCGCCGCAATCGGAAGTGATCTATCGCGCAGAAACCGGGCTGCGCGAGCAACTGCGAGACTTGTTATGGGGCAAGATGCGCAACCTCACCAACAGCAGTTTCATTGATCTGGCTCGGGTCGTGGTCGGCGCCACCATTCATTCGCCCGAGCGGGCGCAGGTGTGGATGGCCCGCATCAATGAGCGTGAAGAAACCTTCAGCGCCTGGATTCGCGCTGCGCAAAAGGACGGTCGTCTGAAGCCCGTCGAACCGGGCTTTGCAGCCACGCAGATGCACGCTCTTCTCAAGTCCTTCGCATTCTGGCCGCAGGTCACGTTCAACGCGCCATTGCTGTCCCCCGCAGAGCAGGACAATGTCGTTGAATCGGCCCTGAACATGTTCCTCGGCTGGTATGAAATAACCCGCTGATACGCCACGAACGCTGGTTCAACCCAGCACGGAGCCCCGGCACTCGCCAAAGCCTATCGACACCTGCCCTTGCCGATGGCAGCGCGCACGCAGGATCACTTCGTCGCCATTCTGCAAAAACGTGCGCTGCTCGCCACCCGGCAGGGTGATCATGTGTTTGCCCCCTTCGGTCATCTCCAGCAGGCTGCCAAACTGACCCGGTTGCGGGCCGGACAAGGTGCCCGTGCCGAGCAAGTCGCCCGGTTGCAGCTTGCAGCCGTTGACGCTGTGGTGCGCAACCATCTGCGCAACGGTCCAGTACATGTTCAGCGAGTTGCTCAGCCCCAGTCGATGCGGCGCCATCCCCAGCGCGCTCATGCGTTCGGTGAGCAGCAGGACTTCCAGTTCGATATCCAGCGCGCCCTCTAGCTGATCGTTCTGATCGAGCAGGTACGCCAGCGGCTGCGGATCGCCTTCGGGTCTCGGCGGCTGGGGGCTGCGAAACGGTTCGAGGGCTTCGGCAGTCACCACCCAGGGCGAAAGCGTGGTCGCAAAACTCTTGGACAGAAACGGCCCCAACGGCTGGTATTCCCAGGCCTGTATGTCGCGCGCCGACCAATCGTTGAGCAGGCAGAATCCGGCGATATGCTCGGCTGCGTGATCGATGCCAATGGCCTCGCCCTGCGCATTGCCGGCGCCGATCCACACGCCCAGTTCCAGTTCGTAATCCAGTCGCTTGCACGGACCGAATTCGGGAATCTGCTGACCGGGCGGCAGGGTCTGCCCGTCAGGCCGCTTGATCGATGTTCCGGACGGGCACAGGGTGGACGCCCGGCCGTGATACCCGATAGGCACGTACTTGTAGTTGGGCAACAGCGGGTTGTCCGGACGAAACAGTTTGCCGACGTTCAGCGCATGGTGAATCCCGACATAGAAATCGGTGTAGTCACCAACCCGCGCAGGCAGGTGCATGGCACACTCGCGCATCGGCAGCAGCACATCCGCTGCCGCTTGCAGGTCTGCGCGCTGCGGGCTGTCTTCATCCAGCAATTGCAGCAGTGCCGAGCGTAGCGCCTTGCGCGCGGCAGCGCCCAGCGCGAAGAAATCATTCAGTTGATCACGGCTCGCGACCTCGGCGGCTTCAGCGGCGGCCCCCTGAAAAAAACCACCACTTACAGCGGCACGCAGGTCGAGAATCAGATCACCAATCGCCACACCGCCACGCGGCTCAGCGCCATTGTGACTGAACACGCCCAACGGCAGATTCTGCAATGGAAAGTCATCGTGACCGTTGGCTGACGCTACCCAGCTGCGCCGATTCGAAGAGCTGCTCATCAAAGCGATTCCTTATTGAACGTCCTGGCCATGCCGTTCCAGCAGGCATCGTAATCAGTCTGCAATTGCGGGCAGTCCAGCGCGTGGCGGCTGGGGCGCAGCACTTTGCCGGTTTCGAACATGAAGGCCATGGTGTTTTCGATCTTGTGCGGTTTCAGGTCGGCCGCGATGGCTTTTTCGGCCGTGACATTATCCGGCCCATGGGCGCTCATGCAGTTGTGCAACGACGAGCCGCCCGGCATGAAGCCTTCGGCCTTGGCGTCGTAGGCGCCGTCGATCAGGCCCATGAACTCGTTCATCAGGTTGCGATGAAACCACGGCGGGCGAAAGGTGTTCTCGGCCACCATCCAGCGCGGCGGGAAGATCACGAAATCGATGTTGGCTTGCCCGTGAACAACGCCTGGCGAGGTCAGCACGGTGAAGATCGATGGGTCCGGGTGATCGTAGCTGACCGTGCCAAGGGTATTGAAACGCCGCAGGTCATACTTGTACGGCACATTGTTGCCGTGCCAGCCCACCACGTCGAATGGCGAATGCTCCAGTTGCGTCACCCACAGTTCGCCGAGGAATTTCTGCACCAGTGGCAGCGGCTCGTCGCACTCTTCGAACCAGGCCACCGGGCTCAAGAAATCACGCGGGTTGGCCAGGCCATTGCTGCCGATCGGCCCGAGTTCCGGCAGGCGCAATGCACTGCCATGGTTTTCGCAAAGATAACCGCGCGCAAAGCTGTCGAGTAATTGCACGCTGAATTTCAGGCCGCGCGGCAACACGGCTATTTCCAGCGGTTCGATGTCCAGCAGGCCCAGCTCGGTGACGACTCTCAGCCGCCCTTGCTGCGGCACAATCAGCCACTCGCCATCGGCATTGAAAAAGGCTCGTTGCATCGAGGTGTTGGCTGCGTAGACATACACGCTGACACCGTCGGCCTGATCGGCCGCCGAGGTGCTGGCCAGACAAATCAGACCATCAATGAAATCCGTGGGCTCGGCCGGGATATTGAAAGCGTTCCAGCGCAAGCGGTTGGGATTGATCGGGCCCTGGGCATGGCCGACGATTTGCCGGTCCATGCGCTGATAGCGCGGATGCGCCGCCGAAGGTTTGATCCGGTACAGCCATGTGCGCCGGGCTTCGCTGCGCGCGACGGTGAACGCAGTGCCTGAGAATTGCTCGGCGTAGAGCCCGAGCGGATGCCGTTGTGGCGAGTTCTGGCCCACCGGCAATGCGCCTGGCAAAGCTTCGCTGCTGAACTGGTTGCCAAAACCCGACTGGTAGATCAGTGCGTCGGCGCTGGAATGAATGGCCATCTGAACCTCTTGTTGTTATTCGGTCACACGGCGACGGGTGAAATTCCACTTTCCGTAAGTTGGTTACGTTTAACGTAATTTGAGTTTGACGGCCGGTCAAGCTATAAAGCTGCCTTTCCAGACTGGCGCAGTGCTCCCATGACTCAAGAAACCGAAAGCCCGGCCGGCGGACGCCAGCAGAAGGTTCAGGCTGCCGAAGTCGGCCTGGGTGTGCTCAAGGCGCTGGCTGAGTTGTCACCCTCCACTTCCCTGTCGAAACTTGCCGAGCACGTGGGCATGCCGCCCAGCAAGGTGCATCGCTACCTGCAGGCGTTGATCGCCAGCGGCTTTGCCGAGCAGGATGCCGTCAACAGCCATTACGGGCTGGGGCGCGAGGCGTTGCAGGTCGGCCTGGCGTCGCTGGGCAAGCTGGATGTGCTGAAAGTGTCGGCACCCTGGCTGGCCAACCTGCGCAACGAACTGAATCAGACCTGTTTTCTGGCGGTGTGGGGCAACAAAGGCCCGACCGTGGTCTATGTCGAGCCGTCGACCGGTGCAGTGACGCTGGTGACGCAAATCGGCTCGGTACTGCCGTTGCTCAGTTCGTCGACCGGGCTGGTGTTCGACAGCTTTCTGGCCGAGGGTGAAACTGCGCTGCTGCGCAAGCAGGAAACGCCGCATCTGGGTGCCGGTCAATTACGCGAAATCGAACGCCACATCGAGCAGATCCGCAGTAACGGCGTCCACCAGATTCAAGGCATGCTGATGCCGGGTATCAACGCGGCGTCGTCTCCATTGTTTGCTATGGGCAACAAGTTGGCGGGCGTGATTACGGTGGTGGGACCGGGGTCAGTGCTGAATGATGAGGCGCAGAGCCTGGCGGCCAGGCGCATTCTGGAGACGGCGGTGGCGATCAGTGAGCGTATGGGGGGTAGCCGTCCCGCTGGTTATCAGAAAATAAGCTGAATGCGAGGACGGCTTTCTTCGATTGCAACGGTTAAAGCTGATTTGGCGTAAACAAGTCCGCTTCTACATCCGTGTCACCACGCTTGCGACTCGGCGCGGCAGCATCGTAGACAATCAGCAGCTCATCGCCGGCCTGTTCATCCGTGCCGAACAGGCACATGCCCTCGGCATGATCGACGCCTTGCCCGAAAGGCACCTCCATCACGAGTTGCAATTGATCCGAGAAGATCACGCTCTCTTCGCCGGCAAAGCCACCGCGCCAGCGAAAGACTTTTACCGGACCGTCCTGCTCCATGGTCGGACCCGCCAGAATCAGCAAGTCGTCGCCAGTGAAGCACAGGTCACGCACGCCCAGGCCATTCAGTTCGAAAAAGTGTTTACGGTATCTGCGCCCGTCTGGACCAATCTTTTTGAGCACCAGCGTATCAGTCGAGTCTTTGTTCAGTTCGGGTTCGATCTCCAGAATGATGGCCCAACCGCGGAGTACCGGGCCACGCAACCCTAACAACAGGCGCGAACCGATGACCGCCAGCCCTTCGATATCAAAGCCATTGTCTTTACCGGGAATGCGCAGAAAATCCTTCAGTTGATCGTCTTTTGCAATTTCCTTGATCAAGTCATTGCCAAATTCATTACCGTTCAGTTGCGCGGCTGTTCGCGCATCGGTCTCCACCTTCTTGGCGAGTACATAGCTGTCGCCCTCCTGAACCACCGGGATGCGGGCTAACAAATAACGATTGCCATCTGCCTCCACTGTCGATAGCTGCTTGATATTCTTCTGCGCGGGATTGCCGGCTTTGGCCTTCTTGCGTTTCAGGCTATGGGAGCCCGTCACCCAGAGGTAACCCGTGCGCTGATCATAGGCCAGCCCCTCGATATCGATCTCCGCGTCCGGCTTCGGTATCGGTAACTTCAAATACTCGATGAGTGAAAATGATCGGTGCTCATCGCATATCACCTCCTCACCTGGCGCAGCATTTCTAACGGTCAGCCGTTCCAGGCTCGTGGTTTCATCGTTGGCGATCCAGAGCGTGGCACCCATCCGTTGAGCTGCCGAAATGCCGTCGCGCAATGAGACAAGCGCTGGATCGAAACGCAATAGCGCAGTCCGTTTAAGCATGAATGTCCTCCTTTCAGGTAAAAGCGACAGGGCGCGAAACAAAAGGCAGCCGGGCTAAAGCTCTTGGGCCAGTCAATCCGGCGTCAGCACACCGCGCTGGATCTGGTCGCGTTCGATGGATTCGAACAGTGCCTTGAAATTGCCTTCACCAAAGCCGTCGTCGCCCTTGCGCTGGATGAATTCGAAGAATACCGGCCCCATGAGGGTGGCGGAGAATATCTGCAACAACAGCCGGCGTTCCCCGCCCTCGGACGAGCCGTCCAGCAGGATGCCGCGGGATTTGAGTTCGGCTTCCGGCTCACCATGATCGGGCAGGCGTCCCTGAAGCATTTCGTAATAGGTATCCGGCGGCGCGGTCATGAAGCGCATGCCGGTGGCTTTCAGCGCGTCCCAGGTCTTGATCAGGTCATCGGTGAAGAAGGCGACGTGCTGAATGCCTTCACCGTTGAACTGCATCAGAAACTCTTCGATCTGCCCGGCGCCTTTAGATGACTCTTCGTTCAACGGAATGCGGATCATGCCATCCGGGGCGGTCATGGCCTTGGAGGTCAGGCCGGTGTATTCGCCCTTGATGTCGAAGTAACGAAGCTCACGAAAGTTGAACAGTTTTTCGTAGAAGTTCGCCCAGTACGCCATGCGCCCGCGATACACGTTGTGGGTCAGGTGGTCGATGAATTTCAGACCTGCGCCGACGGGATGGCGGTCGACGCCTTCGATGAAATTGAAATCAATGTCATAGATCGACGTGCCTTCGCCAAACCGATCGATCAGGTACAACGGCGCGCCGCCAATGCCCTTGATGGCCGGCAGACGCAACTCCATGGGCCCGGTGGCGATTTCCAGCGGTTGCGCGCCCAGTTCCAGCGCACGGTTGTAGGCCTTTTGAGCGTCCTTGACACGGAACGCCATGCCACACACCGAAGGCCCGTGCTCGGCGGCAAAGTATGACGCCAGGCTGTGCGGCTCGTTGTTGAGGATCAGGTTGATAGCACCCTGGCGATACAGGGTCACGTCCTTGGAACGGTGGGTAGCGACCTTGGCAAAGCCCATCATCTGGAACACGGGTTCGAGGTTGTCGGGGGTCGGTGACGCGAATTCGATGAATTCAAAGCCCATCAGGCCCATCGGATTCTCGTACTTGTCAGCTTCGTAAAGATCAGCCATGACTGGCTCCTTGCAGGAAAGTGAGGGTGAATAAACGACGCAATCACTGTCCTGCGGGCGGCGCACACGGAATCCCTCGCACGCTGCGAGCGAGGAAATCACCGAAAATCAGTTGCAGACCAAGAATCTTCATGAGGACAGCCTACTCCGGCTTGTCCGATTGTGCATCAGGATGCGCTTGCTGAAGGCCGGATGCTGCATGACCAGGCGCTCGACCCTCTGAATACGCGAATATGCCTCCAGCCCTGCACCGTAACGACGCGCCGCGTACAGCTGAGGCAACAGGTAAACATCGGCGCCACGCATCAGGTTGACCGGGATCGCGGCGTAATCCAGCCCTTTCAGCGCCAGCGCAATAAGCACGCGATGGCTGGAGGTTGATCGGTAATACGTAAAAAGGTCCACGGAGGTCGCCTGCTGAACGCACGGGTGCTGACTGCTGTTATTTTTCGTAACCCTATTACGTCATGCGTAAATTGCGCGATCCCTGTAAGGCTGTCAACTCTGGCCGCACGCTGAATGAGCTAGGATGGGTTGACCCGATAAAAATAATGCTTGGGGGCCTGATGAATATTCTGTACGACGAACGCATCGATGGCGTGCTGCCTGCTGTCGACAAGCACCAGTTGCTGCATGACCTGCAGCGCCTGTTGCCCGATCTGGATATCCTGTACCGCCCCGAAGAGCTGCGGCCTTACGAATGCGACGGGTTGTCGGCTTATCGCAGTACGCCGATGCTGGTGGTCTTGCCCCGCCATGTCGAAGAGGTGCAAACGTTGCTCAAGCTGTGCCATCAACGCGGTGTTCCGGTGGTGGCACGCGGCGCGGGCACGGGCTTGTCAGGCGGCGCGCTGCCGCTCGAAAAAGGCGTGTTGCTGGTCATGGCGCGCTTCAACCAGATCCTCGACATCAACCCTGCGGCCCGCCTCGCACGCGTACAACCCGGCGTGCGCAACCTCGCCATTTCCCAGACGGCCGCGCCGCACGGCCTGTATTACGCACCCGACCCGTCCTCGCAAATTGCCTGCTCCATCGGCGGCAACGTCGCGGAAAACGCCGGCGGCGTGCACTGCCTGAAATACGGGCTGACCGTGCACAACCTGCTCAAGGTCGAGATCCTGACGATTGAAGGCGAGCCCATGACCTTGGGCGGCGACACGCTGGATTCGCCGGGATTTGACTTGTTGGCATTGTTTACCGGCTCTGAAGGCATGCTCGGCATCATCACTGAAGTCACTGTCAAACTGCTGCCTCGCCCGCAGGTGGCCAAAGTGCTGCTCGCCGCCTTCGACTCGGTCGAGAAGGCCGGGCGCGCGGTGGCCGACATCATCGCGGCAGGCATTATTCCCGGCGGGCTGGAGATGATGGACAATCTGTCGATCCGCGCGGCCGAGGACTTCATCCACGCCGGTTATCCGGTCGATGCCGAAGCCATTCTGCTGTGCGAACTCGATGGCGTCGAAGCCGATGTGCACGCCGATTGCGAACGCGTTCGCAAGGTGCTGGAGCGCGCGGGTGCCACCGAGGTGCGGCAGGCCAGAGACGAAGCCGAGCGGGTGCGTTTCTGGGCCGGACGCAAGAACGCCTTCCCGGCCGTCGGGCGTCTTTCGCCCGACTATTACTGCATGGACGGGACCATCCCGCGGCGCGAACTGCCGGGTGTGTTGCGCGGCATCAGTGAGCTTTCCGATCAATACGGCCTGCGCGTCGCCAATGTGTTTCATGCCGGTGACGGCAATATGCACCCGCTGATCCTGTTCGACGCCAATCAACCCGGCGAACTGGAGCGTGCCGAGGTATTGGGCGGCAGGATTCTGGAGCTGTGCGTCAAGGTCGGCGGCAGCATCACCGGGGAACACGGGGTCGGGCGCGAAAAGATCAATCAGATGTGCGCACAGTTCAACAGCGACGAGCTGACCTTTTTTCATGCGATCAAGGCAGCGTTCGACGCCAGCGGCCTGCTCAATCCCGGCAAAAACATTCCGACCTTGCAGCGCTGCGCAGAATTCGGCGCCATGCACGTCCATGCCGGTCAGTTGCCGTTCCCTGAACTGGAGCGTTTCTGATGAGCACAGCAGACCAGGACGCCAGCCGGATACTGATCGAACAGGTCAGTCAGGCGTTGCGCGACGACAAGCCGCTGCGCATTCAGGGCGGCAACAGCAAAGCGTTTCTCGGGCGCCCGGTGAGCGGCGAGCCACTCGACACCCGCGAGCACCGAGGCATCGTCAGTTACGACCCCACCGAACTGGTCATCACCGCCCGCGCCGGTACGCCATTGAACGAACTGATGCAGGCGCTGGACGCAGCGGGCCAGATGCTGCCGTGCGAGCCACCCGATTTCGGCATGGCGACGCTCGGCGGCATGGTCGCTGCCGGGCTGTCAGGACCGCGCCGCCCATGGAGCGGATCGGTACGCGATTTCGTGCTGGGCACGCGGGTGATCACCGGTCTTGGCAAGCACCTGCGCTTTGGCGGTGAAGTGATGAAGAATGTGGCGGGGTATGACGTTTCGCGGCTGATGACAGGCAGTTTTGGCTGCCTTGGGCTATTGACCGAAGTGTCCCTCAAAGTGCTGCCCAAACCCCGTCTGTGCAACAGCATCGCCCTGGAGATGGACAGCGCCCGCGCCCTCGCCTGCTTGACTGAATGGGCTCAGCAACCCATGCCGATCAGCGCTGCCAGCCACGACGGCCGGGTGCTACGGCTGCGCCTTGAAGGCGGCGAAGGCTCGGTGGCGGCTGCGCATCAGCGACTGGGTGGTGAACTGATCGATACCGGGTACTGGCAGCAACTGAACGAGCAGCGCCTGACGTTTTTTCAGGACCCTCGCCCGCTATGGCGTATTAGCCTGCCTGCCGACACCGGCATGCTGAGTTTGCCCGGTGAGCAACTGATCGATTGGGGCGGCGCGCAACGCTGGCTGAAATCGGATGCCGAGAGCGAAACCATTCGAACCCTGACGGCCAGCGTTGGCGGGCATGCGACCTGTTACCGCCACAACCATGTCGACAGCCCTTTTCAGCCGTTGGCCGTGCCGCTGCTGCGCTACCACCAGGCGCTCAAGACCCGGCTCGACCCGCAGGGCATTTTCAACCCCGGCCGACTGTACGCGGAGCTTTGAAGCATGCAGACCACCTTGAGCGACCACGCCAGAACCCTGCCCCGCGCCGCAGAAGCCGAGCGCATCCTGCGCAGTTGCGTGCATTGCGGTTTCTGCAACGCCACCTGTCCCACGTATCAATTGCTGGGCGACGAACTGGACGGTCCGCGCGGCCGGATCTATCTGATCAAGCAGGTGCTGGAAGGCCACGAAGTCACCGAGAAAACCCAGTTGCACCTCGACCGCTGCCTGAGCTGTCGCAACTGTGAAACCACCTGCCCGTCCGGTGTGGATTATCACAACCTGCTGGACATCGGACGCGCTGCGGTGGATGCCCTCGTGCCACGCTCGACAGGCCAGCGAATGTTGCGCGAAGGCTTGCGCCGGGTTGTGCCCAACGCCGGGCTGTTCAAGGCGCTGATCGGGCTGGGCAACACCTTTCGCCCCCTGCTGCCGGGCAATCTGAAAGACAAGCTGCCTGCAACCACGCCCGCCGCCGGTCTGCGCCCGGTGCCACGGCACGCTCGGCGGGTGCTGCTGCTTGAAGGCTGCGTGCAGCCCGGTCTGTCGCCCAATACCAATGCAGCAACTGCGCGGGTGCTGGACCGCCTGGGCATCAGCGTCAGTCCGGTCAGTACGGCAGGCTGCTGCGGCGCGGTGGATTACCATCTGAATGCGCAGGAAGCCGGCCTCGAGCGCGCGCGACGCACGATCGACGCCTGGTGGCCAGCCCTCGAAAACGGTGCCGAAAGCATCATCCAGACCGCCAGCGGCTGCGGAGCGTTCATCACGGATTACGGCCACCTGTTGCGCGACGATCCGCTCTATGCAGACAAGGCCGCTCTGATCAGTGCCCGGAGCAAGGATCTGGTCGAAGTATTGCGCGACGAACCGCTGGAGGCCCTTGGGCTGAGGACGGACACACGACTGGCCTTTCACTGCCCATGCACCTTGCAGCACGCACAGAAACTAGGCGGCGAGGTCGAGCGGGTTCTGCTCCGGCTGGGCTTCAACCTGACCTGCGTGCCGGACGGTCATCTATGCTGCGGTTCAGCTGGCACGTATTCGATCACGCAACCAGTGCTGGCACGCCAGTTACGCGACAACCGCCTGAACGCGCTGGAAAGCGGTAACCCACAGGTCATCGCCACCGCCAATATCGGCTGCCAGGCTCATCTGGCAAGCGCTGACCGAACGCCCGTGCGGCACTGGATCGAGCTGATTGACGAGGCCATTGGCACTCCTGAAACGCGCTGAACTCCTATTGAATAACCCCTGCTGCGGAGAACCCTCATGAAAATCAAAGCCGTTCTGACCCAGACCGAAGTCAGCCTGATGCTCGGTGCTGCGCGTGATGAAGCCCAGGCCAATGGCTGGGCAGTGTCCATCGCAATCGTCGACGACGGTGGCCACCTGCTGGCCTTCGAGCGCCTGGACAATGCCGCGCCGATCAGCAGCTACATCTCTATTGAAAAAGCCCGCACCTCGGCACTTGGCAAACGCGAGTCCAAAGGCTACGAGGAAATGGTCAACGGTGGCCGCACTGCGTTCCTCAGTGCCCCGCTGCTGACCTCACTGGAAGGCGGCGTGCCGGTCATCGTTGACGGCCAGATCGTCGGTGCAGTGGGTGTTTCCGGCGTGAAAGCCGAGCAGGATGCCCAGGTCGCCAGAGCAGGTATCGCCGCGCTGAATGCTGATTGATGGTTCACATCGCTCCTTAGTGTGGTGTTTCACAAGTACCAATGAAAATATGATCTATGCTCATCTGAAACCAACTCGTGAGAGCTGAGCATTTNGGTCACGCTGGCCGGCAGCCTACGTTGTATGCGGCAATACTTTTCGTACAAAACCTAGTGTGGTGTTTCACAAGTACCAATGAAAATATAGTCTATGCTCATTTGAAACCAACTCGTGAGAGCTGAGCATTTATATGGGCCGACCAGCGACTGTCATTGTCTTGTCCGAAGCCGAAAAAGCAGAGCTTATACGCCGCGTTAAGCAGCGTAAGGGCGCGCAGGATGCCTGTGTTCGTGCCCAAATCATCCTGGCGTGCGCAGAGGGAGAATCTGGAAATTTCATTGCCCAGCGCCTCAACGTCAGCAAGGACGTGGTCTCGCGGTGGCGCACGCGCTTTTCAAAATGGGGATTGGTTGGTCTGAACGATGAACATCGTTCGGGTCGCCCGCGCACGATCAGCGATGAACAAGTACAGAAGGTGGTTGATCAGGTTCTGAAGGGCAAACCCGAAGACGCCAGCCATTGGAGTACCCGGCAAATGAGTCGGGAAACAGGAATATCCCCGGCCAGCGTGATGCGTATCTGGCATGCCTTCGGGATCAAGCCTCACCTGGAAAAAACGTTCAAACTTTCTACCGATCCGCTTTTCGTCGACAAAGTGCAGGATATCGTGGGTCTTTATTTGAACCCGCCTGATAGAGCACTGGTGTTATGTGTTGATGAGAAAAGCCAGATCCAGGCGCTGAACCGTACGCAACCTGGACTGCCTTTAGCGCCCGGAAATCCTGCGACACGTACGCACGATTACAAGCGTCACGGGACGACTTCGCTGTTTGCTGCTCTGGA
>NZ_LGLN01000065.1:135017-224382 GCF_001293775.1 Pseudomonas syringae pv. cilantro
CTGTCATTGTCTTGTCCGAAGCCGAAAAAGCAGAGCTTCTACGCCGCGTTAAACAGCGTAAGGGCGCGCAGGATGCCTGTGTTCGTGCCGAAATTATCCTGGCATGCGCGGAGGGAGAGTCTGGAAATTCCATTGCCCAGCGCCTCAACGTTAGTAAGGACGTGGTCTCACGGTGGCGGACGCGCTTTTCGAAATGGGGGTTGATTGGCCTGAACGATGAGCATCGTTCGGGCCGCCCGCGCACAATCAGTGATGAGCAAGTGCAGAAGGTGGTTGATCAAGTTCTGAAGAGCAAACCTGAAGACGCCAGCCATTGGAGTACCCGACAGATGAGCCGGGAAACAGGTATATCTCCTGCTAGCGTGATGCGTATCTGGCATGCCTTCGGAATCAAGCCTCACTTGGAAAAAACGTTCAAGCTTTCTACCGACCCGCTTTTTGTCGACAAAGTGCAGGACATCGTGGGCCTTTATTTGAACCCGCCAGATAGAGCACTGGTGTTATGTATTGATGAGAAAAGCCAGATCCAGGCGCTGAACCGAACACAACCTGGGCTGCCTTTAGCGCCTGGAAATCCTGCGACACGTACGCACGATTACAAGCGCCACGGCACGACTTCGCTGTTTGCTGCTCTGGATGTAGCAACGGGGGAAGTCATTGGCCGGTTGAAACGACAGCATCGCAGTGTCGAATTTCTATCGTTTCTCAAAGAGGTTGATGCCTCAGTACCGACCGATGTGCCGATTCATCTGATTATGGATAACTACGCAACGCACAAGACCGACAAGGTCAAGGCGTGGCTGGCCGCACGTCCTCGTTACAGCATCCATTTCACGCCCACGTCTGCCTCATGGATGAATCTGGTGGAGCGTTTTTTCTCAACGCTGAGCGAGAAATGGATCAAGCGCCAGGCTCATGTCAGTGTGAAGGATCTGGAGGCCTCAATCGAGCACTACCTTGAAACCTATAACCAGAATCCGAAGCCATTTCGCTGGCACAAAAAAGCTGACGAGATACTGGGTTCCGTAGCTCGTGCAGCAAAAGCATTGGGTAAATAATTTTATGCGTTACTTGTGAAGCACCACACTAAGGTGAGAGCGACCGGGGCGGCGGTCCGCCCTGCTCACGAAGATTGCCTGTCAGACGACCAGACAATGCAGATGACAGGCAGCGTGATCTCTACACGAAGCCAACTGAATGACCGATTTCGTCAAATGCCAGCGCCTCAAGGTAGCCGTCAATTTGCATCGATTCATCGAAGAGGACGTATTGCCCTGCACTCACCTGGATACGGAAGCCTTCTGGGAGGCTTCGATGCGCTGGTCCAATACCTTGCCCCGCGCAACCGCGAACTGCTCGCCGAACGCGAGCGCTCGCAGGCCGAGCTGGACACGTGGCACAAGGCGCATCCCGGCCCGATCGTTGACATGCCCGCTATGCGCTGAACGCGGCGAACGCGCGCTGGGGCTCGCTGTACGATGCCTTGTATGGCACTGATGTGAATCCACCGCCAACGGCGCGGAAATCCGTGCCGGCTACATCCCGTTGCGCGGGGCCAAGTTGATCGCTTTTGCCCGCGACCTGCTCGACGACTTGCTGACCATCCCGGTGGTGACCAGCCCGCGTGGACGCGCGAACAGATTCTCGAGGAGCTGGAAAACAACGCTCAGGGCCTGCTGGGCTATGTGGTGCGCTGGATCGAACAGGGCATCGGCTGCTCCAAGGTGCCGGACATCCATAACGTCGGCCTGATGGAGGATCGGGCGACGTTGCGCATCTCCAGTCAGCACATGGCCAACTGGCTGCTGCACGATATCGTCGGCCAGCAAGATGTGCAAAACGTGCTGGAGCGCATGGCCAAAGTGGTGGACAAACAGAACGCCGGAGATTCGTATTACCGCCCCATGGCCCGAGACTTCAAGCACTCCACGGCGTTCAAGGCCGCGTGCGCGCTGGTGTTCAAAGCCGTCGAACAGCCCTCCGGCTCTACCGAACCGCTGTTGCATGAGTTCCGGCTTGCGTTCAAGGATCAGCACTGATCGTTTGCGGACATACTTGAACATCAACGGCAGGCTGCAAACCTGCCTGCCGTTGACTCAAGCACTTCGTAGAGGTCAGCATCGCTTCTGCGTGATCCGCTGACTAGCGCTGTGCCGTTCGATGGCGTTTCATGGTGTTTGCTTACCCAGCAATAAAAACCCGTCGGTCCAGCGAATGTCCATATTTTCAACTTTCTTCAAGGCGGTGAGCCGCCCGTTCCCCAACTGCAAGTAATCATACAGAAAATCATAAACAAACACGCCATTCGCACATTTATTCTCAGGCTGATACTTGTCTTTCAGGTCATCCTTCCTGAGACTTTCTTCAATATCCGCATAACGCTTACAAGACTGTTCAAGGGCAGACCTCAGTCTTTCTCGATCAGGAATATCGTTATTGAAAAAATTGAGGGTATAGTACAGTGAGCTCAACCCAACAAAATCAGTTTGAGCATAGTCACTTGATTTGACAATAGGGATCAGCTTGTTGATCTCAGACTGATAGTTGGCGGCAATAGCATCATCGTAAGCACGGTCGCACTCTGCAAAATCAAACGCGCCCGTCATGGGCACTTTCATTACAGGCGAACCTTGTGGGTAGCAACGTTGCTCCTGCTGCTTTATTTTGTTCATGGACGTCCTGGCAGCATCGGCCCCCAGGCCCAGCAGGCTTTCACTCATAACCGAGTAGGTTTTTCCATTCCACGTTACTGCACGAGCATTTTTACTGACGTCTGTTTTATCATCCGATGGAGACTTGAGCGCGAAAGTGATTTGACTCGAAGCACCGCCCATTTCGATTATGCCCAACGTGTTGTCAGACGTTGCCAGCCCTTTCAAAAAATTGAGGTGCACCCAGGCAAATATCCCCTCATCCCTGCCATCTATTGTGCCCACCTGCCCCAACGCCCAACCCTTGGCCAGAATCGACGCGTTCACAGACTTATAAATAGCGTCTTGCTGATCCGCAGACAACTCGCGCATGCCGGCGGTGCCCAGAACATTCACAAGCACAGTATTTTTTTCCAATGCGTATTTCTTTTCACCGGCAAGCCTCTCCAGCGCGTCCAGCAAGGGAGCTATCAACAGGTAGCCTGAATCGTCAGGTACACTTGCATAACTGGCCAGTGGCAGTTTGGAGTTGTATTCCACAACCGGCGTCACCGTATCGGCAGACAACCGATAAAGAATACCGCGCGTTTTGCTGCTTCCGGCATCGACAACCACCTGCCATGTCTCCGGCCGAACATCTGCCCTGACCGTCACAAGCGGCACGCTCAAAAAAAATAACGCAACACAGGCTATTCTGAAATATCTGAAACCGAATAACAAAAACATGGACATCACTCCTTGTGAAGTTAATGCAGAATGTAAAGACAGGTGACTCAAGCACCCGACTACTATTGAATCCTTTCAAAAAAATACCGAACCATGTTCAGCCTACCGACACGTCTCTCCCACAGCTTTTCGCCTGGCAGCCAGCAAAAAACGGCCTACAACTTGTAGATCGAAATCCAGCTCATGTCAGCGTGGGTGGTGTAGATGTAAGTACCCGCCTTGTTCAGCACCGAACCGCCCACGGAAGGGAAATAAGCAATGCAGGTCGTGACTCCCTTCACCGTATCGATTCTGTAGACGTCGTAATTGCAGGTGTAGACGGCGTAGACATAGCGATTGTCCGGGGTGATGCCGATGACTTTGACCGGATAGCCCTGCGCACCGATTTTTTCCCGGTAGAACATCCGGTTGGTGGTGGCGTCCACCACGTAGACCTCATCGATCCCGCCCACGTAAAGGCGGTCGCCGGCGGAACTGATGACCATCGAACGAGGGTCGGCAAAACCGGGAATGTCATGCTGCAGGTAATCGAGCGTGCCGATGGCGAGGACGTCGGTCGGCGCCTGCCGATCGAGCAGGGTTGTGGCGTAGACCCGACGGTTGTCGGGGCTGACCGCCAGGGCCAACGATGCCATGGACAACGAGCCCAGATCGAAATCGTTTTCGACTGTGTAGTTTTCCGTTTCGATTACCCGGATGAGTCCCCCCGGCGCATCCTGAAAGGACAGACAGATGAATCGGCCATCCGGGCTGCACAGAATCCTGTTCACGTTGGCCGCGGGGATAATACGGATCACTTCGCGCAAACGGGTATCGACCACGTAGCACTTCTTCTGGCCGATCGTGTACAGCCGTTTTCCATCGGGACTCAGCGTAATGGCGCCTGCCCCGGCGCGCTTTACCGCACCCACCACGCTTGCGGAGGCAATATCGACCACGCTGACCTCGCGACCGCTTTCATGAGCGACATACAGCGTTGTTTCATCGGGGCTGATGACGATCTCTCCGGGGACGAAGCCCAAGGGAATGATGCCGGTCAGCCATGCAATATCCAGGGGTACTCCTGCACCGACCGGATCTGCGACATGTATCAAAGCTCTAACGTCCTGAGATGCTTTTTTTTGCATTTTTCCCACCAGTCAATAGGTCTTGCAAGACCGCCAGAATGGGGACTGGATACGAAGAGATGTCCCCAACATCCAACGATGCGGCCAAGACAGTTATGCCGCTCCGATCCAAAAACATACGATCATTGAATACTCAACAAGAGGGGTTGGGTACTGACAGAAATAACAGTCGAAGCCCCCGAAAAACGCTCGAACCGGGGTGCAGAATGGGTTGAAAGGCACAGCGCAGGGGCTATCCAGCCAGACCCTGCGCAACGTGCGAAGCGGGGTAACCATTGGTCAGGCGTATGCCGTATCAGTTGCTCGAAACGGCAGCCGCCAAGGTTGCTCAGGAACTTTGCCGGACCACCAGCTCGAACCCCAGATCCACCTGGGATTCCTGAGTGATGCCGTCGAGAAGTCCCAGCAACAATTGCGCTGCGCGTTGCCCCACGGCTTGCCGGGGTGTGCGGATCGACGTCAGGCGCGGGACCATGTGCGCAGAGCCCGGCAGGTCATTGAACCCCACCAGCGACACCCGCTCGGGAATCGCGATGCCAAGGCGCAGCGCCTCCAGCGCGGCGCCCTGTGCCAGGTCGTCATTACAGAAGAACACCCCGTCGACATCCGGATGCTCGTCGAGCAAACGCGCGAACAGTTCACCGCCCAGCGCAATCGAGGATGCCTCGCGGGTCATGACTTGCAGTTGAGGATCAAACACCCCCGCCTCTTCGAGCACCTGACGAAAACCTGCACCACGTTGCAGCACGCGCGGGTCAAGTTGCGCAGCCATATAGGTCAGGCGACGGCGGCCACGGCCCAACAGATGTCGGGCTGCCTCGGCCCCTGCCTGCTGCTGGGAAAAGCCGACGCAGTAAGCGCCACGACGGGTATCCAGTTCCATCATGTGTACGCAGGGCACACCGCTGGTTTCCAGCATCTGCCGCGCTGCGGGCGTGTGATCAAAACCGGTCAGCAGAATGCCACGCGGCCGATTGACCAGATGGTTGCGCAGCAGTTTCTCTTCTTCTTCAGGCGAGTAATGATAATTGCCGATCACCACATCCAGACCGCGCACGCGCAGCACGTCCTGAATGGCTTCCAGCGTTTCGATGAACAACTGATTGGAAAGCGAGGGCACCAGAACCACGACCGTCTGGCTGAAGGCAGAGGCCAGGGCTCTGGCCGCAGGATTGGCGACATAACCCAGGCTCTGCGCCGCAGCACGAACCTTTTCGACCAGTTCCGGTGCCACGGTGGCCACACCCCGTAACGCGCGCGAAGCGGTAATCGGCGAGACGGCAGCCAGTCGTGCAACTTCATTGAGGGTCGGGCGACCCGTAGAGCGGGAACCAATGCGTGTCATGCGTTGCCAACTAACATAGGGGTTGCCAAATATGTCGAATGCCCCATAAGGTAGCGCTGTCTCATGGAACGTGACAATGCTTTATCGCTGGTTTCACGTTCGGGTGCCCTGCCAGGCTGCCCCGGAGAACAGCCTCCGATGGTTAACGATGAACCCAAAACAACGACAAGAACTGGAACAGCCCAGGCTGAGCATAATGTCCACCGGACAAAGACAGCGCTGTCTCCAGATGAGGTGCCTACTGTGACAACTGCGAATACTGCTATTTCCGCCATTGTGGTGATGGGTGTGTCGGGCTGCGGCAAAAGTGCCGTCGGTGCCGAAATTGCCCTCAACAGCGGCGGTCGCCTGATCGAAGGCGATGCGTTCCATCCTCAGGCCAACATCGACAAGATGAGCGCCGGCACCCCCCTAAACGACGAAGACCGCGCCGGCTGGCTGACCCGCCTCGGCGAAGAGATGGTTGCTGCCCTTGCCAAGGGTGAACATCCGGTCCTGACCTGCTCTGCCCTCAAGCTCATTTACCGCCAGCGTTTGCGCGATGCCGTACCGGGTCTGGGCTTCGTTTTTCTGGAACTGACCAAAGAGCTCGCGACCGAACGCTGCTCGCATCGGCCCGGTCATTTCATGCCCGCCAGTCTGGTCGACAGCCAGTTCGCAACGCTCGAATCACCCGCCGGCGAGCCGCTGACACTGGTGGTCGATGCGACCCAGCCTATCGACGTGATTGGCAAACAAGCCGCAGCATGGTGGAAAGGCTCCCACGCCTGATAAAGGCGTGAACGCGAAAGACAGCGCTGTCTTTCGTACACACGATAGAACGACGGCGCTCTTGGCAGCGACCTAAAATAATAACCGGAGAGACACCCATGTTCGGTATGACCCATGAGACGTTTTTACTCGTCGATGCGCTGGTGACCATCGTCGGCCTTGTGCTGTTGATCACCACCTTCAAGGTTCACCCCTTCGTCGCGCTGACCCTGGCGGCAGGTTTTCTCGGCCTGACCTCCGGCATGCCGGTGGAAAAAGTCATGAAGTCGTTTCAGGACGGTTTCGGCGGCGTGCTGGGCTTTGTCGGCATCATTCTTGGGCTGGGCACAATGCTCGGCAAGCTGATGGCCGATTCGGGCGGTGCCGACCAGATCGCGCAGACCCTGATCCGTGTCTTCGGCAAGCAGAAAGTGCACTGGGCAATGATGTTCTCGGCGTTTCTGGTGGGCATCCCGCTGTTCTTCGAGATCGGCTTCGTGCTGCTGATCCCGTTGGTGTTCATCGTCGCGCGTCGCACCGGTGTGTCCATCGTCAAGATCGGTATCCCGCTGCTGGCAGGCCTTTCGGCGGTCCATGGCCTGGTGCCGCCGCATCCGGGTCCGTTGCTGGCCATCGGCATTTTCGGTGCGGACATCGGCAAGACCATTTTCTACGGCCTGATCGTCGCACTGCCGACAGCAATCATTGCCGGGCCGATTTTCGGCAACTGGATTTCCAAACATATTCCTGGCACCCCTTCGCAGGAACTGATGGACCAGATCGCCAAGGAATCAAGCACTGAAAACCTTCCTGGCTTCGGCATCACGCTGGTCACGATCCTGCTGCCTGTTTTCCTGATGCTGCTCAAGACCTTTGCTGACGTGGTGTTGCCTGAAAACAACATGTTCCGCATCTGGATGGACCTGATCGGTCACCCGATTACCGCCCTGCTGGCAGCGCTGTTGCTGGCGTTTTACACCTTCGGCGCGGCACGCGGCTTCGATCGCTCGAAGATCATGAAACTGCTCGACCAGAGTCTGGCACCGGTTGCAGCCATCGTGCTGATCGTTGGTGCAGGCGGTGGTTTCAAGCAAATGCTGGTCGCCAGTGGTGTGGGCGATGTCATCGGTCACATGGCGGTGCAGGCGCAGATCAACCCGATCATGCTGGCCTGGCTGGTGGCGGCAGTGATTCGCATCGCTACCGGCTCGGCGACCGTCGCGACCATCACCGGCGCCGGGATCGTCGCTCCAGTGGTCGGCCTGATTCCCGGCGTCAACCGTGAGCTGCTGGTTCTGGCCACCGGCGCGGGCTCACTGATCCTGTCGCACGTCAACGACGCCGGCTTCTGGCTGGTGAAGCAGTACTTCAACATGACGGTTGCCGAGACGTTCAAGACCTGGACAGTGATGGAAACCTTGCTTTCGGTGGTCGGCCTGATCTTCATCATGCTGCTGTCAACGCTGGTATAGCCCGCAAAAGACACCGGCCTTCGCGGACTCCGACCCGCGAAGGCCCGTGTCTCACCTGAAGCCGCAGGGCTGCGACAACGCCAGCCTTACACGACCTGCGTTGATATTCCCCGCACAGCTATGCCCCCGTCCTACGCCTCCCTACACCTCTTTCCATTTGATTTTTCAGAAAGCTCGGGCAAGTTTCGCAAGTCGAGCCTACGCTTACATTCATGTGGAATTTGGCCCGCCTGATCTCGTCTACCACGGCGAGAGCTGCCTGAACGTGCTCATCCGTTCGCGTTACTTTTCATGTAGCGCCAGTAAACACGGGCATTTTTACGTCAAAACGGGCAGAATTGGCGCACTCGTCGTATCGGGCATGCAAATCTCGATGACAAGAAAATGAACCGAGGGAATTAAATTCACCTGTGCAACGTCATAAGACGGATGCATTTGGATGCACTCGGCAACAATCACCACGCAAAGGCAAACGCCAGCCTCTTGATAGAGGCGTTTTCAAGAGGCCATCAAGGAAAAGATTATGTTGATACTCACTCGCAAAGTAGGCGAAAGCATAAACATTGGTGACGAAATCACCGTCACTATTCTTGGCGTTCAAGGGCTGCAGGTCCGCCTGGGCATCAACGCGCCAAAAAATGTTTCTGTGCACCGCGAAGAAATCTACAAACGCATCCAGGCAGAACTGGCTCCGAACCAGGACCCACAATAAATCCTGCCACCCCCTTATTCAATGCAGACCTGCCAGTCATTGGCGGATCTGCCGTACGGCGCCCCCGGGGCGCCGTTTTTTATGCCTGGCGTAATGCGAACGTCAGCGGTCGCCTGTTGCCGCAGCCGGGCGAGAACGGCTTCGATCACTGCCCGACTGGCGTCATGGTGAAATAGCCAGACACCGTAGATACGCCCATCGAATGCCGGTTCGCTACCCAATTGTGGATTGACCCCGAGCCCGGCGCCCAGACCGAACAGATGCAGCCCGCTGAGTCGCCGCCCGCTCTGATCCATCGGGCATCCGGCAGGGTCGGAGTCAAGCCCGCCCTTGATCTCGCGCAGGTTGATCAGATTGCCATCGCCATCACGCATGACCGGCAGCAACGGCTGATACCCTGAGCATTGCACCACCACACTGGACTCGGCCAGCGCCAGCCGGGCCTGCTGGTGATCCCCGGCCCGTCCTCCGGATACCTGCAACAACTGCACGCGCACGCCGGTTTTGCCCACATGGCCACTGAGCATCGCCTCACGCCCGATATCCAGTGAGCGATAGCGCAAGCCGCCAGAGCGATTGATGCGCCCTGACACCGGGCACCGGTCGAGCTGCGGGTCAAACTCGTAGCCCGCAGCCTGCGCCTCCTCGAGGCTTTCATAGAACAGCCTGATCCGGCTGCGGTGGATGAGTGTCAATTCCTGCAAACCGGCAAACTCGAGCGCATCTGCCAGGTTCTCCAGCATGGAAAACGCACTGTGCGACCCGCCTACCAGGGTGATACGCCCTTCACTGGCCAGCGCCAGCGCGAACACTTCACGCAACTGCACGGCATTCATGCGCAGCAACCTGTCGGCGCTTTGAATATTCATGGTCTCGGACAGCGGCAAATCATGGCGCGCCAGGCTGGCGATCATGTGCTGTGGAACCTGTCGACCACCCGGATTGAGCACCAGGGTCTGGCTGCGCACCCAGCGAGTGACGCCGGCCCTCTCGACGCGCAGGCAGAACGCATCGTCGGCGCTGATGACTTCGGTAATGACGGTGCCAGACCAGACCTGCACGCCGTAGTGATTCACGAGATGGTCCAGCACCAGTCTGGAAGCCTCGGCCATGAGCAGGCCGACGTCCGACAATTGCGGTGCGCTCTGCGCGTGCGCTTTGATTCGCCAGTAGGCCGCTGAGTATTCCAGAGGCTTCAGCACGTCACGTAACGCGGGGTCACGCAGACAATCGATGAATACGTCACCGATCGAATTGGCCGTGATCCGGTAATGACCCAGCGTGCCCATCCCGGGCTGATCGCTGGCATCAATGACAATCAGCCCGTTTGCCGCAATCTCGTTCATTGCCCCGCTCTTCAGGGCATTGAACAGAAATCCCATACCCGCGAGGCCCGCGCCTCCCACAACACAGGCGCAGGTTGTTTCCATACGATTTTCAGACATGATGATGCTCCATCGTCATTGCGTACGTTGGTGCAATCCGGAAAGACTGGATGATCGAATACTCGACTGATTGAGACGAACCAGCGTCCATGCACGATTCAGGAAAAGACAGGGTAGGCTTTAAGGTCCGGGCGTAGTTGCAGGTGTTACAGGTTGTTACACGCTCAAACGTTATATTACTTTAGCGGTACTGACGACTTGAGGAATCAGATTGCAACGTTGACTCAACAGACACCAAGGCTACCGCCAGTCCCTTCAATTAAAGTTTTTTGCAACTACTGACCGCTTGCAAGGTATTGCGATTGCAACCCACGTACTGATAGTTGCAAACAATACAGAATGTGTCAAATAAGACCATTCAGGCAGACGGCCTCGAGGTCGCCCTGCAAGCTCATGATTTGAATAACATTGTTATTTTTTTATGTTTATGGACATTGCGCTGATGATGTTCCGACGCGGCCCAGGTAGTTTTTTATTTTTTGATCGCAGCGGTTAAAAAACACTATCTTCCAGCGCCGACAATTTGACGAGCCTTGCGGCGCTGGTCATGCATTACCTGTATGGGCAAATACATCTGAAAAGGCAGGCCGCCGGGCAGACATGAAAAAGCCCCGGCCGAAGAAGACAAGGGCTTGGGGCTACCTGCACGTTATGTCACGTCGCCAGCGGGCTGGCGTCGATTCACGCGGTGCGGTAACGGACCTGAACCGTTCCATCGTGAGCGAGCCCGTAACGGAGCTCTGCCACCAGAACGGAGATGTCACGGCTGCTCTTCAAGCGGTTTAAAGAAATGCCTGTTTCCAGCAATTCCACTCGCCCGGAAGACGGGTCTTTGACCTGCACCGTCATTGACTGGTCTTGAGCGATCGTGCAAGTGCACTGTAAGGGCAGAAAGGCACCTTCGACAATGCTGCGAAGTTCCAATGTAGACAATCCACTGGCAATCATTTTTTATCTCCTTATGTGTCACGTTCAATCAAACAGTGGTTGTTCGCGATTTTTATTATTAATTGACGTTTTAACGCAACCCGAAAAGGCCAGCCAATTATTTGTCGCCACGCGCCTGATTCCTGAAACACTTATACGCCCAATCCCGATTGCCAGGCAACTTCCACATCTGAATATAAATAGAACGGTTATAACCAGACAGTGATAGAAACAATAGAAAAAACGATTCACCTTAGTGTTATCTGGCAGTAAACCGCTTGACGTGGATCAATGCGTCTGAGCGCACCCTCGCTTTTTAAAAAAGCGGACGACGAACGGTCTTGAGTTCACAGTCAATACATCATGAAAAACACCACGGTGAAAGCCAGGTTTTCACCTGGCTGTCGTCAGAAAGGTTGCCTGTTCACTCAGCCGACCCTGAAAGACGCAGATGGATCAATGCCACGCGGGCGCCTTGCTTGTCACGTCGCTCCTCAATGGCGTACGGGCGAAAGCCCATTCGCGGGTAGAACAGTAGCCCGGGTACGTTGTGGTTGTAGCAGGAGGCAATCAGCTCGGTGGCTTCATGCTTGTCGAACGCGATGCCCATCATGGTCGTGATCATGTAACGCCCTACCCCTTTGGCGCGGGCCTTGGGCGCGATGATGACATTGCCCAGCGTACAGCGACCCCGGAAATGGCATTGCGCGAAGTTGGCAAACCCTACGACTTCGCCGTCCATCTCGATGACGATCGAATCATGCCGGGTCTCCAGCGCATCGCGCAGTTGTGCGGCATCCAGCGGATAGGTGGCTCTGGGGAACATATAGAACAGTTCATCGGCATTTTGCGGCAGCTCGCAGACCGCGGCTATGTCTTTTTCTTCCAGGGGACGGTGATCGAACATAAGGCGGTAACCTCTTGAAGAAATTGAAAAAACCATGAGTGACAGCGTAGATGAAGCGGCGAATCGAGCGTCGGCAAATGACCAGAACACAGCGCCCGCGCCGCTACAGCATAATCCCCGGCTATCTAAAAGAGCTACCTCCATAACGAATCGTGCTAATGAGCGGCTTTGTTGACGCTGATGGCCAGCTGACAGTGCAAGGCATTGACCCAGCGAGAATTATCGTTGCCTAGGGTCTGTTCCCGTTTCATCGCGCAACCGCGCAATATCCTGTAACCGATGTTTCATGGCTGGTCTTGCAACCGAAGCGCATAAACGGCATTTATTTCACTTTGCTGACCAGGATGTTCACGCTATGCCGATTTCTCCTCTGGCTCGCTTCCAAGCGCGTCCACTTAGGTGGATCGCCGTTGCCGCGATCATTATCGGGCTGCCGGTCGGTTGCTCGGTGCTCGAACATAAAGAACGAGAGCTGGTGTTTCGCATCGAACCCGGCACTGCCAGCTGGTACAGCGGGCTGCCTGACGATGTGCAGGAGATCGAGCTCAGTACGCCGGCATTCGGCACATCGCAGAACATTCATGCGTGGTGGTGGCCGGCGGCGGACAAGCATGCCCCCGCCGTGCTGTACCTGCACGGCTCGCGCTGGAACCTGACCGGTCAGCTGTTTCGAATCCAGCAACTCAAAGCGCAGGGCTTTTCGGTACTGGCCATTGATTACCGGGGTTTCGGCCAGAGCGTGGGCCAGCTACCGTCCGAGAAAACCGTTTATGAGGACGCGCGCATTGCCTGGGAACGTCTGAAGCAGTTGCAGCCCGACCCGCAACGCAGGCTGATCTACGGACATTCGCTGGGCGGTGCGGTCGCCGTGGATCTGGCTGCCGAGCTGGGCCAGGATGCCGAAAATGACCCCGCGCAGCTTCAGGCCCGCGGGCTGATCATAGAGTCGACCTTCACCAATCTGGCCGACGTCGCCACAGCGCTCGCCAACACATCGCTGCCGGTACGCTGGCTGCTGTCACAGAAATTCGACTCGCTGGACAAGATCGCCGACATTCACATGCCGGTACTGATCGTCCATGGCACTAACGACAGGTACGTGCCCTCGCGCTTCAGTGAGCAACTGTTCGAAGCGGCCAGGGAGCCGAAAAAACTCTTGCTGATACCGGGCGGCACGCACAACAACAGCATGCAACTCGGGCAACCCGCCTATGGCCGGGCCATTCAGGCGCTGCTGAAGGCTCCGGCCTCATTGTCACAGGTCAGCACACACGATCAGGCGCGGCAGAACGCCGGTTAGACAGCGCCAGGCATGGAGCAGTAATCTGCCAGCCCGTCACTCAAGGACTGTGCGATGAATGCCATTGTCGAATACTCGGACCCGCAACACCGCCTCGCCGTCATCCAGCTCTGGAGGACGGTCTTCAACGACGACCAGCCACATAACCGTCCGGACCTGTCGATCGACAAGAAACGCGCTGTCGAGGACCGGCTGTTTTTCGTGGCCCTGCTGAACGGCGCAGTGGTCGGGACCATTCTTGCCGGCTACGACGGCCATCGCGGCTGGCTGTATTCGGTGGCGGTCGACCCGCAACAACGTGGCAAGGGCCTGGGGTCGGCGCTGGTGAAACACGCCGAACAGGCGCTGACCGAACGTGGCTGCGTGAAGATCAACCTGCAGGTGCGCACGCTCAACGAATCGGTGCAGGCTTTTTACCGGACGCTGGGCTACACCCAAGAGCCCATCATCAGCATGGGCAAGCGGATTGACGCCAACGTGCTCGCGCCATCCTGAGCCATTGATAGGCTGTTCGACGGTCAAGAAAAGCGGACACAGAAAGAATCATTTATTTACATGAGAATCAATATCAAATTACAATTATTGCTATTAACGTCCTGATAGAGCACCTTCCTTGAGCACCTCCTCCCAACGCATTCGTCGTAATGGCCCTTTCCTGCTGTCCGCGATGTCGCTGGTCATGCTCTCCAGCGGCGCAGTCAATGCCGCCCAAACCGCTACGTTGCCCGCCACGCAGGTTTCTGCTGCGGCCACCGAAAGCCAGGAAGGCTACAGCGCCAAGAGCACCAGCACCGCGAGCAAGAGTGATGTGCCGATCAAGGAGGAAGCCCAGTCGGTCAACGTCGTGACGCCACAGACCATCGCCGATTACAACGTGCGCTCGCTGGACGACGCCATGAAGTTCGTCAGCGGCGTCAGTCAAGGCAACACGCTGGGCAACACCAAGGACTCGCTGGTCAAGCGCGGCTTTGGCACCAACGATGATGGCTCGATCCTGCGCGACGGCGTGCGCTCGGTGGTGTCCAGGAACTTCGGCGCGACCACCGAGCGAGTCGAGGTACTCAAGGGCCCGGCCTCGCTGCTTTACGGCGCAATGGAACCGGGGGGCGTGATCAATGTGATCAGCAAGCAGCCGCAGTATGTGCAAAGCACCACCCTGAGTGGTTCCTCGTACAGCGAAGGCGGCGGCAGCTTTGGCGTCGACACCACCGGCCCGCTGGGCGACTCGGGGCTGGCCTACCGCCTGGTGACCGAACGTCAGAGCGAAGATTACTGGCGCAACTACGGCGTTGATCAGCACACCCTGATCGCCCCCTCCCTTTCGTGGAGCGGCGAACGCGCCAGTCTGACGCTGGCCTATGAATACAACGATTACATCAGCCCGTTCGACCGCGGCACCGTCTTCACTAACGGCCATCCGGCCGATATCAGCTATAAAAAGCGACTGGACGAAAAATGGGCCAACACGGTCGGCATCAGCGAAACAGCGACCGCACGGTTCGAGTACCAGCTCAGCGACGACTGGAAAACCCGCCTCACCTACGGCTGGAACAACGACCGCTACAGCCTTTCGATTGCCCAGCCAAGCACCCTGTCCGGCAGCGGCGTGCTGCGTCGCCAGGCCAATGGCGGCCATTATGATTACGAAACGCGTTATGCCAGCTGGGACTTCATCGGCAAGCAGGACATTCTGGGCCAGCAACATGATCTGCTGATCGGTGCCGAGCAGGAAGACTCCGACAAGTATCGCGGCAAGATTTATCGCAATGCGGTTCAGGGCGGTTTCAATATCTTCTCGCCCAGCTATGGCAGCCTGGCCGAGCCAAGCGCTATCAATCGGGCTACCAGCAACCTCAGCAATCAGCTGACGTCCACGTCGCTGTACATCAAGGATAACTGGCACCTGAATGACCGCTGGATTCTGGTCCTCGGTGGCCGCTATCAGCACTATGACCAGTACATCGCTCAGGGAATGGGTGCCAGCCGCGACACCAACCTGGACAAAAATGACGATATCTTCCTGCCGATGGCAGGCCTGGTGTTCAAGGTCAACGACGATCTCTCGCTGTACGGCAACTACAGCCGCTCGTTCGTGCCCAACGAAGACGTGAATGACGACGGCACGACGTTCGACCCTGAAGAGGGCCGCAGTTACGAGGTGGGCGCCAAATATGCGCTGGCACCAGAGCTCAACATCAACCTCGCCGTGTTCGACATCGAAAAGAAAAACGTCGTGACTGCCACAGGCGTTACCGGCGTCAGCGAAGCGGCTGGCAAAGTCGGCTCACAGGGCGTGGAGCTGGACGTGACCGGCCGTATCGCCGAGCGCTGGGACATGATCGGCACCTACGCCTACACGCACACCGAAGTGCTCGATGACCCTGAAACCGAGGGTAATCGTTTGAGTCAGGCGCCGAAACATACCGCCAGCCTGTACCTCAGTCACCACCTGCAAGTTCCGTCCGGACTCGGCGACTGGCATGCCGGCGGCGGCGCGCGCTATGTCGGCGAGCGGGCTGGCGACGACGCCAATACGTTCTACATGAGCAGCTACACCGTGGCCGATGCGTTCCTGCGCTGGGACCTGCCGATGGCGGGCTACAAGACGCGTCTGCAATTGAATGTGGATAACCTGTTCGACAAACAGTATTACCCGTCCAGCACCGGCAACGCGTTGCAGGTCAACGTGGGTGAACCCCGCACTGCCCGCCTCAGCGCCAGCGTCACGTTCTAGTTTGGCCGGCTTCAGCGCCTGAACGATGAGTTCAGGCGCGCATTGTTTGCCAGTGCTGGAATCAGAACTTCATTCTATAAAAGCTGATCAAGGTTTCATTGGCATGGATATGGTCGATCTTGCCGATGAAGGCGCTTTTTTCCAGCCATTCATTAGGGCCCAGGGAAACCTGAAAGCGAGGCGTACATGTGCATTGATAATGGCCTTCGCTGATTGGCCAGATGCCGTTCTGCAGTTCTTGCTGCCCGGCTTCATCCATGCACAACACGCCCCTGCTTTCAACGTTGATCAGCTCGCCCAGTCGGGTGATCAACGTAAAACGAGTGTCCAGAAAGGCGAGTTCGGATGACAACTCGACAAGCGAGTTACTGCCGCCGGAAAGTACCGTACCGCTGATGAATTCGCCGCGGAACTCACCCCCCAGGATCAGGCTGTTACTGCGCAAACCATCGTTGCAGATGCCCATGAGCACCGGAACGTCGGTTTTCAGAATGACGGTCAGTACTTTCTCGAGCACCGGTGCCGCTGACGTATTTCCACGAAGGGAGCTTTTAACGGGTTTCTTGAAATCGATGATGTTCATGGACCTGTTCACTCCATCGTTGAACACGTGTCAATTGGCAGAATTGAAGGGGCATCCATCTATCGGCATTTATCTGGGCCTCCTTTTCCAGTAAGCTCCACGCAACCGACTGAAATCGTACCGAACGGTTCAGTTCCAGTCTAGAGAATTTTGCGCTTACTGTACCTAACGGTTCACTAAGGGATTGAGGATATCAATGAAGGTGCGTACTGAAGCTCGCCGCGAAGCCATTATCGATGCGGCTGCAAGCGTCTTTCTTGAAATGGGCTACGAGCGCGCTTCGATGAATGAAGTCACCAAACGCATGGGCGGCTCTAAAGCAACAATCTACAGCTACTTTCCTTCCAAGGAAGAACTGTTCGTCGCGGTGGTCAACAGGCTTGCAACGGCGCACCTCGCCGAGGCGGTCTCCGAGCTGACGGTTCACGAAGATTCAGAGGTCGACTTAAGGACGCTGTTCACCCGGTTCGGTGAGCGTATGCTTATGGTGCTTATCAATGATGATAAGGCACTTGCCGTCTATCGCATGGTGGTCGCCGAGTCAGGGCACTCGGAGATCGGCATGATGTTCTATGACTCAGGCCCCAGAGAATGTCTCCAGACGGTAACCTCGCTGATGACGCTGGCCATACAGCGGGGACAGTTGCGTGACGCTGATCCGCACATCGCAGCGCTGCAGCTCACCTCGCTGTTGACTGCAGAAACCGACATTCGCCTGTACCAGCAGGCGCCCATGCCGCTGAGCATCGAGCAGATCCGCGCCATGGTCGAGCGTGCAGTGGATACCTTCATGGCGGGTATGGAAAAACGTTGATACGGCGGGCTGCACCCAGTAGCCACAGGTGCGGAATCTGACTTTGCAACCGCCCTGAAACATTTGGTCACTCTTTTAGAGCCAAGTTAATCCGCTTGAGGGCGATAGCATTTTGCCCCTTCTGGAGAAACACCCATGATCCTGCGAAAACTCAACCTGGCCCCACGTTCGGCACTTTGCTTCGGTGTCTTCTGCCTGATGATCATTGCCTTGGGACTGCTTGCCTTGCGTCAAGCGGCTGAACTCAACGCTGCGGAAAAATTTATCGAAAACAATGTACTGCCAAGCGTGAAGCTGCTCGCTTCGATGGATCGGGAGTTCGTGACTATCCGGGGTAATAATGCTCGCGTACGAAACCCGATCGAACCGCAGGATCGAAAGACCAAGGCGCTCAGCGACATCCAGCAGTCACGCTCGCTGATCGCAGGCTTTTCTGATGCACTGGGCAAGTTGATCGTGACCCCGCAAGGACGCGAGGCCTTCGGCGAGCTTACTAAAGCCAATGGCGATTACCAGGTGACACAGGATCGCTATCTGGCCCTGGTTGCCGCAGGTAACCTTGAAGCTGCAGTGCCACTGTCCAACGGCGAAATGAAAAATTCGGCCGATCAGGTCGAAAACACCCTCAAGAAGCTGATTGCCGTAAACGACGGCAAAGCTGAAAAAGCCGGTGACGCTGCAGACACTGCCTATCAGCAAACCTTGTGGCTGGTTGGTATTTTCATCACGGTGGGTGTGCTCACCACTCTCATTCTCGCCTGGCTGTATACCCGCAGCCTGACCGGGCCGATTGGCGAGTCGCTGAGCATCGCGCAACGCATTGCCGGCAACGACCTGAGCAGGGACATTCCAGAGAATGGCACCGATGAAGCGGCGAAACTGATTGCCGCACTCGCAGCCATGCAAAACAACCTGCGCAGTGCCCTGACCCTGATTGGCGACTCCTCCACGCAATTGGCCGCCACTTCTGAAGAAATGCATGCAGTGACCGAAGACGCATCCCGTACCATTCAGCGTCAGAGCAACGAGATCGAGATGGCTGCCACCGCCGTCAATCAGATGAGCGCTGCGGTTGAAGAAGTCGCCGGCAACGCCGCATCGGCCTCGGAAGTGACCTCGCAATCCAGTGCGGCGGCCATGGCCGGGCGTGCGCAAGTGGATGAAACGGTCACAGCGATCAACCTGATGGTCTCCAAGGTGCAGATCACGTCCACCGAAGTGCAAGGTCTGGCCGTCATGGCCACCGACATCAGCAAGGTTCTGGATGTGATCCGCGCCATTGCCGAGCAGACCAACCTGTTGGCGCTCAACGCGGCGATTGAAGCTGCGCGCGCCGGGGAAGCCGGGCGAGGCTTCGCCGTGGTTGCGGATGAAGTCCGGGCACTGGCACACCGCACTCAGCAATCGACACGGGAAATCGAACAGATGGTCGGCTCGATTCAGACCGGCACCGGTAATGCGGTGACGGCGATGGAGCAAACCAGTGTGCAGGCGCACAAAACCCTGGAAATGGCCAACGGTGCTGGCAAGGCACTGCTTGAGATCACCGACTCCATCAGTCAGATCAACGAGCGTAACCTGATGATCGCGACCGCTGCCGAGGAGCAGGCTCAGGTCGCTCGTGAGGTCGACAGAAGTCTGGTCAGCATTCGCGACCTGTCCAGCCAGACATCCGACGGATCGAATCAGACCGCCATCGCTACTGCCGAATTGTCGAAGCTGGCCTCTGGCCTGAATCGTCTGACCAAACAGTTCCGCGTGTAACCTTCACGTGCCGGAAAGCCTGCTTTCCGGCACGCCCGCTTGTCAGATCGACCTCCCTCCTCTAAGTTGTACGACAACAGATGAAATGCGCGTCTGTTCGAGTGTGCTCAGGCATCCAACAATGCCAACACCTACAATGACAAGAAAAAGGGACGATCATGAAAAAGCTGACACTGCTGTTAGGCTTCCTGTGCCTGTTCACAGGCTATGCTGCCGCCGCCCCCTCCGACGAGGCCGACGTGGCAAAGGCTGTCGATAAACTGACTCAGGCCATGTGGCACAAGGATATAGTGCAACTCAAGGCCCTGACTGCGGACAACCTCAGCTACGGCCACTCCAGCGGCACGATCCAGGACAAACAGGCTTTTATCGCAGACATCGAAACCGGCAAGAGCGCATTCAATGAGCTGAAAATGCTCAACCAGAACATCACGCTGTCGGGCGACGTCGCCATGGTTCGCAATCACTTCTCGGCGCAAGCAGTGAACAGCGGCAAAGTGGTGCCGACCGAAATCGAAAACTTCCAGATCTGGCAGAAACAGAACGGCCAGTGGCTATTGATTGGCCGCCAGGCATTCCGCTTCTAGCTCTTCACTGCTGCTGCGCTCCAAACATCGCTGTCCAGTAGATGCCCGCATCGCTTTTCGGGTCCATCGCATAGGCGGCGCCCAGTTCGCGAAAAACGGGGTTCATCAGGTTGGCGCAATGACCGGGGCTGGCCAGCCAGCCATCAACCACCTTGCGGGCAGTGTCCTGGCCAGCGGCAATATTCTCACCGACCTGCTGGCCGACATACCCGGCCAGCTCGGCGCGATCACCCGGCATGCGGCCCTCACGATCCTTATGGTCGAAGAAGTTATTGTTGGCCATGGCCTGCGAGTGACTTTGCGCCGCCGTGCCCAGGGTCTGGTTCCAGGCCAGCGGCGTGGTGGCCGCGTAGGATTGCGGGCCGCACTGGCGCGCTTGAGTGCGTGCGGTGTTGACCATCTGCAGAATCTTCTGCCCTTCTGCCTGCCAGTCGCCCAGCCGTGAGGCCACCAGCGAGCGCGCCAGCACGATGCGCCAGTCGCGCCCTTCCCGGCTGACACCGATATCGACGAATTGCGGGTCCAGCACCACCTGGCAGAAGCTTTCCTGAACGGCTTTCATGGCCGCTGCCGAATCGCGCGGCCCGGACAGGCTGATCGCCTGTACGGTGACCATCGGATAGGCCGCCCGGGCCAGCGACTGCTGCAGGTCCAGGTTGCCGTTGGCAGGCAGGACCAGTCGTGGATCAGGCGCCAGGGGCGGCAACTCCATGGAGACCTGCTCGCCACAGCGTTGCGCCTGTCCCCGGTAGGCGTTGAGGGAGTCGACCAGTTGCGTCTCTTCACTGGCCAACACAGCGTTGGCACACATCATTCCCAGTGACAGCAATGAAAGGCGCAGAACGGATGCAATGACAGGCATGAAAAGTCTCTCTCGGGCTGATGACGCCTATGATGCGCGAAATCACCCGGTCAAGCGCAACGCCTTTTTCATTGCGCGACGAACGCCATGGTCCGCTCAGGTGCGCCATCGCGCCTGACCACCGCCCGGCAAGCCCGGCTCAAAGCTTGAAATTGGCAACCAGTGTATTGAAGGATGTCGCTAGACGGGACAGCTCCTGGCTAGAAGCGCTGGTCTGATTGGCACCCGCTGCGCTCTGGGTGGAGAGGTCCTGAATGTTGATCAGGTTACGGTCCACTTCACGCGCTACCTGAGCCTGCTCTTCGGAGGCAGAGGCGATGACCAGGTTGCGCTCGTTAATGGTTGCCACGCCCTGGGTGATTTTTTCCAGCGCCGCACCGGCACGCAGCGCCAGATCCTGAGTGTTGGTCGCCAGCGACAGACTTTTACCCATCGCCGCCACAGCGCCGTCGGCACCGGACTGCACTGTGCTGATCATGCCTTCGATTTCTACAGTCGACGCTTGGGTACGGTGAGCCAGTGCGCGGACTTCATCAGCCACGACCGCAAAACCGCGCCCCTGCTCGCCGGCACGTGCAGCCTCGATGGCCGCGTTGAGCGCCAGCAGATTGGTCTGCTCGGCAATGCTGCGAATCACGTCAAGCACCTTGCTGATTTCCCGCACATGCCCGGCCAGCTCGGAAACGGCGCCGGTGGACTGGGTGATTTCCTGCACCATGGTCGTGATGCCTTTGACCGTGTGATCCACCTGACCGCGCCCGTCGATGGCATCATCAGTGGCGGCCTTGGACGCTTCCGACGTGGACACCGCGTTGCGCGCCACTTCCTCGACCGCGGCAGTCATCTGGTTCACCGCAGTGGCCGCCTGCTGGATTTCGTCGTTCTGGCGAGTCAGCCCGCGCGTGCTCTCATCAGTCACCGCGCTCAGCTCTTCGGCTGCGGAGGCCAACTGGTCAGCGGCACTGGCGATCTGCAGAATGGTGTTTTTCAGACCGGTCTGCATACCCGACAACGCATCGAGCAGTTGCCCTGCCTCGTCGCCGCTGGTGGAAACGATCGGCTGAGTCAAGTCACCACCAGCAATGCGTCGGGCGCTTTCAACCGCGACGGCCAGTGGCCGGGTAATCATGCGAGTGATCAACACGCCCAGCATGATCGCCACCAGAAAGGCAATCACTACGCCCGCCTCCAGCATCGACACCGACGTGGACTTGAGCTCGGCAGCGGCGGCGGCCCCTTCCTTGATCTGACGATTATTGGACTCGATCATGGTCCGCAGGTAACCGCGCGCCTTGGCGAAGCCTTCCGAGGACAACGTGTTCAACCGGTTGCGGGCGTTCTCGTAATCGCCAGCCCTCATCAACTCGACCACTTGCTGGGTGCCGGCGATGTAAGCAGGCAGCATTTGCTCCAACTGGTCACCCGCCACGCGTTCGTCGTCTTCAAGGGGCGTCGCACGGTAGATCGCGAATACTTTCTGCGCTCGTGCCAGGTCATCGCCCAGCGCCTGGCGGACACGCTCCTTGTCAGTCTCGGGCACGCCGCCGTCCTGCGCGTCCAGCAGGCGGTAAAGGCCACGGTTATGCGCCGTGAGGCGGGTGAGTGTCTCGTTGGTGTTGCTCACAGAAACCAGGTTATTGGAGAACGTCCGCTCCAGCGCGTCGGCCAGACGTGTCACACCCACCATACCCAGGCCGCCAACGGCCAGGGTGATCAGTGCGCAAGCGATGAACGCCGAGAGAAGCTTGGTCGAAAACGTTAACTGACGCAGGAGATTCATGAGGCTGATCCGAGGGTGATGAAGGCTGGCATGGGCACTGAAAGGATTTTTCAAACAGCAGTGATATCATAATGACTTCACCCCAAATGGATCGTTCCGCCACCCCCGGAGTTATTTGAAAATAACTTTGACAAATCGAAAATTGCGACTAGCGGATGAGAATGAAGCGCAGTTCGCCGCACTCGATTCCGACTGCTCGACTCCTGCTGTCAGTGCAACCGAAACGTCTTGGTTGCCGTGCTGCCGAGACGCCCCTCGGCGTACGCCTTGGCTTTGCGCGTCAGTTCGTCAAGATGGCGATCGCGCTGCTTCTCCGCGTCGAGCATCGCCTGCTCGCCGTGTTGCTTGAGCAGATAGGCATGGATCTGCCGCACCTCCACCGAGCTGTAAATGGGCGCGATGTCCATGACCGCCAGCAAGCCGTCCGTGCCGTGGTCCCTGGTGTTCATGATCACCTGCGGCCCGCGTGCGCCCAGCACCTGGAACCCCAATGCTTCGAAGCAAGGCACTTTGTCGACGGTGCAATACAACTCGGCATGCGGATAACGAGCGACCATTTTCTCCAGCATCGCGCGTGCAATACCTTGCCGACGCTGGCTTTCGCGTACCGCCATGTAGGCCACGGCGCACGCCTGCGGGTCGTTCTGCACGGGCAGATAAAGGAGAAAACCCGAGACGATTTCCGGGTCGTCATCATCCAGTGCCACGATCAGTTCGACGGTCAGGTCTTGCGACCCGTCCATGGCATTCAGATAAAGATGCACCTCATAGCCCACGCCGTACTGATAAAGGTTGTACAGCGGATTGCTCGGCACAATCGCGACCAGACTGATGTCGGTTACATAATCGACGACCATTTGCTGAATCTGGCTGCGGATGAACTCCGGTGGCGGGGTTTGCAGCAGCATGACGGTGGACATGGGACGGCGGACTCCGGAATATGAGGTTTGCCTGTTCAGGCGCAAAAAACATGATAACGCTAAACGCGAGCACAACGCCGATTCGGTATTTTCCTGATTGCTCACGTTACAACTTGACACGTACCCATCCAAGCAACCATCAAATAGCCATCATGGTGTTGCGTTTTCAGGCGGTAATCAGTACGCTCGTTCCATATAACACTACTGGCCTGACGAACGATTGCCCGCCAGAGAAGTTGATAATCATTATTATGTAATATTTATATGCGCAAGAAATCAGGATTCTGGTTAGAAGCGATATTCATTAGAAATCCTTTTTATTCATATAGATAGAGAACTAGACAACGGTGCAAGGCGGCTCTTTGCCATGAGCCAGACTGATCGCTACTTCATCTTTTCCAACGAAAAGGCAACGACTTTCGAGTCGATCGCTCGCATTTTTATCAATCAACCCGATGCATTTTTATAATCACAGTTTTTCCCTCGCCCGCATAAGATCATTCCGCTTACTAAAAAAATATGAGGGATTCAAAATGCCGTTATTAAACTGGTCCAGACACATGGTTCATTTAACTGCAGTCGGCCTTATCAGCATGCCGGCAGCCTACGCAGCCGACACACTGACCCGCGACAATGGAGCCGAAGTCGGCGACAACCAGAATTCCCAGACCGCAGGCGCCCAAGGGCCAGTCCTGCTGCAAGACGTGCAATTGCTGCAAAAACTGCAGCGTTTTGATCGCGAGCGCATTCCGGAGCGTGTGGTTCACGCTCGAGGCACTGGCGTCAAAGGCGAGTTCACTGCGTCGGCCGACATCAGCGACCTGAGCAAGGCAACGGTCTTCAAATCAGGCGAGAAAACGCCAGTTTTCGTGCGTTTCTCTTCCGTGGTTCATGGCAATCACTCGCCTGAAACCCTGCGCGACCCACACGGTTTCGCCACCAAATTCTACACAGCTGACGGCAACTGGGACCTGGTGGGCAACAACTTCCCTACCTTCTTCATCCGCGATGCCATCAAATTCCCGGACATGGTCCACGCGTTCAAGCCTGACCCGCGCACCAACCTCGACAATGATTCGCGTCGCTTTGATTTCTTCTCTCACGTTCCAGAAGCCACTCGCACGCTGACCCTGCTGTATTCCAACGAAGGTACGCCAGCAGGCTACCGCTTCATGGACGGCAATGGTGTGCACGCCTACAAACTGGTCAACGCCAAGGGCGAAGTACACTACGTCAAATTCCATTGGAAAACCCTGCAAGGCCTTAAAAACCTCGATCCGAAAGAAGTCGCTCAGGTCCAGTCCAAGGACTACAGCCATCTGACCAATGATCTGGTCGGCGCGATCAAGAAAGGCGACTTCCCGAAATGGGATCTCTACATTCAGGTCCTGAAGCCTGAAGACCTTGCCAAGTTCGAATTCGACCCACTGGATGCCACCAAGATCTGGCCTGACGTGCCGGAGAAGAAAATCGGCCAGATGGTGCTGAACAAGAACGTCGACAACTTCTTCCAGGAAACCGAGCAGGTCGCCATGGCTCCGGCCAACCTGGTACCCGGTATCGAACCTTCCGAGGACCGTCTGTTGCAGGGTCGTGTGTTCTCTTACGCCGACACCCAGATGTACCGTCTTGGCGCCAACGGCCTGAGCCTGCCGGTCAACCAGCCTAAAGTGGCCGTGAACAACGGTAATCAGGACGGCGCGATGAACAGCGGCCACACCACCAGCGGCGTGAACTACGAGCCAAGCCGTCTGGAACCGCGTCCCTCCGATGACAAGGCGCGTTACAGCGAGCTGCCGATCAGTGGCACCACCCAGCAGGCGAAGATCACGCGCGAGCAGAACTTCAAGCAGGCGGGCGATCTGTACCGTTCTTACAACGCGAAAGAACAGACGGATCTGGTGCAGAGCTTCGGCGAGTCGCTGGCCGACACCGATACCGAAAGCAAAAACATCATGCTGTCGTTCCTCTACAAAGCCGACCCTACCTATGGCACTCGGGTCACCGAAGTGGCCAAGGGCGACCTGGCCAAGGTCAAGTCGCTGGCTGCCAGCCTCAAAGACTGATGAGCTGACGTCCCGTCCCGGCGCCTGGTGCGTCGGGGCGGTTCAAGCCAGGAGAACGCCGTGAAAAACCTCATCTACGGTTTGCTGCTGTTTGCCGCAGCCGCCAGCGCAGCGCAACCTTCGCCACCTCCGGAACTTACTCCAGAACTTACCCCTGAACAGACCGCCAGCCAGCTGCGCACCCTGTTCTTCGACGCCTCTCGTGAAGGCAACAATCCGATGCTGGACACCTTCATCGACGCGCATTACGACCTCAACGTTCGTGACCCGCAGGGCTACACCGGCCTGATTCTGGCCGCCTACCATGGCCATGAAGACTCGGTGATTCGCCTGATCGATGCCGGAGCAGATCCCTGTGCCAAGGACAACCGCGGCAATACCGCGTTGATGGGCGCAATTTTCAAGGGTGAACTGAGTATCGCCAAGCGGCTGGTGCAAGCCGACTGCGGCCCGAACCTGACCAACAATGCCGGACAGACCGCAGCCATGTATGCGGCCCTTTTCAAACGCACCGAAGTGCTCAAGGCGTTGACCGACAACGGCGCCGACCTGAGCATCCGCGACAGCATGGGCAACGACGTGCAAGGCTTGTCCAAAGGCGAGTTCCAGGCACCGCCGACGCGCTGACATCGGTCGGCCTGTACGTTTAACGGCGCGCGGGGCCGGCGTTAACCTGCTGCTGACGCCTGCGCCCGAACCCTCAGCCATTCGTCCGCAACCTGGCCCATGTCTTTGGGCTCGGCATTTTTGATCCACGCCATGAAGGCGCGATCGAACCTGAACAGCGGGCCGCACTGTTCGAGCAGGAAACGCCGTACGTTCTGCGTATTCCGATAGTGGGCATCCACCGGGGTGTCACGCGTGATCAGGTCAGAGTGCCAATCGAATGCCATGCGCAGTTCCTGTGCGGTGTGAGACGACTCTTTTATAGCGCAATTGCGAGAGTGTCGCGATTACGGAGCAGCCTCACTCACCCGCAAACGGCACCAGCGAATCCAGCAACCAGGCGCCCGCCGGCCCCAGACTGCGCTGGAACGACCAGATGATGTCCACTGCTGAACGTCGCGGCCAGCCGGAAACGTTCAGCTCCTTCAACAACCCGCCCGAGTACCGCGACACCAGCCAGCGCGGCAATGCCGACCAGCCAAAACCGAAAGCTGCCATGTCCATCAGCAACAGGTAATTCGGTGCCGACCAGTGCCGGTGGCCGCTGGTCGGCAGGTCATCGGTAGGAATGCTGTGTTCGACAAGCGTGTTGAGGCGCAACGCGCGGTAGCGCGCCAGTTGCTGGTAATCGACCCGTTCCAGCACAGCAAGCGGATGCTTGTGCGAGACGAACAGACCGAAGTCGGCACTTTCATCGATCGTCGCATGGCCGATCTCCGGCGGGTAACTGGCTTGCGCCGATAACAGACCCAGCGAAGCCCGGCCCGATTGCACCAGATTGATCGCATCACCGTGCTCGGCAAATACGCACTCCATTTCCAGCTCTGGAAAACGCTGGTCCAGTTCGGTCATCAGCCGCTCGAAATCCGCAAACTGATTGGCGTCGGACAACACCAGCGTCAGCCTCGGTTCGACGCCCGCTGACAGGCGCGCGGCAGCGCGGCGCAGCCGGTCGGAAGCGCACAGCAGGTCGTCGACGCGACCGAGCATGGCTCTCCCCGCTTCGGTCAACACCGGTTGCCGCGACGAACGATCAAACAGCTCCAGCCCCAGGTCGATCTCCAGGCGGGCAATCGCTTCACTGATGGTCGACTGGCTTTTGCCCAGGCGGCGGGCGGCAGCGCTGAACGAACCCAGAGCGGCGATCTGTACAAACGCTTCCAGCGCTTCGGGGGAATAACTCATGACGATCTCTTATCGGCTTTACCGATGGTAATGATTTTCAGATTAACGCAAACACCGATGACAATGCTGCCATGAATGAACATCAAGGACAGCCCGATCATGAGTCAACACACACTGCACGCCGAATCATCCCCAGCCGTGGCGCCTAAAACCCTTCGCGAACGCGCACTGCATGCCGCCCTGTTCGAGATCGGCGGGGTGCTGCTGGTCGCGCCGCTGCTCGCCTGGCTGATGGACCACTCACTGGCCATGATGGGCCTCATGACCGTGATGATTTCCACCGTCGCCATGCTCTGGAACATGCTCTACAACGCCCTGTTCGACCGCCTTCGGAAACGCTTCGGCTTCGCCATGAACCTGACGATCCGCATCCTGCACGCCATGGGCTTCGAAGCCGGACTCATCCTCGTCGTAGTGCCACTGGCCGCATGGTGGCTGTCGATCAGCCTGCTGCAAGCCTTCCTGCTGGACATCGGCCTGCTGCTCATGTTTCTGCCGTACACCCTGCTATTCAACTGGGCTTACGACACTTTGCGCGAACGGCTGGTCGAGCGGCGGTTGTCGAGGTGTGAGGTGCTGTGAGCGGAAGGGTTTGCGCGGGCGTTCAGGCGTCTGCGCTGTTAGTATGTGCTAACGTCGTTCAGCCAGAAGAGACCTATGAACCTGACCAGACTTTGCCTTAAGAACTATCGCCGCTTTGCCGAGTTCGATATCGAATTCGATCCGCAATTGACGATAATTTCCGCGCGCAATGGCCAAGGTAAGACGTCGGTTCTGGAAGCCATTGTTGCGGCTCTGGGTCCCTTCGTCGGCTCGTTCGATCAGGGAGTGTCCAGGCATATCGAGCGTACTGATGCTCGGTATGCGCGGGTAGGTGAAGGGTTTGAAAGCGAGCAGCAATTTCCAGTGGTCATCAGTGCAGAAATGTCCAACCCTGCAATGCGTTGGCAGCGAGCGCTTAATGGTCCGAAAAGCCGCACTACCACCAAAGAAGCCGAGCCACTGGCTGCCTGGGGAAAAGAACTCCAGTCCATACTGCGTAGCGATTCGGCGATTTCGCTGCCCGTTGTGCGCTATTACAGCTCCAGACCCTAGAGTAACCTTTTCCTTGCATGTGGCAGTCCGCAACATTGCGGCCATCACAAGGATCGACGCTCGGCTCCTGCCTATGACCCCGGGCTTCTCATCAAACCTGACGAACATGATCCAGAGCATTACCTGTATTTTCATTCTTCCGGAAAGGTACTCGCCCGTAACAACCTGAATGATCACGAAAATAGCTGCGCCACGGAGACCATTCAGCGCTTGAGGGTGCCCGTGCGAACGCAGTGCGCAGCTATCGCAAGCTGCACGATGCGGATCTATGCGAGATAGCTTCGTGGTCAGACGCTGAACGTAACGATTATTTTCGTCAGGAGATTGAGGCCACCCGCTGGCTCCCCTACGCTACAACGATCAGACACTTCTTGCAGAAGTGACAGCAGTGTTTCCATATACTTCCCGCCTTTCTCACTGGCTTATCCCCCCGTCTACAAAGCACACTGTCCGCCACTGACCACCATGGCAAGGACCTTGGCCCATGAACACTAAAATCATAAAACTGGCAGCGTTCAGCGATGGGGAGCGCGGCGGCAACCCGGCAGGCGTATGGATAGGCGAATCGCTGCCCGACGCCGCCGTCATGCAACAGATTGCAGCCGACGTCGGTTTTTCCGAAACGGCTTTTGCCGCTCCCACCGAAAACGGCTGGCGGGTGCGTTACTTTTCGCCGCTGGCCGAGGTGCCGTTCTGCGGGCACGCGACCATCGCGCTGGGTGCAGCGCTGGCCGCGCAACACGGCGACGGCGTGTACGATCTGACGCTCAATCAGGCACAGATCACGGTGGAAGGACATGCTCGGGGCTCGCTGACGTCGGCAGCGCTGCAGTCGCCGCCCACCTTCAGCAAGCCAATCAATGCGCACTTGCTGGAAGAAGCTCTGGCGCTGTTCGGCTATACGTCCAGCGATCTGGATCAGCGCATCACGCCGGCACACATCAACGGCGGTGCCGGGCATCTGATTCTGGCGCTGAACAGTCGTGCAGCACTGAAGGCCATGCGTTACGACCAACAGGCCGGGCGTGAGCTGATGGTGCGTGAGGGCTGGGCAACGATTCTGCTGGCCTGGGCAGAAACCGATCAGATGTTTCATACCCGCAACCCGTTCGCGTTCGGCGGGGTTTACGAGGATCCCGCCACCGGTGCCGCCACAGCCGCGCTGGGCGGCTATCTGCGTGACATCGGCTGGCCGCACGGCGGGCTGATCGACATTCTGCAAGGCGAAGACATAGGCAGCCCATCGCGTTTGCGCGCCGAAATCCCGGAACAACCGGGCAGCTCGATCCGGGTCTCGGGAATGGCGCGCAGGTTGTAGTGTCTATCAGGTCCTGAGTTTGCTGCCACCCATTGCCACGCCCAGCAACATCACGGCAACGATCATGAACGCCAGTTCAAGGCTGCTGATGTGGGCAATGAAACCAATGGCCGCAGGGCCGATCAGAATCCCGGCGTAGCCCACGGTGGTGATTGCCGGGATTGCCACGCTTTCCGGCATGGTTTTCTGCCGGCCGACCGCGCTGTAGCAAACCGGTACGATGTTCGAACAACCAGCGCCCACCAGCGCATACCCGAGCAGCGCCGCCTGCCAGACCGGGATCAGCGTGGCGACAGCCAGACCGCCCGCTGCACACAAGCCACCCAGAATGATGACCCGGTTGGAGCCAACCCGTTTCACGACCGCGTCGCCGAACAGTCGACCCAGGGTCATGGTTGCGGCGAACACCGCGTAGCCCAGCCCGGCATAGGACGCTTCAACGCCGCGCAACGAGGTGAGGAACACCGCGCTCCAGTCGAGCATTGCACCTTCGGCCAGAAAAACAGTGAAGCACAGCAGCCCGATAAACAGCACCACGCCACGCGGGACCGCAAAGGCCGGCCCATCCGATGGGCTGCCGTACGGCAACAGGTTCGGCGCAGCCTTGGCCAAAGCAACCAGCGTCAGCACGACCACCACCAGCATCGAATAGAACGGCGAGATGCCGAGGCTGAGCAAGCCCGCAACACCGGCTGCGCCGACGATTCCGCCGAGGCTGAACAGGCCGTGAAACCCCGACATCATGGTCTTGCCGCTGTTGCGCTCGACAATCACCGCCTGGACGTTGGCCGTGCAATCCACCCCGCCCATGCTTGCGCCGAACAGAAACAGCGTGGCGATCAATAACGGCAGACTGGAGATCGTCGCCAGCAACGGCAGGCACAGGCAGATCAACAGCGTCGAACAGACCAGCAAGCGCCGACACCCGAACCGCGCGGCCAGCGCGCCCGCCAGCGGCATAGAAATGATCGAGCCCACGCCAAGGCACAGCAGCAACAGGCCCAGCGTGCCCTCATCGAGTCCCATCCTTTGCTTGACGTAAGGCACCAGCGGCGCCCACGACGCCACGCTGAAACCGGCGATGAAAAACGCGATACGCGTCGAAGACTGTTCTGCCCGAGCCTTGGCGTCCTGGGCTGCGGTGCTGAAAGAGGTCATGCATGCTCCTTTCCAAGCGGGCTGGTCGAGTCGACAAACGTGACCGCCTGAAACTAATTAATTAAACAAACATATGATAAGCGGACAGCAAAAACGGTGTCGACCTCACTTTTTCACATGAATAATTTGTTGATCAAAAAGCGGCATAAAGCCAGCATTTTTTGGTGCGCTCTGGAAAAACCCTTAAATATCAAAAGCATTTTGGATCCTTTTTTTTCAGCTAATACTAAAGATAAGTTAACTAACCTTTTTTTATGATTTTTCGATCTATGACCGTTTATTGCCAGATTAAAAGTGCTGAGGTAGATTCAACCCCGCACTTGGTTAGTGCCACTAACTTTCGCCAATGACCTCAAGTAGAGCATCTGGCGGAACAGGGAGAAACAGTTCTTCATGGAGGATTCGCGTTATGAATGCTGACCGTAAAAAAGCTACCCCTCCTCGCTCAATGTACAAACTGAGCTCGCTGCAAGCCTGCTCAGCCTCCCCGAGAGCAGTCTGAACAACGGAAGCGCCCTGTGTTCCCGCTTTTTTGGCGCGCTCGACCTTTACCCCCATGGCCCCCATGAATTGATGTGCAACACGCACAGGTTGCCTCTGCACGCGGACGCGCCTGCATTGAAAACATCAGTCAGCTGCTGGCCTGCAACGGGCAATGGAAGTCTTCGCTGTCAAAGTGATCCCGCACGTTAGGGCCTTTCTGCCCTGCTCTACCAACTTACGACGAACGCTGAACTCATTCGGTTTGCCCACCCGGCAACCCGTTACGGAATTCGTATGTGCGCTCGTTCTTATTTTCCAATGAAGAACATCTAACTTTTCAAAACGGAGATGATTATGACTGGACTCAAAGTTGGTATCGTTGGTCTCGGCGCACAGATGCAGGAAAATCTGCTGCCCACACTTCTGCAAATGCCGGATATTCGCATCGTCGCGGTCTGCGACAGCGACCGTGGCAGGGCCGAGCAAATCAATCGTTTCGTATCCAATGTAATGATCACGGACGACTTCGACGAGATGCTTGCATCTGCAGCGCTCGATGCCGTCATCATGGCCTGTCCGCCCCAGGCCCACCGCGATCTTTCGTTCAAGGCGATGGCCAAAGGCGTGCATGTTTTCGTCGAGAAGCCGCCCTGCTTCACCCTCGCCGAACTTGAAGAACTGATCGCTGCCAGCCACCGCGCGAACGTGATTACCGGCGTTGGCATGAACTTCAAGTTTGCCAAACCCATGCGTCAATTGCGCCAGATGACCAGTACCGAGCAATTCGGCAAGATCGTGCATACTCAGCTCAATCACTACGCCAGCAAGCCCACCTCACCACTCTGGGGCCTCGACTCGACGTTACGCTCTTTCTTGCTCGCGCAAGCCATTCACACCATTGACCTGGGCGTCACCTTCGGTGGCGGCGAACTGCGCGATATCGAATCCCGAGTGCAGCGCCACGGCGACTCGCTGCTGGTGAGTCTGGAGTTGCAGTTCACCACCGGTGCCAGCGTCAGCCTGCTCAGCGGCACCCTGTTCCCCTACTTCGAATTCGACATGAAGATCGTCAGTTCCAACTCGATGATGGTCGAGCTCAACAACCTGTGGAACATCACCATGCACGAGCCGGAACACGGCACCAGCGCTACCGGACCGGCCAAACGCTGGAGAGGCGCATGGCAGCCGGGCCCGCTTGACTCAGGTTATGAGCGCAGCGGCTACTTTGGCGAACTGGAGCAGTTTTTCCATGCCGTACGCCACAACACCGCTTATGAGGCCAGTTTCGAAAGCCTGCGGCCCACCTACGCAGTCATCGAAAGCATCTGCCATGCAGACGCCGTCGCCCGACCAGACCTTGCGCTGAGCGCTTGACCGTACGCCAATCCAACGCCTGTTTGCGGAGCCTCGACATGACCCTTCTTTCCAGTGCTGTAACTGCCCGACCACCTGTGTCTGATAAATACCGTCCGTCGTATACCGACGACCTGCTGACCCTGCAGCTGACCCTTGAGCGTCCGCTGTCGGGCACCAGCGATGTAGTCAGCGAGTACGAAAACAAACTTGCCGCATGGTTCGAAGCGCAGCACGCAATTGCCGTGTCTTCCGGCGGCGCCGCGCTCAGCGTGGCCATTTACGCATCGGGCGTGGGGCCGGGCGACGATGTCCTGCTGACGCCCAGCTGCCCGCTATGCACTATTTACCCGATCATTGCTGCCGGGGCCAATCCGATATTCGTCGATACCCGCGCCCACGGTTTTGGCGCAGACCCGGCGTCGATTAAGGCGCGAATGACGCCGCGCACCAAGGCAATCATCGATATCCCGATGTGGGGCTACCCGACAGAAGTCGACGAATTGCGCGCGCTGACTCATGAGTTGGGCATCAAACTCATTCTGGACCTGGCGCACTCTCATGGCACAACGCTCAAGGGCCGCCCGCTGTCGCAGTTCGGCGACCTGTCCTGTTTCAGCACCCATGAGCGCAAGCCACTGGCGACCGGCGAAGGGGGTTTTATTCTCACCGATGACGATGCGCTGGCACAACGCAGCCGCGACTACAGTCGCTTCGGCAACCTCAACGGTAAAGACTTCGGCCTCAACTACAAGCTCGCCGCATTGCCAGCGGCCCTGGGTGGCAGCCGCCTGTCATCACTGGCCGGCCAGATCCAGAAACGCAGAGAGAACGCCGCCTACTTTCTAGGCAAGCTGGATCACAGCAAGGTTCGCGAGAAGAAAATCATCGACGGTGGCCAGCCCAATTATTACTTCCTCAACCTGGAACTGCACTTTGCCGACAACCGCGCGTTCATCGATTACCTGGATAACGCCGGTATCCCCTCCGATATCAAGCGCTACGGCTGCAAGGCGCTTTATGAGTTTCCGGTGCTGGCGCACTACCGCAACGAATGCCCGAACGCCGAGGCGTTGCTGGCAGGCATGACGACGATTCCGGTGCACCCGGACATCACCCTGGCGGAGCTGGACTACATGGCTGATCGCATTAATCAGTACGGTGCCGCGTAATGACCGACGCCCTCGATCGCTCACAATTGGATCGGCATTTCACCGCGTCCGGATTCGTCTTGAATCCGGACCGGAAGATGCTGTTGTTGCATCACCGCAAGCTGGGCGTCTGGCTGTATCCGGGCGGCCACATCGAACAGGGAGAAACCCCGGACGTCGCTGTGCTCAGGGAGATTTTCGAAGAAACCGGCATTCATGCCGAGCTGCTCGGCGAACGCGATGAGGCGCTGGCCGATGTCGAAACCGATGTCACCGTGTTGCATCAGCCTTATCGGGTGCTGTGCGAATACATCGACGACAAGCGCGGCCCGCATTATCACCTGGACCTGATTTATGTCACGGCAACCCGCCTGCGCGCCTGCCCGGACGACAGAGAAGTCGAGCATGCGCGGTTTTTCAGCCTTCAGGAAACCGCAGACCTGAAGATGTTTCCCAACTTCCGGCGCATGGTGGACCGGGTCTTTGCAGACGACGCGCTGTGGGACCTGGTGGGGATGAAGGTGTCGCCATGAACCTTCGAACCATCACTCAGAAAGGCCCGATGCATTCGATCGATGACCTGCGCGAGCTGGAGCGGGCACTGGATTCGGGTCTGACGGGCACCTCACCGATTGTCGAAGAGTACGAAGCAGCGCTTTCTGCACTGTATGGCATCAAGCATGTGATCGCTGTGTCTTCGGGTGCGGCATCGGTGACAGCGGCACTGGCGGGTGTCGATTTCCAGCCGGGCGACGAAGTCATCGTCGCCCCGACCGGACCGATCTGCACGGTGTTGCCGATTCTTTCGCTGGGGCTGGTGCCAGTATTCTGCGATGTTGCGCCGGACAGTTTCGGCCTGGATCCGGAGGACCTGAGGCGCTGTATCAGTACCCGTACCTGTGCCGTTATCGAAGTCCCCATGTGGGGCTATCCGATTCGCTCTAATGACACCTGGGCGTTTCTCCAGCAAGCCGGTATCCCGTTGATTCAGGATCTGGCCCACGCCCACATGACCCGGCTGAACGGCACATGGCTCGCGCGTCATGGCGATATCAGCTGTTTCAGTACCCATGACTGCAAGTTCATCTCGACCGGTGAAGGCGGCTTCGTGATGACCGATGACGATGGCCGGGCCAGACGTATCCGTGCCTACACCCGTTTCGGCAACCTGGCGGGCGAATCGTTGGGCATCAATCTGAAATTGGGCGGTCTGCAGGCGGCCCTGGGTCTGGCACGCTCGCGCCAGCTTTACGCGCACCTTGAACGGCGGCTGAGAAACCGCGAAAAGCTGCTGTCGCTGCTCGATAACCCTGCCTTTCGCGAGCTGCCGGTCATCACCGGCGGTGCAGTCAATGCCTATTCGCTGCTTCTGCAGTCGGTAGGGCACGACGGTCGCCAACTGGTGCATTACCAGCAACGTCACGGCATCGAGTCGGACATCGGCAAGTATGACAACCAGCCGCTTTACCAACTGCCGCTGCTGACCCGCTATCACCGCGACTGCCCCAACGCTGCCAGGTTGCTGCGTTCACTGACGACGGTGCCCTTGCATCCGAACCTGCCGGACGACGACCTGAACTACATCGCCGAGGTGCTCAATGGCTACTCTCCAGGCTGAAACGGCCCGCCGCTCGGACCATGCGGTGGTGATCGGTGGCAGTGTCACTGGCTGCCTGACCGCCGCCGTGCTGGCGCGCCGCTTCAAACGCGTCACCGTGGTCGAAAAAAGTGACTTTTACGATGAAACAGGGCCACGCCAGAGCATCCCGCAGGAGCACCACGTGCACCTGTTGCTGTTGCGCGGCAAGCAGATCATGGAGCGAATATTTCCGGTGCTGCTGAGTGCGCTGGAACACAACGGCGCTCAGGTAGCGGACCTGGGACACGATGTGAAGTGGTATCAGCGCGGCCGCTGGAAAAACCGCTATCGCAGCGGTATCGAGGCCCACTATTGCAGCCGCAGGCTTATCGACAATCAGTTGCGTCGCTGCCTGACAACAGTACCGCAGGTCACTGTCCTGTCCGGCACGCGGGTGACGCGCATGGAGCTTGCCGGAGCCGAAGATTCACCACAGGTGCGCGGCGTGGTGATCGACGACGGCTCGGGCGAACGCAGCCTGCCTTGCGACCTGCTGATAGACGCCAGCGGCCGGGGCACACACATGCCCGCCTGGTTGAAAGAGGCAGGCTTGGGTGTCGTGCAGAACAGCGTGGTCAAGACCGAACTGGGTTACGCATCGCGCATCTACAAACGCCTCCCCGCCTTCGCCGAACAATGGCAAGTACTGCTGGTGCTGCCGACGGCCCCGGCCCAGCGCTCGATGGGCGTCATCAGCCCTATTGAGGGCGATCGCTGGATGGTGACCACCGGCGGCTGGTTCGGCAACTTTCCCGGCAAGGACCCGGACCAGTTCCTGCAAGCACTGGCCAGCCTCCCCGTGCCGGACATCCACGATGTCATTCGCCAGGCCGAGCCATTGTCGGAGGTCTTCACCTTCAAGATGCCCGGCAGTCGCCGCACTCACTATGACCGTCTTGCGCACTGGCCAGAAGGTTTGCTGGTAGTGGGCGACGCCTTGAGCAGCATGAATCCGCTTTACAGCCAAGGCATGACCATCGGTGCGCTCGAAGCCGATTGCATCGACAACCACCTTGACGCCTTGCTCGACCGCTCGCTTGGTTGCCAGAAATTGCAAGGCTCGCTGTGCGCAGTGGTGGACGGAGCCTGGAACATGGCCACCACCGAAGATTTTCGCTTCCCGGAAACTTCGGGTGAGCGCACCTGGCGCACGCGCTTCGACCATTGGTACGGCGCGGGGTTGGGTGAGCTCTCGGCGAACAATCGTCGTGCACTGGAAACGCAGATCGGTGTGACCAATCTGGTGGTAGAACCGAGCCGGCTCTATGCGCCAGCCATTGTGTCGCGTATCGCACTCAACGCCCTACTTTCCCGGACTACTCGACAATGATCGACGATCCCCTGCATTTCTCCGGCATCGAACAGGTGGTATTCGACTGGAACGGTACCCTGATCGACGACATCGATCTGGCTGTTTTCGCCGTGAACCGCTGCGGCGAGCACTTTGGCGTCGCCCCCATCACCGCAGAACAGTACCGGGCCAGGTTCGACTTTCCGATTGCCGGTTTCTATGCGGCACTGGGCTTCGACCTTGACCGCGTGCCGTTCTCCACCATCGTTCAACACTACCTTGAATACTTTGACGCAAACGTCGCCCATTGCCCGCTGCAACCGGGCGTGATCGAGTTTCTCGATGCAGCGCGCCGCGCCGGGATTGGTGTCTCGGTCCTGTCAGCGTCGCATTGTGACGTGCTGGTGCAGACCCTGCATGCCAAGGGCTTGTATGACTGTTTTGAACACGTCGTGGGGCTTAGCCATAACCAGGCCACCAGCAAGACAGCCGAAGCCGTGGTGCTGCAAAAAACGCTGGGCACGCCTGCCTCACGAACGTTGTTTGTCGGCGATACGCTGCATGATTTCGATGTGGCGCGCGCCGTGGGCTGGTCGCCGGTGCTGGTCTCCACAGGCCATCAGGACAGCGAGCGTTTGCGCCTCAGTGGCGCGCCTCTGCTCAGCGGCCTGGGCGAGCTGCTCGAACGCTTTGCCCCCACGCCTGTACGGCGTGCCGAAACCGGGAGCGCCTGAACATGACGACCTCGCACTTTGTCCTGATCAGCCTGATCACCGCGGCGTTGGCGTTGCGCGCCATGGTGGCTTTTTATTACCGCGACAAGCAGCGCATATTGCGACTGTTGCGCCTGGTGCCACGCCTCGCCGACCGCAAGGAACACTATTACCGACCGCTGGACGGCTGGTTCGCGCCGCTGCCGTTCATCTGGACATGGCTGGACATCGTCGCCGCCGTGTTACTGGCCTCGCTTTATTCATCGCCTCTGGCATGGCTGTTGGTGGTGTTATGGAGCGGTGGACGGCTGCGCGCGCTGCAGGAGTTCGGGCATAACGCCGTGCATTTCGCGTTATGCCCCAACCATGAATGGCAATGGTGGCTGAGCAATGTCTTCTATCAATTCCCGGCTTTCAAACGCGACATGCGCAGCCGGCACAAGACCCACACACTGGAACACCACCGCAACCCCAACCATCCGAGCCTGGACCCCAACCGTGCGCGAGTGCATGCCGGCGGCTATGTGGCCGGGATCTCTGCGGGCAGGTTCTACGGGTTGTTGCTGTACCCGCTGACGCCTCGCGGTGCCTGGGTCAATCTGGTCACGATGGCGCGCAGCAGCCTGCTCAATCACTCGCACCTGACCACCGCGGTTCGGGTGATCTGTCTGCTCGCAGTCGCAGCCCTGCTCTATTGGGCGGGGGGCTGGAAAGGTGTGATGTTTGCCTGGCTGGTCCCGCTGCTGACCTCTTACCCGCTGTTTGCGTGGGTATCGCTGCTCACCGAACACCGCTGGTTTGTCGAAGGAACGTCCAGAGACCGACGCGATCTCGAATACCTGGCCGGACGTCCTACCGATTACTTCGGCCTCACAGGCTGGCTGATCCGCGTGTTCATCGCGCCGACCTCGGATGCCTATCACCTGGCCCACTCTCTATATCCGGGCGTTCGCTGGAACTACCTGCCCGCGATAGACCGACACCTGAAGATTCACGAACCCCGTTACAGCAGCAATGCCAGTGAAGGCCTGTTGCTGCGTCGCGGCAGCGCACCGACGGCGCTTTCCGAACTGTACGAGCGCCTGGTGAGCACCGGGCATCCAGAAACCACCCTGAAGACGAGAGGCAGCGTATGAGCAATCCATCGGCACATCAGCAGATTCAACGCATCGGCATAATTGGCGGCAGTGGCCTGCAGCAGTTGCCCGACCTGAAGGATATCCAGCTCGTCGAGTGCGAAACAGCGTTCGGCAAACCCTCATCGCCCGTCACGCTGGGCAACCTCAATGGCGTGCCGGTAGCCTTCGTGCAGCGCCACGGTACAGGACACACGATTCCGCCATCGTTCATTAATGTGCGGGCCAATATTGCCGCGCTGCGCAGCGTCGGCTGTACCCAACTGTTGTCGGTCAGTGCGGTGGGCAGCCTGACCCACGATGCGCCGCCGGGCAGCTTTGTGCTGATCGATCAATTCATCGACCGAACCATCAAGCGCGACAAGACATTCTTCGGTCCGGGACTGGTCGGCCACGTACCGTTTGGCGATCCTGTATGCGGGCGCATGCGTTCGGTCCTGGCAGCCGCAGCAGAGACCGCCGACGTACAGGCACGAAATGGTGGCACGTACGTGGTCATGGAAGGGCCACAGTTTTCGACTCGCGCCGAATCCGGCCTCTACCGTCAGTGGGGCGGCACTGTGATCGGCATGACGGCGATGCCAGAAGCCAAGCTGGCGCGTGAAGCGGAGCTTTGCTACGCCATGATAGCCATCCCGACCGATTTCGATTGCTGGCACGACTCTCACGAACAGGTCAACGCGACGCTGGTGGCGCAGCGAATGGCCGATACGCTCACGCTGACCCGCCGTCTGGTCACTGAAGCCATCACCCGGCTGGGCGAACATCAGGGTGCCTGCTCATCAGGGTGCGATCACGCGCTGGACACTGCGGTGATGACCGCCCCGGAGCATCGCGACCCGGAAATGATCGCACGCCTGCTGACGGTCGCTCCCAATGCGACTCATCTGGGGGCCAAAGCATGAGCCAGGCGGCGACCACTAAAGACCGGGTCAGAATCAAACAGGTCGATGTGCTTTCGGACAACTGGTACGTGCTGCGCAAGACCACGTACGACTTTCAGGGGCGCAACGGCATCTGGCGCACCCTGACCCGGGAAACCTACGACCGGGGCAACGGTGCAACGATTCTGCTCTACAGCAAGCTGAAACAGACCGTCGTCCTGACCCGGCAGTTCCGGTTTCCCGCATTCGTCAACGAACACGACGGCATGCTCGTCGAAACCTGCGCCGGGCTGCTGGATCGTGACGATCCACAGACCTGTATTCGCAAGGAAACCGAAGAGGAAACCGGTTATCGCATTCAGGAGGTGCGCAAGGTGTTCGAAGCGTTCATGAGCCCGGGATCGGTGACCGAGCGGCTATACTTTTTTGTCGGTGAATATTTCGATGAGGACAAGCACAGCGCCGGGGGTGGCCTGGAGGCCGAAGGCGAAGAAATCGAAGTCCTTGAACTGTCGCTGGACAAAGCGCTGGCGATGATCGAGACCGGCGAGATCTGCGATGGCAAGACCATCATGCTGCTGCAATATGCCAAACTGCATCGACTACTGGATTGAAGCCGGTCATGGACGAACTTATCGCTATCAGCTCGATGGAACACGCCGAACTCGCCGAGTTCGTGGCCGGCATCAGCGCGCACACCGGGGTGCCCGTGCGCCTCTCACGCTGGTCCACTTCAGAATTGATCGAACGGGTGATCACCGGCACGGCCGGTGAATGGGATCTGCTGTTGGGAACAGCCGCAACGGCCATGCTTGACCCTGCACTGGCCTCACAGTTACGGGTTCTTGACGCACTCGATTGCTCGGCACTGCCTTCAGAAGCGGTCGCAACGGATCGCCGCTGGTTCAGCCCGTCAGGCTTCGTGCCCGCCTTTTGCTACGACCCCGCGGTGCTCGCGGCACAAGGTCTGACGCCACCGCTGTGCTGGGAAGCACTCTGCACACCGGCATGGTCGCAGCGCATCGCCATGCCGGATCCGGGGCGCTCTGGCGCAGGCTATCTGCACCTGAGCGCATTGCTGGAGCACTATGGCGAAAGGGCCTGGGAGATGCTGGCTCAGGTTGCACAACTGCGCCCCTTGATCAGCGGATCTTCGACTGCGCCCATAGAGGCCGTGCTCGAAGGCCATGCATGGGTCGGCATCAGTGTCTCGACGGCCGCCACGCGCGCGGCGGCGCAGCATCCCGCCCTGCACTGGTGCGTACCCACTGACGCACGCCGTTACGAGTTCGAAGTCTTCGGTTGCCGCGCCGGTTCACAAAAAACAAACGAGGCGCTACAGGCACTCGGATGGATGTTGTCACCGGACGCAGCGGCCGTCAGCCGACGCTATGGCAAGGTCGTGGTGGGCGGCGTGTCGAGCGATACGCTGGCGACGGCCGATCTGCAATCTCTGGACGCCAGCCAGGCCGGTCACGCCAAGGTTTCTCGCTGCACACGATGGCATTCACTGTTCGACACCCAGGCGGACCTATGACCGACATGGCTCACGACGAATCGACACAGTCCGCCTCGGCAGCCCTGGAAACGGCAACCGAGCGGCGGCCTTGGTCGATCTACCTTATGTTCGGGCTGTTCGGTGCTCAACAAGGCATGCTCGGGCCCTTGATGCCGTTTCTGCGGGCTGAATTTGACCTGGATCTGCGCTGGACCGGCCTGCATTTCACTGCCTATGCGCTGGGGCTGGTGTTGATCGGCATTCCGTGGCGCTGGCTGGAGCGACGGCAACTGCCTGTCGGAACGGGGCGCATCGCGGTAGCCTCGGTGGCCTTGGCAAGCGGACTTTTTGCCATTGCCGGCGGCCTGCCGATGACCCTGCCTGGCAGTGTGCTCATGGGTTTGTCAGGCGGGCTGGTCATGGCCGTCGGCCAGGCCATGCTCGGCAAGCGCTATCGTCAGCAGGCTGCGGCGAAACTGGTAGAAGCGCATATCGTCGCCGGGCTCTGTGTGCTGGCGGGTGCGCTGCTGGTTGGCGCGGTGACCGCTATCGGGCTTTCGTGGCGCATGGTTCCTCTGATGGTCAGTGCATGCGCGCTGATGATGTTCTGCGCGCCACTGACGATTCATCAACCACACCCCGACCAGACTGGTCTCTCGAAAATGGCGGCCGACACCCGGCACCCACCGCGCATGACCCGGCTCAGTCTGTGGGCTTTGGTGATTCTGGGGATCTCGGCGGAATGGGGTGTCGGGTTCTGGGGCGCGGAATACATCAAGACCCACGTGCAGACCAGCGCATCCGTCGCCGCGACGCTGATGAGCCTGTATTTTGCCGGCACAGTCTGCGGGCGCCTGTCCAGCAGCTACGCGTTGCGCCGGTTTTCACCTCAGGCACTGCTGACAACGGTGACCGTGAGCGCCATTGCGACACTGTTGGTGCTGTCGTCCGTCGAGGGACTTGTCGGGACAGCGATCTTCACGTTCATACTGGGGGCCTGTCTGGGGAACTTCTTTCCGCTGATTCTGGGCACTGCCATGCGCGCCGCACCTGACGCGAGTTCGGTGCTCAGCGCCCAGGCATCCCAGGCGGTCGGCGTGGCGCTGCTGCTGGCACCCTTTCTACTCGGGCTACTGTCCGAACGAATCGGGGTTGAAGCCGCCTTCAGCCTGTTGATCGTCTACCCCCTTCTCATGTTGCCGCTGGTGCCTGCCCTGCGTGGCACCTGGTCACTCGGCGGCACGACTGCACACTCAAAGGAGTAAGCATCAATGGCCCTTTCTGCGCTGTTGTTTGACCTGGACGGAACCCTCATCGACACCGATGAACTGCATTTGAACGCCTACAACCAGTTGCTGGCACGCTGGGATCGGTCGATGGACATCGAGTACTACAAGGCTCATGTGATGGGCTTCCCGGACGACATGATTTTTGGCGGTCTGTTTCCTGATATTCCCGCTTCGCAATACGCCGGTCTGGCTGCAGAGAAGGAAACAATGTTTCGCACCCAGCTGGGTGAGACGATCCCTGTGGCAGGCGTGCTGCGCATTCTTGATCACGCACAAAAAGCCGGCCTGCGCACGGCAGTCGTCACCAATGCGCCGCGCGAAAACGCGATGGCCATGCTCACGGGCCTGGGCATCGTGAATCGTTTCGAGGCCATCGTGATCGGCGGAGAACTGGAGCGCGGCAAACCACACCCCATGCCCTACCTCACGGCGCTGGAGCTGCTGGGCGTGACGGCCGACCAGGCCATTGCCTTCGAGGACTCGCTGGCCGGCGTGCAGTCAGCCCATGCGGCGGGCATCCATACGTTTGGCGTGCTGTCGGGTTTGCAGGAACATCAGCTTCGACAGGCGGGTGCGCGTGACGTGATCCGGGACTTCAACGCCGATGCGCTGTGGCAGTTGCTGCAAAAGGCTGACTGAGGCAGTAACAGCGTGCTCGACAGACGTTGAACAACACGCCCCTTTGATCGCTGGAGTTAAAGCTTTTTGTACGCCAGCGCACTAAAATGGCGGCCGCCTGCTCCCTACCGGGGCAGACTCGATTCAAGAGGCGGTCGTGTACAAAGGTGTCGTGCTGTCGGTTCTGGCTTCCGTGCTGTTCGGGGTCATGTACTTCTATACCTCGCTGATGGCCCCGCTGAATGGCGAGGAGATTTTCGGCTGGCGCATGCTGCTCACCGTGCCGTGCGCCACGCTGTTCATGCTGATCAGCGGTGACTGGCGGCGCGTGCGCGAGCTGGCTGCCCGGCTCCGGCAGCAGCCGCTGCTGATCTTCGGGCTGCTGCTGTCGTCACTGCTGCTCGGCGCGCAGTTGCTGATCTTCATGTGGGCGCCGCTGCACGGGCGCAGTCTGGAGGTGTCGCTGGGCTACTTCCTGCTGCCCCTGAGCATGATTTTCACCGGCCGTCTGGTGTACGGCGAACACCTCTCGTACCTGCAAAAAGTCGCCGCCGGGTTCGCCATGATCGGGGTCGGCCATGAAATAGTGCGGCTGGGCAGTTTTTCCTGGGAAACCCTGCTGGTCGCGGGCGGCTACCCGCTGTATTTCGTGTTGCGCCGCAAACTCAAGACCGATCACCTGGGCGGACTTTGGTTTGACATGCTGCTGATGCTGCCCATCGGCCTGTGGTTCATCAGCAACGGGCACCCGCAGGCGATTGAGCAGACACCGCTGCTGTATCTGTTGATTCCGTTGCTCGGGGTCATCAGTGCCTCGGCGCTGGTCAGCTACATCATCGCCAGCCGCTTGCTGCCGTTCAGCCTGTTCGGACTGCTCAGCTATGTCGAGCCGATCCTGCTGGTTGGGGTCGCCTTGCTGCTGGGCGAAAGCATCAGCCGCGATGAATGGCTGACCTACCTGCCGATCTGGCTGGCGGTCGTGGTGCTAATGATCGAAGGCGCCAAGCACATGCTGGCCCAGCGTCGTCGGGATGCGAGCTGAGCCTCATGCTTCGGTGAAGCGCTCCAGTTGCATTTCCTGCAGCCGGCTCAGGGTGCGGCGGAAGGCAAATGACAGATAACCCTGGGTGTAAAGCTCGTCCATCGGCACCGGCGCTTCGACGTACAGCGGGATACGTCGGTCGTAACACTCGTCCACCAGCGCGATGAAACGCCGCACGCCGTCATCGTTGGGCGACAATTGCGGCAGTTCCCTATCCCCCGCCGTGACTTGCTCGACGCCGTCCTCGGTACCACGGGCAATCTTCGCTTCGCGCTGTGCGGCGCCCAGAACCGGCACTTCGCTGAGCAAAATCACCGAAAAGCGATCACACAGGGCAATGAAGTCCATGGCCGCCAGCGGTTGCTCGCACAAGTCGCGATAACGGCACCACACTGCCGTGTCGGAATGCTGCACCACATTGATGCTGCGATAACCCAGCATAACCTGCGAATCGTGAACCGGCTGGCCTGCACTCAAGGCTTCGAATATCCCCTGCAAGGCACTTGGCCGCCCGGCCTCGGCAATCCAGTAACGCTGATGCAACTGGCCAGGATGCAGGCGATGATCCTCGCCCCCGTCCACCGCAACGATATCCATGTACGCGTGGATCGCAGCAACAGCATGCAGAAAGCGCTCGCGATTGTGCCCATGACTGTACAGCTGGTCTGGCGGCTGATTGGAGGTGCAAACCAGCACCACGCCTTGTTCGAACATCACTTGCAGCAGGCCGCCGAGGATCACCGCATCACCGATGTCGGTCACAAACAGCTCGTCGAAACACATCACCCGCACGTCCCGCGCCAGCTCTTTGGCGACCACGGTCAGCGGCTGGGGCGTGCCCATCAGTTCGAACATGCGCTTGTGGACCCAACGCATGAAGTGGTGAAAATGCTGCCGTCGGGCTGGCACGCTCAAGCTGTCGAAGAAGCGGTCCATCAGCCAGGTCTTGCCACGCCCGACCGGGCCCCACAGATAGACGCCGCGCGCCTGACCGCGAGGCTCAGTCAGCGCCATATAACACGCCTGCAACTGCTGAACGGCCTGCCACTGTGCCTGGTCGGGCTGAAAACCACGCTGGACCGCACGTTCGTAAGCATCCAGCGGAGAGAGCACATTCATCAGGCACACACCTTCGGTTCAGGGAGCACGATTCAGCCTATACGAGAACGTTCATCAAGCGTGCTGCACACCGGCGCGCTTGAGCAGTCGCTTGCAGCGCTCGGACAAGTGCACCACCCGCAAATGCTTGCCCGCCTTGGCGTAGCGCTCACGCAAGGTTTTCAGCGCAGCAATCGCCGAGTAATCGACAAAGCTCAGGTGACGACAGTCCAGGGTCACTTGCGCAGGGTCTTCAGCGGGGTTGAACTGGTCCAGAAAAGGCGTGGTCGAGGCGAAGAACAGCGTGCCGTGCAGGTGATAAACCTTGCTGCCGTCCGGCTCGATATGGCTGTCAGCATACAGCTCACGGGCCTGCTGCCAGGCAAAGTTGATCGCGGCAATGATAATGCCGAACACCACCGCGGTGGCCAGATCGGTCAGCACCGTGACCACCGTCACGGCAATGATCGCCAGCACGTCGTTGACCGGTACTTTGCGCAGCACGCGCAACGATGCCCAAGCGAAGGTTTGCTGGGCAACTACAAACATCACGCCAACCAGCGCCGCCAGCGGGATACGCTCGATCAGCGGCGACAGGAACAGCACAAACATCAGGATCATCATGCCCGCGACCACGCCGGAAACCCGGCCGCGGCCGCCGGAACTGAGGTTGATGACCGTCTGACCGATCATCGCGCAGCCGCCCATGCCGCCGAACGCACCGGACACCATATTGGCTGCGCCCAGCGCCACACATTCGCGGTCCGGGTAGCCACGGGTTTCAGTGATCTCGTCGGTGAGGTTCAGGGTCAGCAGGGTTTCCAGCAGACCAACCAGTGCCATCAGGATGGCGTAAGGCGCGATGATGCGCAGCGTCTCCAGATTCCATGGAATGTCCGGCAGGGCGAAAACCGGCAGGCCACCGGCGATGTGCGCCATGTCGCCCAGCGTGCGGGTCGGCAGGCCGAGCAGATACACCGCCAGGCCGACACTGAGGATCGCCACCAGCGCCGGAGGTGCAACGCGGGTTATGCGCGGCAACAGGTAGACAATTGCCATGGTCAGCGCCACCAGGCCGAGCATCACGTACAGCGGCGTACCGCTGAGCCACGCCTCACCGACCTTGAAGTGCTCCAGTTGCGCCATTGCGATCACGATTGCCAGGCCATTGACGAAGCCCAGCATCACTGAATACGGCACCAGGCGTACCAGCTTGCCGAGCCGCAACAGCCCGAACAGGATCATGATCAGGCCGCCTAGCAGCACCGTCGCCAGCAGGTATTGCACGCCGTGTTGCACCACCAGCGCGACGATCACCACCGCCATCGAACCGGCTGCACCCGAGACCATGCCAGGACGCCCGCCGAACAACGCCGTCAGCGTGCAGATAATGAACGCGCCGTAGAGCCCCATCAGCGGGTTGAGATGGGCGACCAGCGCAAAGGCAATGCACTCGGGCACCAAGGCAAAAGAGGTGGTGAGCCCGGCCAGCACTTCGGCACGCATACGGATAGTTTTCATGGTTTACCTGCGCCGCGCTGCCTGGAGGAAGCGCAAAAAAGGGGGCATATTACGCAAACGTTTGACGACCGACCACCGCAGCCGGGTTTCTGCATAAGCTCCTGATGATCGGCACACCCCATAAAACAAGGAATTATCGAATGCAACGCCATGGAATGCTGCTCTGCGCAGGGCTTGTGCTGGTCAGCTCAATCGCTTGTGCCGAGGACGAAACAGGCGATTTTGATACGTTCGTGCGCACAGAAGCCGGCAAGGTGATGCAGCAAAACACGATTGCGGGCCTGTCCATCGCCATCACCCGCAATGGCAAACAGCAGTTTTACAACTACGGCGTGACCTCGAAGGCCAAGGGTCAGGCGGTGTCCAGCGACACGCTGTTCGAACTCGGCTCGATCAGTAAAACCTTCACCGCCACGCTGGCCAGCTGGGCGCAGGCCAATGGGCAGCTATCACTGACGCAAAGCATCGACACCTATATTCCGCAGTTGCAAGCAACGCGTCTGGGCAAGGTGCCGGTATTCCATCTCGGCACGCACACGGCGGGCGGCTTCCCGCTTCAGGTGCCCGATCAAGTGCAGAACGCTCGCCAGTTGATGGCTTATTTCAAAGCCTGGCAGCCCGAGTATTTGCCCGGTACTCACCGCACGTATGCCAACCCCAGCGTAGGGCTGCTCGGCATGGTCGCGGCACGCAGCATGAAGATGCCGTTTGAAGACGCCCTGCAACAACGGCTGTTTCCGGCGCTGGGCCTGAACAGCACGTATGTCACGGTGCCTGATGAAAAGCAGGCGCTTTATGCGCAGGGCTACAACAAGCTCGACGAACCGGTCAGGGTCAACCCGGGTCCGCTGGCAGCTGAAGCCTACGGCGTGAAATCGAGCAGCCGCGACTTGATCCGCTTCGTCGAAGCCAACTTCGGCCTCGGCCACTATGACGCCCCGTTGCGACAAGCCCTCAACGACACACAAATCGGCTATTTCAAGGTCGGCGGCATGACCCAGGATCTGATCTGGGAACAGTACCCGATGCCGGTTCGCCTGGAACAGCTGCTTGCGGGCAACGCCAGTGCCATGCTGAACATCATCAAAGCCGATGCTATCGAACCGCCGCAGGCCGCGCAGACTGCCGCCTGGATCAACAAAACCGGTTCAACCAACGGTTTTGGCGGTTACGTGGCGTTCATACCGGAGAAGCAGCTCGGCATTGTGATTCTGGCCAACAAAAACTACCCGAACGAAGAGCGGGTCAAGCTGGCCTACCGGATTCTGCAACAAGCCGCGCCATTCAATTAAACAGCTCTGGCTCACCGCCCGATTCGATTTCAAGCAGCTTGCGCTTGCGCTCGACACCCCAGCGATAACCGGACAACGTGCCATCGCTGCGCACCACGCGATGACACGGGATGGCGACAGCGAGCTTGTTGGCACCGCAAGCATTGGCGACAGCCCGAACTGCGCTGGGCATGCCTAACTGAGTCGCGATCTCCGTGTAGGTGGCGGTCGATCCGGCCGGGATGTCTCTGAGCGCCTGCCAGACCCTCTCCTGAAACACCGTGCCGCGAATATCCAGCGGCAGTGCAAGGCCGGTGGCGGGCGATTCGACAAAACCCACAACCGTCGCGATCAATGCTTCAAACTGCGCGTCACCACCAATCAGATTGGCGTTGGGGAATTGGTCCTGAAAGCGTTCGATCAACGCGCCGGGATCATCACCGAGCGAAATGGCGCAGATGCCTTTGCTGCTGGTGGCCACCAGAATCGACCCCAGCGAACTTTCGCCCAATGCGAAGCGGATATCGACGTTGGCGCCGCCCGCCCGGTATTCGGAAGGTTTCATGCCGAGCATTTTCTGCGACGCCTCGTAGAACCGGCTGTTGGAGTTATAGCCCGCCTCGTATAGCGCGCTGGTAATGGTCACATCATGGGACAACCGGACCTTCACGCGTGAGCGCATTGAAGCGACGCTATAAGCCTTGGGCGTTAGCCCGGTCAGCTTCTTGAAGGTGCGGTGAAAATGAAAACTGCTCATCCCGACCTTTTTTGCGAGCTCCGCGAGGTTGGGCATCGAATCGCAGGCATCTATCGCTCTGCAGGCTGCAGAGACCACCGCCGCATGCTTGAGGCCGACGCTTTGCTGATCATGAGCACCGCGCCTGGAGGGCCGAAAACCGGCGGCTTCGGCCTGGCTGGCGCTGTCAAAAAAAACGACGTTTTCCGGACGCGGAAGCCTGCTCGGGCTGCCGGGTGTGCAATAGACACCGGTCGTCCGCACAGCGTAGACAAAGCCAGCGCACACTTCTGAATCCGGATTCGAACGGCGCTTGAGCAGAATATTCCAGCGTGGATCGTCTTCAGTGCGCAGGGTCTGCTCTGGCGTCGGGCCTTGGGTGCTGTTCATGTGTTGCCCTGCCTTGAGTTTCGCTGAGCCTATCGCGATGGGCACCGGTAAACACTCCGGGTCTTGCTTTCAAATTCGTGAAGCATTGTTTTCGCTGAAGTCCGTCGGTACTCGCCATAAATACCAGGCAGCGATTGTTCGGTACGGCGCAAAGCGCTCGGCAAGCCGGCTCATTTCCTGGTGACGCGGTTTGAGTTCAAGAGCATACAGTCGCCGATAGCCTTCGCACACGCCGAAGTCGCTGGCAGGCATGACATCCCGTTGACCAAGCCCATAGATGAGCATCATCTCCACCGTCCAGCGCCCTACCCCCGGCAACTGGATAAGGCGCTCGACGAGTTCTTCATTGCTCATCGCCAGCGCAGCACTGACGTCTGGCACAAGACCGTCCACCCGTGCAGCGGCAATTGCTTTGATCGCCCGGCATTTCGACGCCGAAAAACCACAGGATCGCAGTGCCTGATCATCCAGCACTGCCAGCGACTGAGCGTCCGGAAAACGCTCGTCGGCAAACAGAGCACGCAGCCTCATGACCATCGCATCACCCGCCTTGGCGTGCAATTGCTGATAGGCAACGGCCTTGACCAGCGCCTGAAACGGATCCTGCGCCGCCGTAACCGGATGCAGACAAGGACCAACGTGCTCGATCAGTAACTGCCAATGCCTGTCGATGGCCCTGAGCGATTCGACGGCCTGGGCATGAGCCGCCTCGGTCTGACCAGTGTACTGGTTGCAGTCGCTGCCAAAGGTGTCTGATTCTGCTGACATCGGATTTCCAAATGAATTGAGGCGAACGACGCACTCACCCGGTAATACATCATGCCCAACTTCAACGAAGATCCCGCAAAGAGCACTGAAAAAGTGCCCGAAAAAATTGCCAGGCCTGGAGATCGGCCAGCTGAACCTCGCCTGAACAACCTGCCAAAAACCACAAGCAGACCAAAAACAACTACCCGCATTCAAGAATGAGTATCATTATGTTACGCAGTGTTTCCGGCTGATTGCTCGTCGAACCACGCTCACTCTTCAGTCTCGACCCGGTGGGATATGCTCGTTCCGTTTTTGATCATGCTGCGCGAAGGCATCGAAGCTGCGCTTATTGTTGGCATCATCGCCAGCTACCTGAAACAGACCGGTCGCGGCGAGTGGATGCCTGCGGTGTGGATCGGCGTGTTTCTAGCCGCAGCGCTATCGCTGTTCGTCGGTGGCGGGCTGGAGCTGATGAGCGCCGAATTTCCGCAAAAGCAGCAGGAGTTGTTCGAAGGCATCGTCGGCCTGATCGCGGTAGGCATTCTCAGTTCGATGGTGTTCTGGATGCGCAAAGTGGCGCGCTCGATCAAGCACGCGCTGCACGAATCGCTGGACGCCGCCCTCGCCGGCTCGAAAAACCAGACTTACGCGCTGATCGCCATGGTGTTTTTTGCCGTGGCCCGCGAAGGGCTGGAAACCGTATTTTTTCTGCTTGCTGTATTTCAGCAAAGCGAAGGCTCGGGCGCGCCGCTGGGTGCCCTGCTCGGCCTGTTGCTGGCCGTAGGCTTTGGCGTGGCGATTTACAGCGGCAGCATGCGCCTGAATCTGGGTCTGTTCTTCCGCTGGACCGGGCTGTTCATTCTGGTGGTGGCGGCGGGCATCCTCGCCAACTCCGTGCAAGCACTGCACGAGGCCGGCGTGTGGAACCATCTGCAAGGCGTGGTCTTCGACATCAGCGCGCTGCTGCCGATGGACGGGCCGGTCGGCTCGCTACTCGCCGGGATGTTCGGCTATCAGGACGCGCCGACGGTCAGCACGCTGAGCGTTTATCTGATTTACCTGATCGGGGCGCTGGTGCTGTTTTTCATGCCGCACACCCCGAAAGCCGGCAAACCGCTTCAGTCAAACCCATCTTCCGCTACAAACGAATAAGGGCACTCATGTCTAACCGTCCCTCAGGGCTTTCCGAGAAAGCCCGGCCGCCCCGTGCCCTGCGATTGGCAGTCGCAGGCTCTGTGATCCTGATGATTGCCGCAGGCGGGCTATTCTATTACGCCTCGCAAGTGGCCGCCAAGAAACGCGCGGCCAATGCCGGCACTGAAACCGTGGTCAATATTCACGCGCACAATTGCGAACCGAACGCCCTGACCGTGGCGGCAGGCAAGAACGCCTTTCGTATCGTCAACCGCTCCGAACGGGCCGTCGAATGGGAGATTCTCGACGGCGTGCTGGTGATCGAGGAGCGAGAAAACATCGCGCCGGGCCTGAGCCAGGTGATCAACGCCAATCTGGCACCCGGCGATTACGCCATTACCTGCGGCCTGCTCAGCAACCCGCGTGGCACTTTGCACGTCACGCCGACCGCCGAGTCCGACGCCAAAGCCAAGGCACGCCCGTCGATGACCGCATTCGTCGGCCCGCTTTCCGAATACCGGGTGTACCTGAGCCTGCAAGGTTCGGCACTGATCAAGGCCGTGACCGCGTTGCAAGAGGCCATCGACAGCGGCGACCTGAGCGCTGCGCAGACGGCCTACCTGCCCGCCCGCGCGGTTTATCAGCGCATTGCACCTGCGGCACAGCGCTTGTCGGAACTGGACAATGCCATCAACGCCCGCGCCGATTATTACGAGAAGCGTGAGCAGGATCCGGGCTTTACCGGCTTCCACCGCATTGAGTACGCGCTGTTCGAACAACACAGCGTCGAGGGCCTGTCGCCCGTCGCCCAGCGCCTGCAAACCGATGTCACCCAGCTCAAGAAACAGTTGATGGCGCAATCGCTGACACCTGACCAACTGCCCGCCATCGCCACTCGCACAATGCGCGGCCTGGCGGACGTGCGCAGCAATGGCGAAGAAGAGCGCTACAGCCACAGCGACCTCAACGGCTTCGCTGCCAATCTGGACGGCACGCGCAAGATTGTCGATCTGCTGCGTCCACTGCTGACCCGTAGCGCGGGCGATCTGTTGCAGAGGATCGATGTGGCAACCGCCGACCTGGACACCACCCTCAATGCACTCAGCACCGCGGACGGCTACCGCCCTTACGACCAGGTGGACGCAGCGCAACGTCAGCAAATCGCGGCCAAGGCTGGCGCACTGGCTGACGCACTCGGCGACATCGATTCGGCTCTTGGCCTTTCTGACCTCTGATCCACTGGAGCACAGCACACCACGATGAAAACCCCAGACAGCAATCCAGACGCCACCAACGCCCCTGCCTCCCTGCAGCGTCGCCGAGTCCTGATGGGGCTCGGTGCTGCCGGTGCGGCGCTGGCTGGCAGCAGCCTGAGTGGCAACGCGCTTGCCGCAACGCCCGCGCAAGTCGCAGAAGCGCCGAACAGCGAAAAAACCCAGGATCGCAACATCTATTACGGCGTGCATCAGACCGGCATCGTCAACCCGCGCCCGGCCGCTGGCATGCTGGTGGCCTTCGACGTGCTGGCCGCCGACCGCGATGACCTTGAGCGCCTGTTGCGCACGCTTAACGAGCGCATCGCCTTTCTGATGACCGGCGGGCCGGTGCCGGAAGTCGATCCGAAACTGCCGCCGCTGGATTCAGGCATCCTAGGCCCGGTCGTCACTCCGGATAACCTGACCATCACCGTGTCGGTGGGCGAATCGCTGTTCGATGAGCGCTTCGGTCTGGCCTCGGTGAAACCCAAGCGTCTGAGCCGCATGACCGGCTTTCCCAACGATGCGCTGGACCCGGCCAGTTGCCATGGCGACCTGAGTATCCAGTTCTGCGCCAACAGCGCCGACAGCAACATTCACGCCCTGCGCGACATCGTCAAAAACCTGCCTGACCTGCTGCTGGTGCGCTGGAAGCAGGAAGGCAGCGTGCCGCCTCAGGCGCCGAAAAAACCTGGCCAGCCGCCCGAAAGCGCGCGCAATTTTCTGGGCTTCCGCGATGGCTCGGCGAACCCGGATTCCAACAACCAGAAGACCATGAACGAACTGGTCTGGGTGCAACCGGGCAGCGACGAACCGGCCTGGGCGGCCAACGGCAGCTATCAGGCGGTGCGCATCATCCGCAACTTCGTCGAGCGCTGGGACCGAACGCCGCTGCAGGAACAGGAATCGATTTTCGGCCGCAGCAAAACCACCGGCGCGCCCATGGACGGCAAGGTCGAGACTGACGTGCCGAACTATGCGGCTGATCCGGAGGGCAAGAAAACCCGACTCGATTCGCACATCCGTCTGGCCAACCCGCGTACCGCCGAGACCCAGCGCAACCTGATCCTGCGCCGCCCGTTCAACTACTCCAACGGGGTGAACAAGAACGGCCAGCTGGACATGGGCCTGCTGTTCATCTGCTATCAGGCCGATCTGGAAAAAGGCTTTATCACGGTACAGACCCGTCTCAATGGCGAACCGCTGGAGGAATACCTCAAGCCGGTCGGCGGCGGCTATTTCTTCACCCTGCCGGGAGTTACCGGCGAACAGGATTTCATCGGCCGCTCGCTGCTGGCGGCTGCATCGACCCGGCAAACCGCATGACCTATCCACTCCTGACCCGGAAGACACGCATGAAAAAAACGCCTATGGCTCTGCTCCTGACACTTGGCCTGCTTCAGACCCCGCTGGCCGCCTTCGCCGCCACCGCACCACTGGACTTGGTGGGCCCGGTATCGGATTACAAGATTTACGTGACCGAAAACATCGAAGAACTGGTCAGTCACACCCAGAAATTCACCGATGCGGTAAAGAAAGGCGACATCGCAACAGCTAAAAAACTCTACGCCCCGACTCGTGTTTATTACGAGTCGGTCGAGCCGATTGCCGAGCTGTTCAGTGACCTGGATGCGTCCATCGACTCGCGCGTCGACGACCACGAGCAAGGCGTGACGGCCGAAGACTTCACCGGTTTCCATCGTCTGGAATACGCGCTGTTCTCGCAGAACAGCACCAAGGACCAGGGTCCGATTGCCGACAAGCTGATGAGCGACGTCAAGGACCTGGAAAAGCGCGTGGCCGAGCTGACCTTCCCGCCTGAAAAAGTCGTTGGCGGCGCGGCAACCCTGCTGGAAGAAGTGGCCGCGACCAAGATTTCCGGTGAAGAAGACCGTTACAGCCACACCGACCTGTATGACTTCCAGGGCAACATCGACGGCGCGAAGAAAATCGTCGACCTGTTTCGTCCGCAGATAGAGCAGCAGGACAAGGCCTTCAGCGCCAAAGTCGACAAGAACTTCGCCAGCGTGGAAAAAATCCTCGCCAAGTACAAGACCACGGACGGCGGCTTCGAGACCTACGACAAGGTCAAGGAAAACGACCGCAAAGCCCTGGTCGGCCCGGTCAACACCCTGGCCGAAGACCTCTCGACCCTGCGCGGCAAACTGGGCTTGAATTGAGCTGACGTTTTGCTGCCGGTTCCCGGCAGTTCGCGGACACGCGAAGCGTCTCCAAAAACAATGCTTTCGGGGGGCAGTCCACCTTTGTGGGAGCGGACTTGTCCGCGAAGACGGTAGTTCAGACGATATATTTTCGGAGGATGTATCGGCCCTTTCGCGGACAAGTCCGCTCCCACAAAAGCGAAGCGTCGCCCGGTCTGCTCCCACACAAGCGTAGCGTCGCCNCCGGTCTGCTCTCACAAAAGCGTAGCGTCGCCCGGTCTGCTCTCACAAAAGCGAAGCGTCGCCCGGTGCGCTCCTAGATACCGCTGAACCAGTTGTAGCCCTGATCCTCCCAGTACCCGCCGGGGTTTTCGTTGCTGACGAAGATCTCGACGATGTGCTTGGGGTTCTTGAAGCCCAGCTTGGTCGGCACCCGCACGCGTAGCGGGTAGCCGTAGTCCGGTGGCAGGGCGACTTCGCCGAAGTCCAGTGCCAGCAGGGTCTGCGGATGCAGCGCGGTGGGCATGTCCAGGCTCGAGTAGTAGCGGTCGGCGCATTTGAAACCGACGAAACGCGCGGTGGTGTCAGCACCGATGTACTCGAGAAATGTCTTCAGCGGCACGCCGCCCCACTGCCCTACCGCGCTCCAGCCTTCGATACAGATCAGTCGCGTGATGTCGGTGCGTTGTGGCAATTTGCGCAATGCTTCCAGCGTCCACGGCTGCTTGTCGCGCACCAGTCCGGATACCGCCAGCCGGTAATCGGCGAGTTCCAGTTCGGGCACGTTGTACTCGGGGTAGAACGCATTGAACGGGAACGGATTGGTCAACTGCGCCTTGCTGTAGGTCGGGGCCAGTTTCTGGCCGCTGAACAGCCAGGCCTGAACCCGGTCGTTCCAGCGCGACATGGCCCACAGCACTTTATCGACCTGATCGCCGTCCTGCAGGTTACAGCCGGTCAGCATCGACATCGCCCCCACGGTCAGCCCGGCACGCAGAAACGAGCGTCGCTGAATATCGATCAACTGGCTTTGCTGCGCGGGTTCCAGACGGATGCGCTGAGTGATGCGATTACGAGGTTCGTTCATGGTTTGGCCGTTCCATCATCGTTCGGCTGGCGACCGCCGGTAATCATCGGTAACAAGGTACTGGGCACCAGCACGACCAACACCAGGTGAACCACGACAAACGCGCCGATCGCCGCCATCGCGCCAAAATGCACCCAGCGGGCAAAATCAAAACCACCCAGCAAAGCAACCAGCCCCTGGAATTGCACCGGTTTCCAGATGGCCAGCCCGGACACCACGACCAGTACGCCCATGATCAGCACCAGCCAGTACATCAGACGTTGCACGGCGTTGTACTGACCTTTGACGTGGGCCAGGCGAAAATGCAGTGCATCACTCATGTCACGCTTCACCTCGGACGGCCGGACAGGCAGCAGATCATGCTTGAAATGGCGACTGAACACGCCATACAGCACATAAATCAGGCCATTGATGACCAACAGCCACATCACCGCGAAATGCCAGGCAATGGAACCGCCCAGCCAGCCGCCGAGTGTCAGAAATTTGGGGAACGTGAATGGCATCAATGGCGATGCGTTATAGATAGCCCAACCGCTCATGAACATGCAGACCATGCCCACCGCGTTGACCCAATGAGTCAGACGCACCGGCCATGGATGAATGGGACGGGTTTTCATGTCGAGATCCCTCTGAATCAAGCGTAGCCGCACTGTGCGCGGGCAGGCGACCAGCGCCGCCTGCCGTCACGCTGTCGGCTGCAATTACATCGGCGGGGTGAAACCGTCCTTACCGACTGCCACACCGCGTGCCGACTTACCGTCGTCAGCCGGGAACAGCACGACTTTGGCACCGGCTTTCAGCTCGCTGCGCTGGCCTGGTTCAACGTAGGCAATCGGCACGTCTTCCGGCACCACCAGTTGCTTCTCGCCACCCTTGTACTGAACCGTCAAGGTACGGCCATTGGCCTTGGACAGCGTGCCCACGGTGCCATTAGTCATGGTGCCGGTAGTGCCGTCGGCATTTTCCCAGCCGTAGTGACCCTCACCGCTGCCCTTCAGGCTCGGCTCGAAAACGGTGACTTCCAGCGCTTTCAGGGTGCCGTCAGCCTGTGGGATAGCCGCCGAGCCGACAAAGCTGTCGGCCTTGATCGACTCCAGATCAGCCTTGGACACCAGGCGGATGCCGGTTTTGTCGGTCAGTTGAATACTCTGGTGCTGGCCCGCCCGGGTGGTGAAATTGAGGGTGTCGGCCTGCAGGCTGTCGACGGTCCCGCGCATCGGCTTGACCACAGGCATATCGGCAGCCTGGGTCATGACAGCGGCGCTGAGCAACAGCAGGCCAAACGTGGTGGAGAGTGCAGTCTTCATCAGTACTTCCTTGGCAGTTGAGATCTGAAGGCCATCCTTGCACCGCTACCGGCACCGCAAAATGACCGGGCAATGACATTTTTGTCATTCGCCGGACACCTTGTCGGCAACTGGTTAGACTCCGGCATCGGCGCAGCGAGGGCGCCTGCAAAAGCGTAGCGGACAAAACGATGCATATCCTGCTGATTGAAGACGACACCAAGACCGGCGAATACCTGAAGAAGGGCCTCGGCGAATCCGGCTACGTGGTCGACTGGACCCAGCACGGGGCCGACGGCCTGCACCTTGCGCTTGAGAACCGCTATGACCTGATCGTGCTGGACGTGATGCTGCCCGGCATCGACGGCTTTCAGATCATCGAAGTGTTGCGCGCCCGGCAGGACGTGCCGGTGCTGTTTCTGACCGCCCGCGACCAGTTGCAGGACCGGATTCGCGGTCTGGAGCTGGGCGCAGACGATTACCTGGTCAAACCGTTTTCCTTCACTGAACTGCTGCTGCGCATCCGCACCATCCTGCGCCGTGGCGCGGTGCGCGAGGCCGATCATTTTCATCTGGCTGACCTGGAACTCGATCTGCTGCGCCGCCGGGTGACGCGTCAACAGCAGGTCATCGTGTTGACCAACAAGGAGTTCGCCCTGCTGCATCTGTTACTGCGCCGCGAAGGCGACGTGCTGTCCAGAGCGCAGATTGCTTCGGAGGTCTGGGACATGAACTTCGACAGCGACACCAACGTGGTGGACGTCGCCATCAAGCGCCTGCGCAGCAAGGTCGACCTGCCCTACCCGGTCAAGCTCATACATACGGTGCGCGGCATCGGCTACGTGTGCGAGGTGCGGCCATGCGACGTCAGCCTTCCCTGACCCTGCGCTCGACCCTCGCCTTTGCACTGGTGGCGATGCTGACCGTCAGCGGCGCGGGCCTGTACCTGTATCAGTCCATCGAACAGACCGTCATGCAACGCAGCGACCACGCAGTACTGGCGCGGCTCGACCATTTCCGCAAGCTGCTGCGCTACGACCTGAGCCTGGACACCCTCAAAGGCAGCCCGCAACTGTTCGAGAACATGCTCGATAGCGAGGAAGACATCTTCATCATTGGCGAGCCGGGCAAACAGCCAGTGATATCGGTCAACCCGCAACACGCGCCGTTGCCGGAACTGTCCACCGTGGCGCAGGACCAGCCGCTGCAAGTCGATGACCTGCGCAGCGGCATGAGCCTGCAAGGTGTGCCATTGCGTGCGGCGGCGGCACAGGTCATGTCCAATGGCGTCGAGGTGCGTTTGCAGGCAGCGCACCTGATGGTCAAGGAAATGGCTATGCTCGCCAGCTTTCGTCAACGCATCTATATAGCGGTGGCGCTGGTGTTTCTGATCACTGCGGCGCTGGGTTATGTGCTATTGCGACGTGGCCTGCGGCCATTGCGCAGGATGGCCGCGCACGCGGCGGCGATCACCCCGGCCAGCCTGCATAAACGCCTCGACAGCCGGGATACGCCGGTCGAGCTGCAACAACTGAGCGACGCGTTCAATGCCATGCTTGACCGGCTGGACGACGGTTATCGACGTCTGATGCAGTTTTCCGCCGACCTCGCCCACGAGATTCGCACCCCGGTCGGTTCGCTAATGGGCCATTGCCAGGTTGCCCTGAGGCAGAACCGCAGCGTCGATGAATACCAGGCGCTGCTGGCGTCGAATCTGGAAGAACTGGAGCGCATCTCGCGGCTGGTGGAAAGCATCCTGTTTCTGGCGCGAGCAGACGAAGCCCAGGCTGCGCTGGAACGTCAGTCACTGGACCTGCACGATGAGCTGCAGCGAGTGGCAGGCTATTTCGAAGGGCTGGCGGAAGAGCGCAACCTGACACTGAGCACCCATGGGCACGGCACGTTGCGGGCCGACCCGATCCTGCTGCGCCGCGCGCTAAGCAATCTGGTGGCCAACGCCATTCGCTATGCGGATCAAGACAGTGAGATTCAGCTGCGTGTCGCGGCGGTGGATCGACACTGGAGAATCGATGTGCAAAACCGGGGGCCCGTGCTACCGGAGGCCACCCTTGCCCGGCTGTTCGACCGTTTCTACCGGGCCGACGCTTCGCGCCATGAAAGTTCGGACTCCAATGGCCTGGGTCTGGCGATTGTCACGGCGATCATGCATTTGCATGGCGGTCGGGTCGAAGTCGCTCAACCCGCCGCTGGCAGCATCTGCTTCAGCCTGATCTTTCCAGCGGCGTGAAGCGTACGGCGCACAAGAATCAAGTTGTCTTCTCGTGGGCAATCGCCAGTTTGTAGAACGTGGCCGAGCCGCCTTCAGTGGTGTAGCCCGTGTTGTCCTGGGTGTAGACCCCGGCCTTGAAATAGAACAGCTTGCTCGCCCAGGCCGAATCCAGTTTGGCGTACCAGACCGAGTCAAAGGCATTCACTGTCAGATCACCGGTAGACGACAGGTTGATGGTGTAGTTGAACTGCTGATCGAGCGGCACGCCCTGGGCGATGATGATGACCTCGATTTCGGAGTCCGGTGTGCGACGAAACTTGGCGACGATGTTGCCGGTCTTGAGCTTCTCCTTGTACTGATACTCCACCTTCAGCAGCGGCTCGGTGCTTTGAAAGCAGTGAATCTGGCCGATCACGATTTTGCCGCTGGACGGCACCTGATCGACTTCCAGGGTCGCGCGCAGAAAATTGTTGGCGCTGGAATACGCCCAGTTGAAGACCCTGCCGTCGGACGTTGTCTCGCGTAGTTCAGAGCGCGGGTACTTGGCGTTTTCTGTCGTGGAACCGGTCACCGGTGCCCAGAAAAATAGCGTGTCCCCTGATTGGAAATAACCATCACGATAGCCGTTCATCAGTTTCGGCGTTTCGATGATGGTGGCAGGACTTCCAGTAGGGACGGAGAGATTCCAGGTGGCAAGGTCGATCATGGGGTAGCTCGCAGGGTACGCGTTGCGCACCAGCAGGATGGCTCTGGAACGGGCATGCAAGCCCGTTGCGTTCAGCAAGACTATCTGCTCAATCGTTTAATTTTTAAACAGCGACGACAACGGTTTGGCGTCAACAAAATGCCTTTAAAGACGCATTGCCACTACTTCAATATCATTTGTACAAAAAAGCCAAGTGCAACCTCTGAGCTACAGACTGTGATTCACGTGAGAATGGTTCTTGCCAACAGCGTCATTTTTTTGGACATAGCGAGGAAAATCCGCACTAAAACCGAGCAGATTACCGACAGACGGTAGCAACTATTTACAGAATAAATGAACTCCGGACGCTGAATACGGACAAAGCGTCCCTTTTGCAAAGGCGTCGTCCGTCTAAACCGGCTTCTGGCGAAGGGGTTGATTCACGGTTGGCACGCAAAATCCCCCCACCACTGGGCAGCTCCGGGTTGACTGTAAGCAGTTGTTACGGGATATTAGTTAGCAAGCTATTTATCTCCTTGCTAACAATGTTGTTCCTAACTAATTCCTGGTGTCTTCATGTCTGTCGAATCACTGCATAGAGCAATCAGCAGTGGTCTGGTAGCGGCCTCTCGCCAATGGCGACGCATCTGTCAGAACACGCTGGTCACCTATGACATTTCCGAAGCCTGCGCAGGGCCGCTGCTAGCCATCGCGCGCCTGGGCGACGGTGCGCATCAGGTGAAAGTGGCCCAGGCGGCAGGCATGGAAAGCCCGACACTGGTTCGCTTACTCGACCAGTTGTGCAAGGCCGGCATCGTCTGCCGCACTGAAGACCCCAACGATCGACGCGCCAAGGCCTTGAGCCTGACGTCGAAAGGCCGCGCGCTGGCCAGCTCGATCGAGACCGAGCTGACACGCTTGCGCGCCGATGTGTTTCAAGGCCTGCAACCCGCCGACCTGGAAGCCACCTTGCGCGTGTTGCATGCATTTTCCGAAGCAGCGCAACGTGAACACGGGGGCCAGGCTTGAAAGGTTTTTTCTCCAGCGTGCCTCCGGCGCGCGACTGGTTTTACGGCGTGCGTACCTTCGGCGCTTCGATGCTGGCGCTGTATATCGCGCTGTTGATGGAAATGCCTCGCCCTTATTGGGCAATGGCCACCGTGTACATCGTCTCCAGCCCTTTCGTCGGCCCGACCAGCTCAAAAGCACTGTATCGCGCCGCCGGGACGCTGGCCGGTGCAGCGGCGTCGGTGCTGCTGGTGCCGATGTTCGTGCAAACACCCTTGCTGCTGGCCATCGTGGTCGGGCTGTGGACCGGCACGCTGCTGTTTCTGTCTCTGCATCTGCGCACCGCGAACAGCTACGCGCTGATGCTGGCGGGATACACCATGCCGTTGATTTCACTGCCAGTGGTCGACAACCCGCAGGCGGTGTTCGACATCGCGGTGTCACGCACTGAAGAAATCTTCCTTGGCATCATCTGCGCTGCGGTCATCGGCGCAATGTTCTGGCCACGCCGTCTGGCGCCTGTGTTTCAGGCCACGACGGAAAAGTGGTTCAGCGACGCCGCAACCTACAGCGAACGCTTCATCAGCCGTACCTGTCAGGCCGAGGAAATAGGCACCCTGCGCAACGCGATGGTCGGCAGTTTCAACTCGCTGGAAATGATGATCGGCCAGTTACGCCACGAAGGCGCGCGCAAACAGACCGTGCGCAACGCCAACGAACTGCGCGGCCGGATGATTCACCTGCTGCCGGTCATCGATGCGCTGGACGATGCACTGTGGGCGCTGGAGCGACGCACGCCCGATCTCCTGGCCAGCGTTTCGCCGCTGTTGCAGCACGTCTGCGACTGGCTGAAAAACACCGCCGACGGTCCGCAAGACGAGCAATGGCAGCAGTTGCACGACGAACTGGAGCAGTTACAACCGGGCTCAGCGCAACTGGACGATCGTGATCAGTTGCTGCTGTCCAACACCCTGTTCCGCCTCAGCGAATGGATCGACCTGTGGCAGGACTGCCGCACCCTGCAATACGCGATCAAGACCGACGACCAGTCGCAGTGGCGCGCGGTATATCGCCATTGGCGGCTGGGCCGGCTGACGCCGTTTCTCGACCGCGGCTTAATGCTCTATTCAGTGACCTCGACTGTGCTGGCGATCATCGCAGCGTCGGTGCTGTGGATTCTGCTCGGCTGGAAAGACGGTGCCAGCGCGGTGGCGCTGGCGGCGGTGTCGTGCAGTTTCTTTGCGGCCATGGACGACCCGGCCCCACAAATCTACCGCTTCTTCTTCTGGACCATGCTCTCAGTGGTGTTTGCCAGCCTGTACCTGTTCGTGGTGCTGCCCAACCTGCACGACTTCCCGATGCTGGTGCTGGCCTTCGCGGTGCCATTCATCTGCGTCGGCACCCTGACCGTGCAGCCGCGCTTTTTCCTCGGCACATTGCTGACCATCGTCAACACCTCGTCCTTCATCAGTATCCAGAGCGCCTACGATGCGGACTTCATGAACTTCCTCAATTCCAATCTGGCCGGGCCGGCCGGATTGCTGTTCGCGTTTATCTGGACCCTGGTGTTTCGCCCGTTCGGTGTCGAACTGGCGGTAAAACGTCTGACTCGCTTCAGCTGGCGCGACATTGCCAGCCTCAGCGAGGACGCTTCGCTGGCCGAACACCGACGCATGGGCGTGCAGATGCTCGACCGCCTGATGCAGCAACTGCCACGCCTGACCCTCACCGCGCAGGACACCGGGATTGCCCTGCGTGAGCTGCGGGTCGCGCTGAACATGCTTGACCTGCTCGCCTACACACGGCGCGCAACGCCGGCAGCCCAACTGCACTTGCGCCAGGTGATCGATGAGGTCAGTGGCTATTTCAAACACAGCAGCAAAGCCGGCGAACGACTGCCCGCGCCCAGAGGCCTGTTGATGGCCATGGACCGCGCACGCCGCGCACTGACCGATCAGGAAATGAGCGACAACCCGGCTCGCGTTCATCTGCTGCACGCGCTCAGCGGCCTGCGTCTGGCGCTGTTGCCGGGCGTGGAGATTGTCATCGTGGCCGGGGAAATGACCGAGCAACTGCCACACAACATCGATGGAGCGCCGCTTTGATTGGTGATCTGGACATCAGCGGGATCTTCATTCCCACGTTTCTGGCGATGATGGGCGTTGCCTATCTGCTGTTTCTCGGCGTGCACGCGGTTCTGCTGCGTGCGCACTTCTACCGTCTGGTCTGGCACCGGGCTTTGTTCAACGTAGGTCTATACGCTTTGTTGCTCGGCGCCGTGGATACTCTCAGTCGATACCTGATGACATGAAAAAACCGATACTGACACTGGGCCGCGTGGTCCTGACCCTGCTGGTTGTCACCCTGGCCGCCGTCGTTGTGTGGCGGATGGTGATGTATTACATGTATGCGCCCTGGACGCGCGACGGCCACATTCGCGCCGATGTCGTGCAGATCGCACCGGACGTGTCCGGGCTGATCCAGAAGGTCGAAGTGACTGACAACCAGCCGGTACACAAAGGCCAGGTGCTGTTCAGCATCGATCAGGACCGCTTCCGTCTGTCGCTGCGTCAGGCCCGGGCCACCGTCGCCGAGCGCCAGGAAACCTGGGCGCAAGCGCGCCGCGAAAACCGGCGTAACCGCAGCCTGGGCAATCTGGTCGCCCGTGAGCAACTGGAAGAAAGCCAGTCCCGGGAAGCCCGCGCGCTTTCGGCGTTGGGTGAAGCACGGGTGGCAGTGGACGCTGCGCAACTGAATCTGGATCGCTCGGTGATTCGCAGCCCGGTGGACGGCTACCTCAACGACCGCGCGCCTCGCGAGCATGAATTCGTCACCGCCGGGCGTCCGGTGCTGTCCGTGGTCGATTCGGCTTCGTTTCACATCGACGGTTATTTCGAAGAAACCAAACTGGATGGCATTCATGTCGGCCAGGGCGTGGATATCCGGGTCATTGGCGACAATGCAAGACTGACCGGCCATGTGGTGAGCATCGTCGCCGGTATCGAAGACCGTGACCGCACCAGCGGCTCGAACCTGCTGCCCAACGTTAACCCGGCGTTCAGCTGGGTGCGCCTGGCGCAGCGGATTCCAGTGCGCATCGCTTTCGATGAGGTGCCGAAGGACTTCCGCATGATCGCCGGGCGGACCGCAACGGTGTCGATCATCGAAGATACGCAGGAGACCACCCGATGAAACGCGCTGCACGCCTGAGTGTGCTGGGTTTGAGCGCTCTGCTGTCGGCCTGTCAGATGGTCGGGCCGGATTACCAACTGCCGAAAGACGGCGCGATCAATCGCCCGGATTTACAGGGCGAACTGGCGGGCCGCTCGGTGAACACCGTTTCTGCCCCGGTGCCCGTGCATTGGTGGCGCTTGTATCAGGATGCGCGTCTGGATGAGCTGGTGCGCCAGGCCATGGCGTCGAATACCGATTTGCGCGTGGCGGCAGCCAATCTTCAGCGCTCGCGTTATCGGAATGCCGAGGCCGAGGCGGCAGGTGGCTTTACCAATGGCGCGAAGATCGGTGCGCAGCGTGTGCAGGAATCCGGCGAAGCGTATCTGCTGACCGACAAGGTGCCGGTGTCCAATGTCGGTGATGTGGGTATCACAACATCGTATCAGTTCGACCTGTTCGGCACCTTGCAGCGGGGCATCGAAGCGGCGCAGGCCAATATCGATGCCAATCAGGCGGCGGTCGATACGGCGCGTATCACCGTGGTCGCTGACGTCGTGCGGGCTTATACGCAGATCTGCGCGGCCAACGAAGAGCTCGACATCGCCCATGAGTCGCTGGCCCTGCAACAGCAGAGCGTGACCCTCAACCAACGCTTGCGCGATGCCGGGCGCGGCGATGAAACCCAGGTGACGCGCTCGCAGACGCAATTCAAATCGTTGCGTGCCGAAATGCCGCGTTACGAGGCTCGGCGTCAGGCGGCGATGTTCCGCCTGTCGATGCTCCTGGCCAAGCCGGTCGAGCAGTTGCCGGCCGGGGTCAGCACCTGCAACGCGCTGCCACACATTGCGCAGGTCATGCCAGTGGACGATGGCGCCACACTGCTCAAACGCCGCCCGGACGTGCGTCAGGCCGAACGTCATCTGGCGATGTCGACGGCCGAGATTGGTGTGGCCACCGGCGAGCTATACCCGGACATCAGCATTGGCGCGAGCATCGGCACCACCGGCCTGATCGAAAACCTCGGCAAACCGGCCGCCAATCGCTGGGGCTTCGGGCCGCTGCTGAACTGGACCCTCCCGTCCAACGGCTCGCGGGCACGCATCCATCAAGCAGAAGCGTCGGCGCAGGCATCGTTGGCACGCTTTGACGGCGTGGTGCTCAACGCCATCCGTGAAACTCAGACCGGCCTGGCGCAATACACCGCCCTGCTCGACCGCCGCGATGCGCTGAAAGACGCCGAACAATCGGCCAAAGAGGCCGCCGACCAGACCCACCGTTTCTACCAGGCCGGGCGCGCCTCGTTCCTCGCCGACCTGCAAGCCACCCGCACCTACACCGACGTCCGCGCCCAACTGGCCGAAGCCAATACCGAAGTGGCCATGGGGCAGATCAACCTGTTCCTGGCACTGGGCGGCGGTTGGGAGAAAGATGACGTGGCCGGGAAATAGGACGCTTCGCTTGTCCACGATCTGCCGGAATGTCCAGAATGTCCAGAATGTCCAGAATGTCCAGAATGTCCAGAATGTGGGAGTGGACTTGTCCACGATCTGCCGGGAACCGGCAGCAAAACCAATCGCCTCGGTGTGCCTGACACAGCCGAGGCAGCCGATTTCAGGCCCGCTCCGCAGCCCATTGAGCAGCTAACCTCCTGAATCTCCACCCTCCCCGTGCAGAAGCCAGGTTATGCAACCGGATTGATCAACGCCCTCAGAACATGATCCTCCCAAACCCCGGCGATTTTCAGGTAGGCGCGCGCGTACCCTTCCTTTTCGAAGCCGAGTGATTGCAGAAGTCGCTCGCTGCGTACATTGGCTGGCATGTGGTTGGCCATGATTCGATGCAGCCCCATCTGCTCGTAACAGTAACGATTGGTCACATCAAGCGCCCGTTTCATCAAGCCCCGGCCCTGAGCCGTTTCCGCCAACGAGAAGCCGAGATTGCAGGCCTGGAACGCGCCCCTCACAATGTTTGTGTAACTGCACCGCCCCAGCAGTTCGCCGTCCTCAGGCTCCGTGACCAGAAAAAAAACCGCGCTGCCGGCCTGCATGCTTTCCCACTGCTGCTGCTGAACCCGTGATCGGGCGTTTTCGAGGATGAAGTAGTCAGCGTCTCTCAACGGCTCCCACGGCTGCAGATGACTGCGATTGGCCAGCTCATAACGGTGGATCAACTCAGAGTCATCAAACGCCAACGCCCTGAGAGAAAAGCCTGCGCCTGAATATTGCATGTGTCCTTCCCACTCCCCACCTGGCTTGTCCATACGAGCTTGAGTGTGCGTTCACGACACTCTGCATCGCAAGGTCCCGAACGGCATGACGACGCGGAGCGTCGCACGATAATGGTTTCTCGAACGCCATGCCGCGGAGCGTTTGCACGACAGTTGAGGCTATCGTTCCTTACTCTACAGCGTAGGAACGCAGTTCTGGACGCTCCGCGTCCGATCTTCGCCATCGTGCTTGCACTTGCCGAGCCATGCTCCTAGGCTCTGCCGATCTTTGCATCGGGAAGCATCATGGACACCTCTCTCAGCCGCCGCGAGCGGTTGCATATCGTTATTTTCGAGGCCAATACGCCTGCCGGGCGGACGTTTGACAAGATCGTGCTGGTGGCGATTCTGCTCAGTCTGCTGGTCACGATCATCGACAGTATCGAGAGTATTCACCGCGATTACGCGATGCTGTTCGCCTGGATCGAGTGGGGTTTTACGCTGCTGTTCGCGATCGAATACATCCTGCGGCTGTACTGCTCGCCCCGGCCGCTGAAATACGCCTTCAGCTTCTACGGCCTGGTCGACCTGCTGGCGATTGTGCCAGGCGTGCTGTCGATTTATTACAGCGACGCGCAATACCTGCTGATCGTGCGGATAATCCGCATGCTGCGGATTTTCCGGGTGCTCAAACTGGGCACCTATCTGCGGCAGGCCAATTACCTGTTGGCAGCATTGCGCGGCAGCAAACAGAAGATCATTGTGTTTCTGGTCACCGTATCAACCCTGGTCACGGTGTTCGGCACGCTGATGTACGTGATCGAGGGCCCGGAACATGGCTTCACCAGCATCCCCAAAGGCATTTACTGGGCTATTGTGACCCTCACCACCGTCGGTTTCGGCGATATCGTGCCCAAGACGCCGCTTGGTCAGATGCTCTCGTCGCTGGTGATGATCATCGGTTATTCGATCATTGCCGTACCCACCGGAATTTTCACCGCCGAGCTGGCCAACGCCATGCGCGGCGATCAGTTGAAACACGATTGCCCGGTCTGCTCGAAGAACGTCCACGAGCATGGCGCGGCGTTCTGTTCCCGTTGCGGCAATCAATTGTTTGCGAAAGTAGAGCACACGGCATAAGCAAAGACCTTTTCAGTCTTTAAACTGTAGGCGCGATGCTGATAGTGTCACGGCATTACGCCATCAAGCTTCATAGAACAATCTCAAGGACCCTGCAGTGAACAAACTCTTCGCCGCTTCGCTACTGGCCGTCGGCCTTGCCTTTGCCAGCGCCGCCCAGGCAGCACCGACGCTGCTCAACGTCTCTTACGACGTGATGCGTGACTTCTACAAGGACTACAACAGCGCCTTCCAGAAACACTGGAAAGCCGAAAAGAATGAAGACGTAACGGTGCAGATGTCGTTTGGCGGGTCGAGCAAGCAGGCGCGTTCGGTGATAGACGGGCTGCCGGCTGACGTCATTACCATGAACATGGCCACCGACATCAATGCGCTGGCTGACAATGGCGGGCTGGTGCCGAAAGACTGGGTCACGCGCCTGCCGAACAACAGCGCGCCATTCACCTCGGCCACAGTGTTCATCGTCCGCAAGGGCAACCCCAAGGCCCTGAAAGACTGGCCCGACCTGGTCAAGGATGGCGTCGAAGTCATCGTGCCCAACCCGAAAACCTCGGGTAATGGTCGCTACACCTACCTGTCGGCCTGGGGTTACACCCTGAAAAACGGTGGCGATGAAGCCGCTGCGAAAAAGTTCGTCGGCGACCTGTTCCGTCATGTACCGGTGCTCGATACCGGCGGCCGTGGCGCGACCACCACCTTCATGACCAACCAGATCGGCGACGTGCTGGTGACCTTCGAAAACGAGGCCGAGATGATCGCCCGCGAGTTCGGCCGCGATCAGTTTGAAGTGGTCTACCCGTCCGTGTCTGCCGAAGCCGAGCCGCCGGTGAGTGTGGTCGACAAGGTGGTGGACAAGAAGAACTCCCGAGCGCTGGCCGAGGAATACCTGAAATACCTGTGGTCGCCAGAAGGTCAGGAAATCGCCGCCAACAACTACCTGCGCCCACGCGATCCGCAAATTCTCGCCAAATTCCAGGATCGCTTCCCGAAAGTCGACTTCCTGTCGGTCGAGAAAACCTTCGGTGACTGGCGCACCGTGCAGAAGACCCACTTCATTGACGGTGGCGTGTTCGATCAGATCTATCCGGGCAAATAAGCAGCCTGCGCAATGCAAAACGGCGACCTCAAGAGGTCGCCGTTTTTATTTGAAGATTGAATCAATTGCCGAACTGTTTACCCAGCCCTGAGGGTACACCACTGGCATCGGTCGCCTGCCAAGGGCCGTCTGGATTGGTGGCCCAGCTCCAGCCGTTGTTCCACTGGTAATACGTGCGCTGGCGGTAAAACGTATTAGGCTGATCGTCCATCACATAAACGCCCAGACGCGGATCCCAATGGCTGCCACCGCCCGGCGGTGGCGCAAAACTGGCCGAGGTTTTCGGCCCTGCGGCAGGTGCCTTGACGGGCTCTGTCGGCGCTGGCGGCGGACGCGGAGCCTCGGGCTGCTGGCCGCCCGGCAGGGTCGGAATCGGTTCCTGGCTGTGTGGCGGTGCCGGATGCTGGACTGCACAGGCACTCAGGCCAACGACCAGACCCAACAAGGTGATGCGTGCGGTACGGTACATAAGCGATTCTCTATTTATCCGGACTGTCGATGGTCACTACCTGCTGCGCTTGGGTATCGCTGGCCAGCGGCTGACTGCGGCCGACCCACTCACCGGTGGTTGGCTGCCCTGCGCGAGACACTCGCGCCATCAGTTGGACTTGCGCAAAGGTCGACAGTTTCAGTTGCGGCAACATTGCGTCGGCATCACTGAGTTCGACCTCGGCAGGCAGGTCCGCCACGGTGATGCGCTTCACCGCCAGCGGCGCGGCCGGGCCATTGATTGCGCGGGCAAAGATGAACACGCTGTCCGTTGGCTGTACTTTACCTTCAAGTGATGCAGCCAGCGCAACACGCACTTTGAGTGATGTGGCTTTGACCGACGCGCCCTGTTGCGCAAGATGCTCTCGGGCCCGGGCGATCCCGCCTTCCAGCGCCGAGCGTGAGGCGTCCTGCGCAGGCAACGCCACCAGCAGCCGGCTCCAGTAATCCACCGCGGCCTGATAACGCTGTGTTTCAAACGCGGCAATCCCCAGCAGGCCAAGGCTGGTGACTTCTTTCGGGTCGGCCTGCAGCGCTTCGTCGGTCAGCGCCTGCACCTGAGGCGTGAAATGCTTGTCACTGGCGAAATACAACGCCTGCGCCCATTGCCCAATCAGTTCCGGTTGCCTTCCCGCCAGCGCGACTGCCCGTTCGAACAGGTGCGCCGCATCATCAGGGCGATTTTGCGCCATGTAGCTGCGCGCCAGAAAATACAGGTTCTCGGCAGAATCCGGCTGCGCCTGCACGCTGCGCTCCAGCCGCCGGGTCATGTCGGCCAGCGAGGTTGGCGGCTTGGCAAATTCGCGGCTCAGCTCGACCCGGTCGCTGGCCCCCAGATGCAGATAACCCGCCAGACCGAGCAGCGGCACCAGCGCGGCCGCCAGCAACAACACCGGCCTGCCCAGTCGTGATGCACGGACAGGCTCTGCGCCTTCGGTGTCGGCAAGCAACTCCCGAGCGGCCTCGGCGCGGGCGTCCTGTCGCTGCTGCGCCGACAACATGCCCTGCTCGTGCTGCGCCTGCAACTCGGCCAAGCGCTCCTGATACAGCGCGACATTGAGCGCGGTGCGGTCTTCTTCGCGCTGCGCACGATGGCCGCGCAATACCGGGATCAGCAGAAAGCCCAGCGCCACCAGCAACAATAATCCGGTCGCCATCCAGAAATCGATCATGGGCGGTTATCGTCCAGCAATCTGGCGAGGCGCTGCTGCTCGTCTGCGGACAACCCGACGGCGTCCTCAGCACGATGATTGCGACGACGCACGACAATGAAGCCGATCACCACAACACCGCCGAGCAGCAGACCGGCCGGGCCGAACCAGAGCAACCAGGTGCGGGTATTGAGGCTCGGTTTGTAGCGAACGAAGTCGCCATAGCGATCCACCATGAAATCAATGATCTGCTGATTGCTCTGCCCCTCGCCCAGCATGCGGTAGATTTCCTTGCGCAGGTCGGCAGCAATCGGCGCGTTGGAATCGGCGATGTCCTGATTCTGGCATTTGGGGCAGCGCAGCTCGCGGGTCAACTCGTTGTAACGGGCGCGCTCGGCGTCGTCGCGAAAGGTGTAGACGTCGATGGCCGCATGGGCGATGCCACTCAGCGACAGGTTCAGCAGCAGGACACAAACCCAGCGCCTCATGGTCTGCCCTCGTCAACCAGCGCCTGATAGCGTGCTGCTATTTTTTCGCGCCAGACGGCATCGTCGATGACCCCGACATGTTTGTAACGAATGATGCCCTGACGGTCGATCAGGAAGGTTTCCGGTGCGCCGTAAACCCCAAGATTCAGGCCCAGTGAGCCCTCTTCGTCGCGGATATTCAACTGATAAGGATCGTGAAATTCCTTGAGCCACTTGATCGCATCGGCGTTGACGTCCTTGTAGTTCACGCCGTAGATCAGCACGCCCTGCTGCGCCAGACGAGTGAGCAGCGGATGCTCGACCCGGCAGGCCACGCACCAGGTGCCCCAGACATTGACCAGCGCGGGCTTGCCCAGCAAATCAGCACGGCTCAATACCCGCTCGCTCTGTACTTCACGCAGCGAAAACTCAGGGAAAGGCTTGCCGATCAGCGCCGAGGGCAACTCGCCAGGGTCAAGATACAAACCGCGGTACAACAACGCCGCCACGCCGAGAAACAGCGCCAGCGGTAACAGCAGGATCCAGCGTTTCATGGCGTAGCTCCAGACATGCCCAGCGCCTCGCGCACCTTGCTGTTGACCCGCGTGCGATAACGCCGGTCGAGCGCCGCCAGCACCCCGCCCAGACCAGTCAGCAAGCCGCCGAACCAGATCCAGCGCACAAACGGTTTAACGTGAACCCGCACAGCCCAGGCGCCATCACCCAGCGGTTCACCCAGTGCCACGTAAAGATCACGGCTGAAACCGGCGTCGATCCCCGCTTCGGTCATCATCGATTGCTGCACAGTATAAAGACGCTTCTCCGGGTGCAGCTCGGTAAGCGACACGCCGTTGCGCAGTACGCGAACGGTGCCGCGATCGGAAATAAAGTTCGGCCCTTCATAGTGTTTCGCGCCCTCGAACACGAACACATAACCGCCCAGTTCGGTGGACTCGCCGGGGGCCATGCGCAGATCGCGCTCGGCGCTGTTCTGGCTGGATAACACCACGCCCAGCGCGCACACCACGATACCAAGATGCGCCAGCTGCATGCCCCAATAACTGCGGGTCAGGCTGCGTGCGCCTTTGAGCAGTCCCTTGTGACGCGTCTTGTCGAACAGGTCGCGAAGCCCGGCCAGCAGCACCCAGGCGGCGAGCATGAAAGTCGCCAGAACTGCCCACTGAAAATCGCTCATGACCAGCGCGGCGAGCACTGCCAGCACCGCGCTGCCGATCAGCACCGGGGCGAGCATGCCCAGCAGCCATTTGAGCGGTGTGTCTTTCCAGCGCACCAGCACGCCGACCGCCATGACCGCCAGCAACAGCCCCATCAATGGCACGAACAGCGCGTTGAAATAGGGCGGACCGACTGACATCTTATCGCCACTGATGGCGTCGATCACCAGCGGATAAAGCGTGCCAAGCAGGATCATCGACGCGGCCACCACCAGCAACAGGTTATTGCCGAGCAGCAAGGTTTCCCGCGACCACAGGCCGAAGCCGACGTGGCTTTTCACCACCGGCGCACGAATCGCGAACAGGGTCAGCGAACCACCGACCACGACCAGCAGGAACATCAGAATGAACACCCCGCGCGCCGGGTCCGAGGCAAAGGCGTGCACCGAGGTGAGTACGCCGGAACGGACCAGAAAGGTGCCGAGCAGGCTCAGGGAAAACGCCGCAATTGCCAGCAGTACCGTCCAGCTTTTGAACACACCGCGCTTTTCGGTGACCGCCAGCGAATGGATCAGCGCCGTGCCCACCAGCCAAGGCATGAACGAGGCGTTTTCCACCGGGTCCCAGAACCACCAGCCGCCCCAGCCGAGTTCGTAATACGCCCACCACGAGCCAAGGCTGATGCCGATGCCGAGAAACGCCCAGGCCACTAGCGTCCAAGGCCGTGACCAGCGCGCCCAGGCGGCGTCAAGTCGCCCGCCGAGCAACGCCGCTATAGCGAACGCAAAGGCCACGGAAAAACCCACGTAGCCCATGTACAGCATCGGTGGATGCACGATCAGGCCGATGTCCTGCAATAACGGGTTGAGATCGCGACCATTGGCCGGCATCTGCGGTAACAGGCGGGCGAACGGGTTGGAGGTGAGGATCAGAAACAGCAGGAAACCCAGGCTGATCATGCCCATCACCGCCAGTACCCGCGCCAGCATCACCTCGGGCAATTGCCGGGAAAACACCGACACGGCAAAGGTCCAGCCACCCAGAATCAGCGCCCAGAGCAGCAACGAGCCCTCATGCGCGCCCCATACGGCGCTGAACTTGTAGTACCAAGGCAGCGCGGTGTTGGAGTTCTGCGCCACGTAGGTAACAGAAAAATCATCGGTTATGAACGCATAGGTCAGGCAACCGAAGGCAAAGATCAGAAAGCTGAACTGGCCCCACGCCGCCGGACGCGCCAGGCTCATCCACAGGCGGTCGCCACGCCAGGCGCCGATCAGCGGAATGATGGCCTGCACCAGCGCAAAGCCCAGCGCCAGAATCATGGCCAGATGGCCGAGTTCGGGAATCATCGATCAGCCCTGCTTCGCGGGTGTGGGTTGCGCGGGTGTGGAAGACGCGGCCGGTGCCGCCTGACCGCTTTCGCGTAACGCTTTGGTCACTTCGGGGGGCATGTACTTCTCGTCATGTTTGGCCAGCACTTCATCAGCCACCACCACACCCTGAGCGTTGAGCTTGCCCAGCGCGACGATGCCCTGCCCTTCGCGGAACAGGTCGGGAAGGATGCCGCGATAGGCGATGGTCACCGACTGGTTGAAATCGGTGACCACAAAGCGCACGTCCAGCGAATCCGCAGAGCGCTGCAACGAGCCTTTTTCGACCATGCCGCCGGCGCGAATACGCGTATCCAGCGGCGCTTCGCCATTGGCAATCTGGCTCGGCGTATAGAACAGATTGATATTCTCCTTCAATGCACTGAGCGCCAGGCTTACGGCCAGACTGACGCCGACCAGTACGGCAAGAATGATCAGCAGCCGCTTTCTGCGCAGCGGGTTCACGACAGCTTCTCCCGCTTCAGGCGCAACGCCTGTTGCTTCAGATGACGCCGCCGCGCCAGCACCGGCAGCGCCACGTTGATCAGCAGCACCAACAGACACAGACCGTAAGCCGACCAGACGAACAGACCGTGGCGGCCCATGGCGAGAAAATCACTGAATGACTCGAAGCTCAAGGCTTGCCCTCCGGCGCAGGGCGTTGCCCCAGGCTGCGCAGAACCTCGGCGTTGACCCACTGGGTGCGCGATTCGCGACGCAGCACTTCAAGCCGCATGCGCAACAGCAGCACGACGCCAAAGAAGCAGTAGAAACCCGCCACGGTAAACAGCAGCGGCAGCCACATTTCGGCTGGCATGGCCGGTTTTTCCGTGAGGCTGAACGTGGCGCCCTGATGCAGGGTGTTCCACCACTCCACCGAGTATTTGATGATCGGGATATTCACCACGCCGACGATGGCCAGCACGGCACAGGCCTTGGCGGCGCTGTCACGGTTGCTGATCGAATTGCCCAGCGCGATCAGGCCGAGATACAGGAACAGCAGAATCAGCATCGAGGTCAAGCGCGCATCCCAGACCCACCAGGCGCCCCAGGTCGGCTTGCCCCAGATCGCCCCGGTCGCCAGCGCCAGTGCAGTCATCCATGCACCGATGGGCGCAGCGCATTGCAGCGCGACATCGGCCAGCTTCATCTTCCACACCAGCCCGGCTACGCCGCACACTGCGAGCATCACGTAGCAAGACTGCGCGAGCATGGCGGCAGGCACGTGGATATAGATGATGCGGAAGCTGTTGCCCTGCTGGTAATCCGGCGGCGCGAAGGCCAGGCCCCAGACGATACCGATGCCCAGCAACAGACAGGCGGCGACACTCAGCCACGGCAGCAAACGAGCGCTGATCCGGTAGAACCCTTTTGGCGAGCCTAAGGTATGAAACCAGGCCCAACCGATGCTGCTTTTCATGGCGTTACTTTTCATCAGGTGTTTCCAGGGTTTTACCGGGCTTCGGCGTTACCGATCCCGGAACCTCGTTTATTCACCGACGCTGATCTTCAGGCCGGCGGCTATTGCAAAAGGTGTCAGGGTGATCGCCAGCACGCTCAGGCTGCCCAGCCATAACAGGTAGCCGGTCGCGGGCATGCCCTGCAGGGCAGCTTGCAGCGCCGCACTGCCCAGAATCAATACCGGGATGTACAGCGGCAGGATCAGCAAAGCGAGCAACAAACCGCCGCGCTTCAAACCGACTGTCAACGCCGCACCCACTGCGCCCAGCAGGCTGAGCACCGGCGTGCCCAGCAACAGCGACAGCATCAGCACCGGCAGACAGTTGGCGGGCAAACCGAGCATCAGCGCCAGTAGCGGCGACAACAGTACCAGCGCCAGCCCGGAAAAAACCCAGTGTGCCAGCACTTTGCTCAGAACCAGAAGGGCCACCGGGTGCGGCGAAAGGACCCACTGCTCCAGTGAGCCGTCCTCGAAATCGCTGCGAAACAGCCCGTCCAGCGAAAGCAGTACGGCCAGCAGGGCCGCTATCCACATCAGTCCCGGCGACAAGGTTTGCAACAATTGCGCGTCCGGGCCAATGGCCAGCGGGAACAAGGCGATCACCAGCGCGAAGAACACCAGCGGATTGGCCAGTTCAGCCGGACGCCGCGCCAGCAGCCGCGCCTCACGCACCATCAGCAGTAAGAAGACGTTGTTCATGCCGACCCCTTTGCCAGGTCGATGTCGCGATAGCCCGCAGGCAGCCGGCTCAAGGTGTGATGGGTGGTCATGACGACCATGCCGCTCTTCTCACAGTGCTCTGCCAGATGGTTTTCCAGTTGCGCGATGCCTTGCCGGTCAAGGGCGGTGAACGGCTCATCGAGCATCCATAACGAAGGACCGGGCAGATACAGGCGGGCCAGTGCCACCCGACGCTGTTGTCCGGCCGACAAGGTGTGGCAGGGCATATCTTCGAAACCTGCCAGCCCGACCGTGTCCAGCGCCTGCGCAATCTGCCCGGCGCTGGCTGGCTGATGCAAGGCACACAGCCATGCCAGGTTTTCCAGCGGCGTGAGCAGGTCCTTGAGCGCTGGCGCGTGGCCAATCCACAACAGGTTGCGGCCCGGTTCTGCTCGCTGTCGGTCCAGCGGCAGCCCGTCGAGCAGCACCTGCCCGGCGCTCGGCCGCATCAACCCGCACAACACGCGCAGCAGGCTGGTCTTGCCGCTGCCATTAGGGCCGCTGATCTGCAGCATTTCCCCGGCGTACAGTTGCAGATCGAGGTTTTCGAACAGCATCCGCCAGTCCCGCTCACACGCCAGAGCCTTCGCTTGCAAAAATGGGGGGACGGGTGTCATCGAGCATTTCCAGTGTTGTTGCGTCGCGAAATGTGTCAAAACAGGCACATACGGAGTAAAAGACGGTTCAAGTCGGGGTTGATGCAGCCGTTACATGAAGAGAAGTTAATAGCGGCCGGCCCGCTTTCGGCCGGTATTATACATGCGAGTCCTGTTATCAAAGGGGCAATTTCCTCAGGTCGATATTTCAATGACAGGCGACATCACCAGCGTTCCGGCGACAACCCCCATCACGACACTGCTGCGCGCCGGCGTCTCCCCCGCGCAGGTCCTGACCCTGCTGCGCTCGGCGGAAAACCTGATCCCCGAAGGCGAAACGGTCGACGCCGAAGTGCTGACCCTCAAGCAGGTCAACCAGAATTTCCAGTTGCTGCTGCGCCTGGTGCTTGCCAACGGCACCCAGACCAACCTGCCGGTCAGCAGCAGCGTGCCGTTCACGCCCGGCAGCCTGCTGCAAGTGGCCCAGGCGTCGTCCAACGAACTGACCTTGAGCCTGCAACAGATCAACAACGCCCTGAAGAACTCGATGACCAGCATCGACACTCGGCAATTGCCCGCCGGCACGCTATTGCAAGGCAAGGTGTTGACCAGTCAGGAACTCAGCCCGGCGCCCAGTCCGACGAGCATACCCAACCCGGCCGCCACGACGCCGGTTTATCGTTCCATCGTCATGCTGCTCAACACCGCACTGGCGGGTTCCAGCCTGACCATCGAAAGCCCGCAGCCGTTGACGGTCGGCAGCCTGCTCAGCGCCCAGGTGCAAGGCAGTCAGGCCTTGAACTTCGTCGCCCTGCCCAGCCGTCTCGATCAACTGGCGCTGGCCCAGCAACTGACCACCCAGCAAAATCGCCAGGGCTCGCTGGAAACCCTGATCAACGCCCTGCAAAATCTGCCGGGCAGTCAGCCGGTCAGTGGCAACCCGGCCAGTTCCCCGATCAGCGCACAGTTACAAGCGAGCATCAGCCAGTTGCTGGACGACTTGCCCGATCTTCAGCAGATGACCACGCCCAAAGGCGTCGCTCAGGCGATTGCTGCCAGCGGTGTATTTCTCGAAGCCAAGCTGCTGGCCGGGCTGAACCCGATGCAGGCTCCGGACATGAAAGCCAACCTGATGCGCCTGATCGGCCAGATTCTGCCGGGGTTGCCGGGCAACCAGTCTTATGGCGCGGCTGCGGCCTCCAACACCCTGGCGCGCGCCATGCCCAACGCGGTTCGCTATGCGCTGGGCACGTTGGGCATGGTCGCCGCGCGTACTCAGCCAAGCAGTTTTCCGCTGCCCTCGCGCACGGTCGGCGGCGGTGAGCAGGAAGACGATCTGGAACTGCTGCTGAAGCTGGCTGCCGCTGCTGTTTCACGCCTGCAAAGCCACCAGTTGGGCGGCCTTGAACAGACGCGAACCAACGCTGACGGCACCCAAGTGACCACCTGGCAACTGGAAGTGCCGATGCGCAATGCCCATGACATCGTGCCGTTGCAGGTCAAAGTGCAGCGCGAAGACAAGCCGGACGCGGAAACCGGCGAAGAGCGGGAGGCTGGCGAGATCACCGAAAACCGCGAAAGGCTCTGGAAAGTCGATCTGGCGTTCGATCTCGAACCGCTCGGGCCGATGCAGGTCAATGCGCAATTGTTGCGTGGCACGCTGTCCAGCCAACTGTGGGCAGAACGTCCGCAAAGCGCAGCACTGATCGATCATGAGTTGGGGTATCTGCGCGAGCGGCTGACCGCCTGCGGTCTGACGGTAGGTGATCTGGCCTGCAACCATGGCACGCCGCCCCAGGGACCACGCACCGCCCTCGAACAACGCTGGATCGACGAGAACGCCTGATGACCCCACCCGACCACAGCCCGCGCCAGGCCATCGCCCTCAGTTATGACGGGCAGAGCGCGCCGACCCTCAGTGCCAAGGGCGACGACCAGTTGGCCGAAGCCATTCTGGCGATTGCCCGCGAATATGAAGTGCCGATCTACGAGAATGCCGAGCTGGTCAAACTGCTGGCCCGCATGGAGCTGGGCGACAGCATTCCCGAACCGCTGTACCGCACGATTGCCGAAATCATCGCCTTTGCCTGGCATTTGAAAGGCAAATTTCCGGTGGGGCAAGACCCCGACGCGCCGCCCGTGGAGCGGGATATTACGCCACGCAGGTGACCGGGCTCACAGCGCAATCGGTTTGCGCCCTGCAAACGAGTGCGCGAGGGTGCCGCCGTCCACCAGATCCAGCTCGCCCCCCAGCGGTACGCCGTGGGCAATCCGCGAAGCGACCAGCCCTTTGTCGTTCAGCAACTGCGCAATGTAGTGCGCAGTGGCCTCGCCTTCCACGGTCGGGTTGGTCGCCAGAATCACTTCCGTGAACGTACCCTGTTGGGCGATACGCTCCATCAGTTGCGGGATGCCGATGGCGTCCGGCCCTAGACCATCGAGGGGCGAAAGGTGGCCCTTGAGCACGAAATAGCGGCCGCGATAACCGGTCTGCTCCACCGCATACACATCGGTCGGGCCTTCGACCACGCACAGCAGCGTGTCGTCGCGACGCGGATCGGCGCATTGCGGGCAAAATTCCTCTTCAGTCAGGGTGCGGCATGAACGGCAGTGGCCGACACCATCCATCGCCTGCCCCAACGCCAGCGCCAACCGCGAACCGCCGCTGCGGTCGCGCTCCAGCAGCTGCAACGCCATCCGTTGAGCGGTTTTCTGACCGACACCCGGCAGCACGCGGAAGGCATCGATCAACTGGCGAATCAGGGGGCTGAAGCTCATGGAGAAAAATCCGACAAAAACACAAGACGCGGTTTATACCCGTGCGCTGCCGTGAGCGTCAATTGAGGTGTTCGATACTGCGACCAACAGCGCGAAGGTCTTTGCGCAATTACACCTTCAACGCCTTTTCCAGAAACTCCGTCAACGCCTGCACCCTGGCACTGCGATGCTTGCGCACGGGCACCAGCAGGTTGATCGGCGCACTGGCCAGTTGCCAATCGGCAAGGACGCGCTCTAGGCTGCCGCTGGCAATGGCATCACTGACATCCCATTGCGAGCGCAGCACGATGCCCTGCCCCTGCTCGGCCCAGCGCCGGGCCACTGAGCCGTCATTGCTGAGCAGCGCAGGTTCGACGCGCAGGGTCTTTTTCGTCGGGCCCTTGCTCAAATGCCAAAGGGTGACGTCCTCGTCGTTTTCGCGAATGCAGATGCAGCGATGAGCGGACAGTTCGTCCGGCGTCGAAGGCACGCCGTGTTGCTCAAGGTATGCAGGGCTGGCGCACAGCCAGCGGTGGTTCTGCGCCAGAGGCCGGGCGATCCACAGACTGTCGTTGAGGCTGCCGATGTGAATCACTGCGTCGCTGTCATGACGATCCGGCCAAGGCGTTTCGCGCAGATCCAGGTGCAGGCGCAACTGCGGATGCAGTTTGGCAAAGCGCGCCAGCAACGGCGCAATGCGTTGCCGCCCGTAACCGAACGGCGCAGCCAGCCGCAGGGTGCCGACCAGTCGTTCATCGCGCTGCTTGAAGGATTCCGGAAGCGCTTCCAGTTGTTCCAGCAAATGCGCACTTTCCCGGGCGAACCGCTCGCCATCGGCGGTCAGGCTCAGGCGTCTGGCATCGCGATTGGCCAGGGTGATGCCCAGTTGCGTCTCCAGCTTGCGCAAACGCATCGACAGTGCAGGCGGCGAGACATTCAGGACGCGGGCAGCCGCGCTGAGGGATTCGCAACGCGACAGGGTTACGGCCAGGCGCAGGTCTTCGATGGCAATCATTCAGTTCAGCTTAAGGATTGATGAAAAACCATTGAACCATAGCTTCATCATCAGTGAGTAGAGTGCCTCTCGTACCCCGTCATGCGAGCCTTGCCCATGTCATCTTCTCTGTCCTCTCTCGATACACCCGTGGCGCTGCTGGATGTGCCGCGCATGCAGCGCAATATCCAGCGCATGCAGCAACGCATGAATGAACTGGGCGTGCGTTTGCGGCCGCACGTCAAGACCAGCAAGTCGCTGCCAGTCATTCAGGCGCAGATTGCTGCGGGTGCCTGTGGTGTGACGGTCTCGACCCTGAAGGAGGCCGAGCATTGCTTCGCCGAGGGCATCAATGACGTGTTCTACGCGGTCGCTATCGCGCCTGGCAAACTGGATCAGGCGTTAAGGCTGCGACGTAACGGCTGCCGCCTGAGCATCCTGACCGATAGCGTGGTCGCAGCGCAGGCCATCGTCGCCTTCGGCCAAGAGCACAACGAGCGCTTCGAGGTGTGGATCGAAATTGATTGCGATGGCCACCGCTCCGGGCTGACGGTCGAAGACAACGCGCTCATTGAGGTGGCGAGAACGCTGTTCGAAGGCGGCATGCAACTGCGCGGCGTGATGACCCACGCCGGCTCCAGCTACGACCTCGATACCCCGGAAGCGCTGCAAGCCCTGGCCGAACAGGAACGCCTGCTCTGCGTGAGCGCCGCCGAACGCATTCGCGACGCCGGGCTGCCCTGCCCTGAAGTCAGCATCGGTTCGACGCCTACCGCGTTGTCTGCGCAGGGGCTGGAAGGCGTCACCGAAGTGCGCGCCGGCGTGTACGTGTTCTTCGATCTGGTGATGCACAACATCGGCGTGTGCCGTGCAGACGAGCTGGCCTTGAGCGTGCTGACCACGGTCATCGGTCATCAGCAGGACAAGGGCTGGATCATCGTCGACGCCGGCTGGATGGCCATGAGCCGGGATCGCGGCACCCAGCGCCAGCGTCAGGATTTCGGTTACGGCCAGGTCTGCACCGAGACCGGCGAGTGGATCGACGGCGCACGGGTGACCGGCGCCAATCAGGAACACGGCATCATTACCCTGGCTGCGGGCGACAGTGCGGACATCACTGGCCGCTTCCCCATCGGCAGCCGTCTGCGCATTCTGCCCAACCACGCGTGCGCGACGGGCGCGCAATTCCCGGACTACCAAGCCTGCGATGGCGAAGGCACTGTCCACACCTGGAGTCGTTTGCATGGCTGGTGATATCGAGCTGATCAACACGTCCTCGGCCGCCGCGCCGGGCGGGCATTATTCCCAGGCGGTGCTGCATCAGGGCATTTTGCATGTTTCCGGGCAATTACCGGTACGCGCCGATGGCAGCCACAGCGTCGACGAGCCGTTCGAGGTGCAGGCGGCCATTGCGCTGGAAAATCTGGTCGCGATACTGGGCGCAGCAGGCTGCAACACAGATGACCTGCTCAGAGTGACGGTCTACGTGGCAGGTATCCGGCATTGGCCCGCTTTCGACCGCATCTACGCGGGTTATCTGGGCGCGCATCGCCCGGCCCGGGCCGTAGTACCGGTTCCGGAATTGCACCACGGCTATCTGATCGAAATCGAAGCCCTGGCGCGCTGCGCACGATGATTATTATCGGGAGCACTTCATGACCCCACAAAAAAGCGACGTTCTGATCATCGGCGGCGGTTTCATGGGCTCGTCATCGGCGTTTTTCCTGCGCCAGCACGGCCGCTCGGTGACCCTGCTGGAACGCGACCAGATCGGCCAGTACGCCAGCGGCGTCAACTTCGGCAATGTGCGCCGTCAGGGCCGGTTTCTCGGTCAGCTGGAACTGTCCAATCGCTCCTGGGCGTTGTGGAAGCGCCTGCCGGAACTGATCGGCGAAGACCTGGAGTTCATTCCCAGCGGCCACATGCGCGTGTGTTATCGCGAAGACGAGATCGCCGAACTGGAAGCCTATGCCGCTGCGCCAGAAGCCCGCGAACTGGATTTACAGGTGATTCGGGGCAAGGCCTTGCATGAGCGCTTTCCGTTTCTCGGCCCGGAGGTCAAAGGCGGTTCTTATGCGCCACACGACGGACACGCCAACCCGCGGCTGGCAGCGCCCGCCTTCGCCCGCGCGGCGATTCGCGCCGGGGCAAGAATCGAAGAGCGCACTGAAGTCGCCGAAGTACAGAAGGTCGGTGGCGAGTTTCACGTCACCACCACCGACGGCCAACTGTTCGTCGCCGAGCAACTGCTGATCACGGCCGGAGCCTGGGCAGCGAAACTGGCCGAGCAGTTCGGCGAGCCGGTTCCGCTGGAGCCCAACGGGCCACAGATGTCGGTGACCGAACCGGTGCCTTACGCCCTGCCCACCGTGATCGGGGTATTCACCAAGATCAAAGAGGAAGTGATCTACTTCCGGCAGATTCCGCGCGGCAACATCATCATTGGCGGCGGCAACCGCAACAAGCCGGACATGATCAACCGGCGTGCTTATTTCAAACCGGAAAGCCTGATCAATCAAATGAAGCAGATGAGCCGTCTGCTGCCGGGTGCCGAGAAGCTCAACATCATTCGGGTCTGGAGCGGCATTGAAAGCTACACGCCGGATTCCCTGCCGATCATGGGCCGCAGCGGCAAGGTCGACGGTCTTTTCTACGCCTTCGGTTTCTGTGGTCACGGTTTCCAGCTGGGCCCGGGCGTAGGTGACGTGATGGCCGAACTGATCAGCACCGGCAGCACCCGCACCCTGATCAGCCCGTTCGATATTCGCCGCTTTACCGACCCTGCCGCCATCGAGATGCCGTTTGTCTCCAGCCTGATGAGTGCAGGCAAGCTGATATGAGCCCCACCCTTCATTCTCAAGGAGGCGCCATGCCCACGACTTCGGATACCCGCTATCAATATCGTCCTGCAGAAGCTGCAGACATTCCTGCCGCCCACGCCCTCTCGGTTCACCTGAAATGGCCACATCGCGAAGAGGACTGGGCGATGGTGCAGCGCACCTCCGAGGGCTTTGTCGCCGAGTGTGACGGACAACTGGTGGGCGTCGCCTTTACCTGTCATCAGGGCGACTGGTCGTCGATTGGTCTGGTGATTGTCAGCGACGAGCATCAGGGCAAGGGCATTGGTCGTCGCCTGATGAATCTGTGCCTGGAAGCCACCGCGCCGCGCACGCCGATCCTCAATGCCACAGAGCTGGGCGCACCGCTTTACCGGAGCCTTGGCTTCGTCGATTTTGCGCGGATTCAGCAACATCAGGGCATTGCCCTGCTGCCTGAGACTGAATGGCCGAGTGACGGTTTGCAGATTCGCACGCTGGGTTCTGCCGACCATCCGCAACTGATCCGGCTGGCCAATGCAGGCAGCGGCCTGGACCGCACGGTCGTGCTGACCGATCTGCTGCGTGACGCCGAGCAGGCGGTCGGCATCGAGCATGACGGCCACTTGCAAGGCGTCGCTCTGCTGCGACGCTTCGGTCGCGGCCATATCATCGGCCCGTTGGTCGCGCGCGATCTCGGGCAAGCCAGGCAGTTGATTAGCCACCTGTTGCGACTCATACCCGGGCAGTTCGTGCGTTTCGACATCATGGCCGACTGCGGGCTCGCGCCGTGGCTGGAAAGCCTGGGCCTGGCGTGTGTCGACAGAGCGCCGCGCATGGTGCTCGGCACGCCTCCACCGAAGAGCCCGGACGTGCAGCAGTTTGCGCTGGTGACTCAGGCCATCGGCTGAACCAAGGGCGGATGGCGTGCCGAAACAGGTCCGCAACGTCAGCGGGCGGCATACAGCAGATTATTCTTTGCAGCCCGCCAGATCGGCGCTTTTCGTCCAGACCGCTTTGTTAGCTTATTGCTATCAAATCATTATTGCTCCAGGGAGCCCGCTGGATGACCACTCAGTCCTTGAACAGCCATCGCGTTGATCTGAACACGGCGCAGAAATTCTACATCGACGGTCAGTGGTACGCGCCGCTCGATCCGGCCAGTATCGCGGTGGTCAACCCGGCAACCGAGGGGGTCGTGGCGCATGTCGCCAGTGGTTCAGCCGCCGATGTCGACCGCGCAGTGGCAGCAGCGCGGGCGGCTTTTGCAGGCTGGTCCGGCACCTCGCCTGAGGCACGAGCGCAGGTCATCGGCCGGATTCATGAGCTGATCATCGAGCGCAAGGAAGAACTGGCGCAGGCGATCTCGCTGGAAATGGGCGCAGCCATCAGTTCTGCCCGCACCATGCAGGTGCCACTCGCCGCTGAGCACGTGCGGGTCGCTCGCGATCTGCTGGCGACCTATCGCTTTCAGACGGTCGAAGGCAGCACGGCCATCGAGCGCGAACCGATTGGTGTGTGCGCGCTGATCACGCCGTGGAACTGGCCGCTGTATCAAATCACCGCCAAAGTCGCCCCGGCCATTGCTGCCGGTTGCACGGTGGTGCTCAAGCCCAGCGAACTGTCGCCGCTGAGCGCCTTGCTGTTCGCGCAACTGGTACATGACGCCGGGCTGCCGCCTGGGGTGTTCAATCTGGTCAATGGCAGCGGCGCAGAAGTGGGTGGCGCGATGGCTGCGCACCCTGATATCGACATGATCTCGATCACCGGTTCCAACCGTGCGGGGGCATTGGTCGCGCAGGCTGCTGCGCCGACCGTGAAGCGGGTCACGCAGGAACTGGGCGGCAAATCACCGAACATTCTGCTCCCCGACGCCGACTTCGCCAAAGCGGTACCGCCGGGGGTGATGGCTGCCTTCCGCAACGTCGGCCAGTCATGCAGCGCGCCGACGCGCATGATCGTACCGAGAAACCGTCTGGCAGAAGTCGAGGCTCTGGCTGCCGAGACGGCCGCGACGATCATCGTCGGTGATCCGCAATCGGAACACACCGTACTGGGCCCTATCGCCAACGAGGCGCAGTTTCATCGCGTGCAGGCGATGATCGACGCGGGTATCAGTGAAGGCGCAAAACTGGTCTGTGGCGGGCCGGGGCGTGTGCCGGGTCACGAGCAGGGCTTTTATACCCGGCCGACGGTGTTTTCCGAGGTGGATTCATCGATGCGTATTGCCCGGGAGGAGATTTTTGGTCCGGTGCTGTGCATCATTGCCTATGACACGGTCGATGAAGCGGTCGCAATTGCCAACGACACGGTTTACGGGCTGGGCGCACACGTTCAGGGCCAGGATCTGGAACAGGCCCGCTCGGTGGCCTCGCGTATCCGCGCCGGCCAGGTACACCTGAACTATCCTGCCTGGAACCCGATGGCGCCGTTTGGCGGCTACAAGCGCTCAGGCAATGGCCGCGAGTATGGCGTGCATGGGTTCGAGGAGTATCTGGAGATCAAGGCGATTGTGGGGTTTGGTCCGGTTGGCTGATGCACGCCTGCGCTCATAGCCATACAGCCTGGATGAGTACGTAAAACGAGACTTTCATGCTTCTGCCCGGAGGGCGTGGGAGCGAACTTGTTCGCGAAAGGGCCGGTGCATCCACAAAAGCCACAGTGCCTGAAACCACGCCTTCGCGGACAAGCGAAGCGTCGCCCGGTCCGCTCCCACAGGCCGGAGGCAGTGGGAGAGCGCCCAGCGTCATGCACAAATCCGCTTTTGATTCTGGCCGAACCCCGTGGCAGCGAACTTGTTCGCGAAGGGGCCGGTAGAGTCGCCGAAAATGCTTCGTCTTAAACATATTATCTTTCGCACGGACTATGCATTTCGTGACGCTCTGCGTCAAACAGCGGTTTTACGATATCAGTGCTGTCTGGTTGCGGCTCAGGTCACCTTTGCGCCCTTACGGCGCCCTACTTTGAGGGACCAAAGTAGGCAAAGTCCCCGCTCCGTTTCCGGCCCGNCTCAGCCGTCACTCACGTCGCACTCTGCGCCGTCAGTGCCCTCGCGATAGAAAGCGCTTTCGTTTATGTGCAGTGATTACGAGGAAGGCATGACATTGTGCTGCAGCACGGATAGTCGTTTATCGTTCCCTACGCTCCTGCGTCGCACGATAGTTGAGACCGGCGTACCGACACAGAGTGTCAGCGAATTGGCACGAGTTCGATGTGTATATGAGAAACACACGCAGATAAATGCCAGGCACCTGGCCTGGCATCGATCATCGCGCAGCTGCCGTCAGAATGGCAGTTTCATGCCCGGTGGCAGTTGCATGCCGGCGGTCATGGAGGCGGTCTTGTCCTGGCTGGCCTGTTCGATCTTGCGCACGGCGTCGTTGACGGCGGCGGCGATCAGGTCTTCCAGCACTTCCTTGTCTTCCTGCATCAGGCTGTCATCCAGATTGATGCGCTTGACGTCGTGACGACCGGTCATCACGACGCTCACCAGGCCTGCGCCCGATTGACCGGTGACTTCCGCGTTGGCCAGTTCTTCCTGCATCTTGGCCATTTTTTCCTGCATTTGCTGCGCCTGCTTCATCAGGCCAGCCATGCCACCTTTCATCATGGGATATCTCCTCGAAAATGGATGGTTCGTTTGCACGGCGCCAGGGGCGCCAAATCCTGGGTTATTGAGACTGCACTTCGGGCGCGTCCACCGGCTTGATCGTGTCTTCGCGGATCACCGCGCCAAATTGTTGCAGCATCTGCTGGATGTACGGATCAGCCTGAATCGAGGCTTCAGCCTGGCGCTGGCGTTCGGCACGCAAGCGTGATGCGGCCTGCGCCGGGGTTTCCTGCTCGGGCTTGATCAGCTCGATACTCAGATTGATCGTGCGCCCATGGTACTGGTTCAACGCATCGTTCAGACGGCGCTGCTGGGTCGAGTTGAACAGCGCACTGTGCGCCGGGTCGAGGTGCAGCAGCCAGTTGTCGCCATCGACCGCCATCAGCGTGCAGTTTGCCGCAATACTGCCGGTCATGCCGGAGATCGGCAATTTTGGAAACACTTCCAGCCACTCGGCAGCGAGCCCCGTGGCCGGCATGGCAGCGGGCGCCGGTTCGGGCTCGACCGCTTCCAGCTCCACGACACTTTCGTGCGCCAGCTCGTCCAGATAGCTATAGGAGGCCGGATCGATGTCGATGTCCGGCTCGACGTAATCGTCGTCCGCTGGCGGCTCGTCATCGCGATCCATAGGCGCAGACAGATAGGCTGAATCCGGAATCGCTTCGAGCATCGCAGGCGTGACGTGCTGTTCCTCGACCGGCGAAGGCTCGGCCTCTGGCGCATCCGGCACCGGGCTGGCGGGCGCAGGGGTCGGCATCGGCGTGAGGTCGGGCTGCTCGGAAACGATTTCCAGAACCGTCCCGGCGACCGGTTCTGCCTCGGGCTCGACTTCGGGCGCCGTGTCGGGCGCTTTTTCGGCAACCGACGCTTTGGGCTCATTCCACGGCAGATCGATGTCTTCGACCGGCTCGGGCTTTGCTTCTGGCGCTGCAACGGGCTCAGGCTTTATAGCAGCCGCCTGCGCAGGCGGCAGCGCTTCAAAAGCAGGATCGGGAGCGGACATCACCGGCGCTACCGGCGCCGCCGATGCAACAGGTGTCGCATCAGACACTGCTTTTCGGGAATCAACCGTGGCCTGGCTGATTCCCACCGGCTTTAGTGGCTGCCTGGGCGCGTCTTCGCTGTCGGCCGGGCGGAACGCCAGCATGCGCAACAGGACCATTTCGAAACCGCCGCGCGGATCAGGCGCCAGCGGCAGATCACGACGACCAATCAGGCCCATCTGGTAATAAAACTGCACGTCTTCGGCAGGCAGCGCCTGCGCCAGGGCCAGCACCCGGTCGCGGTCGCCATGCCCGTTGTCGACGCCTTCGGGCAATGCCTGGGCAATCGCCACGCGATGCAGCACGTTGAGTATTTCCGAGAGCACGCCGTTCCAGTCAGGGCCCTGCTCGGCCAGATGGCGCACAGCCTCCAGCACACCGCGCGCATCACCTTCCAGCAGCGCGGTCAGCACATCGAAGACCTGACCATGATCCAGCGTACCGAGCATGGCACGCACATCGGCGGCCATGACCTTGCCTTCGCCGAAGGCGATCGCCTGATCGGTCAGGCTCATGGCATCGCGCATCGAACCGTCGGCAGCGCGGCCCAACAGCCACAGCGCGTCATCTTCGAACGGCACGTTCTCGACGCCTAGCACATGGGTCAGGTGCTCGACCACTCGCTCGGGCGTCATGTTTTTCAGCGAAAACTGCAAGCAGCGCGACAGGATGGTCGCCGGCAGTTTTTGCGGGTCGGTGGTCGCGAGGATGAACTTGACGTAGGGCGGCGGCTCTTCAAGCGTCTTGAGCAAGGCGTTGAACGAGTGGCTGGAGAGCATGTGCACTTCGTCGATCAGGTAGACCTTGAAGCGGCCGCGACTGGGCGCGTACTGCACGTTGTCCAGCAACTCACGGGTGTCTTCGACCTTGGTGCGGCTGGCGGCGTCGATCTCGATCAGGTCGACAAAACGCCCTTCGTCGATCTCCTTGCACACCGAGCAGGTGCCGCAGGGCGTCGAGGTAATGCCGGTTTCGCAGTTCAGGCACTTGGCGATGATCCGCGCGATCGTGGTTTTGCCGACGCCCCGCGTACCGGTGAACAAGTAGGCGTGGTGCAGGCGCTGGCTGTCCAGCGCGTTGATCAGGGCCTTGAGCACATGAGCCTGGCCGACCATTTCGCGGAACGAGCGCGGACGCCATTTACGTGCAAGAACCTGATAACTCATTGAAAACCGTCGCGACTGGTAAGCGGAAGACCGCCAATGCTAGCCGAGCAGGGGCAAAATTGCATCTGGTGTCCGTCTCTATTATGTCTACGCTGTGCAAATGAACGTATTGACGCGCTGTATTCGTGCTTTTGCAATGCCTCGGCGGCTACGTGGGATCGCGGCGCCGGTGCTGTTGCTCTGCGCCTGCGCGGGCAATGCCGCACCGCCGCCGCTACGCTTTGCGGTGAACGAAGGCTGGACCATGCCGATGATGCAGATCGTCAACCATGAGCCGCGTGCAGGCATTCTGTTCGATATCATGCAAAGCATCGCGCGTCAGGTCGGCCGCGAAGCCGAATACCATGTCATGCCACGCCTGCGCATTCAGCAAGCGCTGGAACGCGGCGAAGTGGACATGCATTGTTACAGCGCTCAGGCATGGTATCCGGATCTGTCCGGCGATTACCTGTGGAGCTCGCCGATCCTTTACCAGCGCGACTGGCTGGTGGCTTCTGCGCAGACGGCTGCCGGGCCGTATCCCGAGCAATTCGACAACGAAACCGTCGGCACGGTGCTGGGCTACAATTATCCGGCCCTGCAGCACCTGTTCGACAGTCATCAATTGGTGCGTGAAGACGCCCGCACCCAGACGCAGACGCTGGGCAAGCTGATGGCCGGACGCTACAACTACGCCGTGACCAACCAGTTGATCCTCGACTGGGTCAACAGGAGCCTGCCGGTCGACAAGCGACTCAAGCCCATCTCACTGGTCTCGGAACAGCCTGCCGCGTGCATGATTCGCAACAATGCAGACCTGCCGACAGGCGCCGTCCTGCGTACATTGGTGCAGATGCAACTGTCAGGCGAACTTCAGCAAATCATCGATCATTACACTGCGTTGCCAGTGCCCTGACCTACATTCAGGCTGTAGTAATACCGTCATGTTGCGCCGTTACGCTCGCCTGAAATCTTTGGTAACACATAAACTCAGGCGGGTATCAGGCGATGAGCGACAGACCGGACGACGAAGACAGCAACGAAAACCCCAGCCGTCGTCGCTTTCTCGGCGGGATGGCAGCGCTGGGCGCGGGCGTCACCCTCAGTGGCTATGTGTCAGCTCACGATCGGCCACCCGCCGAACCGGACCGGTATCACCTCACTGGACCGGCACTCGACCGGGCCCTGCGTGAAAACGTGAAAACGGTGGTCGTGATCTACGCCGAGAACCGCAGTTTCAATAACCTGTTCGCAGACTTTCCCGGCGTGCAGAAACCGCTGTCCTCACTTAAGCCTGCCGATTATCAGCAGCGCGACCGCGATGGCTCGATGCTGGACAAGCTGCCGCC
>NZ_LGLN01000065.1:225261-272945 GCF_001293775.1 Pseudomonas syringae pv. cilantro
TGGACCACACGGTTTATGACACGGCCTCGATCCTGCGCCTGATCACCCGCGTCCATGGCCTGGAGAAACTCGACGGCCTGAAGCGCCGCGACGACGCCATGATCGCGCGCGGCCAGGCACCGATGGGCGACCTGACCAACGCGCTGCACTTCCCAGCCTGATAACACTGCTTACGCGTTGGCGTCGGCAGCTTCCAGCGCGGTGTGCCGTGAGGTTTTCACGGGGGGCAAGGACGCCACGTACACCGTGCGCGACGGGAATGCGAAACGCACATCCATCTCGGCAAAGGCTTCCATGATTGCCAGGTTGATTGCCTGCTGCACATCCATATAAACGTTGTAGCTGGGGTCGAGAACGATGAAGACGGTCTCGAACTCCAGCGACGTCTCGCCAAAGCCACGGAAATGCGAACGGTCGAAGCGCGCCAGTTTCTGCGCATTGATGATCTGCTCGACTTTCTTCGGCACTTCCCGTACCTGATCGACCGAGCAGTCGTATGTCAGCCTGAAGTCGAAAACAATGCGCCGCTCTTGCAGGCGTTTGTAGTTCTGAATGGTGTTGCTGATCATGTCCGCGTTGGCCATCACAATCTGCTCGCCGCCCAAGCTGCGAATGCGAGTAGTCTTCAGACCGATATGCTCCACAGTGCCCGCCAGCTCGCCGACGACAATGAAATCGCCGATCTCGAACGGCTTGTCCACCGCAATCGACAACGACGCGAACACATCGCCAAGAATGTTCTGCACGGCCAGCGCCACCGCGATGCCGCCCACGCCGAGGCTGGCGACGAACGCCGTGATGTTGACCCCGACGTTCGACAGCATGGCCATGACCACGGTGGCCCACAGCAACACCTTTGCCCCCCACAGACTCAACGTCGCGAGGGCACTGCCCTGAAACGTCCCGCTGGTGTTGTGACGAACGAAGTAGCGTTGCAGCGCCAGCGCAATCGCCCGGTTCGCCCACAACCCGACCTGCAAGGCTGCGACCACGAACCACAGGCTGCTGACCCGCCCAAGCCAACGCTCGGGCAGATCGAGCATGCCGACCCCGATCAAAATCGATGCCAGCAGCAACAAGGCGTTACTGGTGCCCGACAACACCTGCACCACGATATAGCTCATGTGCGTACTCGGCGCAGCGGGTCGTGCACGCATCTTTCTCAGCACAAAGCCAATGACACCCCGCACCAGCACAAAGCTGATGGTCGAAGCAAAGACAGCGAGTAGCCAGTTAGCGAGCGAAATGCCCAGAAATTGCGAGTCTGTGAAAAATCTGATGATGTCCTGTTCCATCCGGCCCCCGGCTCCAATGCTGCGAGACGCCTGACCGAAAAGCCTGTGACACCCGCAGCGACCTGAATTGCCCCTTGCCGTAAAACGGTTTCAAGCGACGCGTAAGGGGATTAGGTGGTGTGTGGGGGTGAGGGTTCAGTTTGATTTGGGCAGCAGGAAACACGGCACTGGACTGAGCGCTTGAAAGTGGGGGATATATGATGATGCTACGTCGAGGACCGACTGAAGGTTCGTTAAGGTGGTGCCCCCACCAGCCACACCCCGGCACACAATGTTCCCGCTGTGGCTGCTTCCTTCCGGATCTGACCAGGTTCACGGGTAATCGTTGCGGGGGGACCGATGGGGTCACCATAACGACGCTCGCCAGTGGCGAGCCGCGCCATTGTACCGGTCTTGCGCGAGTTTACAACCGTTGCCCCGGATAAAAATTTCGATAGGGCTCAAGCACTTGTGTGCAGGGCCTGAAACGGGAGTCGACGTTCGCCGGTGGCGCGGCAATTCCTCGAAACACCCGGCGCTGATCAGGTACCCTGCCCGCCTCAACAATCATCAGCCAGCAGGTTGCTCATGCAGACTCGATTGGTCGGCTACGAAGACCTTACCCACACCCAGCGCCAGCAACTGGACCAACTGGAGGTCACGCGGGAACAGACGCAGTTCTCCGGCGACATCTATACGGCGCTCAATACCCTTCTGGTCAACCCCAGTCCGAACGTGCGGGGCTTTGTGTTTCTGACGGATGAGAAACCGGTGGGGTTTTTCCTGCTCAAACGGGGTGACTGCCTGCCACACTGGGTTCAGGAAGACCTGACTGCCACGCTGCATGCGTTGCAAATCGACCAACGCGAGCAGGGCAAAGGGCTGGGCAAAGCGACCCTTCAAGCACTACCCGCTGCGCTCAAGCGTAAATGGCCGGACATCCAGCAATTGATGCTGTCAGTGGACGCCGACAACAGCGCAGCCATCGGGCTTTATGTGGGTCAGGGTTGGGTAGATACCGGTGAGGCGTATCGCGGCCGGATCGGTTTTGAACGCAGGCTGACGCTGAAGCTCTGGCACCGCGTGCAAACAAGCGCCCGACCGCCGTCGATCAGGCGCTACGTCCATTACTGAGCCTGCAAGACCTCGTCAGCCTTGCCGCCTGCATCCTGAATCACCAGATGGATGAAGTGCAGCTTGGCAATCACTGCAGGTGGCAGCACGAACGGATAGAAATCCGGCTGGCCCATGCTGCGTGACAGTTCGTTGAGCATGCTGGCCAGCTCGATCCAGGCGTTGACGAAGGACAGGAAAGCCGGCCCGCCGGGATGCTGTGGATCGTAAAGAACATCCAGCGGGAATGGCTGATAGTCGAGCTCCATGTCGCGGGCGCTCATGCCAAAACCCAGCGCGGTATCGACCGCATCCATCATGTGCAGGTAGTGAGCCCAGGTCTCGGCCCAGTCTTCCCACGGGTGCATGGTGGCATACGCGCTGACGAAGCTTTCCTGCCAGTTGTCGGGAGCGCCGTTCTTGTAGTGGTGATCGAGCGCATCGGCGTAGCTGGCACGCTCGTCGCCGAACAGGTTGCGATAGCCGTCCTGCCAGCGGGTATCGGCAATCAACCGATCCCAATAGTAGTGGCCGACTTCATGGCGGAAGTGGCCGAGCAAGGTGCGATAGGGTTCGTGCATCTGCACACGCATTGCTTCGCGGTGCGCATCGTCGGCTTCTTCGATGTTCAGAGTGATGAGGCCGTTGGCGTGGCCGGTGGTCGGCAGCTTGCCTTCCAGATCGACGCCGACAAAATCGAAAGCCAGGCCAGTCTCTTCGTCAACGGTCTTGGGAATGACCTGCAGCCCGAGGGAGATCAGTTGTGCAACCAGACGACGCTTGGCCGTTTCGACCTTGCGCCAGCGCTCGCCGTTTTCGGCAATCGACAGGTCGGGAATGGTGCGATTCAGGCTGCACGCGACGCAGAACTCACCCGCGTTGTGCTCCGGGAACAGCCAGTTGCAGGCCGCAGGTGTGTCGAGGTTGGCGCAACGTCGATACAGCCCTGCGCCCGGCTCGTCACTAAGGCGCCAGGTGGTAAGCTCCGGACCCGCTTCGAGTGTCGCGACCCGCCCCTGCTCTGGCAGGTAGCCCAGCGCTGCCGCACAGGCAAGGCATTGGGAATTGGGGAAAAACACCGACTGGCCGCAGGTGCACTGCCAGACCTTGCTGTTACGTTTGGTTTCGCCGCCAAATGGGGCGGTAATGCGTGAACTCAATTGCTCGAAAAAGCGATACATGGTGATCTCCCGTTGACCTTGCATGGACTAGATCATACCGAAGGTTAAGGGGTTCAAAATATTATCGGGCGGCATGCGCGGACTGGGTTGACGGCGATTTCATGGGCTAAAACGGTGCGTTGCACGACAGTTGAGATCATCGTTCCAACGCTCCAGCGCTCAGCGTTATACAAAAGTCTGCTGTAGATTCTGGCCGAAGGCCGTGGGAGCGAATCGGCCGACGCTTCGCTTGTTCGCGAATGCGGTAGTTCAGACGATACATGTTCGGTGACTTTACCGGCCCTTTCGCGGACAAGTCCGCTCCCACGCGTGCGGGCAAAAGCCAGAAAGCCGCGCTCAAGGGCTCTTCAGGATTTGTGTATAACGAAGAGCGCTCCAGCTTACGAATGCCTTGGGTGAAATTTTCGTGCCTATACCATGCGCTCAGCGGTGATACACCACCGGCCTTGCTCAATCAACCGCCACGCCCAGCTCGGTCAGACGCTTGAGCAGTGCCTCTTCATCCAGCACGGTCAGGCCCAGTTCGTTGGCTTTGGTCAGTTTCGAGCCGGCACCGGGCCCTGCGACGACGGTGTGAGTCTTGGCCGATACCGAGCCGGACACCTTGGCGCCCAGGTTTTCGAGCTTTTCCTTGGCGACGTCTCGGCTCATGCGTTCCAGCGATCCGGTCAGCACCCAGGTCTGGCCTGCCAATGGCAAGCCTTCGATGGTCTTTTTCTCGCTGCGCCAGTGCATGCCGAAGTCTTTCAATTGGGCTTCGATAGCCCGGGCGCGCTCGGCGTTGGCGTTGTCGTCGAAGAAGTCGCGGACCGATTTGGCCTGTTTCTCGGGCAGCGCCTGGCGCATGTCCAGCCAGTCGGCGCTGATGATGGCTTCCAGCATGCCGAATTTCTCGGCCAGCTTCAGCGCAGCGCCCGGCCCTACCGATGGAATGTGCAGCTTGTCGATCAGCCCCTCCAGCGTGGTGCTGGCGGCAAACTCGGCACCCAGCTCGCCCTGATCCTGAAGTTGCAGACCGCACTCGCCCAGCAGCGCGTCGATAACGTTACGGTTGTGCTCGTCCTCGAAAAAGCTGTGAATCTCGTAGGCAACTTCCAGACCGATGTCCGGCAGGTAAGTCAGCACTTCCGGCAATGCCTGTTTTACGCGATCCAGCGACGCCAGCGAGCGCGCCAGCACCTTGGCCGTTTCTTCGCCGACGTCGGGGATGCCCAGCGCATAGATGAAACGCGCCAGCGTCGGCTGTTTGCTGTCGGCGATGGCCTTGAGCAGCTTGTTGCTGGAGATTTCGGCAAAGCCTTCCAGATCGATGATCTGTTCGTATTTCAGCTTGTACAGGTCGGCAGGCGAGCCGATGAGTTTTTCATCGACCAGTTGCTCGATGGTTTTGTCGCCCAGGCCTTCGATGTCCATGGCACGACGCGACACATAGTGGATGATCGCCTGCTTGAGCTGCGCACCGCAGGCCAGGCGCCCGACGCAGCGGTACACCGCGCCTTCGCTGATGGTTTCCTTGCCCTTGCTGCGCTTGACCAACTGCGTGCGCTCGACCTGCGAGCCGCACACCGGGCAGGTCTGCGGCACTTCGACCGGCTTCGCGGTCTGTGGACGACGCTCGACCACCACCTGCACCACCTGCGGGATCACATCGCCAGCGCGACGAATGATCACGGTATCGCCGATCATCAGCCCCAGCCGCGCCACTTCGTCCATATTGTGCAGCGTGGCATTGGCGACCATGACGCCGGCCACCTTGACCGGCTTGAGACGCGCAACCGGCGTCACGGCACCGGTGCGGCCTACCTGAAACTCAACGTCCAGCAGTTCGGTCAGTTCTTCCATGGCCGGGAATTTGTGGGCAATCGCCCAGCGTGGCTCACGGGCACGAAAGCCCAGCTCGCGCTGAGCGGCCAGGCTATTGACCTTGAACACCACGCCATCGATCTCGTAGCTGAGCGACAGGCGTCGTTCGCCTATGTCTTTGTAATAGGCCAGGCATTCCTCGACGCCATTCGCCAGCTTCAGCTCGCGACTGACGGGCATGCCCCATTTTTTCAGCGCGTTCAATACGCCGATGTGGGTGTCGGCGATTTCCGCCGACGTCTGCCCCAGACCATAGCAGCAGAATTCCAGCGGGCGGTTGGCGGTGATCTTCGAGTCCAGTTGGCGCAGGCTGCCAGCCGCTGCGTTACGCGGGTTGGCAAAGGTCTTGCCGCCGATTTCCAGCTGGCTGGCATTCAGCCGCTCGAAACCGGCCTTTGACATGAACACTTCACCGCGCACTTCCAGCACCTCCGGCCAGCCCTTGCCTTGCAGCTTGAGCGGGATGTTGCGCACCGTGCGCACATTGACGCTGATGTCTTCGCCGGTCGTGCCATCACCCCGCGTCGCGCCGCGCACCAGCGCCCCGTCGCGATACAGCAGGCTGACCGCCAGACCGTCCAGCTTGGGTTCGCAGCTGTACTCGACCGCGCTGCCCGCGCCGAACAGATCGCCAGCAGGCAAATCCAGCCCCTCGGTCACCCGACGGTCGAACTCGCGCAAGTCGTTCTCTTCGAAGGCGTTGCCCAGGCTGAGCATTGGCATTTCGTGACGTACTTGGGTGAACGCCGATAAGGCGGCACTGCCGACCCGCTGCGTGGGCGAATCCGGCGTAACCAGATGCGGGTTGTCTGCCTCAAGCGCCTTGAGCTCATGAAACAGGCGGTCGTACTCGACATCCGGGATGCTTGGCTCATCCAGAACGTGATAGCGGTAGTTATGCTGATCCAGCTCTGCACGCAGTTCGAGGATTCGGGTTTCGACGGCCTTCATACGGGTGTTCTCTCAAAAAGCAAAAAAGCAGCCGAGGCTGCTCATCTGTTGGTTCTGTTCTGCTGCGTTCCGGCTCCCCTTGAAAGCGCGCCAGAGCGCGATTTCAGTCAGGGAGCGGCGCAAGAAAGCGCTTATCCGCGACGCTGGGTCAGCGCACGGCGCTCGAATTCAACGATGCGCTGGCGATAGTGCTCAATGGTCTGCGCGGTCATGACACTGCGCTGGTCATCTTTCAGTTCGCCATCCAGCTCGTGAGCCAGCTTGCGTGCTGCGGCAACCATCACATCAAATGCCTGCTTCGGATGACGCGGACCTGGCAAGCCGAGGAAGAAGCTCACGGCACGGGTGCTGAAATGATCGATATCGTCGAGATCGAACACGCCAGGCTTGACGGCGTTAGCCATCGAGAACAGCACTTCGCCATTGCCTGCCATGCTCTCGTGACGATGGAAGATGTCCATTTCGCCGAAACGCAGGCCGCTTTCCAGAATGTTCTGCAACAGCGCCGGACCCTTGAAGCCGCCTTCGCTGCGCGAGATCACGCTGATAACCAGCACTTCTTCGACCGGAGGCAGATCCTTGTCTTCGGTAATGCGCTGGGCCGGTTTGTCGTCCGGAAAATCATCGTCACGCCCCGTAAACAGGCTCGGACCGTCGATGTCCAGATTCAGGTCGCCCTGCTGCGGTTCATCCTTGCGCTTCTTGTCGCTGCCACCACGTTTTTCGCTGCCGCGCTTGTTGTCACGCGGGCTGGCGCTCATCGACGGCAGGTCGTGCTCGTCCAGTTGCGGCTCTTTGTGAGTATCCAGCACACGGGGCGGCCCCAGCACCTCGGCCGAGGTTGGCTCTTCTTCCTCGGGAAGGTTGGAAAAGCTTCGATCCAGCCTGAATTTCAATTTACCTTTGCTGCCGCGCATACGGCGCCAGCCATCAAAGAGAATACCGGCGATGACTATTATGCCGATGACGATCAGCCACTCGCGCAGACCGATTTCCATGTAATCCAGTGCCTCTAATGAAGAAATCTGAAAATAAGGGCCTAAACCCCTTTAAAACGTGGTGCCAAGTCTATGTTCTGACTGGCATTTTGCCCACGCTAAAATAAAAAAGTGGCCACTAAACTAGCACGACCAAAGGCAACTTTACACCGTCTGTTACGTCTCTTTGCTACCCGAAGTGCCATCTGGCGCACAACCGTGACATTTTCCGGCTTTTTCAAGCAGTTTTCGCCGCGCTTGTCGACATTCGCTCAGGCATCCACCAGCGCCATGGCCTCTTCCACATCCACGGCCACGAGCCGCGAACAACCGGGCTCGTGCATCGTCACCCCCATCAGTTGATCAGCCATTTCCATGGCGATCTTGTTGTGAGTGATGTAGATGAACTGCACCGTTTGTGACATTTCTTTCACCAAACGCGCATAACGGCCAACGTTGGCATCATCCAGCGGCGCATCCACCTCATCGAGCATGCAGAACGGCGCAGGATTGAGCTTGAAAATGGCAAAAACCAGCGCCAGTGCAGTCAGAGCTTTCTCCCCACCGGACAGCAAGTGGATGGTGCTGTTCTTCTTGCCGGGGGGGCGCGCCATGATTGTCACCCCTGTATCGAGTAGATCTTCGCCCGTCAGTTCCAAATAAGCAGAGCCTCCACCGAAAACTTTCGGAAAAAGTGCCTGAATTCCGCTATTTATCTGATCGAAGGTATCTTTGAAGCGGTTTCGGGTTTCCTTGTCGATCTTGCGGATCACGTTCTCCAGGGTATCGAGCGCTTCCACAAGGTCGGCATCCTGCGCGTCCAGATAACGTTTGCGCTCGGACTGCTGCTGGTATTCGTCGATGGCCGCAAGGTTGATCGCGCCCAGACGCTGAATACGCCCGGCGATGCTTTCCAGTTGCTGCTCAGCAGCCTGCTCGCTGGCCTCCGGGGTCAGCGTGGCGAGCACGCCGTGCAAGTCGTAGCCGTCTTCCTGCAACTGATCCTGCAAGGCGGTGCGGCGTACGGTCAGCGACTGCCATTCCAGTCGTTGCTGTTCCAGTTGGCCGCGCAGCAGTTGCGCTTGCTGCTCAGCCTGGGTGCGGCGCTTCTCTGCCTCGCGCAGCTCGCGGTCGGCGTCTTCCAGCGCGTTCTTGGCGATGCGCATTTCGTCGTCAACCACCATGCGCCGCTCCAGCAGCTCTTCCAGCTTGAGGCGCAGCTCTTCGAGCGGTGCCTCGCCCTCCTCCAGATTCAGGCTGAGCTGTTCGCGTTTTTCCGTCAGCCTTTCGGACTGCATGCGCAGGCGCTCCAGCGCCTGACGTGTCGAATCGTATTGCGCCTTGATCGAGCCCAGGCGCACCGCCAGTTGATGGCTGTGGTCCTTGTGCTGACGGGCATCCTGGCGTATCCGGTCCAGACGCTCGCGCAACGAGTCGCGCTGCGCCTGCAGCACTTCGCGCTGCTCGGTGTCTTGCGCCATGGCGTCAAGCGCGTCCTGCAACTGCAGGCGCGACTCGCCGAGCTGTTCGTGCTCGGCGGCACGCTGTTCGGCCAGTTCGGCCAGCTCTTCATCCAGACGCGTGCGGCGCAGGGTCAACTGCTCGACCTTCACCTTCGCCGCCGACAATTGCGCCTTGAGCTCGCTTTGCTGACGGGTTTCGTCCTGCACCCGACGGCGCAGTTGCTCGCGGGCTTCTTCCTGCTGCGACTGTTGCTCGCGCAGGCTCAGCAACTGTTCTTCCAGCGTTGCCAGGGTCGCTTCGCGCTCGTCGCGCTCCAGCCCCAGCCGCTGCAATTCCTGGCCACGCGCCAACACGCCGCTCTGTGCTTCGCTGGCGCGCCTGACCCGTAAAAAATGCCGACCGACCCAATAGCCATCACGGCTGATCAGACTTTGCCCGGCGCTCAGTTGCGTGCGCCGCGCCAACGCTTCGTCGAGGTTCTCGACCGGAAACACCTGACCCAGCCAGGCCGACAGATCGACCGTGCTTTCGACCTTTTCCAGCAAGCTGCCCGGCACGCGTACCGTGTCAGCACCGGCGCTCAGCAAACGCAGATCGCCCTGCTGGAAGCCGGCCAGGTCCAGCCCGTCAAGGTCATCGACCAGCACCGCCTGCAAATCGGCCCCCAAAACCGTTTCCACCGCCAGTTCCCAGCCAGCCTCGACACTCAGCCCTTCGGCCAGACGCGGGCGCTCGGTCAGGTGCTGATCGCGCAGCCATTCGGCGGTGCCGGTATCCGGATCGAGTGCCGCCTGTTGCAGGGCCTCCAGCGAAGCCAGTCGGCCATTGAGCCGCTGCAACTCGCCTTGCGCCTGCTGTTGCGCCTGACTGGCGTTTTGCAGCGCCTCGCGCAATTGTTCCAGACGCTCGACCGCCTGCTCCTCGCCCATGTGCAGCTCTTCAAGGGTCAGGTCGCGGGTGGCAAGGTCTTCACTCAGTTCAAGAATGGCCGCGTCTTCCGGGTCGGCCGCCAGCAACTGCCGCTCCTCGGCCAGGCGGCGCTGACGCTCGGCCAGTCGCTCGATGCTCTGTTCGAGTTGCTGAATGCGCGATTGCTGAACTTGCGCCTGGCGCTGCGGCTCGGCGGATTGCTGATTGAAGGAGTCCCACTGTTCCTGCCAGCCCTGCATGGCGGCTTCGGCGTCTTCCAGCGCGATGGCTGATTCTTCGGCGGCGGCACTGGTCATTTCCTGCTCGGGCTCGAGCATTTCCAGCTCCTCGCCGAGGGTCGCGAGCAAGGTGGTGTCGTGGCCCAGGTGCGATTCGGTTTCCAGGCGGGCGCGCTCGGCTTCGCGCAGATCGTCCTGCAACTGACGCAGGCGTTGCTGGCCGTGCTGGATGCTCTGCTCGACGCGGGCAATGTCGCCGCCGACCGAATAGAAGCGCCCCTGCACCAGATTGAAACGTTCGGACAAATCATGATGCCCGTCGCGCAGCCGCTCGATACTGGCATCGGCGCTGCGCTGATCGGCCACCAACGCTTCGAAGCCGACTTCCTGATTGCCGATCACCGCCTCTCGCTGACCGACTTGCTCGTTCAGCGCCTGCCAGCGCAAGGCCGACAGTTGCGCCTTGAGCTGACGCTCCTCGGCCTTGTATTCCTGATACTTCTCGGCCGCCTGAGCCTGGCGGTGCAGGCGCTCCAGCTGGCGCTCCAGCTCTTCGCGAAGGTCGGTCAGGCGCGCCAGGTTTTCGTGGGTGCGGCGGATGCGGTTTTCAGTCTCCCGGCGTCGCTCCTTGTACTTGGAGATTCCGGCGGCCTCTTCGATGAAGTTACGCAGATCCTCAGGCTTGGCTTCGATCAGCTTGGAGATCATGCCCTGCTCGATGATCGAGTAGCTGCGCGGGCCCAGGCCGGTGCCGAGGAAGATGTCGGTAATGTCGCGGCGACGGCATTTGGTGCCGTTTAGGTAATAGCTGTTCTGGCTATCGCGCGTCACTTTGCGGCGAATCGAAATTTCCGCGTAGGCCGCGTACTCGCCCACCAGCGTGCCGTCGGAATTGTCGAACACCAGCTCGATGCTCGCCTGGCTGACCGGCTTGCGGCTGGTCGAGCCATTGAAGATGACGTCGGTCATCGACTCGCCACGCAGGTTCTTGGCCGAGCTCTCGCCCATGACCCAGCGCACGGCGTCGATGATGTTGGATTTGCCGCACCCGTTAGGGCCGACGACAGCCGCCATGTTGCTGGGGAAGTTCACCGTGGTGGGGTCGACGAAAGATTTGAACCCCGCCAGCTTGATGCACTTCAGGCGCATGGCGTCAGCTCGCTGCCAAAGCGGACAGCACGAGCTGACAGCTGCGCTGGCAATAATTAGCCACTACCACGCGGATCTGCGCCAGATCGCGCGCTATGACAGCCGCCAGCAGGTCGCCGAACAGCACCAGGTATTCGCTCATTTCGGCCTTGCGCTGTTCAAGCGCGAGAAAGTAGCTGCGACTCATCGAAGGCTGCAGGTTCTCGACGGTTTCCTCCAGATACGGGTTGTTGGCGAACAGATAGGCCGCGCGCATCACATTGAAGCTCTCTTCAACGAACAGCCTGACGTCCTGCTGCTCGAAGCTGGCCTGCAGGCGCTGCTGGATGTACCGAAACGGGGCGAGATCCTCTTCGCTCTGCCAGCGTTCGCCCACGGCCTTGGCCAGCAGAATGTACAACTCGCTCATCAAAGTGCACAGGCTGGTGACATTGTGCGCGTTGAGCACTGTCACCTGCGCGCCACGACGCGCCAGAATCACTACCAGATGGCGGCGTTCCAGAATCAATAATGCTTCGCGCACGGAGCCACGGCTGACGTTCAACGCCTGCGTGACTTTCTGCTCCTGGATTCGCTCTCCAGGCTTGAGCTCACCGCGAATGATCCGCTCGGCAAGGTGATGAGCAATTTGCTCAGCGAGGCTGTCCGGTGCCTTGAACGTCATGACTATCCTTCAAAAAAAACCAGTTCTGCTGCTAGCCGCGAAGTGTATCGCAACCAGCATGAGTGGCGCAGGGCCATAAACGCGGAAACTGGCATGAAATGAGCAAAACCTTGAACATCGCCCGACGGACGATGCAAGAACTACGCTGCCTTTGATCGGCAGATCGACGAAAAATCCGCTTTCCTGACTTTCAGGTCAGAAACAAATTGACCGCATAAGCAGAGCTGATAGATTCATCGACATGTCTGATGACAATAAATGTGAGGGCTTTGCGCCGTGATTCAGTTCCTTTTGAACCAAGAGCTAAAAACCGAGCGCAGCCTGAATCCGAACATGACCGTGCTGACTTACCTGCGTGAGCAGGCACACAAGCCCGGTACCAAGGAAGGTTGCGCCAGCGGTGACTGTGGCGCCTGCACGGTGGTCGTCGGCGAGCTGCACAGCGACGCGCACGGCCAGCAACAGTTGCGTTACCGCAGCCTAAATTCCTGCCTGACCTTTGTGGCGTCGCTGCACGGCAAGCAATTGATCAGCGTTGAAGACCTCAAACATCAAGGCCAGTTGCACAGCGTGCAGAAAGCCATGGTCGAGTGTCATGGCTCGCAATGCGGCTTCTGCACCCCGGGTTTCGTCATGTCGCTGTTCGCCCTGCAAAAGAACAGCCGCGACGCCGACGCGCATCAAGCCCATGAAGCGCTGGCGGGCAATCTGTGCCGCTGCACCGGTTATCGACCGATTCTGGCTGCTGCCGAGCAGTCCTGCAGTCAGCGCGTGCCGGACCAGTTCGATCAGCGCCAGGCGCAAACCATCGAGCGCCTGCGTGCGATCACGCCAGAGCAGACCGGCGAACTCAACGACGGCGAAAAACACTGTCTGATTCCGCTGACCGTGGCCGATCTTGCCGACCTGTATCAGGCCAACCCTCAAGCCCGGCTGCTGGCCGGCGGCACCGATCTGGCGCTGGAAGTCACGCAATTCCACAAGCCGCTGCCCGCCATGATTTACGTCGGGCAGATCGCCGAGATGAAGCGCGTCGAGCGCTTCGAGGACCGTCTGGAGATCGGTGCCGCCACGCCGCTGACCGATTGCTACGCCGCGCTGAAGGTTGAACACCCGGACTTCGGCGAATTGTTGCAGCGCTTCGCTTCGTTGCAGATTCGCAATCAGGGTACGCTGGGCGGCAACATTGGCAACGCCTCGCCGATTGGCGACTCCCCGCCCCTGCTGATCGCCCTCGGCGCACAGATCGTGCTGCGCAAAGGCGCTACCCGGCGCACCCTGGCGCTGGAAGATTACTTCATCGATTACAAAGTCACCGCCCGGCAGGAAAGCGAGTTCATCGAAAAAATCATCGTGCCGACCGCCAACCCTCAGCAGACTTTTCGCGCCTACAAAGTTTCCAAGCGTCTGGACGACGATATTTCTGCAGTCTGTGCGGCATTTTGCCTGACGATCGAGGACGGCGTGATCCGCGAGGCGCGTGTCGCGTTTGGCGGCATGGCGGCGATTCCGAAACGTGCGGCGGCCTGCGAGCGGGCCTTGCTCGGCGAACCGTGGAGCAACGAAACCGTCGAGCAGGCCTGCGCGGCCCTTAGCGAAGATTTCACCCCTCTGTCGGATTTCCGCGCCAGCAAGGAATACCGTTTGCTGAGCGCACAAAACCTGCTGCGCAAGTATTTCATCGAAGTGCAGCAGCCAGCCGTTGCGACGCGGGTGACTGACTATGTCTGAGCACGATACCCCACTGACCCAGGCCGACATGCTGGCTGTGTTTCAACAGGGTTTGAGCACTGGCGTCGGGCGCAGCGTCAAGCACGACAGCGCCGACAAGCACGTCTCTGGCGAAGCGGTGTATATCGACGACCGCCTGGAATTTCCCAATCAGCTGCATGTGTACGCACGACTGTCGGACCGCGCCCATGCGCGGATCATCAGCATCGACACCTCGCCCTGCTACGCCTTCGCCGGCGTAAGCATCGCGATTACGCACGAGGATATTCCCGGCCTGAAAGACATCGGACCGCTGTTGCCGGGCGACCCGCTGCTGGCCATCGACAAAGTGGAATTCGTCGGCCAGCCGGTGCTTGCCGTGGCCGCGCGGGATCTGGACGTTGCGCGCCAGGCGGCAATGGCGGCAATCATCGAATACGAAGACCTGGAGCCCGTGCTGGACGTGGTTCAGGCCCTGCGTCAGAAACATTTCGTGCTCGACAGCCACACCCACAAGCGCGGCGACTCGGCGACTGCTCTGGAAAGTGCGACTCATCGCCTGCAGGGCAACCTGCACATTGGTGGCCAGGAACACTTCTATCTGGAGACCCAGATTTCCTCGGTCATGCCGACTGAAGATGGCGGCATGATCGTTTACTGTTCGACCCAGAACCCCACGGAAATCCAGAAGCTGGTGGCCGAGGTGCTTGACGTGCCGATGAACCGCATCGTGGTCGATATGCGGCGCATGGGCGGTGGTTTCGGCGGCAAGGAAACCCAGGCGGCCAGCCCGGCCTGCCTGTGCGCAGTGATTGCGCGCTTGACCGGTCAGCCGACCAAGATGCGTCTGCAACGCTTCGAAGACATGCAGATGACCGGCAAACGCCACCCGTTCTATATCGAATACGACGTGGGCTTTGATGACGATGGCCGGTTGCAAGGCATCGAACTGGATCTGGCCGCTAACTGTGGCTATTCGCCAGACCTGTCAGCCTCTATTGTCGATCGCGCGATGTTCCATGCCGATAACGCCTATTACCTGGGCGAAGCAACGATCAATGGCCATCGCTGCAAGACTCACACGGCGTCCAACACCGCCTATCGCGGTTTTGGCGGCCCGCAAGGCATGGTGGCCATCGAAGAAGTCATGGACTGTATCGCACGTTTTCTGGGCAAGGACCCGTTGGCAGTGCGCAAGGCCAACTACTACGGCAAGACCGAACGCAACGTCACGCATTACTACCAGACCGTCGAGCACAATCTGCTGGAAGAAATGACGGCGGACCTGGAGCAGAGCAGCCAGTACGCCGAGCGCCGCGAAGCCATTCAGGCCTTCAACGCGAGCAGCCCTATCCTGAAAAAAGGCCTGGCGTTGACGCCGGTCAAGTTCGGCATCTCGTTCACCGCCAGCTTTCTGAATCAGGCCGGTGCGCTGATCCACATCTACACCGACGGCAGCATCCATCTGAACCACGGCGGCACCGAGATGGGCCAGGGCTTGAACACCAAGGTCGCGCAGGTCGTGGCAGAAGTGTTTCAAGTTGATATCGAGCGCATTCAGATCACCGCCACCAACACCGACAAGGTGCCCAACACCTCGCCGACGGCGGCGTCCAGTGGCACCGACCTGAATGGCAAAGCGGCGCAAAATGCCGCGGAAATTCTCAAGCAACGCCTGGTTGAGTTTGCTGCGCGGCATTACGCGGTGGCAGAAACCGAGGTTGAATTTCGCAACGGCCATGTGCGCGTTGGAGCCATCGTGCTGCCCTTCGCCGAACTGGCGCAACTGGCATGGATGGGGCAGGTGTCGCTGTCCAGCACCGGCTATTACAAGACGCCGAAGATTTTCTATGACCGCAGCCAGGCGCGCGGTCGGCCATTCTACTACTACGCATTCGGTGCAGCCTGCGTCGAGGTGATCGTCGATACCCTGACCGGTGAATACAAGACCTTGCGCACCGACATCCTGCACGACGTCGGCGCCTCGTTGAACCCGGCCATAGACATTGGCCAGGTCGAAGGCGGCTACATTCAGGGCGCGGGCTGGCTGACCACCGAAGAGCTGGTGTGGAACGACAACGGCAAGCTGATGACCAGCGGTCCGGCGTCGTACAAGATCCCGGCGGTGGCTGACATGCCGCTGGACTTGCGCGTCAAGCTGGTGGAAAACCGCAAGAACCCGGAAGACACGGTATTCCATTCCAAAGCTGTGGGCGAGCCGCCGTTCATGCTCGGCATCGCGGCGTGGTGCGCGATCAAGGACGCCGTGGCGAGCCTGGATGACTATCGTCATCAGCCGAACATCGACGCCCCGGCGACGCCGGAAAAGGTGTTGTGGGGCTGCGAGCAGATGCGTCAGAAGGGTGGCACGCGTCGTTTATCAAATGAGCGGGCCGCGCCGATTGGTTCAGGTGCTGTGCCGGCCTCTTCGCGAGCAAGCGAAGCGTCGCCCGGCTCGCTCCCACACGTTTCATCTGCATCTCCATCTCCCCCTGTGGGAGCGAGCTTGCTCGCGAAAGCGTCAGTTCATGACCCCGATAGGGAGCAAAAATGACTAACTGGATCAGCGCTCTGGCCGAGCTTCAGGCCCGCAGTGAACCCGGCATTCTGGTGACGATCATCGAAGAGCTGGGCTCTACACCGCGCAACGCCGGCTCGAAAATGGTCGTCTGCGCCGAACGCATCTACGACACCATCGGCGGTGGCCATCTGGAATACAAGGCGATGGAAATCGCCCGCGAGATGCTCGCCAGCGGCACCCGGCAGACGCGGCTGGAACGCTTCAGTCTGGGCGCAAGCCTTGGTCAGTGTTGTGGCGGCGTGAACGTGCTGCTGTTCGAACCGATGGGCGAGCCTGTTGCACATATCGCGGTATTCGGCGCTGGCCATGTCGGCCGCGCGCTGGTGCCACTGTTGGCCAGCCTGCCCTGCCGGGTGCGCTGGATCGACAGCCGTGAACACGAATTCCCCGAAACAATGCCGGAAGGCGTGTTGAAGATCCTTAATGACGAGCCGGTCGATGAGGTTGCGCAATTGCCTGTCGGCACTTACTGCATCGTCATGACTCACAACCATCAACTCGACCTGGAACTGACTGCCGCGATCCTCGAGCGCGGAGACTTCGGCTATTTCGGGCTGATCGGCTCGAAAACCAAGCGGGTCAAGTTCGAACACCGCTTGCGTGAACGCGGGTTCGACGCCAGCCTGCTGCAACGTATGCGTTGCCCGATGGGCCTGGCCGAGGTCAAAGGCAAATTGCCTGTCGAGATCGCAGTGTCCATCGCCGCCGAAGTCATCGCCACTTACAACGTCAGCTTTGGCCAACAGAGCGCCAATGCGAAACCTATCGCCAGACTGCTGCCTGCCTCACGCCGCAGCCAGTCGCAATGATCGCAGCCAGTCACAACGAGAGTGCCATGAGTTCAGTGTCCAGCCGTAAAGCCTACCGCGCCGCCATCGTCCACAGTATTGCCGACCCGGCCGAAGTGGCGGTTGAAGCGTCTTATCAGTACTTTGCCGACGGCCTGCTGCTGGTCGAGGACGGCAAAATCGTATCGGTGGGTCATGCCGCCGACCTGCTCGACAGCCTCGGCAATGACGTAGAGCTGATCGAATATCAGAACGCGCTGATCACGCCGGGCTTTATCGACACGCACATCCACCTGCCGCAAACCGGCATGATCGGCGCGTATGGTGCGCAGTTGTTGGATTGGCTCAACACCTACACCTTCCCTTGCGAAAGCCAGTTTGCCGATCCCGAACATTCGGCGCAGGTCGCCGACATCTTCATCAAGGAATTGCTGCGCAACGGCACGACCACTGCACTGGTGTTCGGCAGCGTGCACAAGGAGTCGGTCGAAGCGTTTTTCAGCGCAGCGCAGGCGCTTGATCTGCGCATGATCGCCGGCAAGGTGATGATGGACCGCAACGCGCCGGACTATCTGGTTGATACCCCCGAATCCGGCTATGCCGACAGCAAGGCGCTGATTGAGCGCTGGCATGGTCAGGGTCGCCTGAGCTACGCCGTGACCCCGCGCTTCGCGCCGACCAGCAGCCCGGAACAGCTGAGCCTGGCGGGCCAGTTGCTGACTGAGTATTCTGGCCTGTACATGCAGACCCACATCAGCGAAAACCTTCAGGAAATCGAGTGGGTCAAGGCGCTGTTCCCCGAGCGCAAGCACTATCTGGACGTCTACGACCACTTCAACCTGTTGAGCGAACGCTCGGTGTTTGCCCATGGCGTGCACCTGTGCGACGAACAATGCGCGCGGCTGGCGCAAACCGGCTCGGCCATCGCCTTCTGCCCGACCTCCAACCTGTTTCTGGGCAGCGGCCTGTTCAACCTGCCGATGGCCGAGAAGCACAAAGTCAACGTCGGCCTGGGCACCGATGTGGGCGGCGGCACCAGCTTTTCGATTTTGCAGACGCTGAACGAAGCCTACAAAGTCATGCAGATGCAGGGCGCACGCCTGAACCCGTTCAAATCGCTGTATCTGGCCACCTTGGGCGGCGCGCGGGCGCTGCGCCTGGAAGACAAGGTCGGCAGCCTCAAACCGGGCAACGAGGCCGACTTCCTTGTGCTCGATTACGACGCCACGCCGTTGCTGTCGTATCGACTGAAACAGGCGAAGGACATTGAAGAGACGCTGTTTGTGCTGATGACGATTGGCGACGACCGGACGGTGAAACAGACCTGGTCGGGTGGGCGGTTAGTGCATGAGCGGGGCTAGAGTCTCGCTGTTCAGGCTCACAGCGTTCATCGTTATACACGAGCCATGACGCGCCCGGAACATGGGGCTTTCAGGCTTATGCCCGCAGGTGTGGAAGTGTGGAAGTGTGGAAGTGTGGAAGTGTGGGAGCGGACTTGTCCGCGAAGACAGTAGTTCAAATGATACATGCTCGGGGAACGTACCGGCCCTTTCGTGGACAAGCGAAGCGTCGCCCGGTCCACTCCCACGGCCTTAGGCCAGAATCAAAAGCGGACCTATTCATAGCGCAGGGCGTCGCACGATAGCTGGATGGATGAGCAGCCTCAACGCGCCGGCTTTTTCTTGCCCAGCACGTGCGAGAACACGGCATGCAAATCAGCCGAGGCGCTGTCTTCGTCGAGGTTGAGTTTGCTGTCGATGTGATCCATATGGTGCATCATCAGCTCGACGGCCAGCGGCGCATCGCGGGCTTCGATGGCGTCGATCAGCTGGCTGTGCTCATCGTAGGAACAGTGCGTGCGATTGCCGGTTTCGTACTGGGCAATAATCAGTGAAGTCTGCGACACCAGGCTACGCTGGAAGCTGATCAGCGGTGCATTTTTCGCAGCCACCGCCAGTTGCAGATGAAACTCCCCGGACAGGCGAATGCCCGCACCCCGGTCGCCTCGGGCGAAGCTTTCTCGCTCGTCGCTGACCATCTGCCGCAGTTCGGCCAGTTGTTCGGCGCTGGCATGTTCGACGGCCAGTTCGGTAATGGCCCGCTCGACCATGCGCCGGGCGAAGAACACCTGGCGCGCCTCTTCGACACTGCGGCTGGCGACCACTGCACCGCGATTGGGGCGTAACAGCACGACCCCTTCGTGGCCCAGCCGCGACAGCGCGCGGCGGATGATGGTGCGGCTGACTCCGAAAATATCACCCAGCGCCTCTTCACTCAATTTGGTGCCGGGCGCTAGGCGCTGCTCCAGAATCGCATCGAAAATATGCTCGTAAACGACATCGTCCTGGGTCACGCTGCGGACGCTGTCAAGGCTGCGCGGCTGTTTTTTGAGAGGCAGGGACTGATCGTTCATGAATACTCGTGCACGGATAGAGGGCGGCCTTGGGGCTGGCGCATTGTACACGGGGCGCAACAGGAAGCAGGTCTGGACAAAACGCACGCGAAAAAAAGCCCGCAGTGTGGGGCGGGCAAGAGAGTCAGCTGCCTCTGTACGTCGAGTAGCTGTACGGCGAGATTAACAGCGGCACATGAAAGTGTTCCTGACCTGCATCAATACCGAAGCGCAACACCACCTCATCGAGAAACGCCGGCTGGTTCAGTGTCACACCTCGTGCGCGGTAGTAATCGCCTGCCTGAAAGTGCAGCTGATACACGCCAGACTGATAGTCGTCGCCTTGCAGCAGCGGCGCATCGCAGCGCCCATCGCTGTTGGTTACTACGCTGAGGATGTGCAGCAATTGCTGATCCTGCACCCGGTACAAGTCGACACGAATCGAGCTGCCCGGACAGCCATGGGCAGCGTCCAGCACGTGTGTGGTCAATTTTCCCAAAACTTCGCCCCTTGCATCCGAGTGATCACATCAGCGCACCAATCAGGTGCCCGGCAGTGCGCCATTGCGACTGATTAAGACACCTTTGCAAAAACCTGTACACAATAAAATCATCGCGGGCTATTCCGTTTTGCGCGGCACGGCACCAAACCGGCAATTTCATTGAAGCCAAGGAAAATCATCAGGTTTTTTTGCTTTAACTGACCAGTCAGGCAGGTTTCTTGCTTCATCCATGAGCAACAATCGCATTCGATGAAGAAAAGTTCAGGGTTACAACCCGCAAATCAAATTGTATACAATCTTTACTTTGCACTGCCTCGCCTGCTTCTGGCATTGCACCTGATATCACGCACATAAGGAAGCTTGCAGTGAGTGCTGAATACCCACGCGACCTGATTGGTTACGGCAGCCACCCGCCTCATCCACGCTGGCCGGGCAATGCGCGCATTGCCTTGTCGTTCGTGCTGAATTACGAGGAAGGCGGCGAGCGCAATATCCTGCACGGCGACAAGGAATCCGAAGCCTTTCTCTCCGAGATGGTCGCCGCGCAGCCACGGCAGGGCCAGCGCAACATGAGCATGGAGTCGCTGTACGAGTACGGCAGCCGTGCCGGTGTGTGGCGCATTCTCAAGCTGTTCAAACAGTTCGACATTCCGCTGACCATCTTCGCCGTCGCCATGGCTGCGCAACGTCATCCGGACGTGATTCGCGCGATGGTCGCCGACGGTCACGAAATCTGCAGCCACGGTTATCGCTGGATCGATTACCAGAACATGGACGAAGCCGAAGAGCGCGAGGACATGCGCCGTGCGATTCAGATCCTCACCGAGATCAGTGGTGAACGCCCGCTGGGCTGGTACACCGGGCGCACCGGGCCGAACACGCGCCGGCTGGTCATGGAGGAAGGCGGCTTTCTCTATGATTGCGACACTTACGACGATGACCTGCCGTACTGGGAACCGAACAACCCGACCGGCAAGCCGCATCTGGTGATCCCGTACACGCTGGACACCAACGACATGCGCTTTACCCAGGTGCAGGGCTTCAACAACGGCGAGCAGTTTTTCCAGTACCTGAAAGACGCTTTCGACGTGCTGTATGCCGAAGGCGAGGACGCGCCGAAGATGCTTTCGATTGGCCTGCATTGCCGCTTGGTCGGCCGCCCTGCCCGCCTTGCCGCGCTCAAACGTTTCATTGAGTACGCCAAAAGCCATGAGCAGGTGTGGTTCACCCGCCGTGTCGATATCGCCCGCCACTGGCACACTGAACACCCCTTCACCGGCGAGGCGGCGCAATGAACGAGTTGCAGAATCCAAAGCCCTCGAGCCTGAGTCGCGATGTATTTATCGTGACCTTCGCCGATATCTACGAGCACTCACCGTGGATCGCAGAACAGGCATTTGACCAAGGCGCAGGCCCCGAACTGGATCAGCTCGAAACCCTGCATGCGCGCATGAGCGACATCCTGCTCAAGGCCACTCACGAGCAACAACTGGCACTGATCAATGCTCACCCGGACCTGGCAGGCAAAGCTGCTGTTCAGGGCGAACTGACTCAGGCCAGTACCGATGAACAGGCGGGTGCCGGTATCCACCTCTGCACGCCTGAAGAATTTCAGCGCTTCACCGAGCTGAACGAGGCTTACAAGGCCCGCTTCGGCTTTCCGTTCATCATGGCGGTCAAGGGCAGCGACAGACACAGGATTCTGGCCGCGTTCGAACAACGCATCCACCACTCGCCCGAGGCCGAGTTCGCTTGCGCCTTGGCCGAGATCAACAAGATCGCACTGTTTCGTCTACAGGCGCTGCACGCGTCGCAGTCATCACCGAATTCAGAAGGCAGACAAAAAGCATGAAAGTTTACGCCGCACCGTTCGAGAAGTTCGTCAACCTGGCCGACGCGCGTCTGGGGACCAAGATCCTGTCGGTCACCGATGACTGGTTCGCCGATGCCAACCGCTTGTTCCAGCCAACGCCTGCGGTCTGGAAAGAGGGCGTGTTCGATGACAACGGCAAGTGGATGGACGGCTGGGAGTCGCGGCGCAAGCGTTTCGAAGGTTACGACAGCGCAGTGATTAAACTCGGCGTGGCCGGCACCCTAAAGGGCGTGGACATCGACACTTCGTTCTTCACCGGCAACTTCCCGCCTTCCGCATCGCTGGAAGCGTGCTTTCTGGCATCGGACGAGCCGGACGAAAACACGGCGTGGACCGAAGTGCTGTCGTCGGTGGAGCTGAAAGGCAACAGCCATCACTACCATGAGATCAGCCACGACCAGCCGTTCAGCCATCTGCGCTTCAATATTTATCCGGACGGCGGCGTCGCACGCCTGCGGGTGTATGGCGTGCCACACCGCGACTGGTCGAAAGTCAGCGAAAGCGAGCAGATCGATCTGGCCGCCGCGCTCAATGGCGGCCGTTCGATCGCCTGTTCGGACGAGCATTACGGCAGCATGAGCAACATCCTCAACCCTGGCCGCGGCGTGAACATGGGCGACGGCTGGGAAACCGCGCGCCGTCGCACACCCGGCAATGACTGGGTGATCGTGGCGCTGGGGCATCAGGGCGAAGTCGAGAAAGTCATCGTCGACACGCTGCACTTCAAAGGCAACTACCCGGACAGTTGCTCGATACAGGGCGCATTCGTCAAAGGCGGCACCGACAGCCAGATCGAGACCCAGAGCCTGTTCTGGCGCGAACTGCTGCCAAGCCAGAAACTCACCATGCACGCCGAACACGAGTTCGCCGAGCAGGTAAAAGCCATCGGCCCGATCACCCACATCCGCCTGAACGTGTTTCCGGACGGTGGTGTGAGTCGCTTGCGGGTGCTGGGCAAGGTGTTCAGGTAACGACACCTGAACTCTCGTTACCACGCTCCGCATCATGTACAGGCCTGATTTGGATTCTGGCCGGGGGCCATGGGAGCGAACTTGTTCGCGAAGGCTTTGTTCCAAGCGGTACATCTTCAGGGGGTGTACCGGCCCTTTCGCGAACAAGTTCGCTACCACGCCCTGCGGGCAGAAGCAGGCGAGCACCGCATTCCATGCAGTGACGAGTGCGATAAACCCTGAAACCATTTAAAGAAGAATCCGCATGCGCACACTGACTATCGAGCCACTGACCAAGGAAGCTTTTGCCCCTTTCGGTGACGTCATCGAAACCGACGGCAGCGATCACTTCATGATCAACAACGGCTCGACCATGCGTTTTCATCGCCTGGCCGAAGTCGACACCGCGCAACCGGATGACAAGGCGATCATCAGCATTTTCCGCGCCCAAGCACTGCCGATGCCCCTGACTATCGGCATGCTGGAGCGTCATCCGCTGGGCAGCCAGGCGTTCATTCCGTTGCTTGGCCATCCGTTTCTGATCGTGGTCGCCCCTGTGGGCGAAGCACCTGAATCGGCGTTGACCCGCGCCTTCGTGTCCAACGGCAGGCAGGGTGTCAATTACCATCGCGGCGTCTGGCATCATCCGGTGCTGACCATCGAAAAACAGGATGACTTCCTGGTGGTTGATCGCAGCGGCTCCGGCAACAACTGCGACGAGCATTACTTCGAGGAGAACCAGCGGCTGGTTCTCGATCCCAACCCACTGGAAGGGTAACACCGTGCTGGCACATCTGATGGAATGGCTGAATCTCGGCGTGCGCTGGATTCACATGATTGTGGGTGTCGCCTGGATCGGCGCATCGTTCTACTTTGTCTGGCTGGAAAACAACCTCAACCGCAGCAATCCGCGCGAAGGGCTGTCGGGTGATCTGTGGGCGATCCATGGAGGTGGCATTTATCACCTGGAAAAATACAAGCTCGCGCCGCCGACCATGCCGGAAAACCTGCACTGGTTCAAATGGGAAGCCTATTCGACCTGGCTGTCCGGGGTCGCGCTGCTGTGCGTAGTGTTTTACGCCAACCCGACGCTGTACCTGCTGGCACCGGGCAGCAGCCTGAGCGGTGCTGAAGGCGTGCATATCGGCCTCGGTTCGCTGTTCGTCGGCTGGTTCATCTACAGCTTTCTGTGCGACTCGCCATTAGGCAAGCGCCCTGCCCTGCTCGGTGTTGTGCTGTTCGTGCTACTTGTGGCGGCTGCCTACGGCTTCAGCAAAATATTCAGCGGGCGCGGTGCGTACCTGCATGTCGGCGCGATCATGGGCACCATCATGGTCGGCAACGTGTTTCGCATCATCATGCCGGCCCAGCGCGCACTGGTCGCCGCCATCGCTGAAAATCGCACCCCGGACCCGAGCCTGCCCGCCAAAGGCCTGCTGCGCTCGCGGCACAACAACTACTTCACGCTGCCGGTGCTGTTCATCATGATCAGCAACCACTTTCCGAGCACCTACGGCAGCGAATACAACTGGCTGATTCTGGCGGGTATCGCGCTGCTGGCGGTGCTGGTGCGGCACTACTTCAATACCCGACATGACAGCCATCGATTTGCCTGGACCCTGCCGGTCGCCGCACTGGGCATGCTGTGCCTGGCTTACGTCACCGGCCCGGCGCAACCTCCTGCGAAGATCGTCTATCAACCGCTGCCGGGTACCGCTGTCGGCGGGCACCGGGCCGATGAGAAACCGCCCGAGCCAGTGGCCCCGCCTGCCCAGACGGAGCCTGCCAAAGTAGCGGGCGCGGATTTCAGCAAAGTGCACGACGTAATCCAGCAGCGTTGCTCGGTCTGTCACTCGGCCACGCCGACCAGCCAACTGTTCAGCGTCGCTCCGGCAGGCGTGATGTTCGATACGCCCGAACAGATTCAGCAACAGGCGCCGCGCATCAAGGCCCAGGCGATCACGGCCCCGATCATGCCGCTGGGCAACATTACCCAGATGACTCAACAGGAACGTGACCTCGTGGGCGCCTGGATCGATCAAGGCGCACACATCAACTGACACCACGGGGCACTTGCCCTGTTTTCGCTCCAGACGCCCTGCTCTGGAGCACTTGAGCACGGCGACGCGAGTCAGTATCCTCCGCCGCCGCTGCCAACCTGCCTTCTGATTTTCCTCATCATCGAATCTGACCGGGCAGCCAACGGGCTGACTGAGCATTCGGGATCCTATCCGCTCGAAAAGTGACTTGAAACCGACCTGCCAGTGCCGGTTTTACGATTACTTAAACTTTTTTCACCGATTGGCGCAGCTCTTGCTAGCAACACAAAGCTGACCAGACAGACAAATAATTGCAACTACAGACAAGGCGTCACCCATAGAACGCCGGTCTGCAAAATCACGATCCATACCAAGGGGCTCACCGCATGAACCGTACGTTTTCCAGTGTCTTACTGGCCAGCAGTCTGCTGTCCACCGCCCCCGCCATGGCAGGGGATATCTTCCAGTGGCAGAGCAATAGCCTGACCTATCTCAATGGACGAGACTTCACTGTCAATCCAGAGAATCAGCAGACGTTCACGTTCGAGCATGCGGACAGCTGGAAGTACGGCGACAACTTCTTCTTCGTCGACAAGATTTTCTATAACGGCAAGAAAGACGCCACGGCGGGTGATAACACGTACTACGGCGAGTTCTCGCCACGGTTGTCGCTGGGCAAGATCTTCGGTCAGAAGTTTGAATTCGGCCCGATTACTGACGTGCTGATTGCGGCAACTTACGAGTTCGGCGAAGGCGATAACGAGTCGTACCTGATCGGTCCGGCGTTCGATTTGAAGATTCCGGGTTTCGACTACTTCCAGCTGAACTTCTATCAGCGTCAGACTGAAGGCAATCGTCCGGGTGATGGCGTATGGCAGATCACTCCGGTCTGGTCCTACACCATTCCCGTCGGCAAATCGGACGTACTGATCGACGGCTTCATGGACTGGGTGGTGGACAACGACAAAAATTCACGTGGTACTTACCATTCCAACCTGCACTTCAACCCACAGATCAAGTACGACCTGGGCAAAGCACTTAATTACCCTGAGCGTCAGCTGTATGTGGGTATCGAATATGACTACTGGACCAACAAGTACGGCATCAAGGACACCAGCTCATTTGATACCGACCAGAACACCGCGAGTTTACTGGTTAAGGTGTTTTTCTGATCACCTGATGATGACGATCGTTCCCGCACTCCGCGTTATACACAGGTCTTGAGATAACTATCGTGCCGACGCAGAGCGTCGCACGATAGTGACGCTCATGCCATCGCAATCAAAAAGCAGCCGCAATCACTCCCTCGCCGCTTTCCATATCTTGGTTACCAGCGTCACGATCAGCACCAGCACCGCGCCCGCGATAATCCCCGCGAAGGCATCGATCAGGGTCGGGACGATCATCGACAGGCCACCTACAGCGGCAGATGCCGCCTCGGTCACGCCTTCGACCCAGTGATGGGCGAACGGCAGGCCGTGGACCAGAATCCCGCCACCGACCATGAACATGGCCGCGGTCCCGACGATCGACAGGATTTTCATCAATACCGGCGCCAGCCACAGCAGAGCGCCGCCGATCTTTTGTGCCGCTGAACTTGCGGTCCTTTTCAGGTACAGGCCCAGATCGTCGAGCTTGACGATCCCCGCCACCAGTCCGTAGACGCCGACGGTAATCAGTACCGCGACGATGACCAGCACGCCGACCTGATCCATGAAGGGCCGGGCCGAGACCACGCCCAATGCCAGCACGATGATTTCCGCCGAAAGAATGAAGTCGGTGCGAATCGCGCCCTTGATGCGCTCTTTTTCGAACGCAACCATGTCCACTGACGCATCCGTAGCAGCCTGCTTGCGCTGGTCGTGCTCTTCGCCGGTTTCAGGGTGCAGCCATTTGTGAGCGATTTTCTCGAAGCCCTCGAAACACAGAAACGCGCCGCCAATCATCAACAGCGGCAGAATCGCCCAAGGCGCAAACGCACTGATCAGCAACGCCGCCGGCACAAGAATCGCCTTGTTGAGCAGCGATCCCTTGGCCACCGCCCAAACCACCGGCAGCTCACGATCAGCGGTGACGCCGGTGACCTGCTGGGCATTGAGCGCCAGGTCATCGCCCAGCACGCCGGCGGTTTTCTTGGTGGCCAGCGCCACGTCATCCAGCAGGGTCGCAATATCGTCAAGCAGAGTAAGCAAGCTTCCAGCAGCCAAAATGAAAATCCTTGAGCAAATAAAAAACAACTGCGTTGATTGAAGCACACGCCAAGGGTTCAATCGTGTTGCACCAGACAACTCCGACCTTCAGCAATCACGAACGTTTGACGCCGCACGACCTATCGCAGGCACGTTGAGCATTGATCAGATCGGCAAATGCGTGGTCGACAACACCTGACGCAAGCCCATGAACGAGCGGATCTGCCTGACGCCGGGTAAATACAGCAACTGTTCGGCATGTAGGCGGTTGAAACTCTGGCTGTCTTTGGTGCGCAACAGCATGAAATAGTCGAACTCGCCGGTGACCACATGAAACTCCATGCAACCGGAGACGTTCTGCGCCGCCGCTTCGAACTGTGCAAACGAGTCCGGCGTCGAGCGGTCCAGCACGACGCCGATCAGCACCACCATCCCCGCCTCCAGCACCTCGCCGCTCAGCAGTGCGACAACGCCCTTGATAACGCCCGTTTCTTTCAGCCGTTCGACACGTCTCAGACAGGCCGGCGGGCTCAGCTTGACCTTTTCCGCGAGTGCAACATTGGAAATGGAAGCATCGCGCTGCAGGGTTTTGAGGATGGCGCGGTCGATTCTGTCCAGCGGCAGTGCCGCATCAGCACCGGGCTTTTTAGCGCGTTCATTTATTGCTTTCATTGTTAGTTTCACAAAATAAAAGTTCGCTTTGATACCCGGACACTAACGCTGATTTTGCAAATAGACAATTCTTTGCAACCACGATTATCGAGCGATTTTCTATGATAGGGGCCATCTCAGGCACGTCGAGTTGCGCCTGACACCTGACCTTTAACGCACGAGCCCCTTCTCAACGGAGACCCGACATGAACCTGAGCCAGTTCAAACGCTACCCTCTGACGTTCGGCCCCTCGCCCATTACCCCGCTGAAACGCCTCAGCGAGCACCTGGGTGGCAAGGTCGAGTTGTATGCCAAGCGTGAAGACTGCAACAGCGGCCTGGCCTTCGGCGGCAACAAGACCCGCAAACTGGAATACCTGGTGCCTGAAGCCATCGAGGGCGGTTACGACACACTGGTGTCGATCGGCGGCATCCAGTCCAACCAGACCCGTCAGGTCGCGGCCGTGGCGGCGCACCTGGGCATGAAGTGCGTGCTGGTGCAGGAAAACTGGGTCAACTACTCCGATGCGCTCTATGACCGGGTCGGCAACATCGAAATGTCGCGCATCATGGGTGCCGATGTGCGCCTGGATTCGGCCGGCTTCGATATCGGCATTCGCCCAAGCTGGGAAAAAGCCATGGCCGATGTCGTTGAAAGCGGCGGCAAACCGTTCCCGATTCCAGCCGGTTGTTCGGAACATCCCTACGGCGGACTGGGTTTTGTGCGCTTTGCCGACGAGGTGCGTCAGCAGGAAGAAGAGCTGGGCTTCAAGTTCGACTACATCGTGGTCTGCTCGGTAACCGGCAGTACCCATGCTGGCATGCTGGTGGGCTTTGCCGCCGATGGCCGTGCGCAACGGGTGATCGGCATCGATGCCTCAGCCAAACCGGACAAGACCCGCGAGCAAGTGCTGCGCATCGCCCAGAACACCGCCAGACTGGTCGACCTCGGGCGCGAAATCACTGCCGAAGACGTGGTGCTCGACACCCGTTACGCCTACCCCGAGTACGGCCTGCCCAACGACGGCACACTGGAAGCCATCCGCCTCTGCGCGCGACTCGAAGGCGTACTGACCGACCCGGTCTACGAAGGAAAATCCATGCACGGCATGATCGACATGGTGCGCAACGGCGAATTTCCGGAAGGCTCGAAAGTGCTCTACGCCCACTTGGGCGGCGTTCCGGCGCTGAATGCGTACAGCTTTTTGTTCAAGGATGGTTGAGGCGATCCATGAGCTGAATGAAAACTTCCGATGGCCCGCGATATATATTCGGACAGGCCGTAATCGACCGGGCCATTTTGCAATCCTGATGATCAGCGCGCCTCTATACGCTCTGGATCGGGAACAATCATACTGCAATCTTCTGAGCAAAAAACTGTGACCACAATTGCCCACCTTGAGAGCTGATCGTTTTTCGTGACCAACAGTTCGTACCACAGAACTCTGAAAGCCATAGGTAAGAATAGTGTCACTCCAGCGTCACAAAATATTTGGATCCCATAGCCGGATTCAACTTGACAGGCAAACGGACTGGATGGAGAATCTCTGTCGCCAGTCAGTTCTAGCTACTGCTTGAGGCGGATCCCATACTAATAATGAAATGGAGTTCAACCATGCTTTGCTGCCGCAAGCGTTATCAGCTATATATCTCATCGCCTCCGAATCCACGACCCCCTATCTAATCTCCACGAATCGCGCCCTGCTCGCGAACCACCGTGTTGCGCACTGATATTAATCATTGACAGAGAACAACTATGAAAGTAGTGGATAGTTCCGTCCTGAAAGAATGGTACATGGGCGAATATAGCGCTAGCGATAACGGCACTTTGTTTGGTGAGCTACGAGGGGAATTCAAACAGTTTTTATCGAAGCTACCTGACGGTCCGGGCGCCGCGCTTGAGCTTGGCTGCGGGGATGGGCGCAATCTCACTGCTCTCGCGCGTAAAGGTTACAGCCTGAGCGGCGTAGACATGGTCGACAGCACGGTGCATAGCCGTCAACTCAACCCATGGCTAAAGGACCTGAACTTTCAGCAAGCTGATATGTTGACCTACACGCCTGAGCGCGAAAATTACGACGTGCTTGTATGCTCCGAAGTTCTCCACTTTTTCACGAAAGATGAGCTTCAACAGGTGATGCCAAAAATAGTCAATGCGGTAAAGCCAGGCGGGTATATCTTTCTGGATCTTTTGTCAGATCTAACTCGTTTTTTTCAGGCGACCGGAGAACCGTTCATCTGGGATAAGGAGGCTGGGCTATCCATTCAAGAAAGCGAAGGCTTTTTCGATGTTTGGCTTGGCGATTTCGACCTGGTTGCGTCCAATCATTTTTTTGACAAGCAACGTTGGCCGCTGAGCAACTCCGACAGCCTGCCAATAGATCCCTACACATGGCAAGGTACTTATGTCTCGGTCTGTGCGCGAAAACGAACATCGCCTCAGGATGTTTCGCTTAAAAGGATATAAGCATGCAGCTGTTTCATCAGGTTATCGCAAGTAACGCCTACAAACATCCAACCAAGCCGGCGATTATCCTGGACGGACAAGCAACTTCATATCAGGAGCTGCAAAAACGGGTAGATGAAATAGCGTCGGTCCTGCCAACGCTTGGCATCGTCCCAGGCGCCCGTGTAGGCCTGTACGCGCCGATCTCCATTGACCTGATCGCCAGCTATCTGGGGCTGCTGCAAGCCGGAGCGACCACCGCTGCGACTCATCACACCCTCAGTCGTACCAAGCTGATTCATCAACTCAAGCATTCTGGCGCCCGGGTACTCATCACTGACTGCACTGATGATCTGCCTGGCTTGATAGATGAAGCGGGTCTTGAGCTTGTTTTGCTCATCGCTCCGCTTCGGATGACGATACCTCGCGTGATTCAACTGGCCGATGCCGTCGCGGGGCACTGCGATGAATCGAATGCGGTTGTCTCACCGCAGACCGATGACCCTGAACGCCCCACGTCGATATTCTATACCTCGGGCTCAACCTTTAACCCGAAAGGTGTGCTCGTCAATCACCGCATCATGTTGGCAGCCTGCAGCAGGGTCACCGCATACCTGCGCAACAGCCCTGGCGACCGCATCCTCAGTTACTCGACACTGGCATCGGACTACGGAGTCTACAATGTGCTGATGCCGCTGTACGCTGGGGCCACCAGTGTTGTTGAAAGCCGGCCTGCTGCAAGCGCAGAGGATGTGCTCTCGGTAGTCGAACGCGAGGCAGTCACCGCAATGCACGTATTTCCTCCGGTGTTCTTCCTGCTCGCCAAAACAGGACCGGAGTGGCAGGCGCGGGTACCCAGCTTGCGTTACATCTCTAGCAGCGGGCAGGCCCTTCATAGCCGCCACATCCAGCGGATTCGCCAAGCTCTGCCTCAGGTGCAAATTTTTTCCAACTACGGGCTCACTGAATGTAAACGCGTGAGTTATCTGCCTCCTGAGGAAATTGAACGCCGCCCAACGTCGGTAGGCAAACCTCTACCCGGTGTCAGCCTGTACTTGGTGGATGAGCAGGATCGGGTTATCGATCAGCCCGGGCAGGTTGGAGAGCTGCTGGTGACCAGCGACTGCCTGATGCTCGAGTACTGGAACATGCCTGAAGCGAATGCCAAAGCCTTTGTCCAAGATACCTTTGGTCATTCTCGGCTGTACCGCACTGGCGACCTGTTCAAGCAGGACGCCGAGGGCTATCTCTACTACGTCGCCCGCAAGGACGATGTGTTCGCGCGCAGTATCTGGAACGTGAACCCGCGGGAGATTGAGCAGTGCCTGGCCTCGCACCCAGCCGTTGCCGAGGTGCTGGTGGTGCCAGTCGCTGACGAATCTGCAGGGCATGTGCCAAAGGCTTGTATCGTGCTTGACATCGATCATCGGCAAACGAGCGCACAGATGCTGATCGACCACTGCAAGGAGCATCTGGACTGGCACATGGTCCCGACCCAGTACGTATTTCTCGAGGCGCTCCCGAAAACCGATTCTGGCAAGTTTACCGCCAAAGGACTGATCTGATAGCAGGAGCTATGCCATGAAGACGTCACTCCAGCCAATAGATGACACCACCCTCGACCGCGACCTGCAACAAAGTGCGATGCTCAAACTCGCAGGGCACTTTCACAGTCTGGCCACAGGTGCGAGTCAAGTACCTCTACAGTCTCTGGACAGCCACCTGCGGTCCGAGATCCAAGACCCGCAGGTCCTCGACTACCACGATCGCCTGATCGCAGGTGCTGGACCATTATTCTCCCATTTCCTGGCCAGCGTGCCCTACATCCTCGAGGAGCTCGCCAGAGTTGGCGTTGCTCTGACCCGCCTGGCTCAGGCCAATAGCAGTAACACCGGCCAAACCTTTAGCCTGTTCGAAGTGGACGCCTTTGACGGTAGCAACGGCCGTGCTCTTACCGGCCATTCGCACGGACTGATCCGCAGTTTTACTTCCTCTCCGAACCTGGCCAATCAAATAGCCTTTGAGCGGCATGCCGACCCGGCGCTGTCGCTGTTCTTCCCGCAGTCGGTGTTCAAGGTGACACCCGCTCTGTTGCATACCCCTGAATTTGATCGATTCAGCGAGGGGTTCGACTTCATTTATGAGATGGCCGCATTCCAGTTCTATAGCCGTGACCGAGCCGGGCAGATTTCCCATATCAAGCAGTTTCTGAAGCCTGGCGGACTGGTGTTTTTCCTGGAAAAGCTCAATCACCCCGATCCAGATGAGTATCTGCGGCGGGAACAGATCAAAGATGAGGAGTTCAAGACCCGATACTTCAGCGAAGAAGATATCCGCTGGAAACGCCAACAGATGCTCGAGCAAATGCAAGACGGTCAAGTCACACTGGAAGAGCTGGTGAGCGCCCTGTCCGCGCGCTTTAAAAGCGTGCACCTTCTCTGGAGCAGCAGCAACTTCTGTGAATTCGTTGCCTCGGACGACCCAGAGCAGGTCGAGCAGTTTCTGGATCTAATGGGCCGGGTCGTTCAGCCAGCGGAGTTTTGCTTTGAAGCTGCACGTCTTGGCGCCATGGCACCGTCGCCAAGCGGTGGCAAGGAGCTAGCAGATGCTTGATCCTGCTGAGCAAGCGATACAGCTCAACGAACTGTCTTCGCCCTGTCAGCGGGCAGCTCACCATCTGCCTCTGTGGCACGATCGGGCCGCAGCAGCTGAAAAAAATCGCCGGCTGAGCCGCGACACATTCAACGAATTGTTTGCCGAAGGCTGGCTGGATCTACTGTCGCCACTTGCGCCGGTCACACGTACCGGTAACTGGCCGACATTGGTAGAAAGCGCGCGTACTGCCGCTCGGGCGTGTGCGTCAACAGGCTGGATGCTGGCTCTCGTGGGCGGTCACGGCTCAATTGCACGACGGCTCCCCCCTGCCTGCATAGACCAACTGTACAACGACGGCCCACGGCAGCTCTTCGCTTCAGCCTCCACCAGTGTCGACAGCTTGCTGTCCTTTGAACCTGAAGGTATACGGGTCGACGGGCGATGGCGCTTCAGTTCAGGCATCGAGGATGCTACTTGGTTGATGCTCAACGCCCCTTGCCCTACGCACCCGGAAGTTGCTCACACACCACGTTTTCTGGTGCTGATTGCCGCCAGTGAAGTTGAAAAGCTTGAGAGTTGGGATAGCTGCGGCATGGCGGCAACGGGTTCTCACGATGTGCTGACCCGCGGGTTGTTGGTGCCCCATGATCGCGTCTTCACGCTGCATGAGGTATTTGCGCAGAACCCGCTTGCGCTGGCGGGCGACTACATCGACAGAGTGCCCCTGGTGCCCTATCTCACCACCTCAATCATTGGCCCGATACTGGGTTGCGCTGAGGGTGCCCTTGCGGCGTTTGTATCTGCTCTCGACGGTTCATTACAGGTAAATGATCCTCGAGTCGCCGAACAGGCCGCCCACTCGGCCGCGCAGCTATACAGCGCAGAGCTCTTGTACGACTCGTTAATCACGAGGCTGCATGAGGCAGGTGTCAACGGTCAAGCTCTAGACACGCAGCAACTATTGCGGCTCAAACGTGATCGCACCTATCTGGCGGAACAGTGCGTGCAGGCTGTGCGCCGTCTAGTGGAAAGGCTCGGCGCGTCGTCCTTGGCGGCAAGCAACCCGCTTCAGCGCCACTGGCGTGATATTCAGGCTATGGCCGCGCACCGGGACGTGGCCTGGAGCGAAGCGATGCAGGCCAGCGGCGACGCCATTCTGCGGCCCGTCACTGGCAATGCCCCAAAGAACTGATTTTTCCAGTCGGCCATTTCAGAGAGATTTCACATGTTCGTTCGCAACAAATCCGATGTTGAGAAAACCCCCTACTTCGTTGAATGGGGCGCCGGGACCAGCCACCGTCTACTCACCGAACACGATGCTATGGGCTTTACGCTGTGCCACACCATTGTTCGCGCGGGCACAGAGTCACTCTTGCATTACCGAAACCATCTGGAGGCTTGCTATTGCATCGCGGGAGAAGGTGAAGTCGAAGACATGCATGGCAACGTATTTCCGATCCGGCCTGGAGATGTCTATGTACTCGATCAACACGATCGGCATTTCTTGCGCGGAGGCAAGGAGCAGGACCTGATTCTGGTCAGCGTCTTCAACCCGCCATTGCGTGGTGATGAGCGACATAATCTCAATGACAGTTCGGGATCGGCTTACTGATGTTTTTTCTGACCACTATGACACGTCGCTGACTCAAAGGAGTTCCCTATGCGTAAGGATTACCTCGCCTTTTTTATCTCGCTGTTTCTATCGAGACTGGCGGATCAGATCCTGTTATTTATTGTGCCGCTAGTGGTATTCCAGACCACCAACAGCGTTTCATGGGCAGGGCTCGCTTTTTTTGTGGAATCGCTGCCGCGATTTCTTGTGTTCCCGTTGTGCGGTGCCCTGTGCGACAAGTACTCGCCTATCAAGATTCTGCATATCAGTCAGGTCTATCGGGCATTGCTCTGTGTGCTGGCGATGACATTCTACGGAATCTTCGGTGGCATTGGCTGGCTCGTGATCCTGTCGGCACTGTGCGGGGTGCTGACCACGCAAGGCATCATGGCGCGTGAGGTGCTGATGCCGCATATCTTCCAGCACTACAGCTACACCAAAACCTTGTCCTACTCTCAGATCGCCGACCAGACAGGACTGGTACTCGGGCCTCTGGTAGCGGCAGTGATGCTCGAAGTATGGGCCTGGCATTGGGTTGTGCTCTGGATCGCCGGGTTGTTCCTGCTGGCAGACCTGAGCATGCTGGCGTGGCAACGTCTTAGCCATATCACGCTAGAAGTGTTCGAGCAGCATCAAGACATCTGGCTGCAGCCGTTAAGGATTGCTTTCAGGCATATCCGCAGCCTGGCGGAATTGAAAAAGATCATCACGCTGGCGGTAGGAGTCAACCTGATCGTCGGTGTCACTCTGGCTACCTCTGCGGCCATGGTCATCGGCCAGTTCGGCGCCGGCAAGGATAACTATGCAGCGCTGCAAGCGGCGGGAGCGGCAACAACAATCACTATCCTGTTTCTTCTCGCTCGGATTGTTTTGCCTCTGCGGGTCTTGGGGGGTGTCGGATATTCAATGATCGGAGTCGGCGCATTCATCAGCGCTCTGAGTCCGAATCTGCTCGGCTATGTGCTGGGTTTTCTGCTTATCGTCGGTTTTGACAAAATGTTCAATGTCTACATGCGCACTATCCGGCAGCAGGTGATACCGCCCAAGGACTTCGGCAAAACCGTAGGCGTGATCACGCTGCTGAACAACATGTCCCAGCCTCTGGCAGGCTTACTGGTGGCTTTGTTGGCTGCCCCCTTGGGCACCCAGAATGTAATCCTGATGTTGGCCGTGCTGACTGCCATTCTTGGGGCATTTGCTATGTGGTGGTTCGCAAAGGCTCGCAGTCCGTTCCCGAGCGCAACTTTCGAGGCTGATCAAAAAGCCGGAAAATAAAAAGATGCCTGAATTAACTTCTTTGGATTTGGACTGAAAGCAGGGCGAACGTAGCGCCTCGCGCTCACAAGAGCGCGACGCTATAAACCGTGCACCGGCTCTGTTACTAAACCCGAAAATGCCTCTGCATCGCCTGCGCCAGCAGACTCACCGCCTCATCGGTCTGTGACGCAGGCGCTCGCAAAAAGACGATCTCGTGCTCGGCTATTTCAGGCAGGTCATTGAGGACCTGCATGGCGTCTGTCACTCCGCTTCGATCAATGAGACTGATCGCCAGCCCCGCTTCCACGCAGGCTTTGACGGCCTGACTGGACGGGCTCTCCAGTACAACGCGGGTTTTGCGGCCATCCTGTCTGAATGTCTCCACCATCGCTTTACGATAGGGACATTGCGCGGCATGCATGGCAAGCGGCAGTGGGTCTGTCGACGCCAGCAGGGTGTTGGCGGGTCCTACCCAGACGGGCTTGGTGGAGACCAGAAACACTGTTTCAGCCGTCAGTTGCCCTTTGGGCTGCGCGATGACCGCTGCCTGCAGCTCGCCGCGCAGTACCTGCTCGCGCAGGGAGAAACTGGGCGCGGTTTTCAATTCCAGCACGACATTGGGCCAGGCCGCCGCGAACACCGGCAGGATGTCGCGGATGACATGCACCGCGTATTCGTCCGGAACGCCTAGCGTGATGCGCCCCGCCAGGTGGGTGCCATGCAGGTCGGCCAGCACCCGGTCATGGGTGGACAGCAACTCGGACGTGGACAAAAGCAGTCGCTTGCCCAGCACCGTCAAGGAGACGGCCTGATTATCGCGATTGAGCAGACGCCCGCCTGCCACGGCCTCAAGCCGCTGGATATGCACGCTCACCGCCGCCGCGCTTTTGTGCAACTGCTCGGCCGCTGCGGAAAACTTGCCGATTCGCGCCACTGCATGGAAGGTGCGCACCAGTTCGATGTCGAGTATCGCCGTCATACTTCAGCATTCCTGAATAACTGATGCAGATAATTTTGATTTATTAGATTACGCCGACCACTTAGCGTGTGTCGATGAATCATTACCTGTCGATACCCCCGAACTCATCGCGGCCTGCCTGGCACCAGGCCATTCCTCTGCCCTTACTCGAAGCGGCATTGCTGCTGACCTGGAGTTCCGGCTTCGTCGGCGCACGTTTCTCTCTGGACTATGCGCCGCCGTTGCTAGTGGTGTTCTGGCGCTGTGTGGTGGTCACCTTGATTCTGCTGCCCTTCGTGGCACGACAACTGATAACAATCGCACCTGTCCTGCTGCTCAAAAACGCCGGCATTGGTCTGCTGGCAATGACCGGCTACGTGGCAGGCGTCACGCAAGGCATCGCGCTGGGCGTACCGGCAGGGCTCGCGGCACTGTTGGCCGATCTGCTGCCGCTGGGCATGGCGCTGCTGGCTGCGTTATTTCTCGGGCAGCGACTGAGCTGGAAAATCTGGGCGGGGCTGCTGGTAGGTCTGGTCGGCGTGGTGCTGGTCACTCACAGCGCACTGGCCTGGGGTGATGCGCCTTTATGGGCCTATGGCCTGCCCTTGCTGGGGATGTTCTCACTGGCAATTGCGACGTTGTGGCAAAAACGCTCCAGCGCATCGCCACCGATGGCCCTGCTCCCCAATCTGTGGCTGCAATGCTGTGTCTCAAGCTTCGCATTCGCCATTATTCAGGGGACACAGGGCAGTCTGGCGCCCATTCCCAGTAGTGGCTTTGCCCTGAGCGTGTTGTGGACGGTGGGGTTGGCGACGCTGGGGGGTTACGGGCTGTACTGGACATGCCTGCGGCGTGCGACGGCCACCCGGGTCGCCAGCGTTCTGTACCTCAGCCCTCCCGTGACCATGCTCTGGGCCTGGGCGATGTTCGACGAACCGCTGTCGTGGCAAATCGCGTTTGGCATGGCGGTGTCTGGCCTGGGGGTGTGGATGGTTGTGCGGGCAGAGGCTCGGAATCACGTATAAGTCGTTCGACAAATGCCAACAGGCTCATTCGTCCAGGCTCCGGAAGATGGCCTGCCAACCGTCTCGCAATCTGGATAACCCGTGATGACGGGCCGTTAACACGCTTCTGCGCCCGTAAGATTACGTTTCTGCACGCTACAAACCTGCTGACTAAGCCTGACTGGAGAAGGCACAGCAGCGCGAGCTGATTTCGCTCGGCTTTCCCAAGAAAGCTACTCTAACAGCCGTCGTATGATTCGTTAGTAACTGCACAGCCTAGTCTTGATCCACGGTCAGCTGGTGCCAACCGAAAATCTGAAATTAGCGCCCTATTACTTGTGATCTCCAGTCGGAATTTAATTTGACCGAACCGTCAGAAAACCCTTACTACTTTGCATCTTCAGATCATAGCCGGCGGCCGACGCCGCACACTATTAGTACGATCATACCAAGTTAATAAAAACACAATTTCGCACTAATGCTTGCCAAGAGGCTACCGATCAGTCAATTATCATGACATCATTTATTAGCACTCTTTAGCGCCTGGCTAAACTAAGCAGGTGAAAAACGGTGAGTTGTAAACTTTTTTCCTGACGTCAAAGAGAGACTAAAAAACGTCTATGCAGTGCCACGCACCGATTAGATTTTTCCTGAAGCCTGGACAGATTGCGGCCGCGTCCCGAAGTGCTGACCCGATGTTGATTTTGAATGCGTTGATGCCGGTCGGCGTTGCTGTAGGAGACGAATCAGGCCTCGCGAAGCACAGGGTGCACTGTCATGGTGACCCTGCTGAACGCCGGTCCTCTCCCTGTCATCTGCCGCGGAAGCCTATAAGCCTTCAGTCACGGCAGCGACGTTTTAGGGGGAAAACGAATGGTGAGCCATCGCACAAGGTCCGACGCGCTTAGTGAAAAAAAATTCATCTAAAACCTTTAACCCTGCATTGAGTGGGAACCCGATACTTTAAAAGTACCACTCATCAACGTTCGCCAGCACGGATGGCATAAATTCAGTTATAGAAGAGACTTACATTTTGAAAAACCGCTTAGACATTACTGCCGCACTCTTGTCAATACTTGCTTTAGCCGGATGTGAAAAAACCTCAGAAGACCACGCTCGTGAGGCAACTCAACACGAAGCCGAAGCGCGTGCGCATTCGGAGAAAGGAAACAATGACCAAGCTAGTCAGTCCAGTTTGAAAGCTAAAGCAGCGTACTCAAGAGCAAAAGAAGCCGCTGCCACTGAAGACCGTCACCTTCCACCTGATTCAGATGTGCCTAAGTGGATCAAGGCAACGGAATAATCTTTGCTACAGAAACACAACCCCAAAATGGTGTGCATCGCCTGCGATGTGGCACACCATTTTCCATGCGTTTTGGAGTGACGCCACACAACGAACAGCGCACCTCCCCTAACGCCTCTTAAATCCTGAAACGCGCCACCATGCTCTGCAGATTGCTGCCCAGACGAGCCAGTTCTACCGTCGACGCTGCGCTCTGCTCGGTTGCCGAGGCAGACTGGTCAGCAATGTCGCGAACGCTGAGCACGCTACGGTTGATTTCGTCGGTCACCGCACTCTGCTGCTCGGCGGCGGCAGAGATCTGCTGGCTCATCTGCTCGATCGTACCGATCGACTGATTGATTTCCACCAGCGCCTGTTCCGCCTGGCGAGCCAGTATCACGGTGCCTTCGGTGCGTTGCAGGCTGGCGTCCATCAGGCCCGAAGCGGCACCCGTGCCCTGTTGTAAGGTCAGGATCAGTGCTTCGATTTCAGTGGTGGAGTTCTGGGTGCGCTGGGCCAGCGAGCGCACCTCGTCGGCCACTACGGCAAACCCGCGACCCTGCTCACCCGCACGCGCGGCCTCGATGGCAGCATTGAGGGCAAGCAGGTTAGTCTGTTCGGCGACCGCTTTGATCACGTCGATCACGCTGCCAATCTTGCCGCTGTCTTCGGTCAGGCGTTGCATGGCCTCACCCAGTTGTTTCACTTCACCGGCCAGTTGGCCGATTTCCCGCGTGGCGTGCTGCACCACGCTGCTGCCGTGGGCGGCGCGTTCGCTGGCCTGCTTGGCGGCCCGTGAGGCATCTTCGGTGTTGCGCGCCACTTCCTGCACCGTGGACGACATCTGGTTCATGGCCGTCGCGACTTGATCCACTTCATTTTTTTGCAGGGTGACACCGGCGCTGGTCTGTTCGCTGACGGCAGACAACTCCTCGGCGGCGGTGGCGATTTGCGTCACACCGTTGCCGATGCCGCCGATCAGGCCACGCAGGGAAACGGTCATGTGCTGCATGGTGTTCTGCAACAGACCGAGTTCGTCCTGACGGGTCGTGTGAGTGTCCTGGGTCAGATCACCATCGGCGATCCGCCGCGCCGCAATGACCGTTTCGTTCAGGGGCACGGTGATCTGACGGGTAATCAGGAACGCCGCGAAGATGCCGATCAGCAATACGACCACCGCGACACTCAGCAGCTGCATGACAGCGGTGTTCTGTTCTTTTTTGGCACTGATGACCTGCTGGGCTGCCAGATCGTCGGCACGGGCTGCGGTCGCGATGGATTGCTGTTGCAGACTGTTACGAACCTGATCGGCTTGCTGCAGCATATCCGAGATCGAGGTCATCAATATTTTGTACTGCTTGAGCGCGCTCAGCGCGGCATCCACTGCGGCATTGGCCTGGCTGGGCAGCTCACTGCGAGCGGCAGCGACCTGGGCGATCAGTGCGTCCGCCGCGTTATACGTGGCCTGACGGTTATCGGCAGACGGGATACTCAAGTAGCGTCGAAACACCAGGCGAAAATTGGTCATGCCGTTACGCAGGTCGCCAGCGATCTTGACTTGCTTGATCCCGGTTTCGTCCGGCGCGCGCAGGGTGTCGTCAATAGTCTTGTTCAACAGGTTCTCGAAGGTCCCGCTGACATCATCGGAGACCTTGATGATTGGCTTCAGCGCGTCATCGACCTTCTGATTGATGGCGACCAACTGTTCGAAGGTCTGCTTCAGGCCCCCTACCTGCTCCTTGATGGCACGCAGTTTTTCCAGGTTGCTCGATACCACGAACAGCCCCAGGCCCTCATCGACGCTGCGGTTCAGCGTGTCCAGTGCGTTCGCGTAAGTCTGCACGCCAGCCGGGCTTGGGCCTGTCGCGTAGGCTTGGGCAGCGATACGGGCACTCAGCACATCAGCCTTGATTTCGGCAACCTTGCTGCTTTTGCCCATGCGCTCGATTAGCAGGTTAGTGCTGGAATAGCCGATGGCTGCGACCGTCAGTACACCCAGCAAAATAGCGGCAAAGCCCAGCCCTAGCTTTTTGCTGACCTTCAAGTTATCCAACCATTTTGCGCTCATGACGTGTGTGCCTCTGATTTTTCGGAATGCCCGTAAATCGGCGCTGAGGGGGTTAACTTGATAGTTATATTCAGTTGAATGGCCGGGGAACTAATGTGGCGCGCTGTCAGAACCCCGTATTCAGGGGCGATGGCGGCATCATTAAGATTTATTTAACCGATCTGAAACATTGTGTTTCAGATGACCGGTGGTGTGCCGCTCGCTAAGATGAAGCTCGAAACACCGGTCGGCAGACTGCACATCCGGATTCTGAATCAGGCGAGCGCAACTTCGATGACCCTCACGTTCCGGCGACTTACCCCAAACGATGCAACCGCTTATCGCGCGCTGATGCTTGAAGCCTACGCGATTCATCCTGACGCCTTCACTTCAGAAGTGACGGAGCGTGAGGCGCTGCCTGTCGCATGGTGGGAGAAAAGGCTCGACAGCAGCCCGACAGCCAGCGACGTCGTGTTTGCCGCAGTCGAAGATGGTCAACTGCGGGGGGTGGCCGGATTGTCGTTTGAAACCCGCAAAAAGGTCAGTCACAAAGCCACCGTGTTCGGTATGTACGTGCCACGGACGCACAGGAACAAAGGCATCGGATCTGGGTTGATGAACAGCGTGCTGGCGCATGCCATATCCCGCCCCCGGCTGCTGATCGTCCAGCTCACTGTGACCGAGGGTAATACCGAGGCACAGGCGTTGTACGAGCGAATGGGATTTGTCGCGTTTGGCATCGAACCCTTTGCAGTGGCTTTAGGTAATCGATTCGTGTCGAAGGTGTATATGTGGAAAGGTCTACGGGAATGAATGGCCAGCCTGGCCGGTGTCCATAATGCCTGTGCTGAAGGTCTCAACAATCTCCGCACCTCTGCGGCAACAAGTCACCGTCGTGCAGGCTACAAAATGCTGCAATAACGCCTCTCTATCCAACGGTGTGTAAATATCTATTTGGCAGGCTCGCCGCTCAAGCATACTGTCTGGCCTTGCGCTATTAGTCTGACGCCATGTTCCTGGCGCCCCTTGCTTATTCCTTCACGAGCCTATCTCATGAAAAAACCGGTTTCTCTGGCAACTCGTATTGGCTTGGGATTTGCTGCCGTGGTGTCGCTACTCATTTTGATCACTGCCGTAGGTATTCAGCGCGTGGGTTTTATTGACAGCACGCTGGAGGACGTTGGAAAAAATGCCGCGAAGGTGCAGCGCTACGCGATCAACTTTCGCGGCAGCGTGCACAATCGGGCGATTGCCTTGCGTGATGCGGTGCTGGTCAACAATGATCAGGATCTGGCTGTCCACTTGGCAGAAATGACGCGGCTTGAAAAAGACTACGTCGACTCGGCCGTGCCAATGGACCAGCTGTTCACCAAGCCCGGCGTGACGGGCGAAGAGCGTCAGTTGTTGCGCAGCATCAAGGAAATCGAGCAACAGACGCTGGCGTCCACCAAAAGCGTGATTGCTCTGCGTCGCGCGGGTGACATTGACGGCGCTCAGGCGTTGTTACTGCGTCAGGTGTCCGGTGATTACAGCGAGTGGCTGAAACGGGTCAACGCGCTCATTGACCATGAAGAAGCTGCGATCAGGGCGCAGCTCGATGATGTGCAGACAACCGCCAGCCAGTTCCGTGGCCTGATGCTGCTGGCCACTGCATTTGCCGTGCTGCTGAGTATCGTGTTGTCGGTGTTCATCATCCGCTTTGTCAAAAAAACGCTGGGGGCAGAACCGTTCGACGTTGCACAGGCCATCAGGCGTCTGGCCGATGGTGATCTGCAGCAGAGTATCTCAACGCAGCACCCTGACAGTGTGATGGGAGTGCTGAAAACCGCGCTGGGTCGTCTTTCCGAGACGATCACCCAGGTGCGAATGGCAGCGCTGGAAGTCAGCCAGTCATCGACCGTGCTGTCAGCGGCGTCCTCGACCAACAATGCGCAGGTCATGGTGCAGACCCGCGAAGCAGAACAGGTCGCGACCGCCATCAGTCAAATGGCCGCCACGGTCAATGAAGTCTCCGGCTACGCGGCCCAGGCAGCAGATGCGGCGCGTCTGGCCGACACCGAGGTGGAAACCGGCAACAGTCTGGTGGAAGGCACGACCGCCGCCATCGAACAACTGGCTGCGACGCTGGTCGAGACGACCAATACCGTGGAACAGGTGTCCAGGCATGGCGAGCAGATCGAGACGGTCATCGAAGTGATCAACTCGATTGCTTCGCAGACCAACCTGCTCGCCCTCAACGCCGCCATCGAAGCTGCGCGCGCGGGAGAGCATGGCCGGGGCTTTGCCGTGGTGGCTGATGAAGTGCGCTCCCTGGCAACCCGCACCCAGCAGTCGACGCAGGAAATTCAGGCGATGATCAGTACGCTGCAGGGTGGCACGGAGACCGCTGCGCAGAACATGCGTGACAGTTGCGAACTGGTCAACAAGGCCGTGGCGCAGACGCGTAATGCGCAGAGCGCTCTGTCGAAAATCAGCAAGGAGGTCGGCGCGATCAACCACATGAATGCGCAGATCGCCAGCGCCTCAATCCAGCAAAGCTCGGTGGCCGAAGAGGTGGCGATGAATATCAACAGTATTCATGACTCGACACTCAAATCGGCCAGTGGCTCTCAGCAAGTAGCAACGGCCAGCGAAGACCTGGCGCAGCTTGCGGACCGCCTGACGCAGAAAGTGGCGTTCTTCAAAGCGGGCTGATGGCTGGACTCTCTCAACCTGCGCAGGTGACCCGCTTTGACCTGCGCAGTGCCATGCCCACCGTCGCCACAGACAACGCGGCACACACCGCGCCGGTCACTATCGCTGCGCTGAAGCCTGCACCTTCGGACACCAGCCCACCGATGAAGGCACCGCCGCCAATCGACAGGTTCACCACACAGACCAGCAGCGCCTGAACCCCCTCCACACGTCCGCTCGAGGCGTCGAAACACCATATTTGCGTGGTGATCGGAATCATCCCGAAGGCAAAACCCCAAACCAGAATGACGGGCCAGAGCAGCCAGGGAATAGCGACGAACAGCAGCAATGCAGTCAATGACCCCAGCATCAGCAAGGTCATGATCAAAACCGAGGACGGCGCATTTCTGGCCGCCAGCGCACCGCCTGCCAGATTGCCCGCAACCGCTGCGAGGCCGAAGGCAAACAGCAACAATCCCAACGCCTGACCTTTTATGTTTGCGGCGTCCTGCACGAAGGGGGCTAGGTAGGTGTAGGCCGCGAAGTGTCCGACATAGATCAGTAATGCGGCAGCGAACATGCGGCGGATCTTTTGCTCGCCTGCCAGCGAAAGCATCTGGTTTAGACCGGCAGAGCGCTCGCCCGGCAGCGCAGGCAGCAGCGTTGTGATCAGCATGCCCACCACCACCGTCACGACTGCCGCTGTTTCGAACGCGGCGCGCCAGCCAAAAGCCTCGCCGATAAAGGTGCCGGCAGGAATGCCGGCAACCGTGCCAATCGAGACGCCCGCGAGGACATAAGCCGTTGCCTTCACGCCCTCCCTGCCCGGCCTCAATCGAGGCCCGAGCGAGCCGGCAATCGTCCAGAACCCTCCTAACGCGAAGCCGAGCAGCACCCTGCCAGCCAGGGTTAGCCAGAACTGTTCCGATAACACCACGATCAGGTTGGAGGCCAGCAATATCGACAACAGGCCCAGCAGCAGGCGTTTGCGGTCGACATGGCTGAACAGGGCGATACAGGCAGGCGCAGAAATCGCTGCGAGAAGCCCGGGAACAGCCATCATCAGGCCAGCGTGGCTGACCGTCGTTTCAAGATCGCGAGCGATATCGGGCAGCAGCCCTACGGGAAGAAATTCAGTGGTGACGGTGGCAAATGATCCGAGCGATACGCTGCCGACGGCCCACCATGAAGCGGGCCGGGTTTCGAGATTTGCAGCAGTTTCAAAGCGACTCACAGCAGTTCCAGAATTCAGGTTCTTCGGTAACAGGCCGGTTTGGCCAGTGCATGGATGCGAACAACCCTAACGTGTAAGCGGGTAATGAATCCACCCTGTATAGCGTGCGGAATGCAGCTCGCGACGCTCTGCGTCGTAAAAGAGGACGCAGAGCGCACGGACCGGCATGCGACGCAGAGCGTCGCACGATAGTCGAGAACAACGTGAGCCCGGTTATTTATTGCGGGTCACTCTCCAGACCGTATTAGCCAGGTCGTCGGCGATGATCAGTGCACCGCGCGGATCAACCGTAACGCCCACTGGCCGACCGCGAGTCTTGCCGTCAGCGCCGCGGAAGCCTGTCGCGAAGTCCACCGGCTCACCCGCAGGGCGGCCATTGGCGAACGGAACGAAGATCACCTTGTAGCCGACCGGATTGTCGCGGTTCCAGCTGCCGTGCTCGCCGACAAAGACGCCGTCTGCGAACTTGTCGCCCATGGCCGGAATGGAGAACGACACGCCCAGCGCGGCGACGTGTGAGCCAAGGCTGTAATCAGGCTTGATTGCCGCCGCGACTTTGGCCGGATTTTGCGGCTGGGCACGGGGGTCCACGTTCTGGCCCCAATAGCTGTAAGGCCAACCGTAGAAGGCACCCTCTTTCACTGAGGTCAGGTAATCCGGAACCAGGTCAGGCCCCAGTTCGTCACGTTCGTTGACCACCGTCCACAACTGCCCGGTGCCCGGCTGGATAGCCAGAGCAGTCGGGTTACGCAGGCCGGTCGCATACGGTTTGTGAGCGCCCGACGCAGCGTCGATCTGCCAGACCATCGCGCGATCGATCTCGACCTCCATGCCGCGCTCGGTCACGTTACTGTTCGAACCGATGCCGACGTACAGGAAGCGCCCATCAGGGCTGACGGTCAGCGCCTTGGTCCAGTGGTGGTTGATTGCCGACGGCAGGTCAGTCACCTTGACAGGCTCACCGCTCGCCTTGGTCTGGCCGTCCTGATAATCGAAGCTGACCAGCGCATCCTGATTGGCGACATACAGTTTGCCGTTCGCAAACGCCAGGCCATAAGGTGCATTGAGGTTTTCAGCAAAGACGGTCTTCAATTCATACTTACCGTCACCATCCGCGTCACGCAACAGCGTCAGGCGATTGCCGCCTTTGACTTTGGTGTTGCCCTGCGCCTTGATGACACTGGCGATCACATCCTTGGGTTTGAGCTTGGCAGCACTGCCGCCGCGCCCTTCAGCAATGATGATGTCGCCGTTGGGCAGCACGATGGACTGACGCGGAATACTCAGATCGGTGGCAATCGCCGTAATGCTGAAACCCTCAGGCACAGTCGGCTTCTGATCGCCCCAGGCAACCGGCTCGGCGATTTTCATGCTGGGCAACAGGCCACGTTGCGGCTCGGGCAGCTTAGGGTCCGGGCCGCGTGCCTGGGTGCTGTCTGCTTCGCCACCACATGCGCTCAACAACAGCGCCATGCTCAATGCAGTCAATGCGTGGATATGTCTCATTCTGCACCTCCGGAACGCAGGCTGGTCAGCCCGGTCCACGTCGCAACGCAGGCCAGAACGGTAACGATGACTGACAGAATCAGGCCCGACGGCATAACCGCCCAGGCATCTTTGGCGTGTTCGAACGCGTTGACCAGCCCCAGCAAAAAGGTCACCAGCAACAGCAGGAAGTACGCCACGGGACGCCCAGCCTTGTGAGTGGCCCGGATCAGATTTGCCAACGCGAACAGCAGCGCCAGCCCGCAGAACAACAGGCCTCCGGCAATCAACCAGGCCGCAAAGTTGCTCCATTGAATCTGAAAGGTCTGGTAGTAAGCGATATCACTCAGCAATCCGCCGAGAAACAACGGGACAGTGCCTGCCAGCAAAGTCGCGTGTAGCGGACCCGGCGTGCAGCGATAGACGGGATGGGTGGTAACGGTCATGACAGCTCCTTATCGTTCGGCGACCCTGGATCGATGCTCAGTGCGGATGCACTGGCCTGTCGGGGTCACGCAGACTGCGCATAAGGAAGGATCATGTTGCTGAACCGATAGTTCAGCGCTTTTCATTTCGAAATATTTTGAAAGCGTTACGGGCTGACCGACGACTTGTTCCGACGGCACCGTTCCGAGCAGTAGCGAACCTCGTCCCAGCAACGCGCCCACTTCTTGCGCCAGGTGAACGGCAGCCCGCACACCACGCAGGTTTTGACCGGCAGCTCACTCTTTTTCAAAGCGCCTCTCCGGCATCCAGTCTGACCAGCAAATGCTCGCCCCGCGCCCACAATGCCTGTTGCTTGGGCTCAGCCATACGGTCGAGATTTTTATAGATAATCGCCATGCGCTGATTGCGACGCAAAAGGTCACCATGGCGCATCAGGAAATGCCAGTACAGCGCGTTGAACGGACAGGCATCGTCGGTCGTGCTTTCAGTCACTTTGTACGCACAGCCACGGCAATAATCAGACATGCGCTTGATGTACTGGCCGCTGGCACAATAAGGCTTGGAGCCCAGATAACCACCGTCGGCGTGCATGACCATGCCCAGCGTGTTGGGCAACTCGACCCAGTCGAAGGCGTCCATATAGATCGCCAGATACCACTCGCAGATCTGCTCCGGCACGATGCCGGCGAGCAAGGCAAAGTTTCCAGTCACCATCAGGCGCTGAATGTGGTGGGCATAGGCATGTTTCAGGCTCTGGCCAATCGCCTGGCTCATACAGTTCATCTTCGTTTCGCCGGTCCAGTAAAACTCCGGGAGCGGTCGACTGTTGCCGAACAGATTACCGCTCGCATAATCGGGCATCTTCAGCCAGTAAACGCCGCGCACATACTCGCGCCAGCCAATCAACTGGCGGATAAAACCTTCGGCGGCATTCAGCGCTACCCTGCCCGACCAGTACGCAGACTCGACATCGCTGCAAATCTGGCGCAGGTCCAACAGACCGATGTTCAGCGCGGCACTGATCCGCGCATGAAACAGAAAGGGCTCATCAGTGGCCATGGCGTCCTGATAATCGCCGAAGCCTGCCAGTCCAAAATCCAGGAAGTATTCCCACAACGCCTGAGCGTCGACGTGTGTGACCGGATAGTCGAAGGCCTCCAGCGAACCGTAATGGCTGGCGAAGCG
>NZ_LGLN01000065.1:273072-274352 GCF_001293775.1 Pseudomonas syringae pv. cilantro
TTGCGGCGCATCTCCCGGTAGAAAAACTCCATGCGCAGCTGCTTTTTACCGTGCGCCCACGATGAGAACTCTTCACGGGAACAGAGAAAACGCGTGTCGGCATGCCAGTGGATCGGCAAGCCGCAGTCCTTGATCGACTGCTCCAGCCGCCAGTCGCCGCACTCGGTGACGTGCAACTCGTCCGCGTTCAACAAGGCCTGCCAGCGACGCAATTCGCCGGGCACCGAGCCTGCGTTTTCCGGATCATCGAGCGTCACGTACCGCACCTGAACCCCACGCTCGCGCAACGCCTCGGCAAAATGACGCATGGCACTGAAGATCAACGCGATTTTCTGCGGATGATGCGGCACATGACTCGCCTCCTCCATCACCTCGACCAGCAAGACCGTGTCGTGCTCGGGGTTCAGGTCTTGCAGGGAAGCGAGGTCGAAGGAGAGCTGGTCGCCGAGGACGAGATGGAGGCGATGGGTTTGGGTCATGAGGCGGAGTCTCTAAGTATAAAATCTGCTTAAAACACTTCAGTAATTAAGGTCCAAGCAAGCGTCTGGTTGCTGGCCAGAAAAAATGTCTACAAGCCTGTGCAACACGCAAATGAAACATCGCTGGCGCGAACGAAGACGAGGATCTTAGCCTTGAGACGGGCGGAGGGCCTTAAAATTCGTATCAATGTAGTTCAGGCGCAAATTTTCATGGATTTTTAACGACCCCTTCTGCGTTACCGAGAAAGCGCCTTTTCTTCGAGTCCGTCGAACGCTACATGCAGTGCGTTAAGTACCAGAATCCCCGCCAACAACCTAGTCAAGCGCACTGCCAGCAACCACTTCAGCATGGAACTCTTCGCAAGGTCATGACCACGTAAGCGGTGACTTTTCAGGTCCAACCCCAACAGTGCGTGGAGAAGAATGAACGGTAATCAGGCTCGAAATGATATTGACGAATGGCTAAAAACAGCCGCTTGCATCAAGCATCCTGCAGGTTGCGTTGATCAGGATGGTCACAGCGCTTTCTCTGACAGAGAGGGCAACCTGTTCCAGTTGGCGGTTCCGGACGCTTTTTCAAGTCTTCATTTGTACGGCACTTTGCTTGAGCTGCAGCCCGCTGTCGATGGTCGAGTGCTCGCTTCAGCACTGGCCATCAACGCTCAGAAAAATGTACTTCGGGGAAGTGCCATTGCACTCAATACGGAGAACCAAGAGCTGTTCGTGCACCACACAGTGACCTTGGAATCATTAGATCGTGTGGCGCTGTGGCAAACACTGGGGGACTGTCAGATTTTTTGT
>NZ_LGLN01000065.1:275316-286414 GCF_001293775.1 Pseudomonas syringae pv. cilantro
ATTGCAGGGAGCTTCCGCAGCTCGGGTTTCTTTTTGGTTGGCATACATGCACCTCTTACTCATGTTATGCCCAAACACAAAATTTCTGACACCCCCAACACTGGACAACTTCGTAGCGCTCACACGAGAACTGAGGTCGGCACTTCGATCTCAACCTGTTCCAGCGGCAAAAATTGAATCAACGCACTTCAACCATCTCAGAAGAGGGTTCTAATATGGACGTCCGATCGGCTCCATCAAACCACGCCACCGCCGTGCCCACCGCGCAACCTTCAGCGCCCTCAATAAAATCAACGCTCAGCAAGCTTTTCAGAGCGCAGTGCTCAGACCCCGTGCCTCTATCGTCATCGTCATCGACAGAACGAATAGCACCGCCTCGCGTCCCCGCAAACTATTCGGCAGTGGTTGATATCTCGAAAACGGCGAGCCACTCAAAAACCAACGCGGACACCGCAGAAAAAAATAGCTTTTCCTGGTTAAAAAACAAGCTATCAACTGTTTCAGAAAATCAGCAAAAAAAACAGGCGATACAAAATTTTATTGCCCAGGTGAGCCAGCAGTATAACGTCGAAGAAGACGTCGCTAAACTTGCTGTCGCTGCTTCGGGAGCTTATAGACAACCCCGTTTCGAAGAGACGCAACAACAGCGGGTACATGCCTGCCTGCAAGACACTGAAGCGCTGACAGCGATGATTGATCTTGCTACACGTAAGCCACTGACCTATAAAATGGTCATGGGACTTGATAGTAGCGACTGCTCATTTGACCCCATCGCGCGAATTTCCGACCATGACATTTTGACTGAAGCCGAACAATGTCAAGTGGTACGCAGTGCATTTGCATCGGCTGACAAGGTATGCGTGGTAACCAGCTACGGAATCAAGCCGCTAGGAGCTCCAAAAAGCGATGCCCTGTCGCCGACCATAGCTTCCGTACTACAAGGTTTTGCCAGCAAGCAGCACGACAAAGACTTTACCGGTGTGTTTTTCTACCAGAAAAGCGATGCTATTCAGAATTACTACACCGAAGATAAGCGTACCAATATCAGCATCAAGGAAAACGACTGGGCCAAGGCAGTTACACTTTTCAATGCGGCAGTGGAACGTGGCGAAATCGAAGGCCCTAAGCTGGAAAACATTCAAGCGAACCTTTTTTTTCTGGCAGGAGAGCCCAAAGGATTTGCCGGATCGCACCATGACAAATTCATTGTCAATGATAATGGGCTTTGTGTGACCATGGGGGCATCACTTGGCAATATTGCGAAACCTAACTGGATGGACTCAGGTTGCGTGACGCTAAGCAACTCTCTGGCTTCTGAGCAGCTTACTAACTTTCTTGACAATCAGTCTGAGACAGCGATCAAGGGAAACCTCTTTAACAAGAGAGAGAACCACTGTGCAAAACTGGACAGCCTCGATGGTCGCGTCGTACAGCGAGCAGCGGTAAAATCGCGAGATATTTACAGCGCCTTAATGCCACTCGTTGTCGAAAACGCTGGTAAAAAATTAAGTGCCGTAGATAAAACAAACGGCACCGAGCAGGAGCAGTTCTTCAAAGATATCTTCAAGGCTCAAGGCTTTGACTTGGGTCACTCAAAGAAAAAAAGTATCGCCTGGATTAAAAACAAAGGCTCGAATGACACCAGCGGCGGGTTTGAACGCCCTATTGGCAAGGCACTCAAAACGATGCTGACAAACGTCGCACCCGGCGAAAAAGTCTGCATTCGTAACGGCAGCAGTCGACGGTTTGATGAAGGCGTTTGTAAGTTATTGGCCAACGCCGCGCAGAAAGGTGCGAAGCTGCAAATTCTCACAAGTCTTGCGGATGGTTTTAATCAGATCAATTACCTCCGCGAACAGATCCTCAAGAACCTTAAAGGAAGTGAAGCCGAGAAGCAGAACGCGTTGGCAAATATCGATGTACGCATTTTTAACAGAGAGTCACATCTCGTAGATATCGGAGAACAACGCGGCTGGCCAAGTCGATTTGAAGACAAGGGCTTCAAGGATCATGGCAAACTGTTCGGTGTACTCAAAGCTGACGGCAATGCGGAAGTAATGACCGGGACTTATAACCTTGACTCTCAGTCCGTTCGACGAAGCTTCGAAAATATGCAGGTTATCGATGACAAAGACGGTTCCTTCCTGCATGCAGGGTTCAGTCAATATTTCGCGAGCGATAATCCACCCATCAATTTCGGTACGCAAAATCCGGAAAAAATTCGGCAAACCATAGAAAGTATGTGGAAAAAATAAAAATCCGTAATTGCGTCTAGCCTTGGCTGATGTCAACACCCGGTAAATAGCGTGCGCGGCTTGCGCGACAAGCCGTGCTTCGCTTGACCCGCGTCCTTCTGTAAGACGCCTTTCACTCGTATCGGCGCGTGTGCTCAACAGATACCGCATTTCCCTTTCAAACCGCTGCAGCACTCGCGTGTTGGCTTTCAACGCTTATCCAAACACTCAAATGTGAAAATTTTGTCAGCTATTTGGCCGAAGTGTCTTTTTCTGGCTGAAACAACCTGTCACACTAATGCGAACAGTTATCAACATTATTATCATCCAGCCACGGACGGCTTCAGGGAGTGTCGGGTTCATGCCGGGGCAACAATCGCAAAGCCGTTTTCTTTTCACCCCAGCCCTGCTGACAATGGGCATCTGGCTCGCAACCTCTCAAACGGCCTACGCTGCGCAAGTACAAGACGCCGAAGCCGAGCCAGTCACGGCGATGGAGCTGGGCGCTACGCAAATCAGCAGCGATCAGTTGGGCTCAACCACCGAGGGCAGCGAGTCCTACACCACGGGGCCCATGCAGACAGCGACAAAATTGCCGCTGAGCATTCGTGAAACCCCGCAGTCGGTGACCGTCGTCACTCGGCAGCGTATGGACGATCAGGCCATGACCAGCATCAATGACGTGGTCAGGTACACGCCCGGTCTGTTTCTCGATCAATCCAGCGGGCCCGGCCGTCAAACCTACACGTCACGCGGCTTCGATATCGACAACATCATGTACGACGGCCTGCCCGCCTCGTACTCGGGCTACACTGCGGGCGTGCAGCCGAACCTGGCCATGTTCGATCACGTGGAAGTGATTCGTGGCGCGACCGGTCTGATCACCGGCGCGGGCAATCCTTCGGCAGCGATCAACATGGTGCGCAAACGCCCTACCGCCACTCCGCAGGTCAGCCTTACCGGCACCGTTGGAAGCTGGGACGATTACCGCGGCGTCTTTGATGCTTCCGGCCCGTTGAACGACAGCCGCACGGTGCGCGGACGGATCGTGGGTTCTTATCAGGACGCGAACAGCTTCCGCGACAAGGAAAAAAGCGACCATGGCGTGTTCTACGGCGTGCTCGAAGCGGACCTGACGGATGCGACCACGGCGACCTTTGGCCTGTCGCGTCAGGAAGACCAGACCAACCTGTTCTGGGGCGGTCTGCCGCTGGGCACGGATGGCCGCCACTTGAACCTGTCGCGCTCGACCTATCCCGGTTCCGACTGGGAAAACAAGAAAATCCAGATCGACACGGTGTTCGGTGAGCTGGAGCATCGCTTCGACAACGACTGGAAACTGCGCGTCGCAGGCTCCGGTTCCGCGCTGGACGGCCTGTTTTCGGGCACCTATCTCTCTCGCTACAACGGCCCGCTGGAGACCACGGCCTATCAGTCAAAGCCGGATGAAAAGCAGACCGCGTTCGATGTCTATGCCAGCGGCCCGGTCGAAGCCTTTGGCCGCACCCATGAAGTGGTGGTCGGCACCAGCAGGCGCGTCTATGACAAGACCAGCAAGGAATACAGCCCTTACGATACCGGCCTGCCCATCGGTGCGCCGAAGCCGGACTTTGTTCGCGATGGCAAAATCCATAACATCGCCACGCAGGATGCGGTGTACCTCACCACCCGCCTGAGCCTCGCCGATCCGCTGACGCTGATTCTTGGTGGCCGTCTGGACTGGTACGACTACGACGACCGCTCGGGCGACGAAGACTTCAAGGTCACCCGCAACCTGACACGCTACGCAGGCCTGATCTACAAACTGGATGAACAGCATTCCGTGTACGCCAGTTACACCGACATCTTCAACCCGCAGAACTATCAGGACCTGTCCGGCAAAGTGCTCGACCCGGTGGTGGGCGAGAATTATGAAGTCGGTATCAAGGGCGAGTACTTCAACGGCGCGCTCAACGCCAGCCTGGCGGTATTTCAGATCGACCAGAAAAACCTCGCGACGCAGGCGTCTACCCAACAGGGCTGTGCGGTGCTGACGTGTTACGACGCCGCCGGACTGGTGCGCAGCCAGGGTATAGAACTGGAACTGCAAGGCGCACTGACCGAGAACTGGCAGGTCGGCGCAGGCTATACCTACGCCCGCACCCACTACCTCGAGGACTTCGATCCGACGAAAGAAAATCAGCGCTTTAACACCGACACTCCCGAGCATCTGTTCAAGCTCTCGACGGTCTTTCGCCCGCAGGGCGCTCTGGAAAAAATGCGTGTCGGCGGCAACGTTTACTGGCAGAGCCGCATGTACAACGACATCGCCCTTACCGAAAGCAGCTATCGTCTGGAACAGGGCAGCTACGCGGTCGCCGATCTGATGGCCGGTTATCAGGTCAGCAAGCACCTGGACCTGCAACTGAACGCCAACAACATCTTCGACCGCGTTTACTACACCGCGATTGGCAGCAGCAGCGTCTGGGGTTCGACTGATACCTACGGCAACCCGCGCAGCTATGCGTTGACGGCGAAGTACAGTTTCTGATTGGAAACACGTCGCTGCCGGGCAGGCTCGGTAGCGACGTGAACGGTGTCTCGCCTACACCCCAAACACCTTCGCCATCTCGCCCAGCCATGGCAGTTGTTCATTGCTGCAACGCTCAGCGGGTTCATGTACAAGAATTTCAATAATGCCTATACATGAAACGGTTGGAACTTAGATAGGGTGTCGTACCACTCATCGGGCTCACTATCTAAGGGGACTTCATGAAAAATTCATTTGATCGCTTAATCGATGGGCTCGCAAAAGACTATGGCATGCCTGGTTTTCCTGAGAAGAAACATGAGCACGAAATTTATTGTTTTGAATTTAAGACCGGCGTCTCAGTCAAAATTTACCAAGACACATTTCGCTGGGTGTATTTCGTGGCCGAAATCGGTCAGCTCCACGAAACTAATGCCGATGCGTTGATGAGCATGCTTTATCTTAACAGTTTCAGTTTTAGAAAGCCTTTTTTTACACTGGGTTTGAACAGTGAAAAAATTGGCGAGTTACATGCGCGCACCCCTTTGTTGGAGGTTGATAACGTCCAGATGCGAGAGGTATTTGAGAACTTGCTAGGCACAGCAGCTGACATTAAAAAATCGTTCGGGTTTAATTGAGAGGTGTTGTCTATGGGTAATGTTTGTGGCACTTCCGGCTCCCATTATGTATACAGTCCGACAGTCAGTCCTCGACATGTATCGGGTTCGTTCACACCGGCGCACAGTGTAGGCGGCCAAACCCTGACCTCGGCGTATCAACTTTCCGCCGAGGCACGAGATGATTTTCTTGATCGCTCTGACCCGCTGCGAAGCCTAGGCCTGAACTCGAAAACGCCGCTTCACAGGACAACGGATACCCGCTGGCGTAATGTTATTTCGCAAGTAAGAAATCCTGACAAAGATCCGCGCATCGACCATCTGCTGACAATGGCAGAAGAAATCTACAAGGCATCAAGCACGTTCAGAAAAAGAATGAACACCGTTGCGGGCGAAGGGGGTGTCACGATAAGGATCGTGCCAGACAGTGAGATCGGCCATTCCTTTGGGCATGCCGCAACAATACCGGCTACTCGGTCTATTGCCTTGACAGAGACAACAGCAAGCAACGTTCAAGGAAGCCACTATCAATCTCTCAATATATTATTGGTTGAACTTTCCAACCTGAGCCGTGCGCAAGGAAATTGCGGAGATCTGCTCCAGCTTCCAGCAGGGACGAATAGGTCAGCGGCGCGCGGCTCATAACGCCGAAAGAGCAGAGTATGGAACGATCGAAGACATGGTCAACTATTTTAAGGAGGCTCGACCTGTCATAGAATCACTGGGCTACGGGAATCCGTCGATGTGGTACGCCGCACACGACTACGGCGGCGGAATCGTGCCAGTATATCGATCATTCGAAGATTACTACGCAACAGCGCTTTCAAGCGGCCATACCGACGTTCACCTTAACAACTATTCTCGGTCTGATGGATAGCTGCGTTGGAGGTCGCAGGTGATCGTGGACACCACGGTGCAGGAAAAGGGATGGCCTATCCGATCGACAGTCGTCTGCTTGATGTATAGGAATTTCAATGATGCCCATACAGCGTAGTCCGCCGAAAAGGCCCCTCGGCGTGATACCAACGTGGCGCTGAGGTTGGGGAAGCGCGTTTTTCACACCACATAGGCGTCTAAAACGTATCCATTACGATATTTTGACGTGTTTCGTGAATGTCAGGTGCACCTCTCCCGCATCAGTCTCGCACGGACCTCAATTGCGCGATGTTTTGGGCACTGTTGACCAAGCTCTGCACTGTCAGACCACCAACGCCCCGGTATAAACCATCCGTGCTCCGCACAGCACGCAGCTGAACGGATCCCGATGCAAGAACGCTTTGCTCATCTGCGCAACCTGGCCGCTGCGATGTCGCTCGGGCTGATTGCGCAGGTCGAGTTCCCCCCTCAGCAGGTGGCCCGCGTGGTAACGTTGATCGTCGCCATTGCGCAAGCCTGCTACGCATTTGCTCCAGCATTCTTTGGCGGAGTGCGCGGGTTGTCTGACGGGCCACACAGTGAACTGCTGACATTGACGCTGGCCGCCGGTATTCAAGGACTGGCCATGCTTGCGCTCATCCGCGGTGCGCGCTCGTCTGTAAAGGACAATTAACCGCGAAAACAGAGCGAACGCTCTGTTTTGATAAAAGAAGAATAATTTCTTTGAAACCAATAAAGAGGGTGATTTATTGCCAATAAAACACAAAAATATTGAATTAAATCTAATTTCCTAAAAAAATCAAGATCATTAAAAAGCATTTTTCAGCTATTTAAAATCACATTCGTGTATTTTTATTCCTCTGTAGTTTTTGCTTATCACCTGCATTTGAAACTACCCGCCAACTGTCCTGAGCTGCTGGCGGACCTACCCACTTGCCTCACACTTCTATTCGGAGATTGTCCCGATGGCCAGACGCTTGCTGCCTGTTGTCGCCACCTTGCTGACTTGCCTCAGCGCCTTTTCCGTGTCCGCCGCTGACAAGGATAACCCTCTGCCCGAGACGTCGAGCGAGCGCCGCGTGCAGGTCGATACCCAGCGCGAACGCATCACCGGGGCTGATAGCGCCGCTCAAAAAACACCCGGCGGCGCCCAGACCATTGTTGATGCCCCGATCGAGACAGCAGACGCCCCCGCCGGCAATGAAAAACGCTGAGCCGGTCGTTGATGTACCCAACTTCCCAAGGCCTTACGTAAGGAATAGCTCCGTGTCCATGATCAAACAAGGCTTAAGCTTGAGCGTACTCGCGCTCAGTGTGGCCCAGGCGAGCACCGTGCTTGCCGTGACGCCGATGACCGGCAATGAAGTCGAGGCGCGTGTAGGCGCCATGCTCGATAACATGACGCAGTCGGAGAAGATCAACTTCTCGCGCGTCGACGATGGGCGAATGATCCCCAAGCTGGATAAATTCAACCTGCAAGGCACGGTCGCCTACGACTCGGCGATGGGCGTACTGGTCGGCGGCAAAACGTTCGGCGCGCAATACCCCTCCCCGTCTGCCCTTGCGGCAACCTGGAGCATCAACCGCGCCAAGGAATTCGGTCTGGCCATTGGTTACGAAACCCGCATCGCGGGCGGCCAGCAAATGCTTTCGCCCGCCATCAATCTGTACCGTACGCCGTTCAACGGGCGGTCAGCCGAGTACATGAGTGGTGAAGATCCGTTCCTCGGCGCGGTCTTGGCGCCTGCGGTAACCAACGGCATTCAGGTTCAGGGCGTGCAGGCGGCGGCCAAGCACTACCTGATGAACGAGCAGGAAGCGAATCGTCACTATCTGGATGTGAAGATCGACGAGCGTGCGATGCAGGAGCTTTATCTGCCTGGCTTCGAATCGCTGGTCAAGAACGCCAACATCGCGTCGATCATGTGCGGCTACAACAAGATCAACGGGGAATACGCATGTGAAAACCATCACCTCATCACTGACATCCTGAAAGGCCAATGGGGCTTTCAGGGCAACGTCATGAGCGATTTCAACTCGGTTCAGGACGCCTTCAAAGGCGCATGGGCAGGCACCGATATCGACATGCCGAGCGGGCTCCAGTTTACCGAAGCCAAGCTGCTGCCTTATGTCTGGAACGGTCAGTTGCATCAGAACGTGATCGACGACAAAGTGCGCAGAAACCTGCGGGCACTGGTCAGCTACGGCTTTGACAAAGGCATCAACAAGGCGCAACCACTCGAACATCGTGAATACGGCCAATTGGCCGCACTGAACGTTGCCCGGGAAGCCATCGTGCTGCTGCGCAACGAACCCGTCGACGGTCAAAAGCCGCTGCTGCCGTTGCCAAGAAACGCAAAGATTGCCGTCATCGGTGACATGGCCGTGCAGCCGCCCACCGCGCCGTTCGGCACCGCGTACTCCGCACCGGCCAGCTACGTCACTGAAGTGAGCGGGCTCAAGCAATTGGCGTCAAGTGCGTCGAATGTCGACTACCTGCCACAGATGAGCCTGAATCCGAAGTCGTCCGTGTGGTATCAGCCCGGTACCGACAAACAGGCGATCAGCAATACCGGTGTGAAAGCCGAGTATTATGCCAATACCTCGTTGTCGGGCGATCCGGTGGCAACCCGTATCGAACCGGGCGTCAATCTGGACTGGATCACCAGTACCAACATGACCGATAACGGTGCCAGTACGGTCAGCGGTTATAGCCCTGCGCCAGGTGCGTTCTCTGCCCGTTTTACCGGCAAGATCAAACCGACGATCTCCGGCGCCCATGTGTTCAAGGTGCGCGCCGACGGGCCTTACAAACTCTGGATCAATGATGAGCTGGTGCTTGAAGATGACGGCGCGCAAGTCTCGTTCGACCTGATTCCGGTCGTGCCGCGCACCGTCAAGACGCCGAATCTCAAGGCCGGCACCGAGTACAACGTGCGTCTGGAATATCGCCGGATGAAGGGTAACTTCACCCCGGTACTGGGCGGCATGAACGGCGTGCAGATGAGCTGGGCATCGTTGCGTCCGCCGAAGAATCTGGCGGATTACGACGCTGTCGTGGTAGCAGCAGTCAGCAACTTCGAATACGAAGGCGAGTCGCTCGATCACCCGTTCGAACTGCCGCAATTCCAGTCCGAGCTGATCAGCTTCATTCAGAAAGCCAACCCGAAAACCATCGTTGTCATGCACGGCGGTGGCGGTATGGACATGCAGCCATGGGCCGACAAGGTTGCCGCCTCTCTGCACGCCTGGTTTCCGGGCCAGCAAGGCGGTCAGGCGCTGGCCGAAATTCTGTATGGCAAGGTCAACCCGTCGGGCAAGCTGCCTATCACGCTGGATAAAAAGGCCCAGGACAACCCGAGCTATGCGTCGTTTTCGAACCCGGTGCCGTACTACTTCAGTAGCCCTAACCCGCCGACTGAAATGACCTACAGCGAAGGCCTGTACCTGGGCTACCGCGGCTACGACAAAAAGCACACCAAGCCGCTTTACCCATTCGGCTTCGGGCTTTCCTACACCACGTACGCGTACAGCGATCTGAAGCTGTCGAGCAACGTACTGGCACCGGGCGCGACCATCCAGGCCAGTTTTACGGTCACCAATACGGGCGACAAAGCCGGTTTTGAAGTGGCGCAACTGTATGTGCAGCCGTCAAAGCCTCAGGTTGATCGACCAGAGAAAGAGCTGAAAGGCTTTTCCAAGGTTTACCTGAAGCCGGGCGAAAGCAAGACAGTCACGATTGCGCTGGACTCGCGCTCGTTCGCTTACTACTCGCCTGATTCGGTGAGCTGGAACGTTGACCCCGGCAAGTTCAAAGTGCTGGTGGGCAAGGACTCGGAAAGTCTGACCCTCGACCGCACGGTGGTAGCACTTTACCCCGAGCAGTTGACCACTCGCGATTCCAACCCCCTGCCGATACCGCTGCGCAACGCAGTGCAGGTCAAGCCAGAACAGGCTTATTAAGCTGTAACCGCTTGACAGCAGTGATCGGTGGTCGCAAGACCACCGATTGCATGGCCTTCAATCGATGCTTGTCAGATCCCGCTCCAGCCGCTCCAGAAACCTCGCAAACGCCCCTTCGATCGGCACTTCGCCCGGCGACCTGAGCCACTGAATCTGCATCCCGTCCATCATCGAAGCGATCTCGAGACTGATCTGCTTTACATCGATGTCCGCCCGGATGGCACCTGCTTGCACCAGCGAATTCAGATGAGCCTGAAGATGACCGTGAACAATCCCGAAACGCTCGCTGAACCAGCGGTGCGCCGGGTGAGTGACCGACAGGCTTTCAGTGTTGATGATCATCAGCGCCTGGCTGACTGCGGCATCCTCGATGCTGAAACTCATGACCAACTTCAGGAACGAAACAAAACCTTGCAATGAGCCGTCTTGATCCGCCTCCTGTAATCGGGACGCGACATACTGGTCTCGATGCTCGAGAACCGCCTGCAACAGGGCCAATTTGTTTGGAAAGTGATGCAACAAGCCTACCTGTGAGATACCTGCAACTTTGGCGATGTTCGTCAACGAAGCACCCGCGTATCCATCGCGGGCAAAAATGATCATGGCAGCGTTGATGATCTCGATCTTGCGCAGATCGCCTTTGGGGATTCGACGCTTGGCTGGCAGAGGTGCATCGGACTTCACAGACATAGGGGTCGTACTGTTCGCATCAGGGTCATCACTCCTTCTCCCCGTTAACCGCCTTCAGACTCTGGATCTCAGGCAGACAGAAAGGCCATTTCGCGTCTTCGCAAATATGAAATCGTAGCACGTAGCAGTACCCGGCTCTGTACGAAAAGTCGGCGCGCGAAGAGAGATGGCCGAAAGAACGCTTATCGTACCAATGCTCCGAGTTGGCA
>NZ_LGLN01000065.1:288019-288547 GCF_001293775.1 Pseudomonas syringae pv. cilantro
CTGGCCACCCGCATCGGCGAACTCAACGGCGCGCTCAATCATCAGGGCTTTGCCGACAAGCCGTGGATGAAGGCGCTGAAACAGCCGGTTCAAGACACCTTCAAAGCCCTCGGCGAACTGGCCCGCGGTGCAGGCAAGGCGACACTCGAAAGCATCCTGCTGGCCTGGGTGCCTATCGACAGCCGCCTCGCGGTGGGCAAACAGCAAAACATCGTCGCGCTGATTCGCACGCTGCTGATCGGCCAGGTGCTGCTCGACTCGCCGGCGCACATCGCGATCAATCAGCACGTCATTACCCAACTGAAACAGTGGCTACGCCAGTGGCGAGTGCTCGACAAACAGATCAGTGATACGCGCCGCAGCTGGCAGTATCCAACTGCCTACAAACCCCGCAAAAGCATCGCGCGCGACCTGGCGGCCCATCAACAAAAACTGCGCGCGCACGAACTAAGCCTGCCCGCCCTGCTCGACTTCCAGAACAACGAGTACGCAAAACAGTTGCAGAACGAGATTCGCCAATACGCCCAG
>NZ_LGLN01000027.1 GCF_001293775.1 Pseudomonas syringae pv. cilantro
CGCGGCATAACAGACTCCGACGCGGCCGCGATGAAACGGGAACAGACCCTAGCACCGTCAGTAAGTCACTGCGATAGCCTGAGCCAGTTGCAGTTCGCACATTCGGGGTTGCGTGGAAATAGAACGGTAGCGCCGAACAGCCTGCTCAGACTGGGCACCACGGATCTCGCCATCCGAACCGATGAATGCTAACGCATCGTCCCGGGCGGGCCGGGAAAAGTTGGCAACTTTGCCGGCAGGCATTGTCGTTAACAGGCCCGATGCCACTGTGGTCAGAACAATCGTATTTGGCCCATTACCGCCGCCCTCGTTTGCGAAAACATCAGGCGCTGGTTGAGCCAGGCTGTCAGAGCGATAGCCAATGTCTTCCGTGAGTTCATTGCTCGATAACCCATTGCATGCTGTGAGGGGGGCACGGCAGCAGAGTCCGGGCCGGGCTGACCAGCAGGTGTTGATGTCCTTATCAGTCTACACATTGGCAATTGCTGCCGACCATGGAGCTGCCTAGCGGAAGCTCTAGTGTGGTGTTTCACAAGTACCAATGAAAATATGATCTATGCTCATCTGAAACCAACTCGTGAGAGCTGAGCATTT
>NZ_LGLN01000014.1:0-6892 GCF_001293775.1 Pseudomonas syringae pv. cilantro
CACCAGACAAAAAAAAGCCCTGTCGAGACAGGGCTTTTTTCGTAGCCAGATGTTGCGTTACTTCTTGGCCGGGGCCGAAGCAGGTGCCGCTGGAGCCGATTCTTCTTCGTCAGCATCTGGAGCAGGCGCTGCCGCCGGGTCCTTGATGCCAAGCAGTTCCAGATCGAAAACCAGTACCGAGTTTGCAGGAATGGCAGGGCTCGGGCTCTGCGCGCCGTAAGCCAGATCACTAGGGATGAAGAGTTTGATCTTCTCACCTACGTGCATCAGTTGCAGACCTTCAACCCAGCCTGGAATCACGCCGCCAACCGGCAGATCGATCGGGCTACCGCGCTCAACTGAACTGTCGAAAACCTTGCCGTCGATCAGCTTGCCTTCGTAGTGAACGGTCACGACATCAGTCGGCTTTGGCTGAGCGCCGTCAGCTTTCTTGATGATCTGATACTGCAGGCCGGAGGCAGTAGTGACCACGCCGTCCTTCTTGCCGTTCTCTTCGAGGAATTTCTTGCCGGCTGCCGAGGCCTCTTCGCTCATCTTCGCCAGGCGCTCTTCGGAACGCTTTTGCAGCGCAGAGAAGGCTTCTACCAGCTCTTCGTCCTTGAGTTTCTGATCTTTCTTGCCGACGGCGTCTTCGATACCCAGAGCTACAGCCTTGGAATCCAGATCATCCATACCTTCCTGAGCCAGGCTTTTGCCCATGTTCAGACCGATGCCATAAGACGCTTTTTGTGCCGGGGTTTTCAGCTCTACGGTGCTGGCTTGTTTATCACAACCTGCGAGTACCAGACCGACCAGGGCAATCGCCGCTGCCAACCGATGCTGTTTCATGCTAGTTCCTTGTTCATGCGCCAAAAGGGCAAACGAGTAAAGCCGCGAGCTTATCAGGCCGCCGCGATCAATGGCTACCGGCATGAGAGAGAGAAAAAGACGATAAGTTCAGGTATCCAAAGGTTTTCCCGGACCGACACTGGATTGTTCAGTTGCAGTTCAGTTTGTGATACGCCTGTGTAACGCGCCATTTTACTGCAAGGAGTTCAGGCCACCGGACTGATCACCCCTGCATCAGGCCAGTGCTCACCGGTCCGCAGCACCCGCAGGTAACCGGCTCGCGCAACAAGGCGGACAAAGTCATCCGTGCTCATCGTACCGGCTGCCAACTGCGCCTGGATGGACTCAGGCCCTGAATAAGCGCGAGACACTGCTCGCAAAAGCCGAAGCTCCTCGGCGGACTGGCTGGGACTGTAGCCGAGCAAAGCACCGTCACTTGCCGAGAAATAAATCGCCGAGATGTCGAACCCGTAGCGAACGGGCAACCCTTTGGGCCGCTTTGCCGGTTTTTCCCGATACGTGAACATCTTGTGCAGGTCGTCTGGTTCGAAGAATGAGCGCGGCGCGTCGCCCTCGCCTTCTGCGGCCAGATTGGCGGATGAAAAATACAGGCCGTCGATGCGGTAACCGTCAGGCAACGCTGGCCGGTAATAGGCGTCCGGATGGAAAACCGAACACGGCGCATAGACCGGATAGCCATCTTCCAGAATAGGCTCGGCGACCCGGTAGGTTCGCGAGACGGGGTTGAACAGCAGAAAACCAATGATCTGTGAGTGGATTCGAGCACCGATACGGTCGTGCACATAGTGCGCAGCAGCATCGGCACTGGCGAATTCCGCGCTGAGGGTCAGCGCTGCCGGCGGCCACACGGCCTCGCAGATGGTGGGTGAGGAGACTTTCGGCGGGCTCGGCAAAGCCTGATCAGGATAAGGCCGCCAGTCGCCAGGCACTTTGCCGACCTTGCCCCACAAGCGGCTGGACACCACGACTTCCAGATCCCCTGCGGCGGCCAGTAGACGAACCACATCGCTGGGCATCAGCGTGAGGTTCTGCAGCGCTTTATGGACCTGACTGAACGTACTGATGTGCGGCGAGTTGGCAGGGCCAGAGACGCGCCTGAACAGCCTTTTCTCGGCAACGGAACGAGACACTGTGTATTTAATCAAGGAACCGTCAGGCCCGGAAAGATAACTCGCCGGGCATATTTCTTGATCATCGATCACCGCATAGATATCGCCTGCCGAAAAACTGTTCGGATAAGTCCCCCTTTCACTTTCAGGCCACTCGCTCAGCCCGGCCTCAAGTGAAGGGTGAGAGTGGTAGATCGCATAGTCGTTGTGCCCTTGCGGGTAGAGCACATAGCCCTTTTGTTCGTTGCGCGGAAACACTTCATTGGGGTCGAAACTGAATTGGCTGCCATTCATTGGCTCGGTCGCGACATACTTGCCGTCTTCACGAACCAGAATGAAGCCACCGTATTCGCGATCACGGCGATTGCCGATTCGCTCGTGCGCATAACGCGCCGCATCGTCCGGATGATCGAACGGCGCGCTGAGCGCCGGCATGCCGGGATGAGTGTGGTGATCAACAGATCGTTTGCTGCGTATCTTCCTTGGGTACATCCGGGGCTCCTTGAGCGCCTGACTGATTGAGTCAAGAGCTTAAGGAGGTTTGCGGCCCCCGATGACATAAGTAGATATGACAGTCACGAGGCGAACTGCCTTATATCAACATGAAATTAAAGATAATTTTTTATGCATTCAGGATGTGATTCGATTCTCGCATGGGCAAACATGCCCAGCCCCTGAATCGGCTGCCGCGACCGGCGATCAGGGCCCATGCAGTTCGTCGCGTTCAGGAATGCTTTATGCCATCAACCAATCGTTTTCGCTCCAGGCTCTCGGCAACTCGTCAGCTCGCGAGCTGTGTTGCGATTGCTGCAGCAGTCATGTTGCCGGTCAACGGAGCCTACGCCGCCAAACCGCCCATTGTTGTAACAGAGGGCATCAAAGCTTTCAGATTGTGCACAGGATCCGACAATCTGTCTCACGTCATCGAAGGCTCGATTGACCAGAAGGCAATGACCACTGTCAGCGCCTTACATTTCAAGAAAACTCCGGCCCACTCCACGTATGACTGGCATGCCGCGCCAGAAGAGCAGTATGTGATTACCCTGTCGGGCACCCTGGAGTTCTCCACCACCGGTGGAGAAAACTTCGTGTTGCACCCTGGGGAAATATTGCTGGCGCAGGACACCACTGGTCCCGGTCACCGCTGGAAATTGGTAGATGACCAGCCGTGGCGGCGTGCGTATGTTCTGATCAAGCCTGGCGATAAGAGCGCATTCGTGCCGAAAGCCGGATCTGCGGCCAAAGGCTGCTGATACACTGTTTCGAGCGCAACCGAGTGTTGCGCTCGAATCAGCATTTTTATCGACACTGGCGCCTGACCGGTCTGCGAATGACTCAGGCGCCTGCTTCGATCAGTTCGGAAATTTCGATCAGGTTCAGATCAGGATCTCGCACATACACCGAACGAATCGGCCCTGTGGCGCCGGTGCGATCCACCGGACCTTCGGCAATGGGCCACTCCTGCTCGTGCAAGTGCGCAATCACCTGCTCCAGCGGAACACTGGCGATGAAACACAAGTCCAGAGCCCCCGGCACGGGCAAGTGGGCCTTGGGCTCGAACTCTTTACCGCGCTCATGCACATTGATCTTCTGATTGCCGAAGCCGAACGCAAGACGGCCCTGACGAAAACGCTCAGGGGTCATGCCCATGATGCGTACATAGAAATCCTTGCAGGCGTCGATATCAGCAGTGGTCAACACCAGATGGTCCAGATGATCAATCACGGGATCAGCTCCGTTCGAGATGGAATGATTGTGTACGGTACTTGTCAGGTTTTGGATCAGACAACCCCTGTACGAAGCTTCCTGACACGGCAAGAGTGTAGGTAAATGACCCCAGCACTGGAAACACCGTTCGCTGTAAAAGCCCCACCTAAAGCGAGGCCCATTCAATCAGTTGCTGCAAGCCAATTGAAAACTCATCGATGAATCGCCCGAGGCGCCGCGCTTTCCAACCATAAGCCCGAGCACATTGACCTGCTCTGCTGTGGCAGCCCCGCCCAACTTGGCGTGGCCGTAGAACAGGCGTTCATGGTCGCTGGTATCAATGGACGATACCGAACAAAACCCAGGCGCTGTTTTAAACTGACCTTCATTGAAGAGCACTTTGTAGGTGGCGAAATAATCTTTCTGGGTGGCATAGCTGACGGACTTGATCCACGGCGAAGACTGGGCAACGATATTACCGTGCTGATCGATAGTCGCGGTGTGCAGCGCAGGTTTGGCAAAAGCACTGACTGACAGCGCCATTGCCGTAACGCCTGCGAACAGCTTAAAACAATTTTTCATATAATTCTCTTTACTTGAATAGGCAGTATAGACCGCTGCAATAAGGCGATCATTAAAAAGTCTGGTAGTTGAGCACTCGACCTTTAGGCCGAGGTGTGTTCTCAATCAACAAACTCAGCTAATACCAGCAAGAAAGAGAAATCAAGGGGTTAAGCGGATCAAATAAAGAATGATTCTATAATTTCAATAAATACGGAAATAACTTACATCGGGAAGTAAGAAGTCCTACTTGGTTATTACCTGGCTATGGATCGTTGCGCGGACCACGCGGCTCTGCGGTGAGCCACTCATTCTCAAACGCCAGACAGCAAAAAGCCCGCACTGGGCGGGCTTTCTGTTTGCTTCAAGGAGTTNCCCAGCTGAGCTAATCACCCTTCACTCTCGGTGTGGCGCGCATTCTACGGAGCGACCTGTAGTCTGGCAAGCGATTTTTTAAATAATTTTTATAATCCTTCCAAAGGCTTACAAACGCTCTGTGCAGGGTTGGCCGCAGCGGCTGAGGAGCGAATAATGCCCGCCTTTGTATAGAAAGAGAGATTCACCTCATGTGGTTCAAAAACCTGCTTGTCTATCGCCTGACCCAGGACGTGCCTTTTGATGCCGAAGCGCTGGAGACAGCACTGGCGACCAAACCGGCTCGCGCCTGTGCCAGCCAGGAGGTGGCCACCTATGGTTTCGTCGCGCCTTTCGGCAAGGGTGAAGACGCTCCATTGGTACACATCAGCCAGGACTTCATGCTGATCGCCGCACGCAAGGAAGAACGCATTCTGCCGGGCAGCGTCGTGCGTGACGCGCTCAAGGAAAAGGTCGACGAGATCGAAGCCGAGCAAATGCGCAAGGTCTACAAGAAGGAACGCGATCAGCTCAAGGATGAAATCATCCAGGCTTTCCTGCCGCGCGCGTTTATTCGCCGCTCGGCCACCTTCGCTGCCATCGCGCCGAAACAGGGCCTGATTCTGGTCAACGCGTCCAGCCCGAAACGGGCCGAAGACCTGTTATCGACGCTGCGCGAAGTGATCGGCTCGCTGCCGGTGCGTCCGCTGACGGTCAAGGTTTCGCCGAGCGCGACCATGACCGACTGGGTCAAGACCCAGAAAGCGGCCGACAACTTCTTCGTGCTGGACGAGTGCGAATTGCGCGACACCCACGAAGAAGGCGGCATCGTGCGTTGCAAACGTCAGGACCTGACCAGCGACGAAATCCAGCTGCACCTGAACACCGGCAAGGTCGTCACCCAACTGTCGCTGGCCTGGCAAGACAAACTGTCGTTCGTGCTGGACGACAAGATGGTCGTCAAACGCCTGAAGTTCGAAGATCTGTTGCAGGATCAGGCCGAACAGGACGGTGGCGAAGAAGCACTGGGCCAGCTGGACGCCAGCTTCACGCTGATGATGCTGACCTTCGGCGAGTTCCTGCCGGAGCTGTTCGACGCGCTGGGCGGCGAAGAAATCCCGCAGGGGATCTGATCCCCCTACCCGCTGCCTGCAACACCGCGCCGTCTTCTCAGACGGCGCATTCACTTAACACCTGCTTTTTACAATAAGGAACAGACCATGCGTGCCTTGGCTGCCTTGAGTCGGTTTGTCGGTAATACTTTTGCTTATTGGGTGCTGCTGTTCGCCATCCTTGCATTCATGTTCCCGCAGGCCTTCATCGGCCTGAAAGGCTGGATCGTGCCGCTGCTGGGGCTGGTCATGTTCGGCATGGGCCTGACCCTGAAGCTCGAAGATTTCTCTGAAGTGGCACGCAACCCGTGGCGCGTGGCACTGGGCGTGATCGCGCACTTTGTCATCATGCCCGGCGTGGCGTGGCTGCTGTGTCAGGTGTTTCAGCTACCGCCGGAAATCGCGGTCGGGGTGATTCTGGTCGGATGTTGCCCGAGCGGCACCTCATCGAATGTCATGGCGTGGCTGGCCAAGGGTGATCTGGCACTCGCCGTGGCGATTGCTGCGGTCACTACCCTGCTCGCTCCGTTGCTGACCCCGACGCTGATCTGGCTGCTGGCGTCCGCGTGGCTGCCAGTGTCCTTTCTGGATATGTTCTGGTCGATCCTGCAACTGGTCATGCTGCCCATCGTGCTTGGCGTGGTTGCCCAACGCTTGCTTGGTGCGCGAGTCAGTTACGCGGTGGACGTACTGCCGCTGGTTTCAGTGGTCAGTATCGTGATGATTGTCTGCGCCGTGGTCGCCGCCAGCCAGGCGAAAATCGCCGAGTCGGGCTTGCTGATCATGGCAGTGGTCATCCTGCACAACACGTTCGGTTTTCTGCTGGGTTATTTCACAGGCAAGGTGTTCAAGCTGCCACTGGCGCAACGCAAGTCGCTGGCGCTGGAAGTCGGCATGCAGAACTCCGGCCTGGGCGCGGCATTGGCCAGCGCGCACTTCTCGCCGCTGGCGGCGGTACCAAGTGCGCTGTTCAGTGTCTGGCACAATATCTCCGGTGCGTTGCTGGCGACGTATTTCAGGAAGATGCCGGAGGAGGAAGAGCGCAAGCTTGATCGTTGAGGCAAGGCCTTGCGTGGGCAGTAGAGCGTCGTTAGCCACATGTTCAAGCAGATGATGACTCTCGTGCTCAACGCTCCGCGTCGGCATGCAGTTCGTGACGCTCTGCGTCACACAGCGGTTCTGCGGTGTCAGTGATGTTTG
>NZ_LGLN01000014.1:7470-52003 GCF_001293775.1 Pseudomonas syringae pv. cilantro
GTTCCTTCGCCCTGACACTGACGTCGCAATCGGCGGCGTCAGTGCCATCGTGGTTGAAAAGCACATCAAAAGCGGTTTGGTTGCATTGAGTGTCGCGTGGGTATGCAGGGCGTGACGCTCTGCGTCACACGGTGGTTCTGCGATGTCAGTGATGTTTGTTTACGGCTCAGGGCACCTTTTCGCCCCTCGGCGACGTTCTTTTTTTGGGGCACAAGAACACAAAACCCCCCCCTCCCATTNTCCCCCGGATCAGCGCCAGAGCTCAGCCGTCACTTACGTCGCAATCTGCGTTGTCAGTGCCATCGTGGTTGAAAAACGCTCTATGGCAGTGGTTGAAAGCCAGGCATGACATCGTGCCGCAGCGGCCATTTGATGTAGCATGTCATGCGCTGCATCCAAACGCGTAGGTCCGAGCACCAGAAGCCAAAAATTCAGCAAAGACCTCTTATCGCACCGTCCCTCTCAGCGCTTTTACCTCTTCGCGCACGTCAACAGGCGTCGCCACATCGGCGGGAATGGGCGCACCCGCTACCAGCACCACGCGTGACCACAGGCGACGGAGCAGGTTTTTGCTCGGGTCGCGACTGAAGAAGCTGCCCCACAGCCCCTGTAAAGCCATCGGGATCACTGGCACCGGGGTTTCCTGGATGATGCGGCTCATGCCGCTCTTGAAACCGCTGATTTCGCCGTCGGTGGTCAGTTTGCCTTCCGGGAAGATACACACCAGTTCGCCTTCTGCGAGGTGCTGGGCGATGCGCTTGAACGATTGCTCATAGATGTCCATGTCTTCGTTACGCCCGGCAATCGGGATGGTCCCGGCAGTGCGGAAGATGAAGTTGAGCACCGGCAACTGGTAGATCTTGTAATACATGACAAACCGGATCGGTCGCCGCACTGCCCCGGCAATGAGCAGCGCATCGACAAAAGAAACGTGATTACAGACCAGCAGCGCTGCGCCTTCATCAGGGATCTGACTCAGATTGCGGTGCTCGACCCGGTACATGGAATGGCCGAGCAGCCAGATCATGAAGCGCATGGTGAATTCGGGGACGATTTTGAAGATATAGATGTTCACCGCGCTATTCATCAGCGAGACCACGAGGAATAACTGTGGAATCGACAGTTTGGCAACGCTCAGCAGCAAGATCGAAACAATCGCCGAGACCACCATGAACAGCGCATTGAGAATGTTGTTGGCGGCAATCACGCGTGAGCGCTCTTTGACGGGCGTGCGTGACTGGATCAGCGCGTACAGCGGCACAATATAAAAGCCGCCGAACACGCCGATGCCCAGAATATCGAACAGCACCCGCCAGCCCTGCCCCGAGGAAAGCACGGCCAGCCAGTCGTTGGCCTGCACGTTCTGCGGGAAACCGCCCGAATGCCACCACAGCAACAGACCAAAAATCGTCAGCCCCATCGAGCCGAACGGCACCAGCCCGATCTCGACCTTGTGCCCGGACAATCGCTCGCAGAGCAGCGAGCCCAGGGCGATGCCGATGGAGAAAACAGTGAGGATCAGCGTGACGACGGTTTCGTCCCCATACATCCACTCCTTGGCGTAAGCCGGGATCTGCGTCAGGTAAATCGCGCCGACAAACCAGAACCATGAATTGCCGACAATCGAGCGCGAAACCGCAGGGGTCTGCCCCAGGCCCATACGCAAGGTCGCCCAGGACTGAGTGAAGATGTTCCAGTTGAGCTTCATTTCCGGCGCAGCAGCGGCGGCGCGCGGAATGCCGAAGCTGGCCAGGAAACCCAGGCAGGCCACCAGCACGATCGCGGCCGAGACTATCCCGGCATAGTGCGACGAAGACATCATCACCCCGGCGCTGATGGTGCCGGCCAGAATCGCCAGAAAGGTGCCCATCTCGACCAGCGCGTTACCCCCGACCAACTCGGTTTCGCGCAGGTGCTGCGGCAGAATCGAATACTTGACCGGCCCGAACAACGCCGAATGCGTGCCCATCGCGAACAGCGCCGCCAGCATCAATGCCAGGTGATTGAACAGAAAGCCCGTCGCACCGACCGCCATAATGACGATCTCGCAAAACTTGATGATCCGGATCAGCGTGTCCTTGGGGTATTTCTCACCGAACTGCCCGGCCAGCGCCGAGAACAGAAAGAACGGCAGGATGAACAGCAAGGCACACAGATTGACGTAGACCGAGCGATCGCCATCGATGCTCAGTTTGTAAAGAATGGCGAGGATCAATGACTGCTTGAAGATGTTGTCATTGAACGCGCCAAGGGACTGGGTGACGAAAAACGGCAGGAAACGGCGTTTCCCGAGCAGGCTGAATTGTGACTGTTGGCTCATCGTCAGTGGTCCTGAGAGGCTGGGGAGAACTGACGCAGCGGCCAATCCGAAGCATATTGAAGACGTAAGTCCGACGAATGTCGATAGGACATTTCCGTTTAGACGGTAGCTGCCACGATTCTTGGTCTCGCCTGCTGCGCGACAAGGCTGCGACACCCCGCCACGCTCGACCTTGGTCGACAAAGACGAACCGTGTGCATCGTGCGAGACTGCGCGCTATTGATACGGTGTGGAATCTGATATGTCGCTGTCCAGCGGGCTGATCGCGGCCGTTGCTCTGTCCTATATGGCCATCATGTTTGCCATCGCCTTTTATGGCGACCGCTACAGCGCGTCGCTGCGCCCGACCATGCGCGCCTGGGTTTACAGTCTGTCGCTGGCGGTCTATTGCACGAGCTGGACATTTTTCGGCGCAGTGGGTCAGGCCGCCGAGCAGCTCTGGTCGTTCCTGCCGATTTATCTGGGCCCGATCGTGCTGATGGTACTGGCGCCCTGGGTGCTGCAGAAGATGGTGCTGATCAGCAAACAGGAAAACATCACCTCCATTGCCGACTTCATCGCGGCGCGCTATGGCAAGTCTCAATCCCTCGCGGTGATGGTGGCGCTGATCTGTCTGATCGGCATGCTGCCGTACATCGCGCTGCAACTGAAAGGCATTGTGCTGGGCGTGAACATCCTGATTGGTGCGGTGGCGGACTCGACCGGTACTCGCGCTCAGGACACCGCGCTGGTGGTCTCGCTGATCCTCGCGCTGTTCACCATCGTTTTCGGCGCACGTAATCTGGACGTCACCGAACACCATCGCGGCATGGTGCTGGCCATCGCCTTCGAGGCGCTGGTCAAGCTGTTCGCGTTCATGGCAGTCGGTGTGTTCGTCACCTTCGGCCTGTATGACGGCTTCGATGACCTGTTCAATCAGGCAAAACTCGCTCCGCGGCTGGAGGAATACTGGCAAGACACGGTCAACTGGCCGTCGATGTTCGTGCAGACCGGCGTGGCAATGATGGCGATCGTCTGCCTGCCTCGGCAGTTTCACGTCACAGTGGTGGAAAACATCGAGCCGCAGGACCTGAACCTCGCCAAATGGGTGTTTCCGGCCTATCTGGCGCTGGCGGCTTTGTTTGTGGTGCCGATTGCGCTGGCCGGGCAAATGCTGCTACCGGATTCCATCATGCCCGACTCGTTCGTGATCAGCCTGCCGCTGGCCCATGCCCACCCGTCGCTGGCCTTGCTGGCGTTTATCGGCGGCGCGTCGGCGGCGACAGGCATGGTGATCGTTGCCTGCGTGGCGCTGTCGACCATGATTTCCAACGACATGCTGCTGCCCTGGCTGCTGCGTCGCAAGAATACCGAGCGGCCGTTCGAAGCGTTTCGTCACTGGATGCTGACGGTCCGGCGCGTCAGTATCGTGATGATCCTGCTGCTGGCCTATGTCAGCTACCGGATGCTGGGCTCGACGGCCAGCCTGGCCACCATCGGCCAGATCGCTTTCGCCGCAATCACCCAGCTGGCACCGGCGATGTTCGGCGCCCTGTACTGGAAACAGGCCAATCGCCGGGGCGTATTTGCGGGCCTGGCAGCCGGTATCTTCATCTGGTTCTACACTCTCGTGCTGCCGGTCGCTGCGCACGGCATGGGCTGGTCACTGGGTACTTTCCCGCTGCTGGAATGGCTGCACAGCAACCCGCTCGATCTGCCTATATCACCCATGACCCAAGGCGTGGTGTTGTCGATGGCCGGCAATTGCACGCTGTTCGCCTGGGTGTCGATGCTGTCGCGTACACGGGTGACAGAGCACTGGCAGGCCGGGCGCTTCATCGGTCAGATCACTCAGGAGCGTGATTACACACGTCCACTGTTGGCGGTACAGATCGAAGACCTGCTGAGTCTTTCAGCGCGCTTCGTCGGCGAAGACCGTGCCCGGCAGAGCTTCGTGCGCTTCGCCGAACGACAGGGCAAGAGCTTCAACCCCAGCCAGAACGCCGACAGCGAATGGATCGCCCACACCGAACGACTGCTGGCAGGCGTTCTGGGCACGTCGTCGACGCGGGCGGTGGTCAAGGCCGCCATCGAAGGCCGTGACATGCAACTTGAAGACGTGGTGCGTATCGCCGATGAAGCGTCCGAGGTCCTGCAATTCAACCGCGCACTGCTGCAAGGCGCCATCGAAAACATCACCCAGGGCATCAGCGTGGTCGATCAGTCATTGCGGCTGGTGGCCTGGAATCGGCGCTACCTTGAGCTATTCAATTATCCCGAAGGCTTGATCGGCGTCGGTCGGCCGATTGCCGACATCATTCGTTACAACGCCGAGCGCGGGCTGTGCGGGCCGGGCGAAGCGGAAGTTCACGTTGCACGACGCCTGCACTGGATGCGCCAGGGCCGCGCTCACACGTCGGAACGGCTGTTTCCCAACGGCCAGGTGATCGAACTGATCGGCAACCCGATGCCGGGCGGCGGGTTTGTCATGAGTTTCACCGACATTACCGAGTTTCGTGCGGCAGAGCAGGCCCTCAAGGGCGTCAATGAAAGCCTGGAACAACGCGTAACCACACGCACCCACGAGCTGTCGCAACTCAATCAGGCGCTGACCGAAGCCAAGGGTATTGCCGAAACCGCCAACGAGTCGAAAACCCGCTTTCTTGCCGCTGTCAGTCACGACCTGATGCAGCCGCTGAACGCTGCCCGGCTGTTTTCCGCAGCCCTCTCTCATCAGCAAGACAGCCTTTCCGATGAGGCTCAGCAACTGGTCCGGCACCTGGACAGCTCGTTGCGATCGGCGGAAGACCTGATCAGCGACCTGCTGGACATTTCCCGTCTCGAAAACGGCAAGATTACCCCGGACTGCCAGCCGTTTCCGCTCAACGCGCTGTTTGACACCCTCGGCGCCGAGTTCAAGGCACTGGCTCAGGAGCAAGGTCTGAGCTTTCGCGTCAGAGGCAGCTCGTTGCGTGTCGACAGTGATATCAAACTGCTGCGCCGCGTGCTGCAAAATTTTCTGACCAATGCTTTCCGTTACGCCAAAGGCCCGATTTTGCTGGGCGTCAGGCGTTGTGGCGACAGCCTGAGCCTTGAGGTCTGGGACCGGGGGCCGGGTATTCCGGAAGACAAACGCCAAGTGATATTCGAGGAATTCAAACGCCTCGACAGCCACAAGACCCACGCAGCGAAGGGCCTGGGTCTGGGACTGGCGATTGCCGATGGCTTGTGCCGGATTCTCGAGCATCCGTTGCAGGTGCGTTCATGGACCGGCAAAGGCAGCGTGTTCAGCGTACGGGTGCCGCTGGCAACCGCTCAGGCGCCGATGCCTGCCATACAGGCTGACATCGCCCGCCCGGCGCTGAATGGCACGCAGGTGCTGTGCATCGACAATGAGGACAGCATCCTGATCGGCATGACCAGCCTGTTGTCCCGCTGGGGTTGTCAGGTCTGGACCGCGCGCAACCGTCAGGAATGCGAAACACTGCTGAACAACGGCTTGCGTCCGCAGATTGCCCTGGTGGACTACCACCTGGATGAGGGTGAAACCGGTACTGAACTGATGGCCTGGCTACGCACTCGTCTGGGCCAGCCCGTACCGGGCGTACTGATCAGCGCCGATGGCCGTCCCGAGCTGATTGCCCAGGTGCATGCCGCAGGCCTCGACTACCTGCCCAAGCCGGTCAAACCTGCAGCACTGCGAGCCCTGTTGAGTCGGCATGTCAGTCTGGAGTAACGGAAATGAACGAGAAAGGGACAACGGTTGTTCGCCGTAGTGGCAAACAACCGGATACAACAGGGAATCAGCCGAACAGCCAGTAACCCAGCAATGTCAGCACGATAACGGCCAGCACCGGCCGCAGCACACGGTAAGCCTTGGGATTGGCACGTTTGAACTGCTTGACCTTGCCACTGAAGGTGTCGCTGAAACGCTTGCTGAATGCATAAGCCTGATTGATCCCGCCGACTCGCTCGTCGTCCAGGTTCTGCGGTGCCGTCGCGCGCCCCAGAAACGCACTGACGCTGCGGTTCACCCGTGTCATGAAACGATTGCTCAACGGCCGCTCGACATCACAGAACAGAATCACCCGGGTCTGGGTGGTTTCATTCTTGACCCAATGCACGTAGGTCTCGTCGAACATGACGTCCTGCCCGTCGCGCCAGGCGTACTCCTTGCCGTCGACGAAGATGCGGCAGGCATCGGAATTGGGTGTCGACAGGCCCAGGTGATAACGCAATGAACCGGCAAACGGGTCGCGGTGTGGATTGAGGTGACTGTCACCCGGCAACAGGGCAAACATCGCACCTTTGACGTTGGGAATGCTGTTGACCAGTTCAACGGTCTTCGGGCACAGCGCTTCGGCGGAAGGCAGGGCCTTGTCGTACCATTTCAGGTAAAAACGCTTCCAGCCCTTCTTGAAGAACGAACCGAAACCGGCGTCGTTGTTCTTCTCCGCCGCGCGAATGTAGCCCTCGTCGAACAGGTGCATGGCTTCATCGCGAATGGTTTCCCAGTTGTCCTTGAGGATATCCAGTTCGGGAAACTTGCTGCGGTCCAGATACGGTTCGGACGGCACGCGGGAAAACAGGTACATCAATACGTTGTAGGGTGCGAACAATGCCGAATGGTTGACGAACTGCCGTAACAGGGGCAGTCGAGCCCGACCGCGCAAGTGAACGTACAGCGTGCTGCCGAGGAACAGCATCAGGATCGATGCCTTGGCAACAAATGAAAGGGTCATGAAGCTCTCCTTGAAGCGGGCGTATAACGCCGAACGTCACGCGGGCAGTGGCAATGCATGATCTGAATGACGGGCCACAGTCGCTGGCAATAAGGATAATCGCCGTGCGCCGGAGCAAGCTGGTCATCATAAACCCTTGCGCTGCCCGCATGAAGTACACACATGCGAAGATGTGTTACTGCGCCAGTTCCTGCTCGGTGAACAGATCGCTGAACAGCATGCTCGACAGGTAGCGCTCGCCGGAGTCCGGCAGGATCACGACGATGGTCTTGCCCTGCATCTCGGGCTTCTCAGCCAGACGGACGGCCGCCGCCATTGCCGCGCCGCAGGAGATCCCGCAGAGTATGCCCTCCTCCTGCATCAGACGCCGGGCCATGGCTTTGGCCTCGTCATCGGTGACGCGCTCGACACGGTCGACCATCGACAGATCAAGGTTTTTCGGAATGAAGCCTGCGCCGATCCCTTGAATCTTGTGCGGGTTCGGCGTGATCTCCTGACCAGCCAGCGCCTGAGTGATGATCGGCGAACCGTCGGGCTCGACCGCAACTGACAGAATCGGCTTGCCAGCGGTGTTCTTGATATAACGGGAGATACCGGTGATAGTGCCGCCGGTGCCGACACCAGCGACCAGCACATCGATCGTGCCGTCGGTGTCGGACCATATTTCCGGACCGGTGGTTTTCTCATGAATGGCCGGGTTGGCCGGGTTCTCGAACTGCGCAGGCATGAAATATTTTTCCGGGTCGCCGGCCAGCAGCTCTTCGGCTTTGGCAATCGCACCTTTCATCCCTTTGCCAGGCTCGGTGAGCACCAATTCCGCTCCCAGCGCCTTGAGTACCTTGCGACGTTCTATGCTCATGGAAGCAGGCATGGTCAGCACCAGTTTATAGCCACGGGCGGCGGCCACAAATGCCAGGCCGATCCCGGTGTTGCCGGAGGTAGGTTCGACAATGGTCATGCCCGGCTTGAGCCTGCCGCTGCTTTCGGCATCCCAGATCATGCTGGCGCCGATACGGCACTTGACGGAATAGCCCGGATTACGCCCTTCGATCTTGGCCAGAATGGTGACACCACGCGGCGCGAGACGGTTGATCTGCACCAATGGCGTGTTGCCGATGGAATGGGCGTTATCAGCGTAAATACGGCTCATGATGGTGTCCTTGCACATCGGTTAAAAAACAAAGCCTATGCCGCCAGCCCATGGGCGTCCAGTCTGAGCGAACGGATCAGCGCGCGCGCAGTCAATCCTTCCATTGAAACAGGAGACTCATGTCATGAAACGTCGCTACAGCTGGCCGCTATGGACGCTGGCCGCTCTGGTCGTACTGCTGATCGCCCTCAATATTGCCCTGCCTTATCTGGTACGCGACTACCTTAACGACAAGCTCGCCGACATGGGCGACTACCGAGGTCAGATCACTGACGTCGACCTGGCGCTGTGGCGCGGGGCCTATCGGATCAAGGGGCTGAAGATCGTCAAGACCGACGGCAAAGTCCCGGTGCCCTTTGTCGACGCACCGATGATCGAACTGGCAGTCAGCTGGAAATCGCTGTGGAACGACCACGCCGTGGTGGCAGAGGCACTGTTCACCGATCCGCAGATCAACTTCGTTGACGGCGGCAATAACAAGCAAGCGTCACAGACCGGTCAGGGCACCGACTGGCGTACGCAAATGAACAAGCTGTTGCCGATCACCCTCAACGAATTGCGGATCAGCAACGGAAAAATCACCTTCAATAACTTCAGCTCGACGCCCAAAGTGACCATCGATGCGGACCAGGTCAATGCCAGCTTCTATAACCTGACCAACGTGGTGGACGTCGAGGGCAACCGCGACGCCGAGTTCAAAGGCAAGGCGCGCCTGCTGGGCCACGCCAGCCTGGAAAGCACGGCCAAATTCGATCCGTTCAGCAACTTTGAAGATTTCGACTTCCGCCTGCGTGCCACCGGTATCCAGCTCAAGAAGCTCAATGACTTCTCGTCAGCCTATGGCAAGTTCGACTTCAACGCCGGTAATGGCGATATCGTGATCGAGGCGCAGGCCAACAAGGGTCAGCTCAGCGGCTACATCAAACCGTTGCTGCGTAATGTCGATGTCTTCAACTGGCAACAGGACGTCGAAAGCAAGGACAAAGGCCTGTTCCGCTCGGTCTGGGAAGCGCTGGTGGGCACCAGCGAAACCGTGCTGAAAAACCAGCGCGAAAACCAGTTCGCTACCCGTGTCGACCTCAGCGGCAATGTCCACCAACAGGACATCAGCGGCTTCCAGGCCTTTTGGCAGATTCTGCGTAATGCGTTCGTTCAGGCGTTCAATGCGCGGTATGAGAGCAGCAAGGGGTGAACAGGCTGAGCACCAAAGCTCAGGCAAATGAAATGGCTAAGGCCCTGTACTGACGTTACCCGTGCGGGTTCAAACCTTGCGGCCCTGCTCATCGACGATGACTTGCCCGTCTTCTTTTACGAAACTGCCGCGCTGCTTGTGCGGCAGCAGGTCAAGAACCGCCTCTGACGGACGACACAAGCGTGTGCCCAAAGGCGTTACAACGATGGGGCGGTTGATCAGGATGGGATGAGCCATCATCGCATCGATAAGCTGCTCATCGGCGAGTGACTCATCGCCCAATCCCAGCGCCTCGTAGGGAGTGCCCTTGATACGAAGCAGCGCTCGCGCACCGGTCCCCATCTCGGCAAGCAGCCTGACAAGCGTGGCGCGATCAGGCGGCGTCTTCAGGTACTCGATGACTGTCGGCTCGTCTCCGCTGTTGCGGATCAGTTCCAGCGTGTTGCGAGAGGTGCCACATTGCGGGTTGTGGTAGATCGTGATCTGACTCATCTGCTGTACCCTTAGGGTCTCCAGAATTATTTTTTGTCGGCCTTGTAAACGCCACGACTTTCGGCGACCTGCAACTCATGCTGCAACGCGTCCCAGCCCAGACACGCCAGCGCCAGGGTACGCGGTGTGGCTTCGCGGGCGTTGCTGTAGCGAGTGATGCTGCGCGGGCTGACACCCAGGGCCTGCGCGGCCTGGACCAGCGGCAGCCCGGTACGGGCACGCCAGCCGATGAAAATACGCGTATTTTCATCGGTGGCAGCCTGGGCTTGAGCATCGAGATATAGCGTATCGGCGCCGATCTGGATATCCAGCTCCGGCCACTCGACAGTCCAGCCATCGTCACCCACGTGCGCCTGAGCGAACGCTTCGTCCGCCTTTAAAGGTTGTAGCCCTGGAAAAGCCTGCACATCGGCGCTCATATCGAGGACATAGCGCTGATCATTGATGAACATCAGCGCCAGCCGGTGACCAGCCAAGGCTTGAACGTCCTTGAGGCGGGGGCGTTTCATGGATGCCATCGTTTCCATTCCTGCATCTGTTCGTCACGGCGAATGCGTATCCCTTCAAGAGCTTCCTTCAACACAACAGCCGGGGCGTGTCCACGCATGGGCTCCACGAGCTCAAGACAAATCAGAACATCCAGACCGCCACCGGTCAGGTGCACATGCGGCGGCAGGTGGTCTTTCTCCCTCAGCTGAATCCTGTATTTATCCCTGAATCTGTATTTAGTCGACATGACGCAGAGGGTATCGCCAAATTAGCCATACTGAAAGCAACGTTACAATTTTGACCCGGTCACGGCGTGACGCCCCATTCAAGAACTGAATGAGGCGTCTGCGTTCACAGCTGTCCGGCAGCCGCGCTATAGTCCGGGCATTGCTTGTCACATCAAAGCGTGCGTGCCCATGGGCTGCGCATGCCCACGCGAAAAGGATTGATCCATGAAGTTCGAAGGCACCCCGGCATACGTCGCCACTGACGATCTGAAGCTGGCAGTCAACGCGGCGATCACGCTGGAGCGTCCACTACTGGTCAAGGGTGAGCCCGGCACCGGCAAGACCATGCTGGCCGAACAGCTGGCTGAATCGTTCGGCGCGCGGCTGATCACTTGGCATATCAAGTCCACCACCAAGGCGCATCAGGGTCTCTACGAATACGATGCGGTCAGTCGCCTGCGCGACTCGCAGCTGGGCGTCGACAAGGTTCACGACGTGCGCAACTACCTGAAAAAGGGCAAGCTCTGGGAAGCGTTCGAGTCCGAAGAGCGCGTGATTCTGCTGATCGACGAGATCGACAAGGCCGATATCGAGTTCCCCAACGACCTGTTGCAGGAACTCGACAAGATGGAGTTCTACGTTTACGAGACCGATGAGACGATCAAGGCCAAACAGCGGCCGATCATCATCATTACTTCCAATAACGAAAAAGAGCTGCCGGACGCTTTCCTGCGCCGCTGCTTCTTTCACTACATTGCCTTCCCGGACCGCGCGACCCTGCAGCGCATCGTCGACGTGCACTATCCGAACATCAAGAAAGACCTGGTGAGCGAGGCGCTGGACGTGTTCTTCGACGTGCGCAAAGTGCCCGGCCTGAAGAAGAAGCCCTCCACTTCCGAATTGGTGGACTGGCTGAAACTGCTGATGGCCGACAACATCGGCGAAGCGGTGTTGCGTGAGCGTGATCCGACCAAGGCCATCCCGCCGCTGGCCGGTGCGCTGGTCAAGAATGAGCAGGACGTGCATCTGCTGGAACGGCTGGCCTTCATGAGCCGTCGCGGCAATCGTTGATCGCCTTTATCCACCCTGCTACGTAAAAGGGCGACGGCCATGCTGCTCAACCTGTTCAACGAAATGCGTGCGGCCAAGGTGCCAGTGTCCTTGCGTGAACTGCTGGACCTTATCAACGCCCTGAAACAGCGGGTTATCTTTGCCGACATCGATGAGTTCTACTTTCTGGCGCGGACCATTCTGGTCAAGGACGAGCGCCATTTCGACAAGTTCGACCGGGCTTTCGGTGCGTATTTCAACGGCCTGGAAAAGCTCGACGATCACTTGCAGGCGCTGATTCCGGAAGACTGGTTGCGCAAGGAGTTCGAGCGCTCGCTGAGCGACGAGGAACGCGCGCAAATCCAGTCGCTGGGCGGCCTGGACAAGCTTATCGAAGCGTTCAAGAAGCGTCTGGAGGAACAGAAAGAACGCCATGCCGGTGGCAACAAATGGATCGGCACCGGTGGCACCAGCCCGTTCGGCTCGGGCGGCTATAACCCGGAAGGTATTCGGGTCAGCGATGCGGGCGAACGCAAGGGCAAAGCGGTCAAGGTCTGGGATCAGCGCGAGTACAAGAACCTGGACGATCAGGTTGAACTGGGCACACGCAACATCAAGGTGGCCCTGCGTCGCCTGCGCAAGTTCGCCCGCCAGGGCGCAGCCGACGAACTGGATATCGACGGCACCATCGACCACACCGCACGCGACGCCGGCTTACTGAACATTCAGATGCGCCCGGAGCGACGCAATACCATCAAACTGTTGCTGTTGTTCGACATCGGCGGTTCGATGGACGCGCACGTCAAGGTGTGCGAAGAGTTGTTCTCGGCATGCAAGACCGAGTTCAAGCATATGGAGTATTTCTACTTTCATAACTTCATCTATGAGTCGGTGTGGAAGAACAACCTGCGCCGCGGCTCAGAACGAATATCCACGCAGGACCTGCTGCACAAATACGGCGCTGACTACAAAGTCATTTTCATTGGCGACGCGTCAATGGCGCCTTACGAGATTACCCAACCCGGCGGCAGCGTCGAGCACTGGAATGAAGAAGCAGGTTACCTGTGGATGCAGCGCTTCATGACCAAGTTCAAGAAAATCATCTGGATCAATCCTTACCCCAAGGACGCCTGGGACTACACCACGTCCACGCATATCGTGCGCGACCTGATCGAAAACCAGATGTACCCGCTGACCTTGCGCGGGCTGGAAGAAGGCATGCGTTACCTGGCGAAATAAAAAGTGCTTTGACTGTTGTACAAGCCTGTCAGCAACAGGCTTGTAGATTCCGACCATCCGTACTGCATGTTCAGCGTCCTGAGCTACGCTCAAATCCCGGACACCCATCAGACGGACATGTGCTGATCGAGTAGACCTTTTGCAGTGACTCCATCGTTTTGCCTGAGCAGCCGTCGCACCCTGGCAGGCAACTTATGAATGAAACGCTCGGCATCATGCAGCCCTACTTTTTCCCCTACATCGGCTATTTCCAGCTGATTGCCGCCGTCCAGCGCGGCTTAGTCTTTGATATCGTCAAATACAAGCGCAAGAGCTGGATGAATCGCAATCGGATACTGGACGGCAAAGGCGGCTGGCAATACATCAATGTTCCGGTGTGTGCCAGCGAGGGAACCCTGATCAAGGACGCGACCCTTATCGATCCTGCCGCCGCCCACCAGAAAATCAGGCAGCAGCTCGAACACTACCGCAGCAACGCGCCCTACTTTCGGGAAACCCTGGCCCTGGTTGACCTGACCTTCGGCACACCCGTCACACACCTGTCTGAACTCAACACTCGGGCCCTGAAAGGGGTCTGCGACTATCTGGGCATGAGTTTCAACTGGGAGAACTGCTCGGCACTGAAGCTGGAGTTGCCGCCGATAGAGCACGCCGGCCAATGGGCGCTGGAGATCAGTACGCGAATGGAAGCGCGTCAGTACATCAACGCGGCCGGTGGACGCGAAATATTCGTCCCCGACGAATGGCAGGAGCGCGGTGTGGAACTGAGGTTTCTGGAGCCCGCTTCATTCAGCTATTCGACCGCACCCTACCCGTTCATCGATAACCTTTCGATACTCGATGTATTGATGTGGAACGCTCCGGAAACGGTACTTGCCTATCTGGACAACGAAACACGGGCAGTCATATGAGCTGCCCGTGCCGAAAATGATACCTGCCAGCAGTCAGTGCCGGTCCCGTGACAGTTGCGGCTTGCGCCGTCCACCATTGATCACCCAGCCGAGCAGCAACATGAAACTCTCGATCACCAGCGCCAGCAACAGCGCAGTGATAATGCCCCAGGCGATGACTTCAGGGGCCAGCAGCACTTGCCAGGTGTAGCCGTTGAAGGTTTCGCGGCGAATGTCCGGATCGGCGGACGTGGCCACGAAAAGGGCTTTGGAATACCACGGCCCCTGCAGCCCGAGCCATTGGCGCTCGAGAATGTGCGTACGGTTCATCAAGGTGTCGATGTTGTCTGCATCGGTTTGAAAAACAGGGTCTTCACTGTCGCGATAATGCTGAATCAGCGCCTGTATATCGCCTTTGAAGAACTGCTGCGCAGTTGCGGTATGCCCCTTGACGGCCTGTTGCGCCTCGATCAGGTGCGCCTCGACCCGCTTGCTGTAATCACTGATAAAGCCGGGAATCTGTACCCCGAACAGCAGGCCCAGCGTGAACAGGACCAGTCGCAGATAACTTCGCAGCATCGATATCCCTCTTTTCCATTTATCCGGTGTGTCCGGGTAGACACCACTACTGTGGCGTTGTCTCGACCGTTCCCTGCAACACGCACTCACCCTTGCGCCAGAGGCTCCACTGGCCCGGCTCGTAGCGGTTCCAGTTTTCGTTCTCGGTCAACGGCTCGGTCGCGATGACCGTCACCACATCGTGCGGCGTGGTCTCGGCCTGGAAATCGACGATCACATCGACATCCTTGAGCCTGGCCGGGCCAAAGGGTGCGCGACGGGTGATGTGAGCCAGCTTGGTACTGCAAAAGCAGAACAGCCAGTCGCCGTCACTCAGCAGGCAATTGAACACGCCCTTGTTACGGTATTCGGTACAGGCCTGGATCAGCGAAGGCAGCAATTCTTCGATCTCGACCGGCTCCGGGAAGGCTTCGCGGACACGATTGAGCAAATCACAGAAAGCCGCCTCGCTGTCAGTGTCGCCCACCGGACGGTAGAACGTGACGCCCGGGCTGAAGTCAGCCAACTGGCCGTTGTGCGCAAAGCACCAGTTACGGCCCCAGAGTTCACGCACGAAAGGATGGGTGTTAGACAGGCAGACCTTGCCCACATTAGCCTGACGAATATGGCCAATCACAACTTCGCTTTTGATGGGATAACGCTGCACCAGTTGCGCGACTTCCGACTCGCTGCTGGCAGCCGGGTCCTGAAACAGGCGCAGGCCACGACCTTCGTAAAACGCAATGCCCCAGCCATCGCGATGCGGGCCGGTACGCCCGCCGCGCTGCATCAGCCCGGTGAAGCTGAAAACGATATCGGTCGGGACATTGGCACTCATGCCCAGTAGTTCACACATGCTCGGGTTCTCGCTTCAAGACGTTTGCGGCGGGTCATGCGCCACGTACAACGGCGCTGCCAGCGAAGCGGAATCTACAATCGCGGCTCTACCCGCGTGCCTCTGGCCGGGGGAATGGGTGCAGCGGACCTGCGGGCATAAGTGTCATCCTCGGCAAACGGCTCGTCAGCAGGGTCTGTCTCGACAGGCTGAGCAACCGGCTGCGGCTCACGTGCCTTGCGGCTGCGTTCGATCGGCCAGCGGATCAGCACGAACAGCAGGTACGCACAGAAGGCGAACATGCCGTACATGACCAGATCCGACACTGCAGCCCAGACATTGCTGCCGACCTTGAACATCAGGTCCAGCGCAGTAATGGCAATGGCCGGGGCCATCGCGTCCTTGGCCGGATCGACCATGGTCGGCGTAAACAGCAGCACCGCAACCGCCACCAGCAAGGGTTCCTTGAGGTAACGCCACATCCAGCGGGTTGCCAGGAACCAAACCAGCAGGCAACCCAGCGCGGCGAAGGCGTAGACGCTCCAGGCGATCAGATAGTCGTTTTCGGTCATGACGTCCGTGGTAAGGCAGGTAAAGAGGCGCTTATGATAACGGCTTTTGCCTGACGCGGCTTGCCTCGCTTCAGTAATCGGTTCAGCGTGTACCGATATTTCCCTGATTGACGCCTTTATAGAGAGCCCAGCATGTCCTTTTCGAATGCAACCTCCAGCGCCCCGATGGCTCGCAAGGCCGACGGTGCCGATCCCTACGCCTGGCTGCAGAATCGCGACACCGACGAGGTGCTCGACTACCTCAAGGCCGAAAACGCCTGGCAAGAGCAGCAGCTGGTGGATCAGACCGAACTGCGCGAACGCCTGTTTCAGGAGATCAAGGGTCGCATTCTGGAAACCGACCTGTCACTGCCCTCCCCTTGGGGTCCGTACCTGTATTACACCCGCACCACCGAAGGCGACGAGTACGCCCGGCACTATCGCTGCCCGCGTCCGGCCGACGATTCCAACACCGTGGACGAAAGCCGCGAAGAACTGCTGCTGGACCCCAACGCAATGGCCAACGGCGGCTTCTTCTCGTTGGGCGCGTTCAGCATCAGCCCGGACCACCAGCGTCTGGCCTACAGCCTGGACACCAGTGGCGATGAGGTTTATCAGCTTTTCGTCAAGGAACTGAGCAGCGGCCAGATCGTCAGCCTGCCATTTGAAGACTGCGACGGCAGCATGACCTGGGCCAACGACAGCCAGACGCTGTTTTTCGGTGAGCTGGACGACACTCACCGTCCGGGCAAGCTGCATCGCTATAAACTGGGCAACGCCTCTGCAGACCTTGTGTTCGACGAGCCGGACGGCCGTTTCTTTCTGCATTGCTTCCGTACCAGCTCCGAGCGCCAACTGGTCATCCTGCTCAACAGCAAGACCACCAGCGAAGCCTGGGTGCTGGATGCTGATCATCCCGAGCAGGACTTCACCTGCCTGGCGCCGCGCGTTGAAGGGCATGAATACTATCCTGATCATGGTCTGCTCGATGGCGTCTGGAGCTGGTTCATCCGCAGCAATCAGAGCGGCATCAACTTCGCGCTGTATCACGCGGCAGAAAAAGCCGACGGCGTGCCGCTGCGTGACGACTGGCAGACACTGGTTGCACACGACGAGCAGGTGATGCTCGAAGGTGTCAGCCTGAACGCCAAAGGCATCAGCCTGAGCTTGCGCGAAGGCGGCCTGCCTGTGATCGAAGTACGCCCACAAGATCTGCCGACTTATCGCGTGCAATTGCCGGACGCGGCCTACAGCCTGTATGTGCAGGACACGCTTGAATTCGACAGTGACAGGATTCGTCTGCGCTACCAGTCTCTGAACCGCCCGGCGCAGGTGCGCCAACTGACGCTGGCGACCGGCGAGCAAGTGGTGCTCAAGGAAACTCCGGTGCTGGGCACCTTCGACGCCGATGCCTATGTCAGCCAGCGCCTGTGGGCCACCGCCAGTGATGGCACGCAGGTGCCGATCAGCCTGGTGGTCAAACGCGAACTGGCCGGCAAGGCGACCCCGTTGTACCTGTACGGCTACGGCGCCTACGGCGAAAGCCTCGACCCATGGTTTTCCCATGCACGTCTGAGCCTGCTGGACCGTGGTGTGGCATTCGCCATCGCCCACGTGCGTGGCGGCGGCGAACTGGGCGAGGCCTGGTATCGCGACGGCAAGCAGGAACACAAGCAGAACACCTTCGGCGATTTCATTGCCTGTGCCGAACACCTGATCGCTGAAGGGCTGACTCGTGCCGACCAACTGGTGATCAGCGGCGGCAGCGCCGGTGGCTTGCTGATCGGTGCAGTGCTCAATCAGCGTCCCGAACTGTTCAAGGCGGCGATCGCCGAAGTGCCGTTCGTCGATGTGTTGAACACCATGCTCGACCCGGACCTGCCATTGACCGTCACCGAATATGACGAATGGGGCAACCCACAGGAACCGGACGTTCACCAGCGCATCAAGGCCTATGCGCCGTACGAGAATGTCAGCGCTCAGGCCTATCCGGCGATGCTGGTCATCGCTGGCTACAACGACAGCCGCGTGCAGTACTGGGAAGCTGCCAAATGGGTCGCCCGCCTGCGCGACCGCAAGACCGACGACAACCTGTTGCTGCTCAAGACCGAACTGGGCGCGGGTCATGGCGGCATGAGCGGTCGTTATCAGGGCCTGCGGGACGTGGCACTGGAGTACGCGTTTATCTTCAAGGTATTGCAGATTCCCGAATGAACTTGGTGTAAATCACCTGTCTTACTAGGATCGGGGGCAGCGGAGTTGCCCCTTCGTCAGGATTACAAGAGCAAACATGTCAGAACCACTGTCCAACCTGAACAACGCCATTCGCGACATGCTGCTGGATTGCGGCCTGTTCGACACGCTGCTGCCGGGTGATTTTTTCACCGTGGCCGGGTATTTCAGCATTACCGATATCGAAAAAGGCGAAACGATTTTTGCCGAAGGCGATGCCGGGACGTTCATGTGCATCATCCATCAAGGTACCGTGTCTGTGCAGAAGCTTGCGGGCGACGGTCAACAGGTGGAAATCGCAGTCTTGCGTCGCGGCCGGGCATTTGGCGAAATGGCCGTGCTGGATGGCGAACGCCGCTCGGCCAGTTGCATCGCCTCGACCAGTTGCCAGTTATTGAACCTGGGGCGCGACTCGCTGGACAAGATGCTCGACGATGCTCCGAAGATCGCTGCCAAGATCATTCGGGCTCTGGCCATTTCGTTGTCAAAGCGCTTGCGCATGGTCGACGGCCAATTACTCTCCCAGCAGGTGTGAGTTTGCCCATCAGGCGCTAAACTTGCCGACATTCCGCTTTCAATGCGCACACGCACAGGTGACACCATGAGCACGGCCAACCCTCCTTCCCATACTGCCAAGCTGGACCGCATTCTGGCCGACGCCCAGCGCGACCGCGAAATGGGTTACCGCGACAAGGCGCTGCGCATGTACCCGCACGTCTGCGGTCGTTGCGCGCGCGAGTTCGCCGGCAAGCGCCTCAGCGAACTGACCGTGCATCACCGCGACCACAATCACGACAACAACCCGCAGGATGGCTCCAACTGGGAGCTGCTGTGCCTGTACTGCCACGATAACGAGCATTCGCGTTACACCGACCAGCAATACTTCGCTGACGGCTCGCTGAACACCCCGAAAATCGCCAAGGCCACCCACAACCCGTTCGCCGCACTGGCGGGATTGATGAAGAAAGACGAATGACGCAAGGCTGAATACGCCTTGTGATGAAGAATGACTGAGGCAAGGCTGAACGCACTCTGGATGAAGAAGAGTGACTGAAGGGAGCCTGAGGCTGAACGCGCTTCGAAGTGGGAGCTGACTTGTCAGCGAAAGCAATGGCTCAGACGCCGATAGTGTGCGACTGCCCCGGCCCAGCCTCTCCCACGCAAAACACCCAGCCTGACCCGACAAGCCGCTGCGCCCTCCCTTAACGGGATCTCCCCGCCCAAGCAGCCCGCTTGCGGGCCTGCAATGAACAGCCTGACCGGATACCTCGCCATGCCCACCCGAACATCAAGACGAACCTTTGTGAAAGGGCTTGCCGCCAGCGGCGTTCTCGGCGGGCTGGGGCTTTGGCGCAGTCCGGCCTGGGCGATCCCGAATCCGGGTCAGCCTGACGCACTGGCCGGTACGGAATTCGACCTGACCATCGGCGAAACCCAGGTCAATATCACCGGCAGCGCCCGAACCGCGAAGACCATCAATGGCGGCGTCCCCGGCCCGCTGTTGCGCTGGCGCGAGGGCGATACCGTCACCCTGCGGGTAAAAAACCGTCTCGACGAAACCACGTCCATCCACTGGCACGGCATCATCCTGCCGGCCAACATGGACGGCGTTCCAGGGCTGAGCTTTGACGGCATCGCGCCCGACGGCTTTTACGTTTACCGCTTCAAGGTCAAACAGAACGGCACGTACTGGTATCACAGCCACTCGGGCTTTCAGGAGCAAAGCGGCGTCTACGGGCCGCTGGTGATCGACGCCAGAGAGCCGGAGCCGTTCAGCTACGAGCGCGAACACGTGGTCATGCTCAGCGACTGGACCGACGAAGACCCTGCGCAAGTGATGAAAAAGCTCAAAAAGCAGTCGGACTACTACAACAATAACCAGCGCACCGTCGGCGACTTCATCAACGACGTCAGCGAGAAAGGCTGGAGCGCGACCACCACCGAACGCACGATGTGGGCCCGAATGGGCATGGACCCGACCGACCTCGCAGACGTCAGCGGCGCGACCTACACCTACCTGATGAACGGCCAGGCGCCGAACATGAACTGGACCGGGCTGTTCAAGCCCGGCGAACGCATCCGCCTGCGCCTCATCAATGGCTCGTCGATGACCTATTTCGATGTGCGCATCCCCGGCCTGAAAATGACCGTGGTCGCCAGTGACGGCTTGCACGTCAAGCCCGTCGTCGTCGATGAGCTGCGCATCGCAGTTGCAGAGACCTACGACGTCATCGTTGAACCGGCCGACGGCGCGTACACGCTGTTCGCCCAGGCAATGGACCGTACCGGCTACGCCCGTGGCACGCTGACCAGCAAACCCGGCTTGCAGGCCGTCGTCCCGCCTCTCGATCCGCGCCCGCTGTTGAGTATGGAGGACATGGGCATGGCGGGAATGGATCATGGCAGCATGAACCACAGCGCCAAACCGGCCATGGACGATATGGCAGGTATGGACCACAGCAAGATGGGCCATGACTCGATGCCCGGCATGGACCACGGCACGATGCCGACTATAGAAGCACCGGCCATGCAGTCGCATCCGGACAGCGAAAAGAACAACCCGCTGGTCGACATGCAGGCCATGAGCACGTCAGCAAAACTCAATGATCCGGGCATCGGCCTTCGGAACAACGGTCGTAAAGTCCTGACCTACGCCGACTTGCGCAGCACCTTCGAGGACCCGGACGGCCGTGAGCCGAGCCGGACCATCGAACTGCACCTGACCGGGCACATGGAAAAATTCGCCTGGTCGTTCGATGGCGTTAAGTTTTCCGACGCCAAACCACTGATGCTCAAGTACGGCGAACGGGTGCGGATCGTGCTGGTCAACGACACGATGATGACTCACCCCATTCACCTGCACGGCATGTGGAGCGATCTCGAAGATGAGCATGGCCAGTTCATGGTGCGCAAACACACCATCGACATGCCGCCGGGATCACGCCGCAGCTACCGCGTGACGGCAGATGCGCTCGGCCGTTGGGCGTATCACTGTCATATGCTGTATCACATGGAAATGGGCATGTTTCGCGAAGTGCGGGTGGAAGAATGAGGACTGTAGCGTTGAATGGATCAAGCAATTCGTTGCGCCTGCCAAGCCTGCTGTTGACCGCAGGCCTGGTCATGGCGCCTTGGGCAGTTGCGCAAGCTGCCGGCATGGAAGGCATGGACCACGGCAGCCACTCGATGCCGATGGACGCGACTGACAGTAACGACGCCCCGACGCAGAGCCGAACGCCGATCCCGCCTGTCACCGATGCAGACCGGGCGGCGCTGTACACCCGCCATACCGGGCATCAGGTTCACGACAGCGCCATCAACAGCTACTTCCTGGCCGACAAGCTGGAATGGCAAGACGCCAACGATGGTAGCGCGTTGTCCTGGGACCTTTCCGGCTGGATTGGCGGCGATATCGACCGCCTGTTGCTGCGCTCCGAAGGCGAGCGGACCAACGGCAAGACTGAAGAGGCAGAAATCCAGGCGTTGTGGGGTCACGCTATCAGCTCGTCGTGGGATGTGGTCGCTGGCGCACGCCAGGATTTCAAACCTGGCGCGCCGCAAACCTGGGCGGCCTTCGGCCTGCAGGGGCAGGCGATTTCGGATCTGGATATCGAAGCAACCGCATTCATCGGCGAAGCCGGGCAAACCTCCGCGCGCCTGGAAGCCGATTACGATATGTTGCTGACCAACAATCTGGTTTTACAGCCCACCGCTGAACTGAATTTCTACGGTAGGAACGATCCGCAACGCGGCAACGGCTCGGGCCTGTCGACCAGCGAGTTCGGCCTGCGGCTGCGCTATGAAGTCACCCCGCAATTTGCTCCCTATGTGGGCGTGACCTGGGACCGGTCCTACGGCAAAACCGCCGACTACGCACGCGAAGAAGGCGACGATGTGGCCGAAGCCCGGCTGGTGGTTGGCGTACGGATGTGGTTCTAGCCAATGGAAATGGCATTGGCGTGACGCTCCCGTATAATCCCCGGTTTTCTCCAGAGCACCCTCCCCGTGGCCAATAAACGGTATGCCTGTATCGGTCTTTACAACCCCAAGTCCCCGGAAAACGTCGGCTCCGTCATGCGCGCGGCCGGCTGTTACGGCGTGGCGTCGGTGTTCTATACCGGTAAACGCTATGAACGCGCCCGGGACTTCATCACCGACACCAAGAAAATCCATCAGGACATTCCGCTGATCGGCATCGAAGACCTTAAGAGCATTCTGCCGCTGGGCTGTATCCCGGTTGCCGTCGAACTGGTGGAAGGTGCCCGCGCCCTGCCCGAGTACACCCACCCCGACCGGGCCTTGTATATCTTCGGCCCGGAAGACGGTTCGCTGGATCAGGAGATTCGTGACTGGTGTGAAGACGTGGTCTACATCCCCACCGAAGGCTGCATGAATCTGGCTGCCACCGTTAACGTCGTGCTTTACGACCGGATGGCAAAAGGGATCAATACCCGGTCAGGCCCGCAGTTCGGTCGCGAAAAAATCGATCCGTTGAACGACCGCTGACAGAAAAGCATTGAACCTGTGTTGGCGGCGGGGAGTCAGTTTCTCTGAACCGAAACGACTACCTTCGACCTGCTACCTCATGGAGAGCCATCATGCGCGACACACCCATCATCGAACGCATCGACACACCTGAACTGCTCAAGCAAGATCCTCGTCAGAACGTTCAAGGCTGGGAGCGTATCGGCTCGCTGGCGGGCGGCGTACTGCTGATGGGCAAAGGCGTCCGTCGTGGCGGCTTTCTGGGGCTGATCCAGCTGGCCATTGGCGGCGCAGCGCTGGCTCGCGGCATCAGCGGCCATTGCTCAGCGAAAAGCCTGATGGAAAAAGGCCGTAGCGACCTGCAAAGCGCCCGTTCGAGCATCGAACGTGCCGGCGCCGGGTTGAGCAACCTCAAGGACGATGCCGAACACGCCGTCAAGGATGCTGCCGCCAAAGGCGTAGAAGCACTGACCGAGCCAAAACCGGTCGTCTAAGCGTTCAACCTGCGCGAAATATCAGGTAATCCTCCCAGTCGTCTTCGGCCACATTCTTCTCGCTGAGCATGCGGCCGGACTGGGAGATACGTTCGTGATGCACCGCCGTGCGATCACCACACACCAGATGATGCCAGAGCGGTAAGTCCTTGCCCTCGCTGACCAGCCGATAGCCGCAGGTCGGTGGCAGCCATTTGAATTCCTCCGCCTGCCCCGGCGTCAACTGAATACAGTCCGGTACCGACGCCCGACGGTTCGGATAATCGGAACACTGACAGGTCTTCAGATCCAGCAGTTTGCAGGCAATCCGCGTGTAATAGACGCTATTGTCTTCTTCGTCCTCAAGCTTTTGCAGGCAACACAAACCACAGCCATCGCACAACGACTCCCACTCTTCGGTGCTGAGCTGGTCGAGGGTCTTGCGAATCCAGAAGGGTTCAACGTTAGCGGCCATGGTTCGGACAACGGTATCGATAATGAAAAGGCCGCCAGTCTAGAGGCACAAAGAGTGTGGGCCAAGTACTTGCGACTGTCGGTAGCCGGGACTTGTCAGCCAGAAGGCAAAACAGTAGCGTTAACGCGTTTTCCAATGCGTTCAGTCGATGCCTGCCGACCACGGCCCATCCAGCCACGCTCGTTTTCCACCTTCGCTATAGGGATTCTCATGAGCACAAACCCTCGCATCGCCGATCATCCTATCGACCCGCAATTCACCGAACGCTGGTCGCCACGCGCCTTCAGCGGCGAGAGCATTGATCAGGAAACGCTGCTGAGTTTCTTCGAAGCCGCACGCTGGGCACCATCGGCCTACAACTCGCAACCCTGGCGGTTTCTGTATGCGCGTCGCGACACTCCGAACTGGGAACGCTATCTGGGCCTGCTGAACGAGTTCAACCGTAGTTGGGCGCAACAGGCGGCGGCGCTGGTGATCGTCATATCCAAGACCACCTTCACCGCGCCCGGCGCAACTGAAGAAGGCCCGGCCCTGTGGCACACGTTTGACACCGGTTCGGCGTGGGGTTATCTGGCGTTGCAAGCCAGCCTGAGCGGCTGGCACACCCACGGCATGGCCGGTTTCGATCAGGACCTGACGCGCAAGGAGCTGAATATCCCCGAGGGCTATGCACTGCATGCCGCTGTGGCCATCGGCAAGCTGGGCGACAAGTCGACGCTGCCAGACTACCTGCAAGGTCGCGAAGTCCCTAGCCCGCGCAAACCGCTGGCAGAGCTGGTGGCAGAGGGGAATTTTTCGCTGTAACTGATTTTTTCTGCGATGGAAAACGGCGAGCCGACGCTTGATGCGTCGCCTCGTTCACAACCGGCTCAATAGCCCCGCGAGAAATCCACTTCCCCACGTAATGCTTCGCCGGTCTGAAACGCTTTCAGGTTATGCACGAACAACTCGGTCATGGCGACCGGCGACGTTGGTGCCGAACTGTGACCGGTCAGCAGCAGACCGTATGCGGTCCAGAACGGGTGACGCTGCGGCAACGGCTCCTGGCGACAGACGTCAATCACAGCGCCCGCCAGATGCCCCACTCGCAAGGCTTCGACCAGATCCGCATCGACCACTGCCACCCCGCGCCCGACGTTGATGAACAGCGCTGTGGGCTTGAAGCTGGCGAACAGCTTCGCGTCGTACAGGTCGTGAGTGTCCGGAGTATTGGGCAGCAGGTTAATGACGTAATCCATCTCGCCGAGCAGACGCTCCATGTCCGACAGCGCCGCCACTTCGATGAACGGCTGCTGGGTACGCGCCGTAGACGCCACTCCGTAGACCTGAACGCCGAACGGCACCAGAAACTCGGCAACGCGCTGACCGATATCACCGGCCCCCACGATCAACGCCTTGCGCCCCGCCAGGCTCTGGCCGGTGCGGTTGTCCCACTTGCGTTCGACCTGGCTCATCAGCCGCGCCAACACTTCACGCTCGTGACCGAGCATGTAAGTCAACACGAATTCGGCCATCACCTGACCGAAAATACCCACGGCACGGGTCAGGCGATAATCCCGCGTCAGGCCGCCCATCAATAGCGGGTTGATGCCTGCCCAAGTGGACTGCAACCACTGCGGCTTGTGTCCCTGGCGCAACAGATTGGCCATCAGATCCGGCTGTCCCAGCCACACCGGGCAGTCGCTGGCCATCCGCGACAACTCGGCAGAATCACCGCTGCTGAACACTTCCAGCTCGGGCGCAGCCTTGCGCAACAATTGGGTATAAACGGGGTAATCGTGCTCGACAATCAGAACGCGCATGTTTCAAAAACCTTAAAAACGGGACAGGCAACCCACAACCGATGCGGGCCGCTTTACAACTCGATTTACAGCTCGATTTACAAGAGCAACCACAATCACATGGGATCATTGCGGCGCAGCAATTCTTCGGGCAAATGCTCGATGTACTCGTCTTCGGCCGGAGGCATCTGCAAGTGATAGCCCTGGCTGTCGAGGTTCTCCAGCACCAGATTGATGTCTTCGCGCGCCAGCGCCCGTTCCGGGCTCAGCACCAGATCGAAGGCATGCACCGGCTTGCCGAACGCCACCAGCAATTCTGGCGGCACGCGCTTGAGGATGTCGCTCTTCAACACGTAAAGGTACATTTCGCTTTTTTTCGGGCTGCGATAAATCGAGCAGATACGCTTCACGACTGTTCTCCGGGGGTGGCCAGGCTGTCGAGCAGCGCCTGACCCATCAATTCGCGACGCCAGCCACGCAACGAATCGGGTAATTGGTAAGGACCGTCGGGGTAGCCGCTCTTGAGCAGGGCTTCGAGGGTCTTCTTGCGCAGCATCAGCTCTGGCGCCATGTCCATTTTTTCGGCGTACTGCTGGCCGATTGCACGCAGGCGCTTGATCGAACCCGCAGCGTCGACCGGCAGCGGCTCGGGCAGCGCAGGCGGCCATTCTTCCGGCGGCAGGCTGCTGGCGGTCTTGATCAGCTCCAACAGGAACTCGCCGTCATGACGCACGGTGCGCGGGTGCATGTCTTCGATGCGGGCCAGCGCGCCGAGGTTGTCCGGTTGCGTCCTGGCCAACGGCCAGAGCGAATGTTCACGCACGATGCGGTTACGCGGCAGATTGCGGGCACGGGCCTCGCGCTCACGCCAGGCGCACAGCTCGCGCAGCACCGCCAACTGGGCGCGGGACAGCTTCCAGGCCAGTTTGGCATCGCGATAGACCTCATACGGATCGACTTCGCGGCGCAGGTTGGCGACCAGTTCAGCGCCGTCGTCCAGCAACCAGGCGTATTTGTCATCGGACAGGCGCGGACGCAGGATGGCAAACAGCTCGGCAAGGTGCACAGCGTCTTCGGCGGCGTAGCTGATCTGCGTCTCCGAAAGCGGGCGTTGCAGCCAGTCGGAACGGGTTTCGCCCTTGGGCAGGTCGATATTGAGGACCTCCTGCACCAGACGCGAATAGCCCATGGAAAAACCGAGATTCAGGTAAGCGGCTGCCAATTGCGTGTCAAACAGCGGGACCGGCAAGCTGCCGGTCAGGCGCAGCAGGACTTCGAGGTCTTCGCTGCACGCATGCACCACTTTGATGACGTCGGGGTTTTCAAGCAACGCAGACAGGGGCCGCCAGTCGTTGATCAGCAATGGATCAATCAGCCAGGCGCTTTTACCGTCGCCAATCTGCAGTAACGCGGCTATCGGGTAGAAGGTGTCGACCCGCATGAACTCGGTGTCGAGCGCCACAAAAGGCAGTGACTGCCATTGTGCGCAATGCAGGGCGAGGCTGTCGTCGTCGCGAATCCAGTGTATATCGATGGCCACACGGCTCTCCCTTGAACAATGGCGCGCAGTATATATCGTCATTGAAGGTTATCGCGCGTCTGTCGTCCACGTCTGGCGGATCTTCATGCAAATGACAGGCAGGAAGGGTGTGATGCCTTCGCTTTGTATCGGGCGCCGCGAGCGCCACCTGCCCCTGAACGCGGCGCGCACCTCATTGTCCGGCAGGCGACGCAACCGGGCTACGGCACTTCGCAAACATGTCCAGACTCGGGTCGTATACACTGGTGTCGACTTTCAACAAACCCAGCATCGAGTGAAACAGGTTGTCCTGGCTCAACGGGTCATTGCGCTGTCTGGCCAGACACTCCGGGCTGACCGCAGAGGACTTCTGATACGTATCTGACAGCCAGATCAGCATGGGCACATGTTTTTGCTGATCAGGGGCCAGAACATATGGCGTGCCGTGCAGGAACAGGTTGTACTCGCCCAGTGACTCGCCGTGGTCCGACAGATACACCATTGCGGTATCGACCTTGCTCTGGTTCTTGCGCAACAGATCAATCAAGCTGGACAGTACATGATCGGTATACAGCAGCGTGTTGTCATACGCGTTGACGATAGTGTCGCGGCTGCAGTTATTCAGCGCATTGCTTTCACACACCGGGGTAAACTTTTCAAACTCCTTGGGATAGCGCTTGAAGTATTCCGGCCCATGGCTGCCCATCTGGTGTAATACCAGAACGGTATCTTTGTCCAGGTGGTCGATGAAGCTCTGCAAACCCTGCAACAGAATCTCGTCCCGGCACTCGTGACTGTTGCACAACAGCGGGTCTTTTAGATCGCTGACATCCTGAAACGTTACCCGGTCACAGGTCCCCTTGCAGCCCGACTGATTATCGCGCCAGATAACATCTATGCCTGCGCGTTTCAATACATCCAGCAAACCTTCCTGATTATGCGCGACGGTCCCGTTGTAATCCTTGCGGCCCATATTGGAAAACATGCAGGGCACCGACACTGCGGTTTCGGTGCCGCAGGAATAAACATCGGTAAACGCCACCAGGCCGCTTTCCTTGTTCAGGTTGGGCGTGGTATCACGGCCATAGCCGAGTATTCCGAAGTTCTCGGCACGGGCACTCTCACCGACCACCAGCACGGTCAACGATTTGCGAGCTTGCGTGGCCCGGTCCGGCGAGCGCTTGGCGTCCTCGCCGATCTTGACGAAGGGACGCTGGGCGGAGACCACCTGCTCGCGCAGGTAAGCCACTGATGCACCGATGTAATTGCTCGGAACGACCATCAGGCGCAATTCGTGATGATTGCGAAACAACGAGGACAGGCCCTGATAGTTGGCCATCGCCGCAGCACCGATCGCGAGGCAACAGACCGCGCCAACCACCAGTTTGCTGAACAGCTCGCGGGGCCAGGGACGATAAGCGATCGGCGTCTTCCACAGGATCAGCGATGGCAGCACGCCCAACAGCACAATGTACAACACCAGTTTCAGGGACAGCAGCCCCTGAACTTCAGTTACATTGGTTTCGGCAAAGTTGCGGAACATGCCCGCGTCAATCATGACACCGTATTCGGCCATGAAATAAACGACCCCGGCGCTGACCATAAACAGAAAGATCATCACTGGTTTAAACACACGCCGAAACGCCAACAGCGTCAGGACGATATTAAATACACAAAACACCATCAACCCGAAGGCCACGCGCATGGAAACGCCTTTGGCATCAAAGCTGGTAATCGCAAAAAGGTGCTGCCACATGTTGATATTGAACCCCAGTAACAGAAAGCCACTGGTAAACAGGGTTACAACTTCTGGACGTACTGTTCTGGGTGTCGGCATTGTGATCTGCTTGTCGAGTTGGTATTCATCGGGCGTAACAGGAGCCAGGCAACTCCCCAATGGCGCGCACTCTAAGCAGCGCGCCATCAATTTTATGTGAAAAACAGATGACCATAGGGTTGAATGAAGCTTATTTCACAGTGATGAAAAAGCAATTGCAAAAACCGGGAGCCTTGCGGCAAGCAATGCCTTCGCCGCAGCGTGCGAAGGCATGGTTATCACGGACGTAATCGATCAGACCGAACGACGACGGTAGGCACGATAGTGCGGCAACCAGAAATTACGCTCGATGGCCGCCAGTAACGCCTCCTCCGAGGTTTCCAGCGCCAACCCTTCCAGTTGGGCTTCCTTGGCCACCGCCAGAGCAATCTTGCGGCTCACTTGCTGGATCTCCTTGAGCGGCGGCAATACCGCATCGCCCTGCCCCGTGACCATCGGCGAACAATCGGCCAGCGCGTTGGACGCCGCCATCAGCATGCGGTCCGTGATGCGCGATGCCTTGCAGGCCACCACACCCAGGCCGATACCGGGGAAAATATAAGAGTTGTTGCACTGGGCAATGTGCACGGTCCGGCCGTTTATCTCGACCGGCGCAAACGGGCTTCCGGTAGCAACCAGAGCATTGCCGTCAGTCCAGCGCAGGATTTCTTCCGGCGTGGCCTCGACCTTGGAAGTCGGGTTCGACAACGGCATTACCAGCGGTTTGGCGCAATGCTTGTGCATCTCGCGGATGACCTGCTCGGTGAACAGGCCGCGCTGGCCGGACACGCCGATCAATACGGTCGCACCGGCATGAGTCACCACATCGAGCAGTTGCGGATATGCCTCGTCACCCGCGATCCAGCCGGCTATATCATCCGGCTTCTGCGCCAGTCGTTGCTGGAAGTCGAGCAAGTTGTCCATGCCTTCGGTCAACAAACCAAAACGATCAACCATGAAGATACGCTGGCGTGCCTCGCTTTCGCTGAGCCCTTCGATGCGCATCGCCGCAATGATGTGCTCGGCAATCCCGCAACCTGCCGAACCCGCGCCGACAAACACCACTTTCTGCTGGCCGAGGGTTTCGTTCTTGGCCTTGCAAGCCGCCAGCAATGTGCCCACGGCAACCGACGCGGTGCCCTGAATGTCGTCGTTGAAGCAGCACAGCTCGTCCCGATACTTTTCAAGCAACGGCATGGCGTTGGACTGGGCGAAATCTTCGAACTGCAACAGCACATCCGGCCAGCGACGCTGTACCGCATCGATGAACAGCGCGATGAAGTCTTCGTATTCCTTGCCGGTTACCCGCTCATGGCGCCAGCCCATGTACATCGGGTCATCAAGCAGTTCGCGGTTATTGGTGCCCACGTCGAGCACGATTGGCAAGGTGTAGGCCGGGCTGATCCCGCCGCATGCGGTGTACAACGACAGCTTGCCGATCGGGATGCCCATGCCGCCGATGCCCTGATCACCCAGACCGAGAATTCGCTCGCTGTCGGTCACGACAATGATCTTGATCCGGTCTTTGGTGGCGCTGCGCAGGATGTCATCGATGCGGTCACGCTCAGGGTAAGAAATGAACAGGCCGCGATGGGTGCGGTAGATCTTGGAGAATTCCTGACACGCTTGCCCCACAGTCGGGGTGTAGATGATCGGCAACATCTCGTCCAGATGCGAATCCAGCAGACGGAAAAACAGCGTCTCGTTGTTGTCCTGAATCGAACGCAGGTAAATATGCTTGTCCAGGTCGCTCGCGCACTGCTTGTACTGGCTGTAGACCCGGGTGACTTGCTCTTCGATGGTTTCGACGTTCTGCGGCAACAGCCCGATCAGATTGAACTCGACCCGCTCTTGCGGGGTAAAGGCACTGCCCTTGTTCAGCAGGGGCATTTCCAGCAGCGAGGGTCCTGCGTAGGAAATGTATAAAGGTCGCGAAGTCTTGGTCATTTTCTCTAATCGCCTTTTTCGTCTACTCATTAATTCTGTACGTCGACCGAGGCGGGCAGCCTGGCTCATTTCTTATTGTTTTTTCTTGTCGCCAGCTCTCAATCAGGCCACGCCGAACACTGTTCGGCGGGTCAGGTCAGGGAGCACATATTACGCGCCTGAGGAGCGGTTGCGACAATTTGTCACGCAACGGGAGACTCATAACGCTTTTGCAGACACACACCTCCGCCACCAGCGACCAGTAATCGCCGGAGGGAAGGCCCGCAATATTGAGTGAGAAAGCCCCGACAGTCGCCAAGGGCCGTTGGCCGTCAGGAGGCGCCTGGTTTTTCGGCAATGAGGCCAATGGTGAAACCATCGACCGCAGCAATCCTGCCACGCCACAGCACACGCGAATCACAGATCGGGTGACCATCTGTGGAATAGGTCCGGCAGTCCTTCAAATGAATGAAGTGGAAAGCGGGTGTGTCTTGCGACGATTCACCTGGCTTGAAAGAAAGGATCATCTCCTTCATGGACGCTTCGGTACCGTTGTCGAACTGGCTGAAGGGTGCAGAAATGTCCTCGGCCATCTGGTCGAAATAATCGTCATGGGAAATCAGGTGCCCGGAAACCAGATTCCCGCCAACAGACAGCGTAACGCCCATCTCGACCTTGGTGTTGGCGACAAACTTGACCAGCCATTGAAGCAGCCAGTCAATCTGCTTGCCCTGCCACTTGAGCTGGGCAATCACGTCATCATGGCTCTGACTTGGAGAAGGTTGCGCCTTTTGCTCTTGATCTACGTCCGACATCAGAAAGCTCCTCGCCTCAAAAAACGTTGAACCCAAGGTATAGATCAGATCGGGTGAAAGCGAAACCGGGAGGGGTGAATAGTTTGCGATTGGTGATGAGGGCTTGATCATTCTGACTTTTTTCAGTCGTTCGAGGTGGCGATCCGGCGACTCCGTCGCGTTGACAGGACAGAATTATGGCCTCATTCTGTCCTTCCAATGACGGACAAAGAAGAGAATCCCACAATGTCTCTGGCGACCCACATCAGGCCTATTACCTACCTAAAAACGAGTGCGGCCGAGATAGTCAAAGAATTCTCTGTCAACCCGGAGCCTATAATCATTACCCAGAATGGCGAACCCAAAATGGTCGTCATGGATATTCACGACTACGAAAAGCAGCAAGAGACACTCGCGTTACTAAAGCTATTGGCGTTGGGCACCAAGGAAATCAAAGAAGGGAAATTTAGCGATGCGAACGCTTTCCTCGATGAAATGGATGATTAAAAATGACAAGAAACATTGTCATCCTTGAAAGTGCCAAGGACGATTTCAAAGAAATAAAGATTTATGTGCACAGCGAGTTCGGAGAGCCCATCTGGAAGGCGGTAAATGCTGAATACAAAGCGGCCTTCAAGGAAATCCAAAGGAATCCCGAATACGGCACTGACATTGAAGAGCTAAGGACCCTCTGAAAAAGCCCTTTTTTTGGAGAGAAACCGGGCTGGAGCGCCTGTATTTACTGGCTTCTATTTTTGAAGAAGAGGCTTTTTCAGACCTTCCCTAAAGCAACTTGGTTTTTCCAACATAAAATCCAGACTCGTCAGGCAGACCAGGGTTATTTATGAGTTTGACGACGCCACGGTCTACGTCCGAATGCTTATTAGCACCAAAAGAGATTTTGGCAGGCATTTGATGAAAAGGGTGTTGTCTCAAAAGATCTAGGGAAGGTCTGAAGCAGGCATCGATTTTTGATGCCCTCGTGGGCTGAGTTTCAAAAAAACTCTCCCGATTAGATAAGTTAGAGGTTTTCCCGCTTTTAACTCATCGCACTTCCTTCAAACAACGCCTTTCCAAGGCGTTTTTCCGCATTACAGGCGCACCTCTCCCATCGCCAGCAGCCGTTTTCGCACCATCCAGAGGTTCGACAAGGCAAACAGAGTGGCCTGTTGCGCGGTGTTTTTAGCCAGCCCGCGAAACCGGACTTTCGTATAACCAAACTGGCGCTTGATCACGCGAAACGGATGTTCAACCTTCGCCCGCAACTGGGCTTTCGTGAACTCGATTTTGCGATGGACCCGTGCGATCAAACTTTTCTCGCCATGCTTTTTATAACTGCTTGGTCGGGCCGCAATTGACCAAATTATCTGGCGATCCTGATGCTCCGCACGCTTGTCCACGCCGGTGTAGCCCGCATCACCACTGACATAGGTTCCTCACAGTGTAGCAATTGATCGACCTGAGTCACGTCCGCCACATTCGCCGCAGTACCTACCAGGCTATGGTCTAAACCCAACTCGGCATTCGCCCTCTCCTATGAGCAACAAGGGCAACCCCCCTGCTCCGCATCATAGGTCGTCGCAGAGATGACGGTTAATGGGACTAGACAGAATGGAACACCGAAGAAAAAAGACAGACGAAAAAAAACCCTTCTTGAGCAATCTCGCAAAAATTCTTTTAGAAATATTGCTACAAAAGACTGCTACAAAATGGGTTTCTCAAAGCCTATAACGTGTTGATTTTAAAGGCTTTTTTGTAATGGCGGAGAGATAGGGATTCGAACCCTAGGTACCGGTGAAGGTACAACGGATTTCGAATCCGTCCCATTCGGCCACTCTGGCATCTCTCCAACGGCGCGAATCATACCAGCATTGGTGCGGAAGGCGAAGCCCTTCCGCTGATTTTTTTCGTGCTATCAAGCGCTTGCGTGTTTTTTCCGCTTACAGCGGTACGCCCAGACGGTTTGCGACTTCTTCGTAAGCTTCGATAACGTCGCCCAGGCCCTGACGGAAGCGGTCTTTGTCCATTTTCTTGCGGGTATCCTTGTCCCAGAGGCGGCAGCCGTCCGGGCTGAATTCGTCGCCGAGGACGATTTCACCGTGGAATACACCGAACTCGAGTTTGAAGTCGACCAGCAACAGGCCAGCGTCGTCGAACAGCTTGGTCAGCACTTCGTTGACTTTGATCGACAGTTCTTTCATGCGAACCAGTTGCTCGGCGGTGCCCCAGCCGAATGCCACTACGTGGGATTCGTTGATGAACGGGTCGCCCTTGGCGTCATCCTTGAGGAACAGCTCGAAGGTGTACGGGTTGAGCCTGGTGCCTTCTTCAATGCCCAGGCGCTTGACCAGGCTGCCCGCGGCGTAGTTACGCACGACGCATTCGACCGGGATCATGTCCAGTTTCTTGACCAGGCACTCGTTGTCGCCCAGCAGCTTGTCGAATTGAGTCGGAATACCCGCTTCTTCGAGCTTCTGCATGATGAAGGCGTTGAATTTGTTATTCACCATGCCTTTGCGGTCGAGCTGTTCGATGCGCTTGCCGTCGAACGCCGAGGTGTCGTTGCGGAACAGCAGGATCAAGCGGTCAGCGTCGTCGGTCTTGTAAACCGATTTGGCTTTGCCGCGGTAGAGTTCTTCACGTTTTTCCATGATGGGCTCCGCTTGCTAAGTAGTTGGGCTAGGCGATGTGTCGCCAGTCGAGCCCTGAATCTTGATCGGCCAGTTGCAGCCAGTCCGGATCGCACCCGAGGGTGTCGACAAAACATTGCCGGGCCAGATGCGGCAGGTTGTTCTTGCTGCTGAGATGCGCCAGCACCAGGTGCTGAAGGTCCTGCCATCCCAGTTCGCTCACCAGGCTGGCGGCCTGATGATTATTCAAATGCCCTGTTTCACAACCGACACGCTGCTTGAGGAAGACCGGGTACTGGCCTCGGGCAAGCATGTCGCGACAGTGGTTGGCCTCGATCATCAAGGCATCCAGGCCGTGATACCGCTGCAGCACGTTGGAACAGTAGGAGCCAAGGTCGGTCAGCAGGCCGAAGCGGCGTTCGCCATTATTGAAGACAAACTGCGTCGGTTCGAGAGCATCATGAGCAACGGACACCACTTCGATGTCCAGTGATCCGATCTGCACGCTCTCCCCTCCCGCGAAAAATCCGGCAACCTCCACCGGCTTGCGCATCCCGCGCAAGGTGCCGCTGCTGAGATAAACCGGCACATCGTAACGCCGCGACAGCAAACCCACGCCATGCACATGATCGGCATGTTCGTGGGTCACCAGAATCGCACTCAGCTGGCTGGCCGCGACGCCCAGACGAGCCAGTCGGCGCTCGGTTTCCCGCAGGGAGAAGCCGCAATCGACCAGAACGTACGTATCGTTGCTTGCGACCAGCGTGCCGTTGCCACGACTGCCGCTGCCGAGAACTGCGAAACGCACTTAACCCAGGTTGTCTTGAATGACACTCAACACCCGGCGAGCGACATCCGCCGGCGCCACAGTGTTGATGTTCTTCTCGACGGTCACTTGAACGTTGTCACCCACCTTGCTCAGGCGAACCTGATAACGCTCGGCGCGGGCATCGACTTCTTCCTTGCTGGACTTGCTGCCGAACATGCGACCGAAGAAACCGGGCTCGTTGTCAGGTGTTTTCGCTTTCTCGGCCAGGTTGATGTAGTACAGGCCCAGGCTGCGGTTGATATCTTCTACACGCCAGTCGCCCTGATCCAGCGCACGGCCGACACTCGACCACGCACGGTCCAGATCGGCACCCAGGTTCAATATCGGGTTGCCGCTGCCATCTTCGCTGAGTGCAACCCGGCTCGGGGTGTCGTAGTCACGCGCAGCCAGCAGGGAGATCGACCCGCCCTTTTCAGCGTTGCGGCCCATGCTGGCGAGCAGGTCGTCAGTCAGTGCAGCGTCAAGGCCCAGGTTGGTGGTGCGGTTCGGGAACGGCACGTCAGCGGTGCTGCCGGCAGGACGCTCGACGCTGACCACGTAGACTTCACTGGTGTTGCGCTGCACGCCCGGCTCGATACGAACCCGCACGCGGGTTTCTGCATCGGCAGCCACACCGGCCGCACTCAGGCGCTTGGCCACTGACGCGGACAGCTCGTCCAGACGCTGCCACGAGGAGCTGAATTCACCAGTCTGCGGACGCTCTTCAGCGATACGGAAACCGTTGTCTTCGAAATACTGGTGAGCCACAGGCCAGACTTCGGCAGGTTGGCGCTGCGCCAGAATCCAGTGTGCATCGCCACTCTTCTGCAGGCTGAAATCGCTCGACTCGGAAGTCGCGGCCAGCGGCTGCGGACGAGGAACGGTGTATTCCCCCTCTTTCTGAGTGCTGTCAGCCACGTTGCGCGGGATCGGCAGCAACGGGTCGAGACGCTTGACGCCGGTGACGTCGGCAGGCAACTGCATCGGTGCAGTCTGAGTAGCTTGAAGGTAATCGCTCCCGCGATCACGGAAGTAACCATCTTCGCCCCAGAGCCAACCGCAACCGCTGGTGCTGGAAATGATAAGAGCAAGTGCGGAAAGTCCGGCCAATCGCTTCATTGCGTGATACTTCCTCAATTAAACCAGGACGCCGGACTGGCGCATGGCCTGACGCAGCGGTTCGTGACAGGCTTCGCTGAGCCAGGTCAGTGGCAGACGGATACCGTCCGGCATCAGACCCATTTCATGCAAAGCCCATTTCACGGGGATAGGGTTGGATTCGATGAACAAGGTGTTGTTAAGCGGGCTGAGCGTCTCGTGAATCGCCCGTGCAGCCTCGGCATCGCCACGCATGGCGGCCGCACACAGCTCGCTCATGGCGCGCGGCGCAATGTTGGCGGTCACGGAGATATTGCCCTTGCCACCCAGCAGCATCAGCTCGACAGCCGTGGCGTCGTCACCGGAGTACACCAGAAAATCGCTGCTGACGCTGGCCAGGATGTCCTTGGCGCGCTGCAGGTTACCAGTGGCTTCCTTGATACCGATGATGTTTTTTACAGCCGACAGGCGCGCAACGGTTTCCGGCAGCATGTCGCAGGCCGTACGGCCCGGCACGTTGTAGAGGATCTGCGGGATGTCTACGGCATTGGCGATGTGGCTGAAATGCTGGAACAGGCCTTCCTGCGTCGGCTTGTTGTAATAAGGCGTTACCAGCAGGCACGCATCAGCGCCAGCAGTCTTGGCGTTGGTGGTCAGCTCGACCGCTTCGCGCGTCGAATTGGCGCCCGTACCGGCGATGACCGGAATACGACCTGCAACCTGAGCGACCACACGGCGGATGACTTCGATGTGTTCGTTCACATCCAGCGTCGCCGATTCACCGGTGGTGCCGACGGCAACAATGGCGTTGGTGCCCTCTTGCAAGTGGAAGTCAACCAGTTTGCTCAGGCTGTCCCAGTCCAGACGACCTTGTGCATCCATTGGTGTGACCAGTGCCACCATACTGCCCGCAATCATGCAACCGCTCCTGCCGGAAAAAGAGAGCGGTAATGGTACTGGCGCTATCAGCCTTGTACAAGCGAAGTACCACGCTCTGAGCATTCCCCTGAGCGATGGTTTTCGCTACCCTTCGTCCTTTGATCGGTACTGGTCATCTGCGCACCTCGCTCAATCGGTCGAATTTGTCGCCAGAAGCCCCGTCCCAGTGCATTCCAGCCTGGTCATGGCATGTCCATGCAGGTCAGGCGCTCCGGGACCCGGATCGACATCTCGCGACACCGATTGTCGAAACAGCCCCGCAGGTCCGAAAAAGTACCGACCGCTCATCGTCTAGGAATGCTGCATGTCGTCCACCCCCACAGTTCGCGAACAATTCCTTGTCATCAGTGCCCTTGGCGCAAACCCCATGGAGCTGACCAACGTCCTGTGCCGTGCCAGCCATGAAAACCGTTGCTCGGTCGTGACCTCGCGCCTGACCCGCCATGGCGAGTGCAGCGCACTGATTCTTCAGGTCTCCGGCAGCTGGGACGCTCTGGCGCGCCTTGAAACCGGTTTGCCGGGGCTTTCCAAGAAGCACGCGTTCACGACCAGCGTCGTGCGCAGCGCCACTCTGGAAAACCGCCCGGAAGCCCTGCCCTACGTGGCTTACGTGAGCTCGGCCTACCGCCCGGACATCATCAATGAGCTGTGCCAGTTCTTCATCGACCATAACGTCGAGCTGGAAAACCTGATCTGCGATACGTACCAGGCGCCACAGACAGGCGGCACGATGCTTAACGCCACGTTCACCGTTACGCTGCCGGCCGGCACGCAAATCAGCTGGCTGCGCGATCAGTTTCTCGATTTCGCCGACGCGCTCAATCTGGACGCACTGATCGAACCCTGGCGCCCACAAGCCCCAATGTAAGGAGTTCCCATGACCGTTGCAGTAGATCAACCGGTTCCCGATTTTCAGGCACCCGCTACCAGTGGGCAGACAGTCGATCTGTCTGCACTCAAGGGTCAGCAGGTGGTGATTTATTTTTATCCGAAAGACAACACGCCCGGCTGCACCACGCAGGGCCAGGACTTTCGCGATCACGTCGCCAGTTTTCAGGCAGCCAACACGGTTGTGCTGGGCGTGTCCCGCGACAGCCTGAAGACCCACGAGAATTTCAAGGCCAAGCAGTCCTTCCCGTTCGAGCTGATCTCGGACAAGGACGAAGCCCTCTGCCAGCTGTTCGACGTCATCAAACTCAAGAAGCTGTACGGCAAGGAATACCTCGGCGTTGATCGCAGCACCTTTCTGATCGACAAGGAAGGCGTGCTGCGTCAGGAATGGCGCGGCGTGAAGGTGCCAGGCCATGTTGCCGAAGTGCTGGCTCAGGCTGAAGCGCTGAACGCTAAGTCAAGCTGATCGGCCGATAACCGCTGCGGCGCGCAGGGCGCCGCAGCGTTGTCAAAGCAAAGGCGCTACCGGCGGCTCATTGCGCGGCCAGGCGTCGAGCACGGCCTTGAACAACGTGGCCAGCGGAATCGCAAAGAAAATCCCCCAGAAGCCCCACAGGCCGCCGAACAACAGAACGGCGCAGATGATCGCGACCGGGTGCAGATTGACCGCCTCGGAAAACAGCAGCGGCACCAGAACATTGCCGTCCAGCGCCTGGATGATCCCGTGGGCGATCATCAGATAGATGAATTGATCACCCCACCCCCACTGAAACAATCCGATCAGCGCCACCGGCACGGTCACCACCACCGCACCGACATACGGCACGACCACCGATATGCCCACCAGCATTGCCAGCAACGCAGCGTAATTAAGCCCGAGCGCGACGAAGGCGATGTAGGTCACGCCACCGCAGATAAAGATTTCAATGACTTTGCCACGGATGTAATTGGCGATCTGGCGTTTCATCTCGTCAGCCACACGATTGAGCAACGCACGCTCACGTGGCAAGTAGCCCCGCGCCCAGCGACCAATCATGTGCCGATCCTTGAGAAAGAAGAACACCAGGATCGGCACCAGCACCAGATAGATCATCAGGTTGACCAGCACCGGCAGGCTGGACAGCGAAAACGTCAGCGCCAGCTGGCCGACTTTTCCGACTTCGCCCCGCGCTACCTCGATCGCCAACAGAACCTGCTCATCGGAAACCAGATGCGGGTAGCGTTCCGGCAGCAACAGCAGCACCGACTGCCATTTGGCAAACATGCCAGGCAATTCGTTGAACAGCGTGATCATCTGATGCCAGAGCAGCGGCACCAGCACCAGCAGAAACACCAGCAATACGCCGACAAATAACGTAAACACCAGACCGACAGCGGCCATCTCCGGCATTCTCAGCCGCTCCAGCAGGCTGACCAGGCCGTGCATCAGAAAGGCCAGGACCAACCCGGCCAAGACCGGGGCCAGCATCCCGCCCAGGGTCAGGACCAGGGTGAACGCCAGGACCAGCAAGACCGCCAGCACCACCGCCTCTTCGTCAGAGAAATAGCGTTGCATCCAGTTGCGAAGCACGTTGAACATCAAACTTCCTTTTCGGAAAAATAGCGGCGGCGAATCAGGCCTTGCGAAGCCAATAGCGATAAACGCCCGCATCGGCTTCTTCGTGTAAAAGCTCATGCCCGGCGAGCCTGGCAAACGTTCGAAAGTCACGCTGTGAGCCTGCATCGGTTGCGATCACTTTCAGCACCGCACCGCTGGCCAGACGATTGAGCTCCATCTTGGCTTTCAGCAGTGGCAGCGGACAATTAAGCCCACTGGCATCCAGCTCGGCATCACAAGCCGCAGGGCGTGCTACAGCGTCAGACATTGATTCTCTCCCGGCAGACACATCAAATTACAAAGCAGCCTCGGCGATCAGGTCCGAAAAGGCATGCCGAACAGGCTGGCAAGAATACCTCACTCTGGTCAGCACGCCATTGAGCCAGCTACAGTACAGGTTCTTCTGACCAGAGCTTCGTGCATGAATTTTTTGCGTCCCACACTGCTCACCCTCGCCTGCCTGTTCGCAACGCATGGCATGGCGGATGACCTGCCATCACTTGGCGACGCCAGCTCCTCGATTGTCTCCCCCGAACAGGAGCATCGTCTCGGCCGCGCGTGGCTGGGCCTGCTACGCGGCCAGGTGGGCCAATTGTCGGACCCGCAACTCAAGGACTATGTAGAGACGACTGTCTATCGGCTGGCCGAAACCAGTCAGGTGCAGGACCGCCGACTTGAATTCATTCTGATCAACAGCCCGCAACTCAATGCCTTTGCCGCGCCCGGCGGCATCATCGGCGTCAACGGCGGCCTGTTTCTCAACGCCCAGACCGAAGGTGAATACGCCTCGGTGCTGGCCCACGAACTGGCGCACTTGTCACAACGACACTTCGCCAGGGGCATAGAAGCTCAACAACGCATGCAGGTGCCGGTAATGGCCGCAATGCTGGCAGGCATCGTCATGGCCGCAGCAGGCGCCGGTGACGCCGGGATCGCTGCCATCGCCGGCTCGCAGGCTGCCGCCATTCAGGAACAGCGCCGCTTTTCGCGCCAGAACGAGCAGGAAGCCGACCGTATCGGCATCCTCAATCTGGAAAAGGCAGGCTATGACCCACGCAACATGCCGACCATGTTCGAGCGTCTCATGCGCCAGTACCGCTTTGACGCCAGGCCGCCGGAGTTTCTGCTGACTCACCCGGTCAGCGAATCGCGTATCGCCGACACCCGCAACCGCGCCGAGCAAGCCAAACCCGGCGGCAAGGAAGACAGCCTGCTGTATCAGTTGATGCGCGCCCGCGTCGCACTGATTTATGAGGAAACACCGGGCATCGCCGCCAAACGCTTCCGCGCTCAACTGGTTGAAAACCCGAACTCCGACGCTGCGCGCTACGGGCTGGCCATTGCACAGATAAAGAGCGGACAGCTCAACGAAGCAAGGGAAGGCCTCAAGCCGCTGCTCGAAAAAGCGCCCAATGACATCACCTACAACCTGACGCAGATCGATCTGGACATCACCAACAACCGGCTGGCAGACGCGCAGCAGCGGGTCGATCGCATGCTGACGCTGTATCCGGGCAATTATCCGCTCAACAATGTGCGCATCGACGTACTGCTCAAGCAAAACCGCACTGCCGAAGCCGAAAAAAGCCTGGAAGCATTACTGAAGACGCGCCCGGACGATCCGGACATCTGGTATGTCGTGGCGGAAACCCGTGGCTTGAATGGCAACACCGTAGGCCTGCATCAGGCACGCGCCGAGTATTTCGCACTGGTTGGCGATTTTCGTCAGGCGATCCAGCAACTTGACTTCGCCAAACGTCGCGCCGCCAACAATTTTCAGTTGGCGTCGCGCATCGATGCCCGGCAAAAGGACTTGATGGAGCAAGAACGCATGGTCAAGGAGATGATGAACTGATCATCCACCTTCAAGCATTGCCAGCCTGACGCAAGCGTGCTGCCTGAGTGAAATCGAGCATGCGTTGCAACGGGCGCACTGCGTTGGGAATAAGCGCAGGATCAACGAAGATCTCGTTACTGCCCTCGCGCAGGCATTGCAGGGTGCGCTCGAGCGTGTTCATCGCCATCCACGGGCAATGCGCGCAACTGCGGCAGGCAGCACCGTTGCCCGCAGTAGGCGCTTCGATGAAGATCTTGTCCGGGCACAGCTGCTGCATCTTGTAGAAGATGCCCCGATCCGTCGCGACGATAAACGTCTTGTTGGGCAAGCGCTGGGTAGCGGCAATCATCTGACTGGTAGAACCGACCACATCAGCCAGTTCAATGACCGCTTCGGGCGACTCCGGATGAACCAGAATCGCCGCCTCGGGATACAGCGCTTTCATGTCCGCCAACTGCTTGGATTTGAATTCCTCGTGGACGATGCAGGCACCGTCCCAGAGCAACATGTCCGCGCCGGTTTCACGCTGGATGTAACGCCCCAGATGCTTGTCCGGTGCCCAGATGATTTTCTCGCCGTTGTCCATCAGGCTTTCGACGATCTCCAGCGCACAACCCGAGGTCACTACCCAGTCTGCACGCGCTTTGACCGCCGCCGATGTATTGGCGTAGACCACAACGGTACGCTCCGGATGCTGATCGCAAAACGCGGAAAACTCATCGACCGGGCAGCCGACATCGAGCGAGCATGTAGCTTCCAGGGTTGGCATGAACACGCGCTTTTCCGGGTTGAGAATCTTGGCGGTCTCACCCATGAAGCGCACACCGGCTACCAGTACGGTGCTGGCCGAGTGACTGTTGCTGAAGCGTGCCATTTCCAGAGAATCTGCTACGCAGCCGCCGGTTTCCTCGGCCAGCGCCTGAATCTCGGGGTCGCAGTAGTAGTGAGCGACCATGACAGCGTCCTGCTTCTTCAGCTCGGTCGCAATCTCGGCACGAAAATGCGCCTGCTCTTCGGCGCTCAACACTTTGGGCTGCTTGGCATCGAGGTGCGCCTGCACCAGAAAGCGTTCGGAAATCTGTGTCATATTTTCACGGGACCTGAAGGCGCCTGAGCGCGAGGAACAAGTTTACACCCGAAAGACAGGCAATAAAAAAGCTGAAAAAAGGAAGCTTTAATCCGCCAGGATGACTTAAACCACTTTCGCCAACCGCCCTGAAGAAGAGATCGACAGCCTACTTCTGCAAACGCCCCAATTGACTTTCGTCATAGGGAACCGACTCACTGACACGTCGGTTATAGAAGACCGTATTGGAAGGGATGCTTTTATTGACGAAGCTGCACGCCCCGACCACCACGTTATCGCCCAACTGGATATCGTCGGAGATGATGCAGGCATGGGCTTGAACCCTTACCCCGTCACCGATGATCAGGCGCACTGTATCAGCATTGCCCTTTACCCCGATGGTGCACCCTTGCCAGATCCTGAAGTCCTTGCCGATGACCGCATAACAGGTGATGACGATGCCGCTCAGGTGAGCGATCCACAGCCCTTCACCGATTTCGGCACCCAGCATGATCTCGACGTTGTACTTGCGGCTGATCTTTTCATTCAACAGCTTGGCTCGTCGCCGCCAGAATTTACTTTTGGACGTGTTGAACACATAAGCCAGTCGAAACCAGAACAGGTAACTGGATCGATTACTGCGCCGGCACTTCAAGTACAGGCGTTTCCAGCTGAAAGACTTGTCCAGCCCGCCCAGGATCTCGATATGCCAAAAGCGCATGGCCTGCTTGAGGAGCCCGATCATGCGCTGGTCGCCTGCTGGTTTTTTGCATGCGCACGCGAGCCGTTCGACAGTATCAGGCCGATCGGGAGCCAGAACACCAGCCAGTAGACCCCGGGGCGGTTCATCACGGTGTGGTAGTCAAACAGGGCAGTCAGCAGCGCAAACAGGAATAACGGGAAGCCCACAGTGCCGAGAGGCGACGCGCGTAAACCCCGATTGAGCGAACGGACGAATACCGCACCGATCATTCCCAGCAGAAGAATTGCACCGACGATCCCGTACTCGTAAAAGAACTGCAGATACAGATTGTGCGCCTGCTTGAAGCACTGCACGTTTGCAATACAGATATCGAAGCTTTTGCCGGCACCCGCACCGACCAGCCAGAAATCGCCCAGACGCGCCAGCCACTCGCTCCAGATAACGTCTCGAAGGCTTAACCCGCGGACTTTTTGCTCGAGCAGTACCGGCGAAAGCAACATGACAGCAAGAAGCAAAACACCCGCACTGACCGCGAGCCACTTTCTGGAGCGCGAATCATTGTGCAGCAACACCGACGCTCCGATCGCTGCACCGTACCCAAGCCATACGCCTCGCGACAGCGTGCAATACATGTAGAGCGAGAGCGACAACACGCCCAGGCAAAAGACCAGCGTCACTGCGCAGCTATAGCGCCTGATGAGCAGTTGATGAACACCATAGACACCGAAGACCCCGTAAAACAGGGCAGCGACGATGGGGTTCTGAAAGTCGGCGTAATTCTCGTAACCCAGCTTGAACAGACGATCGCCGCTGAGCAAGTAATGTGAATCAACCATTATCAGGTGATAAGCGATGCTCGCGAAGGCCGCGACCGCTGCGATCACAAACAGCAGATTCAAGACTTTTTCCATGACGTCGCGACTCACCATCCAATGAATCGCGCCCAGGTACAACATGATGTAAAGCGCAGTCTTGAACTGCTCGGAGCCTTTGATGATCGAGCCTTTGTTCAGCAGCGCAACCAACACGGTAAATACAAGCAGCGCCAGCAAAGGGATGTATTGTCGACTGAGCAGCGGGGCTCGCCATTCATGACCGATCAGCAGCAGGATCAGCGCCGGGAGAAACAGCGTCAGGTTCGAGATGGTCGTACCTCGACTGCCGTCTGTGATGAAAAGCATCCCGCTTACATGAATCGTGAATCCTGCCACCAGCAAACAGAACAAATAACGCGATACCGTGGTTGTCATAGAGGCCCTTTGAAAACTTTCGCTCAACTGGCCCAAGCCAGCAGTCGGTGGTGCAATTCGTCAAAACCTGCGGTATCGCGCTCGTGAGCACAGCGCCTTTTGATGCCTGCGTGTCACATGCTTCGTCGCTTCATTCAGGTCGGCGATTCTACACTACGGCCGCAGCCAGCACCTTAACCAACCCCAAACTGAAAACAGACAGTGGCTGTAGGAAATGGCAATGGATTTGCTGCCGGGGAGCAGTCAGATGCTCAAGAAATCGGACGCAAAAAAAAACCTGGAAATCCGCATTTTCATGGGCCTTCCAGATTTTAGAAATGGTGGGTCGTGTGGGATTCGAACCTACGACCAATTGGTTAAAAGCCAATTGGCTTTTGCTGACATAAAAAAGCGGCACACTCGGATGGTGTGTTGATCGGTTCACGCAGCCTCTAATGTCCCCATTAGAGGCTTTATACCATGTTCGTAACCTCGCTTTTGTCCACCAAAGGTGGTGTCG
>NZ_LGLN01000062.1 GCF_001293775.1 Pseudomonas syringae pv. cilantro
GCTGCCGCTGAATGGATTGTTTAGGCGCTGACATTGCCCGACCCGGATTGCCGCCGAGTTCTTGCGCCACCGATGCCTGATCCGCCTGTGAGACAATTTCTCCCAGGATGTCGGCATGCTCATATTGCCCTGCGAACGCGAACACCAGTTGGGTCCAGAGCTCGGGAAACCCGCTGAGCCAGTCCAGTGCCTTCGCCGGAATGACATTGGCGTAGATCAGCGACGACGCAGCTCCATGCACCGTAGTCGCGACCTTTCACGTACTTGAATCTGTATGGCTGATCCAGTGGCCCATGCCATGGATGCCAGGTCGTGCCGTCTGCCAGTTCCACCTTGACGTCTACAGCAATCTTGCCCAGGTCATGGACGAGCGCACCATAAGCCGATGCTGCAGACCACGCTTCGGACTGGGCAGCCTGTGACTCGGGCGGAGCTCCGATTGGCAGCAGATACATTTGCCGAATCTTCAGTGCGTAGGCGACGATTTCAAGACCGTGATCCAGCATGCCACCATGATAGGCATGGTGATGATTCTCCGAGGCAGGGAGATGCTGCACCAAGGCTGCGTAGCTCTTGAATGCCTGCACGTATAGCGTATCGAACTGCGCGCGGGGCAGGGACGTTCTCTGCCATATGTTTTCAATGAGCTGACGCCGTCGGGGAGTAGACAGTAACGCGTCGGAAGACTCGGGTTTGATAAACCCTGCAGCAGCATTGGAGGGCGTGGTTGGCGATGTTTTTCTTCGCTGAAAGAAACTAAGCATTGAGGCACCCATGA
>NZ_LGLN01000071.1:0-37688 GCF_001293775.1 Pseudomonas syringae pv. cilantro
CGACGAGGGCGTTATCGAATACGCCGGGCGCATCGACCATCAGGTGAAGATTCGCGGCCTGCGCATCGAGCTGGGTGAAATCGAAGCCTGCCTGCTGGAACACGACAGCGTTCAGGAAGCCGTGGTCATCGACGTTGACGGCCCGTCCGGCAAGCAGCTGGCGGCGTATCTGGTGGCTGAACAGCGCAGCGATCACCTGCGTGAGGTGCTGAAAGCCCACCTCAAAGAATCACTGCCGGACTACATGGTGCCGACGCACTTCGTGGTGCTGGACAGCATGCCGCTGACCGCCAACGGCAAGCTGGATCGCCGGGCGCTGCCCGCTCCTGACGCCAATCAGTTGCAGCGCCAGTACGTCGCGCCGTCCACTGAACAGGAACAGCAGATGGCGGCAATCTGGGCCGATGTATTGAGGGTCGAGCGGGTCGGGCTGAGCGATGAGTTTTTCGAGCTGGGCGGCCATTCGCTGCTGGCCACGCAACTGATTTCCAGAATCCACACCGGCCTTGGGATCGACATCCCGCTGCGCCTGATTTTCGAGAAACCGCAATTGAACGAATTTATTCAGGCCTTCGCCGGCAGTGGCCTGTCGCTGACCGAGGACGGCTTGTCCGATATCGAAAAAATGATGAATGAAATGGCGGGTATCTGACATGGACAAGTCTGCAGCAGAGCGTATCGCCCAGCGTTTCACCGGGTTGCCCGTGGAGCAGCGCCGGCAGATCCTCGCCAAGATGCACGAGACCGGGCAGAGCTTCAAACTGCTGCCCATCGCCGTCACCCGGCATGACGCAGCGCGCATCCCGCTGTCCTACGCGCAGCAGCGCATGCTGTTCCTCTGGCAGATGGAACCGGACACCGCTGCTTACAATGTTCCGATGGCAGTGCGCCTCAATGGTCCGCTGGACCGCCAGGCGTTGAGCGCAGCGCTGGACCAACTGGTGCAGCGCCACGAAACCCTGCGCACGCGGTTTGTTTCCGAGGACGGCGCGTTCTATCAGGAGATTTTGCAGCAGGCGACCGTCGCCCTTGAATTCGCCTCGGTTGAGCCCGCCGACATTGAAAGCCAGGTGCGTGCCGAGCTGCACAAGCCTTTCGATTTGCTGAGCGGCACCTTGCTGCGCGTCAAACTGTTTCAACTGTGCGAAGCCGAGCACGTCCTGACCGTGTGCATGCATCACATCGTGTCCGACGGCTGGTCCGGCGAAGTGCTGATTCGTGAATGTGTGCAGTTGTATCAGGCGCAGGTGTCCGGCCAGCCCGCGCAATTGCCTGCGCTGGCGATTCAATACGCCGACTACGCCATCTGGCAGCGCGCCTGGCTGGAGGCCGGGGAGGGCGAGCGGCAACTGGATTACTGGAAGCAGCAACTGGGCACAGAGCATCCGTTGCTGAACCTGCCGCTGGACCGCGAGCGCCCGCTGCAACCGAGCCAGCGTGGCGCGACTGTGCGGGTCGATCTGCCGGGACAACTCAGCGCACAACTGAAAACCCAGGCGCGCAACAGTGGCCAGACTTTGTTCATGCTGATGCTGGCGGCGCTGTCGGTGGTGCTGTCGCGCTTCAGCGGTCAGGCTGATATTCGCATCGGCGCGCCCAACGCCGGGCGCACCCGCAGCGAACTGGAAGGGCTGATCGGCTTCTTCATCAACACTCAAGTGTTGCGTGTGCAGGTGGATGAGCGGCAGAGCTTTGCGCAGTTGCTGGATCAGGTGAAACAAGTCGTGACCGGTGCTCAATCGCATCAGGAACTGCCATTCGAGCATCTGGTAGACGCGTTGGCCCCGGAACGCAATCTGGGCCACAACCCGCTATTCCAGTTCAAGATCAACCAGCATGTGCTGGCCGTTGAGGACAGCGGGCAACGTGTGGCGGGCCTGACGGTCGATGAGTTCCCGATGGGCAGCAGCGATGCGCGCTTTGATCTGGCTTTCGACTTCACCGACACGCCGGGCGGTATACGCGGTTATTTCACCTACGCCACCGACCTGTTCGAGCCACCGACCATCGAGCGCATGGCCGACGCGCTGCACGCTGTGCTGCAAGCGCTGGTCGCCGACACTGACCAGCGTCTGGCCGATCAGCCGCAAACCGAGTCGTTACCGGTCGCTGAACAGGCCGTTGATTTCGCTTGTGCCGACTTCCTGAGCCTCTGGCAACAGGGTCTTGAAACAGGTGGTAGCAAGACTGCCCTGCGAGTGGGTCAGCAAACGCTGAGCTTTGACGAACTTGAACAGCGCAGTAATCAGTTCGCTCGCTACCTGCACACACAGGACATCCAGCCGGGCATGGCCGTTGCGCTGTGCCTGGACCGTTCTGTGGAGTGGGTGGTCAGCCTGCTGGCGGTGCTCAAACTCGGCGCCGTTTACCTGCCGCTGGACAGCGCGCAGCCCGCCGAGCGTTTGCAACAACTGGCCCGTGACAGCGGCGCAGTGCTGCTGATTCATGCGTCCGGCGACGACAAGGCTGCGCAGCTTGGCGTATGCCCGGTGCTGGCCTTCGATGCTGCGCTGTGGGCTGATGTCGACAGTCAAGCGCTGGATATTCAGATCCTGCCTGAGCAACCGGCGTACATCATCTACACCTCCGGATCGACCGGGCAGCCGAAGGGCGTGGTGATCAGCCACGGTGCGCTGGCCAACTACGTGCAGGGCGTGCTTGCGCGCCTGTCGCTGGAGGACGGAGCGAGCATGGCGATGGTCTCGACGGTCGCCGCAGACCTGGGCCATACGCTGCTGTTCGGTGCGCTGGCGTCCGGTCGCCCGCTGCATCTGCTGTCCCACGAACAGGCGTTCGACCCTGACGGTTTTGCCCGCTACATGGCCGAGCATCAGGTTGACGTGTTGAAGATTGTGCCCAGCCATTTGCAGGGCTTGCTGCAAGCCGCCAACCCGGCGGACGTGCTGCCGAGCCAGTTGCTGATGCTGGGGGGCGAGGCCAGTTCCTGGGCGTTGATCGAGCAGGTCCGCGCGCTGAAACCGGGCTGCCGGATCGTCAATCACTATGGCCCGACCGAAACCACGGTCGGCATCCTCACCCATGAAGTGGCCGAGCGTCTTAATGCCTGCCGCAGCGTGCCGGTCGGTCAGCCCTTGGCCAACGGCAAGGCGCGGGTGCTGGACGCCTATCTGAACACGGTCGCCGAACGTGTGGCGGGCGAGCTGTATCTGGGCGGTCAAGGGTTGGCGCAGGGCTATCTGGGCCGTGCGGCGATGACCGCCGAACGCTTCGTGCCGGACCCGGACGCCGATGGCCAGCGTCTGTATCGGGCTGGCGACCGAGCGCGTTGGGTGGATGGCGTGCTGGAATACCTGGGTCGTGCGGATGATCAGGTGAAAATCCGCGGTTATCGGGTCGAGCCCGGCGAAGTCGGTCAGTTGTTGCAAACCCTGGAAAACGTCGCCGAAGCCGTGGTGCTGGCCCAGCCGCTGGAAAGCGACGAAACACGCCTGCAACTGGTGGCGTACTGCGTCGCGGCGGTGGGTGCGCGCCTGAACGTTGACTCTCTGCGCGAGCAACTGGCGGCGCGCCTGCCGGAATACCTGGTGCCCGCGCAGTTCATGTTGCTTGAAAAGCTGCCACTGACCGCCAATGGCAAGCTCGACAAGCGCGCCTTGCCCAAGCCGGGCGTGGTCAAACAACGCTACACCGCACCGGTCGGCGAGATTGAGGAAAAGCTCGCTGCCGTCTGGGCCGATGTGCTCAAGCTGGAGCAGGTCGGCAGCACTGACAACTTCTTCGAACTGGGCGGCGATTCGATCCTCAGCCTGCAAATCATCGCCCGCGCCAAGCGTCTGGGCATCAAGCTCAGCCCCAAGCAACTGTTCGAAAAACAGACCATTGGCCAATTGGCTTCTGTGGCCAGGCTGATCGAGAAAAAGCCAGCGGCTGTGGTGGAGCAGGTCAGTGGCGTACTGCCGCTGCTACCGATTCAGGCGCGTTTCTTTGAAATGGACATCCCTGAGCGTCAGCACTGGAATCAGGCGCTGATGCTCAAGCCCCTGCAAACGCTGGATGTAACCCATCTTCAAGCGGCACTCACCGCGCTGATTGAACAGCACGACGCACTACGTCTCGGTTTCACGCAGCAAGACGGCCAGTGGCAGGCTACGTTCGGCGCGCTGAACACGCGTGACGTGCTGTGGAGTCACGCACTGGACAGCGCTGAGCGCCTGGCCGAACTGGCCGAAGAAGCGCAACGCAGCCTGGACCTGAAAAACGGTCCGCTGCTGCGGGCGGTGCTGATCGACCTGCCGCAGGGAGAGCAGCGTCTGCTGTTGGTGATTCACCATCTGGCGGTGGACGGCGTGTCGTGGCGGGTGTTGCTGGAGGACCTGCAACAGGCGTATGTCGCCATCGCGGCAGGCCGGCCAGCGCTGCTGCCGGCAAAAACCAGTTCGCTGAAAAGCTGGGCCGAGCATTTGCAGGCCTACGCGCAAAGCCCCGCGCTGGAGCAGGAACTGGGTTACTGGCAAGCGCAGTTGCAGGAGGTCAGCGACGCCTTGCCTTGCGATTACCCGCACGGCGGCCAGCAACAGAAGCTCGCGCTGTCGGTGGTCACGCAACTGAATGGCGAACTGACCCGGCAACTGTTGCAAGACGCACCAGCGGCCTATCGCACGCAGATCAACGACCTGCTGCTGACCGCGCTGGCGCGGGTGGTCAGCCGCTGGACTGCGCAGCCGCACGCGCTGATTCGTCTGGAAGGGCATGGCCGCGAGGACCTGTTCGACGCGCTGGACATCACCCGCACGGTCGGCTGGTTCAGCAACCTGTACCCGGTCCGGCTCACCCCGCAAGCCACGCTGGCCGAGTCGATCATGACCATCAAGGAGCAATTGCGCGCAGTGCCTGACAAAGGCATTGGCTATGGCGCGTTGCGTTATCTGGGCAGCGAATCGGCACGGCGGACCCTGCAAGCACTGCCGCAAGGCAGCATCGTGTTCAATTACCTGGGCCAGTTCGACGGCAGCTTTGACGTACAAGGCGCGCTGTTCACGCCTTCGGCCGACAGCCGCGGCGCGTCGCAGAGTGCCGATGCGCCACTGGCTGCGCCGCTCAGCATCAATGGTCAGGTGTATGGCGGCGAATTGCGCCTGAGCTGGACCTTCAGTGGTGCGGTATTTGAGCGTGACACCGTGCAGCGGCTGGCCGACGAATACGCGGTTGAACTGCAACAATTGATTGCGCATTGCACCACTGAGGGCGTGGCTGGGGTAACTCCGTCGGACTTCCCGCTGGCGCGCCTGAGCCAGTCGCAGCTAAGCCGTTTGCCGATCCCTGCGGCGCAGATCGAAGACATCTACCCGCTGGCGCCGATGCAGCAGGGCATGCTGTTTCACACTCTGTTCGAGCAGGAAGCGGGCAATTACATCAACCAGATGCGTGTCGAAGTCTGCGGCCTGGACGTGCCGCGTTTCCGCGCCGCCTGGCAGGCCACGCTGGATGCCCACGAGGTGCTGCGCAGCGGTTTTGTCAGCCACCTTGAGCAGTCGCTGCAAGTGGTGTTGCGCGATGTCAGCATGCCGTTTATCGAACGCGATGCCCGCGCGCAATCAAGCGAATGGATTGACGATTGGGCCAATGCGGACCGTCAGCAAGGCTTCGATCTGGCCCAAGGGCCGTTGCTGCGCCTGGCTGTGCTGCGTACCGGCGAACAGACGCATCAACTGATTTACACCAGCCATCACATCCTCATGGACGGCTGGAGCAGCTCGCGCTTGCTGGGCGAAGTGCTGCAACGCTACAGCGGCCAGACGCTGCCGAGACAAGTCAGCCGTTATCGCGATTACATCGAATGGCTGCAACGTCAGGATGCCGCGCTCAGCGAAGGTTTCTGGACCGGCCAGCTGGCCGAACTGGACGAGCCCACTCGGCTGGTTCAGGCGTTCAAGGCACCTGAAAACGGGCAGGGGCATGGCGATTATCTGCAATTGATCGACGCCGACAATACCCGCCAGTTGAGCGAGTTTGCCCGCGAACAGCGCGTCACCCTCAACACGCTGGTGCAGTCGGCCTGGCTGCTGGTGCTGCAACGCTACACCGGCCAATCCAGCGTGACCTTCGGCGCAACCGTGGCCGGGCGCCCGGCTGAACTGCCGGGCGTCGAAGAGCAACTGGGGCTGTTCATCAATACCTTGCCGGTCATCGCCAGCCCGCGCCCGGAACAGCGTGTGGCGGACTGGGTGCAGCAAGTGCAGGCGAAGAACATCGCCCTGCGCGAGCATGAACACACGCCGCTGTACGACATTCAGCGTTGGGCACGCAGCGCTGGAGAGGCGCTGTTCGACACCATTCTGGTGTTCGAGAACTACCCGGTGTCCGAAGCGCTGCAACAATCCGCGCCGCAGGGACTGGTGTTCGGCGGCCTGCATACCCAGGAACAGACTCATTACCCGCTGACCCTGGTGGTCAATCTGGGCGAAACGCTGTCGATGCGTTTCAGCTACGCCCGTCAGTCTTTCAGCGAGCCGCACATGGCGCAGTTGTCGGCGCATCTGCGGCAGGTTTTGCAGGCGTTAGTGCGTGATCCGCAGGCAGCGATTGGCGAGCTGGCATTGTTGGATGATCATCAACAGCAGCAGATTGTCCGTGACTGGAATGCTACAGCTGCCGACTTCCCGAGCGAGCACTGCCTGCACAGCCTGATCGAAGCCCAGGTGCTGGCCACGCCGGACGCTCCGGCGCTGATTTTTGCGGCTGAACAACTGAGCTACACGCAACTCAATGCCCGCGCCAACCAGCTTGCCCACCGCTTGCGTGAAGCGGGCGTCGGGCCGGATGTATTGGTGGGCATCTGTGTCGAGCGCAGTCTGGAACTGGTCATCGGCCTGCTGGCGATCATCAAGGCTGGNCCGGTCAGTTGCAGGCGGCCTACGTCGCGCCGCAAGACGAGCTGGAAGAACAATTGGCAGCGGTCTGGAGCGAAGTGCTGAAAATCGAGCAGGTCGGTCGCAGCGACAACTTCTTCGAACTCGGTGGCCATTCGCTGTTGGCCACGCAAGTGATCTCTCGCATTCGTCAGCAACTGGACGTCGAGCTGTCGTTGCGGGACCTGTTTGAAGCCCGTGATCTGGCAGCCTTTGCCCAAGCGGCGGGCGCAGGGCAGGGCAATGACGCGCCACGCTTCATCAAGGCCGACCGCAATCAACCGCTGGGCCTGTCCTACGCGCAGCAGCGTCAGTGGTTTCTCTGGCAGCTGGATCCTGAAAGCACGGCTTACATTATTCCTGCGGCCCTGCGCCTGAGCGGCTCGCTGGACATTGCCGCGCTGGAGCACAGTTTCAGCGCGCTGATCGCCCGTCACGAAACCCTGCGCACCACCTTCCGCCAGCAGGGCGAACAGGCGGTGCAGATCATTCATGCGCCGCGTGCCTTGACCCTGACGGTTGAATCCGTACCCGCCGGGCAGACCCTTGAGGCCTGCGTGGAGCAGGAAATGCAGCGCCCGTTCGATCTGGAACAGGGTCCGCTGCTGCGCGTTCGTCTGCTGAATCTGGCCGCCGACGAACACGTGCTGATTCTGACCCAGCACCACATCGTCTCCGATGGCTGGTCGATGCCGATCATGGTCGATGAACTGGTGCGCCTGTACGAAGGCTACAGCCAGGGCCGCGAGGTGCTGCTCGCTGAATTGGACATGCAGTACGCCGACTACGCACTGTGGCAGCGCAACTGGATGGACGCCGGAGAGCAGGCGCGGCAACTGGCGTACTGGAAGCAGCAACTGGGCGACCAACAGCCGATTCTGGAACTGCCCGCCGATTACCCGCGGCCAGTGGTGCAAAGCCATGCCGGTGCGCGGCTGGCAGTCGAGCTTGAGCCCGCGCTGATCGTTGACTTGAAACAGGTCGCGCGGCAACAGGGCGTCACGCTGTTCATGCTGTTGCTGGCGTCGTTCCAGACCCTGTTGCATCGCCACAGCGGCCAGCCGGATATTCGTGTCGGCGTGCCGATTGCCAACCGCAACCGCGTGGAAACCGAAGGCTTGATCGGCTTTTTCGTCAACACCCAAGTGCTGCGCGCCGAGTTTGACCTGCACACGACGTTCAACGAACTGCTGCAGCAGGTCAAACACACCGCGTTGCAAGCCCAGGCGCATCAGGAGTTGCCGTTCGAGCAACTGGTCGAAGCCTTGCAGCCGCAACGCAGCCTCAGCCACAGCCCGCTGTTTCAGGTGATGTTCAACCACCAGAGCCAGGCCAGCGTTGAAGTGCGCGCATTGCCCGGTTTGCAGGTCGAAGCGCTGGTGTCGGAGAGCTACCCGGCACAGTTCGACCTGACCCTGAACACCGCCGAACAGGACGGCGGCCTCAGCGCAGGCCTGACCTACGCCACCGCGCTGTTCGAGCGCAGCACTATTGAACGCATGGCCGGGCACTGGCTCGCGTTGTTGCAGGCCATCTGTGCCAATGCCAACCAGCGCATCGCCGACGTGCCGATGCTTGACGCTGCCGAACAGCAGCAGATTGTCCACGACTGGAACGCTACGACTGCCGACTTCCCGAGCGAGCACTGCCTGCACAGCCTGATCGAAGCCCAGGTGCTGGCCACGCCGGACGCCCCAGCGCTGATTTTTGCCGCTGAACAACTGAGCTACACGCAACTCAATGCCCGCGCCAACCAGCTCGCCCACCGCCTGCGTGAAGCGGGCGTCGGGGCGGATGTGCTGGTGGGGATTTGTGTCGAGCGCAGTCTGGAACTGGTCATCGGTTTGCTGGCGATCATCAAGGCTGGCGGTGCTTATGTGCCGCTGGACCCGGATTATCCCGAGGATCGGCTGGCCTACATGATGCAGGACAGCGGGATTGGCTTGCTGCTGACCCAGACTTTGTTGCTGGAACGACTGCCGGTTCCTGCGCAGGTACAAAGTCTATGCCTGGATCAGGACGGCGACTGGCTGACCGGTTACAGCACTGCCAACCCGGTCAACCTGAGTCATCCGCAGAATCTGGCCTACGTAATTTACACCTCCGGCTCGACCGGCAAGCCCAAGGGCGCAGGCAACAGTCATCGCGCCCTGATCAACCGACTGCACTGGATGCACAAGGCTTACGGACTGAATGAATCCGATACGGTATTGCAGAAAACCCCGTTCAGTTTCGATGTGTCGGTCTGGGAATTCTTCTGGCCGCTCATGACTGGCGCACGTCTGGCCGTGGCGTTGCCGGGCGATCATCGCGACCCGGAGCGGCTGGCAGACCATTCGCCAGCATCAGGTCACGACCCTGCATTTTGTGCCGTCGATGCTGCAGGCGTTTCTGACTCACCCGCAGGTAGAAAGCTGTAACAGCCTGCGTCGCGTGGTGTGCAGTGGCGAAGCATTGCCTGCCGAACTGGTCGGCCAAGTGCTCAAGCGTCTGCCGCAGGTGGGCCTTTACAACCTGTACGGCCCGACCGAAGCCGCGATCGACGTGACGCATTGGACGTGTTCCACCGACGACGTGCTCAGCGTGCCGATTGGTCGGCCCATCGATAACCTGAAAACCCACATACTCGACGACGGTTTGCTGCCCGCAGCGCAAGGTGTGGCGGCAGAGCTGTACCTGGGCGGCGTCGGTCTGGCGCGGGGCTACCACAACCGCGCGGCGCTGACGGCCGAGCGTTTTGTGCCCGATCCGTTTGACGAGCAGGGTGGACGGCTGTACCGCACTGGCGACCTGGCGCGTTATCGCGACGAGGGCGTTANCGACGAGGGCGTTATCGAATACGCCGGGCGCATCGACCATCAGGTGAAGATTCGCGGCTTGCGCATCGAGCTGGGCGAAATTGAAGCGCGCCTGCATGAGCATGCAGGCGTGCGCGAAGCCAATGTGATTGACATCGACGGGCCTTCCGGCAAGCAGCTTGTTGCGTATCTTGTGCCGGCCGACGTTGATCAAGGCCCTGACGTTCTGCGCGAAGCCTTGAAGAAGCATCTAAAGGCTCACGTGCCGGATTACATGGTGCCGACCTGGTTTGTCTTCATCGATGTGATGCCGCTGACCGCCAACGGCAAGCTGGATCGCCGGGCACTGCCCAAACCGGATATCAGCCGGTCGCAGCAGGGTTACGTCGCGCCGCGTACGGAATTCGAGCAGCGTCTGGCGGCGCTGTGGCAGCAGGTATTGCAGGTCGAACAGGTCGGTCTGAACGACAACTTCTTCGCGCTGGGCGGGCACTCGCTACTGGCAGTTTCGCTGGCGGGGAGGGTTCGCGAGACGTTCGATATCTCCATCAAGCTGCATGATTTTCTACTGATGCAGACCCTCGGTGAACTGGCCGATTTCATGCGCGCCGATGAGGCCAAGGTCAAGTCAGCCGTTATCGCCATGAACGCCAATCGTTCGGACGCTGCGCCACTGTTTTGCCTGCCACCGGGCGGCGGCGGCACGTACTCGTATTACCCGCTGGCGGGTCAATTGAGCGACAGCCGACCGGTTTACGGGCTGGTCAACAAGGCCTACGTGGTGCCGGGCTGGTTCGATACGTCCTGGCAGGAAATGGTCGCTTATTACGTCGAGCAGATTCGTACGACACAGCCGCAGGGGCCTTACAACCTGCTGGGCTGGTCGATGGGTGGCGCGCTGGCTATCGAGGTGGCGCATGTACTCGAGCGTGAGGGCGACACGGTGAGTTTTCTCGGGCTTGTGGACACGCAACTGCCTGCGTCGCTGGCGATGGAGTGGGTCGAGGAAGCGCCTGAAGTCACCACACAGAAACAGGGCGAAAACTATTACCGCAGCCTGATCAAAAGTCTGCAGGCGTTTGTGCCGGGCTTGCAGGAAGCGTCGATTGTCGGCCTGATCGACACCGCTCGGCACTCGGTTGCCAGCGAGGGCGAGGTGATTGACTGGGTGGTGGACGAAGTTGCACAGCAAGCCGGAATGAACGCCGATAACCTGCGCAGCATCTTCCAGGACATCGCCGTACAGGACGAGATCGAAACCGGTTACAAATTACTGGAAGCCAACGCGCAACTGAGCCAGGCGTTTACCCTGAAAAAGCTCAACGTACAGGCCGATTGCTGGTGGGCCGGGCAGAGCCGCGCGCCCGGGCAGATTGCCAAAGCTGAAACGGTGCTGCTTGAACAGTGCTCAGCGAACGGGCTGCGCAGCTCGACAACGGTTGATCAGCGCCATGACAACGTGGTGATTGCCGAGGCGTTTCTGCAGGGGCTTGCCGAACGGCTTGTGTGACGCAGAGCGTCACGATCCCACCTGTGGGAGTGGACCGCGCGACGCTTCGCTTTTGTGGGCTCTACTGGGAAACGGCAGTAAATAGAGGGCATACCAGCCCCCGTGGGAGCGGACTTGTCCGCGAAAGGGCCTATGCATTCTCCAAAAATATATCGTCTGAACTTCCGTCTTCGTTGTTGGGGCGGACCGGGCAACACTTCGCTTGTCCGCGATCTGCTGGGAACCGGCAGTAAGTAGGATGTTCACAACACCTCCGTGGGAGCGGACTTGTCCGCGAAAGGGCCGATACATTCACCGAAAATGCGTCGACTGAAACTCCGTCTTCGCGGACAAGTCCGCTCCCACAAAATGAACTGCCCCCAAGACCTGTGTATAGCTACAACTGGTAAGAGCGGTCTGCTAAAAATCTCCGCGCAACGTCAGGACGTAGTTGCGTGGGTCGCCGTAGTAGTTGCCGCGGTCGATGTCGCCGGTTGCCTTGTAGTATTTACGATCCAGCAGGTTGTTGCCGTTGAGCGCCACCGACCAGTGTTCGTCGATTTTCCACGAGGCCCGCGCGTCCCAGATGGCGCGGCCGGGGTTGTCGATGGGCTGGGTCCTCTCGTGTTCCGAGTAGCCGCTCTGCGCCGACACACCGCCACCGACAGTCAGACGACGCCAGGTGCCGGGCAGGGTGTAGCTGCTGGACAGGCGCAACATATGCCGGGGTGTTTCTGCCGAGATCGATTGCCCGTCGCTGCCGCGTGTGAGGTTGAAGGTGTAACCGGCCAGGGTCTGCAACCCATGCAGCGGCTCGCCACTGATTTCCATGTCGAAACCCTTGCTGCGCCGGATGTCGCCATTCACATAGCAGGTGCCGTAAGCGTCGTTGCTCAGGCACTGGCCCGCATGGGCATCGTCTTCGACCGCCACGTCCTTCTGTTTAACGTAGAACAGCGCAAAAGACACGTTCAGGCGCTTGTCGAACAGCTCGCCCTTGATACCGGTTTCATGGCTGGCACCGATGGCCGGGTCAAGGAATGCGCCGGATGCGCTGCGATAACCGCTCTGCGGCAGAAAGATATCGGTGTAGCTGGCGTACCACGACCAGTCGCGGTTCAGGTCGTAGATCACACCCAGAAACGGCGTGACCTGATTGTTTTCCTGGGCGCGAGTGGTCACGCCTGCGGACTGGCTCTGATAGTCATACCAGCTGACTCGCCCACCCATGACCAGGCTCAACGACTCCGTCAGGCTCAGGCGCAGGTTGCTGTAAACGCCATAACGCTTGTCGCTGTAGTCGGTGCTGCGCCAGGCGGGGCGCGCAGGTTCGGCAATCGCGTCGTGATCAGGATTGAAGACATCCAACGGCTGATTAGCGTTGACCGTGGCATAGCGCGAATCACGTTTCTGCTCGGACCAGTTACCACCGACCATCAACTGATGGGGCAGGCCGAACGCGTTGAAACGACCGTCCAGATGGCTGTCGAAACCATCGCTTTGCAGCGTGTCCGAGCGAAACAGGGTTTTGACCAGGCGCGACCCGCTCTGCGTCGCAGGGTCTAGGGCGCCTTGTGCATAGGCGACTTTCTGGTCGAACGCGCCATCGGAGTGAGTCGCCGACAGCGTGCCGCTCCAGTTCTCGTCAAAGTGTGTCTCCAGCTCGCTGAACACTTCGTCGGTCCGCATCTGGTGGCGATTCCAGTCCTGGGCCAGCGAGGTCGAACGGGACAGATCGACAGCCTTGCCGTTGCTGTAGCGGGGCAGGCCGAAAATCGAAAAGCCGTGAATGTCTGCGCTCTGATGACGGAGGCCGAGGGTCAGAGTAGTGTCTTCGCTCAGGTCGGTTTGCAGAATGCCGTACAACAAGGGCGCGGTTTTTTGCAGCCCGTCGATGAAAGAACCACGGTCTTCGTAAGAGGTTACAAAGCGCCCGCGCACGTTGCCCGAATCGTTGAGCTTGCTGCTGCCGTCCAGATCGACGCGGTACTGGTCCCAACTGCCGGCGCGGGTGGTGATCGACAACTGCGGTATTGCGGTCGGCCGCTTGCGCACCAGATTGACCGCGCCACCGGGGTTGCCCGCACCGATCAGCAACCCGGCTGCGCCACGCAGCACCTCGACGCGGTCGTAGATTTGCATGTCCGGGGTCATCCAGCCGGTCACGCTGTAACCCTGACCGGCCACGCCGTCGATGGTGTAGCTCTCGTCCTCCAGCGCAAAGCCGCGTGAGCTGAACACATGAGAGCCAAAGTTGCGTTGCGAAAAAGTGATGCCGGGCGTTTGCGCCATCACCTCGTCCAGGCCGGTGAGGTTCTTGTCGTTCATCAAATGACGGGTCACGACGGTGACTGACTGCGGGGTATCGCGCAATGATTGTGCGGTCTTGTTGATGCTGATACCGGTGGCCGCATACGAACCGCTGCCTTCGGTGGTGATGCCGAACTGGTCGCCTTTGATCGCCACCGGCCCCAGGTTCATGGGCTGCGCGGAGGCGGCGATGCCGAGGATCAGGGTGTTGGCCTCGAAACTGTGCGCCACGTCGGCTTTTTTCAGCAGGTCCGCCACTGCCTGTTCAGGCGTCAACCTGCCGTGCACCGCGCTGCCGAGCTTGCCGTTCACATCGTCGGGGTTATAGAGGATTTGCAGGTCGCCTTGCCGCCCCAGTTCCTTGAGGGCGCTGTTCAGGGCCTGTGCGGGGATATCGAACTCGAATTCTTCCGCCAGTACCTCGCCCTGAAAGGCCAATGCCAGCACCAGCCCCATCCCCATCCCGCCCAGACGCAGGCCACACGTTTTCACGCGCCCTGTGCGCAGACGGCTGGAGGGTGTTGGCATGGGAGGGATGACTCGTTGAAAGCGAGGGTGCAGGATAATGTATTTGCGCAGTTTGGTCGTGCACACAGCTCTGCATCATAAGCCGACACCGCGCGGCACATCAAAATCGGACGCAGAGCGTCCAGAAAACGGTTTCGAAATGTTGTTGGATAACTGCAAATCCCTGTGGGAGCGAACTTGTTCGCGAAGACGGTCGTTCAGACGAATGCATTTTCGGAGAACATACTGGCCTCTTCGCGAGCAAACGAAGCGTCGCCCGGCTCGCTCCCACGGCCTTCGGCCAGAATCAAAAGCCTGGACTCAGATCAGAAATCACCCCGCAAGGTCAGGACATAGCTGCGCGGTTCGCCGTAGACGTTGGAGCGGTCGTTGGCGATCGAGGTGCTGTAGTACTTGCGGTCGAAGAGGTTTTCGGCGTTGAGCGAGACCTTCCAGTTCTCGTCCAGCTTCCACGACGCTCTGGCGTCCCAGATGGCGCGGCCGGCGACGCCCAGTTCTTTGTTGGACGGCACTTCGTAGCCCGAATCCGCCGACACGCCGGTGCCCAGGGTCAGGCGGTTCCAGGCGCCCGGCAGGTTGTAGCTGGTGTTGAGGCGCAGCATGTGTTTCGGCGTTTCGTACGCGACATCCGAGTCACCGTTGTTGCGCAGCATGTTGAAGGTGTAGCCGCCGAACACTTGCAGCCCCGGCAGCACTTCGCCGCTGGCTTCGACATCGACGCCCTTGCTGCGGCTGATGCCGTCCTGCAGGTAGCAGGAGCCGTCGGAGCTGGTCGGGCAGAGCTGAGTCGTGTTTACGTCGACGCCGGCCACATCCTTCTGCTTGATATAGAACAGCGCCATCGACAGGTTCATGCGCTTGTCGAACAGCTCACCCTTGAAGCCGGTTTCGTAGTTGGAGCCGATGGCCGGGTCCAGTGGCGAGCCGCCAGCGGTGACATAGTTGGCCTGCGGTGTGAAGATATCGGCGTAGCTGGCGTACCACGACCAACTGTCATTGATGTCGTAGATCACGCCCGCAAACGGGGTGAATTCCTGGGTCTGTTTGGATTCGTAACTGTTGGCTGCGCCGGTTTTGACGTCGTACTTATAGTCATACCAGCTCAGGCGAGTGCCCAGCACCACGCTCAACGGCTCGCTCAGGTGAATACGCGTGTTGGCGTACAGGCCTGCGCGTTCTTCGGTGGTGTCGATGTCGGTGGTCCAGGCCGGACGCGCGGGCTTGGCGAAAGCGTTCTGGTTGACGTCGAAAATGTTGATCGCGGATCGGGTTGGGGCAGTAGCCTGATGCGTATTGGCGTTCTGTTTCGACCAGTCGGCGCCCAGCGTTACCTGATGCTCGAGGCCGAAAGCGTTGAAGTTTCCTTCCAGTTGAGTGTTCAGGCCGGTGCTGTCCACTTCGTCTCTGCGAAAGAGTGTGTTCTGGAAGGTAGAGCCTGCCAGTGTCGTAGGGTTGACCGCTCCCCTTGCAAACGCAATAGCCTGATCAAACCCACCCTGCGAATAGGTCAACGACGTCTTGCTGATCCAGTCTTCATTGAAGCGGTGCGCGACTTCGGTGAACACCTCGGTCATGTCGCTCTCATGGCGGTTCCACTTCTGCGCCAGGTTGGTCGAGCGCGACAGGCCCAGAGACTGGCCATTGCTGTAGCGCGGCAGGCCGTAGATCGAGTAGCCGTTGATGACTTGTTCCTGACGACGCAGGCTCATGGTCAGGGTGGTGTCATCGCTCACGTCGGCTTCGACAATGCCGTACAGCAGCGGCGTGCGGCTGTCGCGGCCGTCGAGGTAGGAACCGCTGTCGTCATAGGCCGCCACCATGCGCCCGCGCAGCGTGCCCGAATCGTTGAGCTTGCCGCTGCCGTCGAGATCGACGCGGTACTGGTCCCACGAGCCTGCACGGGTTGTGATGGAGAATTTGTTGTCGGCCGTCGGACGCTTGCGCACCAGATTGACCGCACCACCAGGCTGACCGGCACCGACCAGCAGGCCGGAGGCACCGCGCAGCACTTCGACGCGGTCATAAATGGCCATGTCCGGCTGCATCCAGCCGGTGATCTGATAACCCTGACCGCCAATGCCATCGATCAGAAAGCTTTCAGCCAGCAACGAGAAGCCGCGCGAGGTGTACACGTGACCGCCGAAGTTGCGGTACTGGAAAGTGATGCCGGGTGTGTCTTCCAGCACATCGCTGAGGCTGGTGAGGTTGCTGTCGTCCATGACCTGCCGCGTCACCACGGTCACCGATTGCGGTGTTTCACGCAGCGACTGCGGCGCGCCCTTGCCAATACTCACCGCGCCGGTGGTATACGAACCGGTGCCGTCGGTGGTCGTGCCCAGGTACTGCGAATCGATCGCGGTCGGTGCCAGAGTGACCGTGCCCGTCGTGGTCGAGCCTTCGGTGGCGGCTTCCTGCGCCTGCGTGGCGACCGGCATGCAGAGTGCCAGGCCCATGGCCGCCATGGATGGCCGGGCGCGGAACATCTGACGGAGCATCAACGCGTTGCTGAGCGGGGTGAGGCGTGACGGGTTGTGCATGAATTGGCTCTTTCCAGTGGGTATCGGCAAGGAGATCGGGAGCGTTGTTCAGGCCTGCGCAGTCGGGTTCAGCCGTCGACCGGGCAGGCAAGCGCAACTTTTTTATAAAGCGCCGCGCGGGGAAATGGCTGTGCACGCAGTTCGCTGTTAATGAGAACGAAAGCGATTAACGATTATTTAATGGATTTTTCACAAAACCCGAAAAAAGATGGCTCTTGGCTATCCTTTCTGGCCGCGCGTAAATTCCCCGGACACTGAAACGCCCCGCCCGCGGACAGGCCGGGCGGGGCGTTTCAGTGTCGAAGATTCAGGCTTGCGCGGCCTGGCTCTGCACCTGCTCGACGTCAATCTGGCCCGCCTGCATGCGCACCAGTTGATCGGCTATGTAGAAGTAGCGGTCGTCGTGGGAGATGACGATGATGGTCTTGCCCTGCTGCTTCAGTTCCGGCAGCAGTTCGGTGTAGAACACCCGACGGAACGCCGGGTCCTGGTCGGCGGCCCATTCGTCGAAGACCAGCACCTGACGCTCGTCCAGCCACGCATTGATCAGCGCCAGACGCTTGCGCTGACCGGTGGACAGGTCGGTGGTGGTAAACACGCCGTCCTTGATACTGACCTTGTGCGCGATGTCCAGACGCTCCAGGTATTTGCCGGCATCGTCTGGCAGCGCGGCCTGACCTTGCAGTGGCTCATCGAACAGGTAGTAATCGGCGAATATCGTGGTGAACAACTGGCGGTAATCGTCGAGATTTTCCGGGATCACAGCCTGGCCATTCAGGCGGATTTCGCCCTGTTGCGGCTTGTACAGGCCCAGCAGCAGCTTGATCAGCGTGGTCTTGCCACAGCCGTTCTCGCCGACAATGAACACGATGTCGCCCTGTTTGATGCTCAAGTCGACCGGGCCGAGGTGAAAAGCGTCGCTGCCTTCGACCGGCGGGTAGTCGTAGCGCAGGTTGTGCAGTTCCAGGGTCTGCATATTGGCCAGTGAATTAGGGCGGTCGCTGACCAGCAGATGCGGTTCGGGGCTGGAGAACTTCCACGACAGCTCGGCGATGCGGCGCATGGCAATCTGCGCGCGGCTGATGCCGGGCAGGGCGTTAATCAGCCTTTCCAGCGGGCCTTTCATGTACAGCATCACCAGCACGAAGCCGCCCAGCACGGTTTTCTCGGTGCTCGGCCACATGGCCTGGAAGGCGATGGCCATGCCGATCACGGCAAAGAACAGCATCGAGCCGAAGGTTTCGGCGCTGACGAAGATGTTGGCAGCGCGGATGTTCGAGCGGCAGATGTTTTCGGTGGCACCGTGAATCTTCTCGTCGAGCATGTGTTGACGGCGTTTGCGCTGAATACGCAGTTCCTTGGCACCTGCGGACAGCGCCTGATAGTGCTTCTGCAGTTCGTCTTCACTGTTGCGCGCGGCCAGAATGCTGCGCATGCCGAACGCATGAGCCAGGTACTGCGCGCCGGTGCCGAGCACTACAGTGAGTACGGTCAGGGTCAGAATCTGCCACGACAACAGCGCCAGGTAGGCCAGGCAACCCAGGGTGACAGTGAACGAAATCACCATCGGCGCGACCGACAGGGCGAAAGTGCTGATGGTGTTGACGTCGTTGAGCAGTACCGGGATCAAACGGTGCGAGCGATAGCGCTCCAGTTGCTCGATGGGCGCGACCAGCACTTTGGCGGCCAGCTCGCGACGCAGGTTGGCAACCACGCGCTGGCCGACATAGTTGGTCGACAGGTTAGACAGCGTCGAGCAGGCCAGGGTCAGCACGCACAGCCCGGCAAACAGCCATGCGGTATAGGCGTTGGGGCCGCCGGGCATGTTCAGCGCATTGTTGATGGTGGCCAGCAGGCCGGTGACGCTCAGGCCACTGACAATGCCCAGCACAGTCGACAACGCCACCAACCACCAGAACGGCTTGAGGATCCTCAGGGTTTCCCGGGCGAGGCTTTCAGTTTTGCGGGTCATGGTGTGTCTCATCAGTGTCCGTGAGTGCGGCTTGCATCAATCGCAGGGTGCGCGCGTGAAGTCCGTTTACAGGTCGCGAGCGACCCGAAAGCCCAGCCAGTCGCCACGTACGTCGGGCTGGCGGCTGTTGCGGTTGCCGGAGCGGGAGAAGATCGGTGCTTCGGTCCAGTCATTGCCGCGAATCATCTTCCAGGTGCAATCGCCGGCCAGCCACGCGCTGCCGTCGGTGGGCGCGCCGTTGTAGTTGCTGGTCTCGCAATCGGCGGTCCATTCGTAGACGTTGCCGTGGGCGTCATAGATGCCGAAAGCGTTGGGGCTGTAGCTGCCAGCGGGCGCGGTGTAGCTGAAACCGCCTTCCGGGCCGTAGGTGTTGGCGTGTTTGGCGACGCTGTAGGGCTTGCCTTCGTCCATCGGGAACGGGAACGAGCCTTTGCTGCCGCCGCGTGCCGCGTATTCCCGCTGGGCTTCGCTGACCATGTGGTAGGACTTGCCGGTCTTCTTCGACAGCCATTCGACGTAGGCCTTGGCCTCGTTCCAGTCCATGCACACCGCAGGCTGGCGCGCGGTCAGCGGGTAGCGTGGCTTGCCGGCCTTGCACTCGCGGCCCGGACGGGTGTCGCCGTCCGGCATTTTGTAACCGGAGCTTTTGATATAGGCGTCCCATTCGCCAGCCAATACCTGAAAGCGGCTGATGGCGAACGGCTTGGCGAAGGTCACGTCATGCAGCGGGCCCTCGTCCGGCTGGCGGCCCATTTCTTCCTCCGGCGCACCCATGGTGAAGGTACCCGCAGGCAACACGACCATTTCCGGGCAATCCTTGCAGTCCTTGAATGTCTTACCAGGCGGCGTGGACGCGTTTTCAGGCGCGGCGGCGAGGGCGGTGTCGCAGAGCAACAGGCCGAGCACGGCGGAAAGGGACAGCAGTGTTTTTTTCATGACGGGTCTCGATGGAAAACGGAAATCAGGTGATTCAGTGCGTGGGCGTCAGGCGCGCTGGCTGAGCAGGGCCATGAAACGGTCGATTTCGGCCTCGTTGTTCAGCAGTCCCGGCGCGGTGCGTACCACCGGGCCGACATCGCGACTCACCGCATCGACCACCATGCGTTGCTTCATCAGCCACGCGGCCACCTCGTCACTTTCCTGGCCCTTGAGCCGGAAGAAACTGAAACCCGCCGACAGCGCAGGGTCCATCGGCGTTACTAGCTCGACATTCGGCTGTGCATGAAGACGTTGCTTGAGGTAGCTGTTGAGCTCGTGAATGCGCGACTGCACCTCGGCCTTGCCCAGTTGCAGGTGCAGCTTGAACGCCTCGTTCAGCGCCCAGCGATGCTCGAACGAGTGATAGCCGCCGGGCGTCATGATCGTGCCGAAGTTGGTCGTTTCCGAGAACGTCGGAATCAGCGGGGTGAGCTCTTTGACCTGCTCCGAGCGGGCGCAAACGATGCCGGTGCCGCGCGGGCCAAACATCCACTTGTGCGTGCCCGCGACGTAGAAGTCGCACTTCATCTCCGGAAAATCCAGGTTCTCTACGCCAAAGCCGTGCACGCCATCGACCACGTACAGGATGCGATCCTTGTCGTCGCGGTTGCGGTTGTGTTCTTCGACCAGATCACCAATGGCCTCAATCGGCAGCTTCACACCGCTGCCCGACTGCACCCAGGTCATGCCCAGCACCCGCGTCTTCGGCTGAATGCTGCGGGCGATGGAACCGATAATCTCGTCTGCCGAAACAGTGGCCGGGTCCTTGAACAGGCGAATCTTGCGCACCTGCGTACCGTCGCGTTGCTGGCGGAACTTGAGGATATCGCGGGTGCAGGAGTGTTCGTGCTCGGTGGTCAGGATCTCCTGATCCGGGCGTACGTGAAGGCCGCCGTAGATGATTGCCAGCCCTTCGGTGGTGCTGCCGGTCAGGGCGATCTGGCCGGGTTGGGCATTCAGGTACTTGCCTGCCCAGACCCGAACCTCATGCTCGCGGCGCTCGGTTTCCTGCAGGTCCCAGTCCATGGCCAGACCGGGATTGCGGTCGATGTGCGCACGATGTTGCTCGATGGCGTCGCGCACCGGTTTGGGGTGCGAAGTGACCAGGAAGTTGGAAAAGTGGATGTAGTCCGGGTCCTGATTGAACAGCTGTTTCAGGCGTGTCCATTTGTCTGTGGCTATTGGCTCGGGCGCTGTTATTGGTTCGGCTGCTGTTGCCAGGCTGGAGCCCAGTGGCAGGGCTGCAGCGAGTAAGCCGGCCTGTTTGAGAAAGGTTCTGCGGTCAGTCATGAGCGGTTTCGCCTGATGTTGGGGTAGCGGCGTTCGAGAGGTCCGTTTGTTTCGCATCAGGACGCGCCGAAGCCTGAACCTGGTCCCAGACGCGCAGGAAATTGCCGCCCCAGAGTTTGGTGATGTCGGCTTCGGCGTAACCGCGTTCGATCAGCTCGGCGGTCACATTGCGAACCTCGCTGACATCGTTGAAGCCTTTCACGCCGCCGCCATCGTTGAAGTCGGAACTGATGCCGACGTGGTCGATACCGATCTTCCTGACCGTGTAATCGATGGCGTCGACAAAATCCTTGACCGTGGCCTTGGGTTCTTCCTCCAGAATCGCGTACAGCTTGCTGGCGTAGGCACCGAAACGCTGCTCGGGCCAGACGGTGATGATCGGATCGCCCGGCATCAGCGCCATCGCCAGGTTCGGCAATGGCGGCAGGTCAAAATCCTTGCGCAGGGCGTTGAGCTTGTCTTGGGTTTTCTGGGTCAGCGGCTTCAAATACGCCGGGAATGCCACGATCTGCACCACGCCGCCGCTTTGCTTGATGAGCTGCATTTCCTCGTCACTGAGGTTGCGCGGGATGTCCACCAGCGCGCGCGGCGCCGAGTGCGAGGCGACCATCGGCGTGCGGCTCAGCTCGCTGACCTGTTGCAGCGCTTTGCTGGACATCTGCGACACGTCGATGATCACACCCAGGTCGTTGAGACGCTGCACAGCCTGCTTGCCGATCTCCGACAGGCCGCCCAGCGCGTCGGGCGTGTCGTTGAGGAAGGGCAGGGGCCGCGAAGAGTCGGCCCAGCTGTTATTGCCCACGTAGCTGAAACCGAACATGCGCATGCCGCGCGCGGTCCAGTGGTCCAGCAGGTTCAGGTCGTCGCCCAGCGGGTAGGCGTTGAGCATGCTGATGAAGATCGCAAACTTGCCCTCGCCGTGCAGGCGGCGCATGTCGTCCGGGGTGTAGGCGATGCCGACCTGATTGGGGAAGTCGCGAACCATGCCGGTGATGATTTTGTAACGCACTTCCTGCTGATGACGCGCTTCGTCAACAAAGCCAGGGGTCGGACGATGCGGGGCGTTGTCGCCGTTCCAGATCTCCGGCCAGCCGAATACCGTCAGTGCCGCGCCGGAGAGCCTGCCGCGGGCGGTTTTCACCAGGTCGAACTGCCCCGAACCGTCCTTGTCGGCCTCGTTGCCCTCGCTGCCGAATTTCATCGGCACGGTGATGTGGCTGTCGAAGGAAATGATCCGCTCTTGCAGGTCGTCGGCCTGTTTCATGATCTTCACCGGGTAACCGGCGGGCAAGCCGTAATTCCAGGCCAGAAAACCCGCGCCTGCACTGATGGCCAGAGCCAGCGGCAGGCCGATTAAGAGAGCCTTTTTCCAACGCGGTCTTGTCATTTCCGTCTCGTTTGATTAACCGTGGCGCAGCCCGCAAGGGCCGTTGCTATCTGGTGGAGAACGAGCGGATGGGCGAAAAATTTAGCGCAACGTGCTGTGGGCAGGCGTTGAGCTAAATTTGTCTGCCGGTTTTACGTTCTAGCTTGGATAACGGCGGTCTCGGGTTGGAACAGGTAGGCAATGACGATTTCTCGACGAGGGTTCATGGCAGGGTTGGCGCTGACCGGTGCGGCGCTTCCGGCTGCTTATTACGCGCACCGCGAACTTGCCCGAGTCGAGGAGCCTGTGACGCCGGGCGAGGCCACGGCCGGGCCTGCGGACACCTCCACTCAGCGTCTGGCCGACAAACTGCGCGGGGTCTGGACCCTGCGTTTCGAGGGCCGCGATGCCGGGCTGGCCGATGCGCCGCTGCAAGGCCTGGAAATGTTTCTCGACATTGCCCCGCGTGGGCGTGGCCTGCGTGGTTATATCGACACGACCGAGCGACTGCGCGGCGAGGGCATGCCACGCTTCCGGGTGATCGGCGACCTGCAACCGGCCAACGCGGCAAAACTGTATCTGCGGGTCATGGACGGCCATGCTGGTAATGATCCGCACAGCGACACCCCTGATTACGAACTCAGCCTGACCCTCGATGAAGTCTGGGGCGCGTTCGGCAATGCCGGCAGCGGCACGCTGAGCGGGCGTGTCGAGCGACTGGATCGGCCATTGGCTTTGCCGGAACTGGAAAGCCGCCTGATCGCCATCAAACAGGTTTTCCCCGAAGCGCGGGAGCGGGTGGCTTTGAGTCCGCCATTTCTGGCCTGGCTGGTTTCCAAGGAGCATCGCCTGTTTCACCAGCTCTGGCATGCGTCTCGGGACAAATGGCACAAACTGCCCGAGGATAAACGCGATGCTCTGCGCGGCATCGGTTGGCAGCCGGGGCCGCGCGAAAAAGAGCGTGATGCCCGTGGCCCGCACAAGGACCGTAACGGTTCGGGTGAAGACTTTTTCTACATGCACCGGCACATGCTGATTCAGGCCCGCAAGATTCAGGACCTGCCGTCGTGGCCGCGCTTTCCGTTGCCGCAGCCGGAGCTTGAACGCGACCGGTTGGGCTTTGCCCGCTACTTCGACAATCACGACGGCTGCGCCTTGCCGCCCAACTGGCTGGCGCAGGGCGACGAGGAATACACGCAGCTGGTCAGCGACATCAAAAGCCACGAGACCTACCACACGCACTTTGAGGTGTGGGAATCGCAGTACCGCGATCCGCGATTTCTGTCGAAACTGACGTTGGGGCAATTTGGTTCACAGGTCGAGCTGGAGCTGCACGACTGGCTGCACATGCGCTGGGCCTCGGTGGCCCGCGACCCGGCCAATGGCCAGCCGGTACCGATGGCACGCCGCTCGGATGATTTTGCCGAGCGCTGGTTCGAGCCGGAAAACGACTTTCTCGCCGACCCGTTTTCATCGCACGTGAACCCGGTGTTCTGGATGTTCCATGGCTGGATCGACGACCGCATCGAGGACTGGTTCCGCGCCCATGAGCGCTTTCATCCGGGCGAAGTGAAACGCCTGGAAGTCAACGGCGTGCCGTGGTTTGCGCCAGGCCGCTGGGTGAAAGTCAGCGACCCCTGGCTGGGACCGGACACCCACGGTTGCAGCACCGTGCCCGGTCAGGCGGCAGGCACAACCATGGAAATGGACCCGGAAGTGATGAAGCTTGCGTTACGGATTACCTTTGCGGCGGATGACAAATTGAGCAACCTGTTACGCCGTGTACCGCGCAGACCGTGGTATGCAAGGAATCTGTTGCCGGACAGGTGGTTTTGACGGGACAAGTTCTGATATGCCCGAAAAACCGGTTTTTTTTGTGGGAGCGGACGGGCGAGAAATCGGTTTTTTGTGGGAGCGGACTTGTCCGCGAAGACGGTAGTTCAAACGGCGCATTTTAGGAGAGCATACCTACGCTTTCGCGGACAAGTCCGCTCCCACAAAAGCCCCATTTTTTGATTGCTTCAGGACTTTTTTAATGCTTAGCGCGGAGCATGGGCAGGGTAGTGTGTGTTTTCCAGACACTTCTTTTTCCTCACGCTCCACGGCGTGGGGATGCAGCTCTTGACGCTCTGCTTCGCAACCTGCGCAGCAATGCATACGACCCGTTCAGCGCACTTGCCAACCCCCGCCCAGCGCTTTATACAGCGCAATGCTCGCCTGCAGGCGCGCTAGCCGCAGTTGCACACTGACATCCTGCGCCAGGTACAGCGTGCGCTGGGTTTCCAGTACGGTGAGCAGGTCCTCGGCGCCTTCCTGATATCGGCTCTGGGCGATGCGGAAGGCGGTTTGCGCCTGTTTGAGCTCTTCTTCGTGCCAGTAGCGTTGCTGGTCCAGGCCGCTGATGCTGTTCAGGGCTTTTTCGACGTCGGCGAAGCTGTTGATGATCGCGCCGCGGTAGGTTTCCAGCAGTTCTTGCTGGCGCGCCGTGGCCTTGTCGCGTTCGGCGCTCAGGCGGCCATTGTTGAAGATCGGGCCGACTAGCCCGGCGGCCAGGCTGCTGAACGGCGCACGCAGCCAGTCTTCGGCGCGGGTCGCTTCGGTGCCCAGCCTGGCACTCAGCGTCAGCTTCGGCAGCATCGCTGCGCGGGCCACTGCAACGTTGGCCTGCGCGGCCGCCAGTTCGGCTTCGGCCTTGGCCAGATCAGGGCGGCGGGTCAGCAAGTCGCTGGGCGCACCTGCGCCGATGTCCGGCCAGTTCAAGGTGTCGAAGGCCTGATCGCTCAGTTTGAGATGCTGCACCGGCTGGCCGAGCAGCGCCGCAAGGATGATCAACTGTTCGTTGGCCAGTTGCTGGATGCGCGGCAGTTCGCGTTGCTGGGTGGCGACCAGATTCTTTTGTTGCGCCAGCTCCAGCGCAGTGGCCGAACCCGAGTCATAGCGGGTCTGCACCAGCCTCAGAACGCGCTGCGCATTGTCCAGGTTGAGCCCGGCGATCCGCCCTTGCTCGCGCGCCGCCAGGGTTTGCGCATAGCGGTCGGCGATGTTGCTGAGCAGGGTCAGTTCCACGGTCGCCTGATCGAACTCGCTGGCGCGCAGGCCCTGTAACGCGCTGTCGCGTCCGGCCGCTATACCACCCCAGAAGTCCACTTCGTAGCTGGCGGTCAGGTCGCTGGTGAAGTTGTTGGTGTTATTGTCGTCCGAAGGGTTGGCCTTGCGGTCGCTGTTGCGCACGAATTTGTTACGTTCCCCGCGCAGGTCAAAGGCCAGTTCCGGCAACAACGGCGCGCCACCGATGATGGCGGTTGCCTGGGCCTGACGCACCCGCGCCATCGCTGCAGCCACTTCATGGCTGTCGCGGCTGGCCTGGGCGATCAGACGGTTGAGTTCCGGGCTGCCGAAGCGTTGCCACCATTGGGCATCGCTGCGCTGGCTGGCGGCGCGTTCGGCAAATGCCCAGCTTGCGGGTGGCTGGATGCCGCTGTCCAGATGCGGAGCAGGCGTATTGCAAGCGCTCAGCAACAGGCAGACGGTCAGCAGGGAAAGGCATGGCTTCATCGAATGGTCATTCACTGGTAAGGGCCGCTACCGGGTCAAGCCGGGCAGCTTTGCGGGCCGGCATGAAGCCGAAAATCACGCCGGTGAACAGCGCGCAGGCAAAGGCGCCGATCACCGCAGACAGGGTGAAGGCCACCGCCACCTTACTCGCGAGCAAGGCCGCGCCCATCGCCAGCGCCAGCACGATACCGGCCAGCCCGCCGACCACCGAGAGCATCACCGCTTCGGTGAGGAACTGGCGCAAAATGTCGCGCTGCCGCGCCCCGGTGGCCATGCGAATGCCGATTTCGCGGGTGCGTTCGCGCACCGTCATGAGCATGATGTTCATCACCCCGATGCCGCCGACCAGCAGCGAGATGGCAGCAATCGAGCCAAGCATCAGTGACAGGGTGTTCTGGGTGCGCGCTTCGGCCTGGATCATCGCGGCGTTGTTGGTCAGTTCATAATCCTGTTTGCCGTTGTGCAGGCGTTGCAGCAGGCTGCGAATCGCTGCTTCGGCCTGCTTGACGTTATTGGCGTCGCGGGTGGCGATGGTGATGTACTCCGGGTCTTGCGAGCCGAACAGGCGGATGCTCGCCGACGAATACGGAATGGCGATGCGGTTGTCGCTGTCCAGATCGCCCGAGGTCGCGCCTTTTTCCTGGAGCACGCCGACCACCTGAAACGGCACGTTCTCGATGAGGATGTACTGACCGATAGGGTCAATGCGATCACCGAACAGCTTTTGCCGGACTTTGTAACCAATCACGGCCACAGCGGCTGCGCTTTGCTCGTCGGCCTCGCTGAAATAACTGCCTTCCACCACCGGCCAGTTAAAGATCGCCGGGAAGTGCGTGTCGTTGCCGCCGACGTAGCTGGAGTGATCGACATTGCCGAAGCGTACCCCGGCCTGTCCGCCATTGACCGGCATGATCATTTTGACTTCGGGCAGCTCGCCCAGCGCGGCGACTTCCTCCAGGGTGATGACACCTTTGGGCGCGCGCGGATTGGGTGCCTTGCCGTTCAGATAAATGATGTTGGAGCCGAACGAGGACATCTGCGCCATGACCTGGCGCTTGCTGCCTTCGCCGACCGCCAGCATGACCACCACCGATGCGACGCCGATGACGATGCCCAACAACGTCAGCGCAGTACGAAAACGGTTGACCCACATGACCCGCCAGGCTGCCTGAACGGCGTCGAGCAGCTCGCCTTTCCAGGCCCCGCGACTGCCGCTGCCTTCGCTCAGGCGCTTGCGCAGATCGACGGCCTGCAACGCGGCCGGGTTGGCTGAACTTGGCGTGGACAGATCGCGGGCGGTATCGCTGATCACCAGGCCGTCGCTGATCTCGATGACCCGATTGGCGCGCGCAGCGACTTCCCGGTCGTGGGTGATCAGGATCACCACGTGCCCCTGGCTGGCGAGTTCGTCCAGCAGGGTCATGACCTCGGCACCGCTGTGGCTGTCCAGCGCGCCGGTGGGTTCGTCGGCAAGAATGATGTGCCCGCCATTCATCAAGGCACGGGCGATGGACACCCGTTGCTGCTGGCCACCGGACAACTGGTGTGGACGGTTGCCGGTGCGTGACGCCAGGCCCAGGCGGTCGAGCAGGGCAGCAGCCCGTGCGTGGCGCTCTGTGGCGGGCGTACCGGCGTAGATGGCTGGCATCTCGACGTTTTCCTGCGCCGAGCCGGACGGGATCAGGTGGTAGCCCTGAAACACGAAACCGAACGCTTCGCGACGCAGCCAGGCCAGTTCGTCGCTGCCCAGTTCGGCAACGTTTTCCCCGGCAAACAGGTAGTCGCCCGATGTCGGACGGTCCAGGCAGCCGAGAATGTTCATCAGCGTCGATTTGCCGGAGCCGGACGCGCCGACAATCGCCACGAACTCACCGGCATGGATCGACAGGTCGATGCCGCGCAGCACGTTGACCCGCGGGCTGTCACCACCGCCGTAGGATTTGCGGATGCCCCGCAGGTCGATCAGCGGCGTGTGCATTTAGCCTCCGCTGCCGACGGGAGCGGGCACCAGCAGGCGATCACCTTCGCTGAGCCCGTCGATAACCTGCACGCGCAGACGGTCGCTGATCCCGGTGCGTACCTGGCGCTTCTGTACCTCGCCATTGGCGGCCAGCACCTGTGCGGTCTGAACATCGGCTTGCGCGCCGTTTTGCAGGGCCGCGAGCGGGGCGGTGAGGGTATTTTCGGCTTTGCCGGCGACGAAGAAGATCTGCGCGGTCATTTCTGCCATCAGCGCCTGATCGTTGTTGTCGACGTCCAGTAAAACCGTGTAGAGCACCACACGGCCACCGCCGCTTTTGCGCGAACTGCTCGGGCTGCCGCCACCCTGATTGGCCTGGTCCAGCGGTCTGGGCGGCACCGGCAGAATCTGCCGCACGGTGCTGCTCCAGCGCCGGTTGCCGCCACTGAGCGTGGTGAAATAGGCGGTCATGCCGGGTTTGACGTGGCCGATGTCGGCTTCCGACACTTCGGCCCAGACGGTCATCGGTGACAACCGGGCGATGCGCAGAATCAACGGGGTCTGTTGTTGCGCATTGAGGGTCTGGCCTTCGCGGGCGTCCAGCGCGACCACGGTGCCGCTCATGGGCGCAAAGATGCGCGTGTAACCCAGCGCCGCTTCGTCACTGCGCAGCGCGGCCTGTGCTTCGAGAATCTGCGCCTTGAACATGTCGACTCGTGCCTGGGTGGCACGAAATTCCGATTCCGCAGCCTGTACGTCCTCGGCCCGCGTGGCACCGCCTGCGGCAAGGCGCTTCTGGCGCTGCTGCTTCTGTTCGGCCAGTTCGTGCAGAGCACGCTGCTCCTGGAGCTGGGCCTTGAGGTTGTCGATGGCGTAACGCGCAGCGTCGAGTTTGGCTTTTTGCGTCGACGGGTCGATTTCCACCAGCAAGTCGCCTTCCTTGACCTGATCGCCGACCTGCGCGTGGATCTTCATGATCTGCCCGCTGGCTTGCGAGCCAACGTCCACGTAACTGCGCGGCTGCAGAGTACCTAGCGCGGTCACGCTGTTTTCGATGGTGCCGCGGGTCACTGTTACGGTCGATACATTGCCTTTGCCGTCGGGCAGGATCTGCCAGGCACATACAGCAATGACCGGAAACAGACACAGCGCCACGAGGAGGGCGCGTCGAGGGTATCGAGAGCGTTTCATGCAGATTCCTGCGCTGGGAGGTCAGCCGGTCGACAGGCGACGGCCACGAGAGCTGCCCTTTAGACGAGGAATGCAGACAACAATTTAGCGCCGATCACGGGCTGTACGATTCAACTAAAAATCTGCTCCCGTACTTCGTTTAACGGGGGCGGCTAATTCGGGTCGTGTTGTCGAGGTGGAGTCAGCGTGATTATGTCCAGAGCATTGCCCTGTTTTCTGTTTGCAGGCCTTTCGTTCGCTGTAGTTTTGCCTGCGCAGGCGCTGGTTGCGAATGAACAAAAGGCCGCTGGCGCCGAGATCCGGCGCACCGGTTTTGGTGTGCCGCACATCGTGGCCGCCGATGAACGAGGCTTGGGGTTCGGCATCGGTTACGCCTATGCGCAGGACAACCTGTGCCTGCTGGCCAATGAAATCGTCACCGTCAACGGCGAGCGCTCTCGTTATTTCGGGCCGGACAAGGCGACCCTTGAACAGCGCAATAACATGGCCAGCGACCTGCTGTTCCAGTGGCTCAATACGCCAGAGGCGCTGGCGGATTTCTGGAAAGCCCAGCCGCCCGAGATTCGCCAGTTGATGCAGGGCTATGTCGCCGGTTACAACCGTTCGCTGGCCGAGCAGACCACCCAAGGCCTGCCGCAACCCTGTGCGGCCGAGTGGGTGCGACCGATCAGCACTGACGATCTGGTGCGCCTGACCCGCCGACTGCTGATCGAAGGTGGTGTCGGGCAGTTCACCGAAGCCTTTGCCGGTGCCAAGCCGCCTTCGGCGCAAAAGCCGTTGCAGACAGATAGTCAACAGGCTCAGGCGCTGCAACTGGCCGCCGCGCGCAACGAGCGCTTTGCTCTGGAGCGTGGCAGCAATGCAGTGGCGGTGGGCCGTGACTTGTCCGCCAACGGGCGCGGCATGCTGCTGGCCAATCCGCACTTTCCGTGGGGCGGCGGCATGCGCTTCTATCAGATGCACCTGACCATCCCCGGCAAGCTGGACGTCATGGGCGCCGCTTTACCGGGCCTGCCGTTGATCAACATCGGCTTCAACCAGCATCTGGCCTGGAGTCATACTGTCGACACGTCGAAGCACTTCACGTTGCACCGTTTGCAGCTCGACCCGAAGGATTCGACCCGTTACCTGCTGGACGGCAAATCAGTTGCAATGGGCAAACAGCAGGTAAATGTTGAGGTGAAACAGCCGGACGGCAGCCTCAAGACTGTGCCACGCATCATTTATTCATCGAAATTTGGCCCGGTGGTGCAGTGGCCGGGCAAGCTGGACTGGGATGAAAAGTTCGCCTTCAGCCTGCGCGATGCCAACCTGAAAAACGACCGCGTGCTGCAGCAGTGGTATGCGATGGACAAGGCTGACAGCCTCAAGGCGTTTCAGGATTCAGTGCACAGGATTCAGGGCATCCCGTGGGTCAACACGTTGGCGGTCGATGCCAAAGGGCAGGCGCTGTACATGAATATTTCGGTGGTGCCGAACGTTGACGCCGTGAAGCTCGCCAAGTGCAGTGACCCGCGCATCGGCACCGAACTGATTGTCCTCGACGGCTCGCGCAGTGAGTGCAACTGGGATGTGTCTCCCGAGGCGGCGCAAGCGGGTATTTACCCGTCGTCGCGCCAGCCGCAACTGCTGCGCACCGATTTCGTGCAGCACTCCAATGACTCGGCCTGGATGGTCAATCCGGCTGCGCCGCTGAAGGACTTCTCGCCGCTGATCAGCCAGGACGGTCAGCCGCTGGGCCAGCGGGCGCGTTTTGCACTGGATCGGCTGGAGGCTTTTAAAAAAACAGGCGTGGAAAAGACAGGCAAGGTCAGCGTCGAGAACCTGCAAGCGATGGTCATGGACAACGAGGTGTATCACGCCGGGCAAGTGCTGCCGGACCTGCTCAAGTTCTGCGCCTCGGACTTGGGGAGCGACGCAGCGCGTCTGACGCCGTTGTGCTCCGCCCTGAAAGCCTGGGACGGGCGTGCTGACCTGAACAGCGGCATCGGGTTTGTGTACTTCCAGCGCATCGTGACGTCCATGCAGGCCGTCGCCTCTCGCTGGCGCATGGCGTTCGACCCGCAGAACCCGGTCCATACGCCCAGCGGGCTGGCCATTGAATACCCGGAAGTCGCCACCGCGCTGCGCGCCGCCATGCTTGCGGCGGTCGATGAGGTGGCCAAGGCCGGTCTCTCTGCCGAGACCCGATGGGGCGATATTCAGGTTTCCAGCATCAGCGGCAAACCGATCCCGATTCACGGTGGGCCGGCCGGGCTGGGCATCTATAACGCCATGCAGACGGTCGCTGGCAAAGACGGCAAACGCGAAGTGGTCAGCGGCACCAGCTATCTGCAAGTGGTGACATTCGATGAACATGGCCCGAAGGCGCAGGGTTTGCTGGCGTTTTCCGAGTCGAGTAACCCGCAGTCCGCCCATTCCCGGGACCAGACAGAGGCGTTCTCGAAAAAACAATGGAGTACGCTGCCGTTCACCGAGCAGCAGATAAAAGCTGATCGGGCGTATCAGGTGCAGGTGATCAAGGAATAAATCGCAAGCGCATTTGGGCCATACGACCCAAATGCGCTTTCTGCGGCTCAGCCGCCCTGAGTGTCGATATCGGCATCAATACCCTGCGTCTGCTGGTGATTGCGCTGGTCCTCGGTTTTTTCGCCTTCAATTTCATGGTCCGGTACATAGGCACTGTCGTCGGATGTCGGGCTTTGGCTTTGCGACTGGCTTTGGCTGGGAGCAGGGGTTTGCCCCGGATTATGGCCATCACCTTTTTCAGTCTCCGGCCCTTCATCCGAAACCTGCCGCTCGATGGCCGGATCGTTACGGTTCGGGCCTTGATCCGCTGGCGTGTGCTGGCCGGGTGGCTGTTCTTTTTGACGTTGCGGTTCGATGGACATGACTACCTCGATATCGGATTCAGAAAAGGGTCTGACAGGGTTTCGAGGGGTGGCGCTATAGATCGTTCGATTCAGTTGCTAAGTGGTGGTGACGATGGGGGGGCGTGTGAGGCTATTGGAGAGGCGATGTTCGCGAAGGTGGCCGTCAGTTGCATGAGATGCATTGACGGGAACATAGCCTTCGCGAACAAGCGAAGCGTCGCCCGGTCCGCTCCAGAGATACATGCAGCGCGGTTAGAGCACCTTCTTGATCGCGTCGCAGACCACGTCAATATTCTTCTGATTCAGCGCTGCCACGCAGATACGGCCGGTGTCCAGGGCGTAGATGCCGAATTCGCTGCGCAGGCGCTGGGCCTGTGCGGCGGTCAGGCCGGAGTAGGAGAACATGCCGCACTGACGGCCGACAAAGCTGAAATCCTGCCCGGCCGGGTTATCGGCCAGGCGCTCGACCATCGCTTTGCGCATGCCCTGGATGCGCACGCGCATCTCGCCGAGTTCTTCTTCCCACATCGCGCGCAATGCCGGGTCGTTGAGCACCGCAGCGGAGATGATCGCGCCGTGGGTCGGCGGGTTGGAGTAGTTGGTACGGATCACGCGCTTGACCTGCGACAGGACGCGGGCGGTTTCTTCTTTCGATTCGGTAATGATCGACAACGCACCGACACGCTCGCCGTACAGCGACAGCGATTTGGAGAACGAGCTTGAGGCAAAGAAGGTCAGGCCCGATTCGGCAAACAGGCGCACCGCCAGGGCGTCTTCCTGAATGCCTTGGCCAAAGCCCTGATAAGCCATGTCCAGAAACGGTACGTGGCCCTTTGCCTTGACCACTTCCAGCACCTTTTTCCAGTCGTCCAGGCTCAGATCGACGCCGGTCGGGTTGTGGCAGCAGGCGTGCAGGACGACCACCGAATTGTTCGGCAGGTTCTGCAGGTCTTCGAGCATGCCGGCGCGGTTGACGTCGTGAGTGGCGGCATCGTAATAGCGATAGTTCTGCACCGGGAAACCGGCGGTCTCGAATAGCGCGCGGTGGTTTTCCCAGCTTGGGTCGCTGATGGCTACCACTGCGTTGGGCAGCAGTTGCTTGAGGAAGTCGGCACCGATCTTCAAGGCACCCGTGCCGCCCACCGATTGAGTGGTCAGCACCCGGCCCGAGGCGATCAGCGGTGAATCGGCACCCAGCAGCAGTTTTTGCACGGCCTGGTCGTAGGCGGCAATGCCGTCGATCGGCAGGTAGCCGCGCGGCGCGTGCTGGGCGACACGGATCTTTTCAGCTTCGGCCACGGCACGCAGCAGAGGAATGCGCCCGTCTTCATCACAGTAGACGCCCACGCCAAGGTTGACCTTGGTGGTACGGGGGGCGGCGTTGAAGGCTTCGTTGATACCCAGGATCGGATCGCGGGGTGCCATTTCGACAGCGGAGAACAGGCTCATTGTGCGGCGGCTCTTGATGAAGAGTGGGAAGGGGGCTACACGCTGCGGCTCGATGCGCCGCAGCGGTGCGCAAGCAGGGGCTAGTATAGAGAGCATCCCCTCGTCGGGCGACAGGGCGGGGCGGGTTTTTTACAGGTTTTTGCGCATATTTGCAGAACGTTCGTGCCGTTCAAACCTCAATGCTTTAGGTGCGTGACTTGAAAGGCCAGCATATGGCTCCATCTAGTAAGCATCATTTCAAAACATCGTACGCACTTTCCCTGCGGGATCGGGCGTTGGCGATGATTTCGTCTTGGCCTGTCCAGTCAGGTGCAGGCGAGCCCTTTGCGCGATCCTGTCGCGTACGAATCAAGTCCGGTATGAATCAAGAGGTCAGTTATGTCCGAGTTCCAGCTCGTCACCCGTTTTGAGCCAGCCGGCGATCAGCCCGAGGCCATTCGCCAACTGGTCGAAGGGATCGACGCGGGGCTCGCGCACCAGACCTTGCTGGGTGTAACCGGCTCGGGCAAGACCTTCAGCATCGCCAACGTCATTTCCCAGATCAAACGACCGACCCTGGTGCTGGCGCCGAACAAGACCCTCGCAGCGCAGTTGTACGGCGAATTCAAGGCGTTCTTCCCGAACAACGCCGTGGAATACTTCGTTTCCTACTACGACTACTACCAGCCCGAAGCCTATGTGCCGTCGTCCGACACCTTCATCGAGAAGGATGCGTCGATCAACGATCACATCGAACAGATGCGCCTGTCCGCGACCAAGGCCCTGCTGGAACGCAAGGACGCGATTATCGTCACCACCGTGTCGTGCATCTATGGTCTGGGCAGCCCGGAAACCTACCTGCGCATGGTGCTGCACGTCGACCGTGGCGACAAACTCGACCAGCGTGCCTTGCTGCGCCGTCTGGCGGACCTGCAATACACCCGTAACGACATGGACTTTGCCCGTGCGACGTTTCGGGTGCGTGGCGACGTGATCGACATCTATCCTGCCGAATCCGATCTGGAAGCGATCCGTATCGAGCTGTTCGACGACGAAGTCGAAAGTCTGTCGGCGTTCGATCCGCTGACCGGCGAGGTGATCCGCAAGCTGCCGCGCTTTACTTTCTATCCCAAAAGCCACTACGTCACGCCGCGCGAGACGCTGGTCGAAGCGATGGAAAACATCAAGGTCGAACTGCAAGAGCGGCTGGAATACCTGCGCAGTCAGAACAAGCTGGTGGAAGCCCAGCGTCTGGAACAGCGCACCCGTTTCGATCTGGAAATGATGCTGGAGCTGGGCTACTGCAACGGTATCGAAAACTACTCGCGCTACCTGTCGGGCCGTCCGTCCGGCGCGCCGCCGCCGACCTTGTTCGACTACCTGCCCGCCGATGCCTTGCTGGTGATCGACGAGTCCCACGTCAGCGTGCCGCAAGTCGGCGCGATGTACAAAGGCGACCGTTCACGCAAGGAAACGCTGGTCGAGTATGGTTTTCGTCTGCCGTCGGCGCTGGATAACCGGCCCATGCGCTTCGACGAGTGGGAAGCGATCAGCCCGCAGACCATTTTTGTTTCGGCCACGCCGGGCAACTACGAGGCGGAACACGCAGGGCGCGTTGTTGAGCAGGTCGTGCGTCCGACCGGTCTGGTCGACCCGCAGATCGAAATCCGCCCGGCGCTGACCCAGGTCGATGACCTGTTGTCGGAAATCCACAAACGCGCGGCGCTCGAAGAGCGGGTTCTGGTGACCACGCTGACCAAGCGCATGTCCGAGGACTTGACCGATTACCTCAGTGACCATGGCGTGCGGGTGCGTTACCTGCACTCGGATATCGATACGGTGGAGCGCGTCGAGATCATTCGCGATTTGCGACTGGGTACGTTTGACGTGCTGGTGGGCATCAACCTGCTGCGCGAGGGCCTGGACATGCCGGAAGTGTCGCTGGTGGCGATTCTCGATGCCGACAAGGAAGGCTTCCTGCGTTCCGACCGCTCGCTGATCCAGACCATCGGCCGGGCAGCGCGTAACCTCAATGGCCGGGCGATTCTGTATGCCGACCGCATCACCGGGTCGATGGAGCGCGCCATCGGCGAGACCGAGCGGCGTCGCGAGAAACAGATCGCTTTCAACCTGGAACACGGCATCACCCCCAAGGGCGTGTTCAAGGACGTGGCCGACATCATGGAAGGCGCCACCGTGCCGGGTTCGCGCAGCAAAAAGCGCAAAGGGATGGCCAAGGCCGCCGAAGAAAACGCCCGCTACGAAAACGAACTGCGCTCGCCGAGTGAGATCAACAAGCGCATTCGCCAACTGGAAGAAAAGATGTACCAACTGGCCCGCGACCTGGAATTCGAAGCCGCCGCGCAGATGCGCGACGAGATCGGCAAATTGCGGGAACGGTTGCTGGCGGTTTGATCCGCTGGTGATAATCACGCTGAGTGCTCTGCGGTTTTGCTGCCGGTTCCCGGCAGTTCGCGGACAAGCGAAGCGACGCCCGATCCGCTCCCACACGGCAGATCGCGGGCACCTGTGGGAGATCGCGGACACTTGTGGGAGTGGACTTGTCCACGAAGACGTTTCTACATATGCAATGGTTTTACCGCCGGTTCCCGGCAGTTCGCGGACAAGTCCGCTCCTACAGATTCCGGACACTTGTGGACTTGTCCACGAAGACGTCGCCCGGTCCGCTCCTACATTCCGGCAGATCGCGGACACTTGTGGGAGTGGACTTGTCCACGAAGACGTTCTATGGAGGCGATCACATCACCCGCGCTGGAGCCGCAGCCCCCCCGCCTGTTAACATCCCGCGCTTGATCGACCTATTTCGGGATTTTCCATGACCACCGTTCGTACCCGCATCGCGCCATCGCCCACAGGCGACCCTCACGTCGGCACGGCCTACATCGCACTGTTCAACTACTGCTTTGCCAAACAGCACGGCGGCGAGTTCATTCTGCGCATTGAAGACACCGATCAGTTGCGCTCGACCCGCGAGTCCGAACAGCAGATTTTCGACGCGCTGCGCTGGCTGGGCATCGAATGGAGCGAAGGTCCGGACGTCGGCGGTCCACACGGTCCGTACCGGCAGAGCGAGCGGGGCGATATCTACCAGAAATACGCACAGCAACTGGTCGAACTGGGCCATGCCTTCCCGTGCTTCTGCACCGCTGAAGAGCTCGACGAGATGCGTGCCGAGCAACAGGCCAAAGGCGAAACTCCGCGTTACGACGGTCGTGCCTTGTTGCTCTCCAAAGAAGAAGTCCAGCGCCGTCTGGACGCTGGCGAGCCGCACGTCATCCGCATGAAGGTACCGACCGAAGGCGTCTGCGTGGTGCCGGACATGCTGCGTGGCGAAGTCGAGATCCCGTGGGACCGCATGGATATGCAGGTCCTGATGAAGACCGACGGGCTGCCGACCTACTTCCTGGCCAACGTGGTCGATGACCACCTGATGGGCATCACCCACGTGCTGCGTGGCGAAGAATGGCTGCCATCGGCACCGAAACTGATCCTGCTCTACGAATATTTCGGCTGGGACAAACCGCAGTTGTGCTACATGCCGCTGTTGCGTAACCCCGACAAGAGCAAGCTGTCCAAGCGCAAGAACCCGACCTCGGTGACCTTTTACGAGCGCATGGGCTTCATGCCGGAAGCGATGCTCAACTACCTGGGCCGCATGGGCTGGTCGATGCCGGACGAGCGCGAGAAGTTCTCGTTGCAGGAAATGGTCGACAACTTTGACCTGTCCCGCGTCTCGCTGGGCGGGCCGATCTTCGACATCGAGAAGCTCTCCTGGCTCAACGGCCAGTGGCTGCGTGAACTGCCGGTCGAGGAATTTGCCTCGCGTCTGCAGACCTGGGCACTGAACCCCGAGTACATGATGAAGATCGCGCCGCATGTGCAGGGCAGGGTAGAGACCTTCAGCCAGGTCGCGCCGCTGGCGGGCTTCTTCTTCGCGGGCGGTGTTACGCCTGATGTGAAGCTGTTCGAGCACAAGAAACTGTCGCCCGATCAGGTGCGTCAGGTCATGCAGTTGATCCTGTGGAAACTCGAATCGCTGCGTCAGTGGGAGAAAGAGCGAATCATGGGCTGCATCCAGGCGGTGGTCGAGCACCTTGAACTCAAGCTGCGTGACGCCATGCCGCTCATGTTTGCAGCGATCACTGGTCAGGCCAACTCGGTCTCGGTGACCGACGCGATGGAAATCCTCGGGCCGGACCTGACCCGCTTCCGCCTGCGTCAGGCGCTGGATTTGCTGGGTGGCGTCTCGAAGAAAGAAAACAAGGAATGGGAAAAGCTGTTGGGCGCCATTGCCTGAGGCACAGGCCCGCACGTCTGAATCGCCCCCGGTTTTCCGGGGGTTGAAAGGTAAGTGGTTGTATTACCGACAAAAAACTTTGGAAATTGTAAAAAATAAATTTGACAGGTCAGCGGCTCACGCTTAATATGCGCCCCGTCCACTGATGTGGGGCTTTAGCTCAGCTGGGAGAGCGCCTGCATGGCATGCAGGAGGTCAGCGGTTCGATCCCGCTAAGCTCCACCAA
>NZ_LGLN01000071.1:37853-95442 GCF_001293775.1 Pseudomonas syringae pv. cilantro
TCGAGTCCCCTAGGGGACGCCACGATTTCCCGCTCTGCGGGACCAAGGGTCATTCGATTATTGAATGGCCCTTTTGTTTTTCCGGGGTTTGAAAACCCTTCCTTTCTGACTTTATTCTTATCGTCATACACAAAACCAACCAATTCTTGTGCCAGTGCTCCGCATTGAAATGCCATTCATGACGCTCTGCGTCATATCGGTGCTGCACAACAATGTCATGCCTTCCCCCTGATCACTGTTCATAAAAGAAAGCGCTTTTCTATCGCGATGGTACTGACAACGCAGAGTGCGACGTAAGTGTCAGGGCGAAGGAACCCGACGNAACCGCTGTATGACGCAGAGCGTCACGAACACAAGGAGGACGCAGAGCGTCCAGAACTGCATGCCGACGCGGAGCATCGGCACGATAGTCATGCACAAGCCTGCTTCTGCCCGAAGGGCCGGGGACGACCGAGGCGGCGATCCGCATTGTTCGCGAAGACTGTGTTTCAGGCGACCCGATTTCTGCGACTGTACGGGCCATTTCGCGAACAAGTTCGCTCCCGCAGATCCTGACTTCGCTACACTCCCGCCAATAGCATTCACTCAAGCAGGAGCACGCATGGTCTGGGATCGGGCAACGCCTTTCGTCATTGACCTGAACGTCGGCGCCGAAGACATCGACGGGCTGGGGCATGCCAACAACGCCGTATACGTCTCCTGGCTGGAGCGCTGCGCCTGGCGGCATTCGCAGTATCTGGGCCTGGACCTGACCGAGTATCGGCGTCTGGACCGTGCCATGGCGGTGGTCAGGCACGAGATCGACTACCTGGCCAGCGCCTACGAGAACGACGACCTGCAACTGGCGACCTGGATCACCGATTGGGATCGCCGCCTGAAAATGACCCGCTGCTTTCAGCTCAAGCGGCCTGCCGACAACCTGACGCTGTTACGCGCGCAAACCACCTTTGTCTGCATCGAACTGTCCAGCGGGCGACCCAAACGCATGCCCGCCGAGTTCATCGAAGGCTACGGCGCAGCCATTCTCGACAACGACGTTTCAAATCCGCACGCCGGGCAGTAAACTGCCGGACTTTTTTCGAGTGTGACCCATGCAAATTGCTCTGGCGCCCATGGAGGGGCTGGTTGACGACATCCTGCGCGATGCCCTGACGAAGGTCGGTGGCATCGACTGGTGCGTGACCGAATTCATTCGAGTATCCGAGCGTTTGATGCCGGCGCACTACTTTTACAAATACGCTTCGGAGTTTCACAAGGGCGCGAAGACTGATGCCGGCACGCCATTGCGGCTCCAGCTATTGGGCTCCGACCCGGTGTGCCTGGCCGAGAACGCCGCGTTCGCCTGCGAGCTGGGCGCACCGGTGCTGGACCTGACTTCGGTTGCCCGGCCAAAACCGTCAATCGCTCCCGTGGCGGCGCAGTTCTGCTCAAAGAACCGGAACTGCTGCACACCATCGTCAGCCAGGTGCGCCGGGCCGTGCCCAAACCTATTCCAGTCACCGCCAAGATGCGCCTGGGCTACGAAAACACCGACCTGGCGCTGGACTGCGCCAGAGCGCTGGCTGACGGCGGAGCAGCGCAAATCGTCGTCCATGCACGCACCAAGGTCGACGGCTACAAGCCGCCCGCGCATTGGGAGTGGATTGCGCGCATTCAGGAGGTGGTCAAGGTCCCGGTGGTGGCCAACGGTGAAATCTGGACCGTTGAGGATTGGCGTCGCTGCCGTGAAATCTGCGGCGCGCGGGACATCATGATTGGTCGCGGGCTGGTAGCGCGCCCCGATCTGGCCCGGCAGATTGCTGCGGCGCAGAAGGGTGAAGAGGTTGTGCCGATGACCTGGGCCGAGTTGCAGCCGATCCTGCGCGTTTTCTGGCAGCAATGCCTGGTCAAAATGACCCTGATCCAGGCGCCGGGCCGCTTGAAACAATGGCTGGCCCTGCTGACCAAAAGCTACCCGGAAGCCACCGTGCTGTTCGACACGCTGCGGCGCGAAACCGACTGCGCCCGCATCAGCGTATTGCTCGGCTGCTTAACCAAAAGCTGACCCCGGCGAACGCTCAAAAAAATCTGAAAAACCCCTCTTGAAAAGCAAACTGCCGTCCCTATTTTGCTGATCAGGCGATGCCGAAGACGGGTCGCTCTAACCACTCGCTGATAAACAGGAGAATTGTTATGGCTACTGCATTTTCTCTGGCTCCACTGTTTCGCAACTCAGTGGGATTCGACCGCTTCAACGATCTGTTCGAGTCGGCGGCACGAAATGAGACAACCAGCGGCTACCCTCCCTACAACGTGGAGCGGCACACCGATGACCATTATCGTATCGTGATCGCTGCAGCAGGCATGCAAGAGCAGGATCTGGAGTTGCAGGTCGAAAAAGGTGTGCTGACCGTGATCGGCAGCAAGCGCGAGCAAGAGGCCGAAAACGTGACCTATCTGCATCAGGGTATTGCCCGGCGTGAATTCAAGCTGTCGTTCAGGCTGGCGGACAATATCGAAGTCAAAGGGGCCGATCTGTCTCACGGCCTGCTGAATATTGACCTGGTACGGAACGTGCCGGAAGAAGCGAAACCAAAACGCATTCCGCTCAATAGCCAGAAAGCGCTGGAAAACTGATCCGTCAGGTGACGTGAATCCAGCGGCACGTAAACAGCAAGCAAGTCACAGGAAAGGCACCCTCGGGTGCCTTCCTTTTTTCACTCCTGTGAGGCCGCTGCCTGCGCAGGTCGCCTGAGTTGCAGCAAAGACTCGAACTCCGGGCCGGGCAATGGTTCGCTGAACAGGTAGCCCTGATAGTTGTAACAACCCACCCGTTCAAGGAACGCCAGTTGCTCCGGGGTTTCGACGCCTTCGGCAATGACGTGCAGGTTGAGGCTTTGTGCCATGGCGACGATGGCACGGATGATTTCTGCATCGTTGGGGTCGCTGGTGGCGTCCTGAACGAATGACTGGTCGATCTTGAGCGTATCCACGGGCAAGCGCTTGAGGTAGGTGAGCGATGAATAGCCGGTGCCGAAATCATCCATGGCAAAGCCCACGCCCAGATCTCTGAGCTTGCGCATCTTGAGAATGGTGTCGTCCAGATTCTGAATCACGATGCCTTCGGTGATTTCCAGCTTGAGCATGGTGGCCGGCAAGTGATGCTGTTTCAGGCTATGTTCGACGCGTTCTACAAAGTCGCTCTGACGAAACTGACGCGGGCTGACATTCACGCCCATCAGGAAGCGATCTTTCGAGACCAGGCCCTGACTCAGTAGCAGCCCGCCAATTTTACAGGCATCGTCGAGAATCCGGCTGCCAACCTCCAGAATCATGCCGCTTTCTTCGAGTATCTGGACGAACTGATCGGGTGGCAGCAGCCCGTATTCGGGGTGCTGCCAGCGCAGCAGGGCTTCCGCGCCGGTGATCTGATTGGTGCGACAGTCGACCTGTGCCTGAAAATGCAGGTGAAATTCGTTGCGTGCCAGCGCCAGGCGCAGGTCGTTTTCAAGGCGCAGGCGCTGACTGACCGCCTGTTGCATGGACACATGGAAAAACTGCGAGGCGTTGCGCCCGGAATCCTTGGCCCGATACAAGGCGATATCGGCGCGTTTGAGCAGGTCGGCCGGGGTCAGTCCGTCGTCCGGAATCAGCACGATGCCGATGCTCGGCGTTACCTGTAAACGATGGCCGTCGAGGAACATCGGTTCGGCCAACAGATCTCGCAGACTGTCGGACAGTACCCGCACCTTGTGTGTGACTTCGTCGAGAGAGCCGTCCAGCCCGCAGATCAATACCACAAACTCATCGCCACCCAGGCGGGCCACCGTATCTTCCTGCCGCACGCTGGCTTCAAGGCGCGCAGCCACGACGTTCAGCACGCTGTCACCCACCGGATGACCAAGCGAGTCGTTGATATGTTTGAAGTGATCGAGATCGAGGAACAGTAGCGCACCGCGCAGGTTCTGGTGCTGGAGCAGGGACAACTGCTGGCTGAGGCGGTCCATCAGCAGGGCACGATTGGGCAGCCCGGTCAGTGGATCGTGATAGGCCAGATGATGGATCTGTGCCTGGGCGTTCTTCAACTGGCCGATATCGCGGGCGTTCATGAGCAGGCAGGCGGTGTCGTTGAGAGTGATGAAATCGACTGAGATATCCAGCACCAGCGGGTCGCCGTTTTTGTCGCGACCGCTCATTTCCCGGTGATGAACGCGACCTTTCTGACGCAGTTCATCGACCATGAATTCGCGTTGCAGGGTGTCGGTCCAGATACCGATTTCATGGGCCGTGCGGCCGATCACTTCCTGAGCACTGAAGCCGGTCAGGCGGCAGAAGCCATCATTGACCTCTACATAGCGGCCCGACTCGATTTCAGTGATGGTGATCGAGTCCGGGCTTGAGTGAAACGCTTTGGCAAACTTCTCCTCGCTGGCCTCCAGCGCCGCCTGGGCACGTTTCTGGGTGATGTCCATCAGCGTGCCCGCCAGCCTCGACAGCTGACCCTGATCATCCCGATAGATTCGCGCACGGCTTTCGAGCAGGCGCGAGGTGCCGTTTTTCAGTTGAAAACGGTAGATGAGCTGCAGGTAGTCGTCACGATGTTCGATTGCTGCATGGTAGGCCTCACGCATCCGGCAGCGCTCTTCGATGGGTAACCTGCCGAAAAACTGCTCGGCGTCATCGTCGAAGGGCAGTGCGTCCATGCCATGCAGAAACGCCGCCTGCGCCGAGGCTTGCAGCCTGTTGTGGGTGACGTCCAGATCCCAGGTGCCCATCTGCGCCAGATCCAGCGCCAGTTCCAGGCGCTCACCGGTCTCCTTGAGCAGGCGCAGCGCATCAGTGTGCGTCAGCCCGGCTGGCGATGAGGCGGTGTGCGGCGGGTTGGGCATGGGTTCACGAGCCTTCGATAAGTGAAGCCGGTAAAGCAATGGGTCCGCGTCCTGCTGCGGTGTCTATCTACTGTGTCTGCGCATCGAGCAATTTCATGAATGCTCTGGCCGCATTCGACAGCGTGCGTTCGGTGTGCAGGATGTAGCCTAGCTGGCGATTGAGCTGCACGCCCGGCAATGGAATGCGCGCCACCTGTTCGTCCAGCATGGTGCGTGGCAGCACGCTCCAGGCCAGTCCGATGGACACCATCATCTTGATGGTTTCCATGTAGTTGGTGCTCATCGCAATGTCGGGTTTGAGGCCCTGGGCTTCGCACAGCTTGCTGACAATGTGGTGAGTGAACGTGTTGCTGCCCGGGAACACCGCCGGGTAACGCACGATATCTTCCAGCTTCATAGGGCCGCTGTTGGCCAATGGATGCTCCGGCGCGGCGACGAAGTCCAGCGGATCGTCCCACACCGGCACGGCGCGTATCAGCGCATGCGGCTCTGGGGCCAGTGTAATCACTGCCAGCTCGGCGCGCCCGTGAAGAACTTCCTCATAGGCGATTTCCGAATCGAGAAACTGAATGTCCAGTGCGACTTTCGGGTAAGCGCGGGTAAACGCCCGCAGCACCGGCGGCAGGCGATGCAGCCCGATGTGGTGACTGGTTGCCAGGGTCAGCCGGCCGGTGACTTCGCCAGTCAGGTTGGTCAGTGCGCGGCGGGTGTCGTCCAGCACATTGAGGATCTGATAGGCGCGCGGCAGCAGGGCGCGACCGGCTTCGGTCAGGCTGACCTCGCGGCCCAGACGGTCAAACAAACGCACATTGAGTTGCTGCTCCAGACCGGCGATGCGCTTGCTGATGGCCGGCTGGGTGACGTACAGCCGCTCACCGGCACCCGAGAAGCTGCCGGTCTCGGCGATGGCGATAAACGCATTGAGATTGGCGAGGTCCATGGTCGTATTCCATTTGGTTATCCAGGCGTAAAAATTTATTAATTTGAGTTATTTAATCACAATCCCTAGGATAACCGTACAAGCCAAAGGCTCATCTTCATGATTGCCCGAGGCATACAAAGAAGCTGATGAGGAAGTACGTCCGATGGCCGGAAAAACGCTTTACGACAAGCTCTGGGATTCGCATTTGGTCAAGCAGCGCGACGACGGTTCAGCGCTGATTTACATTGACCGCCACATCATCCATGAAGTGACCTCGCCGCAAGCGTTTGAAGGCCTGCGTCTGGCCAAGCGCAAGCCGTGGCGGATCGACTCGATCATTGCCACCCCCGACCATAACGTGCCGACCACGCCGGAGCGCAAGGGCGGTATCGAGGCCATCGAAGACCAGGTGTCGCGTCTGCAAGTGCAGACCCTCGACGACAACTGCGACGAATACGGCATCACCGAATTCAAGATGAATGACCCGCGTCAGGGCATCGTCCACGTCATCGGCCCGGAGCAGGGTGCAACCCTGCCGGGCATGAGCGTGGTCTGCGGTGACTCGCACACCTCGACCCACGGCGCGTTTGGCGCACTGGCCCACGGCATCGGCACCTCCGAGGTCGAGCATGTGCTGGCGACCCAGTGCCTGGTGGCCAAGAAGATGAAGAACATGCTGGTGTCGGTCGAAGGGCAATTGCCGTTCGGCGTGACCGCCAAGGACATCGTGCTGGCAGTGATCGGCAAGATCGGCACCGCAGGCGGTAACGGTTACGCCATCGAGTTCGCTGGCAGCGCGATTCGCGACCTGTCGATCGAAGGCCGCATGACCATCTGCAACATGTCCATCGAAGCCGGTGCGCGGGTCGGCATGGTTGCCACCGACGAGAAGACCGTCGAGTATGTCAAAGGCCGTCCGTTCGCACCGAAGGGCGCTGAATGGGACCTTGCCGTCGAAGCCTGGAAAGATCTGGTGTCCGACGCTGATGCGGTGTTCGACACCGTGGTCAAGCTGGACGCCGCGCAGATCAAGCCGCAGGTCAGCTGGGGCACTTCGCCGGAAATGGTCCTGGCCGTCGATCAGAACGTGCCGGACCCTGCGCAAGAGCCGGATCTGGTCAAACGTGGCTCCATCGAGCGCGCCTTGAAATACATGGGCCTGAAAGCCAATCAGCCGATTACCGATATCCAGCTGGACCGGGTGTTCATCGGGTCCTGCACCAACTCGCGCATCGAAGACCTGCGCGCTGCTGCGGACGTTGCCAAGGGTCGCAAGGTGGCTGCAACCATCAAGCAGGCCATCGTGGTGCCAGGCTCGGGGCTGATCAAGGCCCAGGCCGAGAAGGAAGGGCTGGACAAGGTGTTCATTGACGCCGGTTTTGAATGGCGCGAGCCGGGCTGCTCGATGTGCCTGGCGATGAACCCGGATCGCCTCGGCTCCGGCGAGCATTGCGCGTCCACCTCCAACCGTAACTTCGAAGGCCGCCAGGGCGCCGGTGGCCGCACACACCTGGTGAGCCCGGCAATGGCCGCTGCCGCCGCGGTCACGGGCCGTTTCATCGATGTTCGCGAATTGAGGAATCCAGCATGAAAGCCTTTACCCAGCACACTGGCCTGGTCGCGCCTCTCGATCGCGCCAACGTCGACACTGACCAGATCATCCCCAAGCAGTTTCTCAAGTCGATCAAGCGCACGGGCTTCGGCCCGAACCTGTTCGACGAGTGGCGTTATCTGGACGTCGGTCAGCCTTATCAGGACAACTCCAAGCGTCCGCTGAACCATGATTTCGTGCTCAACCACGAACGTTATCAAGGTGCCAGCGTGCTGTTGGCGCGGGAAAACTTTGGCTGCGGTTCCAGCCGCGAGCACGCGCCGTGGGCACTGGAAGAGTACGGTTTCTGCGCCATCATTGCGCCGAGCTACGCCGATATCTTCTTCAACAACAGCTTCAAGAACGGTCTGCTGCCGATCATTCTGGCTGAAGACGACGTCGATCAACTGTTCAAGCAGGTCGAGGCCAGTCCCGGTTACCAGCTGAGCATCGATCTGCAGGCGCAGACCGTGACCCGTCCCGACGGCAAGGTGCTGAACTTTGAGATCGATGCATTCCGCAAACACTGCCTGCTCAATGGCCTGGACGACATCGGCCTGACCTTGATGGATGCCGAAGCCATTGCCAGCTTCGAGAGCAGGCACCGCGCCAGCCAGCCGTGGTTGTTTCGCGACTGAGCATCGGGCAACGGTCAGCTTGATTCGCGAGCAAGGCGTTCATTCGTCTTGCTCGCGAAGGCATTTTGGCCGTGCGATAAATTTTTTGCCGTATTCAGCGTTATCAACAGGCGTTGTCTAATAGCGCCGCTGCACACATTGAGGATGTTATGAACAAACAGATTCTGATTCTCCCGGGTGATGGTATTGGTCCGGAAATCATGACCGAAGCGGTCAAGGTGCTGGAGCTGGCCAACGAGAAGTATCAACTGGGTTTTGAATTGACCCACGACGTGATCGGCGGTGCGGCCATCGACAAGCACGGCGTGCCGCTGGCCGATGAAACTCTGGATCGTGCCCGTGCAGCCGATGCGGTGCTGCTCGGCGCGGTGGGCGGCCCGAAATGGGACACCATCGAGCGTGACATCCGGCCTGAGCGCGGCCTGCTGAAAATCCGTTCGCAACTGGGCCTGTTCGGCAATCTGCGTCCGGCGATCCTTTATCCGCAACTGGCTGATGCATCGAGCCTCAAGCCGGAAATCGTTGCCGGTCTGGATATCCTGATCGTCCGTGAGCTGACCGGCGGCATCTACTTCGGCGCGCCACGCGGCACTCGCGTGCTGGATAATGGCGAGCGCCAGGCTTACGACACACTGCCGTACAGCGAAAGCGAGATCCGCCGCATTGCCAAAGTCGGTTTCGACATGGCGATGGTGCGTGGCAAAAAGCTGTGTTCGGTGGACAAGGCCAACGTGTTGGCGTCCAGCCAGCTGTGGCGCGAAATCGTCGAGCAGGTGGCCAAGGAGTACCCTGAAGTCGAACTGAGCCATATGTACGTCGATAACGCCGCCATGCAACTGGTGCGTGCGCCCAAACAGTTCGATGTGATCGTCACGGATAACCTGTTCGGCGACATTCTGTCCGATCAGGCGTCGATGCTCACCGGCTCCATCGGCATGCTGCCATCGGCGTCGCTGGATACTGCCAACAAGGGCATGTATGAGCCTTGCCACGGCTCGGCACCCGACATCGCCGGTAAAGGCATCGCCAACCCGCTGGCGACCATTCTGTCGGTGTCGATGATGCTGCGTTACAGCTTCAATCTGACCGACGCCGCAGACGCCATCGAAAAAGCGGTCAGCCTTGTGCTGGATCGGGGGCTGCGCACCGGCGACATCTGGTCCGAGGGTAAAGTCAAAGTCGGTACCCGGGAAATGGGCGACGCTGTAGTCGCCGCGCTGCGGAATCTGTAATCTCTCTGGCCCGCCGCCTGCTGCTGATGCGCAGAGCGGCGGTCCCACTTTTTTTCAAGGTGTAGTTGCGATGAAACGTGTAGGTCTGATCGGTTGGCGTGGCATGGTCGGTTCCGTGCTCATGCAGCGGATGCGGGAAGAGCAGGACTTCGATCTCATTGAGCCGGTGTTCTTCACTACCTCCAATGTCGGTGGCCAGGCGCCTTCGGTGGGCAAGGACGTTGCCCCGCTGAAAGATGCCTACAGCATTGACGAGCTGAAAACCCTGGACGTGGTGCTGACCTGTCAGGGCGGCGACTACACCAACGAAGTATTCCCCAAGCTGCGCGAAGCCGGCTGGCAGGGCTACTGGATCGACGCGGCCTCCAGCCTGCGCATGCAGGATGACGCCGTTATCGTGCTCGACCCGGTCAACCGCAAGGTCATCGACCAGCAACTGGACGCGGGCACCAAGAACTACATCGGCGGTAACTGCACGGTCAGCCTGATGCTGATGGGCCTGGGCGGTCTGTTCGATGCCGGTCTGGTCGAATGGATGAACGTCATGACCTATCAGGCGGCCTCCGGTGCCGGCGCGCAGAACATGCGTGAACTGATCAAGCAAATGGGCGCGGTGCATGCGTCTGTAGCGGATGAACTGGCCAACCCGGCCAGCGCCATTCTGGATATCGACCGCAAGGTGGCAGAAGCCATGCGCAGCGAATCGTTCCCGACCGAGAACTTCGGCGTGCCGCTGGCCGGCAGCCTGATCCCGTGGATCGACAAAGCTTTGCCGAATGGCCAGAGCCGCGAAGAGTGGAAAGGGCAGGCTGAAACCAACAAGATTCTCGGTCGCTTCAAGAGCCCGATCCCGGTCGACGGCATCTGCGTGCGCATCGGCGCCATGCGCTGCCACAGCCAGGCGCTGACCATCAAGCTGAACAAGGATGTGCCGATTGCGGACATCGAAGGCTTGATCAGCCAGCACAACCCGTGGGTCAAGCTGGTGCCGAACACCCGCGAAGCCAGCGCGCAAGAACTGAGCCCGACCGCTGTGACCGGCACCATGAGTGTGCCGGTGGGGCGTCTGCGCAAGCTGAACATGGGTTCGCAGTATTTGGGCGCTTTCACCGTCGGTGACCAGCTGTTGTGGGGCGCGGCTGAACCACTGCGGCGCATGCTGAGGATCCTGCTGGAGCGTTGAGGCTTCGGTTTTACACCAAACCCGCTGTCCGAAAGGGCCGCGGGTTTTTTAATGCTTCGCTACTTTTGTCCCGATATATGGGATATAAATTTACATATTGAGATAATTGTGACAACAGGTTTATAGTCGTCCTGCACTCACTTCCAATAAAACAACAGGTGACGCAATGCAGGCGCAATTGATCGCACTCGACTGGGGGACCACCTCCCTTCGTGCTTATCGACTTGGCGAACATGGCCAGGTGCTGGAACAGCGCGCGCTGAGCGCGGGCATCATGCAGCTGCCAACCACGCCGCGCCTGATTTCCGGGCAACTGTGCAGCGATGGCTTTGAACTGGCGTTCGATCAGGCCTGCGGCGACTGGCTTGACGCCGAGCCGGGCTTACCGGTGATTGCCTGCGGCATGGTCGGCAGCGCGCAGGGCTGGCGTGAGGCGGCGTATCAGGAAACCCCGGCAAGCGTCAACGAGCTGAGCATGGCGCTGCAAACGGTGCGCAGCCAGAGTGGCGTGACCGTGCATATCATTCCGGGCGTGCTGCAACGCGCGACCCTGCCCAACGTCATGCGTGGCGAAGAAACCCAGGTGCTTGGCGTGCTGGCCGGGCTCGACGCCCAGGTCGACGGTCAGCCGCTGCTCATCGGGCTGCCGGGCAGCCATTCGAAATGGGTGCAAGTGACCCACGGGCGCATCGTTCATTTCGATACCTTCATGACCGGCGAGGTCTACGCCGCCCTGTGTGCGCACACCCTTCTTGGGCGCACCATGCAGCCCGCCGATGCGTTCGATGATCAGGCGTTCGATCGCGGCTTGTCGATTGCCCTGTCTGATGCGGGTGCCGCCGGACCGCTTTCCACCATATTCAGCACCCGAACGCTCGGCCTGACCGGGCAACTGGGGGCCAGCGCGCAGCCTGACTACCTTTCAGGCCTGTTGATCGGCCATGAACTGGGCAGCATTGCCAGGCTGCATCTGCACACCTATGAACACTTGCCTGCGGTGATCCTCATCGGCAGCGAAGCGCTGTGCGCGCGTTACCAGCGCGGGCTGGCGGTCTGTGGCTTTCCCAAGGTGACCCTGGCCGAACAGGCCACCGAGCGCGGCCTGTGGCAGGTAGCGGTTCAGGCGGGCCTGATTGCGCGCCGGTCATCCCAACACATTCGAGAGGTTTGACATGCTCAAGCAAGCATTGAAGGAAAACGGTCTGGTCGCGATTCTGCGCGGCCTGCGCCCCGAAGAAGCACCGGCGATGGGCGACGTGTTGTACGAAGCCGGTTTTCGGGTCATCGAAGTGCCGCTCAATTCTCCGCAGCCGTTCGACAGCATCCGTCTGCTGCGTCAGCAATTGCCTGCCGATTGCCTGATCGGCGCGGGCACGGTGCTGACCCCGGAGCAGGTGGCGCAGGTCAAGGATGCCGGTGGTCAGGTTATCGTCATGCCGCACAGCGATGCAAAAGTGCTGCGCGCCGCCAAGGCTGCCGGGCTATTCCTGTCGCCGGGCGTGGCGACGCCTACCGAGGCGTTTGCCGCGCTGGCTGAAGGGGCGGATGTGCTCAAGTTGTTTCCGGCCGAGCAAATGTCGCCCGCGGTGGTCAAGGCGTGGTTGGCGGTGCTGCCGAAAGGCACGATTCTGCTGCCGGTCGGGGGTATTTCGCCGGACAACATGAAGGTGTTCCTCGATGCGGGCGTGAAAGGCTTCGGCCTGGGCTCCGGGCTGTTCAAACCGGGCATGAGCACTGCCGACGTCGCCGAGCGGGCCAAGGCGTATGTGGCGGCCTGGAAGCTACATACCGCTGCGCTTGCAGACTGACCGGCACGGGCAGGTATTACCGTTCGATGGCCGCTATCCAATAAGAGAATCAACAAGAGAAACCGCACCCATGAAAATCACCAAACTCACCACGTTCATCGTTCCGCCGCGCTGGTGCTTCCTCAAGGTCGAGACTGACGAGGGCGTTGTCGGCTGGGGCGAGCCGGTGGTCGAAGGCCGCGCACACACCGTGGCCGCTGCCGTGGAAGAACTGTCCGATTACCTGATCGGCAAGGACCCGCGCAATATTGAAGATATCTGGACCGTGCTGTATCGCGGCGGCTTCTACCGCGGCGGCGCGATCCACATGAGCGCACTGGCTGGCATCGATCAGGCGTTGTGGGACATCAAGGGCAAGGCGCTGGGTGTTTCGGTGAGTGATCTGCTGGGTGGTCAGGTTCGGGACAAGATTCGTGTGTACTCGTGGATCGGCGGTGACCGTCCTGCCGACACGGCGCGGGCGGCCAAAGAAGCCGTCGAGCGCGGTTTTACCGCGGTGAAAATGAACGGCACCGAGGAACTGCAATTTCTCGATACCTTTGACAAGGTCGATCTTGCGCTGGCCAACGTCGCTGCCGTGCGTGATGCGGTGGGACCGAATGTCGGCATTGGCGTGGATTTCCACGGCCGTGTTCACAAGCCGATGGCCAAGGTGTTGATGAAGGAACTGGACGCCTACAAGCTGATGTTCATCGAAGAACCAGTGCTCAGCGAAAACTACGAGGCGCTGAAAGAGCTGGCACCGCTGACCAGCACGCCGATTGCCTTGGGCGAACGGCTGTTCTCGCGCTGGGACTTCAAGCGCGTGTTGAGCGAAGGCTACGTCGACATCATCCAGCCGGACGCCTCGCACGCCGGCGGCATCACCGAAACCCGCAAGATCGCCAACATGGCCGAAGCCTACGACGTTGCACTGGCACTGCATTGCCCGCTGGGGCCTATCGCGCTGGCGGCGTGCCTGCAACTGGACGCGGTTTGCTACAACGCCTTCATCCAGGAGCAGAGCCTGGGTATCCATTACAACGAAAGCAACGACCTGCTCGATTACGTCAAGCACCCGGAAGTCTTCGACTACGACAAAGGCATGGTCAAGATCCCCAACGGCCCCGGCCTGGGCATCGAGATCAACGAAGAGTACGTCATCGAACGCGCCGCCATCGGCCACCGCTGGCGCAACCCGATCTGGCGTCATGCGGATGGCAGTTTTGCGGAGTGGTAGAGCGATCCCACTACTGTGCACATGCTCTGCGCTAAGCGTTCTATACAAGTCCGCTTTTGATTCTGGCCGAAGGCCGTGGGCGAACTTGTTCGCGAAAGGGTCGGTGCATTCCCCGAAAAACGCATCGGCTGAACTACCGTCTTCGCGAACAAGCGAAGCGTCGCCCGGTTCGCTCCCACGCCCTTCGGGCAGAAGCCAATCTATGGGCTTCTCAGGACTTGTGTAGAGTACTGAGCGCGGAGCGTGGGAGCGAGAGCTCGTTGTATATAAATCCAACAAGAGGCTACATTCCATGCGCACTCGAACTCTGGAGGGTGCGGCATCCCTGGTGACGCCGTCCCGCAAACGTTTCTTTATCATGGTGTTGCTGTTCATCACCGTGGTGATCAATTACCTGGACCGCAGCAACCTGTCCATCGCCGCCCCTGCACTGACCGCCGAACTGGGGCTTGATACAGTGCACGTCGGGCTGATCTTCTCGGCGTTCGGCTGGACTTACGCTGCCATGCAATTGCCCGGTGGCTGGCTGGTGGACCGGGTGCCGCCGCGCCTCCTTTACACCGCTGCGCTGCTGCTCTGGTCCCTCGCGACCATCATGCTCGGCTTTGCCGCCAGCTTCATCGCGCTGTTCGTGCTGCGCATGGCCGTCGGCGCGCTGGAGGCGCCTGCCTATCCGATCAACAGCCGCGTGGTGACCACCTGGTTTCCCGAGCGCGAGCGCGCCACGGCCATTGGCGTCTACACCTCCGGGCAGTTCGTCGGTTTGGCCTTTCTTACTCCGGTACTGGCCTGGTTGCAGGCGCATTACGGCTGGCACATGGTGTTTGTCGCAACGGGTGGCGTCGGCGTGTTGTGGGCGTTGATCTGGTACATGGTGTACCGCGAGCCGCGTGACTTCAAAGGCGTCAACCAGCAGGAGATCGACCTCATCAAAGAGGGCGGCGGGCTGGTGGATATCCAGAAGGACGCTGAAAAGCAGAAACAGGGTTTCAACTGGCTGGATCTGGGTATCGTGCTGAGCAAGCGCAAGTTGTGGGGCATCTACCTGGGGCAGTTCTGCCTGAACTCTACGCTGTGGTTCTTCCTGACCTGGTTCCCGACCTATCTGGTGAAATACCGAGGCATGGACTTCATCAAATCCGGGCTGTTGGCGTCGCTGCCGTTTCTGGCGGCCTTCGTCGGCGTGTTGTGCTCGGGGTTCTTCTCTGACTGGCTGATCCGCCGCGGCCACAGCGTAGGCTTCGCCCGCAAACTGCCGATCATTGCCGGGCTGTTGATATCGACCTCGATCATCGGCGCCAACTTCGTCGATTCCACGCCGCTGGTCATCACCTTTCTGGCCCTGGCGTTCTTTGGCAACGGTCTGGCATCGATCACCTGGTCGCTGGTCTCTACCCTGGCCCCGGCACGCCTGCTGGGCCTGACCGGTGGCACGTTCAATTTCATCGGTAACCTGGCGGCCATCACCACGCCGATCGTGATCGGCTTTCTGGCAACGGGCGACTCGTTTGCGCCGGCCATCACCTACATCTCGGTTTTGGCCTTGTTGGGTGCGCTGTCTTACATCCTGCTGGTAGGAAAAGTCGAGCGTATCGAGCTCTGAGGTCGACGCGTGCGGACGCTGGCGACGATAATGTTGCCAGTTTTTCGATCTGAACTTTTTCTGAAGATGGCCTGTGATGCAAAACGACGTACTCCCCTCTGCAACTACCACCCGCAAGGAACCGGCACCGACCGGCACCCAGACCCTGTTGCGCGGTCTGGGCGTAGTGCAGGCGGTGGCCGGCGGTGCACGGGACCTGAAAGAGATTGCCCGGCTGATCGGCACCACGCGCAGCACCACCCACCGGCTGGCCAGTTGCCTGGTCGAAGAACGTTACCTTCGCGTTGTGCCACAAGTGGGTTATCTGCTTGGGCCGAAACTGATCGAACTGGGGTTTCAGGCGCGTGAAGAAGTGCCACTGGCCATTCTTGCGCGACCGTATCTGGATCGACTGTCCGAACTGACCGGCGATACCGTGCATCTGGCGGTTCGGGAGGGTGACGACGTGCTGTACCTGCACAAAAACCCCGGCCGCAACGGACCGGAAATGCGCTCGCGGGTCGGGCACCGCATGCCGCTGGTGCGGACCGGGATCGGCAAGGCGTTGTTGCTGGACAGTGCGCAAGCGGAGTGGCAGCGGCTTTACGAGGTCAGCATGCCAGCCTCAGGCAGAAACCCGTTGTGGCCTGCGCATGAGCAGCAAACCTGGGAACAGCTGAAAGCGCGAAGGGAAGAGTACGTGCAGGGCGGTTATGCGTTCGATCTGGAAGACAACGAACCGTCGATCCGCTGTGTGGCAGCGCCGGTACGTGATGCCAGCAAACAGATTGTTGCCGGCATCAGTGTTGCCAGTACCGTGCCTTACATGCCGCTCGAGAAAATGGCCGAGCTGGTTCCGCTGATCAAGCTGATAGCAGCGGAACTCTCAGCCGATCTCGGCGGCTGATTCGGACCGAATCAGGCTTTCAATGTAGCCATGTCGATCACGAAGCGGTATTTCACGTCGCCGGCCAGCATGCGCTCGTAGGCTTCGTTGATGTTGCGGATATCGAGCATTTCGATGTCGCAGGTAATGTCGTTTTCGGCGCAGAAATCCAGCACTTCCTGGGTTTCGGCGATGCCGCCGATCAGCGAGCCGGCCAGCACGCGACGGCTCATCACCAAGTGTGCTGCATGGACAGGCGGCTCGATAGGCTCGATCAGACCGACCAGAATGTGCACGCCATCAAAGCGCAGCGTTTCCAGGTAGGGGTTCAGGTCGTGCTGCACCGGAATGGTGTCGAGCAGGAAGTCGAAGTGCCCGGCAGCGGCCTTCATCTGTTCGGCGTCGGTGGAGACGATTACATGGTCGGCGCCCTGACGACGTGCTTCCTGAGCCTTGGCTGCGGAGCGGGTGAACAAGGTAACTTCAGCACCCATGGCTTTGGCGAACTTGATGCCCATGTGGCCCAGACCGCCCATGCCCAGAATACCGACCTTGTCGCCAGCCTCGACACCGTAGTGCTTGAGCGGCGAATAGGTGGTGATGCCTGCGCAAAGAATAGGCGCGGCGGCGGCCGGGTCGAGCTTCTCTGGAACGCGCACGACGAAGTGCTCGGCGACCACGATGCTGTTCGAGTAACCACCCATAGTATTGCTGCCGTCCACGCGGTCTGGCGTGGCGTAGGTCATGGTCGGGCCTTCCAGGCAATACTGCTCGAGGTCCGATTTGCAGGCCGAGCATTCGCGGCACGAGTCGACCATGCAGCCGACCCCGACCAGATCACCGACCTTGTATTGGGTGGCGTTGGCGCCGGTAGCGGTGACGCGACCGACGATCTCGTGGCCGGGCATCAGCGGGTAAACAGCGATGCCCCATTCGTTGCGCGCCTGGTGGATGTCGGAGTGGCAAACACCACAATAGAGGATTTCGATGGCAACGTCGTCGGCACGCGGAGCGCGACGTTCGAAGGTCATCGGGGCGAGGGGGGCGGTGGCTGACTGAGCGGCGTAACCGATAGCTGTGTACATGAATGACCTCGCAAGGTGTAACGGAATAGAGGCGAACCATTGTCCGGATTCGCGCCAGCCCCGGCTATGGTGAATCCTCCGTGTTTCATGCCTATTTCTCCGGCCGGATGATCGAGGGTCGGCTGCGAGGCTTAAATCTGCGATGATGCAGCTGTCTATTTCTCTGCCGGCTCGCCTCCCATGTCGCTCGCTTTTCCCCTGGATGGAAACGCCACACTGGTTTCCCTGATCAAGCCCCTGGCCGTTCGCCCCGGCTTTGTTGCCACGCATCTGCCCGAGGTACGCGTTCTGTCGGCCTTCGGCTACGTGGCCAGCAGCCCGCAGATCTACGAGCCCAGCCTGATGATTGTGGTGCAGGGCAGCAAGGTTGCCTGCCTGGGGCCGCGCACCTTCGAGTACGGCACCGGGCACTACCTGATTCAGGCGCTTTCCGTGCCCTTCAAGTGTGAAACCTTTGCCACGCCGGACAAGCCGCTGTACGGCGTATCAGTGGCCATCGACCGCGTGCTGCTTGGCGAGCTGGTGCAGGCGCTGGGTGCGGCAAGCGTGCGCGAAAGCCAGTTGCAGACCCCGGAATCCATGACCTCGGTAGTGATCGACCACGCAATGCGCGACAGCGTCGAGCGGCTGCTGCGCTGTCTGCACGATCCGCTGGAATGTCAGGCGATGGGCCAGTCACGTGTCCGTGACGTGTTGTACAGCGCGCTGCGCGGGCCGCAGTCGGGTGTGTTGCGCGCTCTGGTCGAACAGCAGGGCCAGTTTGCGCGGATCGCCTCGGCGGTGACGTATCTGCACGATCATTATGATCACGCGTTGAACGTCGACACCCTGGCGCGCTGCGCAAACATGAGCACCTCGACCTTTCACGAACACTTCAAGCGCAGCACGCTGTTGTCGCCGGTGCAGTACCTCAAGCGCCTGCGCCTGCTCAAGGCCCAGCAACTGCTGGTCGCTGAAGGCCTGAACGTGGCTCAGGTCGCGCTCAAGGTCGGCTATCAGAGTGCGTCGCAGTTCAGCCGGGAATACAAACGTTACTTTGAAAGGAGTCCGGGTGAAGAGGGCTGTAGGGTTTAGCTGCAAGCTACAAGCTTGCCGCTTTTAGCTTACAGCTGCTCCACCTCACATATTCGGGTAGGTCGGTCCGCCAGCGCCTTCCGGTGCTACCCAGGTGATGTTCTGCGAAGGGTCCTTGATGTCGCAGGTCTTGCAGTGCACGCAGTTCTGCGCGTTGATCTGGAAGCGCTTCTCGCCATCTTCCTTGGTAATGACTTCGTACACGCCTGCCGGGCAGTAGCGCTGGGCAGGTTCGTCGTACAGCGGCAGGTTCTTGCTGATCGGGATGCTCGGGTCGGTCAGCTTCAGGTGGCAGGGTTGTTCCTCTTCGTGGTTGGTGCTGGAGAGGAATACCGAGCTGAGCTTGTCGAAGCTGAGCTTGCCGTCGGGCTTGGGATAATCGATTTTCTTCGAGTCCGCCGCCAGCTTGAGGCAGGCATAATCAGGCTTGGTGTCGTGCAGGGTGAACGGCAGCTTGCCGCCGAAGAGGTTCTGATCGATAAAGTTGAATGCGCCGCCCTTGATCGCGCCGTATTTGTGGATTGCCACGCCGAAATTGCGGCTGGCGAACAGCTCTGCATGCAGCCAGCTGGCTTTGAAGGCATCGACGTAGGAGGTCAGCACGTCGCCGCCTTCGTTGCCGGCGAACAGCGCGTCTGCCACCGAGTCGGCCGCGAGCATGCCGGACTTCATGGCCGTGTGGCTGCCCTTGATCTTGGCGAAGTTCAGCGTGCCCAGATCGCAGCCGATCAGTGCGCCGCCCGGGAAAACCATCTTCGGCAGCGAATTCAGGCCGCCCTTGGCGATGGCGCGGGCACCGTAGCTGATGCGCTTGCCGCCTTCCAGGTATTGTTTGATGACCGGGTGATGCTTGTAGCGCTGGAATTCGTCGAACGGCGACAGATACGGGTTGCTGTAGGACAAGTCGACGATAAGGCCGACCACCACCTGATTGTTTTCCAGGTGATACAGGAACGAGCCGCCCGGATTGGCATCATTCAGTGGCCAGCCTGCGGTATGCACCACCAGGCCCTGTTCATGTCTGGCCGGGTCGACTTCCCAGATTTCCTTCAGACCGATGGCGTAGTGTTGCACATCGGCTTCGTCGTCGAGGTTGAAGCGTTTGAGCAATTGCTTGCCGATATGGCCACGGCAGCCTTCGGCGAACAGCGTGTATTTGGCGCGCAGTTCCATGCCGGGCGTGTACAGGCCTTCTTTCGGATTGCCCTCGCGGTCGACGCCGAGATCTCCGGTGACGATGCCGCGCACCACGCCGTTCTCGTCGAACAGCGCTTCCTGAGCGGCAAAGCCCGGATAGATTTCCACGCCGAGGTTTTCAGCCTGCTGAGCGAGCCAGCGGCACAGATTGCCCAGAGAGATGATGTAGTTGCCCTGGTTGTGCATGGTCCTGGGCACGAAAAAATCGGGGATTTTCTGGGCTTTTTCGGCGTCGCGCAGCATATAGATGTCGTCGCGCTTGACCGGCGTATTGAGCGGAGCGCCCAGTTCCTGCCAGTTCGGGAACAGTTCGTTCAGCGCGCGGGGTTCGAACACTGCGCCGGAAAGAATGTGAGCACCTACTTCAGAGCCTTTTTCCACCACGCAGACGCTGATTTCCTTTCCGGCTTCAGCGGCCTTCTGTTTAAGGCGGCAAGCGGCAGAAAGCCCGGAAGGGCCGGCTCCGACGATAACGACGTCGAATTCCATGTATTCGCGTTCCACAGGCTATCTCCTACTCTCAAGGCTCACGGTGTTTTTATGGGGCGCTGCTTTATGTGCTGCTGCAGGCCTATGGAGGTGTTGGACACCGCCAGTCTTTTAATGGCACGCATTATATCTACACCACTGCACGGGTCCAATACAAACGTTTGTTTGAATCGGCCGCAGGCCAGATAAATCAAAGACACCAGACCCGGAACTGGCCGATTTGGCGTATTGACCGGAAAAGGCGTTGCGGTCAAGATACGGGCGGTTTTGCGTTTGCCGTAGGCTGAAACGAGGTTCGACCGAATCTCCCAAAAGGCATCAGGCGAACGCGGTGCAGGCAACAGGTCAACGTCGCACGGCGCATTTTACACATCCTGCCGGTGCTTGACGGGTGGCTTCCAGCTTTTATAGGGCCGTTGGACGCTGGCCTGCACCCATACGATTGCTTGTTGAGGACACATATCGATCGCCTGGCGCTGCCGGGCGACTTCTTTTCACCGGAGAGTGAGGAATCCATGAAGGTTCTTGTAGCTGTCAAACGAGTGGTCGACTACAACGTCAAGGTTCGCGTCAAGGCGGACAACTCCGGCGTCGATCTGGCCAACGTCAAAATGTCCATGAATCCTTTCTGCGAAATCGCTGTTGAAGAAGCGGTACGCTTGAAAGAGAAGGGCGTTGCGAGCGAAATCGTGGTGGTTACCATCGGCCCGACCACTGCTCAGGAACAGTTGCGTACTGCTCTGGCATTGGGTGCCGATCGTGCCGTTCTGGTCGAAACCGCTGAAGAACTGACTTCCCTGGCCGTGGCCAAGCTGCTCAAGGCCGTTGTCGACAAGGAGCAGCCACAACTGGTGATCCTCGGCAAACAGGCGATCGACAGCGACAACAACCAGACCGGTCAGATGCTCGCTGCGCTGAGCGGCTATCCGCAAGGGACTTTCGCGTCGAAAGTCGAAGTGACCGGCGACAAGGTTGCCGTGACCCGCGAAATCGACGGCGGTCTGCAGACCGTTTCCCTGAGCCTGCCCGCCATCGTGACTACAGACCTGCGTCTGAACGAGCCACGTTACGCTTCGCTGCCCAACATCATGAAAGCCAAGAAGAAGCCGCTCGAAGTGCTGACGCCTGATGCACTGGGTGTTTCCACGGCCTCGACCAACAAGACCGTCAAGGTTGAAGCGCCTGCCGCACGTAGCGCAGGCATCAAGGTCAAGTCGGTGGCTGAACTGGTCGAGAAACTGAAAAACGAAGCGAAGGTAATCTAAATGACGATCCTGGTTATCGCTGAACACGACAATGCGACCGTAGCCCCGGCTACGCTCAATACCGTTGCTGCCGCGCAGAAGATCGGCGGTGACATTCACCTGCTGGTCGCTGGCTCGGGCATCAGCACGATTGGCGAAGCGGCTGCGAAAATTGCCGGTGTGACGAAGGTGCTTGTGGCTGATAACGCGGCCTACGCGCATCAACTGCCGGAAAACGTCGCGCCGCTGGTGGTCGAGCTGGCTTCCGGTTACAGCCATGTGCTGGCCGCAGCCACGTCGAATGGCAAAAACATTCTGCCTCGCGTTGCCGCGCAGCTGGATGTGGACCAGATCTCCGAGATCGTTTCGGTAGAGTCGGCTGACACGTTCACTCGCCCGATCTATGCCGGTAACGCGATTGCCACTGTGCAGTCCACGGCCTCGGTCAAGGTCATCACCGTGCGTGCTACCGGCTTCGATCCGGTGGCTGCTGAAGGTGGCTCGGCGGCCGTCGAAGCGGTTTCGGCGGTTCACGATGCGGGCAAATCGAGCTTCGTAGGCGAAGAACTGGCCAAGTCTGATCGTCCAGAGCTGACCGCAGCCAAAATCGTCGTTTCCGGCGGTCGCGGCATGCAGAATGGCGATAACTTCAAGCACTTGTACACCCTGGCCGACAAGCTCGGCGCTGCGGTCGGCGCTTCCCGCGCGGCGGTCGACGCCGGTTTTGTGCCCAACGACATGCAGGTCGGTCAGACCGGCAAGATCGTTGCGCCACAGCTGTACATCGCGGTCGGTATTTCCGGCGCGATCCAGCATCTGGCCGGCATGAAGGATTCCAAGGTGATCGTCGCGATCAACAAGGATGAAGAGGCGCCGATCTTCCAGGTGGCCGATTACGGTCTGGTGGCTGATCTGTTCGAAGCCATTCCTGAACTGGAGAAGCTGGTTTAAACCACGTCTGGTTCAAGCCTTGCTCTTCCACTATAAAGAGAACCCGTTCCGTCCATGGTGTGTGCCCGCAGCAAGTCTGCGGTACGCTTGCCCGGATTGAACGGGTTTTTTTATCGATTTCAGAAGGACTCATCATGGGCCGCAACAGGCTGCTGACTTCGCTGCTGGCGGGCGTGCTACTGCTGCCTCCGCTGGCCCTTGCCGCCGGTAAATGCGAGCGTCTGATCGTGACAGGCAGCCCGGATGCACCGCCATACTTATGGCGTGATCCCCAGGACCCTCGCCACCTGATGGGCGCGAATGCCGATCTGCTGAGTCAAGCGGCAGGCACGTTGGGTGTCAAGGTCGAGTTTCTGTACGGCGGCAAGCGCAGTCAGGCGCTTGAAGAAGTGCGCAGCGGGCGCATGGACATGCTGGCGGATGCACCTTTGAATGACGCTCAGCTCGAAATCCTCGATTATATTCATCCGCCGATCGTGCAGAACGACATCGTGGTCTGGACTCGTCGCGATCATGCTGTGCCGTTCAATACGCTGGGCGAGCTGCACGGGCATCCGGGAGTCATGTCGGAAAAGACTCGCCTGACGCCGTCATTTGAAGCACTGACCAGGCAGCACCTGACGCTGGAGCGGGTGCCAGGTTTGACTCCGGCCTTTCAGAAGCTGGCGCTGGGCGAAGCGGATTATGTGCTTGCCGGGCGCTATGCCGGGATGGTCATGGTGCAGACCCTGGGCCTGTCTTCGGACCTGATTGCTCAGCCTGTGCCGGTCGATACACCGGGTTTCTATCTGGCATTGTCGTTCAACTCGGCCTGCAACGATCCATGGTTGCGCGGACAGCTGGCGAAAAAGATGACAGAATCTGTGGACTCCGGCCTTGCGAGCGAAGTCATCAGGCACAATCTGGAATTATGGAAAACCCAGTTGTTGCAGCCCGCCGGTGCCAGCGCCTCAAACAAGTAGGAATGTTTTTTGTGAGTATTCGTCTTTCAATTGCCGTCACGGCAATCGCCATACTGGTCGGTTGTGCCAGTGATCCTGTCCCGACCGAGCAATTCAAACTGACCGAGCAGGCCCTGCAGCAGGCCAAGGCCGTCGGTGCCACTGATGATCAGCCGGAAATGGAAACCGCCCTGTCCTCGTTCGCTGAAGCGCGTGCGGCAATGGCGGCGCAGTCCTACAAGCAAGCACGCATGAACGCGGAGCGGGCCGAGCTGGATGCGCGGTTGGCGGAAGCGCGAGTCCTCACGCTCAAGAGTCAGGAGCAGGTCAATCAACTGAATACCCGTCTCAATCGCTTGCGCAAGCAACTGGGGGAGGCGCAATGAACCGTATCCCGTGTGTACTAAGCGTATGCCTGCTGCTGGGTTCGGCCGGTCTGTATGGCTGTGCCGGTCATCAAGACAGCGGGCAAGCGCTGCAGCAGGCCAATGCCGATTTCCAGAAGGTCAAGGAGGACACTGACGTGCTGCGCAGCGCGCCGAAGGATGTCATCCGTGCCGGTGAATCCCTGGCCCGCGCCGAGCGCTTGTCCAGCTATCTGGGCAGTGGCGCGGATGTCAGTCATTACGCGTACCTGAGTAGCCGCTATAGCGAAATCGCCCGTGAGCACAGCAATTTGCTGCTCAGTCAGGAGCGTTTGGCGAAAATGGACCTTGAGCGCCAGCGTATGCAACTGGCGCTGCGTGAAGCCAAACTGGCCAGCGCGCAGCAGCAGGGGCGCTGGCTGGAAGATCAGATCCTCAGTCTGGCAACCACGCAGACTGATCGCGGTCTGGTCATGACCCTGGGCGACGTACTGTTCGACGCCGGGCATGCCGAGCTGAAAAACTCTGCCAGTCGCACCATTCTCAAGGTCGTGCAGTTTCTGCAGATCAATCCGCGTCGTGTAGTGCGGATCGAGGGCTACACCGACAGTACCGGTGATCGTCAGGAAAATCTGAATCTGTCGAAGGATCGGGCGCAAGCGGTCGCGGACATGCTGATGGATCTGGGCATCGACGAAAAACGTATCCAGGTTCAGGGTTACGGCCAGCAGTTTCCTGTAGATGGCAATGCCTCCGAACGCGGCAGAGCGCAGAACCGCCGTGTCGAAATTGTGTTTTCGGATGAAAAAGGTCAGCTGGGCGCCGCTCGTTAACATCAATTGCCTGTAAAGAAGCCCGACGCCGGTAACGGTCTCGGGTTTTTTTTGGCTTTAAACGGCGCGTATATGGCGTGTATGGCCGCGTTTATTTTTCGCGCAGCGGTGGCGATCGCTGGCTTGATCGTAAACTGTTCCCGTACACTTCTTGACTGCACCGGTTATTATCGATCTGTATTTTTAAAAATAAAAAGTTACCGGTCTTTTCGAGGCTGTGCCATGACCAATCTTTTGCTTTATCAGCGCATCGCTCAGCAACTGGCTGAAGACATTCGACGCGGCGTCTATCAGCCCGGGGAGCGAGTGCCGTCGGTTCGCAAGATGAGCTCGCAGCTCAATGTCAGTCATGCCACGGTGTTGCAGGCGTATGCCAATCTCGAAGATCAAGGCCTGATCCGGGCGCGTCCGCAGTCCGGTTATTACGTTCACCAGACGCCTGCGTTGACCGCCTCCACGCCAGACATCGCGCGCGTCGAGCGGCCCGGGCTGGTCACTCGCAGCAGTATCATTCAGCAAGTGCTCGAAGAATCGCGCCGTGATGGAGTGTTCGCCTTGGGCGCGGCAGTGCCGCATGTGGATTATCTGCCGGTGCGTGCGCTGCATCAGCAACTCGCCAAGGTGACGCGTTTTCAAAGTCCGCGCGCGTTCAGCTATATGTTCAGCCCGGGTTTCGAGCCGCTGCGCAGGCAGGTTGCGATTCGCATGCGCGATGCAGGCGTGGTGGTCGATCCGTCGGAAGTGGTGATTACGCATGGCTGTGTCGATGCGCTGCAAATGGCCCTGCGGGTGCTGACCCGGCCCGGCGACCTGATCGCCGCGGAATCCCCGGCGTATTACGGTTTGTTGCAGCTCGCCGATCTGCTGGGTCTGAAAGTCATCGAGATTCCCAGTGATCCGGCCACCGGTATCAGCCTCGAGGCTCTGCAACTGGCGGCTAATCAGTGGTCGATCAAGGCCTTGGTGCTGACCTCGCGGCTCAGTAATCCTCTGGGCGGCACCATGCCCGAGGAGCGGCAGAAAAACCTGCTGCGTCTGGCTTCCGATTTCGATATTCAGGTGGTTGAAGACGACGTTTACGGCGAGCTGATGTTCGAGGTCGGACGTACCAAGGCGCTCAAGGCGTTCGACCGGCTGGGGAGGGTGATCTATTGCTCCAGCTTCTCCAAGACACTCTCGCCGGGCGTGCGCGTCGGCTGGATAATCGCTGGCAAATACCAGGCCGAGATTCAGCGTTTGCAGACCTTCAGCACGCACTCCGCGTGCAGCGTCACGCAGATGGGGGTTGCTGCGTACCTTGAGAACGGTGGCTATGACCGGCATCTACGCTTCATACGTCTGGAATACCGCAAGAACCTCAGCGCCTATCAGCTCGCCGTGCAGCAGTTCTTTCCTGAAGGTACGCAGATGAGCCGCCCGGCAGGAGGCTTCATTCTGTGGGTCAGTCTGCCGGGCCGGGTCAACACGCAAGAGTTGCATGTTCGCGCGCTGGAGCAAGGCATCAGTATTGCGCCAGGCCTTGTTTTCAGTAATACCGAGCAGTTCAACCACTGCATCCGCCTGAACTGCGGCATGCCGTGGAACAAGGAGGCGGAGCGCGCGCTGATGACGCTGGGTATGCTGGCGAAACAGCTGTGTCATGACACCGTTCCGGTCTACTGAGCGGAACGCGCTTTTTTGTCAATTAATCGGAACTCTTGCCTTGTCAGCGTGGCCTCAAAAGGACAGCATATGTTTCTTCCCGGCTTTGCCACTGTCTTGTCTGATGTCTGCCTATGAATGTGTTTCGTTGTTTCGGATTGTTGGTCCTCGTTGTGCTGAGCGGTTGTGATGCTCGGCAAACGCCCGTGCCCAAGCCTAAAACCGAGGCTGTCGCGCCAGCGCCTGTGTTACCCAAAGCAGCGGTGAAAGAGGCGGAGCCTGTTGCGCAGAAGTCCGCGGCCGAGACAGTGTTGCCAAAAGTGCCCGACTCCATGCATGAACTGATGCCGGGTGTCCCTGTAGTGCCTGTGGTGGTCGGCAAAGAGCAGAACGCTCCTTCGGCTGCTCAGATCAACAAGGCGCCAGCCTCCAGTGCTGCCAGGCCGACGTCCAAAGCGACGTCGGCGAAGAACGCCACGAGCAAACGCGAGACCAGCGCCAGCAATCGCAAAGCCGCCAAGGAGCCCAGCGCCAAGGATGTGCGGATAAAATCGCCCAGACTGGACCTGAGTCTGCCGCCTGAACTGGTCAAGGAGCTGGACCCGCCAGCCAAGGTCATCACCAATAAGCACAAGCCATTGTTGCCGCAGATGTTTGGCGATACGCCTGGCGGCAGTCCTTTCGAGCTTGAAGGTCGATTGCTGACCAATGAAATGCAATTGCAGATGCGCAACGACAATCGTCGCGACGTAGAGGGTGCTGCTCTGGATTTCAAATTCAAGCAGTAAGCCCTGCTGATCGTCCGATACGGCATTTTCAAGCGGGCATTTCCGCGGTTAATATCCGTGCTCTTTTTTCATTTTCTCTTCAAGGGTGTCGGGTCATGGACTGCCGTTCAGAGTGTGGTGCGTGTTGCATCGCGCCTTCCATCACATCTGCCATACCCGGTATGCCGCACGGAAAGCCCGCAGGAGAGCGTTGCCTGCACCTGTCGCTCGAGTTGTTGTGTGCCTTGTTCGGTAAGCCTGAGCGCCCTGCGGTCTGCAGTCAGTTCAAGGCAGCTGCCGATGTCTGCGGCGTTGATCAGGCTGATGCGATCCGCCTGATTGGCTGGTGGGAAAAAGCTACTGCGGCAGTCTGAAAAGTTGATTTGAGCGCAAGCGTTTTGTCGGAACTTCAAACAAGGAATAAAACAATGAGTCCGCTGTATCACACTGCCATTGCTTGTGGATTGACCGTAATGCTTGCCGGGGTGGCGCAGGCTGAAGACTGGAAGGTCGCCAAGGACGAGGACGGTATCAAGGTCTCGTTGAGCGATATACCCGGGTCCGATTACAAGGCCTATCGCGGCGTAGCCACGATCAATGCCAGTGTCGGTAAGTTGCGCGCGCTGCAAGAGGACGTGGCGGGCGCCTGTGCCTGGATTCATGAGTGCAAATTGCAGAAAGTGCTCAAGCATGAAGGTGACAAGACCTGGACTTACAGTCAGTTCAATACCCCATGGCCGGTAACGCCACGTGATTCAGTGCTGCTGATCACGACCCAGGAAGGCGCTGATGGCAGTGTTACCCGAAATCTCCAAGGGCAGCCCAACTACGTTCCTGAAGAAAAAGGCTTCGTGCGTGTTGCCGAAGTGAAAGGCTTCTGGAAAATGGTGCCCAAAGGCCCGAATCAGACTGAAGTGACTTATCAGGCTCACACCGAGCCAGGTGGCAGCGTGCCGTCGATGATTGCCAACAAGTTTGTCGTCGATGCGCCGTTCAATACGCTGAAGGCGCTCAGAGAGCGGGCTGCGCAGTAATTCGACATCGGTACAAAAAAGGGCTGCCAGATGGGCAGCCCTTTGTTTTTTTGCGTGTTGCTTACTTGCGATCTTGCAGCGGAACGATGTCGCGCTGTACATCGCCGGTGTAGAGCTGGCGCGGGCGACCGATCTTGTACGGACTGGAGAGCATTTCCTTCCAGTGCGAGATCCAGCCGACAGTCCGCGCCAGGGCGAATATTACGGTGAACATGCTGGTCGGGATGCCAATCGCCTTGAGAATGATGCCCGAGTAGAAGTCAACGTTCGGGTACAGCGAGCGTTCGATGAAGTACGGGTCGGTGAGGGCGATTTCCTCAAGGCGCATGGCCAGTTCGAGTTGAGGATCGTTGGTGATGCCCAGTTCCTTGAGTACTTCGTCGCAGGTCTGCTTCATCACCGTGGCACGTGGGTCGCGATTCTTGTAAACGCGATGGCCAAAGCCCATGAGCTTGAACGGATCGTTTTTGTCCTTGGCCTTGGCGATAAACGCGTCGATGTTCGACACATCGCCAATTTCATCGAGCATGGTCAGCACGGCCTCGTTGGCGCCGCCGTGAGCGGGGCCCCAGAGCGCTGCGATACCGGCGGCGATACAGGCGAACGGGTTGGCACCCGAGGACCCTGCCATGCGCACGGTGGAGGTCGACGCATTCTGCTCGTGATCGGCGTGGAGGATGAAGATCTTGTCCATCGCCTTGGCCAGCACCGGGCTGATCGGTTTGATCTCGCACGGGGTGTTGAACATCATGTGCAGGAAGTTTTCGGCGTAGCTGAGGTCATTACGCGGGTACATCATGGGCTGGCCCATGGAGTACTTGTAAACCATCGCTGCCAGGGTGGGCATCTTGGCAACCAGGCGCACGGCGGAAATTTCGCGGTGTTGCGGGTTATTGATGTCCAGCGAGTCGTGATAGAACGCCGACAGGGCGCCGACGACGCCACACATGACGGCCATCGGGTGGGCATCACGGCGGAAACCGTTGAAAAAGGTCTTGAGCTGTTCGTGAACCATTGTGTGGTTCTTGACCACGGCGACGAACTGGGCTTTCTGCTCGGCAGTCGGCAGTTCGCCATTGAGCAGCAGGTAGCAGGTTTCCAGGTAATCGGACTGCTCTGCCAGTTGCTCGATCGGGTAGCCGCGGTGAAGCAGGATTCCGTTATCACCATCGATGTAGGTGATCTTCGACTCGCAAGATGCCGTGGACATGAAGCCAGGGTCAAATGTGAAGCGGCCGGTGGCGGTAAGACCGCGTACGTCGATCACGTCCGGACCGACTGTACCCGTCAGAATTGGCAGCTCGACGGGGGCAGCGCCCTCGATGATCAACTGCGCTTTTTTGTCAGCCATGTGGCCTCCTATTTATGCTTCAAATCATCAGACAGGCCCCCCACGCAGGGCCCGCATCACTATAGTGAGATAAATTCTAAAGTCAATTTGCCTAAAGTCGTGTTCCGCAAGGCTCCGGCAATGGATTTTTCGAAGCCGTTTCCTGCCGTTTACGCCTTTTGTCCCGGTAGCGCAATGCGCCATTGGCGGTAAGTCTGCGCGTTGTCATTAGCGCCCTAACTGTCTATACTCGGCGTCCGACCGCCAGAGGCTTTTTGGCCTGTTTCAAGGGGGTCGTCACTTCCTGGGTGGTGGGTACCTGACCAGTGCACTTCCCAACAACTTGCCCTGATTGTTAGGGGCTCTTCAGTGTGAAAAAAAGCCGTGAATAGCCAACGACCTGTAAATCTAGACCTAAGGACCATCAAGCTCCCAGTCACCGCTTACACGTCCATCCTTCACCGCATCTCCGGTGTCATCCTCTTTGTCGGTATTGCAATCATGCTGTATGCAATGGACAAGTCGCTGGCCTCCGAAGAAGGTTTTGGTGAAGTCAAGGCGTGCATGACCAGTCCGCTGGCCAAGCTGATCATCTGGGGACTATTGTCTGCCCTGCTGTACCACATGGTGGCCGGTATCCGTCACCTGATCATGGACTCCGGGGTAGGCGAGACGCTCGAAGGCGGCAAGCTGGGCTCCAAAATCGTTATCGCGGTTTCCGTGGTACTGATTCTTCTGGCGGGAGTATGGATATGGTAACCAACGTCACGAACCTGTCGCGTTCGGGTCTCTACGACTGGATGGCGCAACGCGTATCCGCCGTCGTGCTCGCGGCTTATTTCATATTCCTGATCGGATACATGGTCTTTCATCCGGGTCTGAGTTACGCCCAATGGCATGATCTGTTCGCTCACAACGGAATGCGTATCTTCAGTCTGCTGGCACTCGTTGCCCTTGGTGCTCACGCCTGGGTAGGCATGTGGACCATCGCGACCGACTACCTGACGCCGATGGCGCTGGGCAAGTCCGCCACTGCAGTACGTTTCCTGTTCCAGGCAGTATGCGGCGTTCTGATGTTCGCTTACTTCGTCTGGGGTGTGCAGATTCTTTGGGGTATCTGATCCATGGCTAATATTAATGCGCTTTCTTTCGACGCCATCATCATTGGTGGCGGCGGTGCCGGCATGCGCGCTGCGCTGCAACTGGCTCAAGGTGGTCACAAGACTGCCGTGGTCACCAAGGTTTTCCCGACCCGTTCGCACACGGTGTCAGCTCAGGGTGGCATCACCTGCGCAATCGCTTCGGCCGATCCGAACGATGACTGGCGCTGGCACATGTACGATACCGTCAAGGGTTCCGACTACATCGGTGACCAGGACGCTATCGAGTACATGTGTTCCGTAGGTCCGGAAGCGGTCTTCGAGCTCGAGCATATGGGCCTGCCGTTTTCCCGTACCGAGCAGGGTCGCATCTATCAGCGTCCGTTCGGTGGTCAGTCCAAGGACTTCGGCAAGGGCGGTCAGGCTGCACGTACCTGTGCTGCCGCCGACCGTACCGGTCACGCGCTGCTGCACACGCTGTATCAGGCCAATCTCAAGGCCGGCACCGTATTCCTCAACGAATACTACGCAGTCGACCTGGTGAAAAACCAGGATGGTGCCTTCGTCGGCATCATCGCCATTTGCATCGAGACCGGTGAAACCTCCTACATCCGCGCCAACGCTACCGTGCTGGCAACCGGCGGTGCAGGTCGTATCTACTCGTCCACCACCAACGCCCTGATCAACACCGGTGACGGTATCGGCATGGCGCTGCGCGCTGGCGTGCCGGTTCAGGACATCGAGATGTGGCAGTTCCACCCGACCGGCATCGCTGGCGCAGGTGTACTGGTCACCGAAGGTTGCCGCGGTGAAGGCGGTTACCTGATCAACAAGCACGGCGAGCGTTTCATGGAGCGTTATGCTCCGAACGCCAAGGACCTTGCCGGTCGTGACGTGGTTGCGCGCTCAATGGTCAAGGAAATCATTGCCGGTAATGGTTGTGGTCCGGATGGCGATCACGTGATGCTCAAGCTTGATCACCTGGGTGAAGAAGTCTTGCACAGCCGTCTGCCAGGCATCATGGAGCTGTCCAAGACCTTCGCCCACGTCGACCCGGCCACCGCGCCGATTCCAGTCGTACCTACCTGCCACTACATGATGGGTGGTGTCGCTACCAACATTCATGGTCAGGCGATCACTCAGGATGCGGCTGGCGTCGACCAGATCATTCCGGGTCTGTTTGCGGTAGGTGAAGTGGCTTGCGTATCGGTTCACGGTGCCAACCGTCTGGGCGGCAACTCGTTGCTCGATCTGGTGGTGTTCGGCCGTGCCGCCGGTATCCACCTGGAGCAGGCGTTGCGCGAGGGTGTTGATTACGCCCGCGCTTCCCAGTCCGACATCGATGCTGCTCTCGCACGCCTTGCCGGCCTGAACGAGCGCACCACTGGCGAAGACGTTGCCACCCTGCGTAAAGAGCTGCAGAGCTGCATGCAGAACTACTTCGGTGTGTTCCGTACCGGCGAATACATGCAGAAGGGTATAGCCCAGCTGGCTGACCTGCGCGTGCGCATCGCCAACGTCAAGATCAACGACAAGAGTCAGGCATTCAACACTGCCCGTATCGAAGCGCTTGAACTGCAAAACCTGCTGGAGGTTGCCGAAGCGACGGCGATCGCAGCAGAACATCGTAAAGAGTCCCGCGGCGCTCACGCCCGTGAAGACTTTGAAGATCGCGACGACGAAAACTGGTTGTGCCACACCCTGTATTTCCCGGGTGACAAGCGCGTAACCAAGCGTGCCGTGAACTTCTCGCCGAAAACCGTCCCGACTTTTGAACCCAAGATTCGGACTTATTAAGGGTGGCCGATATGTTGCAAGTCAGTGTTTATCGTTACAACCCTGAGCAGGACGCAGCGCCGTTCATGCAGGAGTTTCAGGTCGATACCGGTGGCAAAGACCTGATGGTGCTGGACGTGCTGGCTCTGGTCAAAGAGCAGGATCAAGGGTTCTCGTACCGTCGCTCATGCCGTGAGGGCGTATGCGGTTCCGATGGCATGAACATCAACGGCAAGAACGGACTGGCCTGCATCACGCCGCTGTCTGCCGTAGTTGCCAAGGGTAAGCTGATCGTGCGCCCGTTGCCGGGCCTGCCAGTCATTCGTGACCTGGTCGTCGATATGAGCATCTTCTACAAGCAGTACGAGAAGGTGAAACCGTTCCTGCAGAATGACACGCCGGCTCCGGCCATCGAACGTCTGCAAACGCCGGAAGAACGCGAAAAGCTAGATGGTCTATACGAGTGCATCTTGTGTGCTTGCTGCTCGACTTCCTGCCCGTCCTTCTGGTGGAATCCCGACAAGTTCCTCGGCCCGGCTGCGCTGCTGCAAGCCTATCGTTTTCTGGCTGACAGCCGTGACACCCGCACCAGCGAACGTCTGGCTTCGCTCGACGATCCGTTCAGCGTATTCCGCTGCCGCGGCATCATGAACTGCGTCAACGTTTGCCCGAAAGGCCTTAACCCAACCAAGGCTATCGGTCACGTGCGCAACATGTTGTTGCAAAACGGCGTCTGATCTATCGCTTTATCTGTTACACCGTTGCACTGAAGTGGCTGCGGCGCAGGCTTCAACCGGCGCCGTAGTTTTAACCTGAGCAGTAGCTTGCAAAGCTGCGGCTCTTATTTTGAAGAAATGAGACCAGCAGGGGCATCCGGGCTGGTACCCGGACTATCTGCGTGATCCCTGGTGACTTGATACAGTCGCTGCACACGACTATTTCAGGATTTGCTCTGGTGTCTGCGCCGGTGGTGTCCCCTTACCGAGGGTGACCAAGCATGCAAGAAAGCGTGATGCAGCGCATGTGGAACAGTGCCCACCTATCCGGTGGTAACGCTGCCTATGTGGAAGAGCTCTATGAGCTCTACCTGCACGACCCTAACGCTGTGCCAGAAGAATGGCGCACCTACTTTCAGAAGTTGCCTGCAGACGGCAGCTCTGCCACTGATGTATCGCACTCGACTATTCGCGATCATTTCGTGTTGCTGGCCAAAAACCAGCGCCGCGCTCAGCCGGTTTCCGCCGGCAGTGTGAGCAGCGAGCATGAAAAGAAGCAGGTTGAAGTGCTGCGACTGATCCAGGCTTATCGGATGCGTGGCCATCAGGCTGCCCAGCTCGATCCGCTGGGCCTGTGGCAGCGACCTGCGCCTGCCGACCTGTCGATAAACCATTACGGCTTGACCAATGCCGATCTGGACACGACTTTCCGCGCCGGTGACTTGTTCATTGGCAAAGAGGAAGCGAGCCTACGCGAAATTCACGAAGCGTTGCAGCAGACATATTGTCGCACCATCGGCTCCGAGTTCACGCACATCGTGGATTCCGAGCAGCGCAACTGGTTCATGCAGCGTCTGGAAAGTGTTCGCGGCCGTCCGACGTTTTCGGCTGACATCCAGAGCCACCTGCTGGAACGCGTCACCGCGGCGGAAGGTCTCGAGAAATACCTGGGCACCAAATACCCGGGTACCAAGCGTTTCGGTCTGGAAGGCGGCGAAAGCCTGATTCCGATGCTCGATGAGCTGATTCAGCGTTCCGGGTCCTATGGCACCAAGGAAGTCGTGATCGGCATGGCCCACCGTGGCCGTCTGAACGTGCTGGTCAACACCTTCGGCAAGAACCCGCGCGACCTGTTCGACGAGTTCGAAGGCAAGAAGAAAGTAGAACTGGGTTCCGGTGACGTCAAATACCACCAGGGCTTCTCTTCCAACGTCATGACCGCAGGCGGCGAAGTTCACCTCGCCATGGCTTTCAACCCTTCTCACCTGGAGATCGTTTCTCCGGTGGTCGAAGGTTCGGTGCGTGCACGTCAGGATCGTCGCAACGATCCGAATGGCGACAAGGTTCTGCCTATTTCCCTCCACGGCGACGCGGCGTTTGCCGGTCAGGGCGTGGTCATGGAAACCTTCCAGATGTCGCAGACTCGCGGCTTCAAGACGGGCGGCACGATCCACATCGTCATCAACAACCAGGTGGGTTTCACCATCAGCAACCCGCTGGACTCGCGTTCCACCGAGTACGCCACCGACGTTGCCAAGATGATCCAGGCGCCGATCCTCCATGTAAATGGTGATGATCCTGAAGCCGTGATGTTCGTTACCCAGCTGGCGATCGATTACCGCATGCAGTTCAAGCGGGACATCGTCATCGATCTGGTCTGCTACCGTCGTCGCGGTCACAACGAAGCTGACGAGCCTAGCGGCACCCAGCCTCTGATGTACCAGCAGATCACCAAGCAGCGCACCACCCGTGAGCTGTATGCCGAGCATCTGATCAAGACCGGCGTCCTTGATGAAGCCCGTGTTCAGGCCAAGGTCGACGACTATCGCAGTGCGCTGGACAACGGCCTGCACGTGGTGAAAAGCCTGGTCAAGGAGCCGAACAAGGAATTGTTCGTTGACTGGCGTCCGTATCTGGGCCACGCCTGGACTGCGCGTCATGACACCCGCTTCGATCTGAAAACGCTGCAGGAACTGTCGGCCAAGCTGATGGAACTGCCGGAAGGTTTCGTCGTGCAGCGTCAGGTACAGAAGATCTACGAAGATCGCCAGAAGATGCAGGCCGGTGGCTTGCCGATCAACTGGGGCTACGCCGAAACCATGGCATACGCCACGCTGGCATTCGAAGGTCATCCGATCCGCATGACCGGTCAGGACATTGGCCGCGGGACGTTCTCGCACCGGCACGCTGTTCTGCACAACCAGAAAGACGCTACCACTTACATTCCGTTGCAGAACCTGTATTCCGGTCAGCCGCGTTTCGACCTGTACGATTCGTTCCTGTCGGAAGAAGCTGTGCTGGCGTTCGAATACGGTTATTCGACCACCCAGCCTGATGCACTGGTTATCTGGGAAGCGCAGTTCGGCGATTTCGCCAACGGTGCCCAGGTGGTTGTCGATCAGTTCATTACCAGCGGCGAGCACAAGTGGGGCCGTCTGTGCGGTCTGACCATGCTCTTGCCTCACGGCTATGAAGGGCAGGGGCCGGAGCACTCTTCGGCACGTCTCGAGCGTTACCTGCAATTGTGTGCCGAGCACAACATTCAGGTGTGCGTACCGACGACGCCGGCGCAGATCTACCACTTGCTCCGTCGTCAGGTCATCCGTCCGCTGCGCAAGCCGCTGATCGTGCTGACGCCGAAATCTCTGCTGCGTCACAAGCTCGCCGTTTCGACCCTTGAAGATCTGGCCGAAGGTTCGTTCCAGACCGTCATTCCGGAAATCGATACCCTCGATCCGGCCAAGGTCACGCGTCTGGTGCTGTGTAGCGGCAAGGTTTACTACGACCTGCTGGAAAAACGCCGTGCCGAAGGTCGTGAAGACATCGCCATCGTGCGTCTGGAGCAGCTGTACCCGTTCCCTGAAGATGATTTGATGGAAACCATCGCGCCTTACACCAACCTGCAGCATGTGGTCTGGTGTCAGGAAGAACCGATGAACCAGGGCGCCTGGTACAGCAGTCAGCACCATCTGCGCCGCAGCATGGGCAACCACAAACGCGAACTCGTTCTCGAGTACGCCGGTCGTGATGCCTCCGCCGCGCCAGCCTGTGGCTACGCTTCGATGCACGCCGAGCAGCAGGAAAAACTCCTGCGCGATGCCTTCACTGTTTAACGCCTTCGAGCATTAGAAACCGAATTAAGGAATTACAGATAATGGCTATCGATATCAAAGCCCCCTCTTTCCCGGAATCCGTTGCCGATGGCACCATTTCCAAGTGGTACAAAAAAGAGGGTGATGCGGTAAAGCGCGACGAGATGCTGGTTGACATCGAGACTGACAAGGTTGTCCTGGAAGTGCTGGCCGAAGCTGACGGCGTGATGGGCGCTATCACCAAGGAAGAGGGCGCTATCGTCCTGTCCAACGAAGTGCTTGGCTCTTTGAATGACGGTGCCACGGCATCTGCTGCTCCAGCACCTGCTGCTGCGCCTGCCTCGGCACCCGCCGCTGCACCGTCTGCCGCTGGCGAAGAAGACCCGATTGCCGCGCCTGCTGCGCGTCAACTGGCTGAAGAAAACGGCATCAACCTGGCCAGCGTCAAAGGCACCGGTAAAGACGGCCGTATCACCAAAGAAGACATCGTTGCTGCCGTTGAAGCGAAGAAATCCGCTCCAGCCGCTGCGCCTGCTGCCAAGCCTGCCGCAGCCGCTGCGCCTGTCGTGGCTGCTGGTGATCGTACCGAGAAGCGCGTGCCGATGACCCGCGTTCGTGCGACCGTTGCCAAGCGTCTGGTCGAAGCTCAGTCGAACATGGCGATGCTGACCACGTTCAACGAAGTCGACATGACCGAAGTCATGGCGCTGCGTTCGAAGTACAAGGACCTGTTCGAGAAGTCGCACAATGGCGTGCGTCTGGGCTTCATGTCCTTCTTCGTCAAAGCGGCCACCGAAGCACTGAAACGCTTCCCGGCGGTCAACGCTTCGATCGACGGTTCCGACATCGTTTACCACGGTTATGCCGACGTTGGTGTAGCAGTTTCCAGCGATCGCGGTCTGGTTGTACCGGTTCTGCGTAACGCAGAGCACATGAGCCTGGCTGAGATCGAAGGCGGCATCGCTACCTTCGGCAAAAAAGCCCGTGACGGTAAGCTGTCCATCGACGAGATGACCGGTGGTACGTTCACCATCACCAACGGTGGTACTTTCGGTTCGATGATGTCGACGCCGATCGTCAATCCGCCACAGGCGGCCATTCTGGGCATGCACAACATTCTGCAGCGTCCGATGGCAATCAACGGTCAGGTGGTGATTCGCCCGATGATGTATCTGGCGCTGTCATACGACCACCGTTTGATCGATGGTAAAGAAGCCGTAACTTTCCTCGTTACCATCAAGAACCTGCTGGAAGATCCAGCTCGTCTGTTGCTGGATATCTGATGAAGCAGCCTCGAGTCGCACGCTTCAAGCTTCAAGTCGGAAGCGAAAGGGCGCGCAGTCGGGGCTGATGTGTTTTACCTAATCAATAGGTCGCAAGTCGGCCTCGCGCTGAAACGCGGACCGACTTGCAGCTTGCAGCTTAAAGCTAGCAGCTAAAGAGGAACTCTTTGTTATGTCCCAGAAATTCGACGTGGTAGTGATTGGCGCAGGCCCTGGCGGCTATGTTGCCGCCATCAAGGCTGCGCAACTTGGTCTCAAGACTGCCTGCATCGAGAAATATCAGGACAAGGAGGGCAAACTGGCCCTCGGCGGTACCTGCCTGAATGTCGGTTGCATTCCTTCCAAGGCGCTGCTCGACAGCTCGTGGAAATTCTACGAAGCCAAGAACGGTTTCAGCGTGCATGGCATTTCGACGTCTGACGTCACCATGGACGTACCGGCCATGATCGGCCGCAAGTCGACCATCGTCAAAGGCCTGACCGGCGGTGTTTCCAGCCTGTTCAAAGCCAACGGCGTGACCACTCTGCAAGGTCACGGCAAATTGCTGGCCGGCAAGAAAGTCGAGCTGACAGCGGCCGACGGCACTGTTGAAATCATCGAAGCGGACCACGTGATCCTGGCTTCGGGCTCGCGTCCTATCGACATCCCGCCAGCTCCGGTCGATCAGAAAGTCATCGTCGATTCCACCGGTGCACTGGAATTCCAACAGGTTCCACAGCGTCTGGGCGTGATCGGCGCTGGCGTGATCGGTCTGGAACTGGGTTCGGTCTGGGCTCGCCTCGGCGCTCAGGTCACTGTTCTGGAAGCGCTGGACAAGTTCATCCCGGCCGCTGACGAAGCCGTTTCCAAGGAAGCACTGAAAACCTTCACCAAGCAGGGCCTGGACATCAAGCTCGGCGCTCGCGTGACCGGTTCCAAGGTTAACGGCGAAGAAGTGGTTGTCAGCTACACCGACGCTGCCGGCGAGCAGTCGATCACCTTTGATCGCCTGATCGTTGCCGTTGGCCGTCGTCCGGTGACCACCGACCTGCTGGCTGCTGACAGTGGCGTCGACCTCGACGAGCGCGGTTTCATCTACGTCGATGACTATTGCACCACCAGCGTTCCCGGCGTTTACGCCATCGGTGACGTGGTACGTGGCCTGATGCTGGCCCACAAGGCTTCGGAAGAAGGCATCATGGTTGTCGAGCGCATCAAGGGCCACAAGGCCCAGATGAACTACAACCTGGTCCCATCGGTTATCTACACCCACCCGGAAATCGCCTGGGTCGGCAAGACCGAACAGACCCTCAAGGCCGAAGGCGTTGAAGTCAATGTCGGTACGTTCCCGTTCGCAGCCAGTGGCCGTGCCATGGCCGCCAACGACACCGGTGGCTTCGTCAAGATCATTGCCGACGCCAAGACCGATCGCGTTCTGGGTGTCCACGTTATTGGCCCTAGCGCTGCCGAACTGGTACAGCAGGGCGCCATCGCGATGGAATTCGGCACCAGTGCAGAAGATATCGGCATGATGGTCTTCTCGCACCCGACTCTGTCCGAGGCATTGCATGAAGCTGCACTGGCTGTGAATGGCGGCGCCATTCACATTCAGAATCGCAAGAAACGCTAAGACAACAAGAGAAACCACGACGCAGTGCCCGTCGTGAGCCTTGCCAGCAGGGCTTACCGCGGAATCTGCGCCGGACTCGACCTCTCAGGCGGCTTCATGAGTGTCCAATGACACTTGCGGGGTCGTCCGGAAGTAGCGGTCACAGGTGGTGCGGCACGCTGACGTGCAGCACCGAATGCGCAGTACCTAAACGAAGACGGTAATAAGCATGAATCTTCACGAGTATCAGGGTAAGCAGCTGTTCGCTGAGTACGGCCTGCCAGTATCCAAAGGTTACGCGGTAGACACCCCGGAAGCAGCAGCAGAAGCCTGCGACAAGATCGGCGGGACCGAGTGGGTTGTCAAAGCCCAGGTTCACGCAGGTGGTCGTGGTAAAGCGGGCGGCGTCAAGCTGGTTCGCAGCAAGGAAGATGCAGCAGCCTTCGCTCAACAGTGGCTGGGCAAACGTCTGGTCACTTACCAGACTGACGCCAACGGTCAGCCAGTGACCAAGATCCTGGTCGAGTCCTGCACCAATATCGCCAAAGAGCTGTATCTGGGCGCTGTGGTCGATCGCTCCAGCCGTCGTATCGTGTTCATGGCTTCCACCGAAGGTGGCGTGGACATCGAGAAAATCGCGCACGACACTCCTGAAAAGATTCTCAAGGCTACTATCGATCCACTGGTTGGCGCTCAGCCATTCCAGGGTCGCGATCTGGCTTTCCAGCTGGGTCTGGAAGGCAAGCAGGTCACTCAGTTCGCCAAGATCTTCACCGGTCTGGCCAAACTGTTCCAGGACCACGATCTGGCTCTGCTGGAAGTGAACCCGCTGGTGATCAAGGATGACGGCGATCTGCACTGCCTGGACGCCAAGATCAACATCGACGCCAACGCCATGTACCGTCAGCCCAAGCTGAAAGGCTTCCACGATCCTTCGCAGGACGATCCTCGCGAAGCTCACGCTGCCAAGTTCGAACTGAACTACGTAGCGCTGGAAGGCAACATCGGTTGCATGGTCAATGGTGCTGGCCTGGCCATGGGTACCATGGACATCGTCAACCTGCATGGCGGCAAGCCTGCGAACTTCCTTGACGTTGGCGGCGGTGCCACCAAGGAGCGCGTTACCGAAGCGTTCAAGATCATTCTGTCCGACACCAATGTCGCCGCAGTACTGGTCAACATCTTCGGCGGCATCGTTCGTTGCGACATGATTGCCGAAGGCATCATCGGTGCAGTGAAAGAAGTCGGCGTGAAAATCCCGGTTGTTGTGCGCCTTGAAGGCAACAACGCTGAACTGGGCGCTAAAGTACTGGCAGAAAGCGGTTTGAACATTATCGCTGCTACCAGCCTGACCGACGCTGCTCAACAAGTCGTCAAAGCCGCGGAGGGCAAGTAATGAGCGTCCTGATCAATAAAGACACCAAGGTTATCTGCCAGGGTTTCACTGGTTCGCAAGGTACCTTCCACTCCGAACAAGCTATTGCCTACGGCACTAAGATGGTCGGCGGCGTGACACCAGGCAAAGGCGGCACCACGCACCTGAACCTGCCAGTGTTCAACACTGTGAAAGAAGCGGTAGAAACTACTGGCGCAACCGCCAGCGTGATCTATGTTCCGGCTCCTTTCTGCAAGGATTCCATCCTTGAAGCAGCGTTCGGCGGCATCAAGCTGATCGTCTGCATCACCGAAGGCATCCCGACCATCGACATGCTGGAAGCCAAGGTCAAGTGCGACGAGCTGGGTGTGGTCCTGATCGGTCCTAACTGCCCAGGCGTGATCACTCCGGGCGAGTGCAAGATCGGCATCATGCCAGGCCACATTCACTTGCCAGGCAAGGTAGGCATCGTGTCGCGTTCCGGCACCCTGACCTACGAAGCTGTCAAGCAGACCACTGACGCCGGTTTCGGTCAGTCCACCTGCGTAGGCATCGGCGGTGACCCGATCCCTGGTTCGAACTTCATCGACATCCTGAAGCTGTTCCAGGAAGACCCGCAGACCGAAGCGATCGTCATGATCGGCGAGATCGGCGGTTCGGCTGAAGAAGAAGCGGCTGCCTACATCAAGGCACACGTGACCAAGCCGGTTGTTTCCTACATCGCTGGTGTGACTGCTCCTCCGGGCAAGCGCATGGGCCATGCCGGCGCAATCATCTCCGGTGGTAAAGGTACTGCAGACGAGAAATTCGCTGCCCTGCAGGACGCTGGCGTAAAAACCGTGCGCTCCCTGGCAGACATCGGCAAGGCCCTGGCCGAGCTGACCGGTTGGCCGACCAAGTAAGTTTCACTTACTTCATCGAGCAATCGACAAAAGCCACCTTCGGGTGGCTTTTGTTTGGGTGCGTGAAAGTCATGTCGGGCATGCCGGTGTCAGTTTGGCTACCCGCCGTTATGTGCCAGCCATTCGTCCCGCGTCAATTCCCATAGCTGTTCCTGCGTCGTGCCGCAGACAAACTGCGATTCCTGAACGGTCACCAGGCGCATGCCTTCGCGCTGCGACAGGCGACAGGACGCTTCATTCAAGGCGGACTTGGCCACGCGCAGCACAGGGCGTTTGAGTGTTTCAAACCAGAAGCGATCAATCGCCACGCAGACCTCTGACATCAGCCCCAGCCCCTGATAGGCCGGTGAAAGCCAGAAGCCACGGTTGTTATCCTGCTCGTCCATCATGCAGGCACTGCCGATCAAGCGGCCTTGTTGACTGCGCAGACGAATCGACCAATGCCATTCTTCCCCGTCCTGCATCGCAGGCAGAGCGTCTTCGCGCAGGTAGCGCAGTGCTTCGCCTTCGGGATAAGGCCAGGGCACGTGATGGGTCAGGTAGCGCACGACCTCCCAGTGGTTGAACAGGCTCTGCATGGCGGGCGCGTCTTCGAGTTGCAGCGGCAGCAGGAGCAGACGTGGTGTATGCAGGGTCGGGGTGAGAACAACGGGTCGGGTGTTCGTTTCGGGCATGGACATCAGTCATCGGCAGCAGAGATGCCGGCCAATCTACCGATCAATCAATGGTTGGTCTGTCGGATGTTTCCGAATATCCAGCGGTTTGTTCGACTGCCGTTAAAAGGTGCGTCGTCGGGTGATAAGCCCTGAGACAGTGCATTTTTGGTCGAAGTTGGCTACCCTGTCCGCCGTTTTTGCGGTGCCCTCACGAGGGGTGTTTCGCAAGGTACTGCCACGTCTTACGCCGACGGGCTGCGTCTACCTCATTCATGGGTGACGTCCCATCCCTCATCTCGAATCCGTGTGGTCCCTCGTAATGAAAGTCTTGAAAGGCCAGGACATCCTGGCACTCGGTTTTATGACATTTGCCCTGTTTGTCGGGGCTGGCAACATCATCTTTCCGCCCATCGTGGGTCTTCAGGCCGGGCCGCATGTGTGGATGGCGGCGCTCGGCTTTCTGGTCACGGCGGTCGGTCTGCCGGTGATCACGGTGATTGCCCTGGCCAAGGTCGGTGGCGCGATGGATGCCTTGAGCAGCCCGATCGGCAAGATTGCCGGCGGGGCACTTGCGGCGGTCTGCTATCTGGCAGTTGGTCCGCTGTTCGCGACCCCGCGTACGGCCACCGTCTCGTTTGAAGTCGGTCTGGCACCGCTGACCGGCGACAGTCCGATGGCGCTGTTCCTCTATAGCCTGGTGTATTTCCTTGTGGTGTTCTGGGTTTCGCTGTACCCGGGCCGCCTGCTGGACACGGTCGGACGTTTCCTGGCACCGCTCAAGATCATCGCGCTGGCGGTCCTGGGCATCGCTGCATTTGCCTTGCCAGCAGGCGGCATAGGGGAGGCTGAGCCGGCCTATGCCGCTGCGCCGTTTTCTCAGGGCTTTATCAATGGTTACCTGACAATGGACACGCTGGGAGCGCTGGTTTTCGGGATCGTCATCGTTAACGCCATCCGCTCCCGGGGGGTTGATTCGCCTCGCCTCATCACCCGCTACGCGATCATTGCCGGGCTCATTGCGGGCGTTGGGTTGGCGCTGGTCTATATCAGCCTGTTCCGTCTTGGTTCCGGCAGTCATGCGGTGGCTGCGGGTGCAAGCAATGGCGCAGCGGTGCTGCATGCTTACGTGCAGCACACCTTCGGGTCGCTGGGCAGCGGGTTTCTTGCCGTACTGATTTCTTTGGCGTGTCTGGTGACGGCGGTAGGTCTGACCTGCGCATGCGCTGAGTACTTCGCCAAGGTATTGCCGCTGTCCTACAGAACGCTGGTGGTGATGCTGGCAGTGTTCTCGTTGCTGGTTTCCAATCTGGGGCTGACCAAGCTGATCCAGTTTTCGATTCCGGTACTGACGGCTATTTACCCGCCGTGCATTGTCCTGGTCGCGCTGAGTTTCTGCAAAGGGCTTTGGCAGAGTCAGGGCAGGGTTGTCGCACCGGTGATGCTGGTATCGCTCGTTTTCGGCCTCATCGACGCGATCAAGGGTGCAGGATTCGGTGAGTACCTTCCGAACGCCCTGACCAGCATGCCGCTGAGCGATCAGGGCCTTGCTTGGCTGGTGCCTTCGGTCGTCACGCTGGCGGGTGCTGTGCTCATCGACAGGCTGATGGGCAAGCGTAGCCAGGCGATGGCTTGAGGGGCGGGACCAGACCCCAGACTGAGTGTTAAAACGCCCCAATGAAAAGGCCCGCTTAACGCGGGCCTTTTCAGTTCTGCGAGCTTGCCAGCCTTATTTGGTGGCTGGAGCTGCCTCTGGCGCCTTGTCGGCGTTTTCAGCGGCGCGCTGTTGTGCGGCTTCCGCGTTTTTCTGAGCAGCTTCCTGGCTTTCCTTGGCTGCATCATTCACTTTGTCCTGAGCCTTAGCCATCGACTCTTGGGACTCTTGAGCAGCCTTGTTGGCGTCTTGCTGAGTGTTTTCGGATTTTTTGTCACAAGCGGCGAGGCCGAGGGTGGCAGAAAGCATCAAGGCATAGGCTAAAGTTTTACGCATGGGGTGTGTCTCCTTATTGATTATTCATGTGCCTAAGAGCGTGCGCCAGGCCGTTAAGTTCCAGACGCGCGCAGAATATCCGCGACGTCTGTGCCATGGGCGTTACAGGCCAGGCAGACAGACAGAAATACAACCCTCGCGGTAACGCGTCGATCCATCTGTTTCACCGCGTTTTTCCACCCGTAAAACAGCGCGCAGGTATTTTTTGCTCTTGAAATCCTCAACCCAGCCCCCACCTTGATGACTACCCGCTGTCATGCAGGCCGATGCCTGAACCTGACGGCTTATGCCATCCAGATCGGAGTTTGATGATTATGAGTGTGGAAACTCAAAAGGAAACCCTGGGCTTCCAGACCGAGGTAAAGCAGCTGCTGCACCTCATGATCCATTCGCTGTATTCCAACAAGGAAATCTTCCTTCGCGAATTGATCTCGAACGCGTCTGACGCGGTCGACAAATTGCGTTTTGAAGCGTTGTCCAAGCCTGAGCTGCTGGAAGGTGGCGCCGAGCTGAAGATCCGCGTGAGCTTCGACAAGGACGCGAAGACCGTTACCCTTGAAGACAACGGCATCGGTATGAGCCGTGAAGATGTGATCACCCATTTGGGCACCATCGCCAAGTCCGGTACCGCTGATTTCATGAAAAACCTGTCGGGCGACCAGAAGAAGGATTCGCACCTGATCGGTCAGTTCGGTGTGGGTTTTTACTCGGCATTCATCGTTGCTGATCAGGTCGAAGTGTTCAGCCGTCGTGCCGGCCTGCCAGCCAGCGAAGGCGTGCACTGGTCGTCCAAAGGCGAGGGCGAGTTCGAAGTCGCCAACGTCGAGAAAGCCGATCGCGGTACCCGTATCGTGCTGCACCTGAAAAACGGTGAGGACGAGTTCGCAGATGGCTACCGTCTGCGCAACATTATCAAGAAATATTCCGACCACATTGCCTTGCCGATCGAGTTGCCCAAAGAGCAGGCTCCGGCAGCCGAGGGCGAAGAAGCACCGGCGCTTGAATGGGAAACCGTCAACCGCGCCAGCGCACTCTGGACCCGTCCGCGCACCGAGGTGAAGGATGAGGAATACCAAGAGTTCTACAAGCATGTCGCGCACGATTACGAGAATCCGCTGAGCTGGAGCCATAACAAGGTCGAAGGCAAGCTGGAATACACCTCGCTGCTGTACGTGCCAGCCCGCGCGCCGTTCGATCTGTATCAGCGTGAAGCGCCACGCGGCCTGAAACTGTACGTGCAACGCGTGTTCGTCATGGATCAGGCTGAGTCGTTTCTGCCGCTGTACATGCGCTTCGTCAAGGGCGTGGTCGATTCCAATGACTTGTCGCTGAACGTTTCCCGCGAAATCCTGCAGAAAGACCCGATCATCGATTCGATGAAATCGGCGCTGACCAAGCGCGTGCTGGACATGCTGGAAAAACTGGCGAAAAACGAGCCGGAAAAGTACAAGGGTTTCTGGAAAAACTTCGGCCAGGTCCTCAAGGAAGGTCCGGCAGAAGACTTTGCCAACAAGGAAAAAATCGCCGGTCTGCTGCGTTTTGCATCGACGTCAGACGACAGCGGCGAGCAGAGTGTGTCTCTGGCCGAGTACCTGGCGCGTGCCAAGGAAGGTCAGGACAAGATCTATTACCTCACTGGCGAATCCTACGCGCAGGTCAAGAACAGCCCGCACCTTGAGGTCTTCCGCAAGAAAGGCATCGAAGTGCTGTTGCTCACCGACCGTATCGACGAGTGGCTGATGAGCTACCTGAGCGATTTCGACGGCAAGAGTTTTGTCGACGTGGCGCGCGGTGACCTGGACTTGGGCAATCTTGACTCCGAAGAGGACAAGAAGGCGCAGGAAGAGATCGCCAAAGATAAAGAAGGCCTGATCGAGCGCCTGAAAGCCTCGCTTGGTGATGCGGTGAGTGAAGTTAGGGTCTCCCATCGTCTGACCGATTCTCCAGCGATTCTGGCCATTGGCGAGCAGGACATGGGGCTGCAGATGCGTCAGATTCTGGAAGCCAGCGGGCAGAAAGTTCCGGAGTCGAAGCCGATCTTCGAGTTCAACCCGGCCCACCCGCTGATCGGCAAGCTGGATGCGGAGCAGAGCGAAGAGCGTTTCGGTGATCTGTCGCACATCCTGTTCGATCAGGCAGCGCTGGCTGCGGGCGATAGCCTCAAGGATCCTGCCGCTTACGTGCGCCGTCTGAACAAGTTGTTGGTAGAACTGTCGGTTTGATAGCCGGTTGACAAGGAACCCGCTTCGGCGGGTTTTTTGTTTCAAATGCCCGTGACACGTTTTTCCATCCTTTCAGTGATCAGGAGTCAGTAATGAGCAGCACTATCAATGTACGTTCGGTGGTTTATCAGATTGATGGCCAGCCTTATGAAAGCCGTCTGGTGTACGACGCCAACGCGACTGCGCCGCAACCGGGCCTGCTAATGGCGCCCAACTGGATGGGCGTCAGCCAGGGCGCCGAGGACATTGCCAAGGCTGTGGCCGAGAAGGGTTATGTGGTGCTGCTGGCTGATCTTTACGGTCAGCAGGTTCGTCCGAGTAACAATGACGAGGCGGGCGCCGCCATGACGCCGCTCAAGGAGGATCGTGCGCTGCTACGCAAGCGTATGCAGGCAGGACTTGACCAGTTGTTGAGTCAGGCAGATGTGTCGCTGGATACCGGCAACATCGCAACCTTCGGCTTCTGCTTTGGTGGCTGCTGCTCGCTGGAGCTGGCGCGCACCGGTGCCGAACTGAAAGCCGCCATATCCTTCCACGGCACACTGGACACGCCGAACCCGGCCGATGCAAAAAACATCAAGGGCTCGGTGCTGGTCCTGCACGGCGCTTCCGACCCATTAGTGCCGAAGGAGCAGTTGCCTGCTTTCGAAGACGAAATGAACGCCGCCGGCGTCGACTGGCAGTTGCACAGCTACGGCGGAGCATTCCACTCATTCACCGACCCGCACGCCAATGTGCCAGGCATGATGATGTACGACGCCAAAGTGTCCGCACGTGCGTTCAAGTCGATGCATGATTTGCTGGGTGAAGTGTTCGGTTAAAGCCGGACGTTCTGCGTGCGATCTTGCGTGCGCGGTGAGTCACATCTATGCCTCAGCACCGCGTCATGGCTTACCCGCAGTCATTGCACATAAATGCTTTTTTATCGCGATGGCACTGACGACGCNGGGCCGGAAACGGAGCCAGGATTTTGCTTACTTTGATCCCTCAAAGTAAGGCGCCGTAAGGGCGCAAAGGTGACCTGAATCAGACGCAAATACTACTGGCACCGCAGAACTGCTGTATGACGCGCAGCGTCACCGATCTACACCGCACACTCAAGATCGGACGCAGAGCGTCCAGAACGGCATGCGACGCGTAGCGTCACACGATAGTTGATCAATCAAAGCGCTTTTTAACGCGAAGGAACCCGACGAAGTCGAGTCGGAATCGCCATAAAAAAGGCGCCTTCGAAAGGCGCCTTTTTATCTTGCAAGGGCGGTGTTACTTGCCCGCCCAGCGCTTCAGTACCAGCGTAGCGTTGGTGCCGCCGAAGCCGAAGCTGTTGCTCATGACCAGATCGATCTTCGCGTCTTCACGCGTCTTGAGCAGGATCGGCATGTCGGCAATCGCCGGGTCCAGCTCGTCAATGTTGGCCGAGCCCGCGATGAAATTGTTTTCCATCATCAGCAGGCAGTAGATCGCTTCGTGAACACCGGCAGCGCCCAGAGAGTGACCAGACAGGCTCTTGGTCGAACTGATGGCCGGGGCGTCGCAACCAAACACTTCGCGCACACCTTCCATTTCCTTGGCGTCACCGACCGGGGTCGATGTGCCGTGGGTGTTGATGTAGTCGACGTCTTTCTTGTCGAGACCGGCCAGCGCCATTTGCATGCAGCGAATCGCACCTTCACCGCTCGGCGCAACCATGTCGTAGCCATCGGAGGTAGCACCGTAGCCGACGATTTCAGCATAGATTTTCGCGCCGCGTGCCAGTGCGTGTTCCAGCTCTTCGACGACGACCATACCGCCGCCACCGGCAATGACGAAACCGTCACGTTTGGCGTCGTAGGCGCGGGAAGCTTTTTCCGGGGTTTCGTTGTACTGGGTCGACAGCGCACCCATGGCGTCGAACAGGAACGACTGGCTCCAGTGCTCTTCTTCACCGCCACCGGCAAACACGATGTCCTGCTTGCCCAGTTGAATCTGCTCGACAGCAGTACCGATGCAGTGTGCGCTGGTAGCGCAGGCGGACGAGATGGAGTAGTTCACACCCTTGATCTTGAACGGCGTGGCCAGACAAGCCGAAACGGTGCTGCCCATGGTCCGTGTGACACGGTACGGGCCGACGCGTTTGACGCCTTTCTCACGCAGGATATCCAGCGCTTCCATCTGGTTCAGGGTCGACGCGCCGCCGCTACCGGCAATCAGGCCGGTACGTACATTGGAAACCTGCTCGTCGGTCAGGCCAGAGTCGGTGATGGCGTCTTGCATCGCCAGATAGGCGTAGGCAGCCGCATGGCCGACAAAACGGAAAATCTTGCGATCGATCAGTTCTTCCAGGTTCAGGTCGATAGAGCCAGACACCTGGCTGCGCAGACCCATCTCAGCATATTCCGAGTTGAAGCGGATGCCAGGGCGGTTAGCACGCAGGTTGGCGGTGACGGTTTCTTTGTCATTGCCCAAGCAGGAAACAATACCCAGACCAGTGATAACGACGCGGCGCATGCGAGTACCCTTAGAAATTTTCAGTGGAAGTGAATACGCCGACCCGAAGGCCTTCGGCGGTATAGATTTCGCGACCGTCGACACTGACCGAGCCGTCGGCAATAGCCAGGTTCAGCTTGCCCTTCAGGACGCGTTTGATATGAATGTTATAAGTGACTTTTTGGGCAGTCGGAAGAACCTGGCCAAAAAACTTTACTTCGCCTGATCCCAGGGCGCGACCACGGCCGGGATTGCCCTGCCAGCCGAGGTAAAAGCCAACCAGTTGCCACATGGCATCGAGGCCCAGGCAGCCAGGCATGACAGGATCGCCTTCAAAGTGGCAGGCAAAGAACCAGAGATCAGGGTTGATATCCAGTTCAGCGACCAACTCACCCTTGCCGAACTTGCCGCCTTCCTCGCTGATGTGCGTAATGCGATCAACCATCAGCATGTTGGGGGCGGGCAGTTGCGCGTTACCTGGGCCGAACAGCTCGCCGCGACTGCAGCGCAGCAAGTCTTCCCGGGTAAAGGCGTGTTGTTTGGTCATGCGAGCTCCTCAATAATCCTGTTCGGCAGGTTCCAAAGCCAGTGGCCCGAAGCCGGTCCCGGGGGACTGATTCGTCAGAACCCTGTCCGGCAGCCTACTCATAGACTGTTGCGTTGTAATGAAAGTCACAGCTCAGGCGAAATCAAAGTACACCTGTGCACTGAGTTTTGTCGTCCGGCCGTATTTACTGGCCTATCCGGCTGCCAAGACTGCCGCAATTCTACATCAATCGCCAGTCGCAGCTACCCGAAAGGACAACCAGCGCAGCAAAACCTTCTGTAAATCAGCGTGTTTGAACGGTTTGGCGAGGTAGTCATCCATGCCGGCCTGTAAACAGGCATCCCGGTCACCCTGCAAGGCATTGGCGGTCAAGGCAATGATTGGGATTCGATCGAGCCCGGAAAGTTGCCTGATTCGTCGGGTCGCCTCGTAGCCGTCCATGACCGGCAGTCGGCAATCCATCAGAATCAGCGCGTAACATCCCGTGCCCGCCTTGAGCACGGCCTCGGCGCCATCGACCGCCACGTCAACTTCGCAACCCATCTGGTGGAGCATGGCCTGGACCACGGTGCGATTTACCGGATTGTCTTCGACCAGCAATATTTTGCGCTGCCCGTCGTGCGCGCCGAGCGCAGAAGGTTGCTCGCTGACGTCGACGGGCACGTCGCGCGAAACAGCCAGCGGGATTTGCAGGGTGAACACTGAGCCTGAGCCTTCTTCGCTCTGTGCCCGCAGGGTGCCGCCCATGCGTTCGGCCAGCGTGCGGGCAATCGGCAAGCCGAGCCCGGTTCCGCCATAGCGCCTGGAAATCGAGCTGTCGGCCTGCCGGAATGCATCGAACATCGACTCCAGCCGGTCGGCCTCGATGCCGATGCCGCTGTCATGCACGGTGCAGGTGAAACGCAGTTGGTCGTGGTCGAGCATTGCCCATTCGGCATCCACGCTGACAGTTCCCTGCTCGGTGAACTTGAGCGCGTTGCCGATGAGGTTGACCAGAATCTGCCGAATCCGGGTCGGATCGCCGACTACCGTCAGCGCTTCCAGCCCTGGCTGAATATGCAGCTTGAGCAGCAGCTTGCGTTGCAGTGCGCTGTGATTGAAGGCGTGGGTCGACGCACTGACCAGCTCCGCGAGGTTGAATGCGATGCCTTCCATCTGCAGGGCGTCGCGTTCAATTCGCGAGAAGTCGAGGATGTCGTTAATGACCCGCAATAAATGTTCCGTGGACTCGGTTGCCAGCGTTGCGTACTCGCTTTGCTCATCGGTCATGCGCGTAGTTTCCATGAGCTGCAACATACCCAGCACGCCATTCATGGGGGTGCGCAGTTCATGGCTCATCATGGCCAGAAAATCCGATTTTGCGCGGTTGGCCTGTTCAGCCTCTTCACGCATCTGAATCAGTTGTGCCACCGAGCGCTGCTGTTCGAGACTGGTCCGGTGCAGGTTGTCTGCCAGATCATTGATATGCCGTGCCAGTGCACCCAGTTCCGCATCGTCGCTGACGGGCAGGGGGGTGTGGTAATCGCCTTGCTGAATGGCCTCGAGGGCGCCAGCCATGTCGCTGATGGGGCGGGACAGGCTCAATGCCAGACGCCGCGCAAACAGGAAGGTAAACAGCAAGGCACACAGCGCCAGGATCGCCGCTTTGAGCAGTATCTCTTGCTGGCGCCGGCTGAAGGCCTCGCTGGACATACCTACCAGCACCCGCCCCTGAGGGTCTTGCGAGGCGCTGTCCGGCATCTTCCGCCCGGTTGCACGAGTACCATGAGGTGTCGCGTGCTGCCGATAGATCGGGGCCTGAAAGATTTCCATCTGGCGAGTCTGCTGCTCGTCTTCACGGGGTTGATCGATGTAGACCATGACTGTGTTGGAGCTGTCCTGAATTTCCACGTAGCGGACGTTGGGCATCGACAGGGTTGCGCGCATCAGCACTTTCAGGCCGTCGATATCATCGGTTGCCACGCCGGGTTCTGCGGCCGGAGCCAGTTGATTGGCGATCAGCTGCCCGGTGTGATTGAGCTCCTGGCGTAAATCCTGAATGCGCACAAAGGTGAAGAAGCCGATCAACAGCACCGTCAGCAACAGGGCCGGGCCGAGGCTGATGATCTGGGTGCGGATATTGATGTCCCAATGACGAAACGTCACAGGCTGCAAGCCTTGCGCACAAGGCGATACGCCTGCCAATCGATTGCTGCTTCCATGCCAGTGTGCTCGGTGGTCGCGTATCGGCACTGCAGCACCAGAACGGGCGCCGAATGTCGCGAGGGTTCATGCGGGTTGCGCGCATGTTAACCGAGATCGCCCGGGTTTCCAGCCGCCACGTTGTCAGACACGCTGCGGGTACGCAGCAATTACCCTTTGTCGCTGGCTGATAGCGTGGCGCTCCGTATAATACCTGCATCGCCTTTCAATGGCTCTGGATGGATAGTTTTTATGACCACACAGCAACCCGTCGCGGTTCTTGGTGGTGGCAGCTTCGGCACTGCCATCGCAAATCTGCTGGCCGAAAATGGTCATCAGGTCCGCCAGTGGATGCGCGATCCCGAGCAGGCGGAAGCCATTCGGGTGAATCGCGAAAATCCTCGTTACCTGAAGGGCATCAAAGTCCGTCCGGAAGTCGAGCCGGTCACTGACCTGACCGCTGTAATCGAAGGCAGCGAACTGATTTTCGTCGCCTTGCCCTCGAGTGCCCTGCGCGATGTGCTTTCGCCGCACGTCGAGCGCCTGAACGGCAAAATGCTGGTCAGCCTGACCAAGGGCATTGAAGCGCAGAGCTTCAAACTGATGAGCCAGATCCTCGAAGAAATCGTTCCGCAAGCGCGCATCGGCGTGCTGTCCGGCCCCAATCTGGCCCGCGAGATCGCCGAGCACGCGCTGACCGCCACTGTGGTCGCCAGCGAAGACGAGGCGCTCTGCCAGCAGGTTCAGGCGGCGTTGCACGGTCGCACGTTTCGCGTCTATGCCAGTACCGACCGTTTCGGCGTCGAGCTGGGTGGGGCGCTGAAGAACGTCTACGCGATCATTGCCGGCATGGCAGTGGCGCTGGAGATGGGTGAAAACACCAAGAGCATGCTGATCACCCGGGCACTGGCGGAAATGACACGTTTTGCGGTCAGCCAAGGGGCCAACCCGATGACCTTTCTCGGACTGGCAGGGGTGGGCGATCTGATCGTTACGTGCTCATCACCCAAAAGCCGCAATTATCAGGTCGGCTTCGCGCTGGGCCAGGGCTTGACGCTCGACGAGGCGGTGACCCGTCTGGGCGAAGTGGCGGAGGGTGTGAACACGCTGAAGGTGCTCAAGGTCAAGGCGCAAGAGGTGCAGGTGTATATGCCGCTGGTCGCCGGGCTGCATGCGATCCTTTTCGAAGGCCGTACGCTCAGTCAGGTCATCGAAGCGCTGATGCGTGCCGAGCCGAAGACGGACGTCGATTTCATCTCGATTACCGGCTTTAATTGAATCCAGTCTGATCAGGGAGAACCTCTTGAACGCGTCGAAAATCCACAACAACGAGTCGATCCTGCTGCGCATTTTATGGATGCTGCTGTTTCTGGGTGTGTGGCACGTGGCGCAGATCGTATTGGCGGTCGTGGTGCTGGTGCAACTGGGCTACCGCCTGATTTATGCGGCGCCCAGTGGCAGCCTGATGAATTTTGGCGACAGCCTGAGCCAGTATCTGGCACAAATCGGGCGTTTCGGCACCTTTCACAGTGACCAGAAACCCTGGCCGTTTGCCGACTGGCCGACACCCCGCTTACCAGAGGGCGAGGCCGCGCATCAGGTCGCGCCAGCGCCGCACCCGGTGCGTGATGAAGAGCCAAAACTGTGAAGGTCTGGGTCTTACGCCATGGCGAAGCCCAGTCCCGGGCGCGCAGCGATGCCGAGCGGGAACTGACCGCACATGGCCGTGAGGAAGTGCTCAAGAGCGCGGTTCACCTGAGTGACAAGGGCGTACAGCGGATTATCGCCAGCCCTTATGTTCGGGCGCAGCAGACGGCCGGGCTGGTGCGCCAGGCATTGGGTTTCAGCGAGCCGGTCACCACCGTGCCCTGGCTGACGCCCGACAGTACCCCGCGTCAGGTGCTGGCGCAGCTCGATAAATTGGGCGTTGATGAGGTGCTGCTGGTCAGTCATCAGCCGCTGGTGGGCGAACTGATCGCTGTGCTGGCACACGGCAGCGCGCAGCAGGCGCAGCCGATGAGCACTGCCAGTCTGGCAGAACTGCAAGGCGAATTTGCCATTGCCGGCGGCATGACGCTCAATAGCGTTCGGCATGTCTAAGCGAAGGCTTTAAGCCTCTGCAGGCATCCAGCCATCAAACGCCAGCGCTCCCCAAGCGTCGGCACCACTCTGTAAAAGGACTGAACATGAGCATATGGCGTCAGGCTCCCGATATCGAAGCCCTCATGGCGGCTCAGAAAAACACCATTGGCGAAGTGCTGGATATTCGCTTCGAGTCATTCACTGACGACTCACTCACCGCCAGTATGGTGGTCGATGCGCGAACCCATCAGCCGTTCGGGCTGTTGCACGGTGGCGCTTCGGTGGTGCTGGCCGAATCGCTGGGTTCGATGGCCAGTTACCTGCTCGTCGATTCGAGCAAATACTTTTGTGTGGGTCTTGAAGTCAACGCCAACCATTTGCGTGGCGTGCGCGCCGGACGCGTCACCGGGGTGGTCAGACCCGTGCATATAGGCCGGACCACTCACGTTTGGGACATCCGCATCAGTAACGAGGAAGGCAAGCTGAGCTGCATTTCACGCCTGACGGTGGCGGTGGTAGCGCATGGCAAGGAACCCCCCGTCAGTTAAGTGTTTTCAGCTGTTATGGTCGGTATTGCAAGTCTGGACGGACTGCCGAATAGGCCGATTTCTCCGGGTTTCCGAATGTTCCACGCAAGCAACGTATCCGATGGCCGGAGTGTCACCTGCGATGGCAGTTCCGGTCATTGCCGTTTTTCAGGACGCCTGCGCACAATCGTGACTCGCCCGCCCATGGAAGTATCGGCATGTCGCAACCCGTGTTCTTCGCTCACGCCAATGGCTTTCCTTCGGCGACCTACGGCAAGCTGTTTTCTGCACTGACACCGGAGTATTCGGTGGCTCATCTTGAGCAGCACGCCCATGACCCACGCTTTCCGGTGGACGATAACTGGCTCAATCTCGTCGATGAGCTGATTCACCATCTTCGCCAGCAGACGGGGCCGGTGTGGGGCGTTGGGCATTCGCTGGGCGGCGTGCTGCATCTGCATGCGGCGTTGCGCTGTCCGGAACTCTATCTGGGCGTGGTGATGCTGGACTCACCGGTATTGGGGCTGGCTGATCAATGGTTCATCCGCGCCGCCAAGCGTCTGGGTTTCATTGACCGCATCACTCCGGCGGGGCGCACGCTGGGACGGCGCGAAGCCTTTGACGATCTGGCCTCGGCGCGCGCCTACTTCGCTGGCAAGACCCTGTTTCGGCGCTTCGATCCCGACTGCCTGACGGCTTATCTGCAACATGGTCTGCGGCAGGATGGCGAGCAGTTGCGCCTGCGCTTCGACCCGGCGACCGAAATCAGTATCTACCGCAGCATTCCGCACACCAGCCCGCTACCGTCCCGCCAGCTCAAAGTGCCGCTGGCCATGGTGCGCGGGCGCCACAGCCGGGTGATCATGCCGCATCATGGCTACCTGGCCAGACGCATGCGCGAAGGCGAATACTTGTCCATGCCGGGAGGGCATATGTTTCCACTGGAGCGTCCTGATGAAACGGCGCAGCTACTCAAATCGCTGTTCACTCGCTGGGAGGCTCGACGTCTGCAAGGGGCGCATGCATGAAGTTGCCGGTCGAGGAGGTGCGCCTGAATCTTGGCCACATCGAACTGGCTGCCCATCTGTTCGGCCCGGAAGACGGTCAGCCGGTGATCGCGCTGCATGGCTGGCTCGACAATGCCAACAGTTTTGCCCGGCTGGCACCGCGTCTGACCGGGCTGCGCATTGTGGCGCTCGATCTGGCCGGGCATGGTTACTCCGGTCATCGACCGGCCGGTTCTTCCTATGCGCTGGCCGACTATGTGTTTGATGTGTTGCAGGTGGCGGAGCAATTGGGCTGGCAGCGTTTTGCTCTGATAGGGCATTCGCTGGGCGCCATCATTTCGGTGTTGCTTGCCGGGTCGTTGCCGGAGCGTGTGACGCGGCTGGCACTGATCGATGGCCTGATTCCGTTGACCGGCGATGCCGATTCGGCCGCCGAGCGCATGGGCGCAGCGCTGCAGGCGCAACTCCGGTTGGCGGGCAAGCAAAAACCGGTCTACGCGGATCAGGAACGGGCGATTCAGGCGCGTATGAAAGGAGTGGTCGCGGTCAGTCGCGAAGCGGCGGAGTTGTTGGCGCAACGCGGTCTGATGCCGGTGCCCGGGGGCTATACCTGGCGCAGCGACAGCCGCCTGACCCTGCCATCGGCGACACGTCTCACTCAGCAGCAGGCAATGGCTTTCGTGCGCGGCATCCGGTGTCCGACACAGTTGCTGATCGCAGCGGACGGCATGCTGGCAAAAAATCAGGAGGTGCTGTCCGGGCTGCCTATCGAGATCGAACAGCTCGACGGCGGTCATCATCTGCACCTCGACGACGAGCAGGGCGCACGTTCTGTTGCACACTGTATCAATCGCTTTTTCGCTGCGCCTTGACTTGCAGGCGGCAACTGTCGACGCTGGACGGGTTGAAACAGGAGTCAACCGTGATGGATCAATCCGCAGTCTCTCGTGACCGCCTTGCTGGCGATTCTTTCTATTCTTGTTACTGTTCTGCCCGCCAATGAGAGCCCTCATGCGTTTACCACGTATTTCCGTCGTTGTGGTATGCACGGCGATGTTCAGTGCTGCGCTGTGCGCTGCCGACCTGCCAGGCAGCAGCGACCTCGATATCCTGCCGCGTCTGGCCGACACGGAGATCGTCGACTATCGGCCGGCTGCCGAGCTTGAACGGGTCTACCCGCTCGGCTCTATCCGCAAGATCAGTGGCCAGTTGCGTTTCGACGGTCAGGTCAATGCGCGTGGCAAGCTGACCTCGGTCACGTATCAGTTGCCTGCCGAGCGGACATCCGACGATGCCTTCACCGCTGCCCGCGAAGCGTTGCAGCAGCAGGGCGCGGAGCTGCTGTTCTGGTGTCAGGCACGCGATTGCGGAGAAAGCAGCCTGTGGGCCAATGAGGTGTTCGGCAACGCCAAGCTGTATGGCGCCGATGACCGCCAGGCCTACCTGCTGCTGCGCATGGCCGAGCCTAGAAATGACACGCTGGTAGCGCTTTACAGCATCACCCGGGGTAACCGTCGGGCCTACCTGCATGTCGAACAATTCGAATCCGCCGCGCCGCTGGGCGAACTGTTGCCGACCTCGGCCACGCTGCTGCGCCAACTCAAAAGCACCGGCAAGCTGGAACTGCCCAGCCTGGTCGGCGAGCCACAGGGCGCCTGGGTCACGCTTGTGTCCCGCGCCCTGAATCTGGACAGCAGCTTGCGCGCAACGGTGTCCGGTGCCAGCGCCAGTGCCTGGCTGGACGCGTTGATCACCAAGGGCGTGCGTGCTGCCCGGCTGGAGACCGGTATTGCCGAGGGCAAAGGGCTCAAGATCGAGGTTATCCGCTAGGGTCTGTTCCCGTTTCATCACGAGCCGCGTTGCTGGGCCAAATCTCGCCAGGCCAGGCGCAGGACGCNGAAACGGGAACAGACCCTAGTGACGATAGCGAATAAACAACTTCGCCATTATGCTCGCACGCTCTGACCCCTCTTTAGTGGATGCCGCATGTTCAACAATGACCGTCTGTTGGTGCAGATTCTGCTGCTGGCGCTGTTTGGTGCCTGTCTCTGGGTAATGGCGCCGTTCTGGTCGGCGCTGGTCTGGGGCGCGGTGCTGGCCTTTGCCAGTTGGCCGCTGATGCGCCTGTTGACGCGCTGGTTCAAGGGCCGTGAGTCGCTGGCCGCATTGGTGATGAGCTTGTGCTGGATGCTGCTGGTTGCAGCCCCACTGGTCTGGCTGGGCTTCAATCTCGCCGACCACGTGCGCGATGCCACCGGACTGATCAAGAACATCCAGGTCGACGGGTTGCCCGATCCACCGCAATGGCTGGCGGGGATTCCGCTGGTGGGCGAACGGCTGGTGGCGCTCTGGACCACCATCGATCAGCAGGGCGCAGCCTTCATGACCACGCTCAAGCCTTATCTGGGTGAAGTCGGCAACTGGCTGCTGGCGCGCAGTGCGCAGATTGGCGGCGGCATTCTGGAACTGACCCTGAGCATCGTCTTCGCCTTCTTTTTCTACCGCGATGGCCCGCGTCTGGCGGCCTTTGTGCTCAGTTTGCTCGAACGCCTGATTGGCGATCGCGCGCAATATTACCTGGATCTGGTGGCGGGTACGGTGCAGCGGGTGGTTAATGGCGTCATCGGCACCGCAGCGGCGCAAGCCGTGTTGGCACTGATCGGCTTCCTGATCGCGGGCATTCCCGGCGCACTGGTGCTGGGCATTCTGACTTTCCTGTTCAGCCTTATTCCGATGGGGCCGCCATTGGTCTGGCTGCCTGCTACCGCCTGGCTGGTCTGGCAGGGCGAATATGGTATGGCGGTGTTCATGGGGATCTGGGGCATGTTCGTCATCAGTGGTGTTGACAACGTGCTCAAACCTTACCTGATCAGCCGAGGCGGTAACCTGCCGCTGGTGATTGTCCTGCTCGGCGTGTTCGGCGGGCTGCTGGCCTTCGGCTTCATCGGTCTGTTCATCGGCCCGACCTTGCTGGCAGTGGCGTACAGCCTGTTGACGGACTGGGTAGGCAGCGAACGGGCGCGTAACTCGCGTTGAGCACTCATCGTTAATACACAAACCTGACTCACTATCATGCCGATGCTTCGCGTCGGCATGCGTTCTGGACGCGCTGCGTCAAATCTACGCTGCAACACAACGTCATGCCTCGTTCATAATCACTGCCCATAAACGAAAGCGCTTTTTTTTATCACGATGGCACTGA
>NZ_LGLN01000071.1:95465-201180 GCF_001293775.1 Pseudomonas syringae pv. cilantro
AGACATCATTGACATCGCAAACCGTTGTGTGACGCGTAGTACCACAAAGAGGACGCAGAGCGGCCAGAACGGCATGCCGACGCGGAGCACCGGCATAATAGTCATCAGTAGATCTTCAGCGTTGCACCAACTTCCTCGCGAGCAAGCTCACTCCCACACGGACATCGGGTACATGTACGAGTCGCGGTACACAAGGGGGTCAAAGGCGCGGCAGATCGAGGATTGCCGTCAGGCCGCCGCCTGGGGTCTGCGCAAGCGACAGATCCCCACCGATGCGGCGCGCAGCCTCGCGGGCGATGCTCATGCCCATGCCGATGCCGCCAGAGTTGCGATTGCGCGAACTCTCCATGCGATAGAACGGTTCAAACACCGTCTCGTGAAACTCGGGTGCAATGCCCGGTCCGTGATCAACCACCGACACGCGCACACGATCTGCGCTGTCTTCAATCACGATGTGCGCGCTACCGGCGTAGCGCAGCGCATTGTCGACCAGATTCTGCAGGCACGAGCGTAGCGCCATCGGTTGCGTCCTGAGCGGTTTGCACTGCCCTTCGTACTGCACGTCGTCGCCGTTGTCCTGGGCATTTTCGGCCTGGGATTCGATCAGCGCCTGCAGGTCAAACTGCTGCAAGCCTTCGGTTCGCCGATGTTCATTGAGGTAGGCGAGCGTGGCATCGAGCATGCTGATCATGTCGTTGAGGTCCTGGGTCATCAGCCCATGGAGCTTTGGCTCCACGATCTGCTCGACGCGCAGCTTGAGCCGCGACAGTGGGGTGCGCAGGTCATGCGAGACTGCCGCCAGCATGCGTCCGCGCTGCTGCATCTGTTCGCGCACTTTGCTTTGCATCAGGTTGAACGTCTGCGCGGCCTGACGCGCCTCCTTGGGGCCGCTGATCTCCAGTGGCGGGCTGTCAAGGTCTTCACTCAGGCGCTCGGCGGCTTCACTGAGTCGCTGTATCGGACGGCTGAGTGCCTTGGCGCCATACCAAGCGGCGATGATCATGGTAATGAACTGAAAGAGCAGCACTATCGCCGGGCCACCCAGAATCGGTGGCCTGTGCATCGGTCTGTCATCGAACTGGCTGTGCGCAGGGTCGAAGTCAGGCCTGGGCGGCGGCATGGGGCGCATGCCGTATTGCGTGAACCAGATGAAGGCTAGCAAGTGCGCGAGCAGGATCGCTAGCAGCGCACCACCGAACAGTCGGGCGAACAGCGTATCGAATCTGCGGATCAACCCAGCTCCCTGGCATCGAACAGATAGCCTTCACCGCGTACAGTTTTGATCAACTGTGGATTCTTCGGGTCATCTCCAAGCTTCTGACGCAGCCGCGAGACCAGCAAATCGATACTGCGGTCGAACGCCTCTATCGAGCGGCCTCTTGCGGCATCGAGCAACTGTTCGCGGCTCAAGACTCTGTGCGGCCGTTCGAGAAACACGCGCAACAGGCGAAACTCGGCGTTGGACAGCGGCACGACCAGACCGTCGGCGGCCGTCAATTGACGCAGGACGCTGTTCAGGCGCCAGGCGTCGAAACGAATGGTCGTGCGCTGATCGCTGCGTTCGTCGCGCACCCGGCGCAGGATGGTCTGGATGCGCGCGACCAGCTCGCGGGGCTCGAAGGGCTTGGCCATGTAATCGTCGGCACCCAGCTCCAGGCCGATGATCCGGTCGGTCGGTTCGCAGCGTGCGGTCAGCATGAGGATCGGGATATCCGAGGTGCTGCGCAGCCAGCGGCACAGCGACAGGCCGTCCTCGCCGGGCAGCATCAGGTCCAGCACCACCACGTCGAAGGTTTGATCGGTGAGAGCGTGACGCATTTGCGTGCCGTCGGTCACGCCACGGGCATTGATGTTGAAGCGCGTCAGGTAGTCGCAAAGCAGTTCGCGAATGGCCACATCGTCATCGACGATCAGCGCCCGCACGCTCCAGCGCTGGTCGGTCGATGTGGCATCAAGGGTGTTCTCGGGAAGTGCTTGCATAGTGCGTCTGTCGCCTGCGTGTGCCACCGTTGTCTGGCCGCTGTTGAAGATCAACGCTGCCGCTCATGCTACTTCGCCGTGAGGCTCGGCGGTAGGGTGGCGGTGGCCGATGTCCGGCGAATGTCGTGAATGTATCGATACGGATACATAGAGATGAGTGAACGAACCACGACGCTTACGCCTTAAAACGAAGATTGTCTAGCTAGCACTTCTACCAGTATCGCGGTGCCCTGATTAAGCCTTAGGTTGCTGGCATGACGGAAACCCGTGATCTCTCCGGTTTCGGCTGGCTTAAACGTCCGGTGAGCGGTTGCGGTTGTGCCTGTTGCCGCCAGGGCTTGATGGCGGCTGATCGTTATGGAGAACGACAAATGGACTTGCACGAAGAAAAAAAAACGGCTGAAGAGGTCCGCCAGGCGGTACGCAAGAAGCGCCTTGAGCGTGCTCGCAAAAGAAAGTACAGGCTGGAAGCTGCGCCAGTGGCATTGGGTACTTTACTACCAATTTCGGGCGATGATCGAACCCTGTGGCCAAAGACTCAATGGGAAAACCCTCTGACGCTGACTCTTCCAAGAACTGATTTCATAGAATACGGTTATGATGAAACACTCGAGTATATGATTAACGGCAGTCACCTTCAGACAAACGTGCTGAACAGCCCCTCCGATGTTGACGTTATAGTCCCCGTGGACGTCATTAAAGAGGCAGGGCGTTATTTATTTTCATATCGCTATACCCAATATGATGGCAACGATGCTGACTCGTCAGAACTCCAATTCACCGTTGATAAAGTTCCGCCAAATGAGGGCGACGAAGGCCCGCCTCCTACGCTGCCTGTCGAGGTGGTGACGAACGGTCTGACGCTTCAATACCTGAACGACAATGCTTACCTGGATATTTCGGTCTCGCGCACCAAGGACATGTTAGCGGGTGATACTGTTTTTATTTCATGGGCGCCCTCATTGCTCACTTCCCGCCAGAGTGATCCATTTGAACCCATTACGAGCAAACCAATTACGGTAGACGATGTAGTCCCGGAAGCGGGTGATCCGGTTGTCCGCCTCGAAGCCGACTTTGTCAAAACGCTGGCTCAGGGAAGAATAGCGGTTGTCTACCGTTATCAAGATCGCACGGGTAACTTTGGGGCTTATTCGGATGCGACCTATATAGAGGTTGATCTCAATCCTGGCCCTGCTGGGCTTCAAACTCCAGAGGTTGACTTGGCGTTCGATGGGTGGATCGACAGAGCCGACGCTCTGTTAGGCGTTGAGGTCGAGATTCCTGCGCCCAGTTATGAAAATGCGAAACCTGAAGCAGACCAGATAGAAGTTGTATGGGAAAACACCCGGCTACCGCTGGTGCCGGTGTCTAGCTTTCCGATGGTTTTCCTGATCGATTGGGCCACGCTGTCAGCGCAAGGTGCAGACAATGCGCGCACCTTTGAGGTTGGCTACAACGTCGTGCGTGGAGTGTCGAAGACTCCTTCGCCGAGACTGACGGTGAACGTTAACTTCAGTGTGGCTGGCCCGCCCCCTGTCGGGCTTGATCCTGTAAACATAAATCTCCCCCCGGTGGTCGTAAAAAGTCGGAATTCGTCTGCGCCGGATAATCAACTGACGGAGGCCGATCTGGATTTGTCTGCCACGGCGCAACTGCAACTCTATAACGAAGTCCAGGCAGGGCAGGTGTTGAAACTTTACTGGGGTACTTTGAGTGATCCTGTCAGTGAAATAACGCTGACCACTGAGTCGCCCGCTGCAACGGTCGCCTTTGAAGTTGCGTGGGCGGATATTGTCAGGGGGGGTACAACGAGAAGCTGCCGATCTACTACACCACTTCGAACGGCATAAACGTACAGCAATCCGCCCTCACCGAGGTGAGTGTCACTATCATTCCCATCGAGGGATTGGTCGATGTGGAGTTTCCTGGACGCTGGAGTGGAAGTCCGGCAGACGAACCGTTCATCAACTGTGGTAGCAAGCCGTGGGAGGGTATCGATGTTGTGATGCCAGGCAATGCTGCCAACATGCAACCGGGTGATACCGTCATGTTCAGTTGGCGGGGATACAGTGATAGGGATGGCACGATGCTGATACCCGGAACGGAGTTTACCTTTGATCCGATTACCGTGACTTCCGACCACGTGGCACAGGGTATTGAATTCAAGGTGCCTTATGCGGATCTTGTAGAGCCTGTTACCAACGGCAGCGGACTTTTTACCTATGAGTTGTCCAAAGACAGCGGACAGCGAGGCTCTCATTCAACACGCGTCCGGATCAGTCGAAAAACGGGCTCGACCTTTTGCTCTGCAAGCTCTCGCACTACCTGTATATCCGGTGAGGACAGCGGGCTGGAAACTGGCGATGCTCAGTAATAGATAGCGCTGTTTTATAGCGTCGCAGGGGTGTGGGTTTCAGTAGGTCGGCATCTTTCAGGGTGCCGACCTTGGGACCGTGCTCTAAGGACATTGCAGTTGCGGTGTAACAGCAGTACAGGGGGAATCGCCACTCGCAGTGTTGGTAGGAATATTCTTACAGTAATGTCGGAATTGCCTTGCATTTTTGTCGGATATACGTCGGTAGGATCCGCAGACGTCCTACAGCTCGCTTTTCTTTTTCTTAAGACAGATATCGAACGGGCTTACATATTTCCGAGATCGAGGAAGCTGCCATGATGCTCCGCCCCCCCTGTGCCCTGCATCCTTTGCCCGTTGCCATAAAGTGCCTGGCACTTGTTCCTGCGCTATTGATCAGCAATCAAGTGTTTGCCGCTATTGTCCCGGTAAAAGACGAGGTGATGGACATCGATCAATCCAGCCCCGTCAATAATTACGTGTTGTCCAGCGACGCAACGCTGAATGTGAATGGCGGAAGCCAGCACGGCAGGGTTGACTCTACGGGCTCCATGCTGAATATCTCGGCCGGGTCGGCCCTTGTGGCTGCCACGTTGCGTGGCGGTTCCGAGCTCACCATGAATGGCGCTGCGATCAGCAATGGCCTTAGCGTCACTAACAGTCTCGGGACTGTTTCCAACAGCACCATCGCCAATGCCAGCGGTATCGGTCTGAGCGTCAATCGATTACGGGACCTGACAACCGGCTCCAGCGTGAACCTGACCAACAGCTCCAGCAGCGGCGCATTGGCGGGTACAGTGGTCACGCATTTCAGTCAGCTCGGTCTGACGGGCTCGCAATTGGCAGGCACCGGCGTCGACGGGGTAGGTTTGCGCCTTAATGCCGGTGCAGCGCAGGCCAGTGCCAGCAGTATCGTCGGCACGGTGAATGGCGTTGCCATCAGCTCCGAGGAAGTCTACACAGAGGCGTCACTGAAGCTGGACAGCACGCAGGTGGTCGGGCAGACGGGGGCCGCTATCCGGATTGCCCCATTGATATCAAGGTTGCCAGGCTCCGTTGTGGCGTTAGATGTCAGCAATGGTTCCAGCCTGACGGGTGGCAACGGCAATATGCTGGAAGTCACCGGCGGCTCCTCGGCCGTGATGAATGTGTCGGCAAGCAGCCTGAGTGGCAACGTGCAGGTCGAGTCCGCGAGCGCCGTCACACTCAATCTCGACAACAGCAGCATGACGGGGGATGTACTTGCCGAGTCGGGTGCGCTCGCCGATGTACTGCTCGACAACAACTCAGTGCTGACCGGGCACCTGGAAAATACCCGCAGCGTCGCCATCAACAATGGCGCGCAGTGGGCCATGATCGGCAACGGCAACCTTGCTGAGTTGACCCTGAACGGTGGCTCGGTCCGCTTTGGCGACGCTGCCGGTTTTTACACACTGTCGGTCGCCAATCTGTCCGGCAATGGCACGTTCATCATGGATGTGGATTTTGGCGCGGGTCGCACAGACTTTCTCGACATCACCGGCAGTGCGACCGGCAGTCACTCGCTGCTGATCGGCAGCACCGGCACTGACCCGTCTGCTGACACCAGCATGCATGTGGTGCGCGCTGCCGCCGGCGATGCGGATTTTTCCTTGGTTGGCGGCGCGGTCGACCTCGGTGCCTGGTCCTACGATCTGGTCAAGCAGGGTGCCAGTGACTGGTATCTTGACGCGCAGACCCGCAAGGTCAGCCCTGCTGCCGCTACCGTAGTCGCACTGTTCAATACGGCACCGACCGTATGGTACGGCGAGCTGAGCTCGCTGCGCACGCGCATGGGCGAATTGCGTCATAACGGTGGCCAGTCGGGCGCGTGGATGCGCACCTACGGCAACAAGTTCAACGTCTCCGATGCGTCAGGTTTCGGCTATCAGCAAACTCAGCAGGGCTTTTCGCTGGGCGCGGACGGCAAAGTCCCGATGGGTGACGGGCAATGGCTGGCGGGTGTGATGGCAGGGCAAAGCAGTTCAGACCTGAGTCTGGACCGTGGTGCCAGTGGCAAAGTCGACAGCTACTACGTCGGTGCCTACAGCACATGGCTGGACAGCGACACGGGCTACTACTTCGACGGCGTGCTCAAGTTCAACCGTTTCAATAACAAAGCCCGCGTCAATCTGAGCGATGGCACCCGTACAAAAGGCGATTACAGCAACTCGGGTGTCGGTGCGTCGCTGGAGTTCGGACGCCATATCAAGCTGGACAATGGTTACTTTGTCGAGCCCTACAGCCAGTTGGCCGGCGTGGTCGTCGAAGGCAAGGATTATGAGCTGGACAACGGCATGCGTGCCGAAAACGACCTGACGCGTTCGCTGGTGGGCAAACTCGGTGCGACGACCGGGCGCAACTTCGATCTTGGGCAAGGCAGGACGGTCCAGCCTTATGTGCGTGCGGCCTGGGTTCACGAGTTTGCAAAAAACAACGAGGTTCAGGTGAACGACAACGTCTTCAACAACGACTTGTCGGGTTCGCGTGGCGAGTTGGGCATTGGTATAGCCGCCTCCCTGTCGAAGCGCTTTCAGGTGCATGCCGATTTCGAGCACAGCAATGGCGATAAAGTCGAGCAACCCTGGGGTGCCAGCGTAGGTATTCGTTACAGCTGGTAAACAAAACGAAAGGCAAAAGGGAGGTCACGATGACCTCCTTTTTGATAGGCGTCAGTTTATCGGCAGGGTCTGTCAACTAGCAGTTTTGCGAGTCGTGGCAATGGCACAGATGTGTTGAAGTAAGCAGGTGTGAATATGGATGTTCACCAAGCGGAAGCGGACTTCAAGGATCTGAACATGATAACGACTCGACTGTATGACCGTTTTCGCCACTGGCTGAGGAGGGTATTCACAGCGCTGTTCAGGCAGGATCCCGGCTATCCACCGCCTTTTATTGCCTATCTTCTTCCCGACGATCCGCAATGGGACGAAGAGGGGTTGTTGCCCGTAGACGATGTATTTAATCCACTGCCGATACAGATTCCCGCGTGGGATTACTACAATGAGCCCCGTTATGACGTCATTCTTACGGTTTACTGGGACAACACTACATTGGTCTATCAGAAAACCTGGCCAGGCGAAGATTTCCCCTCACTCCCCCTTGAAGACCTATCGTTCGACTTGCCGAAATATCATCTCACGGCTGGAATCCACTCGATACGCTATGAGGTGACGGAGTATTCGGGCAATAGCGAATGGTCTGTGCCCCAGGCTGTCACCATCGATCTGACTGCCCCGATGCTGGCTGCCAATCAGGGGCAACTGAGGTTTGATACCTCAAAGATTACCTCCGGGTATCTGGCAAGCCACGACGATAGAGTTACTGCCACTATTGAGTCATACCGTGGAGGAGCTCCCGGTGACGCCGTGACCTGGTACTGGAGCCGCGATCCCTTTGCATTCAGCGATGACGATATCGTTTCGACCAGGTCGCTGGCTGCGCCCGAGATCGGCAATTCTGTGACGCTGGTATTCAATGGCGACATGGTTCGGGCACGTGGTGACGGAGTGCGCTATGCGTTTTATCGCCTGACAGATCGTGCAGGGAACGCGTCTTCTTATTCACTGGCGTTCAGGCTTGATGTTGCAGCTCAGCCTGTTCCTCGAGTACTACCGCCACCGAGAATCGAGGGGGCGTCCGGCTCGGCAAGCTACAGCACACTCAATCCGTTGAGTGCTATCAATGGCGCTATCGTGACAATACCTGCCCAGGCTGACATTCGTCCTGGTGACGTTATTGCTGTCCAGTGGGCCGAGCCAGGCAGTACCGGGGCCTACCGGACAGACCAGCCGGAAGCTGCCAACCCTCTCGAGTTCAGGATTCCGGCCAGTCGGATTCCCCAGCATTTTGGTAAAACGATCCCTGTGTATTACGAGGTCACGGAGCCGAGCGCAGTGGAGCTGCATGTTTCAAGCAGGCATAACCTCACGGTATCGAGGGTCAGCGGTTTTCCGGTGGTGCAATGCGACAAGGTGTCGGGTGGACGGTTGCCGCTGAGCAGCATCGCCGATGGAGGGCGCGCAGTGTTCACACTCAATAGCTGGCTCTTCATGGCGACGGACCAGTTCGTCAATCTTGAAGTGCGCGGGGTGAACAACGCCAGTCAACTGGTGGTTGTTCCGGTACTGAGTGAGTATCCGGTGCCGTCGACCGGCGCAACAATCAGCGCCGGTCATATCAGCAAGGCGGATCTGCAGCGCTTCAAGGTTGGCACCCAGCTGGAGATCAGAGTGCGCGTGAGCTTCGACCAGAAACTCAGCTGGCAGCCGTTTCCTTCACTGGCACCAACGTTGTATGGCTGACGTCGGCATAGCGTGCAGGCATCTGCGGGTTGTTCTGCTATTTGTAGGTAAGGGTAAAGCTCAGCGCACCTTTGGCTTTGCCTGGGCGGACTTCGCTGCTGGCTTCGGTCTGATAGAAGCGCGCATAAAAGTTGAGTGACATGTTACCTGGCGTGATAGCAATCAACGGGACTTCGGTTTGCAGTTCCATGGGCGTCGAACCGTCGGCCTTGAGCACTTGAATCCCTATGCCACGAGCCTGCGAATCGGTCGTCAGGCTGAAAACGCCGCTATTGACGGGGCCGACCGGTGCCGAGCCGTCGACGCCGTCGAGCTGGACGTGGGCTGTTGCTGTAAAACCGGCGCCGGTGTCGGTCTCGCAATTGCTCAGGGCAATATGGAAAGGGACCTTCGTAGTGGTGAAACCGGGTCCGGTAAACTCTGCTCGGTCCCAGTCACCCAGTTGTACCGGGGCTGCGCTGCTCGGAGCGCCTACGGTGCATTGAGCCTGAATCACCGTGCCGGTGACGCCGTATCTCATGACTTTGCCCAGCGCAGTAAGGCTTCCTGACCACAGCTCGCTGCCATCCAGCACATTAGGGCCGGGAGGTATAGGCCCGATCTTGACCAGCGTGATAAAGTTTCTCAGGCCCACAATGCTGATTGGCACGAGCAGCTTGTCATATTCATTGAGAGCCAAAAACGGTACGACAGGATTTCCGTCGACCGGTGTGAAGCAATTGTTACACCCACCTGAGTACGGATGGTCCAGTTTTACCCTTATGCCGACTCCTGAAATATTGGTTTTAAATACTTTGCCGTTGATGTCTTCACCATTGATCGGTTCCAGACCACCAGAATGGATCGGGGCCGTTGCCGTCGCCCTGAACTCCAGTATAGCGGTGCCGTCATTGGCGCAAGCGGCCGATAGCCTTGCCATGTCGGGGGTGTATGCCTCCATATCGATCTTGCCGATAACGCTGCCGATTTTGGCATCTCGGGGGATGTAGATCGTGCCAATGTCACGGCGGAATTCTTTCATCCCGGGGCTGGATTGCCAGTAACAGCTGTCGCCCGGATTCTGATCGTAAGACTCGGCCATAGCGGTTGTGCCATGAACGAGGCTGGCGGCAGTCATGGCAAGCGCCAGTGCATTCAGTACATGTTTCATGAGGGGTTCCTGAAAGGTCGGTGGCACATGTGCGTCAGACCAGAGGTTATTGGCTGCACGTCAATGACTGTATTCGGTAGCCTTTGGTCAGCGGCATATTGGTCGGGTCTATGTGCAGTCGGCATCGGGATTCAGTCTGTTCACCCCAGCTTACGTCGAGGGTTTGTGCCTGCATGCCGGTGGACAGCAAAATCAATCCGCCCTGGCCTGCAATGCCCATGATGTTTCCTTCGGCGTCGCTGACCTGAGCACCGAACGGCAGCGGCTTGCCACTGTCGGTAAGCGCCGTGATAACCAGACGTGTGACGGTGCGTGCGGCAAAAGTGGTCTTGACCACGGCCCCGCGAGCCGGCACTACTCGAGCGCTGCCGTTATCGATTTCGATCTCCGGACCGAGCTGATCCGTTTGCAGCTCGATGTGGTTGTAACGGTAAGGCCGCAGGTAGGGCACCAGTGCATACCCTCGACTGTTGGTCTCGACGCCGATTGCATTCTGTACACCGACGCCCGGTGTGTCGGGCACTTCGATCAGCGCAATGGTATCGCCCAGACTCGGACCGGGTTCGATACCCCCTGCGTGCATCAACAGGGCGCCACTGACATTGATTGACGTGCTGCGATAATCGTTGCCCTGGGTCAGGCCCGCTCCGAAACTTGCAAAAGGCGCCTGATAGCCGACCGCGAGACCTGCGCTTTGCTGGCGGCCGTCATCGTTGCTCAGGCTGGTTCGGTAATTGAGGCGGTTATCGTCGAGGCTGCCGCTCAGACTGGCCCGCTGGCTGTAGTGATCACCACTGTTCTGCAGGTCGAAGGCTGCGCTGCTCGAATGCCCGATATCCAGAGGCAGCGAGATGCTTAGCCCCAACTGCCGGTCATTTTTCTGGTTGCGTGTGTCGGTCAGCGATTGTGAGGCATACAGGTTGTAGGTGACCCCGGCATGCTGAGTATTGAAGTTGAATTGATACTGCTGCTGTTCGGCAGCGCTGCCCCAATAATTCTGCCGGGACATTGTCAGACTGACACTGCTGCGGCTTCCGACCCTTTGGTGAACGGAGGCCTCCAGCCTGCTACGGCGGCTGCCGGTGAAGGGTCTGTCGTTATCGCGTTGACGCATGGTCTCGTCGAAATCACGATAGCCTTGAGTGGAGTAGCGGTAACCGGCGAAGCGCAGGTTGGTATTGGTGGTAAACATCTTGCCGTACTTGAGGGCGTAACTCATGCCTTGCACGCTGGTCGTTCCGGCGCGATCAATGTCCGCGTCCGACTGCGTTGCGTCCAATGCCACGGCCCCCAAAGCGCCCAGGTCCCGCGAGATGCCCAGCGCGGTGGCGCGGTACATGTCGCTGGCCATCAAGCCGCCGTAAAGGGTGGAGTTCCAGCCGGTGCCAATGGCCAGCGTGCTTTGCCAAATCCAGGGCTGCTCGATTGCGCTGGCACCGTTATAGCGGCCCAGTGCGGAGCTGTATTTCCAGACGCCCTCACGCAACAGGTTGCCGATGGTTGCGTAGGGCTGGCTGAAGCGCCGCACCTGACCGTCCGCCTCAGTCAGTACCACTTCCAGTTCGCCGCTGCCCGTAGCCGCCAGATCGTCGATTTCGTAGGGGCCGGCGCTGACATAGGTGGAATAGATCGGGTAGCCGTTCTGCAGCACTTCAAGCTTCGCCCGACTCTGCGCCACACCGCGAATCACCGGGGCGTACCCCTGTGCGGTGTCGGGGAGCATTTCCTGATCGGTTTTGATCAGTGCGCCTTTGATCGGTACGCTACGGAAAACATTGCTGTCGGTGGACGTCTCGCCGATGGTCAGATTCGCGTGAGTGCCGGGCAGGTCACGTTGGGCGTATGCATAGGCCCTTGTCCATTCACGACGACCCTCTTCGTCGTGACGTACGCTTTGATTGCTGCGCAGTCGCCATGCGCCAAGGTTGATACCGCTATTAAGGTACAGATCCGCGCTGTTGCCTGTGCCGGTGTCGGTACGCGTGGTTTGCTGAGCGGACGCCTGGTAACTGACGAATGCGGCATTGATGCCGTAATCCCAGAGCGCCGGATCAACCCTGCCGATGGCATCCCGGCGCATGGCGATCTGCGGTATGGAGATCGACAGTTGCAGCCTGCCGCCGTCCAGTTTGGTGGTTGCCTGGGGAATCAGCCGGGACAGGTCGACGCAGGAGGCCTGCAATAATGTCTGCTCGGCCAGGCTCTCGATGCGTACGCCCATTTGCTCAAGTAGCTCTTTTGACAGGCATGGCAGCAGACCGTTGCCTTGCGGGTCGGCATCGAAGCGCAGTTCCCGCTGACCGAAGTAACGCGTGTTGATGTGAATTTCGACCCAGTGGTTGCCGGGTACCAAGTCTTCGACCTCTGCGAGGTTATTCAGCGCTTTGTTTGCAGCGTCGATATCGTAGCCCTGGCCCTGGCGCAGAAAACCGGACTGGAAATTGACGAGATCTGCGGCCTGAATCAGCTCCAGTGGCAGGGCTCCGCTGCCGCAGACAATCAGCAACTGCATAAAACGCAGACGCACCGGTATGAGCCCGGAGTCGGGTAATAGGGTCATGGTCAATGTCCTGGGGAGTGAAAGCTGGCCGAAGCGGTTTAATGAGCCAGCGTGACCGGAACGGTCAGCGGAACGCTGTAGCCGCCGTAATCGTTTATCGCTGAAAAAACCACCTGAACGCCCGGCTCTGCTTTCGTTTCGCCAAGCTCATAGGCCTGCGAGGCAAAAGGTGCCAGCATGGCTGCCTGCGCGATCTTTTCGGTCTTGCCGTTGGCCGTGACTTCAAGGCGTATGAACGACACGTGGAAAGGGGTTGGGTTGATCCCCATCAGCCGGGTTTTACCGTTGGACTGCTCGATTGACCATTGCAGGTCCTTGAGGCGTGCAATTGGGTTGTCAGTCAGCCCGGCCGGGCGGTAGAACAGTTTGAGTCGGGTCCGCAGAGCTATATTCAGCACATTGCCTTGCGAACTGTCGGCCTGGGGGATTTCCTGCACATTGAAGAAGAACAGCGATTCGCGATCTGCGGGCAGGTCGTTGGGCAGGCCATTGATCTGCACTTGCTGCTGTTTGCCGGGGTTCAGGCGAAACAACGGTGGAGAGGGTGCAAAAGGTACTGCGGTCACTGTGTCGTCGACTGTCGTGTTGACCCAGGTCTGAACCGCGAACGGGCGATCGCTCGGGTTGGAAATGACCACCGAAGTACTGCGTTTTTCGCTGGCGAACACCACGCGGGTGGCATTGACGGTGAGCGCAGCTTCAGCAACCGGGATGTGAATGCTGAGCACGGCGAGAGCCATGCCTAAGCCGAGCGCGGACTTCGCAACGGCCTGTTGGCAGATAGTGCCGATCATGGTTGATTTACCTTGAACATCCAGGCCCGTAAAAGGGCCTGGATGCGTTGACAATGGTGCGGCTTGCGACAGGTCTTTTGACCGTTACACAGTGGCCGGGTGTTGTATCAGTTGATGGCGACGGTGAAGTTGATATCTGCCGAGGCAGTGCCCGGCGTCACTGTGGCGGCTGTCGAGCGATAGTAGGCGTCGAAGGTCATGTCGGTGACACCGCCAACGACCAGAGGGTAGGGGGCAGACTCGGTTCCAGGCTCGATAGAGTCTCCGCTAAAGTCACGAATGGCAATGGCGACGCCCGTTGCGCCATCTGCCGTTGGTGTGACAGCAAAGTAGCTGCCGGAACCGTCCGCGGCACCGTCAAACTTTACAGTTGCAACATCGGCAGTGCCTGTAAGACCGCAACTGCCATTGTCTTTGACGCGCAGGGCAAAGCTCTTGCCGCTGTATTCCTGGCCGACGGCGGTGAAGCGGCCAGCGTCGACAGAGCCCATTTTCACCAGGTTGCCAACTGCACCGTCACCTGGGTTGACCACTTCGATAGGGCAGGTGCTGCCGGTGATCTGGCCTTCAAAGTTGATAGTGCCGGTGTTGGCAGATACGGCGGTGCCAGTCAGGGCAGTGGCCAGAGCAAGACCGAGTGCGGATAGCGTTTTATTCACGATGATAACCTTATTGATTGGTTTGGTAGAAAAGTTTGGGAATGTAACTATGTAGTGCATCTGGATAGCGTGTTTGTGTTGCGTGTCATGACGGGGCGAGAGTGTATAGAGAAGATCTGGAATAAGGTGTTTCTGAAACTCGTTAGTTGGTGGCAGTTGTTGTAGGAGATTTCCGAAATGAATGTGGGGGCTAATGTTTCAGTGTTATTGGTTTTTCTGACGTATGAGGTGAGGCGAATTTTCATTACGTGTGATGAACCGTGATCTTTTGCGGCCACCTACAACGTAAACTCCAGACGTGTTGGTTTACCTGGCAGGCGGGTGGTGGAATAGCGAGTATGGGTCTGTCTGTTTCACGGATACGAACAGGGCGCCACCGACAGGCGCGTATGAAGTCGTGTCGGTGGCGGATGGGGCTGTGGTTCCGTGGCGAACGGTACTAACGTCGTAAAACCTGCATGAGCGCCATTAGCTCTGGGCCAGGATTATCTATAGGGGAAAGGTTTCTAACACGCGTTACGGTTGGCCCGAATCCTGCGCCCAAGCGATTAACTGTTGTAACTATCCAGTTACCTTGCCCCGCAGTTGTAGCAGTACTTGACGCTGCGACCGCGGCCAGGTTGCCAGATGAGCTTTGAGCAACGCCTGCCATGCTGCCTCCTGCCACGCTTCTTGCGCTTCCTAAGCTGCTGATGCTCCTTAAGCTGCTGCTGCTGCCGACGACGCCGACGACGACGCTGCCGGCCCTGCTGCCGACGACGCTGCCGGCCCTGCTGCCAACGGTCGCCGCAGCTTTAGCCGCAGCCGCAACTGCCCTCGCCACCACAACCCCCGCGCCAAACCCTACCAAGCCAACGGGCACAGCGGCAATACCCAACCAGCCGCCGACTTCTCCGGCCGTCTGATCGTTATTTACAATGGCAACTGTACTGGCCGTAGTTGAAGCCGCTGTCAATGCCGTACCGACGATCAGCGCACCGGTCGAGACTGTCGAAACGGCCGCGGCAGTGCTGGCGGTCATGGAAATGCCCAGGACAGTTACCGGGCCGGTAACCGGTGTGGCTGTTCCTAACGTGGCTATGGTAGCGGCAACGCCCAGTACGGTGAAAACAACGCCTATTCCTACACCCACCCAACCCATGATATTTCCGCCCGCTTGTTGCATTGGCAAAGCCCCCTCATCGGGCCGTCTCAACCGGCCGGTCTGACCGCTGGCATCATGTCCGGTAGGGTCGCGCAGGGCGATGGGGTTGCCCAGGCAGTAGGTGTAGGGGTTGACGCCGCCTTCGGCGAAGGGGCTGAGAAAATCCGGGCTGTGGAAGCGCATCAGGAGAGGGTTGTAGGCCCGGTAGCCATTGCCCAACAGATACCAGCCGTTGGCGGCTTCGCGTACTTCACCGTTAAACCCGGCAGTGCTTAGCAGCGCCTCCTCGCTGTGACGCTCCCCGTAGGCACTGTAGACCGCCTTGCGCAGCTGGCCTTGTTGAAATTCACCCATAACGCTCTGGTTTGCGTCAGTCAGCAGCAACAGGGTTTGCTCGGCTTCGTCCACAATCTGCTGGCCCAGCGGCTGTTCGCCGAGATGCAGGTACTGAGTGCGTTGATCTTCCTGCACCGTGCTGCTCAGTTGATGACCCTCATAGAACCGCAAAATCTCGCTTTCATTGCCATCCCTGGTGGCGACCAGTTGATTGTGGCCGTCATAACGGTATTGGCTGATAGGGGCACCGCCGGTTTCTGCGACCTGCAGCAGGCGGCTCTGGCTATCGTAATGCAGACTGTTGCCATGCTCGTCTTCAAGCTGGTTACCGTTGGCGTCGTAACTGAATGTCGGGTCTGGTGTTTTTCTGGGCGGCGTGTAGGCAATACTCAAAAGCTGGCAGCGGTCTTTATGCTTATCGTCGCCGGGGCTGCCGTATTTGAAAGCTGCTCGCTCAGAGGTGCCATCGGTAAACCTGGTCTGGCATAGCGTAATGTTGTCCAGCTCGTCGAAGCTGAATATTTGTCTGGTCATCTCCCTTTGCAGTTCGTCTCTCGGCAAGCTGCTACCCAGGTAATTCACCAGTGTCAGGCGGCCTCTGGGGTCGTAGCTAAACGTTTCGTGCAGCAGGGGGCTACCCGCCTGTTGCAGGTCGCGGGTTTTCAAAAGCCCGTCCACTGCCCACGTTTGAGTCAAGGTCAACGCCGCTTGGTTGCTTGCGGTCTGGGTTCTGAGAATTTCCTGTCCCTGGTCGTCGTATTCCATGTCGATGATCACGCCAGTTCCGGCCTGCAGGTCCTCGGTGGCCACCTTGCAGAGCTGGCCCAGCACGTCATAGTCGATTGTGGTGCGCAGGTTGCTCTGGTTGATAAACCTGATTCTGCCGAGCGTGTCGTAGTCGTAACGGGTCTCTGCGCCCGCCGCCTCGCCTTTTTTGAGATCGGTGCGCTTGATCGGCCGACCCAGCAGCGATGATTGGTGTCGGGTTTCCCAAGCCTGACCCAGCAGATTGTCCCAGGTCTCTCCCGTCAGTTGATTGTGCTTGTCATAGCGGTAAGTGCGCCTGCCTTGCGGGTTCGTCGCTTCGATGAGGCGGGCACTGGTCTTGTCATAATCGAATGTGGCCGTTTCATCCGGAGCCGTGCTGGAAAAAATCTGATCAGTGAGCGCCCGAGTGTAGGTAAAGTTGATGTTGTCCAGCCCAGCTGTTGTGCGCGACCTGGGCTGCATCTCACCGGCGTAGTAGTTGAACTGTTCGACGCGGTCACCTGTTTTGGTCTGCGTCACACGCTCAAGCCCGTCAAATTTCTGTGTACCTGCCACGGTTCTGGTGGTGCCGTTCTGGTGCACGACCTCGAGCATCGTTGCCAGCTCACTGCTGCTTTGCGGCGCATAACTCCGGTTGATGACGCTGCCGTCTGCAAGCGTGGAGGAGACCATGCGTGACCAGTTGTCGTAGCTGAACAGGGTGCTGTGCTGGAGTGCATCGCACTGCTCGGTGCAGCGTCCCAGCCCGTCGTACAGAAAAGTCTGCCTGCTCAGTTCCTGCTCAGTCGTGGTCAGGTTCCGGCTGCGGCTCATGCTGTGCGTGCGTCTGCGACCCGTTTTACCAGCGGTCAGCGTCCGGATCCGGTCCGGTTTGCCGAACAGATTCAGCCAGGTTTCGCTGCGGCCACTGATGCGGCCCTCCGGGTCGCCACTCTGTTTCCAGGTTTTCTGGATTGGGCCTTTATGTACGTCGCTGCCGATCGGGTCTGAATACTCATAAGTCTGTACGTTGTCATCGGTCGTGGTGCAGCATCGCTGGTTCCAGTCATCGTAGCGGTAGCCAAGGGTGCTGCTGGCCAAGGGTGTGGCCCCCAGCCAGTCATGGGCGGTCTCCTGCTCCAACTGATTCCAGGCGTTGTATCGGGCAGTATGGATTGGCTTCATAACCTGTGACTCGGGGCCCTCGATACGGTCCTTTTCTTCGCTGACAGTGCGTCCCAGCCCATCCATGAGCGAGCGTGTCCTGACGCCGCTGGCGTGGGTCAGCGTTTGTTCTGCCTGCTGCCCGGGAGCATTGCAAAGGGTGTATTCAAACTTGCGACTGGCCTGATAAGGCGTTCCCGCCGCCACTGTTTCCAGGGTCAGCCGGTTGAGTGCGTCGTAGACATATCGTGTTTCCACGCCATCTTCTTTAATCAACAGTTTGTGGCCGGTCAAGGCTGATAGCTGATGCTCGACGGTTTTTTGCGCTGCGTTGAAATTTGTTTCAGTGGTCTGGCTGATCGACAGCATCGTCCCGCCCGGTTGCCATTCGTTGAATTTTCTGTAGGCATACCGGGTGAAGGTGGAATTCCCCTTGAGTGTCTGAGTGTGTCGCACGGTACGTCCATGCGCGAAGGGGTCTGCCGGATTGTCGATGAGTTCGATCCGGATCTGCTGCAGCTCTACTTCCGTATTGCCGTCGATCTGCACCAGCGTCTCGCTTTCAGGCACGATCCAGTACAAGGCCTCGCTGCCTGTCAGCGTACCTATCCATGCGTAGCGATAACGTGTGCTGAGGGTCGGGGCACCCGCCTGCATCGAGGCTGCGGGCTTGATGATCTTTTCTCTGAGTCGGCAGACAAATCCTTCGGCATCGGCCGGGCAGCCATCGCTCGCTCCGGCGGGATACCAGCTGCTGATTTCTTCAATCCCTTCGGCTCGTAGATGCACCAGCACGTTGCCTTGATTGTCATAGGTGTCGGTGACGGTTTCACTGCGGGTGCGGGCAGGTTCGTTCAGTAACTGCCAACTGGTAACGGTTTCCCGGGGCAACTGGCAGTCAGCGGGCTGCTCGGCATAGTGGACGCCCGCTATATAATTGTAAGCGGTGGTTACAGTCTTCTGATGGCCGTTCTGGGCGGTGACCTCCCGGGTCTGCAGATGAAAGCGGTTGAACGTTCTCTCGATACTGCGCACCGGTTTCTCATCCACCCAGAGGCTCTCGGTACAGACGTAATCGTAGTCTTGCAGGTACTTGTAAAGATTATCCAGACCATCGTCGTCCCACTTGATCGACAGCCCGGCACCCAGAAAATTTCGCTGGCGCTGCTGACCGTCCAGGTAGGTATAGCGGACATCAATCGTTGCCTGTTCAAGGCCCGGATTAACAATATGCCGAGTCACTCGAGGTATCCTGACTCGGTTGGCACCCGAGGGGAACGGATGACCTGCATCAAGGTAGAAGATATCTTCGTGACTTCCAGAAGGCGTGTCCACGCTCTTGATACACCGCTGGTTGCCCTCCTTCAACTGGTATTCAAACCGCCAGGAAGCGTTAGTCTCGGGGTTGTCCCCGGTAGGCAGGACGATGCTCGATACTATTTTATCGCTGGTGCTCAGCTTCATGACAAACAGCGCCAGCGGCTTACCCTCCGGCCCGGCAGAGGGGTGCATTGCCAGATTGATTGATGTGCTGCTGCGGGTGATCTGAAGTAGAGCGTCGCCCAGGTCGTCTGTAATCGAGTCAAGCATGAACCGGGTGCTGTTGAAGGGGCTGTGTTTGAGGCGGATGCCGTGTCCAGAGGCAGCGATAATCTGCACGGGCCAGGCCATTTTGTTGTTGCCGCTGTAGTGGACCTCGAGAATCTCCACCAGACCGGACTTGTGAGCCACCCGGTAATGCGTTGCGTCCAGTTCGTAGAAGTGAAAAGTGTCGAGTTTTTTCTCGGATATCGTCAGTTCGGTTCGGCGGGTACCGTCCAGACAGGAAACTTCGCGGGTGCCATCGATACAGAAGGTTTCGCCGGTGCTCAGGCTCAGGATATGGGTACCGGGATTGTATTGCGACAGTTGTAGATTCCAGCCTAGCCCGTAGCCGCTGTCGATGCTGTTGAGCTGACTATAGGACAGATCGAGGTTGAAGCCCGGGCCGCGCAAATCATTACTTTGCAGTTCAGGCAGGGCGATCGATACGTTGTACAGCCCGGTACGGGGATCAACGCCGCTTTTCAGACAGCTCATGAAGTTGAGTGCATTGGAGTGTACGGAAGTAGAAGCAGCCATGGCGCAGGCCTCGCTGTTGATACGTGGCAGGCGCAGCAATGCCTGACCGTTATGCAGTCCAAGCGCCTGTTCGGTTGGCGACCTGTCAATGCGGGGCTTTCAGGGAAACCCTTGCGACTGAAGGTCTTGCTCAAACCCTAGACACGCCTGCCCCAGGCTGCGACCTAGTACTTGTGCTAGTGGGCGGGAGATTTTCATTGGCGTAAAAAAGCTAATCCGTTGTCGCACGGCCAAGCCTTGCCGGATATTCATCTCAAGTGAAACGAGACCGGAGTGACCGACATGGCATTGGACGTAAAACCCTCTCTGCAGCTGGACCTGCCGCCGCCCGAGGTTCCCTACCTGAAGCAGCCGGAGAATTACCTCGACCTTGATCAGTTGATGGGCCAGGAATTGGAGACCTGGATCAATTATCCGGGAATGCGTGTGGGAGATCGTTTGTTTCCCAATTGGCGGGGTTGCGGTTTGCAGGGTCAGTTGGTGGATTTCTTCGAAGACCTCGTGGTGGTCGAGGAGGATAATCCCAAGGGGGTGGCTGTAATCATTCTCAACCAGCCTCTGCAGGAGCTCGATCAGGGGTGGGTGTTTTATTCGTATCAGCTGTATGACCCCAACGTACAGGGTAATCGCGGCGAAGAGTCGTTGAGAATATTTTTCAACGTCGGTAAACGGCCCGCTTTATCTGGCGGATTGGGGGCGCCGCAATGCAAGGAGTCGCACGATCTCAAGCTTGATCCAGAGCTGCTGGAACTGGGTGGAGAAGTCCTGTTTGTGACGCCGCCGTATCACGCCATGCGCATGGGTGACACGATCACCCTGACACTGGACTTGTTTTTTGGCGAAAATAATCCGTTTCAACCCTTGTCGCAATCGAAGACCCTGACCAATAGCGATGTAGGACTGCCTGTGCAGTGGCGCGTGACGGCTAGCGATCTGCTTCAGATTGAAGGTGGCTATGTGCTGATGAGCTATAGCGTTACCTACGCTGGCACCTCCATAACCAGCCAGTCATCCATTCAGACCCTCGATATCGTCGAGCATGATGACGACTTGTTGCCAGCACTGACGATCAAGGATTTCAGCGGTGGCTCGCTGGATCCGGGCGCCTACCCCGATGGCATAACGCTGATAGTCGGGCCCTATCCGGGTATGCAGGTCAATGACGACGTCATGCTCTACGTCAGCGGCGACACTCGGGTAGCGCAGTCGCTGAGGGCTGACCTGTCGAGCGTTGAAAGTGGCATTGTGCAGTTCCGGCTGGCCTCGTCCTGGCTAATCGCCAATAACGGCAGGCAAGTAGAATTCATGTACGAATATGCCCGTCTGGGCGAAGCGAAGAGGTCGTTGTCGCGCGATGTCATTCTGCGGCGGCCACTCGATCTTCCAGCGCCCATTATCAAAGACGCGATCATTGATGAACCCGGTGACACGATGGTCAAGGGGCATATATTTGCCCGGCAACTGACGCAGGGTGTGACGATCAGCATACCCAAAGAGGCCTTCATCGGTGCAGGAGATCAGGTGCAGATGTACTGGGATGGCCACGGGAGCACTGGCCGTTTCATTGCCGACCCTTCGTCGAGCGACCCCCGGATGTTCCATATCCCGCCCGAGGCGGTGCCTGCCAACATGGGTAAACGCCTGGACGTGTATTACAAAGTCACGCCGGTGCTCGAACCCGCAGGGACCTCCAGAGTGTTCAATCTGGAAGTGAGGAAGTTAGACGGTGGCTGGCCGTTCATCCAGTTCGTGAGCCCTCCTGTTTTGGATGCGCGGCTTTCACTCGCCAAGGTACCTCCAGGTGGTGCCGGTCTGGAACTGCCTGGCTGGGTCTACATGGCACCGGGGCAGCGAGTAAGAATAAAGGCTGTCGGACTGCTGCAGTCATCTGGCACGACGCTGACGCTGGGCCTTCGCATCGGCGTAGCGGAGCCGGTTACCGAGGCTGAGTATCAGGCCCGGCGCGTGCCGGTGAGCATTCCAAGAGAGTTTCTGGAGCGCTTGCAAAGAAACAGTGAAACCAACAGCGTGACCGTCGATGTCAGCTTCGATGACGGCCTGAGTTACACCCAATTTCCGCCCATTACTTTTACCTTGGTGGACTAGACAGGCTGCGCAACGCCACGAGGACCCCTTACATGACTTCGCGGTAGCGGTACTGATATCAATAAAATGCCGGTCGCATTTATGCGACCGTTCACCAGCAGCCACATGGAGGTGGCCCCATGGCTAATAACACACTGGAAAGTATCACTGCCTGGATGAAAGACCCTCTCACTGATGTGATGTTGGGCTGGGACTCAATCGCGGTGATGGCTCGGGACGAAGTCAATTACCTGCTGCTTGAGGAGTACATTTCCCGCTTCTCATCCAACACGTATCTGAGTCCGATAAGTGGTGAGGTGCCACAGGTCGGCGGCAGGTCGAAGGAAAGCATCCATGATTTTATTCTGGACGCCCCCCGTCTCTCGTTCTCCGACAACGACTTGAGCAAATCCCATGCGTCATTGACCTGCGCCATTCTGAGCGGAACCCAAGTGACGATGACCAACAATGTCGACACCTGGGAGGCGGTCAGGGTCATTCGTGTCGATCCACTGCAGGGGCCGAGGCTGACGCTCGACCTGAGCCTGGACAGGGTCCCGGGGATTGTCGATCTGGATGGCCGGGTCAAGCTGGACCTCAAGGAAAGTGACAACTTCATCCTGACGTTCGCCGAGACGATCGACGACCGGAAACTGGGCGGGGATTTTTTCAAGGACTGGTTCAACACACTCCCGGACAACAAGCGTGTGTGGACGCTGGGGTTCATTAGCGCGGGCAACGTTGCACAGGTGCGCCCCGAGTCGTTCAAGATGCGTACCCAGACCAATCCTGCGGGCTCGCTGGACCCAACTGCGCCTGACTATGGCGACGGCGCTGTTCTTGTGTTCATTCGCATGCAAGGCAATGACGAGGGCGGCGACATCCCGGCGCAATACCGATACCTGATTCCGGATGACCCGGGCAAGGGGTATTCCGCCACTGTGCTGTTCGATTCAACACGTCTGGCCAGCATTGCGCTTCCCATTGAGCCAGTTACAGAAGCGTTGGGTGCTCTGTTCGAAAATCCCCTCGTCGTCAGGGAAGAGTTCGATGGCACCGGCCACATGATCAAGGCGCAAGGTATCAGCGGTGTGTTGACGATCCCAAGTGTCAGTGAAGAATTTCCTTTCTACAGCGGCGGTGAAAATATCGTTGCCTCTGTTCACCATACCGGGTTCTGGTTAGACGTAGAGGGTGTCAGACCTGACTTTAATGTAGGGACTATCGAGCCTCTCCTGATAGAACTGACTGACCATGGCAGCGCTGCGTTTAGCTGGACAGTAAAATGCCTTGACGGCTTATATCTCACGTTGCCGGGTTATAACAATAATGTTCTGGTTATTATTCGGAATGCGATAACAGAGCTGAAATGCACCTACCGTTTTGCGGAAGATGATGAAGAGGGCTTCGTTCTGATGTCTTCTCTGGACATCACGTTGAGTGAGTTGAACCTGTATCCGCGAGAGTACCCACCGGTCTTTAACGGCAAGCCGGTGAACAGCCCTTTCCTGTTCGACCTGATTGCACGGTTGAAAGCCGAATCATCGGACCCGGATCTGGACTTTCACAAATCCAGGATCCGGGAAGCATTGCAGCATACGCTCACGCCTTACCTGTCGGTCGAGTCGCTCATCCATGAGCATATTCATCTGAATTACAATCAGACCATTGTTGCTGATGTGCTCCGTGCGCCCAGAGATATCGCCGTGTTCGGTCGTATCAACCCTCTGAGGGCCGATTTTTCTATTAGCCCCGTCGAGCAGGTGATGGTTTCCGGCAGCACCCACAAATTTGTCGTTGCACCGGCAGGCGCGAATGTTAAGTGGGCTGTTGAGAGTTTGCAGGGCAATCCTGAGGATTATGGCGCTATTAATACGGCGGGCGTTTATTACGCTCCGACATTGCCAGGCGATACGTCCTTCAACCGGATGCGCGTCACTGCCACTCATGACACGTCGGGCGTTGTCAGTTCGGCGCTTGTCACGGTAGTGGCCAGCTACGCCACTCTCAACCCGCTGATTCAGATCTGCGAGGTGACCCGAACGGCGGAACTGGCGGCGGGGGAAGTGAATCGTGGCCAATTACTCTGGACGCTCAAAGAGACCGTGATTGGCGAAGGCGGCGACTTGTGCCCCAGTGCACTGCCCGATGGTGATCACACCTATATTCCCCGCAGACCGGCGTTGCGCGATAAAACCTACGTGCTGGACGAGATCATCGTCACCGGCAAGAGCAACCCCCAGGCCCATGCTTCTGCCTGGGTATTGGTCACGCAAAAGATCCCTTTCCTGACCATCAAGCTCGTAGCGTTTGCGCAGGTAGCTGCCGGTCAGGTGCAACTGCAGGCGTTCGCCAATGGCAACCCTCTCGACCCGGCGTTGTTCAAGGTCAATTGGGAAATTGGCGCGAAGGTCACCGGGACAATCAGTGATACCGGGCTCTATAGCGTCGCGCAGAACACGACCGACAGATTTGTGCTGATTTTTGCCTGGGCCATGCACCCCCTGTTTGGAAAGGTGGAGGGGCATATCATCCTTCCATTACCACTGGGCCGGTTTGCCCGGGAGCTGGGCATGATGAGCAACAAGACAGCACCCTGAGTGCAGTAAGCACATCAGGGTCACAGGTACATCAACATCACAGGAGGTGATGTCATGGCAGGTCACTCGGCCGAAAGTCTGTTGGCATGGATGAAAGATACAACCCGGTTGCGAGGCTGGGATGCGGTCATCGCGCTGGATGGCGCACAGGTCAACGGTATGCTCGACGAGACGTATCGGCTCGGAGTGGAGCAGGGGCGGTCCCGCCCCGTGCCGAATGGGAGCGTCACCATTCCCGATACCCAGACATCCCATTTTTTTTCGGGTTGTGTACTCGGAGCGCCAGCCTTTTTTTTCAAGCATATCCCGATGGAGCGCGCTGCACTTGCATGGCAACTGTCATTGCTCGGCGGCTTGCACACCGTCGTGGAAGATATTCATGGGCAGCACATCATTCAGAGAATCGCCGCCTACCAGCCTCTCGACGCTCCTCATCTGAATCTGGATCTTGCGCTGGACAGTCAAGGTCCGAACCTGCTGCTCGACCTCGGCCAAGGGGCCAACGCGACGCTGGATTTTGCCGGTACGCCAGTTGAACAACGCGCGATCGGCAAGTTTTTCCAGAGCTGGTTGAGCAGCCCGGACAATCAGGAACGCGTATTCAAGCTGAGCGTGTTCAGCGACCAGAGCAACGAATTGCTCCAGGTCCGCAGGATCGACGTGCGCTCACAGCTGGAAAGCCCGGAGGCCGAGCCTGGTTCCAGCAAAGGCGCCCTGCTGCTGTTCACCACCATGGCATATGGCGTGACAGGCGGGCTGCCTGATGAAGATGCCGATTTCCGTTACCTGATCCCCAATGACGACAAGGCCGGGTTTACGGCAACCGCGGTGTTCTCCGCACATGCGCTGCAACGTGCCGCATTCGGGCATGCCGTTATGCAGCTGCTGCAAACCAATGATTTTGAATTCATCGTTTCTGACGACAGACCGCTGGAGCGGATGATAGCTCAAGCTGGTGTGTTCGCTGTACCGAAAAGCGAGTACGAGAGTGCGGATTTTGCCTTCAGGTCAGAAACGTTCAGTGTTCAGGCGTTCAACCGTCAGCACCCGTTGACCATTGACTTCGAGTACAACCAGGTCACGCAGAACTGGAGTTTCCCCTGCACCCTGGATTTCAGCTACCGGGCGCTGAGTGGCGGCCAGTGGCAGTCGCGCAATGCAACGTTCAACGTGAGTCTCAGACACGAGTTTCATCTGACTGCCGACGACTCTGAAGCGCAGGCGATGGAAGGGCATCTCTACACCCCCTATCTTTATGACGAGCACGTCGCCCCGGTTGCAGGTCTGCTGGACGACCTGAGTGCCGATGATCAGCAGCAGATCAACGGATTCGTGGCTCACACCGTCAAGCACGCACTACTTAAAGGGTTCAGCCAGACACTGGACGCCGGTGGGGCCGAGCGTTTTCTGAACAACTGGCAATTGTCGGGGGAGCAGAGCCTGCAGGCCTTGCGCCGGCAAATGCCTTATGACCTGGCGGTGTTCGGTCGAATCGTTGCAGCACCGGCGGCGTTCAGCGTTGTCGAGCAACAGGCGGTGGTCATCGCTGGAGAAACCCTGCAACTGACCACCCAGCCGGCTCGCGAGGGGCTGCAGTGGGCTGTGAAAATTCCGCCGGATGGCATCGCGGGCAGCTACGGCTCCATCAGTGAGCAAGGCCTGTATATGGCACCAGAGTTACAAAACATGCCTCAGCACTTTCAGCGTGTTCTGGTTGAGGCGGTGGATCCTGTGACCCTTGCAAGCAGCACCGTGTTGATCACCGTTGTAACCAGCGCCATTAGCGTCAACCCGCTGATTGAAGTGTGTAATCACGATGAAAGAGTAAAGCTTTCGGCCAGTCATTCGCGTGGAGGTGTCCTGAAGTGGGATATAGCCAATCGCACGCCTGAAAGCGGCACCCTGGAAGATGATCCGCAGGGTGGCAAGTTTTACGTGGCTGGGCCAGCAGGGCAGGGCAAGACTTACGTACTGGATCAGATCACCGTCAGCGACGGGCAAAGTGTCCAGGGGATCAAGGTGCTGGTACGTCGACACGCCCCGACGCTGGTGGTCAGGGTGGTCACCTCCTCTGGAGGAAAGGTCATCATGCAGGCTTCCGGCAATAACGTTGCGCTTGAGGTCGAGTGGCGTCTTGACGGTCCGGGTCTTTTAGAAACCGATGGTTTGAACGGTATCTACGCCAGCCTCCCCGGGGAGCCGGAGCGTTTTGTCGTGATCTTCGCCAGTTACGAGGACCCTTGGGGGTTCGGCACGATGCAGGGGCATCTGATTCTGCCGCTGCCACTGAGTGATTCTCCTGCCGTATTGCAGGCGCTGGCCCGCTAATCAAAGCGCAGCCAGAGTGCTGCGCGGAGGGTAATGTAATGTCCAACTCCATGAGAGATGTTCTGGATAAACTGAGCGCCGGCAATGGCACTCAGGGCTGGGGGGCTATTGCCGCGATCAGTCGCAGTGATATCAACCAGCAATTGCAACAGCAATACGTAGAACGTTACCAGCGCCTTGCCTTTGTGCCGCTGTTCAGCGGCGAGGTTGGTGCGAAAGACCCTATGCTCGATACCCTGACGCTTGCGGGCGTCGAACTGGGTGCACCAACCCTTTCATTTCAGTATGAACGGTCAGGAGAGGTCAGTGTTGTCGTGGCGATGAGTATCGTCGCCGGGCGCTACAGCAGTCTTCACCATGTGTCGGGCGGTGCAACGACCGTGTCCGCAAGCTCCAGGGTTACCGAGTCAATGGGGTTCATGCTGACGCTGAGTGTCCGGCTTTCAACCGATGACGCTGGCCGGGTGACGTTCAACCTTGCTAAAGGGTATGACTTTGGCTGCAACCTGGCGGGGCTTGATGAGGCCAATAACCAGCGCCTGGCGACACTCTTTGCCGACAGATTTCAGCAGATTGCGCTGCACCGCGGTGTCTTCTCGGTTGTGCAGGTGCAGCTTGCACGATATTCGGCGCAGGCCGTTGAAAGTTTTCAGATACATCCCGTGGTTGCGCCCGGTGCAGGCGTCCCGGGCGCGGAGAACTTCGGTGAAGGCGCGTTGCTGCTGCTCATGCGCTTGAGCGGCCATCTGGACCAAGGGCAATTCCCGCCATCAGAAACACTGCCATATCCGATACCTGACGAACACGGCACTGGCAATCAGGGCAAATATGGCACCGTGCTGGTCCTTTCCCGGGAAGCGATGTCGGACGTTGATACCAGACGCTTGCCCATTCTCGACAGTTTGCGTTTTACCAGCGGCGACACATTTACAGAGCTCGAACGCTACTGGCACGATGATCTTGTGATGTTCGGCACTCTGCGTGCAACGCAGGCCAGCGTCACACCTTTATTCACGACCATCAAGGCAGGGAATACCCAGCGCTTCATTCTGCGTGACGGTCAAGGTCAGGTGATACCGTTGACGGACTGGAGCGCGGTCAGCCTGCAAAGCCATACAGCTGCCGGGCACGGTAGCATCTCGGCCGACGGCCTCTACACTGCCCCGGCTCCCGAAACGATTGGCCATGACCTGCTGCGCGTCGTGATTACCGCTGCGTATAAAGACTCAGGTGTCACGCGCACTGCTTCGGCGTTGTTGGGTGTGGTGTTCGAGAGCATGGCACTGGTGCCGCGGGTGACGGTCGTTGCGGGTGGCGCTGAGTCCATGCACCCCGTATCGCTGGGCGTTTCGACGCTGGACGCAATTCCGGTCCAATGGCGGCTGAGCGGCCCGCAATATGGCGAACTCGGCATGGATGGCGGCGTGAGGTTTGTCGCAGATGCCAGATCCGGAAAAAAAGCGTTGGTCGCGCAGCATATTGAAGCGCTGGGGAGCGAGACCGGCCTTGCCTCCGTATTGATAGCCAATGGTCAACAGCTGTTGCGTGTCGAGCCCCCTTTCGTGGCCCGCGCGCGCAGACACCAAGCGGTGCAGTTGAAAGACGACAGCGCACTGTTGCCAGGTCTTCGGCGACGCTGGAAGGTCATTGGCGGCGCAGGCACTGTGGACCCGCAAGGGTTATTCATGCCGCCCGATGCGTCGGTGGTTGCCAGTAGTGTAGTGAGCTGTGAGGTGGTGAACAACGGCGTGGTCCTGGCGTGCGGCTACAGTGTGATCGAGCTGTCCGAGATGGATGAGGAGCCTAGCTGGAAAGAGCTCTCGATGTTCATCATTCTGGTGCCAGGCGGCACCGATAATCAGCGCGAAGGTCGCCTTTACCCCAACGGCTATCAGCAGCTCAGGCTGCAGGTCAAGACTCAGACCATGCCGGTTGATGGTATCGATTACCCACTGAGCGTCATTGAAAGGGCGTCCATGCTCCTGGTCAATGAAGACGGCAACCAGAACCTTGAGTCAGTCAGTCCTGAGCTCGACGGTATATCCGAAGAGGACACAAAAGCCTGGCGCGTGAGTTTGCTACGCAACCGTTTCGAGCTGGCCGGGCCGGGGCTTGGCGCAGAGGAGTCGGACCTGAACGCTCCGGTGATTGTCACTCAGAACTTCTACCTGCACAGCCGGGAAGACACTGCGTTTATCGGAAATTTCTACGCCACCTTCCAGAAGGACGACGGCCAATGGAAGACTTCGCTTGAACTGGAGGACATCAACAGCCGGGTGCAGATCACCCCGCGACAGCTTCCACAGTTCGATAAATTCAATTATATCTTTGTGCCTACACGCGCTACAGGCGCGGGGGGCAATCCTTCGCCCGAGCCGCCACCGGTGGGCGATCCAGATGATCCATTCGATTTCGAGCTGAAGACGGTCGACTACTGGGCGCTGAGCGTCCGCTATCCTGATACAGGACAGTGGGTCAAATTCGAGACGCTGGAATTTCTTGCGGTCATTGACAATCAGCGGCCCAACGAAGCGGCGAAACGCAGGCGGTCAATGATTCTATGGGAAAGTGAGCAGACCGCAGAAATCATGTTCAGCTGGACAGGTTATATATTCGACGATGCAGCGGTGAAAGATGATGCGCGCATGATCGGCTTCGATACACAGCTGGAAAAGCTATTAAATAAAGGCACTTATCTGACGATTCCCGTCAAGGCGACCGAGTTCGAAAAGGGCAAGTTGGTGATTAGCTTGCATCGGACATACCCGGTTGTATTTATCCCGGCAAGTCCTCCGCCTCTGCCCCCCACGCCGCCGAATCCGCTACCCGAGGCTCCGGCGCGGGATTACCTGTCTGGCTCGCTGGTGGTCAGGTTGCTCGATACTCAGGGTAATGTCCACAAGCGAATGATCAGTTTTCTGCCGCAAGGCCAGGTAGGCAGGCGTAATCGACTTCAGCATACCCAGTATTCGCCGCCCGACAGAAACGAGACGTTTAAACAATCCGATGACAGGGAGTCATACCCGTGAATACGCTAATCAAAACCCTTGCAGGACTGGCGCTTGTCAACCTGGCAAGTTGCACGCTTGTGCTTGCCGGTAGTCAGCCTCCTGCCGCTGACCCTGTGCCCAGTCGCACGATCAGACTTGCAGAAAATAGCGACGGTGGAGGTAACGACTGCAGTTTTACCGTAAAAACCGAATCGGTCTGGCTTAATAAAGAAGACCATTCGTGCAAGAACGACGAAATGAGCTACATAAAGCTGGATAATGTTCGCTCTGCGGTGTTGATACAACTCCGTTCCAATGACTGCAACGAAGACAAAGGCTGGACGTTCACGTTGCGCACCTACATTGATCCTGTTACGACGCTCTGGATATCCATCGACCAACTCAGGGGCCAACCCGCCAATACCATCGTCGCAGCGGGTGTGCTACTGGTCGAGGGCTACAGTGGCGACGAGAATATAACAGGCAAGTTGTCCTGCGTTAATGTCACTGTATCACCTTGATAATCAGTTCGGCAGAGCAGGCATGAAGTGTTATATGCCTGCTTTGCCGACGTGTGACCATGTATTCATTTAGCGCCAGGAGTTCTGGACATGACCACCTCGACATCCGTTCATTCCAATGCCTTCAATTTCATGAGTTACCTGCAAAGTGGCGTGGACCCGCGCACCGGGCAGTACACGGTGTCCATTAACTTGCCCGAGGTCAAAAGCAACGGGCTGCGCGGCCCGGTTGTACCGTTGGTACTGAGTTATAACCCGCTCAATGTGCAGGACAGCGGGTTCGGCCTTGGCTGGAACTTGCAACTGTCACAATACGATCCGGGCACCCGGATCGTGTCTCTGGGCAGTGGAGAAACCTTCAAGGTAGAAGGCTCCCTCGGGGACCAACTGTGGATGCCTGAAAAGAAGCTCGACAGCTTTCACTTCTACAAACAGGACGACACCCGTTACCGGGTGGTGCACAAATCCGGTCAGGTGGAAGAACTTGAGGTACTTGGCAGTCTGGGTAATCGCATTGCCTTGCCGGTCCGCATCTATTCACCCGAGGGGCATGGTATTACGCTGCACTATGCGTCCTTCGGTGCTTATCAAATGCTCAGCGAAGTTGTGGATGATGACGGTCAGGTGATTCTCACAATCACTCGCGACAGTACCTCGGTGCGGTTACTGCTTTATGGGGCCCCGAAAGCCGACGCAGAGTTTGTGATGATTCTGAGCGGCTCGAACCGTAACGTGGCAAGGATCGAATTGCCGACCGCCAACAAGGCTTCCTGGCGTTTTACCTACAGCATTATTCGCGGCCATTCATGCATTGCCTCGGTGGATACGCCTGTCGGGGGGCATGAAGATGTCTTCTATCAGGACTCCGGGCATCAGTTTCCCCTCAGTGCTGGCCGTGAACCGCTGCCGCGGGTTACTCGCCACCTGACAACGCCCGGGTTTTTGCAGCCTGAGGTCGACGTGCGCTACACCTACAAGGATGGCGCAGGGCGCGAGCGCAACTTTCTGGGGGCGGGCCTGGATATCGCCTGGGAAGATGATGGTCTGGATAACCTGTATCGATACCTTGGCGCAGCGCCATACCTGTATTCATCGACTGAAACCCTGCGTGTCAACGATGTGGACATACGCAGCATCGAGCGTGTATTCAACCAGTTTCACCTGCTGGCCCTGGAAACCACGCGCCAGAATCTTAGCATCCTGGAAGTGGACACTCGCTACTACATTGAAGAGGGGAAGCCGTTTGACCAGCAACCCAACTATTGTCAGTTGCCCAAAGAGGTCAGGACGACCTGGCGATTGTCACCAGATGGCAGCGTGCCGCGTACCGAGATCGTCAGCAGTGACTATGACAGTTATGGCAATCTGTTGGCTCAGACTCAGGCTAACGGGGTGACCGAGACGAGTGAATGGTACTCGGTCAGCGGTGAAGACGGCTGCCCGCCAGACCCCGATGGCTTTGTGCGTACCCTCAAGGCAAAAAGCGTTGTTCCGGCGCAATCTGATTATGGCCACGCGCTTGTCCTCGTCACCCGCTATCGCTACAAGGCTTTGCCTGCGCTTGCAGGCAGTGGCCAAAACCTGTGGCTTGCAGCAGAGAGCGAAACGCTGCTGCAGCAAACCACTGATGGCGAGAAAGAGCTGCAACAGACAACGTACACGTATATCGAAGATAACCCGTACGACGCGTTCCAGTACGGGCGCATCCGTCACCAGTCGGTGACCCTTGAGGGGCTGAGTACCACGACTGACTATCGTTACGACCTTCTGCAAGATCCCGATTTTGACCAGACCGTGCAGCAAACCTTACAGATCGTCACCGGTTTTGACATGACACAGAAAGTCATCAGGCTGGAACACTCGCTGTTCACCGGCGAGCCTTTGCTCAATCGCGATGACAACGATGTGGAAATTCGTTATGACTACGACAATCTGCGGCGCGTAGTCAGTGAAACAGTCTCGCCGAACAAGGAAGAGTACAAGGCAACCAGACACTATGAGTATCAGCTTTGCGCCGTGAAGACCGATCAGGCCGAGCAGAGGTTGTTTGATGTCAAGAATGTGCAGACTACAAGCCGCTTTGATGGTCTTGGTCGGGTCATTTATGAGGCTCGCGCCGACGCCGATAATCCTGATGTTCACCGCCGGCTTGACCTGCGTCAGACGTATGAAGCTGCGTATGACGCCTGGGGAGATAAGGTTGAGGAAACCAGTTACGACTGGCTGGACCAGCAGAAACGGGCCCTGACCAACTATTTCGAATATGACGACTGGGACCAGCAGCTAAGCGTCACGGGGCCGGACGGTGTAACGACAATCGAGCAAACCGACCCCGTCGGCACGCAGGCTTCCAACGGCCCGATCCAGCGCCGCTGGACTGAAAGCAATGACGGGCTGCAGACAAGCGAGGTCAGCGAAACCTGGCTCAATCTGTTCGATGAGCCGACTCGCAGCGTTCGCCTGGATCGGCTGGACTGGTTGAGTGAACCGGTCAGCCTGAGCCGTTACCAGTACGACGGGCTGGGGCGCCTCGTCAAGGAAGTCTCCGGTTTGCCAACCCGGGAACGGAGCACAACCTACGCCTATGATGTTTTTGATCGAGTCACGGCAAACACGTTGCCAGACGGGGCGGTCGTGCGTCGCCGCTATGCGCCCCACAGCGGCGAAGACTTGCCGGCCTGGATCGGTGTCGATCATAACGGCAAGAGCAGCGTACTGGGCGAGCAGAAGTTCGACGGGCTGGATCGCATCGTCACCTCCATCACCGGAGGACGCGAGCGTGAGCTCAGCTACACGTCCGACCTGATGCAACCCAAGACAGTAAAACTGCCCAGCGAACGACAGATTGATTATGACTACCTGCCTGAGCTGGGTGATGAACCGCTGAAGCGTACCCAGTCCGACACCGTTGCCAGGCTGAAACTGACCGCCGACTACACGTACGACCCACAAAATGCGCGCCTTATCGGTTCCTCCGAACAGGGTGAAGAGTTGCAGCGTGAGTATTACAGCACCGGGTCACTGAAGAGCGAGCAGCGTACCTCCCAAGGTATTGAAAACACGATGCACTACCGCTACAGCCGGCTGGGTCTGCCGCTGTCCTATATCGATGTGCTGGGCCAGGAGCAACTCAGCGTCTACGACGATTTCGGGCGTTTGGCTCAGACCTCGCTGGGGGAAGTGGTTTCGGATTTCACCTATGACACGTTCGGCCGTACGGCCAGCATCGCCACGCTGGACAGTTCGAGCAATGGCCAGGTGGAGATCAGCCTGGAATATGACGCTCAAGGGCGTGAAGCGCAGCGTACGTTTACGATCAATGGCGCCAACCAGCAAATGGTTCAGGTTTACGATGATGTTGACCAGATGGTCGAGCGAACCCTCAGCGAGGGGGCGGTCATCATTCGCGAAGAGCACTATGGTTACGATCTGTGTGGCCGCCTGACGCAATACGATTGTTCAGGTAAACAGCGGCCGGTGGACCCCTATGGCATGACGATTAGCCGCCAGGTGTTCAGCTTTGATGGCCTGAACAATCTGACCTTGGTCACGACTACGTTTGACGGTGGACGCAACCGGGCGCGTTACTTTTACGAAGGCATCGACCCGGCGCAATTGACCCGGGTGACCAATACACAACTTGCGTGGGTGAATGCCCGGTTGATCCCGGTGAACAAAAATGACAGTACCTATCCGCCGGAAATCAGGCTGACCTATGATCCGGACGGCAACCTGATTACCGACGAGGCTGGCCGCCTGCTCAGCTACGATCCGCTTGGCCGACTGCTTGAAGTGAGTATGCCTGCCGGTGATGTTCGTTATCGTTACGACCCGCAGGACCGCCTGGCAGGGGAAACCGGTGAGCAGCGCTTTTATCGCGACGGGGTGCTGGCCAGTCAACTGGGCGCAAGTCAGAACAGCACGTACATGCGTGGCGACGGCTACCTCCTGGCTGAGCAACAGGGAAGTGACGCGCTGCTGTTTTCCACCAGCATCAGCAACAGCGTGTTGAGCGAAGTTCATCCTGACGGGGTCAGCAACCGGTCTTATACCGTATACGGTCACAGCAGCGGTGATAATCCTCCGGCCGGGAGGCTGGGGTACAACGGCGAATTGCACGAGACCGAAACCGGCTGGCAATTGTTGGGCAATGGCTATCGGGCGTATAACCCGGTGCTGATGCGCTTTCATAGTCCGGACAGTCTGAGCCCGTTTGGAGAGGGCGGGTTGAATGCTTATGCGTATGGGGAGGGGGATTCGGTGAATGGGGTGGATCCGACGGGGCATATGCTCCGTAGACCAACAGGCCCCCCTCTTAAAAGCAGCCTACGTTCAGGAAGCCCCCAACAAAACAACGTAAAGAAAAATGTGAGGTTCGAGACACCCGAGGCGAATAACCGTGCGGGAATCTCAAATTCTCAGGGCAGCACCGTTGACGCAGGCGGCAATCAGCCAGGAACGTCACGTAAACCAAGACACTCGGTCCTTGTTGCTAAGACGTCTGAAAGTGCTTCATCAGAACCAGTGGCGCCGAGAAAGGCAGTCCTTGTTGTTAGCACGTCTGAAAGTGCTCAATTAGGACAAGCAGGGCGCCGAAACGCAGTACTTATCCCTAGGGGGGCCAGTGACGCGAACTCAAGTAGCTCGGGGTCTTCTTCTGGCGTGGTATTTGATGAAATCGCGATGACAACACAAATTGATAGACAGGCGCTTGTTGAACAGTGGGTTTTGGATGTTTCGCAAATATTTTCAGCTAGCAACAACGTAAGCCCTATTGTTCAGAGTGCTAATGGCGCGAATAGTAATATCAGGAGGAGTTAATAGGGGCTGCATGAAGGCTTCGATATAATTCAAAGCCTTCATTACTTACGTCCTTTCATATAAAAAATGATTCACTCCATTAAAATAACCCCCTGCCTGATCGCCATCACTAACGCCGCCTTCAACGACGTCACCCCGAACTTGCGGCGAATATTGCTGGTATGAAAGTGCACGGTCGCTTCCGAACACCCTTGTATCCGTGCTATCTCCCACGCCGATTTGCCGATCGCCACCCACTCCAGGACTTGTCGTTCCTTGACAGTCAACTGGACCACGGGGGGCGTTTCCTGGGAGGGCGATGGAGTGCCGGGTGGTTTGCCCTTGTCGCGAAGCATAGTGAAGTCCTTTCCCTGAAGATCGCTGCATCACGATACCCCCGCCGTCAACTTCGCGAACCTGACATAAATGACAGCGCTGACGGCCGTGCATGCGCCGCACTGTCTGGCCTGTAGCGTTTTTTTACAGCTTCTTTACGCTCGGCGCCCGTTGTCGATCTCGCGTCTTTACAGCCTTGCTGCGGACAATCACCCCACGCGGCCTGCGCCGTAACCGGTTGTTGCCTGATGGGGAAAATTTCAATGAGCGTTATGGATGGTATCTCTCTGTTGATGGGGGTCGGGCTGTTCATCTATCTGCTGGTGGCGCTGTTACGCGCCGACCAGAGTCAGGAGTGATCATGCACAGTTACGATTATCTGTTGATCCTGGCCTTTCTGGTCCTGCTGCTGGCACCTGCGCCGTGGTTGGGGCGTTTCTTTTATCGGGTCATGGAAGGCGAGCGCACCTGGCTGAGCCCGGTGCTGGGGCCGGTCGAGCGGGCCTGCTACCGCATTTCCGGCATCGACCCCAAAACCGAGCAATCCTGGAAGCAATACGCGTTGGCTTTGCTGGCGTTCAACCTGGCAGGTTTTGTCGTGTTGTTCGCGATGCTGATGCTGCAAGGCATGCTGCCGCTCAACCCGCAGCAGCTGCCGGGCATGGAGTGGTCGCTGGCGTTCAACACGGCGATGAGCTTTGTCACCAACACCAACTGGCAGGCCTACAGCGGCGAAGCGTCGCTCAGCTACCTGAGCCAGATGGTCGGCCTGACCGTGCAGAACTTCGTCAGCGCTGCGACTGGCCTGGCCGTGCTGGTTGCGCTGTGTCGCGGCATCAGCCGTCGTTCGTCGCACAGCCTGGGTAACTTCTGGGCCGACATGACCCGCGCCACGCTTTACGCGCTGCTGCCGATCAGCATCGTGCTGGCGGTGCTTCTTGTCTGGCAGGGCGTGCCGCAGAACTTTGCGCATTACATCGACGCTTTGACGCTGCAAGGCGCGGATCAAAGCCTGCCGATGGGGCCTGCTGCCAGCCAGATATCGATCAAGCAACTGGGCACCAACGGCGGTGGCTTCTTCGGCGTCAACTCGGCGCATCCGTTCGAGAACCCGACCGCCTGGAGCAACCTGTTCGAACTGGTGTCGATCCTGCTGATCCCGGCTGCGCTGGTGTTCACCTTCGGCCACTACGTCAAGGACATGCGCCAGAGCCGCGCGATTCTCGGCTGCATGCTGGCCTTGCTGTTGATCGGCGGCGCGGTTTCGCTGTGGGCCGAGTACCAGCCCAACCCGGCGCTGAACATCGCAGGTGTCGAACAGACCGCGCCACTGGAAGGCAAGGAAACCCGCTTCGGCACCACCGGCACCGTGCTCTGGTCAGTCGCCACCACGGCGGCGTCCAACGGCTCGGTCAACGGCATGCACGATAGCCTCAATCCGCTGGCCGGCATGGTCGCGCTGGTCAACATGATGGTTGGCGAAGTGATCTTCGGCGGCGTCGGCGTCGGCCTCAACGGCATGTTGCTCAACGTGCTGATTGCGGTGTTCCTCGCCGGCCTGATGATTGGCCGCACCCCGGAATACCTCGGCAAAAAGCTCCAGGCGCAGGAAGTCCGGCTGCTGGTCGCGACCTTGCTGGTGATGCCGGTCGGCGTGCTGGTGCTGGGCGCGATTGCCGCCAGCCTGCCAGGCCCGGCAGGTGCGATCAGCAACCCCGGCCCGCACGGTTTCAGCCAGTTGCTGTACGCCTACACCTCGGCCACGGCCAACAACGGCTCGGCCTTCGGTGGTTTCAGCGCCAACACCGTGTTCCACAACCTGATGCTCAGCCTGGCGATTTTCATTGGCCGCTTCGGTTACATCCTGCCGGTGCTGGCACTGGCTGGCAGCCTGGCCATGAAGAAAACCGCGCCACAGGGCCAGAACAGCTTCCCGACCCACGGCCTGCTGTTCGTCACCCTGCTGACTGTCACCATTTTGCTGGTGGGTGGCTTGACCTTTCTGCCGACCCTGGCACTGGGGCCGATTGCCGAACACCTGAGCCTGGGTTTCTGAGGAACCGATCATGAGCACTACTGAAGTTTCAAGAAATGCTGCTGCAAAAGCCGCTGATCCACAGGCCGTCAACGAATCAGCGAAAACCGGCATCGCCGCCCTGTGGCGTCCGGCGCTGGTGCAGGCCTTCGTCAAGCTCGACCCGCGCCAGCTCAAGCGTTCGCCGGTCATGCTGGTGGTGGAACTGACTGCCATTCTGACCACCGTGCTGTGTGTCATCCCCGACCCGCAAGTGCCGACCTCGGTCTGTGTGCAGATTGCCCTGTGGCTGTGGTTCACGGTGTTGTTCGCCAACTTTGCCGAAGCACTGGCTGAAGGCCGTGGCAAGGCGCGCGCTGACAGCCTCAAGGCCGGTAGCGAAGGCCTCAAGGCGCGTATCCGTGACGAAAACGGCAGCCTGCGCACGATCAATGCAAGCGAGTTGCGTAAAGGCGATGTGGTGCGCGTCGAAATCGGCGAAATGATTCCCGGTGACGGCGAAGTCATCGAAGGCATTGCAGCCGTCAACGAAGCGGCGATTACCGGTGAATCCGCGCCGGTGATTCGCGAATCCGGCGGCGACCGCTCGGCGGTCACTGGCAACACCCGGCTGGTGTCCGACTGGCTGCTGATCCGCATCAGCAGCAACCCCGGTGAATCGACGCTGGACCGCATGATCGCGCTGGTCGAAGGCGCCAAACGTCAGAAAACCCCCAACGAAGTGGCGCTGGACATCCTGCTGATCGGCCTGACGCTGATCTTCCTGCTGGTGGTCATCACCTTGCAGCCGTTCGCTCATTTTGCCGGTGGCAGCCTGCCGCTGGTGTTTCTGGTGGCGCTGCTGGTGACGCTGATCCCGACCACCATCGGCGGTCTGCTGTCGGCCATCGGCATTGCCGGTATGGACCGTCTGGTGCGCCTCAATGTGATTGCCAAGTCCGGTCGCGCCGTCGAGGCCGCAGGCGATGTGCACGTTTTACTGCTGGACAAGACCGGCACCATCACCTTCGGTAACCGTCGCTGCGCTGCCGTCTACGCGGCACCCGGCGTGACCCCCAAAGAGCTGGGCGAGGGTGCCTTGCTGGCGTCGCTGGCCGACGACACGGCGGAGGGCAAATCCATCGTCGAGTTCCTGCGCGAGCAGCACCCGATGAACGAGCCGACCCTGGGTTCGGTGACGGCCGTGCCGTTCAGCGCTGACACACGGCTGTCCGGCGTGGACTACCAGAACCATGTGTACCGCAAGGGCGCGGTGGATTCGCTGCTGGCGTTCATCAACATGCAGCGCAGCGAGCTGCCGCCGGCACTGGCACGCGAAGTCGACAAGATCGCCAAGACCGGTGGCACGCCGTTGCTGGTTTGCGCCAACGGTCGGCTGCTGGGCGCCATCCACCTCAAGGACGTGGTCAAGCCGGGCATTCGCGAGCGTTTCGAAGAGCTGCGCAAGCTGGGCATTCGGACCGTGATGGTGACCGGCGACAACCCGCTGACCGCCGCGGCAATTGCTGCCGAAGCGGGCGTTGACGATGTACTGGCCGAAGCCACGCCGGAGAAGAAACTGGAGCGGATTCGTCAGGAGCAGGGCGAAGGGCGGCTGGTGGCGATGTGCGGCGACGGTGCTAACGATGCGCCTGCGCTGGCCCAGGCCGACGTCGGCATGGCAATGAACGACGGCACCCAGGCGGCGCGCGAAGCGGCCAACATGGTCGACCTCGACAGCGACCCCACCAAGCTGCTGGACGTGGTGCAGATCGGCAAGCAATTGCTGGTCACCCGTGGCGCGCTGACCACGTTCTCCATCGCCAACGACGTGGCTAAATACTTCGCCGTGCTGCCTGCGCTGTTTGCTTCGATCTACCCGCAACTCGGCGTGCTCAACGTCATGCAGCTGGCCAGCCCGCAGAGCGCGATTCTCTCGGCCATCGTCTTCAACGCGCTGATCATCGTCGTGCTGATTCCGCTGGCCCTGCGCGGTGTGCGCGTCCAGGCCGCCAGCGCGGCGCATTTGCTGCGGCGCAACCTGCTGATCTATGGCCTGGGCGGCATCGTGGTGCCATTTATCGGCATCAAGCTGATCGACATGTTGCTGGTCGGTCTCGGCCTTGTTTGAAGCTTGAAGTGTGAAGCCTGTGTTGCATGCCGGTTGGCGTGCAGCCTTACCTGATTGAGGATGTGCAGATGTCCAGTGTATTGCGTCCGGCCCTGAGCCTGATTGTGTTGATGAGCCTGATAACCGGCGTGGCGTATCCGCTGCTGGTCACCGGGGTGACGCAAGTCGCGTTTCCCGCGCAGGCCAATGGCAGCCTGCTGTATGACGAGTCGGGCAAGGTGCGCGGCTCGGCCTTGATTGCCCAGTCGTTCAGCGGCGATGAGTGGTTTCAGTCGCGCCCCTCGGCGGGCGCTTTTGCGACGGTAGCCAGTGGCGCGAGCAACTTCGCGCCGAGCAACCCGGCACTGGCGACCCGCGTCACGGAGGAGGCCGCCAGGCTTGCGAACGCCGCGCAAGGGCCCGTGCCACTAGCCTTGCTGACCACGTCCGGCAGCGGTCTGGACCCGCACTTATCGCCTGAAGCCGTTGCCTGGCAGGCCGGTCGCGTGGCGGCGGCCCGGCAGTTGCCGCTGGATAAAGTGCAGGCGCTGATTGACGCCAACACCCGGCGTCCACTGATCGGCCCACCGGTGGTCAACGTGTTGGCCTTGAATATGAGCCTGAATCAGTTACCTTCTGCACCGCGTAACGCGCAGCTGTAACAAATTGCGCCGTGCCTGCAATCGCTTAACTAAGCTGTCAGTAATAAAGAGAGGGTGGTAACCAACTTGAGTGATTCCGGTCGTGCTGACGCATTGTTGGCCCAGTTGCCCCGCGAAGCGCGCGGGCGGCTGAAAGTTTTTCTCGGTGCGGCGCCGGGTGTGGGCAAGACCTACGCCATGCTCCAGGCGGCCCACGCGCAGTTACGCCAGGGCGTCAGGGTCGTGGCGGGCGTGGTGGAAACCCACGGCCGTGCGGAAACCGAGGCGTTGCTCAACGGCTTGCCGCAACAGCCCTTGCTGCGCACCGAATACCGCGGCATGACCCTCGAAGAAATGGACCTCGACGCGCTGCTCAAGGCGGCGCCGAGCCTGGTGCTGGTCGATGAACTGGCGCACACCAATGCGCCCGGCAGCCGGCACACCAAACGCTGGCAGGACATTCAGGAACTGCTCGCAGCCGGCATCGACGTCTACACCACGGTCAACGTCCAGCACCTGGAAAGCCTCAACGATCAGGTGCGCGGCATCACTGGCGTACAGGTGCGCGAAACACTGCCCGACTGGGTCTTGCAGGAAGCCTTCGACCTGGTGCTGATCGACCTGCCGCCGCGCGAGCTGCTTGAGCGCTTGCGCGACGGCAAGGTCTACGTGCCGGAGCAGGCGCGCGCGGCCATCGACGCGTTCTTCACCCAGACCAACCTCACCGCACTGCGCGAAATGGCCATGCAGACCGCGGCGGCGCAGGTCGACAACGATCTGGCGCAAGGCTATCGGCAGTTGGGCCAGGCGGCACCGGCGGTGCGCGGGCGGATGTTGGTGGGCATCGATGGCGACCTGCATGCCGAGCGTCTGGTGCGCCACGCCAGCCGAGTGGCTCAGCGTCGTCATCTGCCGTGGAGCGCGGTACATGTGGATGACGGGCAGACGCTGGACGAACAGTCCCGCGCGCGTTTGCAGAACGCCCAGCAACTGGCCGAGCGACTCGGTGGCGAAGCCGTGTCGCTGCGTGCCGGGGAGGTGGCCAGAACGCTGGTGCAACATGCCATCGAACGGCGTGCCAGCGTGGTGCTGGTCGGTCAGTCGCGCCGGCACTGGCGGCGCCGAGTGTTTGGTGGGGGCGTTGCGGCACGCTTGCTGCGCGAAGGGCACGGGCTGGAAATCTCGGTGCTCGACGACAGCGAAGAGCTGCCCGATCAGCCGCCGCGCGCACGCCCGTCTCGCGAGGTGGTGTGGTTCGATTACGGTCTGGCCTTCGTCGCCACTTTGATCGCCAGTCTGGTGGCCTGGGGGGTGTCGGGCGTGCTGGCGCTGCCGAACATTTCCCTGATTTTTCTCGCCGCGGTGCTGCTGGTGGCCGTGCGCAGCAGCATGGGGCCGGCGCTGGCGTGTGCCGGGTTGTCGTTTCTGGCTTACGACTTTCTGTTCATCCCGCCTAGTTTTTCCCTGAACATCCAGCGCGAAGAAGACGTGCTGACGCTCCTGTTTTTCCTGCTGATGTCGGCCCTGACCGGCAAGCTGGCCGCTCGCCAGCGCAGGCAATTGCAGGCACTGCGTGATACCCAGGAACAGACCAGCGAGCTGCTCGATCTGTCGCGCAAGATGACCGCAGCCACCGACCGCAAGGCGGTACTCGCGGCGGCAGAACAGCATTTTTCCGGCTGGAAAGAGCTGCACCTGTGTCTGGTGGATCGTGACGGGCGGGGCACGTTAGTGGTCGAAACCGGCGGCCCGCTGACCTTTTCTGAAGCCGAACGCGCCGCCGCTGACTGGGCCTGGCAGCATGAACAGCCCGCAGGCAGCGGGACCGGCACGCTGCCGTCCGGTCGCTGGTGGTGGTGGCCGATCACGGCAGAAGAAGGGCCGTTGGCGTTGCTCGGCGTCAGTGCGCGAGAAGGTCAGTCGTTCACTGCGCAGCATCGACGTCTGCTGGCCGCGCTGACGCAACCGCTGGCGCAGGCGTTGGCCCGTGCGCAGCTTGCACAGGAACTCGAGGCGGCGCGTCTGCACGGCGAAACCGAGCAACTGCGCAGCGCCTTGCTGGCCTCGGTGTCCCATGATCTGCGCACCCCGCTGACCTCGATGCGCGGCAGTATCGACAGCCTGCTGGCGCTGGGCGAAGCCATTCCGCTGGAGGATCGCCGCGAACTGCTGGAAGGCACTCGTGACGAAGCCGAGCGTCTGGACCGCTATATCCAGAACCTGCTGGACATGACGCGCCTAGGGCACGGCGCGCTGAAACTGGCGCGCGACTGGGTGTCGCCTGCCGATATCGTGGGGAGCGCGTTGAATCGCCTGCGTGCCGTGCTGGCACCGTTGCAGGTCAGCACGCAGGTCACCGGCGACCTGCCGCTGCTGTATGTTCACGCGGCGTTGATCGAGCAGGCGTTGGTTAATGTGCTGGAGAACGCGGCACGTTTTTCCCCCCTCGGCGGTCGCCTGCAAGTGGCGGCCGGCGTGGTCGACGGCGAGCTGTTCTTCTCGGTCAGTGACGAAGGGCCGGGCATACCCGAAGACGAACGGGCGAAGATTTTCGATATGTTTTACACCGCCGCACGCGGTGATCGCGGCGGGCAGGGCACCGGGCTCGGCCTGGCGATCTGTCAGGGCATGATCGGCGCGCATGGCGGACGGCTCACGGTCGAGGAAGGCATCGACGGGCTGGGTACGCGTATCACGTTGTTTCTGCCGTTACAGGCGCAACCGGACGTTGAAGTGGAGGAGCCTGTTTGAGTCGCACATCGGTTACCCCAGCGCTGTCTGAAACGGCATTTCAGACATGAGTCATACGGCGACGATTCTGGTCATCGACGACGAACCGCAGATTCGCAAGTTCTTGCGCATCAGCCTTGTGTCTCAGGGCTACAAAGTGCTGGAGGCCGCCACCGGCATGGAAGGCCTGACGCAGGCGGCGCTGAACAAGCCGGATTTGCTGGTCCTCGATCTCGGCCTGCCGGACATGGACGGCCAGCAAGTGCTGAGCGAGTTTCGCGAATGGTCGGCGGTGCCGGTGCTGGTCCTCTCGGTGCGCGCCAGCGAAGCGCAGAAAGTTCAGGCGCTGGACGCCGGGGCCAATGATTACGTGACCAAACCGTTTGGTATCCAAGAGTTTCTGGCGAGGATTCGGGCCTTGCTCAGGCAGGTGTCGGGCAGCGACAAGCCCGAATCGGCGTTGCGCTTCGGTCCGTTGATCGTGGATCTGGCCTACCGCCGTGTGCTGCTCGATGAGCAGGAGGTGGCGCTGACCCGCAAGGAATACGCGGTGCTGGCGCAACTGGCACGGCATCCGGGGCGGGTCATCACCCAGCAACAACTGCTCAAGGATATCTGGGGGCCGACGCATACTGAAGACAGCCACTACCTGCGCATCGTGGTCGGGCATTTGCGCCAGAAACTGGGCGATGACCCGACCGCGCCGAGGTTCATCATCACCGAAGCAGGAATCGGCTATCGATTGCTCGCCGACGATTGATGACACGAAGATGAAAACGACGATTTCGGCGCCGGTGGCACGGCACTTTTGCCAGGCCGGATCGTCAAAGCCGCACACTTCCTATTACGTTTGAGGTGACACCCCATGAAAGCCCTGATCTGTCTGCCATTGCTGGTTCTGGTTCTTGCAGGTTGTGCCGGCAAGACCGGGTATCGCGACAGCTGCGCCACTCAACTGGATGCCGCCTGGCACGAACTGGACCTGGCCAAGGCTGAAGGCTTCGCCGGGACCGTGAGCTACTCCAAAGCCCTGTCGCTACTGACCGGCGCCAAGACCCAGCAACAGTTTGAAGCTTTTGAAGGCTGCACCGAAAAAGCCGAAAAAGCCCGCTTCTACATCCGCGAATCCCGCGCTGGCCGCTGATAACTGATCCTGCACCGCGTCGTACATGCCATCGCGGACGCAGAGCGTCCAGCGCGGAGCGTCGCACGATAATCAAAAGCCGCAAACGGCATGCTTACGCGGAGCGTCTTACGATAGTTGAAGTCGTGGGGACTTGTCCGCGAATGGGGCGGTACATCCGATGCATTTTCTGTGTCTGGAATAGTGCCTTCGCGGACAAGCGAAGCGNCAAAAATCAAAGCCAGTAAATATAGGCGCTCCAGCCCGGTTTCTTTCCAAAAAATGGGCTTTTTCAGAGGGTCCTTAAGCGGACCTTGTGGGAGCGGACTTGTCCGCGAAAAGGGCCTTGAATTCGCAGGAGATATATTGTTCTCAACATCGCCGTCGCGGACTAGCGAACCGTCGCCCGTTCCGCACAGTGTTTGTCCAGATACCTCTCGCTCCGTATGCTCTGCATCACATCAAATCCCTACCGCCTCTAGCGAAACGGCCTACGCTAACCGTAGAGTGTTCAGACGTCTTGCATCGCTTGCAGTCCCGCAGTCATGCAGCAGTTTCGGAAGGGGCTTTCGATGGGTAGAAAACTCGATGCGTGCCTGAGCGCCATCAATGAAGTGATTCTGGGCAAGGAAGCGCAGGTGCGGCTGGCGATGACCTGCCTGATTGGCGGCGGGCATTTGCTGATCGAGGACTTGCCGGGGATGGGCAAGACCACCCTCAGTCACGCGCTGGCGAAGATTCTCGGCCTGAGTTATCAGCGTATCCAGTTCACGTCCGATCTGTTGCCCGGCGATATTCTTGGCACCTCGGTGTTCGACCGCGACAGCGGGCAATTCACCTTTCATCCGGGGCCGATCTTCGCCGAACTGGTGCTCGCCGATGAAATCAATCGCGCCACCCCGAAAAGCCAGAGCGCATTGCTGGAGGCCATGGAGGAGGGCCAGGTGTCCATCGAAGGCGCGACTCGTCTGCTGCCTGATCCTTTCTTCGTGATTGCGACCCAGAACCCCTTCAGTTCCGGCGGCACCTTCGCGTTGCCCGAGTCGCAGCTCGACAGATTCCTGATGCGCATTTCCATGGGCTACCCGGCCAGAGCGGCGGAGAAAGCCTTGCTGCTCGGTGAATCGCGTCGTGAACTGTTGCCGCGTCTGCAACCGATTCTCGATCACGCATTGCTCGGGCAACTGCAGGCCGAGGCACGTCAGGTGCGGGCCAGTGACGCGCTGGTCGATTACGTGCTGAGGCTGGCGGACGCAACGCGCAGCCAGCCGCAGTTTGCCTATGGGCTGTCACCCAGAGCGAGCCTGGCGATTCTGGCGGCGGCGCGTGCCTGGGCGATGTTGCTGGGCCGTGACTACGTGATTCCCGAGGACGTGCAGGCGGTGCTGCCTTCGGTGGTCGGTCATCGGTTGCGCGAACGCAGCGATCCGACCGGGCATGGCGGCGGGGCGCTGGTGCAGTGGCTGTTGCGCGAGGTGCCGGTACTTTGATCCAGTCGTTCAGACCGCTCTGGCAACGCTGGCTGGCTAAACGAATTCCGCCAGCGTCGCGGATTGCGCTCGACCACCGGCGCATTTTCATCATGCCGACGCGCACCGGCATGATATTCGTGCTGGTGTTGCTGCTCATGCTGCTGGTCGCCATCAACTACCAGAACAGCCTGGCTTACGGGCTGACCTTTCTGCTGATGTCGGTGGGCGTACTTGCCATCCTGCACACCTACCGCAACGTCAGCGGTTTGATCCTCAGTGCCGGTGTGGCGCGTTCGGTGTTTGTCGGCGAACCGGTGCAATTGCGTATGCGCCTGGAAAGCGCAGGGCAGGCGCATCATGCTTTGGGACTGGGCTGGACCGCGGCCGCGCTGCAAGCAGGCGATGTTCTGCCGCGCGGGCTGACGGACCTGGAACTGACCCTGCCTGCCGAAAAGCGCGGCTGGCTACACGCCCCCCGCTTACGCATCGAAAGTGCCTTCCCGCTGGGCATCTTCCGCGCCTGGAGCTGGCTGGATCTGGAGCAGAGCGCCCTCATCTATCCCCGGCCATTGGCCGGAGCCATGCCGTTGCTCAAGGGCGTGCAGCCTCACGCTGAGGATGACGGGCAAGCAACCCGGGGCGCTGGCGTCGATGATTACCAGGGCTTGCGCGTTTATCAGCCGGGTGACAACCGCGGCCGTCTGCACTGGAAAGCCTATTCCCGTGGTCAGGGTCTGCTGGTCAAGGATTTCACCGACCTGAGCGGCCATGACCTGTGCCTGGATTTCATGGCCCTGGGCGGCGATATCGAGGAACGACTCTCGCGCCTGTGTTACTGGGTATTGGAACTGTCGCAACGACGTCAACCCTTCGCCTTGCGGCTGCCGGGGTTTCTGTCGTCGCTGGACAGCGGCGACGCGCACCGCGAAGCCTGCCTACGCGCGCTAGCTCTGTACGGTCAGCGCTCGTGAGCAGCAAGGTCGTGGTCAGCGCGCCGATTCCTCGTGTCAGCCTCACTTGGCTGCTGCTCGCTCAGGCGCTGGTGGTGTTGCCGTTCGCGCTGCATGTGCCGGTCTCGATCATGATGCTGTGGCTGGGCTGCACGCTCTGGCGGGTGCAGGTGTTCCGCATGCGTGCCCGTCTGCCGGGCAGCTGGGTCAAGGCCGGCTTGTTGGTGGGCACCGCCGCTGGCGTTTATCTGGCGCGTGGCAGTCTGGTCGGGCTGGATGCCGGGGCCGCGCTGCTGGTAGCCGCCTTCGTTCTGAAAATGCTGGAAATGAACAACCGCCGGGATGCACGGGTGCTGATCTTTCTGGGCTTTTTTTGCGTCGCCGTCGGCTACCTGTTCGAAGACAACCTGTTATGGGCACTGTTCAGCCTGTTGCCCATCGCTGCATTGCTGGCAGCGCTGATCGGTCTGCAACAGTCGGACCTGGCCGGCAAGTCATCAGACACGCTCAAACTGGCTTTCAAGCTGATGGCGCAGGCCGTGCCGCTGATGCTGCTGTTGTTTCTGTTCTTTCCGCGCCTGGACCCGCTCTGGTCGTTGCCACAGCCGAGCAACAAAGGCGTGACCGGTCTGTCCGACAACATGGCCCCCGGCGACATGGCCGAGCTGAGCAAGTCGCCTGCGCTGGTGTTTCGGGCCAGTTTCGAGGGGCTGATACCGGCCCGCAATCAGCTGTACTGGCGCGGCCTGACCCTGGAGCAGTTCGACGGCCGTCGCTGGTCGCAGTCGTCACGGGCGCAGACAGTGCAGATCCCGCAGTGGCAAAAGCGCGGCGATCCGCTGGCCTACAGCATCGTCATGGAGGCGAGCGGGCGGCCCTGGCTGCCGAGCCTCGACGTTGCTGAAACCCAGCTGCCGGACGTGCGCCAGATGAGCGATTTTCGCTTGCAGCGCAGGCGGCCGGTCGAGCAGTCGCTGTTGTATGCCGTGCAGTCCTGGCCGCAGAGCATTCGCGATCCTCAACCCGGCGAGCAGATCCAGCGTCAGGACCTGCAATTGCCTGCCAAGGGCAACCCGCAGGCCCGACAATGGGCTGATGAGCTGCGTCGGCGTTATTCCACACCGGAAGACCTGGTCGCGGGCATGCTCGCTTATTTCAGCGACCAGCCCTTTCACTACACGCTCAAGCCGACCACGCTGGGCAACGACAGCATCGATGAGTTCCTGTTTGTCAGCCGTCAGGGTTTCTGCGCCCACTATGCCGGGGCCATGACCTTCGTGTTGCGCGCTGCGGGGATTCCGGCGCGGGTGGTGGCCGGGTATCAGGGCGGCGAACTCAACCCCGACGGGCAGTACCTGACCGTGCGCCAGTTTGACGCTCATGCCTGGGTCGAATACTGGCAGCCGGGAATCGGCTGGCGCAGTGTTGACCCGACCGCCGCCGTGGCACCGCAACGTATCGAACAAGGGCTGGAGCAGGCACTGGCCGCTGACGAGGCCTTTTTGCAGGATTCGCCCCTGTCGGCGCTGCGTTATCGCAATGTGGCCTGGCTCAACACCCTGCGCCTGAGCTGGGACAACCTCAATTACGGCTGGCAACGCTGGGTCCTGGGCTATCAGGGACAACAGCAGTTACAAATTCTCGGACGCTGGTTTTCCGGGTTTCAGGCGCCGGTTTTTGTGACCGGCATCGTGCTTTCACTGGGCCTGGTGGCCTTGTGGCTGTTCAAACCCTGGTTGCGCGAAAGCGATTCGCAGTTGCGACTGTTCAACGCCTTTGAACGCTTGCTGGCCCGGCATGGTCTGCGTCGTATGCCGGGTGAAGGCGCGGAGGCGTTCTGTCAGCGTGCGGTGCTGTGTTTTCCGCAGCATGCCGATGCGATCAGCGCCTTTGTCCGGGAGTTTCAGGCACAGCGTTACGCTGGACGGCTGACGTCGCCCGGCCGTCTGCGAAGTGCCTTGCGGGTGCTGCGTCGGCGTCTGCCATGGAGGTTATCGGCTGTCAGGGACAGGCATTCATGAATGGTTTTGTCGAAGGGGAATTGCATGTCGTCAATGGTCGATCATCTGGTCGCTGAAGTGCTGTCACTGGATGTCAAATTGCTGGCCTGTCAGGCGCGCCTTGCAGCGTCGACCGACAGCGAAGCGCTGCATGATTTGCGAACCACGGTGCGTCGCCTGCGCAGTGTGCTGAGGCCGTTGCGCGAGATTTCCGGGGCGGCGCAACTGGAAGACGCGGCCAAGGCCGTCGGCCAGGTGACTACGCCGCTGCGTGACATGCAGGTGCTTGCTGCGCTGCTGGAGCAGAAAAGTGTGGAGAGCGCGAGCCTGCACGAGGCCGCACTCAAGCGTAATCAGTATTTGAGCAGCGCCTGCCCCAAGGTCGCGGCCTCTCCCGAACTGCATCGCTTGCTGACCCTGCTCGACCAGTTCCCGACCATGCTTCGCGTGCAGCAGCGTCAGGGCATGCTGCGTGGCCTGCGCAAAACCATCGAAAAACGCATGGACAAGCAATGGCACAAACTGCGCGTCGCCATCGCCGAACCGGGCCATGATCGACACGACCTGCGTCTGCTGATCAAGCGCGTACGCTACGCCGCCGAGGCCTACCCGGAACTCAGTCATCAACCGAAAAACATGCAGGCACGCCTTAAATCTGCACAAGGCGAACTGGGCGACTGGCACGATCATTTGCAATGGCTGGCACAAGCGGAGGTAGAGGTCGATCTGGCACCGTGCGTTGCCGGTTGGCAGGTCGGTATCGTGCGCGCAGAACGCAAAGCCGAGGCGTCGCTCAAACGGCTGGCCAAGGCATGCTTCTGAGCCTGCAAACCGTCGAGTTTTTTACTGAAAGGCGTCATTCAGGCCGCAATAATGGCCGTTATGGAGCCTGCACTCCGGTAAGAGTATGGTTATCATCCATTCATTGGTGTTCAAGCCGTTGGAGTAACCATGACCTTTTCCGAACTGATCGATGTCGGTCGTGACCATCCGCTCTCTGTGACCATTCCTGCTGAATGGTCACAGGGGCGCGCCTGTTTTGGCGGGCTGATGGCTGCGCTGACCTATGAAGCGATGCGTGCCCAGGTGCCGGAGGGGCGGCCGGTGCGTTCGCTGGCCATTACGTTCGTCGGTCCGGCAGCGCCTGGCGTGCCGATTGCGTTCGAGGTCGAGGTTCTGCGTCATGGCAAGGCGGTCAGTCAGGTAGTGGGGCGCGCCATGCAGAATGGCGAGGTCATGACCCTGATTCAGGGCAGTTTCGGGGCGCCTCGGGAGTCGGTTATCGCTGTCGCTGCGGAGCCTGCGCCAGTTCTCAAGCCCGTCGAGGACTGCCCGGAACTGCCGTTTGTCAGCGGCGTGATGCCTGACTATTTGCGTTTCATGGACATTCGCTGGGCGCTGGGCGGTATGCCGTTCAGTAATACCCGGTCACCGGCAATTGGTGGCTATGTGCGGTTGCGCGATGAGCAGCACGCCAGGCCGATGAGCGAAGCGCACATTCTGGCATTGGTCGACACGTGGCCACCTGCGGTATTGCCGCACTTGAACACCCCGGCACCCGGCAGTTCGCTGACCTGGACCATCGAATTCGTTCAGCCGCAGCCTACGCTCGATACCCTGCAATGGTGCAGCTATCGTGCGGTCATCGAGCACGCCCGCGATGGCTATGGTCATACCGCCGCCGCACTGTGGAGCCCACAGGGCGAGCTGATCGCGATCAGTCGGCAGACGGTCACCGTGTTTGGTTGATGTGTCTCACCTGTCCACTGTGATACGCGGAATCACCAGCGCTGCTACGACCCCGATCACGCCAATGGCGGTCGACGAAAGGCTTTCGGAGAACAGCCCGTTGAGGATCAGCAGGGTTGCCAGAATAAACAACGGCACTGCGATCAGATAAAGGGTGAGGCTGGCGGATTGATCCTCGTGGTCGGTACTTTCGGGCCATTGATTCAATTGCAGGTCGGGACGTGGCTTGTTCATACAGCTTTCCTCTTCAGAGCATTCAGGGCGTTCTTCCATGCGCCGTTGTGGTGACTGAAGAGTAAGCCCGGCCCGGAATGCCCGCGAGGCAAGCCTTTCTATCGGCTCGATAGTCCGCCAAGTGCAGGGACCTTCATGGCCTGGTGCAGAAAACGATCCTTCAGGACCCCGCTGGCTGGTCCAGCGTCGGTAACGCGAAAAACGCTTGGGCGCAGGCGGTGCTGTAGCGCGCCAGATCGTCCTCACTTTCGCCACGGTGCAAGGCCACTTCGCGCAATACTTCCGGTAAGTAAGCGGGCTCGTTACGACCGTTTTTCGGTTTGGGGCGCAAGCTGCGCGGCAGAAGATAAGGTGCGTCGCTTTCCAGCATCAGCCGGCCGCGAGGGATATTGCCCACCAGCGGGTGCAGGTGGGTGCCGCGTCGCTCATCGCAGATCCAGCCTGTGATGCCGATGTGCAGGTCCAGGTCGAGGTAACTGAACAGCGCGGTGCGTTCGCCGGTGAAGCAGTGCACCACGGCGGCGGGCAAACGATCACGGTAGTCGCGCAGGATCTCCAGCAGGCGCTGGTTGGCGTCCCGCTCGTGCAGAAATACTGGCAATTGCAGTTCCACCGCCATGGCCAGATGCGCTTCCAGCACCTTTTCCTGCTGCGGGCGAGGGGAGAAGTCGCGGTTGAAGTCCAGACCGCATTCGCCCACCGCGCGAACGCGATTTTCCTTGAGCAGGGCATGCAACTGTTGCTCGGTGTCACCGGTCCAATCGCTCGCCGAGTGCGGATGGATGCCCGCTGTGCAGAACAGGCGTTGCGCGCTTTCATCAAGCTCGTGGCACAACTGCAAAGCCTGTTCGCTGCCCTCGACGCTGGTGCCGGTCACCACCAGTTGTGCGACGCCTGCAGCGTAGGCGCGATCGAGTACCGCCTGTCGCTGCGAGGCGAAGCTTGCGTTGGTCAGATTGACGCCGATGTCGATGAGTTGCATGGTGCTACCTCCAGCTGCAGGCTGCCGAGCATACCAGAGCGCCGGCCACAATAAGAAAAGGCTGAGTATTCAAGCGATTGAGCCAGAAGGCTCGACGATTTCCTCGCTGTTCGACGCTGCTGCGTGACCTCAAGATTTCCTTTTTCCTGTTTCTTTCCGGCATTTGCCCCGGGGAAGTGAATGATCCGATCCACGCTTGTGTCTTTCATCTGTCTGCTGTCGCTTTCACCGCTGCACGCGGCTGCTCGCCAGGCCGGCCCAGAGGCTGTGCAGCACACCACGCAGGCGCGTGATCTGGCGGCGATTCGCAGCAGCAAGGTGCTGCGCGTGCTGGTCAACCAAAGCCGTAACAGCTCCGGTGACGTCAAGGGCCAGGAAATCGGCGTCGAGTATCACCGTTTGCAGGCGTTCGAGCAGTACCTGAACAGCCATGCCCGCGACGGGCAGAAAGTGACCTTCAAGATCATCCCCAAAGCCAAGAATCAGTTGCTGACGGCGTTGCAGCGCGGCGAGGGTGATCTGATCGCGCCCGGCGAGTTGCTCGATGCCAGCGCCGCCAAAGGCATTCAGGCCACGGCGCCGATCATCCATGACGTGCCGCTGGTGCTGGTCGGCGTTCGCGGTCAGCGCAGCTTGCGACGTGTCGATCAGTTGTCCGGGCGCACCTTGAGCCTGCCCACCGGCAGTGCCGCCGACGAAGCGCTGCATCAGGTCAATCGGCAGTTGGAACTGCGCAAGCTGGCGCCGGTGAAAATCGACTGGGTTGACCCGAGCCTTGCAGTCGAAGACGTGCTGGAAATGGTTCAGGCCGGAATTTACCCGATGACGCTGGTCGAGCAACCCATTGCCGAGCGCTGGTCGAAGGTCATGCCCAGACTGCGAATCGACCGTGGTCTGACCTTGCAGACTCAGGGCGACGTCAGTTGGTTCGTCAGTGACAAGGCGCCCCTGCTGCGCGCCAGCGCCGATGATTTTCTCAAGGGTTACAAGCCGTCGGTGCAGCAGGATCTGGCGTTCGAGAAGGCTTACAAGAACACCTATCAAGTCAACAATCCGCTGGTACGCAACAACCTGCAACGCCTTGAACAATTGCGCCCCATGCTGCAACGCCACGCCGATGCGCAGGGCATGGACTGGCTGGACCTTGCCGCGCTGGCATTCAAGGAGTCGAAACTCGACCCGTCGGCCAAGGGCAGCGGCGGGGCGACCGGGTTGCTGCAGATTACCCCGTCGGCGGCGAAACGCGTCGGCGTAGCGAGTATCCAGAGCGCCGACGACAACGTTCGTGCCGGCTCGCGGTACATGGCGCTGATCCAGCGCAAATATTTCGCCAGCAACAAAGTCAACGAGCGTGAGCGAATGGCGTTTGTCATGGCGGCCTACAACCTGGGGCCGGAACGCGTGCAAGGCATGCGCGAAGAGGCACGGCGGCGCGGGCTCAACCCCAATCAGTGGTTCTTTCAGACCGAGCGGGTGGCCATGGAGCAGGGTGGTGCCAACGTTGTCGCCTTTGTGAACAGCGTGAACAAATACTATCTGGCGTTTGATCGCGAGCGCGAAGCGCTGGAAAAACAGGGCCCGAAAAAACCGCTTATGCGTTAATGATCGAATATCTTGATGAAGATGCGCGGTTATTTTCGGTTTTTACATGAGGCGATTTGATTATCATGGCGGCACTCCCACTTAATCAGTCATGGAAAGTCACCTCATGAACACAATGATCAAATCGCTTCTCACCACCCGTGCCGGTTATGGCCTGACCGTCCTGCGCGTCATTGTCGGTATCGCATTCATCGCCCACGGCAGTCAGAAACTGTTCGGCGCGTTTGGCGGCTATGGTCTGGACGGCACCGCGCAGTACATGGAAAGCCTGGGCCTGACACCAGGCTACCTGATGGCACTGATGTCTGGCAGCGCCGAATTTTTCGGCGGCCTGGGTCTGCTGCTCGGGCTGCTGGCGCGTCCGGCCGCAGTGGTGGTGATCCTGCTGTTGCTGGTAGCGATCTTCACTGTGCATATCCATAACGGTTTTTTCATGGCCAACAACGGCTATGAGTACGCACTGGCGTTGCTCGGCGGTGCGCTGGCGGTCCTCATCGAAGGCGCCGGCAAGCTGTCGCTGGATCGCGTCATCGCCCGATAACCGTCTACGCTTCACTCACGAGGCCCGCTCCCCTGCGGGCCTCGTGCGTTTGCCCGCCTCGGGCATGAAGGGCGCGGGCACGGATGACAATTGACAATGAATGGGACGTTTCTCTAGGATGCGTGCTCAAGCGCCGATTTAACAACTACTTGCGGGGCGCCTGGCAGGGCTGAAACCTTGTCGAAATACCGCTAAAACGTTGGTTCGGTGTTGCCTCCCACCGCTGCCCAGCGGAGCTTCTGAGGCAGAGAAAAACCATGAACAACCTGCGTCCCCTCATCCGTCTTTCCCCGATCAGCACGATCTTGTCCCGCAAGAACCCGAAAATCCTGCTCAGCGGTGCCCACCAGCCCACGTTGCTACGCTATCTGGACGGCTGGCCTCGCCGACGCGGCGGCTCCTGTGCGTTTCTGATCCAGTTTGTCGATCCCCATCAGTCATTGAGCCATTTTGCCAACGATCAGTTTGACCTCGCCGTGGTGCAGTCGCCGCAAGCGGATGATGTCGATCAGGTCATTCGCGACCTGACCCGCATCGCCCGTCAGGGGCTGATCACGCTGGGTTGATCCTCACGCGACATAACGGTGTAGTAGAAGGCACAGTGCTGGCCCCCGGCGTTCGATCCGACAGGCAAAATCGCCGCCTTATCAAAGGATTAGGTGGTGATCACATGCGTTTGGTTTATTGTGCTCTGGCTTGCCTGACGCTATCGGGGCTGGCTTTTTCCGCGCAGGCCAGAAACGCCACGGAAAACGAGCGTTATCTGTGCCGCTGGGGCTCGACCATTGCAGGCGGTGCGCAGGCTTCCAAACTGTCGGGGGTCACTCGCTATGGGGCGCGGCAGAAGCTTCAGGCGCGCAAATTCGCCAAACAGTGGATGCGCCCGATGGCCTTGCGCATCACCGAGCAGACGTACGACAGCGAGTCGCGCCTGAAGCCGGACGCGGTCAGCAAGGTGTACTACGAGGGCTGCATTCAGCATGAGGTGGCGCGTCGATAACCCTTGATGCCGTTGCATTGATTTTTGCAGGGTCGGAGAAACGTCTTGAGTACAAAGATCATCACCAGGGACGGGCACGAGGCCCTGAAGAAAGAACTCGACTACCTGTGGCGAGAGCACCGGCCCGACATCACCCAGAAGGTCGCCTGGGCGGCCTCGCTGGGTGATCGTAGCGAGAACGCTGATTACCAGTACAACAAAAAGCTGCTGCGCGAGATCGACCGCCGCGTGCGTTACCTGCGCAAGCGGCTCGAAGACATGCGCGTGGTCAGCTATTCGCCAGAACAAGAAGGGCGGGTGTTTTTCGGGGCTTGGGTCGAAATCGAAAACGAGGCGGGTGATCTGAAAAAGTTTCGGATCGTCGGATACGACGAGATATACGGCCGCAACGACTACATCTCCATCGATTCGCCCATGGCTCGCGCCTTGTTGAAGAAAGAAGTCGGCGACGAAGTGCTCGTCAACACACCTGAGGGCGAGAAACTCTGGTTCGTGAACTCTATTGTTTATGAACAGTGAGGCCGTGAACGCAGAGCGATCTGCCGCGATGAAGGAGCGGACCGGGCGACGCTTCGCTTGTCCGCGATTTCCCGGTTTTTGTGGGAGCGGACTTGTNACCGGCAGCAAAACCAGCCACCCCGGTGCACCAGAAGCAACCGAGGCAGCAGGTTTTGGGGCCGCTTCGCAGCTCATCGCAGCGGTCGTGACCTCCTGAAACTCCAGCGCTTTCCGGGCAGAAGCCCGTATTCCTGCCTCTTGAGGCGTTGTGCATGACGCTGGGCAGCTTCCAGCCTCAACCCTCGCGCAGCACGGTCAGCGGGCTGACGTTCAGCGCGCGGCGGGTGCCGAATACGCCAGCGCCACCCACCAGCAACGCGCCGATCACCGGCAGCAGCAACAGCCACGGGTGGGGCTGCCAGTCCAGTGAAAAGGCATAGCGATACAGCACGAAGCTCACCAGCTCGCAGCCCAGTGCCGCCAGTACGCCGCTGGCGGCGCCCAGCAAACCGAACTCGATACGCCGCGACTTGATCAGCAGTGCTCGCTCGGCACCCAGCGCACGCAGCAGCGCGCCTTGCCGGATGCGCTCGTCCAGCGTTGCCTGCAAACCTGAAAACAACACGGCAATGCCCGCCGCCAGCACGAACAGCAGCACGAACTGCACCGCCAGGGTGACCTGATCGAGAATGCTGCGTACCTGCGCCAGCAAGGCTTCGACGCCGAGAATGCTGATCGACGGGTAGGCGCGCGACAGTTCGACGATCTGCTTGTCCTGGCCAGGTGGCAGATAGAAGCTGGTCAGGTAAGTGGTGGGCAGGTCGGCCAATGTGCCGGGCTGGAAGATCATGAAGAAGTTGGGCTGGAAGGTGTCCCAGTTGACCGTTCGCAGGCTGGTGACCACCGCGTCACGTGTCAGACCGCCGACAATGAAACTCAGACGATCACCTACGTGGATGTTCAGGCTCTCTGCCAGCTTGGTCTCAATCGACACACCGGGCGTCGCATCATTCTGGCCGGAGGCGGGCAGGTCTTTCCACCAGCTGCCAGCGGTCAAGGCATTGCCCTCGGGCAAGTCGGCCGCCCAGGTCAGGCTCAGGTCACGGCGCGTTGCGTTTTCGCCGCGCGAGTCCTTGGTGACAAAGTTGTTCACCGGTTCGCCATTGATGCTGATCAGACGTCCCGGCACCACTGGATAGAGCGGCGCAGCGTGAGGGGAGAGCTTGCTCAGGGTCTGGGCGAAGTTGTCTTTATCGGCAGGCAACACATTGAGCACGAAATAATTCGGTGCATCCTTGGGCAACTGGTTCTGCCAGGTGTCGAGCAATTCGCCACGCAGCAGCGCGATCAGGCCCATCGACAGCAGGATCAGGCCAAAGGCCAGTGACTGACCGGCGGCGGCCAGCGGATAACGCAGCAGTTGCCCAAGACCCAGCCGCCATGGCAGCGACGCCCCGGCCAGCAGGCGGCGCAAGCTGTTGAGCACCAGCAATAAAAGGCTGCCCAATACCAGCGCCGCCACAATGCCGCCGCCCAGCAGGGCAAACGTGAGGACCAGGTCCAGGCTCAGCCGCCACATGATCAGGCCGAGCGCCATTAGCGCTGCGCCATACACCAGCCATGAACTGGCGGGGATCGGCAGCATGTCGCGGCGCAACACGCGCAACGGTGGTACGCGGCCCAGAGCAGCCAGTGGCGGCAGGGCAAAACCGGCCAGCGCCACCAGCCCCGTGCCCATGCCTGCCAGCGCAGGCAGCAGCCCGCCCGGTGGCACAGTGGCCGGAAGCAGATTTTGCAGCAGGGCAAACAGCCCGAGTTGTGCAAGCCAGCCCAGCAATGCGCCGCTCAGGCTGGCCAGCAGGCCGATGATTGCCAATTGCAGGCTGAACAGCGCCATGGTCTCGCCACGCGACAGACCCAGACAGCGAAGCAGGGCGCTGGCATCGAAGCGCCGCGCGGCAAAGCGCGACGCCGAGAGCGCCACGGCCACGCCAGCCAACAGCACAGCCACCAGACTGGCCATGTTCAGGTAACGCTCGGCCTTGCCCAGCGCGCCGCCAATCTGCTGGCTGCCGTCGCGGGCGTCCTTGATTTCCTGATGCGGTTCAAGGCCCGGCTCAATGGCCTTGCGGTAGGCGGCCAGCGCTTCGGGCGGGCCACTCCACATTTCCCGGTAGGTCACCCGGCTGCCAGGCTGAACCACACCGGTGGCGGTCAGGTCTTGCAGATTGATCATCACCCGGGGTGTCAGGCTGTAGAAGTTGCCGGCCCGGTCTGGCTCATAGGTCAGGATGCGAGTCAGTTTCAGGGTTTTGGAGCCGACGTCGATGGCGTCGCCTATCTTCAGGTCGACCGCCGGAAGCAGCCGTGCCTCGGCCCAGGCTTCGCCCGGTTTCGGGCCGCTGCCAGCCTGCTCTGGCTGGTACAGGTCGGGGGCGCTCTTCAGTTCACCGCGCAAGGGGTAAACGTCATCCACTGCCTTGATGCTCGACAGCTGGATACCGGCGTCGGTAGCGATCACGCTGGAAAAGACCACAATCTGCGCGTGCTTGAGTTGTAACTGCTTACCTTCCTCGACTTGCTCGGCTCGCGCCGGGCTCGAACCTTCGAGAATCAGATCAGCGCCCAAGAACTCGGTCGCCCGTAACAGCATCGCGCCATTCAGGCGCGCACCGAAGTAACCGATGGCGGTGCTGGCGGCCACCGCCACCAGCAGGGCGAAAAACAGGACCCGCAATTCTCCTGCGCGGGCATCGCGCAGCAATTGACGGGCCGCAAGGCTCAGCAGTCGGGTAAAAGGCAAGCGTGCCATCAAGGCTCCAGCGGGGCGACCAGACGGCCCCCTTCGAGACGGATCAGACGGCGACAGCGATGGGCCAGACGCTCATCGTGTGTCACCAGCACCAGCGTGGTGTTGCGCTCTTTGTTCAGCTCGAACAGCAGGTCGCTGATACGCTCGCCGGTGTGACTGTCGAGGTTGCCGGTGGGTTCGTCGGCAAACAGCACGTCCGGGTCGGCCGCAAAAGCGCGGGCAATCGCAACCCGCTGCTGCTCGCCACCGGACAATTGCCGTGGCGTATGGGTCAGGCGTTGGCCAAGCCCGACGCGTTGCAGCAGGTTGCGGGCTTTTTCACGGGCGTCCTTGCGGCCTTCCAGCTCCATCGGCAGCATGACGTTTTCCAGCGCGTTCAGGCTGTCGAGCAGCTGGAACGACTGAAAGACAAAACCGACATGCTCGGCGCGGACTCTGGCGCGCTGGTCTTCGTCCAGTTCGCTGAGGTTGCGGCCCGAGAGGATCACCGAGCCGGCACTGGGCAGGTCAAGCCCGGCCAGCAGGCCGAGCAGGGTGGATTTGCCCGAACCGGAGGCGCCGACGATGGCCAGCGTGTCGCCCTTGTTTAGTTCCAGGGAGAGTTCGTGCAGGATAGTCAGGTCACCTTCGGTGCTGGGGACCACTTTGCTGAGGCTTTGGGCACTGAGAATACTTTCACTCATGGAGAATCCGATGCGTGCGTGGTTTTTAAGTGCTGGCCTGGGGTTGTTGCTGCTGTCACAGGGCGCAATGGCGGGCACGGTGTTGATCGTTGGCGATAGTATCAGTGCGGCTTTCGGCCTGGATACCCGCGTGGGGTGGGTGAGCCTGCTGGAACAACGACTGGCGAAGGAAGGATACGACGACAAGGTGGTCAACGCGTCCATCAGCGGCGACACCAGCGCAGGAGGCCAGGCGCGTTTGCCTGCGCTGCTTGCAGAGCATAAGCCCGAGCTGGTTATTCTCGAACTGGGTGGTAACGACGGGCTGCGCGGCCAGCAGCCTGCTCAATTGCAACAAAACCTTTCATCGATGATCGACAGCTCTCGGGCAGCCGGTGCAAAAGTGTTATTGCTGGGTATGCAGATCCCGCCCAACTACGGGCCGCGTTACACCAACGCGTTCAAAGAGGTTTACAGCCGCCTGGCCGAGGAGAAAAAGGTCCCCTTCGTGCCGTTTTTTCTGGAAGGCGTGGGCGGGGTGCCCGAGCTGATGCAAGCTGATGGCCTGCATCCCGCGGCCGGAGCACAGGGCAAGCTGCTGGAAAATGTCTGGCCGAGCCTGAAACCGCTGCTTTGAGGCTTTCCTGTACGGGGGCTTTCGGCTAATGTGGCGCCCCCGATCTGGAGCCCCCCATGCCGCGTCCCGCCTGGTCCTTGTATGCCTATCAAATGCTCGAACCCCATGAACAACTGGATCTGTTCGCCTGCCAGGAAGTGCGGGTGCATCTGATTGCGCGCCAGCTTGAGCTTGGCGGCTCCATCGACCGGACGTTGTGCGGCACGTTGCTGCCTGCCCAGCCGCAAATGTCTGCGGTCGAGCTGCAGGTCATGCGCGATGAGCGTCTGTGTCCGCTGTGCAAAGCCATCATGGATGCGCAGCGCAGGGGGATGAATCCGATCTGGCCTGAACTCTAGCGGTCATGATCGGCTGCAGGCTCACCGCAGATATCACCGATCCCGCGAGCGCAGGTGTACACTTCCAGACTTGTCTCTATCGCCGTTACCCGAAGGATCTTTCCGGATGTTGTCGCGCATTCCAGCCGTTACCCGCTGTCTGTCACTTGCTGCCCTCTGCGCGGCGAGCTCCGTCCATGCACTGGAGTTTCCATTGCCGCCACCCGGTGAGGACATCGTCGGTGAAGTTCAGGTGATCAAGGCCAGGTATGAAGATACCTTCGCCGATCTGGGCACGAAATACGATCTAGGCTACCTGGAAATGATTGCCGCCAACCCGGGTGTAGACCCTTGGTTGCCAGGCGCGGGCAAGGACATTGTGCTGCCGACCCGTTTCATCCTGCCGCCGGGTCCGCGCGAAGGTATCGTCATCAACCTGGCCGAATACCGCATGTATTACTACCCCAAAGGGCAGAATGTGGTGCACACCTATCCGCTGGGTGTCGGTCGTGAAGGCTGGGGCTCGCCCATTGGCGTGACCAAAGTAACCGCCAAGACGCCAAACCCGACCTGGACGCCACCTGCTTCCATCAAGGCCGAGCATGCTGCTGACGGCGATCCGCTGCCCGACGTGGTACCTGCCGGCCCGGACAACCCGCTGGGGCCGTTCAAATTCGGTTTGGGGATGTCCGGCTACCTGATCCACGGCTCGAACAAGAAATTCGGCATCGGCATGCGCACCAGCCATGGCTGCTTCCGCATGTACAACAATAACGTACTGGAACTGGCCGACATGGCCCCGGTCGGTACGACCGTGCGCATCATCAGCGAACCCTACAAATTCGGCATCAGTGGCGGCAAGGTCTACCTTGAAGCGCACACGCCGGTTGATGACCTGGGCAACCCGTCGGTGGTCGACAAGCACACTGCGGTGATCAATGCGCTGCTCAAGCGTGACGACCTGGCCAATAACCTGCGCATGAACTGGGACGTGGTACGTGATGTGGTTGCGGCCGAAGACGGCATGCCGGTGGAGATCGCAGTGCCGGGGGTTGCTTCTGCGAGCGCGGAAGAACCGGTGATTTTTCAGTAGAGCAGCCAATTGCCTTTCGTGCCAGCGCGTGTTGGCAGTCGGTCGGACGCAGAGCGTCCAGAACGGCATGCTACGCAGAGCGTCGCACGATAGTTGATAATCAANGACGCAGAGCGTCACGAAATCTGGTTCGTCTGATGCGCCTTGTAAGCAGGCCTTACTGTCGGTTCCCGACAGATCGCGGACAAGTCCGCTCCAACTCCGACAGATCGCTGACAAGCGAAGCTTCGTCGGGTCCACACGTTCTCCGGGCATAAGCCTATTCAACGAGCAGCCACGTCAAAAAAAGAATAAAAAAAAGCCGACCCGTTGCCGGATCGGCTTTCAACAACCCCGAGGGATTATTACTTGCGGCTAGCTTTGTCCAACATGCGCAGAGCGCGCTCGTTGGCTTCGTCAGCAGTTTGCTGAGCTTTTTGAGCAGCAGCCAGAGCTTCGTCAGCCTTGCGATAGGCTTCGTCGGCACGAGCTTGCGAACGAGCTGCTGCGTCTTCGGTAGCTGTCAGACGAGCTTCGGTTTCTTTGGATACGCTGCTGCAACCGGTAGCCAGAACTGCGGCCAAAGCCAGAGCAGAGAATTTCAGAACGTTGTTCATCGTGTTCACCTTCAAGGAATTTTGTTCAAATTAGTCATCTCTCGAAAATGAGAAAACGACCGGCGTACATAGTACCCATTGTTTGTAGTAAGTAAACGGACCCAGCGCAAGAAGCTGCTAAAAATCCCGACTTTAAAAGTGTTCTGCGTTACTTCTTGTGAGTTCTGTACGAAAACTATCCACTTTTATCGGGCCGCCGACTGAACCCGGGGTTCCTGGTCTTGTCGCGCCCAGCAGGCACAGGCACTTGACGTGCCCGACTGTCGGTCGGCCGATGGACAATTTCATGGGTTTTTACCCTGACTGCGCTTGAGCATATTCAGTATTGGTGCCTACTATCCATACGTGCTGTTTGTCGAGATCGGCAATGCTCTTTCCGGTGATAAACAGATACGGGTGGCGTAGATGTTCCTTCGCCGGAAAAAGATCGGTAAGGTAGGGGTCAAATTCCAAGACCCGCTAGGAGTCGCAATGAGCGAGGCGTTGTCCATCCACCATGATGAAACCGGCCACCATTTCGAAATTATTATCGATGGCCATCGTGCCTACCTGACGTACATGGATCTCGGCAAGCAGACCCTGGACTTTTACCGAACTTTCGTGCCCGACGCCTTGCGCGGTCGCGGAATTGCCGCCGCCCTGACCAAGGAAGCGCTGGATTACGCCGACACCATGGGCTATTCCGTCATTCCGTCCTGCTCTTATGTCGAACGCTACATGGAGCTTCACGACTTGCAGTCACAGGCTGCCAAACTCTGATGGGTCGATAACACCCGCAGCATGAAAACGCCGGGCAGTTGCCCGGCGTTTTCGTTACTGCGCGATGCCCGATCAAGCCGTTACCTGCGCTTGCGCGCCGGCAGCACACCCTTGAGCTTGGCGTGCATGCTGCGCAGGGTTTTTTCCGTGCTTTCCCAGTCGATGCAGGCATCGGTAATCGACACTCCGTACTGCAACTCCGACAGGTCCTTCGGAATCGCCTGACAACCCCAGTTCAAATGGCTCTCGACCATCAAACCGATGATCGACTCGTTACCTTCCAGAATCTGGTTGGCGACGTTTTCCATCACCAGCGGTTGCAGGGCCGGGTCCTTGTTGGAGTTGGCGTGGCTGCAATCGACCATGATGTTCGGGCGAATACCTGCCTTGTTCAGGGCCTGTTCGCAGAGCGCAACGCTGACCGAGTCGTAGTTGGGCTTGCCATTGCCGCCGCGCAACACCACGTGACCATAGGCATTGCCTTTAGTGGTCACGATCGATACGCCGCCTTCCTGATTGATACCCAGGAAACGATGCGGGCTGGAGACCGACTGCAAGGCATTGATCGCAACGGTCAGGCCGCCATCGGTGCCGTTCTTGAAACCGACTGCCGAGGACAGGCCGGAGGCCATTTCGCGGTGGGTCTGGGATTCGGTGGTGCGCGCGCCGATGGCCGACCAGCTGATCAGGTCTTGCAGGTACTGGGGCGAAATCGGGTCCAGCGCTTCGGTCGCGGTGGGCAGGCCCATTTCCGCGAGGTCCAGAAGCAACTGGCGACCGATGTGCAGGCCGTCCTGGATCTTGAACGAGTCGTCCAGATACGGATCGTTGATCAGGCCCTTCCAGCCAACCGTGGTGCGGGGCTTTTCGAAGTAGACGCGCATGACCAGGTACAGGGTGTCGGAGACTTCAGCCGCCAGCGTTTTGAGGCGCTCGGCGTACTCTTTGGCAGCCTTGAGATCATGGATCGAGCAGGGGCCGATCACGATGAACAGGCGGTGGTCGTTGCCATCAAGAATGTTGCGAATCACTTCGCGGCCCTGGCTGACGGTGCGCAGGGCAGCATCGGTCAGCGGGATGTCGCGCTTGAGCTGATCCGGCGTGATCAGTGTCTCGTTGGACGCAACGTTGAGGTCATTAATCGGTAAATCAGCCATCGTGTTACTCATCAGGTCGCGGGTACTGGCCGCCAACGGTCCCCTGTGCGGCGGGGCCCAGCAGGTTTGAGCGCAGCGGGGAGCCGAACCTTAGCGCGTTATCGCGCTGTTCGACAATAAGTAAACGAGTCGACGGCCGTTGTGCGCATCGGTATTTGCAACGCGATGCGCTGCGACGGATAGTGTACGTCGCACCCTGAAACACACAGACAGCCGAGAGAGACGTTATGAGTGTTCATCCAGAGCAGCCGCGAATCGGCATCATCGGTACCGGTGCCATCGGCGGTTTTTACGGCCTGATGCTGGCGCGTGCCGGGTTCGACGTGCATTTTCTGTTGCGCAGCGAGTTCGAAGCGGTAGCAAGCGACGGGTTGCAGATCAGCAGCGCCGTGCATGGCGAACTGCACCTCAAGCCCGTCAAGGCCTATTCCTCAGCCGTCGATATGCCGCCTTGCGACTGGTTGCTGGTCGGTACCAAAAGCACCGGCAATGCTGCATTGGGGCCGATCATCCAGCAAGCAGCCGCGCCAGATGCAAAAGTGCTGCTTTTGCAGAACGGTCTGGCGGTCGAAGACGAGTTGCGTGCGGTACTGCCCGACAGTCTGCATATATTAGGTGGTTTGTGTTTCATCTGCGTGCACCGCGTTGCTCCCGGTAAAGTGGTGCATCAGGCCTTTGGCGCGGTCAGCGTGGGTTATCACAGCGGTCCGGCGGCCGATGACGCCGGACGTCTGGCCATTGTCGAGGCCTGTGCCGAGTTGTTCCGGGCCTCGGACGTCGAAGCACATGCCATGGAAAACCTGCAACAGGCGCGCTGGCGCAAACTGGTCTGGAACGTGCCCTATAACGGGCTGGCCGCGTTGTTGCAGACGGGTACCCGCGAGCTGATGGCCGATCCTGACAGCCGGGCACTGGTCAGGACCTTGATGGATGAGGTGGTGCAAGGCGCCCAAGCCTGTGGCCATGCATTGCCGGCAGGCTTCGCGGAACAGCTGTTTTCGGTGACCGAAAGCATGCCGGACTACAGACCGAGCATGTACCACGATCTGGTCGAGCGCCGCCCGCTCGAGCTGCAAGCCATCTACGCCCGGCCGCTGGCCGCAGCGCTTGCGGCGGGTTGCGACATGCCGCGGGTGCGCACGTTGTATCAGGCACTGGGATTTATCGATCGCAGTCGCCGCTGAATATAAAGAGGAAAGGTTCATGGCGGAAAGTAACGACCACAAGCTGGTGCTGGCTATTTCATCGCGGGCGCTGTTCGATCTGCGCGACAGCCACGCGGTTTACATGGCTGACGGCGTCGAGGCCTATCGCAAGTATCAGATCGAGCATGAGGACGAAGTGCTCGCACAGGGCGATGCGTTCCCGCTGGTGGAAAAACTGCTGAGCCTCAACGCCAGTCTCGGCCAGGCGCGGGTCGAGGTGGTGCTGGTCTCGCGCAACAGTGCCGACACCGGCCTGCGGGTATTCAATTCGATTCAGCATTACGGGCTGGACATCACCCGCGCTGCGTTCGCGGGCGGGCGCAGTCCGTATCCCTATCTCGCGGCCTTTGGCTGTCATCTGTTCCTGTCGACACACGCGGAAGACGTGCGCAGCGCGCTGGATGCCGGATTTGCCGCCGCAACCATTCTGTCGGGCGGAGCGCGACGTGCGGCCAGCGCTGAATTGCGCATCGCCTTCGATGGTGACGCGGTGCTGTTTTCCGATGAATCGGAGCGTGTCTACCAGGCGGGCGGGCTGGCGGCGTTTCAGGCCAGCGAACGCGAGTCTGCCCGCGAACCGCTGCGCGGTGGACCGTTCAAGCCGTTCCTTGCCGCCCTGAATCTGTTACAGCGCGAGTTTCCCGACGCCAGTTGCCCGATCCGTACTGCGCTGGTCACGGCTCGCTCGGCACCCGCCCATGAGCGGGTGATTCGCACGCTGCGCGAATGGGACATCCGCCTGGACGAGTCGCTGTTTCTGGGCGGTTTGCAGAAGTCGGCATTTCTGGAAGCCTTCGCTGCCGATGTGTTTTTCGATGACCAGCCCGGCCATTGCGAAAAGGCTCGTGACGTCGTCGCGACCGGGCATGTTCCGCACGGCATCAGTAACGAAGTCAGGCTGGACACGGGCGAGCGCTGAAGGCCGCCATCGCAGCGGTGAATGCACTGCTAAGCTGATTCAGTCTCCGCCATTCCGGTTGTCCTGGAGGTTGTATGGTTCGATCGATGTTATATGCCACAGACCTCGGTCTTTACGCGCCTTACGTGACGCAGCATGCGCTGGCGCTGGCTCGGACCTTCAACGCCGGACTTTACGTTATCCATGTTGTGGAGCCCATGGGGCTGTTCGCCGAATCGGTGTTGCAGAGCTATCTGGGCAAGGATGCATTGCTTGAACTGCACAGCCAGGGCGTGGGTGCTTTCATGGAGGCAATAGAGCAACGGATGCTTGATGGCTTTCGTGAGGAGCTGGGGGAGGGTCATCAGGACCTTTCTCTCATCCGCACGGTGCGTGTTATTCAGGGGGAGCCCTCCAGCGTGATTCTTGAACAGGCGCAGAAACTGGGTGTGGACTTGCTGGTGGTTGGCAGTCACAGCCGCAGGGTGGAGGAAGGGGGGGCGATTGGCCGTACAGCTGCCAGGGTTTTGCAGCTTTCCGAGGTGCCGATCTACATGGTGCCTATCATGCTGAACAAAGGGCGAAGGTAAGGAAGGTCAATTTGGTGTTTTGTTGAATTCGAGCGTGCGATCACCTCACAAAGGTGATAAAAAGTTCTAGAATTATTCGTCTACCATTAATCCAGTTATATACCGTCGCTGATGCCCATAGGGCTTATCTGCTTTGAGGGATACATATGAAGCTTCAACAACTGCGCTACATTTGGGAAGTGGCGCACCACGACCTCAACGTTTCCGCGACGGCCCAGAGCCTTTACACCTCTCAACCCGGTATCAGCAAACAGATCCGTCTGCTTGAAGACGAACTGGGCGTCGAAGTCTTTGCCCGCAGCGGCAAGCACCTGACGCGTGTGACACCGGCTGGCGAACGGATCATCACGACCGCTGGTGAAATTCTGCGCAAGGTCGAAAGCATCAAGCAGATTGCCCAGGAATTCTCCAACGAGAAGAAGGGCACGCTGTCGATCGCTACCACGCACACCCAGGCCCGTTATGCGTTGCCGCCGGTGATCAGCAACTTCATCAAGCAGTATCCGGATGTGGCGCTGCACATGCATCAGGGCTCGCCGATGCAGATCGCTGAAATGGCGGCTGACGGCACGGTTGATTTCGCCATCGCCACCGAAGCACTCGAGCAGTTCAGCGATCTGGTGATGATGCCGTGCTATCGCTGGAACCGCTGTGTGGTTGTGCCGCAGGGTCACCCGCTGACCAAAGTGCCGAAATTGACTCTGGAGTTGCTGGCGGAATACCCGATTGTAACGTACGTGTTCGGTTTTACCGGCCGCTCCAAACTGGACGAAGCCTTCAGCCACCGCGGCCTGGTGCCCAAGGTCGTGTTTACCGCAGCGGATGCCGACGTGATCAAGACGTACGTCAGGCTGAATCTGGGCGTGGGAATCGTTGCCAGAATGGCGGTCGACGAGGAAGCGGACAGAGATCTGGTGGTGCTTGACGCCAGTGATCTGTTCGAATCCAGCGTAACCAAGATCGCCTTCCGGCGCGGCACCTTCCTGCGCGGTTTCATGTGCGACTTCATCGAGAAATTCGCCCCGCACCTGACCCGCGAAGTCATGGCCAAGGCGATCCAGTGCCATAACAAACAGGAAATGGAAGAACTGTTTGCCAATGTCGAACTGCCGGTGCATTAGGAGCAGCGGCAAGCTTTTAGCTACAAGCTGCAAGTAAAAGCTTGAGAGGCAGCTTTAAGTTTCGAGTTGTAAGCTGCAAGTAGACGCCCGCAGACTCCAGCTTGCAGCTTGCAGCTTGCAGCTTGCAGCTTGCGACCTCAGTCGCGCGCTATCAGGTTGCCGGCGTGCAGGCCGCATTCTTTCTGTGTGGCTTCTTCCCACCACCAGCGGCCTTCGCGTTCGTGTTGGTTTGGCAGGACCGGGCGCGTGCAGGGTTCGCAGCCGATGCTGATGAATCCGCGCTCGTGCAGGCTGTTGTAGGGCAGTTCGAGCATCCGGATGTAACCCCAGATTTCTTCACTGCTCATCTGCGCCAGCGGGTTGAACTTGTACAGCGTGCGTTCGGCGGTCGAAAACGCGGTGTCGATTTCCAGTGCGGCGACGGCGCTGCGGGTGCCGGGGCTCTGGTCGCGGCGCTGACCGGTGGCCCAGGCCTTGACGTCAGACAGTTTGCGACGCAACGGTTCGATCTTGCGAATTCCGCAGCACTCGCCATGACCGTCACGATAGAAGCTGAACAGCCCCTTTTGCTTGACGAAAGGCTCCAGCTTGCTCTGGTCCGGCGAGATGATTTCGATCTCGATCTTATAGTGGTCGCGCACCTGCTCGATGAAACGGTAGGTTTCGGGATGCAGACGACCCGTGTCGAGGCTGAAGACCTTGACGTTCTTGTTCAGTTTCCAGGCCATGTCGACCAGCACGACGTCTTCGGCGCCACTGAACGAGATCCACAGCTCATCACCGAAATGCTCGAAGGCCAGCTTCAGAATGTCCTGCGCAGATTTGTTTGCATAAGTCGTCGCCAGTTCGGCGACATCGAAAGGTTGGCTCATCAGGCGGCTTCCTTGAATCCAGAGGTGGCGCTTAAGCGCTCGTAATGACGGCAATGGTAACAAAATCCACTGTTCAGTGGCCGTTGCCAAAGGCTAGAGTGCCGCATCGTTTGAAGGTGAGTACCCATGAGGAGCGCGCTGTGGAAATTGTCTGTCTTGACCTGGAAGGTGTGCTGGTCCCGGAAATCTGGATCGCCTTCGCCGAAAAAACCGGTATCGAGTCCCTGCGCGCCACCACCCGTGACGTTCACGACTACGACGTGTTGATGAAGCAACGTTTGCGCATTCTCGACGAGCACGGTCTGAAACTGTCGGACATTCAGCAAGTGATCAGCACCCTCAAGCCGCTGGACGGCGCTGCAGAGTTTGTCGACTGGTTGCGCGAGCGCTTCCAGGTGGTGATTCTGTCGGACACGTTTTATGAATTCTCCCAGCCGCTGATGCGTCAACTGGGGTTTCCGACCTTGCTGTGCCATCGGTTGATCACCGATGAAACCGACCGCGTGGTCAGTTACCAATTGCGCCAGAAAGACCCGAAGCGTCAGTCAGTACTGGCTTTCAAGAGCCTCTACTATCGGATCATCGCGGCGGGTGACTCGTACAACGACACCACCATGCTGGGCGAAGCCGACGCGGGCATCCTGTTTCACGCGCCTGACAACGTGATTCGCGAGTTCCCGCAGTTCCCGGCGGTGCATACGTTCGAAGATCTGAAAAAAGAGTTCATCAAGGCCTCGAATCGGGATTTGGCACTTTAGGCGCTGAGCTGCGGTTGCACAGTGCTGCAAACGAGTGACGCAGTTCAAAGCGCCTCAAGCGTCTCCAGCAGCACCCGGACTTTGGTAAAGGTTTCCTGGTATTCAGCCTCGCAGTCCGAGTCGGCGACGATGCCGCCGCCGCCCCAGCAGGAGATTTGTCCGTCCTTGACCAGCAGACTGCGGATGGCAATCGAGCTGTCCATCTCGCCGCGCACATCCAGGTACACCAATGACCCGCAGTACAGGCTGCGGCGGGTCGGTTCCAGCTCGTCGATGATCTGCATGGCGCGGATCTTCGGCGCGCCGGTAATCGAACCGCCCGGAAAACTGCCGGCGATCAGGTCCAGCGCATCGTTGCCCGAGGCGAGTTCGCCGGTCACGCTGCTCACCAGATGGTGCACATTGGGGTAGCTTTCCAGGCTGAACAGTTCCGGCACCCGCACCGAGCCAATCCTGCAACTGCGGCCCAGGTCATTGCGCAGCAAGTCGACGATCATCAGGTTTTCCGCGCGGTCTTTCTCGCTGGCCAGCAGCGCTTCGGCGAATGCCGCGTCCTGCGCGCTGTCGGCGCTGCGCGGCCGGGTGCCTTTGATGGGACGGGTTTCCACCTGCCTTGAACTGACCTTCACGAAGCGCTCCGGGGACAGGCTCAGAATCGCATCGGTTCCCGACAGCGCCAGATACCCGGCAAACGGCGTCGGGCAGGCTGCCCGTAACGCACAATAGGCCGCCCATGGATCGCCAGCACACTGCGCCTGAAAACGTTGCGCGAAGTTGACCTGATAGCAATCGCCCGCCTGTATGTAAGCCTGAATCCGCTCGAAAGCCAGGCGATAGTCAGCCTCGCTGATACTGGCCTGAAACGGCTGGTTCAGCGAAAAAGACGCGCGTTGCTGCGCATGATCAGCCGTGAACAGGTCGATCAGCCGTAGGCGTTCGGCGTCGGCCAGCGCCGGGTGGAAAACCAGCTGGCTGGTTTTTTCCTGATGATCACTGATCAGTGCCCAGGCATAGAGCCCCAGCCGCGCTTCAGGCAGATGCAGGTCATCGCTGGCACGGTCAGGAAATGGCTCCAGACGTCGGCCAAAGTCGTAACTCAGGTAGCCGATCAGGCCGCCGGCAAAGGGCAGCGCACAGTCGGCAGGCAAGTCAGCATGCCCTAGCGATGCCAGGCTGTCGCGCAGGCGCTGAAGACAGGCTGTGCCGCTTTCGCCTTCAGCCGCAGTCAAGCTCTGCAAGGGCCAGGCGCTGAGCAGATCATGCCGTCCGCGCTCGGCAACCGGTCTGCCACTGTCGAGCAGAACCGCGCCCGGCGCCTGACAGATCCGCGAAAAGAACACGGCCGGGTCGGCGCTGTAGGGCAGGGGGTGTATCGAGCAGGTGAGCATTATCGACGTTCAGGTTTTGAGGGCGTTGCCGTGGATTGTGATTTTGGTGCCAAGTCTGTCCTGGAGGCTTGTCGGGCGTCGGCAGAACTCACGCTTTGGGCTATGTGGCCGAACAGTTCCTGGACGAAACTGACTCTTTCTTCGGCAGGCTCGACGCGCCCCTCGCTGGCCAGTTGTTCCAGTCGTGTTTCGACGGCTTGAGTACGAAGGGTCAGGCCATAATCATTGGCGATCTGGATATTCAGGCCGGGGCGGGCGTTGAGTTCCAGAATCAGCGGGCCTTTGTCCTTGTCCAGCACCATGTCCACGCCGATATAACCCAGGCCACACAGCTCGTAACACTCGGCCGCGAGCTTCATGAAACCATCCCAGTTCGGCAACTGCACGCCATTCACCTGCTGATCGGTGTCCGGATGCTTGCTGATGATGCTGTTCAGCCAGGTGCCTTGCAGGGTAATCCCCGTGGCCAGATCGACCCCGACGCCGATGGCGCCCTGATGCAGGTTGGCCTTGCCGCCCGACTGACGGGTCGGCAAGCGCAGCATGGCCATGACCGGGTAGCCCATCAGCACGATGATGCGGATGTCGGGCACGCCTTCGTAACTGATGCTTTTGAAGATAGGGTCTGGCACGACCCGGTATTCGATCAGCGCGCGGTCGCGATGGCCGCCCAGCGAATACAGACCGGTCAGAATGCTTGACACCTGATGCTCGATTTCCGAGTGGCTGATGATCCGGCCGGATACCGTGCGAAAACGCTCCTCGAAGCGGTCGGCAATGACCAGAATGCCGTCGCCGCCTGCGCCTTGAGCGGGCTTGATCACAAAATCGCTACGGCCAGCGATGATCTCGTCAAGGCTGTCGATTTCTTTTTCCGTAGAGATGACGCCATACATCTCCGGTACGTGAATGCCTGCCGCGATCGCCCGCTCCTTGGTGATGATCTTGTCATCGACGATCGGGTACAGGCTGCGCTTGTTGTACTTGAGCACGTAGTCGGCGTTGCGCCGGTTGATGCCCATGATGCCGCGGGCTTCCAGCGCCTTCCAGGTCTTCCACCAGCCGATCACTTGGCTTTTTCCTCTTTGAGGAAGGCCTTGAAGCGAATCAGCTCGGTCAGGCGATAACCACGGTATCTGCCCATCGCCAGCATGAAACCGACCAGCACCAGCAACACGGCTGGGAAAGTGAAGACGAAGTAGGTCAGTTCCGGCACGCTCATGATCAGGTGAGCCAGCGACGCCGCGAACAGCGTGCCGACGGCGACTTTCATGGCGTGGCTGCCACCGCGCTCTTCCCAGGTGATCGACAGGCGTTCGATGGTCATGGTCAGAATCACCATCGGGAACAGAGCCACCGATAGGCCTCGCTCCAGCCCGAGCTTATGGCTGAACAGGCTGATCGCGGCAATCAGCACCACGACGAAGGTCAGCACCACCGAAAGGCGCGGCAGCATCTGCAATTTCAGATGCTCCAGATAAGACCGCAGCGACAGCCCCAGCGCGGTAATCACGGTGAACAGCGCAATACCAAAGCCCAACTGCGTCTCGCGGAATGCCAGGGCGATCAGCACCGGGGTAAAGGTGCCCAGTGTCTGCAGGCCGATCAGGTTGCGCAGGATCAGAATGACCAGTACGCCAATCGGAATCATGACCATGATCATGAAAGTCTGCTGGGTTTGCAGCGGCAAGCCGTACAGCGAATAAGCCAGGAAGTCCGAGTCGGTACTGGCATCGGTGAGTTTGGCCAGGCGCATGGCGTTCATTTCACTGTTGTTCAGGCTGAACGTGACCTGCACTTTCTTGCCGCCCTCGGCAGTGACCAGATTTTCATCGCCGGTCCACCACAGCAGGCGATCCTCCGGCAGACCCGCTTCACCCGTGTCCGGGTTGAAATACAGCCATTCCTTGCCATTGAAGCTGCGCAGCCAGAGTTCCGGGGTCTGCGGCTGCTCGGCCTGCAAACGAATGGTGTGGGCTTTTTCCATTGGCACGTGCGCGATCGACAACAGCAGTTCGGTGATCTGGGCTTTCTTCGCCGCCGAGGTATCGCCCGCCATCAGCAGCTTGACGTTGTCATCGTTGAGGTTGTTGACGCGTTTGATTGCCTCGGTGATGAAGGTCTCGACATCTGCCGAGTGCTGACGAATGGGCGCAAGCAGCGCTTCGGCCGCAATTTTCTCAGGCCCGCCGACGGGCAGGCTGTCGCGGAAGATCGGGCCTTTGACCTTGGGTTTTTCGCCGCTGTAGCGTTTGGTCAGCACTAGCCGGTAATAAAGTGTCTGGTTGCCTTTGGCGCGGCGGGTCGACCAGGTGACGCGACGGTTGCCGTCTGCGCGATTGACGCTGACCCCGTAATTATTCGAGATGAAGCTTTCGTTCAGGCTGATGTAATCGTGGGCCAGCGGCGGCACGAACATCTGGATTTTCACCGAGTCCTTGGGGCTGGCGACGAATTCGACCTTGGCGTCGATATTCCACAGGTCGTCGGTTTCGTCTTCGGTCACCGGAATGCCGAGCGCCAGTATCTGATAGGCCGTGATCGCGATGCCCAGCGTCACCAGAGCAGTGATCAGGATCTTCAGATGGAGTGTAAGAGAGCGCATGAATTTACTCTGCGTTTAGAGCGACGGAAGCGCAGCCGGGCTTCCCTGCCGCGTATTTAAGACTGGGATCGACCAGCGCATCAAAGCGTTTCAAGGCTTCTGAGCCGATCAAAAGCGGGTATTGGAATGCACTTCGGTCAGTCAAGTTCACTTCTATGGTGCGTAAAACTTCACCCATGCAGACAGCCAGGCTGATCACCGGACGTGACGAGTGCGTGTTTTTATCGTCCGGGTCGAGATCGTCGGCGCGTCGTTTGATTTTGCTGACCCGGGCGAGCGGTCGTTCGATAGGGTGAATATGTTTGCTGTCGATGGCCAGATAGAAGCGCACCCAGCGCTCGCCGTTGCGTTTGAAAGGCTTGATGTCGCGGGCGCTCAGCGATGCGGTCTTGGCGCCGGTGTCGAGCTTTGCCGGGACTTCTACGTCGATGTCGATAAGCCTGGCGTATTCATTGAGGCCATACACCGTTTTGCTGGCAGCGAGGGTCACGGCGGGCAGAAACAGCAGGCAGAAGCATGCGGTAAGGGTAGTCAGTCTCATAAATCCTGGCGCGATGAGCAAAAAACCTTGGGAGTCAGGGCGCGAACGGGACGGGCCTGATAAGCGTGAGGCAGGCAGCTCGCAAACGCGGGCTCCCACACGGATCGCACTGTGCGGACGCGTCGCGCAGTCTAGCATGAAGCCCTCTGGGTGCCAGTGATCTGCCGGCGTCTCGGTTCAGATTGATTCAGAACAATGGGTCAACCGTTATCGGATGATTGTCGACAATCATGGGTTTTTCTTTGACTGAATCGCTGTTTATGACTAGATTTGCGTCTATGCAGTTAAAGAGTGTCGACAATGCTAAAGGCAGTCGAGAACGCAACGACAAGCACAGACGATTCGGAAACCCTGTCCGAGAACGTTTTCCGACGTATTCAGTCGGCGATTGTCAAAGGTGAAATCGCCCCGGGCAGCAAGATTTCCGAGCCCGAGCTGGCGCGCACTTACGGCATCAGTCGCGGTCCGTTACGCGAAGCGATCCATCGGCTTGAAGGTCAGCGGCTGGTGGTGCGCGTGCCGCACGTCGGCGCACGTGTGGTCGCGCTCAGCCATGCCGAACTGATCGAGCTTTACGAAATTCGCGAATCGCTGGAAGGCATGGCCTGTCGCCTGGCCGCCGAGCGTATGACCCAGGCTGAAATAGATGAGCTGCGCAGTGTGCTAGATACCCATGAGCGCGACGCGGCTTTTCAGGCGGGCATCGGCTATTACCAGCAAGAAGGCGATTTCGACTTTCATTACCGGATCATTCAGGGCAGCGGAAATCGCACCTTGAGTCAGATGCTCTGCGGCGAGCTTTATCAATTGGTGCGCATGTACCGCATTCAGTTTTCCACCACGCCCAACCGGCCGCGTCAGGCCTTTGCCGAACACCACCGGATTCTCGACGCCATTGCCGAGCGCGACGGCGAACTGGCCGAATTGTTGATGCGCCGCCACATCGGCGCATCCAGACGCAACATCGAGCGCCATTATCAGGCGGCTTCCCAGGCAACTTCCGACCGAGGTCAACAATGAGTTCCAACAACACTACTCCCGGCCAGCGTTTCCGTGATGCCGCCGCCCGCGAACAGCCATTGCAGGTGGTTGGCGCGATCAATGCCAATCACGCGCTGCTCGCCAAACGCGCCGGGTTCAAGGCTATTTACCTCTCGGGTGGCGGGGTGGCGGCGGGTTCGCTGGGGATTCCGGATCTGGGGATCACCGGGCTGGAAGATGTGCTGATCGATGTTCGGCGCATCACCGACGTGTGTGATTTGCCGCTGCTGGTAGATGTCGATACCGGTTTCGGTTCGTTGGCCTTTAACGTGGCGCGTACCGTGCGCTCGATGATCAAAGCGGGCGCTGCGGCGATTCATATTGAAGATCAGGTCGGTGCCAAGCGCTGCGGTCATCGCCCGAACAAGGAAATCGTTTCGCAGCAGGAAATGGTCGACCGCATCAAAGCGGCAGTCGATGCGCGAACCGATGACAGCTTCGTGATCATGGCGCGCACCGATGCGCTGGCGGTCGAAGGCCTGGAATCGGCGCTGGAGCGCGCTGCGGCGTGTATCGAAGCGGGCGCCGACATGGTTTTTCCGGAAGCGATCACCGAACTGGCGATGTACAAGCAGTTCGCCAACCGCGCGGGCGTTCCTATTCTGGCCAATATCACTGAATTTGGCGCCACGCCGCTGTTTACTGTGGATGAGCTGCGCGAGGCCGATGTGTCGCTGGTGCTCTATCCTCTTTCTGCTTTCCGGGCCATGAACAAGGCCGCGGAAAACGTCTACGGCGCGATCCGTCGCGACGGCAGCCAGAAAAACGTGATCGACACCATGCAGACTCGCATGGAGCTATACGACGCCATCGATTACCACACCTTCGAGCAGAAACTGGACGCGTTGTTTGCGCAGAAGAAGGGCTGATGGGCACAGAAAACGGTGGACGTGTGGGAGCGGACCGGGCGACGCTTCGCTTGTCCGCGAAGAGGCCCTACAGCCCACAGAAACAGGGTGTCTGGACTAACGTCTTCGTGAGCAAGCTCACTCCCACAGGATCTGTATTTCGCCATATGCGGCGGTTTTAGCCCCGCTTTTTGGGCTTGTCAGGGCTTGTGTACAACGATGAGCGCTCCGGCGTTGGCACGATAGCCAGACTCAGGCCAACATCAAAAAACAAAATGGGAGAACACCATGGCTGAAGCAAAAATATTGAGTGGTGCCGGGCTTCGCGGGCAAGTGGCCGGGCAGACGGCGCTGTCGACGGTGGGCATGGCCGGTGCCGGGCTGACGTATCGCGGTTATGACGTGCGCGAACTGGCCGCCGAGGCCCGCTTCGAGGAAGTCGCCTACCTGTTGCTGTACGGCGAACTACCAACGCAAAGCCAGTTGTCCGCCTACATGGACAGGCTCAAAAGCCTGCGTGATCTGCCGCAGGCCTTGAAAGAAGTGCTGGAACGCATTCCCGCCGACACTCACCCGATGGACGTCATGCGCACCGGCGCGTCGATGCTCGGCACGCTGGAGCCTGAACTGAGCTTTGATCAGCAGCGCGACGCCACTGACCGCTTGCTCGCCGCCTTCCCCGCGATCATGTGTTACTGGTATCGCTTCAGCCACGACGGCAAGCGCATCGACTGCACTACCAGCGAAGACTCCATCGGCGGGCATTTTCTGCACCTGCTGCTGGACAAGTCCCCCAGCGAATTGCATCGCAAGGTCATGGATGTGTCGCTGATCCTGTACGCCGAGCACGAATTCAACGCGTCGACCTTCACAGCCCGGGTGTGCGCATCGACCCTGTCGGACCTGTTCTCTTGCGTCACGGCAGCCATCGGCACCCTGCGCGGCCCGTTGCACGGCGGCGCCAACGAGGCCGCTATGGAAATGATCCAGCGTTTTGCCTCGGCAGACGAGGCGACCCAAGGCACGCTGGGCATGCTGGAGCGCAAGGAAAAGATCATGGGCTTCGGTCACGCCATCTATAAAGAGTCCGACCCGCGCAATGAGGTCATCAAGGGCTGGTCGAAAAAACTTGCCGATGAAGTCGGCGATACCGTGTTGTTCCCGGTCTCGGAAGCCATCGACAAGGTGATGTGGGATCAGAAAAAGCTGTTTCCCAACGCCGATTTCTACCACGCCTCGGCGTATCACTTCATGGGCATCCCGACCAAGCTGTTCACGCCGATTTTTGTCTGCTCGCGCCTGACCGGCTGGGCCGCGCACGTTTTCGAGCAGCGCGCCAATAACCGCATCATTCGCCCGAGCGCCGAATACATCGGCGTCGAACAGCGCTGCTTCGTGCCCATCGAACAGCGCTGAAAGGGGCAGGGGAGCCGCTGACGAGCTCCCCGTCCGTATTCCGAACACTCCGTGATCGAGTCCCGCAATGAACAGTGAATTCCGCAAACCGCTTCCCGGTACCCGACTGGATTATTTCGACGCCCGTGCGGCTGTCGAGGCGATCAGGTCCGGCGCCTATGCCACGCTGCCGTACACCTCGCGGGTGCTGGCCGAAAACCTCGTGCGCCGTTGCGATCCGGCAACCCTGACGGCGTCGCTGACACAACTCATCGAGCGCAAGCGCGACCTGGACTTTCCGTGGTTTCCGGCGCGGGTCGTGTGCCACGACATTCTCGGCCAGACTGCGCTGGTGGATCTCGCCGGGCTGCGCGACGCGATTGCCTCGCAGGGCGGCGATCCGGCGCTGGTCAACCCGGTGGTGCCGGTGCAACTGATTGTCGATCATTCGCTGGCTGTCGAGGCTGACGGCAACGATCCGCAGGCACTGGCCAAGAACCGGGCCATTGAAGATCGCCGCAACGAGGACCGTTTTCACTTCATTGACTGGACCAAACGCGCGTTCAAGAACGTCGAAGTGATCCCGCCCGGCAATGGCATCATGCACCAGATCAATCTGGAGAAAATGTCGCCGGTGGTGCAGGTGCTCGATGGCGTGGCATTCCCGGACACATTGGTCGGCACCGACAGCCACACCCCGCATGTGGACGCGCTGGGCGTGATCGCCATTGGTGTCGGCGGTCTTGAGGCTGAAAACGTGATGCTCGGACGGGCGTCGTGGATGCGTTTGCCGGACATCATCGGCGTCGAGCTGACCGGCCGCCGCCAGCCGGGTATGACCGCAACCGATGTGGTGCTGGCCCTGACTGAATACCTGCGCCAGCAGAAAGTCGTCGGCGCGTATCTGGAATTCTACGGTGCGGGGGCGTCGAGCCTGACCCTCGGCGACCGGGCGACCATTTCCAACATGGCACCGGAATACGGCGCGACCGCAGCGATGTTCTCCATTGACTCGCAAACCATCGATTATTTGCGCCTGACCGGCCGCGAAGACGAGCAGGTCAAGCTGGTCGAGCTGTACGCCCGGCATACGGGTTTGTGGTCGGAGAGCCTAAGTGAGGTGCATTACGAGCGCGTGCTGAGCTTTGACCTGTCCAGCGTGGTGCGTAACATGGCCGGGCCGTCCAACCCGCATGCGCGGGTGGCGACTGCCGATCTGGCCGCCAAAGGCATTGCCGGGCAGTGGGACGAGGTGCCGGGGCAGATGCCGGATGGCGCAGTGATCATCGCGGCGATCACCAGTTGCACCAACACCAGCAACCCACGCAACGTGATATCGGCAGGTCTGCTGGCGCGTAATGCCAACCGCCTGGGGCTGAACCGCAAACCCTGGGTGAAATCCTCGCTAGCACCCGGCTCGAAAACCGTGGCGTTGTATCTGGATGCTGCGGGGCTGACGTCCGAGCTGGAGCAGCTGGGTTTCGGCGTGGTGGCGTTTGCCTGTACCACTTGCAATGGGATGTCTGGCGCGCTGGATCCGCAGATCCAGCAGGAAATCATCGACCGTGACCTTTACGCCACGGCAGTGCTGTCCGGCAACCGCAACTTCGACGGGCGCATTCATCCTTACGCCAAACAGGCGTTTCTGGCCTCTCCGCCATTGGTGGTGGCTTACGCGATTGCCGGGACCATTCGTTTCGATATCGAGAACGATGTGCTGGGCGTCGCCGACGGCAAGGAAATCCGCCTCAAGGACATCTGGCCCAGCGACGAAGAAATCGACGCTGTGGTGCAGGCGTCGGTCAAGCCTGAGCAATTTCGTCAGGTGTACATTCCGATGTTTGCCATCGACGAACATACCGGGCCGAAGGTCGAGCCGCTGTATGACTGGCGCCCGATGAGTACCTACATTCGTCGCCCGCCGTACTGGGAAGGCGCGCTGGCCGGCGAGCGCACGCTCAAGGGTATGCGCCCGCTGGCGGTGCTGCCGGACAACATCACCACCGATCATTTGTCGCCGTCCAACGCCATCATGCTCGACAGCGCGGCGGGTGAATACCTGGCGAAAATGGGCCTGCCGGAGGAGGATTTCAATTCCTACGCCACCCACCGCGGCGATCACCTGACCGCCCAGCGCGCGACGTTTGCCAACCCGCAGCTGGTCAACGAAATGGCGGTAGTCGATGGCAAGGTGAAAAAAGGTTCGCTGACCCGCCTGGAACCGGACGGTCAGGTCACCCGCATGTGGGAAGCCATCGAAACCTACATGGCGCGCAAGCAGCCGTTGATTATCATTGCCGGTGCTGACTACGGTCAGGGCTCGTCCCGCGACTGGGCGGCCAAAGGCGTCAGGCTGGCGGGTGTCGAAGCGATTGCAGCAGAAGGTTTCGAGCGCATTCACCGGACCAATCTGGTCGGCATGGGCGTATTGCCACTGGAATTCAAGCCGGGCACCAGTCGCCTGACCCTGGGGATTGATGGCAGCGAGACCTTCGACGTGATCGGCCAGCGCACCCCGCGCTCCATGTTGACGCTGGTGATCCGGCGCAAGAATGGCGAACGGATTGAAGTGCCGGTGACCTGCCGTCTGGATACCGCTGAAGAACTCTCTATTTATGAGGCTGGCGGCGTGTTGCAGCGCTTTGCCCAGGATTTTCTGGAGGCTACGACCGTGGCTTGATCGTCATATATAAGTCTCGCGGAAGCGATCGCCGCCTCGGTCCCACAAAGCTTTGAACAGGACAACGAACTCATGGCTCACTCACCACAGATCCGAATCCCCGCCACCTACATGCGCGGGGGCACCAGCAAGGGTGTTTTCTTCAGGCTGACTGACCTGCCGCCAGCCGCGCAAACGCCCGGCCCGGCAAGGGATGCGCTGCTCTTGCGAATCATCGGCAGCCCCGACCCCTACGAAAAGCAGATCGACGGCATGGGCGGGGCGACGTCGAGCACCAGCAAGACGGTGATCGTGTCGCGTAGCAGCAAGCCCGATCACGATGTCGATTACCTGTTCGGTCAGGTGTCCATCGACAAGCCGTTCATCGACTGGAGCGGCAATTGCGGCAATCTGTCGGCGGCCGTGGGCTCGTTCGCCATCACCAGTGCGCTGATCGACGCCAGCCGTGTGCCGCAGAACGGCATCGCCATCGTGCGTATCTGGCAGGCCAACATCGGCAAGACCATCATCGCCCATGTGCCAATCAGCAACGACGAGGTGCAGGAAACCGGCGATTTCGAGCTGGATGGCGTGACCTTCCCGGCAGCGGAGGTGCAACTCGAGTTTCTTGACCCTGCGGCGGATGAAGAGGGCGCCGGTGGCTCGATGTTTCCCACCGGCAACCTGGTGGATGACCTGCACGTGCCCGGTCTCGGCACGTTGAAAGCCACCCTGATCAACGCTGGCATTCCGACCATTTTCATCAACGCCGCTGATATTGGCTACACCGGCACCGAGTTGCAGGGTGATATCAACGCCGATCCGCTCGCCCTTGCCCGGCTGGAGACCATTCGCGCCTACGGTGCGGTGCGCATGGGGCTGATCGGCAGCATTGATGAAGCCGCCACGCGCCAGCACACGCCCAAGGTCGCCTTTGTCGCCGCGCCTGCCGATTACGTTTCCTCCAGTGGCAAGCCTGTCGCCGCGCAGGATATCGACCTGCTGGTGCGCGCCGTATCGATGGGCAAACTGCATCACGCGATGATGGGCACCGCTGCCGTGGCAATTGGCACGGCCGCCGCCATTCCCGGCACGCTGGTCAGTCTGGCCGCCGGTGGCCAGGCGCGCAGCGCGGTGCGCTTTGGTCACCCGTCCGGCACGTTGCGGGTCGGGGCGCAAGCCCTTCAGGACGAGGATGGCTGGAAAGTCACCAAAGCCCTGATGAGTCGCAGCGCCAGAGTCTTGATGGAAGGCTGGGTGCGGGTGCCGCAGCAGGGCGACTGAAGCCTTTATTTGAAGCGCCGCTCCACACCTTTTTCGACCAGCACCTTGGCGGAGATCTCTTCCACAGAAAAATGCGTGGAGTTGATGTTGGGGATGTTTTCGCGGCGGAACAGGCTTTCCACTTCGCGCACCTCGAATTCGCACTGGGCGTAGCTGGAATAGCGGCTGTTGGGCTTGCGCTCGTGACGAATGGCGGTCAGGCGGTCCGGGTCGATGGTCAGGCCGAACAGCTTTTCACGATGCTGCTTGAGCGCAGCAGGCAATTGCAGGCGCTCCATGTCGTCTTCGGTCAGCGGATAGTTGGCCGCACGAATGCCGAATTGCATGGCCATGTACAGGCAGGTCGGGGTTTTGCCGCAACGCGATACGCCGACCAGGATGATATCGGCCTTGTCGTAATAGTGGGTGCGTGCACCGTCGTCGTTGTCCAGCGCGAAATTGACCGCCTCGATGCGCTCCATGTAGTTGGAGTTGTGCCCGATGGAATGCGATTTGCCCACCGAATACGAGGAGTGTGAACTAAGCTCCTGCTCCAGCGGCGCGAGGAAGGTCGAGAAGATGTCGATCATGAAGCCGTTGGACGTCGCCAGAATCTCGCGGATGTCCTGATTGACGATGGTATCGAAGATGATCGGGCGGACATCGTCCTTGTCGGCGGCATTATTGATTTGTTGTACCATCGCCCGCGCTTTCTCGACGCTGTCGATATAGGGCCTGGTGAACTTGTTGAAGGTAATGTTTTCAAATTGTGCCAACAGGCTTTGCCCCAGGGTTTCGGCGGTAATGCCGGTGCCATCGGAGATGAAGAAAGCAGATCGTTTCATTTGTGTCCCTGATCTTAAGCCGTTGACGATTTCTGGATATCATAGGCGTGCTTGTCGACCCTGAGGGCCAGCAGGTACAGCTTTTTTCAAGGTTCAGGCTTTTGCCCGACCCCACACGCCCGAGGCCACTCTACACGCGCCCGGGCGAATGAGCTTTTCCCAACAACAAACACAGTTAGTGGAGAGATCACCTTGGTAGAGTACGTAGTTTCCCTCGATAAGCTCGGCGTCCATGATGTGGAGCATGTGGGGGGCAAAAACTCGTCCCTCGGCGAGATGATCAGCAACCTCGCAGGCGCTGGTGTTTCAGTGCCGGGTGGCTTCGCGACTACGGCCCAGGCTTATCGTGATTTTCTCGAACTCAGCGGCCTGAACGATCAGATCCACGCGGCACTGGACGCCCTTGATGTCGATGACGTCAATGCGCTGGCCCGCACCGGTGCGCAGATCCGTCAGTGGATCATGGAAGCCGAGTTCCCCGAAAAGCTCAACGCCGAGATTCGCACCGCATTTGCCGAATTGTCGGCAGGCAACCCGAACCTCGCCGTGGCCGTGCGTTCGTCCGCCACCGCCGAAGACCTGCCGGATGCCTCGTTTGCCGGTCAGCAGGAAACCTTTCTGAACATTCGCGGTGTCGAGAACGTGATTCGCGCCGCCAAGGAAGTGTTTGCCTCGTTGTTCAACGACCGGGCGATTTCCTACCGTGTGCATCAGGGCTTCGACCACAAGCTGGTGGCGCTGTCGGCTGGCGTGCAGCGCATGGTGCGTTCCGAAACCGGTACGGCGGGGGTGATGTTTACCCTGGATACCGAATCCGGCTTCCGTGATGTGGTGTTCATCACCGGTGCCTACGGCCTGGGCGAGACCGTCGTGCAGGGCGCAGTCAACCCGGACGAGTTCTACGTGCACAAGGACACCCTGGCCGCTGGCCGTCCGGCGATTCTGCGTCGCAACCTGGGCAGCAAGGCGATCAAGATGATCTACGGCGAAGAGGCCAAGGCTGGCAAGTCGGTCAAGGTGATCGACGTAGAGCCTGCTGATCGTGCGCGTTTCTGCCTGACCGACGCCGAAGTGTCCGAGCTGGCGAAGCAGGCGATGATCATCGAGAAGCACTACAAGTGCCCGATGGACATCGAGTGGGCCAAAGACGGTGACGACGGCAAGCTGTACATCGTGCAGGCGCGTCCGGAAACCGTGAAGAGTCGCGCTTCGGCCAACGTCATGGAACGTTACCTGCTCAAAGAGACCGGCAAAGTGCTGGTCGAAGGTCGTGCCATCGGTCAGCGCATCGGTGCCGGTAAAGTGCGGATCATCAAGGACGTGTCCGAAATGGACAAGGTCCAGCCTGGCGACGTACTGGTATCCGACATGACCGACCCGGACTGGGAGCCGGTCATGAAGCGTGCCAGCGCAATCGTCACCAATCGCGGCGGGCGGACTTGCCACGCGGCGATCATTGCCCGCGAGCTGGGCATCCCGGCAGTGGTGGGCTGCGGCAACGCCACGCACACCTTGCAGGACGGGCAGGGCGTGACCGTCTCCTGTGCCGAAGGCGACACCGGTTACATTTTTGAAGGCGAGCTGGGTTTCGACATCAAGACCAACTCGGTCGATGCCATGCCCGACCTGCCGTTCAAGATCATGATGAACGTCGGCAACCCGGACCGGGCCTTCGATTTCGCCCAGTTGCCCAATGCCGGAGTCGGCCTGGCGCGTCTGGAATTCATCATCAACCGCATGATCGGCGTGCACCCCAAGGCGCTGCTCAACTACTCGCTGCTGCCGCCGGAAATCAAGGACAGCGTTGACAAGCGCATTGCCGGTTACGACGATCCGGTCGGCTTCTATGTCGAGAAGCTGGTCGAGGGCATCAGCACCCTGGCCGCCGCGTTCACGCCGAAAAAGGTCATCGTGCGCCTGTCTGACTTCAAGTCCAACGAATACGCCAACCTGATCGGCGGCAAGCTGTACGAGCCTGAAGAAGAAAACCCGATGCTGGGCTTCCGCGGGGCTTCGCGTTACATCAGCGAAAACTTCCGCGACTGCTTCGAACTGGAATGCCGTGCGCTCAAGCGTGTGCGCGAAGAAATGGGCCTGACCAACGTCGAGATCATGGTGCCGTTCGTGCGCACACTGGGTGAAGCGAGTCAGGTTATCGACCTGCTGGCGGCCAACGGCCTGAAACGCGGCGAGAATGGCCTGCGCATCATCATGATGTGTGAATTGCCGTCCAACGCGATTCTGGCGGAAGAGTTCCTTGAGTACTTCGACGGTTTCTCCATCGGCTCCAACGACCTGACCCAACTGACGCTCGGTCTGGACCGCGACTCCGGCGTCATTGCCCACCTGTTCGACGAGCGTAACCCGGCGGTCAAGAAGTTGCTGTCCAATGCCATTCAGGCGTGCAACAAGGCTGGCAAATACATCGGTATCTGCGGCCAGGGGCCTTCCGATCACCCGGATCTGGCGCGCTGGCTGATGGATCAGGGGATCGAGAGCGTGTCGCTCAACCCGGATTCGGTTCTGGAAACCTGGTTCTTCCTGGCCGAGGCGCAGGCGCCGGTCTGATCTGACGCATCCCCCGTGCGGGCCCTGATGTGACGTAAAGAACACCTGAGCCGTCATGTGGATCAGGTGTTTGAACGAGGCGGTTTCTTCGGAAGCCGCTTTTTTTATGCGCGTGTCTTGAGAGTGCCCGAACGCCTTGATCCATTCCGTCTGTCCAGCCAGATAAAGAGTGATATGCAGAGCAGCAGCCAGCTTTTCCCCGTTGCCTTGATCAGTGCCGAACGTTGTGGCGATCTGGTCGAGGACGTCTACCGTCTGAAGCCCGCCAACAGCCCTGACCCGAGCGTCGAGCTGGTGGCGACCCGTCTGGGGCGGGTCGATCAGCCTGACGTGCGAGGTGTGCCCGTGATTCTGCTGCATGGCAGCTTTTCCAACCGGCGCTTCTGGTATTCGCCCAAAGGCGTCGGTCTGGGCGCTTATCTGGCCCGCGCCGGTTTCGACGTGTGGATTCCGGAGATGCGCGGGCACGGCCTGTCGTCACGCAACCAGAACTACCGTGCCAATTGCGTCGCGCAGTACGCTCGGTTCGACCTGCCCGCCATTGCTGCGTTCGTTGTCGAGCAAAGCGCCCAGGTGCCACACTGGATCGGCCATTCACTGGGTGGCACCACGCTGGCTGCGGCGTTGGGCGGCCAGTATCTAGGGGCGGAAACCGTGGCGTCGGTTGCACTGTTCGGCAGTCAGATCAGCCGCACGTACTGGCCGCTGAAAATTCCGCCGTTGCAATGGTTGGCCCGTTTGCTGCTCAGGTCTTTCGAACATATCTCCGGGCCGCGTTTTAAAAGTGGACCGGAAGACGAGCCGATCGGTCTGGTGCTCGAAAGTCTACGCTGGCATGGCTTGTTCGGCCGGTTTGGCGAGCGCGACAATCACTGGTGGGACGGGCTGAAATCGGTGCAAGTGCCGGTTCTTGCGGTTGCAGCGGTGGGCGATCACCAGGACCCGGTGTGGGCCTGTCGCATGCTGTTCGAGCAGATCGGCGGTGACCAGCACAAGCAGTTCCTCTGCCTGGGGCGCGAACACGGCTTCAGCGAAGATTTCAATCATGTGCAGATGTTGATCAGCAAAGCCGCGCAGCAACAGGTCTGGCCGCAGGTGCTTGGCTGGCTCAATGAGCAGTCTGTTCCTGAACAGGTCGCAGAGTTTCGAACGGCAGTGGGCAGTTAGCGGTTAAAGTCGCTATGGTTAGCGTCATTCGGTCGCGTCGGTTGCATTCTGTTCGCGATTTCATGCCTCAGCCCTGACAGGAGTTGACCTCATGCACTACATCACCCCCGATCTGTGCGACGCCTACCCGGAACAGGTGCAAGTCGTCGAGCCTATGTTCAGCAACTTTGGCGGACGCGATTCATTTGGCGGCCAGATCGTTACGCTCAAGTGCTTCGAAGACAATTCGCTGGTCAAGGAGCAGGTCGAGCTGGACGGCAAGGGTAGAGTGCTGGTCGTCGATGGTGGCGGTTCGCTGCGTTGTGCGTTGCTAGGCGACATGCTCGCTGAAAAGGCGGCCAGAAATGGCTGGGAAGGCCTGGTGATCTACGGCTGCGTGCGCGATGTGGACATGCTGGCCCAAACCGATCTTGGCGTTCAGGCGCTGGCCAGTTACCCCAAACGCTCGGAAAAACGCGGCGTGGGGCAGCTTGATCTGCCAGTGACCTTCGGCGGCGTGACCTTCCGCCCCGGCGAGTACCTTTACGCCGACAACAATGGCGTTATTATTTCCCCCTCTCCTCTGACGATGCCGGAATAAGCGAAGTATCCATGTTCGATGAAGCAAACGCGCAGTGGGGGCTGGTTCATGCCCTCGTTCTGGATGGTAACGGCGGGGCGCGTTTCATTGCTCGAACCGAACTGCAGGAACTCCGGTTGCAGCCGCAGGAAAGTCTCTGGCTGCACTGGGATCGCAGTCACCCGCAGACGCATACCTGGCTGCGCACAGCCAGTGGTCTGAGCGAATTTGCCTGCGACCTGTTGCTCGAGGAAAACACCCGGCCGCGGTTGCTGCCATTGCCGGATCAGGAATTGCTGCTGTTCCTGCGCGGGGTGAATCTCAACCCCGGTGCAGAACCGGAAGACATGGTCTCGGTGCGTATTTTTGCCGCCGCACAGCGGGTGATCTCGTTGCGCTTGCGGCCGCTGCGGGCCACCGAAGAGCTGATCGATCTGTTGGCGCAGGGCAAGGGACCAAAGAACGCGGCGGAGCTCATTCTTTATCTGGCTCAGTACCTGACCGACAAGGTTCAGGATCTGGTCGGTGAATTGACGGAATCGGTCGACGAAGAGGAAGAAAAGACCGACGCCGACGAACGGTATAACCCGGAGCACGGCAAACTGTTGCATATTCGCCGTCGCGCTGCGGGCCTGCGCCGTTTTCTCGGGCCGCAGCGGGATATCTATGGCCAGCTTTCGCGTATCAAATTGTCGTGGTTTGCGGATGAAGACGCGGATTACTGGAACGAGCTGAACAACAGCCTGACCCGTTATCTCGAAGAGCTGGAATTGACCCGTGAGCGGGTGGGTCTGCTGCTGGAGTCCGAGGACCGGCGCCTGCGCGAGCACATGAACCGCACGATGTACCGCTTCGGCATCATTACCGGTATCTTCCTGCCGATGAGCTTTCTCACCGGTTTGCTGGGGATCAACGTCGGTGGCATTCCAGGTTCGGACAGCTCGTATGGCTTTCTGGTGGCGTGCTTGCTCATCGTTGCCCTGGCTGCGGGGCAGTGGTGGCTGTTCAGGCGTTTGCGCTGGGTATGAAGAGGTCGGGAGGAGCGCGGACGCGTGGTTTTTTGTCTGGCCTGTGTGACTTGTTGTTTTCGCGTCGCGTCTTTGACTGACATTACGTGAGGTGCCTGATGCACGATCCGTTTGAAGAATCTTTACGCGACATGCTCAATTCTTCATCCTCCAGCCGGGATGACGATGCATGTCTGGGACGTGTCCTGAAGACCGCGAACCGCCAGGTCGGTGCCGGTGTGTTGTTCGGGTTGTTGGGCCGTTGGTCAGAGGCTTTGATGATCGCGGTGAACAACGGTTCGGCGCACGTCTCTCCTGTTTCTCGCCGCACCGTGGCCGGTGCGCGTTCTACCGATAAGGCTGATTGAGCATGGAATTGAATCTCTGGACCCAGAGTCTTCTTGCTGCAATGACTGCATTGTGGACCAAAGTCGCCAACTTCATCCCCAACCTGTTCGGCGCTCTGGTTGTGGTGCTGCTGGGCTTCGTTGTGGCCAAGCTGCTCGACGCGCTGCTGTCCAAATTGCTCGCCAAGCTGGGGCTGGATCGTCTAGTCAGTGGCACCGGATTGACCAAACTGATCGGCCGGGCTGGCGTGAAAGTGCCGGTGTCGACGCTGATCGGCAAGATCGTTTACTGGTTCGTGCTGTTGATATTTCTTGTGTCGGCAGCAGAGTCGCTTGGTTTGCAGCGAGTGTCGGCTACGCTGGACATGTTAGCGCTGTATTTACCGAAAGTATTCGGTGCAGCACTGGTCTTGCTGGTCGGCGTGCTATTGGCGCAGCTGGTCAACGGGCTGGTGCGCGGCGCTGCCGAAGGGGTCGGAATAGATTATTCCGCAGGCTTGGGACGAATTGCTCAGGGGCTGGTCATAATCATCAGCATTTCGGTCGCGATCAGCCAGCTTGAGGTCAAGACCGACCTGCTCAACCACGTTATCGTGATTGCCTTGATTACCGTTGGTCTGACAGTGGCGCTTGCCCTGGGCCTCGGGAGTCGGGAAATCGCCGGGCAGATCATTGCCGGAATTTATGTTCGCGAACTGTTTCAGGTTGGCCAGCACGTACAGATAGGCGAGACGGAAGGGCAGATTGAAGAGATCGGTACGGTCAAGACAACATTGCTGACAGAAGAGGGGGAGCTGGTATCGTTTTCCAATCGCATCCTTCTCGAGCAGAGAGTAAGCAGCCGATAAGTGGCTAACCTGCTAATCTATGCCGCCACGCTGCCGATACAGGCCTTGGCGGACATTGACCTGACTGTCGGCAAGATTTGTTTTGAATAAACCTCAACCGTTTTCGACGCGCTACGATCCACGCGAGCTCTCTGATGAGGAGCTGGTCGCGCGAGCCCATGTTGAGCTGTTCAATGTGACGCGGGCGTATGAAGAATTGATGCGTCGTTATCAGCGAACACTTTTTAACGTCTGTGCACGTTATTTAGGGAACGATCGCGACGCAGACGATGTCTGTCAGGAGGTGATGCTTAAGGTGTTGTACGGGTTGAAAAATTTTGAAGGTAAATCTAAATTTAAAACCTGGCTTTACAGCATCACCTACAACGAGTGCATCACGCAGTACAGGAAGGAACGGCGTAAGCGTCGCTTGATGGACGCATTGAGTCTGGATCCACTTGAGGAAGCGTCGGAAGACAAGACGCCCAAACCTGAAGAGCGGGGCGGACTCGATCGCTGGCTTGTGTATGTGAACCCGATCGATCGGGAGATTCTGGTCCTGCGTTTTGTCGCAGAACTTGAATTCCAGGAGATTGCAGACATCATGCACATGGGCTTGAGCGCAACGAAAATGCGTTACAAGCGGGCTTTAGATAAATTACGAGAGAAATTTGCGGGAATCGCCGAAACTTAATACGGTGCAAATATCTCTTACGAACTGGCAAGGTCTGGTAGACTAGCCGACGAGTTGTCCCCATTGTGTGGGACTGCTTTTAATCATCAGATGGGGATTTAACGGATGAAACTGAAAAACACCTTGGGCTTGGCCATTGGTACTATTGTTGCCGCAACATCGTTCGGCGCTCTGGCTCAAGGCCAAGGCGCAGTCGAAATCGAAGGCTTCGCCAAGAAAGAGTATTACGATAGCGATCGTAATTTCAAAAACGACGGCAACCTGTTCGGCGGCTCCGTTGGCTACTTCCTGACCGACGACGTTGAACTGCGTCTGGGCTACGACGAAGTTCACAACGTCCGTAGCGACAGTGGCAAGAACATCAAGGGCGCGAACACCGCTCTGGACGCTCTGTACCACTTCAACAACCCAGGTGACATGCTGCGTCCGTACCTGTCTGCTGGTTTCTCCGATCAAAGCATCGGTCAAGACGCTCGCAACGGTCGTGACGGTTCGACCTTCGCCAACATCGGCGGCGGCGCCAAGCTGTACTTCACTGACAACTTCTATGCCCGTGCAGGCGTTGAAGCTCAGTACAACATCGACCAAGGCAACACCGAGTGGGCTCCAAGCGTCGGTATCGGCGTAAACTTCGGTGGCGGCAGCAAGAAAGTAGAAGCAGCACCAGCTCCAGTAGCTGAAGTGTGCTCCGACAGCGACAACGACGGCGTGTGCGACAACGTCGACAAGTGCCCAGACACCCCAGCCAACGTAACTGTTGACGCTGATGGCTGCCCGGCAGTTGCTGAAGTGGTTCGTGTTGAGCTGGACGTCAAGTTCGACTTCAACAAGTCGGTCGTCAAGCCTAACAGCTACGGCGACATCAAGAACCTTGCTGACTTCATGCAGCAGTACCCATCCACCAGCACCACTGTTGAAGGTCACACTGACTCCGTCGGTCCTGACGCTTACAACCAAAAACTGTCTGAGCGTCGTGCAAACGCCGTTAAACAGGTTCTGGTTAACCAGTACGGTGTTGGCGCTAGCCGCGTGAACTCGGTTGGTTACGGCGAATCCCGCCCAGTTGCTGACAACGCAACTGAAGCTGGCCGCGCAGTTAACCGTCGCGTAGAAGCACAAGTAGAAGCCCAAGCTAAGTAATTAGCCCGCTTGTACTGAAAAGCCCGGCTCAGGCCGGGCTTTTCTTTGCCTGCGATTTGAGCAGCCATGACGTGCAAAGCGGTTCAGCCCGCTTGCAGCCCTGGTTGGTCGACAAGTGACTGACGCTGCTCGTTGCTGAAAGCAGCGACTGCACCGATGACCAGAATGGCAGGGCTTTTCAGCTCGAACGCAGCCGCATCCTGCTGCATGGCGTTCAGATTGCTCCGGCACTCGCGCTGCCACGGCAGCGAGGCATTTTCAATCATCGCCACCGGCATCTCGCCACTCATTCCTCCCGCCAACAGCTGCTCGCGAATCTCCGCCAGCTTCGCCACGCCCATGTACACCACCAGTGTCGTGCCGCCTTGTGCCAGCGCCTTCCAGTTGAGGCTGCTGTCGTCTTGAGTGTGCGCAGTGACCAGTGTGACGCCTCGGCTGACGCCGCGCAGGGTCAGCGAAATACCGCATTGGGTCGCGCCGGCCAGACCCGCCGTGATGCCGTTTACCAGTTCCACCGCAACCCCATGCGCCTGCAACCACTGCGCCTCTTCGCCGCCACGCCCGAAAATGCACGGATCGCCGCCTTTGAGGCGCACCACGCATTTGCCCTGACGGACATAACGCAGCATCAGACGATGGATAAAAGCCTGCGGCGTCGAGCGGCAGCCTCCGCGTTTGCCGACGGCGATGACGCGCGCAGCCGGGCAATGTTCAAGCACTGCGGGGTTGACCAGATCGTCGATCAATACCACATCGGCTTCACGCAGGGCGCGAACCGCCTTGAGGGTCAACAATTCCGGATCACCTGGGCCCGCGCCCACCAGCCAGACTTTTGCGCTCATGCCGTATTCCTCATTAAGTGACCGCCACGGTGTTGATCAGTCTTTTTATTTCCGGCACACAGGAACCGCACTGGGTCCCGCAACCTAATTGAGTCTTGAGTTGATTCAGGTCCAGGCCGCGTTCGACACCGCTCATGACGGCGCGCTGGCTGACGTTCATGCAGTTGCACAACGTCTTGTCCCGATTCTGCGCCGAAGCTTTGCCCGGTTCGCTGCTTAGCGGCGCCAGTAACCAGCGACGCAGAGACGCATCGAAGTGCTCTGCCTGCCATAGCGCGTGCAGCCAGTGCCGGGCGACGGTTTCACCGGCCAGACGGACAGCGGTAATGCGTCCATCATCAATGCGTACCCGTTTGCCAATCGAGCGCGCGGGGTCGTCGTACGCCATCACCGGACCTCCATCAAGGCCCAGCAGGCGGTCGATGTCGCGCAACAGCTGTGGCTCGGGCGCTTGCGTGCTGGCAGCATTGATGATCAGTGCCGAGCGCTCGCGACCGCTGAGGTTCATGCTCAGGTAATCGAATGCGTCGCACAGCGGGCGCAGTTTTTCCATGCGCTGCTGCACATCGCCCTCGATCAGCGCAAAGAACTGCCAGGGCAAATGAGCTTTTTCGATTCTCACCCCGGAATGCTTGAGCTCGGGTTGTTTGGAGACCGGATCAAACGCGGGCTGGGTCAGGCTGTTCACACCACCCTTGAGGAAACGGTCTCCCCAGTGCATCGGCAAAAATGCCTGGCCGGGCGCGATGCTGTCGTCACTGCTCACCGGTAAGAAAAGCGCGCCACGGCGGCTGATCAAGCGCACCAGATCGCCGCTTTGCAGGTCGTGGCGCTGCATTTCCTGCGGATCGAGGCTCAACACCGCCTCGTTGACATGCCCGAACAGACGGGCTGCGGTGCCGGTGCGGCTCATGCCGTGCCATTGATCACGCAAACGTCCAGTGTTGAGGGTGATTGGGTACTCGGTGTCCCGCAGTTCTCGGGCCGGGACATAGGCTTCGCACAGGAATTGCGCGCGCCCGGAAGCCGTCGGGAATACAGCGTCCGCGTACAGGCGTGGCGTACCCGCTGTCGCACCCACTGGAAACGGCCATTGCTGCGGACCTTGTCGGTCGATGAGCGCGCGGTCGATGCCGGCCATGTCCAGATCGCGTCCGGCCGTAAGGCCCTTGAATTCATCGAACAAGGCCTCAGGGGTCTGGAAATCGAACAGCGCAGGCACTTCTGGCTGCAAGCGCTTTTGCAGCCGCTGAGCGAAATCCACGGTGATTGCCCAGTCTGCGCGTGCTTCACCGGGGGCCGCGATGGCTTTGCGCACATTGGAGATACGTCGCTCCGAGTTGGTCACCGTGCCTTCCTTCTCGCCCCAGCTGGCGGCAGGCAGCAGCAGATCGGCAAAGCGTGCGGTTTCGGTGGTCTTGAAGGCCTCCTGAAGCACCACGAACGGGCAGGTTTCCAGCGCCTGTCTGACGCGGTTCTGATCAGGCAGCGATTGTGCCGGGTTGGTGCAGGCGATCCACAGCGCCTTGATCGTGCCGCGCTGCAATTGCTCGAACAGTTCGATGGCCGACAGGCCGGGGTTGGCCGGCAAGCTGTCGACGCCCCAATAGTCGGCCACTTCGGCACGGTGTTCGGCATTGCCGGCATCGCGATGGCCGGGCAGCAGGTTGGACAGACTGCCGGTTTCGCGTCCGCCCATGGCATTCGGCTGACCGGTGAGCGAGAACGGGCCTGCGCCTGGATGGCCGATCTGGCCGGTGGCAAGGTGCAGATTGATCAGCGCGCTGTTCTTGGCGCTGCCTGCGCTGGATTGATTCAAGCCCATGCACCAGAGCGACAGAAAACTCGGTGACTCGCCAATCCAGCGCGCACAGGTGTGTAACTGTTGCGCAGAAATACCGCAGAGCGTCGCCACGTATTCAGGCGGGTAGTTATCCGCCAGCGCGCACAGTTCTGCGTAGCCCTGAGTGTGGGCGGCGATGAAGTCCGGATCGACTAGCTTGTCGCGTATCAACAGATGCAACAGGCCGTGGAACAGGGCAACGTCGGTTCCTGGCTGGATGTCCAAGTGCAGGTCTGCCAGTTCGCAGGTGTCGGTGCGCCGCGGATCGATGACGATGATTTTCATCTGCGGGCGGCGGCTTTTCGCTTCTTCCAGCCGACGGAACAACACTGGGTGCGCGTAAGCCATGTTGCTGCCGACGATCAGCACGCAGTCGCTCAGCTCGATGTCCTGGTAATTGCACGGCGGTGCGTCTGCGCCCAGGCTGCGTTTGTAACCGGCCACGGCCGACGACATGCACAGCCGCGAGTTGCTGTCGATATTGTTGGTGCCGACCAGCGCCCGCGCCAGCTTGTTGAACGCGTAGTAATCCTCGGTCAGCAACTGGCCGGAGATGTAGAACGCCACGCTGTCCGGGCCGTGCTCGCGAATGCTTTCGGCGAACACATTGGCAGCGTGCTCCAGCGCGGTATCCCAATCGGTGACGCTGCGCGCCAGTCCTTTGCTGAGGCGCAGCTCCGGGTACAACGCACGCGCTTCGACATCGCCGGTCAGGTTCAGGCTTGAGCCCTTGCTGCACAGTTTGCCGAAGTTGGCCGGGTGCGTCGGGTCGCCGCTGACACCCAGAATGCTCTGCCCGTCGTGTTCGATCAGCACGCCGCAACCGACCCCGCAATAACAGCAGGTGGAGGCGGTAACCTGTGTAGGGTTGATGGCCAGGCTGGTCATGCGCAGGCGACCTCGTCAGCGGCCGGTTCGCCGAACATCAACTGGTTGCGGATCGCTGCAATGCCCTGACCGTCGCGGATCTGCTGCAAATACCAGCTGCCGTCTGCGGTATCGCCGTACAGGCAGGCGCCGACCAGCACGTCATTCTTGATCACCAGCTTCTTGTAGACCCCGCTGACCGGGTCGGAAAACGTGATGCTTTCCGTGCCTTCGCCGCCGAGAAAGTCTCCGGCGGAGAACAGGTCGATGCCGGTGACTTTCAGTATGGTCGAGGTGATCGAGCCGGGATAACGGGCAAAACCCAGTTGCGCAAGGTGATTGGCGCAGACCCGTGCCTGTTCGAACAGCGGTGCGACCAGGCCATAGGCGATGCCGCGATGACTGACGCATTCACCGATGGCATAGATGCGCGGGTCGTAGGTCTGCAACGTGTCGTTGACCAGAATGCCACGATTGCAGGGCAGGCCAGCTTCTTCGGCCAGCTCGGTGTTGGGGCGGATGCCGGCGGCCATGACCACCAGATCAGCGTCGATCACTTCGCCGTGTTTGAATTGCACCGCTCGCACGCGCCCGCGGTCATCGCCGAGCAAGGCTTCGGTCTGTTCATTGAGGCGAAAACTCAGGCCGCGCTGTTCCAGTGCTGCTTGCAGCATCAGGCCGCTGGTGTTGTCCAGTTGACGTTCCAGCAGCGTCTGACCGTTATGCACCACTGTGACCTGCATGCCACGCAGGCTCAGGCCATTGGCCGCTTCCAGCCCGAGCAAGCCGCCGCCGATGACCACCGCACGTTTGTGGGTGGTGGCGGTATCGATCATCTGCCGGGTGTGGCCGATGTCGCGGTAACCGATCACGCCATCCAGTGTGTTGCCGGGGATCGGCAGGATGAACGGGCGCGAGCCGGTGGCAATCAGCAAGCGGTCGTAACGCGCCTCGGTGCCGTCATCGGCGATAACCAGGCGTTTGATGCGATCGATCTTCACCACCCGACGGTTGAGCAACAACTGGATACGGTGGGTGTCGTACCAGGCCAGATCGTTGAGCACGATGTCTGCGAAATCCTGCTCGCCTGCCAATACCGGTGACAGCAGAATACGGTTGTAGTTGGGGTGCGGCTCGGCTCCGAAGACCGTGATGTCGTACAGGTCTTCGCTCAGTTTCAGCAACTCTTCGAGTGTGCGCACGCCGGCCATGCCGTTGCCAATCATCACCAGTTTGAGTTTTTTCATCTTGCCTCCGAGTCGCCAGACAGCGGGCTCGACACAGTACGTGCAAACAAAAAAGGCGTCCCGTCAGTTGCCTGACAGGGACGCCTTTGTCCGGTCCCGTTATCTCGGGAGGCGCAGCCTTCATCGTTGAGGGCGGCGCGTTATGAATGATCCGAGACAGGTCATGCAGCGCTTGTGCCAACTCGCAACTGGCCGTGTGGCGGGGGATCACATGGTTTGTCAGGTGTGTTTCTGCACCGGGTTGAGGCGGGTCGCACAGAAGCGGGGCGGTTGCCGGTTGGTGAATTGTGAGTCGTGAATCAATGACGGCCCATGAGCCAGATAACCACGAGCAGGTTGAGCAGCAGTGAGACCAGCGCCACGGTGCGCCAGACCTTCAGCGGTTCGCGTTCCAGTAGCGGCCGGGGCCGTGCAACGACCGGGCGCAGCTCGGCCTGTTCCAGTTCCAGCAGCCATTGCTCGGCGGTTTCATAGCGATGTTGCGGATCGGCTTGCAGTGCCTTGTCGAGGCTTTGGCTTAACCACTGCGGCAAATCGGGTCGGTAGCGGCTGGCGGGGATCGGCGTAGCAAAGCGACGATGTTGAAACGCTTCGATTTCGCCGTAGGGGTAATGGCCGGTCAGCAGGTAATACAGCGTCACACCGACGGCATACAGGTCTTGTTGCGGGGCAGGCTCGGCACCGTTGAAGGCTTCCGGGGCGATGTAGCTTGGTGTGCCGGGCAAGTCGTCGGGATTGACGGCTGACAGGCCGGGGCAAAATGCCAGACCGAAATCCAGCAGACGCAGTTCGCCATCGTCACCCAGCAGCAGGTTTTCCGGTTTGATGTCGCGATGAATGATATTGCGTCGATGCAGCAGACCGCTGGCGCGCAACAGCCGCGTCGCGAGGTCCTGCCATTGTACGAGCGGCAAAGGGCCGGCGGCGGCGAACAGCTCGGCCAGGGTGCGCCCGGAATGTTCGCGCATCACGTAATACAGGTGCTGGCGTTCTGCGAGCGGGTGCAGCTCGGGAAAGAAGCGCCCGGCAACCCGGCGCAAAAACCACTCTTCGAGCAACAGCCCCTGACCGGCCCCGGCTTCGTCATGGCGACTGGCAGGCAGGGTTTTCAGTAGCCAGGGCTGACCCTGTGCGTCGTTGACCCGATAGAGCATCGACTGCCGGGATTGCGCCACGACGCTGCCGACGCTCCAGCCTTCAAACGTCTGGCCGTGCTTGAGCGCAGGCGGCAACGGCCACTGTTGCAACTGTAACAACGCATCGCCCAAGTCATCTTCGCCGAGGCTGTCGACCTGGATCAGCAGCGCGCTGGCGTTGTCCTGACTGCCCGCCAGATGGGCCGCGCCGACCAGGGTTTTCACCGCCGCATCGAGGTCGTCGTGCTCGCCAAGAATCGAGCGAATGCTGGCATCGCCTAGCGTTGTCCAGACACCGTCGCTGACCAGTAACAGCCGCTCGCCCGCGTACAGTTCGCCGTCCAGGTAGTCCATAACCACGTATTGATCGAGGCCCAGCGCGCGCTTGAGCACGTGCTGCATGTCGGCCTGTTCCCAGACGTGATCTTCGCTGATGCGCGTGAGTGTTCCGGTATTCCAGCGATAAACCCGACAGTCACCGACATGCGCGAGGGTGAAGCGTCGACCGCGCAGCACCAGAGCGCTGAGGGTGGTCATCAGGCCGTTGGCCAGCAACCAGCGATTCTGCGCCAGCAGCAGCCGGTCAAGCGACTGGGCCACGCCCCAGGTTTCCGGTGTGGCGTAGTAATCCAGCGCCAGTGCTTGCAGGGTGGACTGAGCCGCCAGTGCACCGTCGGCACAGTGGCTGACGCCGTCGGCAAGGGCGAACAGATAGCCCTTGCTGGCCGCCAGCGCCGCTACCGGCGTGACCAGCCGCAGCGCGTCCTGATTCTCCGCGCGCGGCCCTCTGGCACTGAACTCGGCAAAACGCAGTTGCAGCGTCACCGGCGCCTCAGACCCGCGCCGCCGTCACGGCTGCCGAACCCCAGGTGGTCCTCCAGCGACGCTTGACGTTCAGCAGGCCGAACCAGGCCAGCACGGCCAGCCCCGCGAACAGCCAGAGGCCCAACTGGTAATCGCCGGTGTTCTGCTTGATGGTGCCCAGACCGGCCGCCAGCAAAAAGCCGCCGATACCACCGGCCATGCCGATCAGCCCGGTCATGACGCCGATTTCCTTGCGAAAGCGTTGCGGCACCAACTGGAAGACTGCACCGTTGCCGGCACCCAGACCGAGCATTGCTGCGACGAACAGCGCCAGCGCAGCCCACGAACTGGGCAGATTGAAACCGACCGCCGCGATACCGATGGCCGCCACCGCATACATTACGGTCAACGTGCGAATCCCGCCAAAACGGTCGGCCAGCGCGCCGCCCAGCGGGCGCATCAGGCTGCCGCCGAACACGCAGGCTGCGGTGTAGTAACCGGCAGTGATCGGGCTCAGGCCATACTGGTCGTTGAAATAGCCGGGCAGGGCGCTGGCCAGGCCGATGAAACCGCCGAACGTCACACTGTAGAAAAACATGAACCACCAGCTGTCCTTGTCACCCAGCGCCTTGAGGTAGTCCGCCACGGACTTGGGCTTGCTGCGCTCCGGAGCGTTACGGGCCATCAGACTGAAAGCAATCAGGGTCAGCACCAGCGGGATCAGTGCCAGGCCGAACACATTCCCCCAACCGAAACTGGCGGCCAGGACAGGCGCGATCAACGCGGCCAGCACGGTGCCCGAATTACCTGCACCGGCGATGCCCATCGCTTTGCCCTGATGCTGGGGCGGATACCATTGCGACGCCAGTGGCAACGCCACGGCAAACGATGCACCGGCCATGCCGAGGAACAGGCCCAGCAGCAGGACCTGGCCGTAGGTGTGAATCCCCAGTTGCCAGGCCGCGAATAGCGCACCGATGACGATCACCTGGCCGATGATGCCTGCGGTCTTGGGCGACAACTGGTCGGCCAGCAGCCCCATGAAGAAGCGTAGCACGGCACCTGCCAGAATCGGCGTGGCCACCATCAGGCCGCGCTGCTGTGTAGTCAGTTGCAGGTCGGTGGCGATCTGTACCGCCATCGGGCCAAGCAGGTACCAGACCATGAAGCTCAGGTCGAAGTAGAGAAAGGCCGCGAACAGGGTCGGTTTATGGCCGGCCTTCCAGAAGCTTGTATCCATCGGCACACCTCATCATCTGCTAGGGGTCAGTCGGGCCATGGCCGCGACACGGTTTGTTCCAGACGTTGCGGTGGAGAGTGTCGGGCGACTCCACCGGCCCCATCGCCGGGGCCAAACGCAAAAAACGCCGCCTCTCCGTCCGCTGAAGCGGAAAGAGATGAGCGACGTCTTTGTCGTAATCGGTGGTAGCCGCCGTTGGCTACCGGTGCCATTGCCCAAGCAATAGATGGGCCAAGCCAGCTGCAAGCGGGTTAGCTGTACGCTGCAAGCGGCTTTGGGTGATTGCCAGGCAGCGGAAGCATCCTGAACCATGACCCTGGATCGAGCGGTGGTCTGCCAAGGCGCTGCAAAAAAGGGCGCACTGGCGAGCCAACGCTTTGCCCCCTCCAACATCTTCGTTGAGTTGACATTGAGCCGATACGGCGTCGCTTTATTGAAATATTATTAAAGTTCAATGCGGGATTGTTATTTCATGTGCCACCATTAGTGGTATTAACTGCTGTCACTATGATGCTGTTTCGATGTTGTTCTATGCGGGGCTTAATGTCGACAATCAACAAGTATGAATATTTATTAATTCGCTTATTACGTATGTTGTCGTACGACGGCGCGGTGAATATTTAATTTACTTTGTGTCGTAACTCTGACAGCATCCGTTCTGCCGTCACTGACACGATCCGTCAATTAGAAGGTGATACACCACTTCATCAGCGTGCCTGTACTTCAAGGCTGTCTGTCAATTTCGATAAATGCTTACTTTGCAAAAAGTATTCGGTTATTCGCTCTTTTTTACGGTTTTCTGATGCCTGCGCTGTGCAGGTAATAAGGTGAAGACCGCATTCAAATGCAACTCGGCAATGCAACGTACAGGTCGTGTTGTTTTCCTCTCCGCGCTGCTCCGAAGGGCGCCAATAAAGGATACATCATCATGAGTAATATCAATTACGCACCCACTGTCTGGTCCCGCGCCGATGCGCTGAAGGTCAACGAAAACGACCCGACTACCACGCAGCCGCTGGTCAGTCCGGACTTTCCGGTCATGAGCGATACCGTATTCATCTGGGACACCATGCCGCTGCGCGAGCTGGACGGCACNCCGGACTTTCCGGTCATGAGCGATACCGTATTCATCTGGGACACCATGCCGCTGCGCGAGCTGGACGGCACTGTCGTCTCGGTCAACGGCTGGTCGGTGATCCTGACCCTGACCGCCGACCGTCATCCCGATGATCCTCAGTACCTGGGCGCCAACGGTCGCTATGACATCAAGCGCGACTGGGAAGACCGGCATGGCCGGGCGCGCATGTGCTACTGGTATTCACGTACCGGCAAGGATTGGATCTTCGGTGGCCGGGTGATGGCCGAAGGCGTATCGCCAACAACGCGGGAATGGGCGGGCACACCGATACTCCTGAATGACCAGGGCGATATCGATCTTTATTACACGTGCGTGACGCCAGGTGCGTCAATCGCCAAAGTTCGGGGTCGTATTGTAACGTCGGACAAAGGCGTGGAGTTGAAAGACTTTACCGACGTCAAGATTCTGTTTGACGCTGACGGCACGTACTATCAAACCGAAGCGCAAAACTCGACATGGAACTTTCGGGACCCGAGCCCATTCATTGATCCCAATGATGGCAAGTTGTACATGGTCTTCGAGGGTAATGTTGCGGGCGAGCGCGGTTCGCATACTGTGGGTGTCACCGAACTTGGCCCCGTGCCGCCGGGGCATGAAGACGTGGGCGGTGCCAGATTTCAAGTAGGCTGCATCGGCCTGGCCGTTGCAAAAGACCTCAGTGGTGAAGAATGGGAAATACTTCCGCCGCTGGTCACAGCGGTGGGCGTCAATGATCAGACCGAACGGCCACATTATGTTTTTCAGGACGGCAAATATTACCTGTTCACCATCAGCCACAAGTTTACCTACGCGGATGGCGTGACCGGGCCAGACGGTGTCTACGGTTTTGTCGGCGAGCACCTGTTCGGTCCGTACCGGCCAATGAATGCCTCCGGTCTGGTGCTGGGCAACCCGCCCGAGCAGCCCTTCCAGACGTACTCGCACTGTGTCATGCCGAATGGTCTGGTGACCTCGTTCATCGACAGCGTGCCGACCGAAGGCGAGGATTACCGTATTGGTGGAACTGAAGCGCCGACGGTGAGAATCCTGTTGAAAGGAGACCGCTCGTTCGTGCAGGAGGAATACGACTACGGTTACATCCCTGCCATGAAGGATGTCACGCTGAACTGACAGATCGCCTGTCACTTGTGCATCAAGAACGCCTGCCTGTGCAGGCGTTCTTCGTTGAATCAACCCAGTAGCTCACTCATCGCGATGATCTGCTCGGCCACCTGAATCAGCTTTTGCTGACGACTCATCGCCTGACGCCGCATCAGGGTGTAGGCCTCTTCCTCGTTGCAATCCTTCATCTTCATCAGCAGCCCCTTGGCCAGTTCGATGCGCTTGCGCTCGGCCAGTTGCTGATCGCGGGCATGCAACTGGGCACGCAGCGCCTGATCACTCTCGAAACGGGCCATCGCCACATCCAGAATCGGTTGCAGCCGTTGCGCCTGAATTCCCTCGACGATGTAAGCACTGACGCCGGATTTGATTGCCTGACGCATCACGCCCGGATCGTGCTCGTCGGTAAACATCACGATCGGGCGCGGCTGGTCACGACTGACCAGCACCACCTGTTCCATCACGTCGCGACCGGGCGATTCGGTGTCGATGAGGATCACGTCCGGGCGCACAGCTTCGACGCGGGCGGGCAGGTCGATGGTCAGCCCTGACTCATCGATCACGTCGAATCCGGCTTCAGTCAGGGCAGATTTGAGACGGCCGACTTTTCGGGCTGTGTCATTGATCAGCAGAATACGCAGCATGCTCACGTTCTCCGTCAACGACTGGCAACCGCTGGCGCGGGATCGGCCAGCGAGTGGAGTTTGAAGCTGCGTGCATAACCGGCAGGATCGCTGCCATCCCACACTTTGCCGTCGATCAACTGACTGCTGCGCAGGTTGCCAGCCGGCACGTCGATGCCCAGCGCAGTGGCCGCCTGACGGTACAGCGCCAGTTGCTGGACGCGGCTGGCGACGGTCAGGTAGTCCGGGTCTTCGCGCAACAGGCCCCAACGGCGGAACTGGGTCATGAACCACATGCCATCGGACAGCCATGGGTAATTGACCTGGCCCTGATTGTGGAATCTGACGGGGTGCGGGTCCTGCCAGTGATTGCCCAGGCCGTCACTGTAATGGCCAAGCAGGCGCGGCTCGATGCAGTCCAGCGAGGTGTCCAGATAATCTGCGCCGCTGAGCAATTGCGCCGCGCTGTACAGATTGTGCGGGTTTTGCTCGATGAAGCGGCTGGCTTCCAGCACCGCCATGATCAGCGCCCTTGCAGTATTGGGATTCTGCTCGACGAATTCGCGCGTACACCCGAGCACCTTGCCCGGATGATCCGGCCAGATCGCCTGACTGGTGGCCATTGTGAACCCCAGTTGTTGCTGCACTGCGCTCGCGCCCCATGGCTCACCCACGCAAAAACCGTCGATGCGCCCGGCCCGCAGGTGTTGCGCCATTTGCGTGGGCGGCACCACGACACTGTTCACGTCGTCGAGCGGGTGGATACCCTGGCTGGCGAGCCAGTAATACAGCCACATGGCGTGGTTGCCAGTCGGAAATGTCTGCGCGAAGGTCAGCCTTGTGCCGTTTTGGTGCGCGCGTTGGTCGAGCGCCTCAGGAGTGATCACCCCCGCTTGCTGCAATTCGCGGGACAGATTGATGCACTGGCCGTTCTGATTGAGGCCCATCAGGATCGCCATATCGGTCGCCGGGCCGCCGCCGATCCCCAGTTCCACGGCGTAGATCAGGCCATACAGGCTGTGCGCCGCGTGTAACTGCCCGCTGACCAGCCTGTCGCGCAGCCCGGCCCATGAGGTCTGGCGCTTGAGGTTGAGGCTCAGCCCGTAAGGCTGGGTAAAGCCCTGCGTCGCGGCGACGACCAGCGGGGCGCAGTCGGTCAACGCCATGAAGCCGATGTCGAGGCTGTTCATTTCCGGCGCGTCGCTGCCGGTTACCCAGTCCAGGGCATTGCTGGTTCGTTCAGTCATACCGCGCACTTCATAAAAGGCCCATCCAAAAAAAAGCGTCGCCCGACCCGATGCCAGTGCAAGGGGCTGAAGCGACGCCATTGTCGATGCACCGCTCCTTCGTCGCAGCGAGTGCCTGCCAACGGTTCAAGCAAGGCATATGCCAGCGTCACATGACAAGAAGTTTATCGCGCACCTCGCCTGTGCCGCCCGCACACGTCTATAATCGCCACCCTGAATTCAGCTGCTCACGAGCCCATTCCGCCATGTATAACCTGGCCCGCCAGTTACTGTTCAAACTATCCCCGGAAACCTCGCACGACTTGTCGCTGGACCTGATCGGTGCAGGCGGGCGGCTGGGGCTCAACGGCTTGCTGAGCAAGTCACCGGCGAATCTGCCGGTCAGCGTCATGGGCCTGGAGTTTCCGAACCCGGTGGGCCTGGCCGCCGGTCTGGACAAGAACGGCGCAGCCATCGACGGTTTTGCGCAGTTAGGTTTCGGCTTCGTCGAGATCGGCACAGTGACGCCGCGTCCGCAGCCGGGCAATCCCAAGCCGCGAGTCTTTCGCCTGCCGCATGCCGAGGCGATCATCAACCGCATGGGTTTCAACAACCTGGGTGTCGACAATCTGGTGTCGAGGGTTCAGGCTGCCAGGTACCGTGGCATTCTGGGCATCAATATCGGCAAGAACTTCGACACGCCGGTCGAGCGTGCGGTGGATGATTACCTGATCTGCCTGGACAAGGTTTACGCGCACGCCAGCTACGTCACCATCAACATCAGTTCACCCAACACCGCGGGTTTGCGCAGTCTGCAATTTGGCGATTCGCTCAAACAGTTGCTCGAAGCCCTGAGCCTGCGCCAGCAGGAACTCACGCAAGTGCACGGCAAGCGCGTGCCGCTGGCGATCAAGATCGCTCCGGACATGACCGATGAAGAAACCGTGCTGGTCGCGGCTGCGCTGATCGAGTCGGGGATGGATGCGGTGATTGCCACCAACACCACGCTCAGCCGTCAGGGCGTCGATGGCTTGCCGCATGCCGATCAGGCCGGTGGTCTGTCGGGCGCGCCGGTTCGGGAAAAAAGCACGCATATCGTCAAGGTGCTGGCCGGCGAACTGGCCGGTCGCATGCCGATCATCGCGGCGGGCGGCATCACCGAAGGCCGGCATGCGGCCGAGAAAATCGCTGCCGGTGCCAGTCTGGTGCAGATTTATTCGGGCTTCATCTACAAGGGCCCGGCGCTGATTCGCCAGTCGGTCGACGCCATTGCGGCCATGCCCCGCACTGCGGGCTGAATCACAGGGCAAAAAAAGGGGCTCTGCGAAAGAGCCCCTGGGCGTTGGCCCGCCGCCCGGGTCGGGCGTGCATGGTGCAGGTGTGAATCAGTCAATCATGTTGATGGCCCCGACAAGGGCCTGACAGTCTTTGATGTGAATCGCCTCATCCGACCGCGTGAAGTTCGTTGAGTCTGTGGATGCCCGCAGTGCCGGTCATACCGTCCCAGTTGTCGCCGCGTCCTTCGCGCCAGCCATTGATCCATGCCTGGCGTACTGACGGTAGAGTAAAAGGGCAAAGCTCACGGGATTTACCATGAACGCCGTATTGATATCCGCGTAAAAATGCTCTTTCCAACGGATCACGCTTAAGTCTTCTCATAGGGTAATGCCCTCGTCTGTTGACTGTAATATCCCTGAGACCCCGTGATGAGGTCGGGCAGAATCTTCTGCCGTTGGTGCCCGCTGCCGGCGTGGCGGGCCTTGATGCCATCACCGTTGCAGTGATGACCTGAGTTGATTTCTAACCAAACCGCAGGTCGCTGGGAATGATCGTTTTGTCATAAGCGCGTCACATTATGCTCTGTCGAGCAATAAGCATCGGGGTGTCTCATCCGTGAGTTTTCACACAGCCCTTTTGAAACGCGGTTTTGCGGGCGAATTGAGATCGCTTATCAACCTCAGGTAGTGGCTGTTTGCCTTGCCTGCGTAAGCGACGAAGGGTCATCAATAGTTCTATAAAATGTGACTTTTCGAGTCGGGCTTTATTAGCGGCGTCTCTATTGCCGTCATTGCGGACCTCGATATCTGGTTTAATGTGCACCTTCACTGCCGCATTGATAGGCCATGACAGGGTCATGCGGTGGACCGGCACTCACGTGCCACGCAGGCGTTCTCCACGAAAGACGCCGGTTCAAATCTGGCAGGGCAATGCGTTGCCCGCCGCTGACGGCTCAGGCCCTGGAATACACATGTCGGATCGCTACGAACTTTTCCTCACTTGCCCCAAAGGCCTTGAAGGGCTGCTTGCCGAGGAAGCCACCGCGCTTGGCCTGCAAGAAACCCGCGAGCACACTTCGGCCATTCGCGGCTTGGCCGACATGGAGACCGCTTATCGGCTTTGCCTGTGGTCGCGTCTGGCCAACCGCGTGCTGCTGGTGCTCAAGCGGTTCCCGATGAAGGACGCCGAAGATCTTTACCACGGCGTACTCGATGTCGAGTGGCACGACCACCTCGAACCGGAAGGCACCATCGCGGTGGAGTTCAGCGGGCATGGCTCGGGCATTGACAACACCCACTTTGGTGCATTGAAGGTCAAGGACGCGATCGTCGACAAGTTGCGCACGCCCGAAGGCGAGCGCCCGTCGGTGGACAAGATCAACCCGGACCTGCGTGTCCACCTGCGCCTGGATCGCGGCGAAGCGATTCTGTCGCTGGACCTTTCCGGTCACAGCCTGCACCAGCGCGGCTATCGTCTGCAGCAGGGCGCAGCGCCACTCAAGGAAAACCTGGCCGCCGCGATCCTGATCAGGGCCGGCTGGCCGCGCATTGCTGCCGAAGGCGGCGCGCTGGCTGACCCGATGTGCGGTGTCGGCACATTCCTGGTCGAGGCTGGCCTGATCGCCGCCGACATCGCGCCCAATATCAAGCGCGAGCGTTGGGGCTTCTCTGCCTGGCTCGGTCACGTGCCGGCGCTGTGGCGCAAGCTGCACGACGAGGCACTGGCGCGTGCCGAGGCCGGCCTGGCGAAAACCCCTTCGTGGATTCGCGGTTACGAAGCCGATCCGCGTCTGATCCAGCCGGGCCGCAACAACATCGAGCGCGCTGGCCTGAGCGACTGGATCAAGGTCTATCAGGGCGAAGTCGCGACCTTCGAGCCGCGTCCGGATCAGAACCAGAAAGGTCTGGTGATCTGCAACCCTCCGTATGGCGAGCGTCTGGGTGATGAAGCCAGCTTGCTGTACCTCTACCAGAATCTGGGTGAGCGTCTGCGTCAGGCGTGTCTCAACTGGGAAGCGGCCGTGTTCACCGGCGCGCCTGATCTGGGCAAGCGCATGGGCATTCGCAGCCACAAACAGTATTCGTTCTGGAACGGCGCCTTGCCGTGCAAGTTGTTGCTGATCAAGGTCACGCCTGATCAGTTCGTCACCGGCGAGCGCCGGACTCCGGAGCAGCGTCAGGTTGAGCGTGAGAACCCGGTCGAAGCCGAGGTGGTTGAGCGTAAACTCAACAAGAACGGCAACCCGATCAAGCCGGAACCTATGGTGGTCGAGCAGGCGCGCTTGAGCGAAGGCGGGCAGATGTTTGCCAACCGCCTGCAAAAGAACCTCAAGCTGATGGGCAAGTGGGTGCGCCGTGAAGGCATCGACTGCTACCGCGTCTACGATGCCGACATGCCCGAGTATTCGCTGGCGATCGACCTGTACCACGACTGGGTGCATGTTCAGGAATACGCCGCGCCCAAGACCATCGACCCGGAAAAAGCCTCGGCCCGACTGTTCGACGCGCTGGCAGCCATTCCGCAGGCGCTGAACATCGACAAGAGTCGTGTGGTGATCAAGCGTCGCGAGCGCCAGAGCGGCACCAAACAGTACGAGCGTCAGAGTGCGCAGGGGCAGTTTCTGGAAGTCAGCGAAGGCGGCGTCAAGTTGCTGGTCAACCTGACGGATTACCTGGACACCGGCCTGTTTCTCGATCACCGCCCGATGCGCATGCGTATCCAGCGCGAGGCCGCAGGCAAGCGCTTCCTGAACCTGTTTGCCTACACAGCAACGGCCAGCGTGCATGCGGCCAAGGGCGGTGCGCGCAGCACCACCAGCGTCGACCTGTCACGCACGTATCTGGACTGGGCGCGGCGCAACCTGTCGCTCAACGGCTTTTCCGACAAGAACCGTCTGGAGCAGGGCGACGTGATGGCCTGGCTGCAGGCCAATCGCGACGAGTACGAGCTGATCTTCATCGATCCACCGACGTTCTCCAACTCCAAGCGCATGGAAGGTATTTTTGATGTGCAGCGTGATCAGGTCGAACTGATCGATCTGGCAATGGCTCGTCTGGCCCCGGGCGGTGTGTTGTATTTCTCCAATAACTTCCGCAAGTTCGTGCTCGATGAGAACCTCAGCCAGCGCTATGCGGTCGAAGACATCACTGTGCAGACCATCGACCCGGATTTTGCCCGCAACGGCAAGATTCACCGCGCCTGGAAAATCATGGCGCGCGCTTGATCCGGAAAGACCGGGCGGTGAACTGATTTGTCGTGCCTTTGTACAAGTTTGTTCATCGTCCACTAGTTGTAGCGGCTTGCAATCGAAAACGACCGTGCTCGCAATCAACACACTTTTCGGCTCAGATTAACTGCGACTGA
>NZ_LGLN01000005.1:0-873 GCF_001293775.1 Pseudomonas syringae pv. cilantro
CGTCGGTGGGCTCAATGAGCAGGTAGCCCCGCAGTTGCTTGCTTTTGCGTGGTCCTTTGACCAGGCACGTCCAGATGTTCAGGCCTGCGGGAGTCTTGCGATGTTTTTTCAGCTTCTCGAAAGATCGCTGGACCAATTGCCAGGCTTCGAGATCGCGCTCTTTCGCCTCATGCTCAATCGCCGGGTGCTCAAGCGCATAACGTTTGAAAATGTCAGGACTGACCAGAAATGCGGTGCTGTCCACGGTATGTACACGCGCTTTGGCGTCATTGATGATGATTCGGTGAGAAATTACGCCGCCCTTCAGCCAGGCCAGGAAGTTGGTACCGTGATTCTGGGCCGAGTCAGTCGAGTTCTTGGCGGCATCAGTTGCTGGAGCTGTTTCAGGCATGGGAGGGTCAGGCATAGCCTGCTTGGGTTGGCTAAGCCGAGCAGACTGTTTGGGCGGAGGAGAAAAGGGGATCTGATCGTAGTCCGTGCTCTCCGGGCTACTTTGCACTGGTGCAGTTGGAGCAGCAGGTACTGGATCGGGAAATAGATCGAGCAGCTCATCCAGCGCATCAAAATCTTTTACTGGTGCCGGTGCTTGTTTCTGCGAGGATTGCTGCGCCTTCTGATTGACCGCGGCAGGTATCTTCTTGTTGTTACCTACCGATAGTGGTTCGGCGGCTCCTACAAGCGCTTGCTCGACTTCTTCCACCGGTCCTGCGGCTTCCACCGTAAGGGTGCCGGTATACGCCTCTGGTCTGTCGGTAGCGTTCGGCCAGATCAATGCCGGCGCGATTTTCAGTACCGTGAGCGTGTTCTTCCAGCCTCGACCATTGTCGATGCTGGCCTTCCAAATGGCTTTTCCCTCTCCATTAGGCTGAATGA
>NZ_LGLN01000005.1:2500-3124 GCF_001293775.1 Pseudomonas syringae pv. cilantro
GTGGGGTGCCCGTGCGGCGGTGGTCGGTACTGGCGCGTTATTCGTGGCTTGGGGATTGCTGTATGTGTTGGCGGTTGTGTGCTTTATTGCAATCGCAATCGGTTTCGTCACAAACCCTGATATTGAACGCGCTTTGCGTGGTTCTCAGCTTGTTCATTTGGATGACAGCGAACTACCTTTAGGGACGGAATCCAATGCTTATGGGCAGACCAAAAGTTGGTTCGAGTCTGACAAAGAGTATAAGTTTTAGATTGAGGCATTGAGGCAATAAGGCCGATATTTACGGCCTTATTGTGGTGTGGTTATTTTTTTACGTGGTGCATAATTTCAGCGGCACCTTTCCCTCCAGCGGTTTGCGCGGTTTTCGTACCCTCTTCCAAGCCATTCAGTAGTGAGCCAAGCTTCATTCCGGTCCAGCCCAGGGCAACTACCCAGAAACTTGGTAGGACGATGAACATTGCCCCTATCACGAAGTCCAGCAGCAGGTCTCCCTGCGCATTGCCGGCTCCGAACACTGGATCAAAATTGGAATGAGGGACGTCACTGCCGATCCCGTTGCCGTACAAGGCGTCCAGTATCGTGCTGTCCACCCAGCGGGCCAGTTGGAACCAGAAGTCGACAAAG
>NZ_LGLN01000013.1:0-76610 GCF_001293775.1 Pseudomonas syringae pv. cilantro
ATCACTCCAGACTCGACCTCCTTCCTCGCCGACCTGCCACTCCAAACCCTCGTAAACCATTGATCTACAAGACTTTTTCGTTTCCGTCTGCGCCGGAAGTGGTGCGAATTATAGACACATCACAGAGGGCGTCAACCGTTATTTTCAGAAATCTGCCCTCCACTTCCTCAACACCCGGTAAACAGGGGAAATCGCTCTATAAAGACGATCTCCCCTCCGGAGAATTTACAGGCTAGGAAACGCAAACTGCGACGCTTCATGACTGGCGCGTTGCGGCCAGCGCTGGGTAATCGCCTTGCGACGCGTATAAAAGCGCACGCCATCCGGCCCGTATGCATGCAGATCGCCGAACAGCGAGCGCTTCCAGCCGCCAAAGCTGTGGTAGGCAACCGGCACCGGCAGCGGGACGTTGACCCCGACCATGCCCACTTCGATCTCATCACAGAACAGTCGCGCCGCCTCGCCATCACGGGTAAAGATGCACGTGCCGTTGCCGTACTCGTGATCATTGATCAGTTGCATGGCCTGCTCCAGGCTGTCCACGCGTACGATGCACAACACAGGCCCGAAGATCTCTTCTTTATAGATGCGCATCGCTGGCGTCACGCGATCGAACAGACAGCCACCCATGAAGAAGCCCGCTTCATGCCCGGCAACCTGAAGATTCCGGCCATCCACAATAAGGGTCGCGCCCGACTGCACCCCATCTTCTATATAGTCGCTGACTTTATCGCGATGCTGCCCGGTAACCAACGGCCCCATGTCCAGGCCGCAAGTCGTACCGGCACCGATCTTCAGGTTCTGGATTTGCGGAACCAGTTTGGCTACCAGCGCATCGGCAACCTGATCACCCACGCAGACCGCAACCGAAATCGCCATGCAGCGCTCACCGCACGAACCATAGGCGGCGCCCATCAACGCACTGACCGCGTTATCCAGATCCGCATCCGGCATCAGCACCGCATGGTTCTTGGCACCACCGAGCGCCTGGACCCGCTTGCCTCGCGCCGCGCCTTCTTTATAGATGTACTCGGCAATCGGTGTCGAACCCACGAAACTCAGCGCTTTCACCTCCGGCGCTTCGATCAGCGCATCAACCGCCACCTTGTCGCCATGCACCACGTTGAGGACACCCTTCGGCAATCCGGCTTCGTGCAGCAACTCGGCGATCAACAGGGTTGAGCTCGGATCCCGCTCCGATGGCTTGAGGATGAAGCAGTTGCCGCACGCGATGGCCAACGGGTACATCCACAACGGCACCATGGCCGGGAAGTTGAACGGCGTGATACCGGCAACAATGCCCAACGGCTGGAAGTCAGACCATGCATCGATGTTCGGCCCTACGTTACGGCTGTACTCACCTTTGAGCACCTCCGGCGCAGCGCACGCGTACTCCACGTTTTCGATACCACGCTTCAGTTCACCCGCCGCATCTTCGAGCGTCTTGCCGTGCTCTTCACTGATCAGTCGAGCGATACGCGCCTCGTTATGTTCCAGCAACTGCTTGAAACGAAACATCACCTGCGCGCGCTTGGCCGGTGGCGTGTTACGCCAGGCCGGGAAGGCAGCCTTGGCGGAGTCGATGGCTTGCTGAACGGTTTCGCGGCTGGCAAGTGCTACCTGGTGAATGACCTGCCCGGTCGAAGGATTGAACACGTCGGCTGTGCGACCGTTACCGGCAACGAATTCGCCATGGATCAGGTGCTGAATGCTGCTCATGAAAAGCTCCAAAAGACGGCATCAGGCGCGAATGACGCTGCGCCCGAGGCTGAAAAGTTACCTATATGAAAAGTTACCTATAAAAGAAGAAGACCTGCGCGCAGAATCAGTCGATCAGGTTCAGCGTCTCGCCAACTGCATCGAACAAGCGGTCCAGATCCTGCGCCTGGCTATTGAACATCGGGCCAAACTGCAAGGTATCGCCGCCAAAGCGCACATAGAAACCAGCCTTCCACAGCTTCATACCGGCTTCAAACGGACGCACGATGGCATCGCCATCACGCGGAGCGAGCTGGATGGCACCGGCCAATCCGTAATTGCGGATATCGACGACGTTCTTCGCCCCCTTGATACCGTGCAGCACGCTTTCAAAATGCGGGGCGATTTCCGCCGCTTGCTGCACCAGATTCTCACGCTGTAACAGCTCCAACGCTGCCAGCCCCGCTGCGCAGGCGACCGGATGCGCCGAGTAGGTGTAGCCGTGCGGAAATTCGACGGCGTATTCCGGCGTCGGTTGATTCATGAAGGTCTGATAGATCTCGCTGCTGGCAATCACCGCGCCCATGGGGATCGCGCCATTGGTGATCTGCTTGGCGATGCACATCAGGTCCGGCGTCACGCCAAAACTGTCGGCGCCGAACATCGAACCTGTACGGCCAAACCCGGTAATCACTTCGTCAAAGATCAGCAGGATGTTGTGCTGGTCGCAGATTTCACGCAGACGCTTGAGGTAGCCCTGTGGAGGAACGATTACACCAGCCGAGCCCGCCATCGGCTCGACAATGACTGCCGCGATATTCGACGCATCATGCAGCTCGATCAGCTTGAGCATTTCGTCGGCTAGCGCGATACCGCCGGCCTCGGGCATGCCTTTGGAGAATGCATTGCTGGCCAGCAGGGTGTGCGGCAGATGATCGACATCCATCAACTGGCCGAACATCTTGCGGTTGCCATTCACTCCGCCCAGGCTGGTGCCGGCCACATTCACGCCGTGATAACCACGCGCACGACCGATCATCTTGGTTTTGGTCGCCTGCCCCTTCAGCCGCCAATAGGCGCGCACCATCTTCACTGCCGTGTCCGCGCATTCGGAGCCGGAGTTGGTATAAAAGACGTGATTGAGGTTGCCCGGTGTCAGGTCAGTGATTTTCTCCGCCAGTTGAAAGGACGCTGGATGGCCGAACTGAAAGCCCGGTGAGTAATCCAGCACGCCTAACTGTCGCGAAACAGCCTCTTGAATCTCCGTGCGCGTATGCCCTGCCCCACAGGTCCACAGACCGGAAAGCCCATCGTAAATCTTGCGCCCCTTGTCGTCTGTCAGGTAGCAGCCGCTGGCCGCGACGATCATGCGCGGATCACGCTGGAAATTGCGGTTCGCCGTGTAGGGCATCCAGTGCGCATCGAGTTTCAGCTGGCGGGTGACAGGCACGTTGGTCGCTTCGAACATATTCATGGGGCAGGCCTCGCAGGCGCTTGAACGAACAGTGATTGCAACCAAGGTGCCACGCGACTAAAGTTCATAAAACCTGATTTTCCTGATCTTTAGTTAGGTAATGACTAAACAATGAGCATCCGCCGTCCCGATCCCTTGGCGCAGGTCAGTGACTTTGATATTCGCTTGCTGCGTATTTTCAAAAGCGTCGTCGAGGCTGGCGGTTTCTCGGCGGCAGAAAGCGTGCTTGGCATAGGCCGGTCCGCCATCAGTCAGCAGATGAGCGACCTGGAACAGCGCCTTGGCTTGCGCCTCTGTCAACGAGGCAGGGCCGGGTTCTCGCTGACCGATGAAGGGCGCGAGGTTTATCAGTCATCGCTGCAGTTGCTCAGCGCCCTGGAAAGCTTCAGAACCGAGGTCAACGGTCTGCACCAGAACCTGCGTGGCGAGTTGAACATCGGCCTGACCGACAACCTCGTCACCCTCCCCCACATGCGCATCACCCATGCGCTGTCGCGCCTGAAGGAGCGCGGCCCCGGCGTACACATCAATATCCGCATGAGCGCGCCCGCCGAAGTCGAGCGAGGCGTGCTGGATGGCGGGCTGCATGTCGGCGTTGTACCGCAGGCGAGCGCCTTGCCGGGCCTGGAATATCACGCGCTGTACAGCGAGCGCTCGCTGCTTTACTGCGCTGTCGGTCACCCGCTGTTTTACGCAGAAAACGCCGCGCTGGACGACGAGCGTCTGGCGCAACAAGACGCTATCGCTCCGACTTTTCGCCTGCCCCACGATATTCAGGATCTCTATCAGGGGCTCGCCTGTACCGCCAGCGCGTCCGACCGGGAAGGCATTGCGTTTCTGATTCTGACCGGACGCTACATTGGTTACCTGCCGGACCACTACGCCAACGCCTGGGTACAGGAAGGCCGATTGCGCGCGCTGAAACCTGAATCGAAATTCTATGACCTCAATCTGGTCACCGTCACACGCAAAGGTCGACGCCCTCATTTGGTGCTGGAAAGCTTTCTGGAAGCACTCGCTGCTACCCGCTGACACACTGCTGTGCGGAAAATGCTCAACGGGCACCATTTCATGGAGAGTCCCAAAGGTGCTATCAAGCTGATATATCTGGCAATAAATAAGCTCACGGCGAGATAACCTGAGCAAGTGGACAGTTTTTTGCACGCGTTCCTGATAACGACACGCCAGCACATGGCACTGCCCAATCCGAGACTTCGCCATGCAGCCTGAAAACGCTGAAAGCTTTAACAACGACGAGAACAGCGACCTGATCTACGGCCTCGACGACCGACCGAAACCGTTGACGGCCACACTGGCAGCGCTGCAACACGTTCTCGCCAGTTTCGTCGGCATCATCACCCCGCCACTGATTATCGGCTCGACGCTCGGCCTGACCGAATACTTGCCGTACCTGATCAGCATGGCCCTGATGGTGTCGGGTACCGGCACCTTCATTCAGGCACGCCGGCCGTTCGGTATCGGCGCCGGCATGATCTGCCTGCAAGGCACCAGCTTTGCATTCCTCGGCGCGGTGCTGTCCGCGGGTTTTCTGGTCAAGCAGCGTGGGGGAAGCCCGGAAGACATCATGGCGATGATCTTCGGCGTGTGTTTTTTCGGTGCGCTGGTACAGATCGTTCTGAGTCGCTGCATCGGCCAGTTGCGGCGGGTCATCACGCCGCTGGTGACCGGCATCGTGATCACGCTGATCGGTGTGAGCCTGATCAAGGTTGGCGTGACCGATCTGGGTGGCGGCTTCAACGCCCCAGATTTCGGCGCGCCGTTGAATCTTGCGCTGGGCGTGTTCGTACTGGCGGTGATCATTGTACTCAACCGCTCCAACACGCCCTGGGTGCGCCTGTCGGCGATCATTATCGGCCTGGCCGTCGGCAGTCTGGCCGCGTGGTTCAGCGGCAAACTGGTGCCACAGCCCATTCACGATCTGCCATTGATCAGCGTGCCGGTGCCGTTCAGGTTCGGTTTCAGTTTTGACTGGACCGCATTCCTGCCGGTCGCGCTGATTTATCTGATCAGCAGTATCGAAACCGTCGGCGACCTCACCGCCAATTGCATGCTGGCGCGCCAGCCCATCAGCGGCCCGAGCTATGTGGCACGTCTCAAGGGCGGCGTGCTGGGCGATGGCGTGAGCTGCATGATTGCCGCCACGTTCAGTGCGTTTCCCAACACCACGTTTGCGCAGAACAATGGCGTGATTCAGCTGACCGGTGTCGCCAGCCGCTATGTCGGTCTGTACATCGGCGCGGTGCTGTTCATCCTCGGCCTGTTCCCGCATGTCGGGGCCATTGTCCAGCAAATCCCCAAACCGGTATTGGGCGGCGCAACGCTGGTGATGTTCGGCAGCGTCGCGGCGGCAGGCGTGCGGATTCTGGCGCAGTCGCCTCTGGACCGACGCAGCATGCTGATTATCGCCACCTCGTTCGGCGTCGGTCTGGGTATCGCAGCGCAGCCAGCACTGCTGCATCTCATGCCCAAACTGGTACAGAACCTGTTTGACTCGGCCATCACCAGCGGCGGCCTCACGGCCATCGTCCTGTGCCTGTTGATCCCGGAAAGCACTGTTACCGTCACCCAGAGCGAGCCTGTTATGGAACCCGATCCCCTTGAGCAACCACGATAACTGTCGACAGCCACACCAGCGCTTGCCGGATTGCCGCTGGTGCGTTATCTGTTCACTTGTTGTGCCCCCACGACCTGCCCGGAATTGCCCATGACCCTTGAAGTCCCAGCGCACGGCGCTCACGTCCCCAAGCCCGCAAGCCGTATTCGTCAGAAAAACGAGGTAGCGATTATCCAGGCAGCCGAAGATGAATTTGCCCGCCACGGTTTCAAGGGCACCAGCATGAACACCATCGCCCTGAAAGCCGGACTGCCGAAAGCCAACCTGCATTACTACTTCACCAACAAGCTTGGCCTGTATGTCGCGGTGCTGAGCAACATCATCGATCTGTGGGACAGCACCTTCAATCACCTCAGCGTCGACGACGATCCGGCCGAGGCGCTGGCGCGCTATATTCGCGCCAAGATGGAGTTCTCACGGCGTCAGCCACAGGCTTCGCGGATATTCGCCATGGAGATCATCAGCGGCGGCGAATGCATGAGCGAATATTTCAGTCAGGATTACCGCCTGTGGTTTCAGGGGCGAGCAGCGGTTTTTCAAGCGTGGATCGATGCAGGCAAAATGGACCCGGTCGACCCGGTTCACTTAATCTTCCTGTTGTGGGGCAGCACCCAGCATTACGCCGACTTCGCGACCCAGATCTGCCGCGTGACCGGACGCAGCCGCCTGACCCGGCAGGATATGGATCAGGCCAGCGACAATCTGATACGGATCATCCTCAAAGGTTGTGGGCTGACGCCGCCAGCCTTGTAGAATTGGTGCCTTGCCGCCAGCAAGGACACCTGAATGCCTTTTACCCTCGTCGGCCCTTGCGAGTTTCGTGAAGAAATTCGCAAGAGCCGCTTCATCACGCTCGCCGCCCCCATCGCCAGCCCGGCTGACGCACAGGCGTTCATCGAACAGCACAGCGACCTGAACGCGACCCACAATTGCTGGGCCTGGAAACTGGACGACCAATACCGTAGCAATGACGACGGTGAACCGGGCGGCACCGCAGGCAGACCGATTCTGGCAGCCATCGAAGCGCAGGAATTCGATCAGGTCGTGGTGTTGGTGATTCGCTGGTATGGCGGCATTCAACTGGGCACGGGCGGCCTGGCGCGGGCGTATGGCGGTGGTGCCAACAAGTGTTTGCAGCAGGCCGAACGCCTGCCGTTGATTCAACGGTCATCGTTCGATCTGGCATGCAGCTTCAGTGAGCTGGCTCTGGTCAAAGTGCGTCTGGCCGAGCTGAACGGCGTGCTGGAAAGCGAGGCGTTCACCGCCAATGGCGTACAGATGAGGATTGCCATCGGCCTCGAGCATCTGGGCGCACTACAACGCCAGTTAGCAGACCTGAGTCGTGGACGTATCCTGTTGCAAGGCGTGGCAGACGCCTGAAAAGTCCCTTCCACAATTGCCCACATCTACTGTGCACCCGGTTGTGGATAAGCTGAGCACACTCCACTGCACGCCTTACCGTGCGGGCGTTTCCGGCAAATGATCACTTTTTGTACAATCCGTAGTGGATGCGTCGAAAACGGCGTTAAAACAGTCTGTTAGGGCGCTTTAGCACCATTGGAAGCTAGCCCGCACGGCATTATTCTCAACGCACAGGCTTGCGCACATTAACTGTGGAAGAACCTGTGGATAACAGGTGCAAGGCTCGCGTATCCGCTGGATGTACCGCCGTCGACGGCTGCTGTACGTTTTTTGCTCAGGACAATGAGCCATAATCGGCGCACTGATCGGCCTGTCTGCCCCGAACTGGTGCTGAACCGGCTGCATCTGGAGGCCGAGATTCTCAAAAAATCCTGATCAGCGCCTGATTCGGTGCAACCCGCCTGAATCCTGACTCCTTGGCCAGGATTTTGCTTTATGCACAGGCAGAACCACTTCTGCCTTAGAGCCTTTCATGTCAAACCACGCGATACCTGCGCGCCTCCAGCTGCGCCATATCACCAAGCAGTATCCTGGCTGCCTGGCCAACGATGCGGTCGATCTGACGATCCAGCCCGGCGAGATTCACGCCTTGCTGGGCGAGAACGGCGCGGGCAAAAGCACGCTGATGAAAATCATCTACGGCGTTACCCAGCCGGATGCCGGGTCGATCATCTGGCAAGGCCAGGCGCAGGTCATGCGCAACCCGGCCCAGGCACGCAGCCTGGGTATCGGCATGGTGTTCCAGCATTTTTCCCTGTTCGAAACCTTGAGTGTCGCGCAGAACATCGCCTTGGCGATGGGCGCGGCGGCGGGCACGCCGAAACAACTTGAACCGCGCATTCGTGAAGTGTCGCAGCGCTATGGCATGGCCGTGGAACCTCAGCGTCTGGTCCACAGCCTGTCGATTGGCGAGCGGCAGAAAGTCGAAATCATCCGCTGCCTGATGCAGGACATTCGCCTGCTGATTCTCGATGAACCCACCTCGGTACTCACGCCCCAAGAGGCCGAAGAGCTGTTCGTCACCCTCCGGCACCTGGCCGAAGAAGGCTGCAGCATCCTGTTCATCAGCCACAAGCTTGGCGAAGTGCGGGCCTTGTGTCACAGCGCGACCGTACTGCGCAACGGCAAAGTCTCTGGGCACTGCATTCCGGCTGAGTGCTCCGACCTGGCATTGGCGCGGATGATGGTCGGCGATGCCGAGGGCCTGACCGCGCATTATGCGAAAGCCAGCGGCAGCGAGGCGTTTCTGCGCGTTGAACGGCTGTCCTGGCACAACCCCGATCCGTTTGGCTGCTCGCTGAAAAATCTGAGCCTGGACGTGCGCAGCGGCGAAATCGTCGGTATCGCAGGCGTGGCGGGCAACGGCCAGGATGAATTGCTTGCGCTGCTGAGCGGTGAACAAACGCTGACGCACGCGCAGGCGGCAACCCTGCGTTTCGCAGACACGCCGGTCGGGCATTTGCGGCCTGATGCCCGGCGCAAGCGCGGCCTGGCGTTTGTCCCGGCCGAGCGCCTCGGGCATGGCGCCGTACCGGAATTGAGCCTGGCCGACAACGCCTTGCTCACCGCCTTCCAGCAAGGGCTGGTGAGCAACGGCCTGATTCAGCGTGGCAAGGTGCGTGCGCTGGCCGACGAAATCATTCGCCGCTTTGCGGTCAAGACACCCGATGCGCAGGCCGCGGCGCGCAGCCTGTCGGGCGGCAACCTGCAGAAATTCATTCTGGGTCGGGAAATCCTGCAAAAGCCGAAACTGCTGATCGCCGCGCACCCGACCTGGGGCGTAGATGTCGGTGCCGCCGCAGCGATTCACCGCGCGCTGATCGCCTTGCGTGATGCGGGCGCAGCGATTCTGGTGATTTCCGAAGATCTGGACGAACTGTTCCAGATCAGCGACCGACTTGCCGCCCTCAGCGGCGGCCAGCTTTCCAACCTGATCCCCACTGAACAGACCAGCACCGTGCAGATCGGCGGCTGGATGGCGGGCCAGTTCGATCATTCTCAAACCCAGGCACACACGCCTGGTTAACGGAGCAAAACATGTTGCTTTCTCTGGAACCGCGCGGCCAGCAATCGCGCGCCATGTTGTGGTGCTCCCCGTTACTGGCCGCCGTGCTGACACTGGTCTGCGGCTCGCTGCTGTTCATCGGCCTGGGTCTTGACCCGTGGGTGACGCTGCACACGCTGTTGATCGCACCGGTCAGCGACATGTACGGCCTGTCGGAACTGATGGTCAAAACCTTGCCGATCCTGCTCTGCGCGCTGGGCCTGGCGGTCGCCTATCAGGCGCGCATCTGGAACATCGGCGCTGAGGGCCAGTTGCTGCTCGGCGCGCTGGCGGGCAGTGCCGTGGCGGTGAACATCATCGAGATGGAAAGCCGCTGGGCGCTGGTCATGGTGCTACTGGCCGGGACTCTGGCGGGCGCGGCATGGGCGGGCGTGACGGCCTGGCTGCGCACTCACTTCAACGCCAACGAAATCCTCACCAGCATCATGCTCAATTACATCGCGCTGAACCTGCTGCTGTACTTCGTGCATGGCCCGCTCAAGGACCCGGCAGGCATGAACTTCCCGGAATCCGCGACCTTTGGCGATGCCAGCCGTCTGCCGCTGTTGATGGAAGATGGCCGTGCGCATATCGGGGTGTATTTCGCCCTGTTCGCGCTGGTCGCGGTCTGGGTGTTGCTGCAACGCAGCTTCATCGGCTTCCAGATCAAAGTGCTGGGGCTGGACAAGCGTGCAGCCGGGTTCGTCGGCTTTCGTGAAAAACAACTGGTGTGGCTGGCGCTGGTGATCAGCGGCGGGCTGGCCGGGCTGGCCGGCGTTTCGGAAGTCACCGGTCCTATTGGTCAACTGGTGCCGCAGGTTTCGCCGGGGTATGGCTACGCCGCGATTACCGTGGCTTTTCTCGGCCGCCTGAATCCGATCGGCATTCTGTTCTCCAGCCTGCTGATCGCCCTGCTTTATCTGGGCGGAGAAAGCGCGCAAATGACCTTGAACCTGCCCCTCGCAATCACTCAGTTGTTTCAGGGCATGATGCTGTTCTTCCTGCTCGCCTGTGACGTGCTGATTCTCTACCGCCCACGCTTGAAACAACGCTGGGCCAAGCGCCAGATGACCCCCGTCACAGGAGCTGCATGATGGACATCGACCTGCTGAGCAATATTTTCTACGCCATGGTGCGTTGCGGCACGCCTCTGCTGCTGGTCGCGCTGGGCGAACTGATCTGCGAGAAGAGCGGCGTCATCAACCTGGGTCAGGAAGGCATGATGCTGTTTGGTGCGGTGATCGGTTTTATCATCGCACTGAGCACCGGCAACCTCTGGCTGGGCGTGTTGCTGGCCATGCTGGCGGGCATGCTGCTGTCGGCGCTATTTGCCGTGGTGGCACTGGTGTTCAATGCCAATCAGGTGGCGACAGGCCTGGCACTGACTATTTTCGGTGTCGGCCTGTCCAGCTTCGTCGGCGCGGCTTGGGTCGGCAAGCCGCTTAGCGGTTTCGAGCCGGTGGCGATTCCGTTTCTCAGCGATATACCGCTGATCGGCCGCATGCTGTTTGCCCAGGATCTGCTGGTCTACCTATCGTTTGCGCTGTTCGCGCTGGTGGCTTGGGCGCTGCTGAAAAGCCGCGTCGGGCTGATCATCCAGGCCGTCGGCGAAAACCCGGACGCCGCCAGCGCCATGGGTTTGCCGGTGTTGCGGGTGCGGACCCTGGCGGTGCTGTTCGGCGGCGCGATGGCCGGCCTGGCCGGTGCTTACCTGTCGCTGGCCTACACGCCGATGTGGGCCGAAAACATGAGCGCCGGACGCGGCTGGATTGCCTTGGCACTGGTGGTGTTTGCCAGCTGGCGCGTCTGGCGCCTGCTGCTCGGTGCCTACCTGTTCGGTCTCGCCAGCATTCTGCATCTGGTCGCGCAGGGCATCGGCCTGGCGATCCCGTCCAACCTGCTGGCGATGCTGCCTTATGTGGCCACCATCATCGTCCTCGTCCTGCTCTCCCGCGACGCCCTGCGCACCCGGCTGTATGCGCCGGTTTCGCTGGGGCAACCTTGGCGGGCGGGGCATTGAGGGGCGGGGCTGGAAGGTGACTAGCGTGCCAATGCTCGGCGTCAAGCATCTGCCTTGAACGTTTCTGGCTAACAGAGATTCCAACGCTGCATAGGCAGGAGTACGCTGCAAGGTCGAAACTTTCGAGAGATCTTGCTGGCGCTGCCATGGAATCTGTCTCTCAATCTGCCAAGGAATCATTCATGACCACTACCCAGAAAACCGCCCTCATTATCGGTGCCTCGCGTGGTTTGGGGCTCGGGCTGGTTCAGCGTTTGACTGAACAAGGCTGGAAAGTCACCGCGACTGTGCGTGATCCGCAAAACGCCGAAAACCTGAGAAAGGTTAAAGACGTACGCATCGAAGCCGTCGACCTCGACGAAACCGCTTCGCTGGAAGTGCTGGTCCAGAAGCTGCGCGGCGAAGTGTTCGACGTGCTGTTCGTCAATGCCGGGATCTCGGGTGCAGAGCATCAAAGCGCCGCGAAGTCGACCGCTGCCGAGCTGGGCCAGTTGTTCCTGACCAACGCGGTCGCACCGATTCGGCTGGCCGAGCGCTTTGTCGCGCAGGTCCGTCCGCAAACCGGTGTCATCGCGTTCATGAGTTCGTGGCTGGGCAGCGTCACCTGCCCGGATGGCGCAAACCTTGCGCTGTACAAGGCCAGCAAGGCCGCGCTCAATTCGATGACTAACACCTTCGTCACCGAACTCGGCGAAAACCGCCCGACCGTACTGTCGATGCACCCGGGCTGGGTCAAGACTGACATGGGCGGTGAAAATGCAGCCATCGACGTATTGACCAGCACCACCGGTCTTGTCGAACAGCTCAATGCCTACGCCGGCAAAGGCGGCCATCACTTCATCGATTACCAGGGCAAGACGATTGCCTGGTAACAGGCTGCTCAACTAGAATCGTTGTCCTTCGCCGGGGCGCACAAAACCCCGGCAACCCTGGATCAGCAGACAGGGCATCACTGAGCTGGCTAACCCTGAACCCTTTTCAGAGGAGCCGGCCCATGCCCGCGATCCGTATCTGGTTGAAAAATCCCCTCGCCGTGTTTACTGCCAATGAGCTGGACGCCCGTGGCGGTCTGGTGATCGAAGGCGGCGTCATCACTGAAGTGCTGGCCGCCGGGCAGCTCCCGTCAAAGCACTGCAATCAAACGTTCGATGCCCGTGAGCATGTGTTGCTGCCGGGGTTGATCAACACCCATCACCACTTCTATCAGACCCTGACCCGCGCCTGGGCACCGGTGGTCAACCAGCCGCTGTTCCCGTGGCTCAAGACGCTGTACCCGGTGTGGGCGCGTCTCACGCCGGAGAAGCTCGCCGTCGCCAGCAAAGTGGCGCTGGCGGAACTGTTGCTGTCGGGCTGCACGACGGCTGCCGACCATCACTATCTGTTTCCCGACGGGCTGGAGCACGCCATCGATGTGCAGGTGCAGAGCGTGCGCGAACTCGGCATGCGCGCGATGCTGACACGCGGCTCCATGAGCCTGGGCGAGGCAGACGGTGGTTTGCCGCCGCAACAGACCGTGCAACAGGGTGAGGTGATTCTGGCCGACAGTCAGCGCCTGATCGAGACTTACCATGAGCGCGGCGACGGGGCGCAGATTCAGATCGCTCTGGCGCCCTGCTCGCCCTTCTCGGTCACGCCACAGATCATGGCAGAGAGCGCGGCCCTGGCAGAAAAACTTGATGTACGCCTGCACACGCACTTGGCCGAAACCCTCGATGAAGAAGACTTCTGCCTGCAACGTTTCGGTCTGCGTACCGTGGATTATCTGGACAGCGTCGGCTGGCTCGGCCCCCGCACCTGGCTGGCCCACGGTATCCACTTCAACCCCGATGAAATCGCCCGCCTTGGCGCAGCGGGCACCGGCGTCTGCCACTGCCCCAGCTCGAACATGCGCCTGGCTTCCGGCATTTGCCCGACCCTGGACCTTATCGCTGCGGGCGCGCCGCTTGGCCTTGGCGTGGACGGCTCGGCGTCCAACGATGCCTCGAATATGATCCTCGAAACCCGTCAGGCGCTGTACCTGCAACGCCTGCGCTATGGCGCGGAAAAAATCACCCCGCAGTTGGTGCTCGGCTGGGCGACCAAGGGCTCGGCGCAACTGCTGGGCCGGACGGATATCGGAGAGCTGGCGGTCGGAAAACAGGCGGATCTGGCGTTGTTCAAGCTGGACGAACTGCGTTTTTCCGGCAGCCACGATCCGCTGTCCGCGCTGCTGCTGTGCGGCGCAGATCGTGCGGACCGGGTGATGATTGCCGGGCAGTGGCGAGTGATCGAGGGGCAGGTCGAAGGGCTGGATATCAAGCAGCTGATCGCCGATCACCGCCAGGCAGCGCGGGAGTTGATTCAGGGTTGAGCGTGCGGAGCGATATCTCGACGATCGTGCCCATGCACCGCGCTCATCGTTATACACAAGTCCTGACTAGTCCGGAAAACGGGGCTAAAGAACCGCATTGGAAGGCTAGACATAGACCTTTGTGGGAGTGAGCTTGCTCACGAAGGCGGTGGTTCAAACACTCCATTTCCGGGGACTGTACTGGCCTCTTCGCGAGCAAGCGAAACGTCGCCCGGCTCGCTCCCACGAGATTTGTATATAACGATGAGCTTCCAGAATTTCACCTGAAGCCCTAGGGTCTGTTCCCGTTTCATCGCGGCCGCGTCGGAGTCTGTTTTGCCGCGAGGCAAGGCAGGAGACACGANGGAGACACGAAGTCTGGTTGTTCCAAATGAGTGTCGAGTAACGCAGCCTCGCGATGAAACGGGAACAGACCCTAAAGCCCCAGACACGACAGCATGATGAACGTCGCGAACAGCACGAAGTGGGTCATGCCTTCGATGGCGTTGGTTTCGCCGTCATTAAGGTTGATGGCGGACACCAGCAGGGTGATGAAGATCATCACGGTCTGTACCGGGGTCATGGCCATCTGGAACGGCTGGCCGCTGTAAAGAGCCATGGCTTCCATGACCGGAACGGTGAGAATCACGGTAGACAGCGAGGCTCCCAGCGCGATGTTGACCACCGACTGCATGCGGTTGGCAAGTGCTGCGCGCAAGGCGGTGAGGATCTCCGGCGCGGCGGAAATGGCGGCAACCAGAATCGCCGTCATGACCGGCGGCGCGCCCGTGCCTTCCAGGCCCAGATCGACTGTTTTCGACATTACTTCGGCCAGCGCGCCGATCACCACCACGCCGACAATCAGTGTGGCAATTGAGCGAGTCAGATTGACCGGCTCATGCTCTTCGGCCTGGCCCTGGCGCTTCTTCTTTTCCGGGTAGCTGTAGCTGAAAAAGTAACTGTGCGGGCCGACCTGCATACGCAGGAACAACGTGTAGAGCAGCACCATCGCGCCGATGGTAAACGCCGAATAGATCTTCCAGTCGCCCTTGGGAATGAACTCGGGCACGACCATGGACACGCCCATCGCGGTCAGAATCATCACGCTGTAGGTGCGCGCCGAATCGTCGTTGTACGACTGCTCGCCGTGCTTGATCCCGCCCATCAATGCGGCCAGACCAAGAATGCCGTTGATGTCGAGCATCACGGCGGAGTAAATCGTGTCACGCACCAGTGTCGGCGATGGCTCGTTGCTCATCATGATCGCCAGGATCACCACTTCGACCAGCACCGCTGACAGCGTGAGGATCATGGTGCCGTAGGGATCACCGACTTTTTCCGCGAGCATCTCGGCGTGATGGGCAACGCGCATCGACGCGCAGACGATGAAGCCGACCAGCGCCAGCCCGGACACCAACGCAACGACCTGGCCATTGCCCAGCAGCACGTGCTCCAGTGGATAGGCGACGAACATGGCGATGATCGCCAGCAGCAGAAACTTTTCTTGCTTGAGCAATGCGCCCATTTTTTATTCCCCAAACCTTGCGACATCGCCGCGGATGTACATGAAGGTGGCCGACAGTGAAGCGTCTCAGAGTAGCGTGTGTGTCAAAAGGTTTCATAAAATAGCCCGAATGAGAATTGCACCCACACGTAAATGACTTTTGATCCCGTCGCCACGATGTGAAATAGTGCCCGCCGTTTTGGTCGCGGCCTTTGTGACGCGTCTGTTTTTCACGATTCTGCTTCTGCTAGAAAGGACATTCGCCATGCGTGCTTCTCGACTTCCGCATCTGGTGGCTTGCGGCCTGCTGAGCCTGCTGGCAAGCGCCGCACAGGCAGCGCCCATCGATCTCGATGACGGCCAGCACAAAGTCCATCTGCCAGCCCCCCCCAAGCGCGTGGTGGTACTGGAGTTTTCGTTTCTCGACGGGCTGGCTTCGGTCGGCGTGACGCCAGTTGGTGCCGCAGACGATGGCGATGCCAATCGCGTGCTGCCAAAAGTGCGCAAGGCGGTAGGCGAATGGCAGTCGGTGGGGCTGCGCTCGCAACCCAGTATCGAAGTGATCGCGCGGCTCAAGCCGGACCTGATCATCGCCGACCTCGGCCGTCATCAGGCGCTGTACAACGACCTGGCCAGCCTCGCGCCGACCCTGATGCTGCCCTCGCGTGGCGAAGACTATGAAGGCAGCCTGAAATCCGCCGAGCTGATCGGCGTGGCGCTGGGCAAGGGGCCGCAAATGCAGGCCCGCATCGCGGAAAACAGACAGCACCTCAAAACCGTCGCCGCGCAGATTCCGGCCAACACCAAGGTGCTGTTCGGTGTTGCCCGCGAAGACAGCTTCTCGGTGCATGGTCCGCACTCTTATGCAGGCAGCGTGCTGCAAGCGATTGGCTTGCAGGTGCCGGAAGTACGTAAAGATGCGGCACCCACCGAGTTCGTCAGCCTGGAGCAACTGCTGGCGCTGGACCCCGCCTGGCTGCTGGTCGGTCATTATCGTCGTCCGAGCATTGTCGACAGCTGGAGCAAGCAGCCGCTCTGGCAGGTGCTCGGCGCAGTGCGCAATAAACAGGTGGCTGAAGTCGATGGCGACAGCTGGGCACGCAATCGCGGGATCATGGCGTCCGAGCAGATTGCCGACGATGCGCTTGCCGTGCTCAAGGGCGGCAAGGCCGTGCTGAACCCGTAAATGCGCCGCTGGCTGATGGCAGGCGTGATCACCGCGACCTGCCTGGGATTGTTCTGGGTGTCGCTGTTCGCCCTGTCGTCGTTCAGCATTCGGCAGGTCGACGCCTGGAACGGGCTGTTCACCCAAGGTCGCGAGGGCGGCAACATTGCCTATATCGTCGCGCAACTGCGGGTGCCGCGCGCCCTGTGCGCCGCGCTGGTCGGCGCGTGTCTCGGGGTCGCCGGGGCGTTGATGCAAGGCATCACCCGTAATCGTCTGGCTTCTCCGTCCCTGTTCGGCGTTACTGCTGGAGCAGCGTTGGGGCTGGCGCTGTTTTCCACCGGCCTGGTCGCCCTGCCCTTCCCCGGCGGCGCGCTGCTGATGACTTGCCTCGGCGGCGCGCTGGCGTGGATTACCGTGTTCAGCCTTGGCGGCGCATGGTCGCCTGCCACCGCGCAAGGGCGTCTGGTGCTGGCAGGCGTTGCGGTCGCGGCACTTTGCGCGGCATTGACCCGCCTCACGGTCATTCTCGTCGAAGCCCAGGCGCAAAGCGTCCTCAACTGGCTGGCCGGTTCTCTGGCCAATGTCGGTGCCGATCAATTGCAACTGCTCTGGCCTTGTACGCTGATCGGTCTGGTGCTGGCGATTGCCTGTGCGCCGCGCTTGAACCTGATCAACCTCGGTGAAGATGCAGCGCGCTCGCTGGGCGTGCGTATTGGCGCGCTGCGGCTGCTGGTGTTCGTGGTCAGCCTGCTGCTGGTCGGGGCCAGCGTGTGTGCGGTCGGGCCGATTGGCTTTGTCGGCCTGATCGCACCCAACATCGCCCGCCAATGGCTGGGCAACGACTACCGCTGGCTGATCCCGATCAGTGCCGGGCTGGGCGCTACCATCGTGCTGGCCTCTGACCTGATCAGCCGCGCCGTGGCGTTTCCGGTCGAAACGCCGGCCGGGGTAGTGACCGCCTTGATCGGCGCGCCGTTCTTCCTGATTCTGGCGAGGCGCGCGCTATGACCCAGCCCCGCGCACGCCTGTCCTTGCTGATCATGCTGCTCGCGCTGGCGCTGCTGTTGAGTCTCAGTGCCGGCACAGTCTGGCTGACACCCGACGCGGTGCTCGATCACCTGATCGCCCACGACAGCAAGGACTTCGAAGTGTGGAATCATCGCCTGCCACGCGGCCTGATTGCGATCATGACCGGCTGCGCGCTCGGTCTGGCGGGCGCCATCGTGCAAGGTGTGATTCGCAACCCGCTGGCCTCGCCGGAAATTCTGGGCGTGACGCAGGGCGCAGGGCTGGCGCTGACCATCGCCATCATCGGCCTGCCGAACTTGCCGGTGGCAGCGCTGCCGTTCGTAGCCTGCCTGGGCGGCGCGGCGGGCGCTCTGCTGCTGGCGCTGTACAACACCGGCGTACAGTTTTCCGGAGTCCGCTTCGCGCTGTCCGGGGTAGCGATTGCGGTCACGCTGTCGAGCATCACTGAATTCCTGATCCTGGCCAATCCGCTGGACATCAACACCGCCCTGCTGGCGCTGACCGGCAGTTTGTGGAGCCGCAACTGGCACCACGTGTTGCTGGCCACGCCGCTTCTGCTGTTAATCCCGCTCAGCCTGCTGCTGGCCAAGCCACTGAACCTGATCGGCCTTGGCGATGAGGCCGCGCAGAGCCTGGGCACCGGCCTGAAACGTACTCGCTGGCTGGCAATGGGCAGTGCCGTGCTGCTGACCAGTCTTGGCGTCGGTATCATCGGACCGGTGAGTTTTGTCGGTCTGGTCGCGCCACACATGGCTCGTCGGCTGGTGGGCGGCCATCATCAATACCTGTTGCCCGCGTCGATGGTGCTGGGCGCCTTGCTGCTGGTGCTGGCCGATACCCTGGGCCGCACGCTGATCGCCCCCAGCGAAATTCCGGCCGGGATTCTCACCGCGGTGATCGGCGCTCCGTATTTTCTCTGGCTGCTGGCCCGATTCAAAGGTTGATCCCATGAGCATTCTGAAGGCGCAGCACCTCGACATCGGCTACGGCGCAACCCGCATCGTGCAGGACCTGTCGTTCAGCCCGCCCGCGGGGCAGGTTACGGCGCTGATCGGCCCCAACGGCTGCGGCAAGTCCACGCTGCTCAAAGCCTTTGCGCGCATCCTCACCCCGCAGTCGGGTAGCCTGAGCCTGGACGGCAAAGCCTATAGTCAGTTATCTGCCCGGGATCTGGCCTGCAAGGTGGCGTTTCTGCCGCAAGTGCTGCCGATTCCCGAAGGCGTCAGCGTGCGCCAACTGGTCGCTTACGGCCGTAGCCCGCACAACAGTTTGTGGGGGCGCTTGAGCGGAGCCGATCAGCGCAGTGTCGATCAGGCCATGCAGCGCATGGAACTGGAGACGCTGGCCGAACGCCCGCTCTCGGATCTGTCTGGCGGGCAGCGCCAGCGCGCATGGCTGGCGATGATTCTTGCGCAGGACGCGGCCATCGTCCTGCTCGACGAGCCGACCACCTACCTGGACATCAGCCATCAGGTCGAGCTGCTGGACCTGATGCGTGAGCTCAGCGCCGAAGGCAAAACGGTGATTACCGTGCTGCACGATATCAATCAGGCCTGCCGCTATGCCGACCATCTGGCGGTGATGCAGGGCGGACGTCTGGTGACCTGCGGCGCACCGGGCGACGTGTTGACCGCCGAGCTGGTCTGCCAGGTGTTCGATGTACAGGTGCAGATCATGCGCGAGCCCGTGGCCGGCACGCCGATGTGCATCGTCGAACGCAGCACCCGCTGCACCAGTTGACAGCGCTGGCGCTCGCACCTGCACCGTCGCGCTGCATTTCGCGTTGTCCACAGCGCTGCTCTTGATTCTGGCCGAAGGCCGCGGTCGCTCCCACGGCCTCCGGCCAGAATCAAGAGCAGCACTGTGTAGGAGCGGACTTGTCCGCGAAGACCATAGTTCAGACGATTCATTTTCGGGAAATATGCCGCCTTTTTCGCGGACAAGTCCGCTCCCACGCCCTTTGGGCAGAATCAAAGGCGCGCTGGCAGCATAGTTGTCCTGTTGGTCAGTTATTTGCATTGCTGGAGCATGCCCTCCAACAAGACCGCAAGGAGCTAGACCCGATGCACCTGACCAACCCACGTCGTCCCCTGAAAAAACTGCTGTGTACCATGGCCGCTGTCGTTGGCATCGGCTCCAGCCTGCTCGCCTCGGCAGCCGATCCGCTGAAGGTCGGCTTCGTCTACATCGGCCCTATCGGCGACCACGGCTGGACCTATCAGCATGAGCAGGGCCGTCAGGCGATGGTCAAGGCGCTGGGTGACAAGGTCATCAGCAGCTACGTGGAAAACGTGCCGGAGGGCGCGGACGCCGAGCGGGTGATTCGCAACATGGCCAAAGGCGGTTATGACCTGATCTTCAGCACCTCCTTCGGCTACATGAACCCGACCCTGAAAGTGGCCAGGCAATTTCCGAAAGTGAAGTTCGAGCACGCGACCGGCTACAAGCAGGACAAGAACATGGGCACCTATCTGGCCCGCACGTATGAAGGCCGCTACGTCAGCGGCTACATCGCGGCGAAGATGACCAAAACCAAGAAGATCGGTTATGTCGCCTCCTTCCCGATCCCTGAGGTGCTGCGCGACATCGACGCCATCCAGCTGGCGCTGAACAAATACAACCCCGGCACCGAGATCAAAGTGGTGTGGGTCAACTCGTGGTTCGATCCGGGCAAGGAAGCCGACGCCGCCAACGCGCTGATCGATCAGGGCGTCGACGTGGTCTTCCAGCACACCGACAGCCCGGCACCGATCCAGACCGCCGAGCGTCGTGGCGTGTATGCCGTGGGCTACGCTTCAGACATGGCGCACTTCGGGCCGAAAGCGGTACTGGCTTCGATCGTCAACAACTGGGGCCCGCATTACATTCAGGCCGCCGAGGGCGCCATCGCAGGAACATGGAAGCCTCAGGACTACTGGGGTGGTCTGAAAGAAGGCACAGTCGAGTTGCCGATCAGCGATGTGGTGCCTGCTGACGTGAAGGCCGAGGCGCAGAAAATCATCGCCAGCATCGAAAGTGGCGAATTCCACCCGTTCACCGGCCCGATCAAGGACCAGAACGGCACAGTCAAGATTGCTGATGGAGTGGTCGCGACCAACGCCGAGCTGGCGTCGATGAACTACTACGTTGAAGGCATCAAGGCCGAACTGCCTAAATAACAGGTTGGCGTCTCGTGCCCGCTTCGGCGGGCACGATCATTGAGACTGAACATCACCTGCTTTTCAGGACCGGTTAATGGACCAGCTTCCCGTCATCGACATCAGCCCGCTTTACGGCACAGACACTCAGGCCTGGCAGGCGGTCGCCACGCAGATCGACAGTGCTTGCCGGGAATGGGGCTTTTTCTACATCAAAGGCCACCCGATCAGCGCCGAGCGCATTGAACAGGTGCAATCCGCCGCCAAGGACTTCTTCGCCCGCGATGCTGCCGAAAAGCTGCGCATCGACATTACACAAAGCACGCACCATCGCGGCTACGGCGCCATCGCCACCGAGCAACTGGACCCCAGCCTGCCGAGCGACCTGAAAGAAACCTTCGACATGGGCCTGCATCTGGATGCCAATCATCCCGACGTGCTGGCCGGCAAACCGCTGCGCGGCCCCAATCGGCACCCGGACATTCCCGGCTGGGAAGACCTGATGGAACAGCATTACCTGGACATGCAGGCGCTGGCGCAAACCCTGCTGCGCGCCATGACCCTGGCATTGGGCATCGAGCGCGATTTTTTCGATCAGCGCTTCAAAGACCCGGTCAGCGTGCTGCGCATGATTCACTACCCGCCGCGCCACACGGCGACGTCAAGCGAGCAACAGGGCGCAGGCGCGCACACCGATTATGGCTGCATAACGTTGTTGTATCAGGACACAGCCGGCGGTCTGCAGGTTCGCGACGTGCGCGGCGAATGGATCGACGCGCCGCCCATCGACGGCACCTTCGTGGTCAACCTCGGCGACATGATGGCGCGCTGGAGCAATGACCGTTACCTGTCCACGCCGCACCGGGTGATCAGCCCGCTGGGCGTCGATCGCTATTCGATGCCGTTCTTCGCCGAACCCCACCCGGACACGCGCATCGAGTGCCTGCCCGGCTGTCAAAGCGCAACTCATCCGGCCCGCTATCCTGTGACGACCTGTGCCGAATTTCTGCTTTCGCGCTTCGCTGACACCTACGCGTACCGTCGCGAACAGGAAGCGAGTTGAACGCTCGGTCAGGTTTTACCCTGCGCAGCGGCGTGCATCTGTAGAATGCACGCGATCTGCACCTGATGAGAAAAGAATATGTACGACTGGTTGAACGCCCTGCCCAAGGCAGAACTGCATCTGCACCTCGAAGGCTCGCTGGAGCCCGAACTGCTGTTCGTCCTGGCCGAGCGCAACAAGATTGCCCTGCCGTGGAATGACGTCGACGCGCTGCGCAAGGCTTATGCCTTCAACAACCTGCAGGAGTTCCTCGACCTGTATTACCGCGGCGCAGACGTGTTGCGCACCGAGCAGGACTTCTACGACCTGACCTGGGCGTACTTGCTGCGTTGCAAGGAACAGAACGTTATCCACACTGAACCGTTCTTCGACCCGCAAACCCACACTGACCGTGGCATTGCGTTTGAAGTGGTGCTGGCGGGGATTACCGGCGCGCTGAAAGACGGCAAATCGAAGCTGGGCGTCGACAGCGGTCTGATTTTGAGCTTCCTGCGCCACTTGTCCCAGGAAGAAGCTGAAAAGACCCTCGACCAGGCGCTGCCGTTTCGCGATGCGTTCGTCGCCGTCGGCCTCGACAGTTCCGAGATGGGCCACCCTCCGAGCAAGTTTCAGCGTGTGTTCGACCGGGCGCGCAACGAAGGTTTCCTGACCGTGGCGCATGCTGGCGAAGAAGGCCCGCCGGAATACATCTGGGAAGCACTGGACCTGCTGAAAATCCAGCGTATCGACCATGGCGTGCGTGCCATCGAAGACGAGCGGTTGATGCAGCGCATCATCGACGAACAGATCCCGCTGACCGTCTGCCCGTTGTCCAACACCAAACTGTGCGTGTTCGACGACATGGCCCAGCACAACATCCTCGACATGCTTGAGCGCGGCGTGAAAGTCACCGTGAACTCGGACGACCCGGCCTACTTCGGCGGCTACGTGACCGAGAACTTCAATGCGCTGTATATGCACTTGGGCATGACCCAGGACCAGGCCGCCCGCCTGGCGCAAAACAGCCTGGACGCACGACTGGTCAAGCCCTGAGGCGACCGCGCTGGAGCCGAGATTATCGTTCCTCACTTAATGCCGTTCGCGACGCTCTGCGTCGCAGGTCTGCGCCACGCCCTCAAGACAGGACGCTGAGCGTCCAGAACGGCATGCCGACGCAGAGATAGTCAGAAGACGCTTCAGCCTCGTCCCACAGGACCCATTCACGCCGCCGCTGCTATCTTGCTGATTTCCCGCTGCCCGTTCGATGAGACCTGCAAGGTGCAGGACTCTTCGGTGGCGCGCAGCCAGCCCATCTGGATGAACAGCTGCAACAGTCCCGCGCCCAGTGCGCCGCCCAGGTGCGGGCTGAATTCACTCCATTTCGGACAGGCGCAGACCGTTTCGCGTTTGCGCTGGGCGAGCGCCGGTATGTAAATGCCCCGTTCGGCAAATCGGGCCACGCCCTTGCTGGTCACCTCGATTCGTTGCTCTTGCTGCTCTATCCAGCCTGCCCCCAACAGGCGTTGGTAAAGCTCGGCGGCGATTTCGCCACCCAGATGGTCGGAACAGATTCTTGCACGACGCAACGGTAATGGCGGGATGGACTGGGCGACACGGCGGCTGATCTGATCCGCACTGGCTATCGACGCACTGGCCAGCGCTTCGATAGCAGCGCCCACTTCCGGCGCAGCCAGGCGGAAGAAACGCTTGCGCCCGCGGACTTCCTGCTTCAACAGACCGCCACTGGTCAGACGCGCAAGATGAGCGCCTGCCGAGGACGTAGAGAGCCCGGCCAGAATGGCCAGTTCATCGGCAGAGCGAGCAGTCCCGTCCATCAAGGCCCATATCATTGAGCTACGCTTGGGATCGGCCAGCAATGCCGCAATCTGGCTGATGCAAGGTGCATATTCCATGTGTCCACTCCCTGTTGAAACATTCATCCGCCGCGATGACTTAATGAAAGCAATGACGCCGAGATACAGTTGAACGCGGCTTCAACCTGAAATGACAAGTATAAACTCTATGCCCTTTGGCCAAATCGGGTAAAACACTATTCGTACCAACTGTTGTCGCACAAGCATGTGCAAAACAGTTGAAAGTTTTCGTATTCCGCGCACTTGAAAAGTCTGGTATTTGATGACGAAACAGCTCTATCCAAGGGCTTTCGGTCGTGGCCCAAAGCATCGTTGGAAAAGACAAGTGCAACACCTATGACAAAAATGCCAAAAGCGCTCAACAACAGTCAGTGCGCACTTTGTTCCGCCACAAGAAACTTGCACTTTTGAAATGCATTTAAATACTCTATTTTCCGACGTTTCCGTAGGCTGTTTCTCTCTGAGGCGTAGCGGTTAAAACAAACCAACAGGCGACTGCCCTACAGCATGTTGCTTACAGCGCGACCTGAGCATATCCAGTAACAGATTGACCGGCTTGCTGAGTTGCGCACGATGCGCGCACAACACGTTCAGCGGTGCGCGCTCGCCCTGCAAATCCGCCATCAGCACCTTGAGGCGCCCGGCCCGCACATCAGCCGCGACATCCAGCCATGACTTGTACGCCACGCCCTCACCTGCCACCGCCCAGCGACGCACGACGTCGGCGTCATCGCTGAAACGGTTGCCGCTGACGGTCAGACTGATCTCGCGCTTGCCGTCGTGAAATGTCCAGCGGTCGTGCACGCGATCGCCGAGCATGAACAACAGGCAGTTATGCTGCGCCAGTTGCTCCACCTGCTGCGGTTCACCATGCCGCTGCAAGTAACTCGGCGCTGCGCACAACACGCGCCGGTTGTCGGGCAGCACCGGCAAAGCGACCAGGCTGGAATCGTCGGGCTCGCCGTAGCGCAGCGCGACATCCACCGGCTGACGAAACAGGTCCGCGATACGGTCGCCCAGCAACAGCCGCACGGTCAGGTGCGGGTGTTGTTCCTGAAACGCGTCCAGCCACGGCAACAGCAGGTTGCGCCCCAGGTCCGAAGGCGCCGAGAGTTGCAGCACGCCTTCGCAGCGATCCTGACTGCTGGCCAGCAAACGTCGCCCTTCTTCCAGGCTGCCAAGCGCGGCGCGCGCGTATTCCAGAAAGCCTTCCCCTTCGGCGGTCAGGCGCAGGCTGCGGGTCGAGCGGGCCAGCAAGCGCGCGCCCAATTGCTGCTCGATGCGCTTGAGTGCCGCGCTGGCGACCGCTGCAGACAGATCCATGACCCGCGCGGCGGCAGACAGACTGCCCAGATCGGCAGCGCGCACGAACAACTGCAAGTCATCAAAACGCAGCATCAAACCCTCGGATTATCAAAATAAAATTGAAAGAGACTGCCGTTTTAGCGGGTTTTATCTTTACTGGAAATAGCCAATGATCCCCTCATCACTTTCTCTATGGAGGCCCCTGTCATGAAAGCCATTGCGTACTACCAGTCCCTGCCAATCAGCGACGCCCACTCATTGCAAGACATCGAGCTGCCAGAACCGGTCGCCGGCGCGCGCGACCTGCTCGTCGAGGTGAAAGCCATCTCGGTCAACCCGGTGGACACCAAGATTCGTCAGAACGTCCAGCCCGAAGACGGCGCCGCCAAGGTACTGGGCTGGGATGTGGCCGGTGTGGTGAAGGCCGTCGGCAGCCAGGTCACGCTGTTCAAACCGGGCGACCAGGTCTTTTATGCCGGTTCACTGACTCGGCCGGGCGCCAACAGCGAACTGCATGTGGTCGATGAGCGCATCGTCGGTCACATGCCCAAAACCCTGAGCTTCGCTCACGCGGCGGCGTTGCCATTGACGGCAATCACGGCCTGGGAGTTGCTGTTCGAGCGTCTGGAAGTGGCTCAACAGAAGGGCGAAGGCTCGCAAAGCCTGTTGATCGTGGGCGCGGCGGGTGGCGTCGGTTCGATCCTGACCCAATTGGCGCGGCAGCTGACTTCATTGAAAGTCATCGGCACAGCCTCGCGCCCGGAAACCGAACGCTGGGTTCGCGAGCTGGGCGCACACGAAGTGCTGGACCACAGCAAGCCGTTGAGCGAAGAGTTGAAGCGCGTTGGCCTGCATCAGGTGACCCATGTGGCCAGCCTGACGCAGACCGAACAGCATCTGGATCAACTGGTCGAGGCGCTCAAGCCACAAGGCAAGCTGGGGCTGATCGATGACCCCAAAGCGCTGGATGTGTCGAAGCTCAAGCGCAAGAGCCTCTCGCTGCACTGGGAGTTCATGTACACCCGGTCGATGTTCGAAACCGAAGACATGATCGAACAGCACAACCTGCTCAACCGGGTGGCAGAACTGATCGACGCCGGCACGCTGAAAACCACGTTCGGTGAACACTTCGGCCGCATCAACGCCGAGAACCTGCGTCGCGCTCATGCGTTGCTGGAAAGCGGCAAGGCCAAAGGCAAGGTTGTGCTTGAAGGCTTCTGAAGCGCTACGGCTGTGTCGGTGCATCACTCCACCGACACAACCTGCGCAGCTGATCAGGCGGTCTGCGCCTGACCATCCCGTTGGCCTTGCGCACGACGTGTCAGTACCGAAATACCCACTGTCAGCACGCCGCACAAGCTGATGACCAGCGCCATCGGGGTGGCAGTGCCGTCATGCAGCACGCCCACCAGACTCGCAGCAACGGCGGCGACGCTGAATTGCAGGCAGCCCAGCAACGCCGACGCACTGCCCGCCCGCGCCCACTGGCCGTTCATGGCACAGGCTGACGCATTGGGAATGATGCAACCCAGGCTCGCCACGCAAATGAACAGCGGCACCAGCAACGGCCAGAGCGCTTCGGTGCGCAGGAACGTGACGGCCAGCAAGACCAGCGCCGCCGTCAGGTAGATCCAGACCGTGCGCGACAGCAGAAACGCCGGGCAGGTCTTGCGCAGAATCCGCGCGTTGATCTGCGCAACCAGAATGAAGCCCGCCGCATTCATCCCGAACAGCCAGCCGTAATGCTCGGCCGGCACGCCGTACAGTTTGATGAAGACAAACGGCGATCCGGCGACATAAGCGAACATCCCGGCCATGGCAATGCCGCCTGTCAGCGCATGGCCGATGAACACACCGTCCTTGAACAGATTGGCGTACTGCCGAAAAGCGCCCCTCAACGGTTGACGCGGCGTGCTGGCTGGCATGCTTTCCGGCAGACCCAACGCGACCGCCGTCAGGCAGGCCCCGCTGAACACGGCGAGGCTGGCGAAGATCGACTGCCAGCCGAAGGTGCTGACCAACACACCGCCCAGCATGGGTGCCAGAATCGGCGCCAGGCCCATCACCAGCATCAATTGCGAAAAGACCTTGGCCGACTCGACCGCGTTGCATTTGTCGCTGACAATCGCCCGCGACAGCACCATTCCGGCGCAGCCTCCCAGCGCCTGAACGAAGCGCGCAGCGATCAGCCATTCGAGACTCGGCGCAAACGCGCAGGCCACTGACGCCAGCATGAACAGCGTGACGCCGACCAGCATCGGCATGCGCCGACCAAACCGGTCAGCCACCGGACCGTAGGCCAGTTGGCCCAGGGAAAGCCCCAGAAAATAAGCCGCCAGGGTCAGCTGAATATGTTTTTCATCGGTCCCGAAGTACGAGGCCATGGCTGGAAAGCCAGGAAGATAGAAGTCGATGGCCAGAGGGCCAAAGGCGCTCAATGAGCCAAGGATAAGGATGGTTCGTAGATTCATCGGGTGTCCATTATCGGATGCAGAGCAACGGGCTAGTTTAACGGCTTACCTTGCAGAGAACGACGAAAGGGAGAATTAATTCAAAATTTTTCAGCATGATGATTGATAAAAAGATGGAGAGATCGACTGATCTCCCCTTTTCAAGTCACGCCAATTGCGCCTGATAACCCTCTTCGCTGATCAGCCCGATAATCTGTTCCGGCGACAGGCTGCTCTGTACCTTCACCTGCTTGCTGGCCAGTTCAACCTGCACCTCGGCGTCCGCATCTGCATGCTTGATCGCCTCGGTCACGGCGCGAACACAGTGCCCGCAGGTCATGCCTTGCACATTGAATAACTGCATGGGGTCTCTCCCTTGATGATGGATGAGCGCATCTTCAACCTTGTCATCGTGGCAAGGTCAAGTTTCTGTTGTTCCTGCCGGGCTGGTATTCGCGGTCATCGTGGGCCAAGCTGATCCCAACGCTATATCGTCATCGACGTTTACCTCAGGAGTATCAGCGATGCGCTGGTCAGCAGTAGGCCTCTTCAGCATTCTCGGTTTCTTGGCCATCGCCCCCGCCACGCAGGCGGCTCAGGATTACGGCATCCTGATCATTTCCCGAGAGCGTCTGGAAGTGGCGACCTCGTGCGAGATCGGCATCTACGTTCAGAACCGTCTGGCCGGCAGACTGTTCCAGGAAGATTCGGTGTCGTTCAACCTGCCTCCCGGCGAAGTGTCTGTGCGCCTGACCACCCTGCGCGGCAACGTCGGAGGCTGTGAGGGAGGCATGGAAGCGCAGCGCAGCATCAAAATCCAGTTGCACGCCGGGGACATTCTCAAATACCGCATCGCCACCGACCTGACCGGGCTGTACCTCAAGAAAGCCGACCTCAATTATTGAATCGCGCTTGACCTTGCCCATGTGGCAAGGTTGATCCTTGCAGGTATCAGCCTCAGGGAGTGACAGACATGCAAGACACCACCACCTTCGACCTGCCGATCAGCGGCATGACCTGCGCCAGTTGCGCCGGTCGGGTCGAGCGTGCCCTGGCGAAAGTGCCGGGGGTCAATAGCGTGACGGTCAATCTGGCCAACGAGCGCGCCCATGTGACGACCGCGCCGCACACCGATCCGCAGACCCTGCTCGACGCCGTCAGCCGTGCAGGCTATGGCGCGACGCTGGTTCAGGACCGTCACGCTGAAGTCGATAAAAAGCTTCGCCATCTACACCGTGAGCGCTGGGCCTTGCTGCTGGCCATCGCATTGGCGCTGCCGTTGATCATGCCGATGCTGCTGACGCCGCTGGGCGTGCACTGGATGTTGCCCGCCTGGGTGCAGTTCGCGCTGGCGACACCGGTGCAATTCCTGCTGGGCGCGCGCTTTTATGTGGCCGCCTGGAAAACCGTGCGGGCAGGCGCGGGCAACATGGACCTGCTGGTGGCCATCGGCACCAGCGCCGGTTACGGCCTGAGCGTTTACCAATGGCTGAGCGCCGCGCCTGGCACAACGCCGCATCTGTACTTCGAAGCTTCTGCGGTGGTCATCGCGCTGGTGTTGCTAGGCAAATACCTGGAAAGCCGCGCCAAACGCCAGACCGCCAGCGCCATTCGAGCGCTTGAAGCCTTGCGCCCGGACCGCGCTTTACGGGTGATCGACGGCATCGAGCAGGACGTGGCGATCAGCCAGCTGCGCCTTGGCGACGCAGTGTTGGTCAAGCCCGGCGAACGTTTTCCAGTGGACGGCGAAGTGCTCGAGGGCCGCAGCCATGCCGATGAAGCGCTGATCACCGGTGAAAGCCTGCCAGTGGCCAAGCAGCCGGGCGACCGGGTCACCGGTGGTGCTATCAATGGCGAAGGTCGCTTGCTGATTCGTACTGCAGCGCTGGGTGCCGAAACGGTGCTGGCGCGCATCATTCGCCTGGTCGAAGACGCACAGGCAGGCAAAGCGCCGATTCAGAGGCTGGTGGATAAAGTCAGCCAGGTGTTCGTGCCGACCGTGCTGGTGATCGCCTTCCTGACCCTGGCAGGCTGGCTGCTGGTCGGTGCAGCGCTCGAAGTGGCGCTGATCAATGCCGTCGCCGTGCTGGTTATCGCCTGCCCCTGCTCGCTGGGCTTGGCGACGCCGACGGCGATCATGGCCGGGACCGGCGTGGCGGCGCGCTACGGCATTCTGATCAAGGACGCTGAGGCTCTGGAGCGCGCCCATGACGTCGATGCGGTGGTGTTCGACAAGACTGGCACGCTGACCTCCGGCACACCGCGCATCACCAACATGAGCGCGGTGCTGGGCAATGAAGAGCATCTGTTGCAATTGGCGGGCGCATTGCAGCGCGGCAGCGAACATCCGTTGGCCAAGGCCGTGCTGGATGTCTGTCACGAATGGCAGCTCGGACTCGACGCGGTTGAAAACAGCCACGCCCTGAGCGGCCGGGGGATCGCCGGAACGGTGCAGGGTCGCGAACTGGCGCTGGGCAATCGGCGCTTGCTGGACGAAAGTGGCCTGCCGATGGGTGAACTGGCCGAGTCGGCACGCATCTGGGAAGCCGACGGGCGAACGCTGTCCTGGCTGATCGAGCAGGCTCCGGAGCCAAAAGTCATCGGCATGTTCGCCTTTGGTGACACGCTGAAACCCGGAACGGATCAGGCGATCAGGGCCCTGAACGCGCGCGGCATCACCAGCCATTTGCTGACCGGCGATAACCGCGGCAGCGCGCAGATGGTTGCCAGGGCGCTGGGCATACACGATGTGCACGCCGAGGTGCTGCCTGCCGACAAGGCGGCCACGGTCAATCAGTTGAAAAACAGCCATGTGGTGGCGATGGTCGGCGACGGCATCAACGATGCACCGGCGCTGGCGGCGGCTGACGTCGGTATCGCGATGGGCGGCGGGACTGATGTTGCGATGCATGCGGCGGGCATCACGCTGATGCGCGGCGATCCGCGACTGGTGCCGGCGGCACTGGACATTAGCCGACGGACCTATGCCAAGATCCGCCAGAACCTGTTCTGGGCGTTCGTCTATAACCTGATCGGCATCCCGCTTGCGGCGCTGGGCTATCTCAACCCGGTCCTCGCCGGCGCAGCCATGGCGCTGTCCAGCGTCAGCGTGGTGGGTAACGCTTTGCTGCTGAAAACCTGGAAACCCCGTGATCTGGAGGACAGGCCATGAACATCGGTCAGGCAGCGAAGAGCAGCGGCTTGAGCGCGAAGATGATTCGCTATTATGAATCCATCGGCCTGCTCAAAGCCGCACATCGCAGCGACAGCGGCTATCGCCTGTACAGCGCGGAAGACCTGCACACGCTGGCCTTCATCAAGCGTTCGCGGGACTTGGGGTTTTCACTGGAGGAAGTCGGCAAACTGCTGACCCTCTGGCAAGACCGGCAACGCGCCAGCGCCGACGTCAAGGCGCTGGCCCGTCAGCACATCAGCGACCTGAACCGCAAGATCGAGGAGCTGGCCAGCCTGCGCGACACACTTCAGGAACTTGTCGACCACTGTCAGGGCAACGACCGCCCCGACTGTCCGATCCTCAAGGACCTGGCGTCGGGTGGGTGTTGTTCATCGGTGTGCCGCTAACGCGGCGACGCACGAGGACGCGGAGCGTCCGGAACCGCATGCCGACGCAGAGCGTCGCACGATAGTTGAGATTATCGTTCCCTACGCTCCAACGCTCAGCGTTATACATAAGTTCCGAAATGCCCGTATATTGGGCTTCTGCCCGGAGGGCGTGGGAGCTTCAGGAGGTTACGACGGCTGCGATGGGCTGCGATGGGCTGCGANGCCAGAATCAAAAGCGGACTTGTGTATAGCGACGCGGAGCGTCGCACGATAGTTGAGATTATCGCACGCGCCAGTGGGGCCGCCTTGCGTCAGGCCCTACTGCATCCACGGCGGCGGTGGCTCTTCGGTGGATTTGCTCGGTGGTGCGTCGTCTGCGGCGCGGGCGGCCTGGCGGCGGGCTTCGTCGAGGCGGGCAGCTTCGATTTCGCGCAGTACGCCGCCTACATCGGCTTCGTCCTCAGGCTCGTCGAATTCACCGGTCAACACCGTGGTTGGCGACAGCGTGCCCGCCTCGTAGTACGACCACATTTCCTTGGCGTACTTGGTGCTCCGGAGTTCCGGCGCAAAGCGTCCGAAGTACAGCGCCATGTTGCCGACGTCGCGCTCGAGCATGCTGAACGCGTGATTGTTGCCCGCAGCATCGACCGCTTGCGGCAGGTCGATGATCACCGGGCCGGACGGCGCCAACAGCACGTTGAACTCGGAAAGGTCACCGTGCACCAGGCCGGCACACAACATCAGCACGATCTGCTCGATCAGGAACGCGTGATACTCGCGCGCCTGATCAGGCTCCAGTACCACGTCGTTCAGGCGCGGGGCGGCGTCGCCGTACTCGTCGGCGACCAGTTCCATCAGCAATACGCCTTCAAGGAAGTCATACGGCTTGGGTACGCGGACCCCGGCGCTAGCCAGACGAAACAGTGCAGCCACCTCGGCATTCTGCCAGGCGTCTTCGGTTTCCTTGCGTCCGAACTTGGACCCCTTGGCCATGGCCCGGGCCTGACGGCTGTTGCGGACCTTGCGACCTTCCTGATACTCGGCCGCCTGCCGGAAACTGCGTTTGTTGGCCTCCTTGTAAACCTTGGCGCACCGCAGCTCATTGCCACAGCGCACCACATAAACAGCTGCCTCTTTACCACTCATGAGCGGGCGCAGCACCTCGTCGACCAGACCGTCTTCGATCAGGGGTTCAATGCGTTTAGGAGTTTTCATCAGCTTTTATTGTGGGTCCTTTGTTGCCAGATACGCGATTGTTGCCGTTATACGGCAATCTTCCGCTAGCGAGTAGGGGTAGGGCCTTACGGATTGAAGGGTTTTTTCACCAAAAACCGCGCAACGCCCCGGTTCAAGCACCTTTCGTGCCGCACAAGGGGTGAAAGATATTCCGGGACAAAATGTACGGATTCAGGAAAAGACCGCCATTGATGCTTGCTTGGTGCCTGCGCAACCGGCCCCCAGACTTGCACGAATCGCCGGCCAATGACCGAACACGTCCTCGAACCCCGCAACCCCACAACCCCATATTTGCGCGGTATTGGTTACACTGACGCCCTGTTCCAGTGCAGAACGTGAACACAACCGTTAAGCAGGGTCACCAGCCTGCAACCTTCCTGACTGAAAAGCTGTCCGGGTCCGCCATGAAATCACTCAAACACTTCAAGCGCGTCGCCACCGACTGGTTCCTGTGGGGCATGGTTCTGGCGACGGTCCTCGCCTATTTCTTCCCGCGCTTCGGGGCCACCGGCGGCACCATGCACGCCGAATACGTCATTAATACCGGCGTGTTCGTGGTGTTCTTTCTGCACGGTGTGAACCTGTCCAGCGAGCAGATCAAACGAGGTTTGAGCAACTGGCGGCTGCACGTGATGATCCAGACGTTCACCTTTGTAGTGTTCCCGCTGATCTGGCTGGCCTGCGACCAACTGCTGGGCTCGCATGTGCCCGCGCTGCTGATGCTGGGCTTCTTCTACCTGTGCGCCCTGCCCTCGACCATTTCGTCTTCGGTGGCACTGACCGGCAGCGCCGGCGGTAACGTTCCGGCGGCGATTCTCAATGCCAGCATGTCCAGCGTCATCGGGATTTTCATCACCCCCTGGCTGGTGAGCCTGATGGTCGGCACTGGCGCTGGCGGCATCGATCTGGGCGACACGCTGTTGAGCCTCTGCGCCCTGCTCCTGCTACCACTGGTTCTGGGGCAGTTGCTGCGACCGCTGCTGGGCAAGTTCTTCGCGCGGCACAAGAAATTCACCAACCTGATCGACAAGATGGTGATCCTGCTGCTGGTCTACGCGGCGTTCTGCAATTCGATGATCTCCGGCATGTGGCAGAGCCAGGGCGACAGCGTGATCCTGACCGCGTTCGTCGGCACCGCATTGCTGTTGGCGGTGATTCTGCTGCTGACCACTCGCACGGCGCGGGCGCTCAAGTTCGACCATGCCGACAAGGTCGCGGCGGTGTTTTGCGCCACCAAGAAATCGCTGGCAGCCGGTGCGCCCATGGCGGCGTTGATCTTCGGCAGCAATCCGGGGCTGGGGCTGATTCTGCTGCCGATCATGATCTATCACCCAATGCAGTTGATCGTTTGCTCGGTGATCGCCGAAAGCTACGCCAGTCGCCATCGCCAACAACTTTCGCAGGCTGCGCTGGAAGAAGCGCGCGCCGCCTGACGGACGCTACATCAGCGCGTCATCATTCAGCGTCACCCGTGCGTAGAAGATGATCGCCACTGTCGGAATCAGCGCCGAATAACCAGGCCGCAGCGCGGTGCCAAAGTGCGTCAGCAGGCGCTGCACCGGGGCTTGGCGAATGGCACCGAGCAAACCCTTGATCGAGCCGGGAGCTTTGGCGAGTTGCGCGGGCTGATCAGCCAGCGCAGGCTTGAAAAACGCCGTCACGGTCAGGCGCTCGGCCAGCGCGTCGACATGCGCGGCGTACACCTCCCAACTCAACGCCCGGACACTGGCGCGTGGCATCTGCACCAGCGGGTGCGCGCTGTTGAACGCCTGGCGGAAGAAGGTCTTGAGCAGCAGTTCCTCGACCTCGACCACCGTCGCACAGTGATGCAGCGCATCGTCCAGACCATATTGCCGAGCCAGCATGCCGAGCACTCGCGTGTAGGGCACGCCACGACGTCGGGCGGCGTTGATCAGAAAGTGCCCGGCGACCAGCTGGAATTCGCGCACGAATGCGTAAGTGAGGTCCGCTTCGGTTTCCTTGAGACGCGTCCAGCGGCTGCTGCTTAAATGTTTGATCGCCGCATCGAGCACGTAATCCGGCGAGCGCGCCAGAACGTCATGCAACCAAGTGTCCTGCAACACCGGATCGCGGCTTGTAGTCGGCAACACCGCTACGCCGGTTTCCAGCCCTTCGCAGCCGCTGAATCCGGTCGCAATCAGCACTTCCTGCAAACGCCGCCAGTAATGGTGATGGCGATAGCCCGGCATGCGCACGTTTTCAAAATGCTCGACCGGCGTGCGCCCCAGACTTTTTTCACCCAGGTTCAGTAACAGCACATGGTCTTCAGTGGAATACGCGTTGATCAGCCGCCCACTGATTCTGCGCTTGAGCACCTGCGCCTCGGCAGCATCGATGCGCACCGCAGCGGCCATTAGCAGTACGTCGACGATCACCAGGCCGTGTTCGAGGGGATGTTCGAAGTTTTTGAGCGCACTGACCAACAGCCGCCCGCCCAGTGAGTGGCCGATCAGGTTGACGCGTTTTACCTGCGGATGATGTTCGAACAGGTAGCGGTCCAGTTGCGCCAGCAACACTTTGCCCATGTCACGGGCCCGGTTACGAATACGCGCGAAATGAACCACCCGGTCCCCGGCCAGCGCCGCCGCACCGGCCAGCGGATGCACGCGGGCAGCCGCCATCAACAGGCCGCGCGAGCGATTATCCATTTGCGTGAAATGGCTCGACGGCCAGAAGGCCAGGATGTTCACGCTGTGGCGCAAGGCACCGGGGATGCTGTTGGCCAGCATGCGCCGGTCATCCAGATCGTGGCCGGACGAATAGCCGTGAATGAAGACGTTGGCGACCTCACCCGAGGTCTTGGGCAAAGTCAGAAACTTGAAATGATTGTCCACGTTGTCCTGTTACGCATGGGCGGGTGCGCGCTCAATTTTTAACGATGAAGCGTTTGGCGATCAACATGATCAGACGCAGGCAGAACATGATACCGGTCACAGCGATCACCCATTTGGCGACCAGCAGAAAATAACCTTCGATGTCATCGGAAACCAGCCCCACCAACAGCCCCATCCCGCCGACCAGCAGACCGATCAGCGCAAGGCCGACGTAGGGCCGCAACCAGCGAGTCCGCGAGCCTTTATCGAACAGATAAAACACGGTGCCGATCAGGATCACCAGTACCGATATGCCAATAATGAGCCCCATGTTTTACCTCGACGTTACCGGCCAATAATGCTGATTGAACATCCCACACACGGGTGTGACGCGGAGCGTCACGACAGGCATTCCCACGCTGGAGCGTGCGGAACGATGATCTCGACTATCGTGCGACGCTCTGCGTCGGCATGCCATTCTGGACGCTCTGCGTCCGATCTTGACTGTGTAGCGCAACGCGGCAGCGGATTATGCCCATGCCCTCCGCCATTTGCCTAACGCTCCAGAATCGCCGTAACGCCCTGCCCGCCTGCGGCACAGATCGAGATCAAACCACGCCCGCTGCCTGCTGCGTCGAGCAGTTTGGCCAGGTTGGCGACAATCCGGCCTCCGGTCGCTGCGAACGGGTGCCCTGCCGCCAGTGAGCTGCCTTTGACGTTCAGCTTGCTGCGATCGATCGGCCCCAGCGGTGCGTTGAGGCCCAGGCGGGTGTTGCAGTAATCGGCGTCTTCCCAAGCCTTGAGGGTGCACAGCACTTGTGCGGCAAAGGCTTCGTGAATCTCGTAGTAATCAAAATCCTGCAGCGTCAGGCCGTTGCGTGCCAGCAAACGCGGGACGGCGTAGACCGGTGCCATCAACAGCCCTTCTGCGCCCTTGACGAAGTCCACCGCCGCCGCCTCGCCGTCACGCCAGTAAGCCAGCACCGGCAAGCCCCGTTCGCGGGCCCAGTCTTCGCTGGCCAGCAGCACCACCGATGCGCCATCGGTCAACGGCGTCGAGTTGCCCGCCGACAGCGTGCCTTTGGCGCTGCGCTCGAACGCAGGCTTGAGGCTTGCCAGTTTTTCCAGGCTCAGGTCGGGGCGCAGGTTGTTGTCGCGCATCAGCCCAAGATACGGCGTCATCAGATCATCCTGCCAGCCTTCGACATAGGCGGCCGCCATGTTCAGGTGGCTTTCCAGCGCCAGTTGATCCTGCGCCGAACGCTCGATGCCCCAGGTCTGCGCCATCAGCTCGCAATGCTGACCCATCGACAAACCCGTGCGCGGCTCGCCATTGCGTGGCAGTTCCGGTTTGAGGTGGTGCGGACGCAATTGCAGCAGCGTCTTCAGCTTGTCGCCCGGTGTCTTGGCCCGATTAATCTGCAACAGGATATTGCGCAGCCCTTCATTGACACCGATAGGCGCATCCGAGGCGGTGTCCACGCCTCCGGCAATGCCGCACTCGATCTGCCCCAGCGCAATCTTGTTGGCCACCAGCAGCGCCGCCTCCAGCCCGGTGCCGCAGGCCTGCTGAATATCGTAGGCCGGGGTCTGCGCAGACAACCGCGAGCCCAAGACGCATTCGCGGGTCAGATTGAAGTCTCTGGAATGCTTGAGCACAGCACCCGCCGCCACTTCGCCCATGCGCAAACCGTGCAGATTGAAACGCTCGATCAGGCCTTCGAGGGCAGCCGTGAGCATGTCCTGATTGCTGGCCGTTGCGTAAGGGCCATTGGCGCGGGCGAACGGAATGCGGTTACCGCCAACGATGGCGACCCGACGTGGATGCGTCATGGAAAACTCCCTTTCTTCAAACGAATGAATGAGCCTTGTCGATCGCAAGAACGAACGTCGTGCCACCGTGGTCCATTCCTTTGAACCCCGACTTCAGGAGAGTGTTCCATGCCGTCAGATCGCTATATCGATTTCGCCAATTCCGACATGGGTCGGCGTCTGGTGAACGCCGCCGGTCTGCCAGCCCCCGCGCACCTGGAGCGCTGGCAGGCCGGGCGTCTGCGCCCTGTCGAAGGCACGCTGCTGATCAGCGCCGGGCCACTGGGCGACCGGGTTCGGCAATTCGCCAGCCGCCTGACCGACTCGCTGTACAGCTTCGGCAGCGACATCCCCGGCGCAAGCACCTGGGTCGCCAATCAGGGGCCCCGGCTGAAAGCGGTGGTCTTCGACGCCAGCCAGATTTTGCGCACGGAACAACTCAAACAGTTGCGCGATTTCTTTCAGCCTTTGCTACGTAACCTTGACCCCTGCGCGCACGTGGTGATTCTGGCCAGAGCGCCCGCGACCGTGGAAGACCCGCTGGCAGCCAGTACTCAGCAAGCTATCGAGGGCTTCAGCCGCTCGCTGGCCAAAGAGATGCGCAACGGCGCGACGGTCAAGCTGTTGCAGGTGGATGAAAACGCGCAGGACCAGCTGGAAGGCGCGCTGCGCTTTTTCCTGACGCCCAAGGCCGCGTTCATCACCGGTCAACTCGTGCACTTGAGCGCCTGCCCGAGCCAGGTTCAGGACTGGACTCGCCCGCTGGCCGGGCGCAAAGCCGTGGTCACCGGCGCAGCGCGGGGCATTGGCGCGTCGATTGCCGAAACCCTGACCCGCGATGGCGCACACGTCGTTCTGCTGGATGTGCCACAAAGCCGAAACGAGCTGGAAGCGCTGGCCTCACGGCTCGGCGGGCAGGCCTTGGCGCTGGATATCTGCGCCGAAGATGCGCCTGCGCAATTGCTTGAGCATTTGCCGGGTGGCGTCGACATTCTGGTCCATAACGCTGGGATCACGCGCGACAAGACCCTGGCCAACATGCCGGAGGACTTCTGGGACTCGGTGCTGGCCGTCAATCTCAATGCCCCGCAAGTGCTGACCCAAGCCCTGCTCGACGGCGGCGCGCTGAATGACAACGCGCGAATCGTGCTGATGGCGTCGATCAGCGGCATCGCCGGTAATCGCGGGCAGACCAACTACACCACCAGCAAGGCCGGGCTGATCGGATTCGCCCGCGCCATGGCCCCGGCGCTCAAGGCACGCGGGATCAGCATCAACGCCGTCGCGCCTGGTTTTATCGAAACGAAGATGACCGCGAAGATGCCGTTCACCCTGCGCGAAGCAGGTCGACGCATGAGCACGCTGGGTCAGGGCGGTTCACCTCAGGACGTCGCCGAAGCCGTGGCGTGGTTCAGCCAGCCCGGCAGCGGCGCAGTGAGCGGTCAGGTGTTGCGCGTATGTGGTCAAAGTGTAATCGGGGCCTGAGGCCCTGTACTGAATTCAAGGAGATGGATAATGACGGCTCACTGGCGCTACCTGGATTCCCTGCAACCCCTCTCCAACCTGTTCCTTCAGGCGGCACTGCGGCGCCGCAAGGTGACAGGCTCGCAGTTGCCGGATCTCGGCCTGCGCAGCTGGATCGCAGTGGACAGCGAAAAACTTGAGGCTTACCGCAAGGTCTGCGGATTCGAAGACAGCAGCCTGCTGCCGCCGACCTATCCGCACGTCATGGCGTTTCAGTTACAGATGCAGTTGATGACCTCGCCGGAGTTTCCGTTCCCGTTGCTGGGGCTGATTCATGTCGGCAACTGCATCCGCATTCATCGCCCGTTGGGCGGCGTGAGCCAGCTGTACATCAGCGTGCAGGCCACCAACCTGCGTCCGCACCGCAAAGGCGCGGTGTTCACGCTTGTGACGCAGGCCGAAGACGGTCTGGGCCTGCTCTGGGAAGAAGAAAGCACCATGCTCTGCACTGCCGCGCAGCCGGACAGCTCGTCTGCCGAGCAGGAAGAGCCTGTATCGCTGCCACTGCTGCAAGTGGAAAGCTGGCGGGCCCCGCCACAGATTGGCCGCGATTACGCCAAAGTGTCCGGCGACTACAACCCGATTCACCTGAGCGCTCCAAGTGCCAAGATGTTCGGCTTCCCGCGCGCCATTGCGCACGGCATGTGGCTGAAGGCACGTGCGCTGGCTGCGCTGGACGAGCATCTGCCTGCCTCCAACGTTGAAATCAGCGTGCAGTTCCACAAGCCCGTGCGCCTGCCGGCGGATGTGATGCTGTCGGCCACCGCCGCAGGGTCGCATGGTCAGTTCCAGATCGACGACGATGACAAGCTGCTGCACATGACCGGCGGCTGGCAACCCGTCACTCAGTAGGTTTTTCCCTGATCCGGGAGCCTCGCTCCCTTGTGAGGGCTTGGTGAGGGCCTGGGTCACGGCTGAGCGGCGGCTGAACAAAGCGCAACGTCCACTTGCCTGACGAGTCGTTCCGCCTGAAGCTATGCGTCTTCAGGAGAGCATGATGAACCTCGACGAGTTGACCCAACGCCTGCACCGTATTCGCGACCAGAACGACTGGAAGCCCTTTCACAGCCCCAAGAACCTGGCCATGGCAGCCAGTGTGGAGATGGCCGAGCTGGTGGAGATATTCCAGTGGCTGCGCGAGGACCAGTCCCGCGAGCTGCCTGCCGATCAACTGGAACATGCAGGCCAGGAAGTGGGCGACATTATCCTGTACCTGTTGCTGTTGTGCAGCGAACTGGGGCTGGACATGGAAGCCGTGGTGCGCAGCAAGCTGGCAGACAGCGAGCGGAGATTTGCTCGTGAGTGATCGTCATTTCGACCAGTTGGCGACCCGGTTCGCGGAAAAGATCTATGGCGGCGCCAAAGGGGCCATCCGCCTGACCGTGCTGCAAGCCGACCTGACCGAGACGTTGCCGCAGCGGCCACTGCGCGTGCTGGATATCGGCGCGGGGTTGGGTCACATGGCGCTGTGGCTGGCCGAGCAAGGGCACGAGGTCACATTGGCCGAACCCGCCGAGCCGATGCTTGAAGGCGCCCGCCAGCGTTTCACCGATGCCGGACAAACGGCAACGTTTATTCAGGCCCCCTGGCAAGCGCTGCCCGAGTTACTGAGCGACACTTATGATCTGGTGCTGTGCCACGCCGTGCTGGAATGGTTGGCCGAGCCGCACACGATTCTGCCCGTGCTGCGCCAGCTCACCAAGGCCGATGGCTGGCTGTCGCTAGCGTTTTATAACCGCGACGCGCTGATTTACCGCAACCTGCTGAAGGGCCATTTTCGCAAGATGCGCAAGAACGACATGGCCGGAGAAAAACAGAGCCTGACGCCCCAGCAACCTCTCGACCCTCGTGAGCTGGAGACGCAACTTGAAGGCCTGTGGCAAGTCCAAACCCGTAGCGGCGTGCGAGTGTTCCACGATTACATGCCGGTTGAATTTCAGGCGCGGGCCGATCTGACGGATTTGCTGGAAATGGAGCTGGCGCATCGGCGCCATCCAGCGTTTGCAGGCTTGGGGCGATACCTGCACTGGATGTGCCGTCCGGTCTGATACCACTGCGGAGACCACCATGAAACACCGTCTTGCCTTGCTGGCTTTGTTTTTCGGGATCAGCGCCTGCCAGAGCGACAATCCGTACGTAGCCAGTTCGCTGCCCATGCCGCCTGCGCCGCCGCAAGCAAAAAACACCCTGGACCTGAGCGCTTACCCCGCGCCGCCGCGCGACTACGGGCGCTATCGGACCTGGGGCTGGCTCAACGGCCAGTTGCCGCCCGGTACGGCATGGGTCGATTCCGCGCAGGTGGTCGAGGCCTTGAGCAACGGTCTTGACCAGCGCGGCTTGCGCCCGGCGCGCAACAATCAGCCTGCGGACCTGTATGTCAGCACGACGACGCGTCAGGAAGTCCGGCTGCGGCAGGTGCGCGGGATGTCGATCCGTATTACGGTGGCGGCGCGGGTTATGGTCCTTACAGCGGGTATCGGCCCGGTTATGGCGGCTATGCCAGCGTGCCGGTGGTCCGCACGTATCAGGAAAAAGTCATGGTGGTGCAGATCAACCTGTTCGACGCCCGCACCGGCCAGCCGGTCTGGAGCGCCAGTGCAGATGCGCGCAGCAGCAACAATCTGGCAGACCGCAGCAAAGCTCTACGTCAGGCCGTGCAACAGGCACTGACGGCCTATCCGCCTTCGTAATCGTTTCGGAGAACTGCCATGTTCCGCCGTACTGCCCTGCTGTCCTGCGCCCTGCTGCTGGCCGCCTGCCAGAGCAACTCGATCAACCGCGATTTCGATGCCCAGCGGGATTTTGCCGGCTATCGCAGCTGGAGCTGGAAAGAGCCCGCCGTTCAGTATCAGCCGGATAACGACCCTCGGCTCAAGAGCGACCTGACCGAGCAGCGCATCCGCCAGTCCATCAGCGACCAACTGGACCAGCGCGGCTTGCGCATGGCAGCCGCCGGGGCGCGTGCGGATGTGAAAGTGCAGGCCTGGCTGATCGTCGAAAACCGTCAACAGACGGTGAGCAGCAACTACGGTGGCGGCTGGAACCCTTGGGGCGGCTATGGCTACTGGAACGGCCCGATGAACACCGAGACGCGTAGCGTGGACTACAAAGTCAGCACGTTGCAGATCGACCTGTTCGACGGCAAGGACGGCAAACTGGTCTGGCGCGGCAGCACCGAGCGCATCCTCAACGACAACGCCGGCAACCCGCCCGAACGCGACCAGGCCATCCGCACCACCGTCGCAAAGATTCTGGAACAATACCCGCCACGTTGATTCAGTCTGAATGAGGGAGCGGACCGGGCGACGCTTCGCTTGTGTGGAATGTGAATGTGGGAGCGGACTTGTCCGCGAACTGNTCGCAGCCCATCGCGGACAAGCGAAGCGTCGCCCGGTCCGCTCCTACGCCCTCCGGGCAAAAACCCTTGATATCAGTGCTGAGCGAAGTGACTTTCCAAAGCTCAAACCTGCATATCGCCCTGCATTTCATCGAGCAATTCCTGGATCGCGTCGAGGCGTTCTTCGGGGTCGTCGATTTCCAGTAGCTCGACTTTGTCCTGCTCGGTGAACGGCAGCAGGTAGGCGAGCTGATTGGACAGCGAATACTGGCCCTCGGCAGAAACGCCCATGTTCAACGACGCGACCATCGGGTGTTCTGCCAAAGCTTCAAGCAGCGCAACCAGATCGGCGTCTTCTTCCTGCAAAGGGCGCTCCTCGGGCTCGTCCAGCCATTCCACCTCGGCCACCAGCAACTGATCACGCTGCACCTCGGCCGCCACCACGCGGAAGCGACGCGCGCCGACCACGCGGATGCCCAGCAGGCCGTTGTCCTGCTGCTGAAAATCCTGAACCAGCGCCTCGCAGCCGATCAGTGAATAACCGCCCGGCACCGGGCCGGTCTCGCTACCCTCGGTGATGCACACCACCCCGAACCCTTCGCCCTGCTTCATGCAGCGACCGATCATGTCCAGATAGCGCGCTTCAAACAGCTGCAGATCAAGAATGCACCCCGGAAACAACACGGCGTTCAGCGGAAATAATGGCAATGTCATGAAAACCCTTCCCCCTTAAATAGCCAGCGACATTGCCAGCGGCAGGAACAGTGCCGTTGCAACGCCCATCAGACTCATTGCCAACGCAGCAAAAGCCCCTGCTTCTTCACTTTCCTGCAATGCCACGGATGTTCCTACCGCATGTGCCGCCAGCCCCAGGGCCATGCCGCGCGCCGCCGGGTTATCGACCCCGGCCAGCGTCAAAAGGCCCGGGCCGAAAATGGCACCGAACACGCCGGTAATCAACACAAAAACCGCCGCCAGCGCCGCAACTCCGCCGATCTGTTCAGCGACCAGCATGGCGATGGGCGAGGTCACCGACTTGGGCGCCATGGTCATCAGGATCATGTGGTCGGCACCGAACAATACGCCCAGCCCGACACACAGCCCGGTGGCAAAGACCCCGCCAACCACCAGCGTAGTCAAGGTCGGCCAGAGCAACTGCCGGATACGCCGCATATTCAGATAAAGCGGCACGGCCAGGGCAACCGTTGCCGGGCCGAGCAGAATCCCCAGTATCTCGGTGCTTTTGCGGTACTCCGCGTATTGCAGGTCACAGAACAGCACGATACCGATCACCACCACCATCGAGACCAGCACCGGTTGCAGAAACAGCCAGCGGGTTTTCTCGTAGGCCGCCATCGCCAGTTGATAGGCGCCCAACGTGATGGCGATACCGAACAGCGGGTGGTGAATCACTGACAGCCACGCGCCATGCCAGTCCAGGCTCATGGCCGTTCCTGACGGCGCGTCTGGCGCCTGATCAGTTGCTGCATCAGCCAGCCAGCGAAGGTCAGCGAAATCATCAACGACAGGGTCAACGTGCCGAAGATCGCCCAGAAATCCTCGGCAATCGCCGCCGCGTAGACCATCACCCCGACAGCAGGCGGCACCAGCAACAGAGGCAGATAGCGCAGCAGGCTGCTGGCGGCGACGCTGAGCGGTTCGCTGACTTCACCGCGCGTCATCAGATAAGCCATCAGCAACACCAGCCCGATGATCGGGCCGGGCAATATCGACAGAAACAGGTGGTTGAGCGCAGTCCCGAGCAATTGGAACAGCACCAGCCACGTCAAACCCCGTAACAACATGAGAACTCCAGCAAAGAAAAGAATCCGGCGAATTCACAGCGCCATTATAAACATGCTGTGACAAAGGCTATCAGCGGGTATTCGCATCAAGGCGGTGGCTTGACCAACTGCCAACCCTCTGCTGATCTTGTGGTTTGCGCGCAGGCCCTGATTGCGCCCTGATTGCCAGGCGCGGCGACGAGCAACCACACCCACTACCAGACAAGGAAAGCGACATGCCTTTTGTTCCTGTGACAGAACTCAAGAATCACGTAGGCAAGGAGCCGGAATGTTCGGACTGGCTGACCATTGACCAGGAGCGTATCAACCTGTTCGCCGAAGCGACCGGGGATTTTCAGTTCATCCACGTCGACCCGGTCAAAGCGGCGCAAACCCCGTTCGGGGCGACCATCGCCCATGGCTTTCTTTCGCTGTCGCTGATCCCCAAACTCATGGAAGGCATCATGGTACTGCCCGAAGGCCTCAAGATGGCAGTCAACTACGGCATGGACAGCGTGCGTTTCGTGCAGCCGGTGCTGGTCAATTCGCGGGTGCGCCTGAAGGTCCAGCTGACCGACGCCACCGAGAAGAAGCCTGGCCAGTGGCTGCTCAAGGCCACGGCCACCCTGGAAATCGAAGGCCAGGAAAAACCCGCTTTCGTGGCCGAACCGTTGACCCTGTGTTTCGTGTAACACGTTTAAAATATGAAACAGTCGTAACAGACTGTTTCATCCCCCTTACTGGCTGCGGCATACTCCTACGCGGTCGTGACCTATAACATCTGCTCAGCAGAGCCAGGCTCGCCACTGAACCAATCTTCCGGGATCTCTCATGCGCGCGCTCGCTCCACTGGCTTTGACACTTCTGATCGCAGGCTGCGGTGATGGCGAATCACTGCTGCCACCTGACGGCCGTCTGCCCGACGGCGGACGCTATCGCGGCGATCTGGTCAATGGCGTGTTGCAGGGCGAAGGCCGGATCGACTATCCCAACGGCAGCTGGTACGCCGGGCATTTCGCCAACGGTCTGTGGCAAGGCCAGGGCGAGTGGCACGCCGCTAACGGCGACGTTTACAAAGGCGGCTTCGAGCAGGGCCTGTTTCATGGCCAGGGACGGCTGACCAGCCACAACGGCGCGAGCTACGTCGGCAATTTCAAACTCGGCCTGCGTGAGGGCGAAGGTACGCAGAAAGACAAGGGCGTCGTCTATCGCGGCCAATTCAAAGCAGGTCAGTACGACGGCCCCGGTCGCCTGGAACTGGAAGACGGCAGCCAGCATCAGGGCATGTTCGCCAAAGGCAAGGCCAACGGCGAAGGCTCGCGCAGTGACGCCAGCGGCAATCAATACAGCGGCAACTTCGTCAACGGTCAGTTGCAGGGCATCGGCAGCTTCACCAGCGCTGATGGCGACCAATACGTCGGACATTTCCGCAACAGCCAGATTGACGGCAAAGGCCGCTACGAAAACAGCGATGGCGATGTCTGGAGCGGCGATTTCAAGGAAGGCGCACTGACTGGCAAGGGCGAGCTGATCGGCTCGGACGGCAGCCGCTATCAGGGCGACTTCGATAACTGGCGATTCATGGGCCAGGGTCAGTTGCAACTGGCCGACGGCAGCCGCTATGTCGGTCAGTTTGCCGATGACACTTATCAGGGCAATGGCGTGCTGATTGCCCCGGATGGCAAAGAACAGCGCGGTATCTGGGCCAACGGCCAGCGCGTGCGCGACGCCAAGGGCAAATTGCTGCCCGACACACTTGAAGCCGGGCTGCTCGCACAGGGTTCGCTGCTGGACAAGGCACTCGCCGCCGTGCCGGCCTCCACGCCCGTTACCGAGCTGTACACGCTGGTGGTGGGTGGCGATGGCAAGCAGAGCGTGTTCATGCGCGAGGCGGACTACGTCAGCAACCTGCTGAAGTCACGATTTGGCGCTGTCGGGCAGGTCAGCCTGGTCAACCATCGCGACCACATGGATGACCGGCCGATGGCCACCCGCGAAACCATCACCCGCGCGGTGCAGACACTCGCCCAACGCACCGGCCCGGAAGACCTGGTATTCATCTACCTGACCAGCCACGGCACGCAGGATCACGAACTGGTGCTCGATCAACCACGCCTGTCGCTGGCCGACCTGCCCGCCGACGCGCTGGCTGCCGCCCTCGCCCCGCTGAAAAACCGCGACAAGGTGGTGGTGATTTCAGCCTGCTATTCCGGGGGGTTCATTCCGGATCTCAAAGACGAGCGCACCCTGATCATGACCGCCTCCCGCGCGGACAGGGTATCCTTCGGCTGCTCGGAAGAAGCCGATTTCACCTATTTCGGTGATGCACTGTTTGCCAGGGCACTGGTCGAAACCGATGACCTGCAACAAGCCTTCAATGATGCAAAGAACTACGTGGCCCGACGCGAGAACGAGGATAACTTCGAAGCTTCGGAACCACAGATATGGGCCCCGAAAGGAGTCCTGGCGCGCTGGCAGCAATTGCGCAAAAGCCAGGCCGAACGCGCTTTGAGTACGGCGTTGACTCGCACGGAAGCGAAGACCTCGACTAGCCGCTAGGCTGAGTAACTATCAAGGAGAAGGATTATGTATTTAACGCCGCAACACATCCTGCTTGCAGGAGCCACAGGCCTGACGGGCGAGCATTTGCTTGATCGCCTGCTCAATGAGCCGACCGTCAGCCGCGTGCTCGCGCCGACCCGCAGGCCGCTGGCGGAACACCCGCACCTTGAGAATCCGATTGGCGATTTGCTGACCCTGCTGCCAACGCTGGAGGGCCGGGTGGACATCGCATTCTGCTGCCTGGGCACCACGATCAAGCAGGCCGGTTCACAGGACGCCTTCAAGGCCGTCGACCTGGACATGGTGCTCGCGTTCGCCAGCCGTGCCCGTGAACTGGGCGCTCGCCATTTGCTGGTAATCAGCGCCATCGGCGCAGACCCCAAGTCCAGTACCTTCTACAACCGCATCAAGGGCGAAATGGAGCTGGCGCTGCGTGCGCAAGGCTGGCCACAACTGACCATCGCCCGCCCTTCCCTGCTGGTCGGCAGCCGCACTGAAACCCGCTGGGTCGAACAACTGGCCGCGCCCATCGCCAAGCTGATCCCCGGCAAATACGGCGCCATCGAAGCCTGCCAACTGGCCCGCGCCCTGTGGCGCCTGGCACTGGAAGAGCAAAACGGCGACCGGATCGTCGAATCGGATGAGTTGCGCAAGTTGGGGAAATAGGCGATGGTCGCTGGGGCTCAGACTATGATAGTCCCCACGCTCCGCGCTCGTCGCTATACACAAGTCCTGAAGAGTCCGGTGGACGGGGATTTCAAGCTTCTGCCCGCAGGGCGTGGGAGCGAACCGGGCGACGCTTCGCTTGTTCGCGAAAGGGCCGGTGCAAACGCCGAAAATATATCGTCTGAAATGCCGCTTTCGCGAACAAGTTCGCTCCCACGGCCTCCGGCCAGAATCAAAAGCTGACTTGTGTATAACGATGAGCATCGACTGGTAGCTCTGGTGTCTCTCTAAAGCCCGCCCGTCGCCCGAACGCCCACCCCAGCCGCGGTCAGCAACGACAGCGGCAGCAACAAGGTGTCGAGCAACGCGCTGCCCGGCAGATCAAGGCCAGGATAGCTCGGGGCTTCTGCGCCGAACCGGTCCGCGGCACAACAACCGCCCTGCAAGGCGTACATATTCAGCCGTGTGCCAGCATACACAACGGGCGCGCCGGGCTTGGCCGCGTCAAGCGTGCGTGCGGTGGCGCAGCCGGTCATGACCAGCGCCAGCGCTATCACCATCAGCTTATTCATCGCCGCCGATGTGATGCTCACCCCAACGCGGCAGCATGTCCTGAGGGATGTTCAGCAGATTGAGGATCCGCGCGACTACAAAATCCACGAGATCATCGATGGTCTGCGGCTGGTGATAAAAGCCGGGAGACGCCGGCAAAATCACCGCGCCCATGTTCGACAGCTTGAGCATGTGTTCCAGATGAATACTGGAATACGGTGCCTCGCGGGGCACCAGAATCAACTGCCGACGCTCTTTCAGCGTTACGTCGGCAGCGCGCTCGATCAGGTTGTTGCAAGCCCCGGTAGCAATCGCCGACAGCGAGCCGGTGGAACACGGCACCACCACCATCGCACTGGGCGAGCCCGAGCCCGATGCCACGGGCGACATCCAGTCGTCGCGGCCGTAGACCCGAATCTGCCCGGCCGACGCGCCAGTGTATTCCGTCAGGAACGCCTGCATCATCATCGACTTGGGCGGCAGGCGCACGTCGGTTTCGGTGGCCATCACCAGTTGCGCGGCCTTGGAGATCAGAAAATGCACCTCGCGCTCTTCACGCACCAGACAATCCAGCAACCTCAGGCCATATTGCGCGCCTGACGCACCGGTCATGGCCACCGTAACGCGATCCGGGCCACTCATTTCAGCGCCTCCGCCAGCATGCCATGCAGACCGCCGAAACCGCCGTTGCTCATGATGACGATGTGCGTGCCGGGCTGCGCCTGGCGTTTGACCTGGGCGATGATTGCCTCAAGGGAATCACAGACCAGCGCAGGCACCGCGCCTCCTGCCACTGTTGCCGACAGATCCCAGCCCAGATTGGGGGGCGCATACCAGACCACCTGATCAGCCTGCTGCACGCTTTCCGGCAGACCGTCGCGGTGTGCGCCGAGTTTCATGGAGTTGGAACGCGGCTCGATCACGGCAATGATCGGCGCATCACCGACTTTTTTGCGCAGACCATCCAGCGTGGTAGCAATCGCGGTCGGGTGATGAGCGAAATCGTCATAAATAGTAATGCCGCGCACGTCAGCGACCTTTTCCATACGGCGCTTGACGCTTTTGAACGCGCTTAGTGCCTGCACGCCCAGCAACGGCACAACACCCACATGGCGGGCCGCAGCCAGAGTGGCCAGCGCATTGGCAACGTTGTGCAGGCCAGTCATGCCCCACTCGACCGCGCCCTGCAGTTCGCCCTCGAACAGCACTTCAAAGCGCGAACCGTCTTCACTCAACAACCGCGCCTGCCATTGGCCGCCCTCGCCCGTGGTTTGCACAGGCGTCCAGCAGCCCATTTTGATGACGCGCGTGAGCGCCGGCTCGGTGGTCGGATGAATCACCAGGCCCTCGCTAGGAATGGTGCGCACCAGATGGTGAAACTGGCGCTCGATGGCGGGCAGATCGGGGAAGATGTCGGCGTGATCGAACTCAAGGTTATTGAGGATCGCGGTCCGCGGGCGGTAGTGGACGAACTTGGAGCGTTTGTCGAAGAAGGCGCTGTCATATTCGTCGGCTTCCACCACAAAGAACGGGGTGTCGCCCAGACGCGCCGACACCGCGAAATTCTGCGGAATGCCGCCGATCAGAAAACCGGGGCTCATGCCCGCGTGCTCCAGTACCCAGGCCAGCATGCTGCTGGTGGTGGTCTTGCCGTGCGTACCGGCCACCGCCAGCACCCAGCGACCTTGCAGCACGTGGTCTGCCAGCCACTGTGGGCCGGACACATACGGCAAACCATTGTTCAGGACATATTCAACCGCCGGGTTGCCACGCGACAACGCGTTGCCGACCACGATCAGATCCGGCGCCGGAATCAGTTGCACAGGGTCGTAGCCTTGGGTCAGCTCGATGCCCTGCGCCTGCAGTTGGGTGCTCATCGGCGGATAGACGTTGGCGTCAGAACCCGTGACCCGGTGCCCCAACTCTTTGGCGAGCACCGCCAGCGAACCCATGAACGTGCCGCAGATACCAAGGATATGAATGTGCATGACCAACCTCTCAGAACGTCCACGCAGGTTAACGTAGGGACGCTGAAATGGCACCCTGAGTTTGTCCGACACATCGCGCGCGCGAATCATTTCAATGCCCGGCAGATAAGCCTAAAGTCATAGCCACGGCATGCTGCAAATAGCCTACTCTTGAAAGCTTCCTGCCAATACCCGCTGCAGAATCGACACAGACTCCCTCACAACAAGAACCAGGAGACATACCATGCGTTACGCTCATCCCGGTACCGAAGGCGCTATCGTCAACTTCAAGGAACGCTACGGTAACTATATTGGCGGCGAGTTCGTCGCTCCAGTCAAAGGCCAGTATTTCACCAACACCTCGCCGGTCAACGGCAAGGCAATCACCGAATTCCCCCGCTCCACGGCCGAAGACATCGACAAAGCGCTCGACGCTGCTCACGCAGCCGCTGCTGCCTGGGGCTCGACCTCGGTGCAGGCGCGCTCGCTGGCCTTGCTGAAAATCGCCGACCGCATCGAAGCCAATCTGGAAGTGCTGGCCATCACCGAGACTTGGGACAACGGCAAGGCGATTCGCGAAACCCTGAACGCCGACATTCCGCTGGCCGCTGACCACTTCCGCTACTTCGCTGGCGTGTTGCGCGCCCAGGAAGGCAGCGCCGCCGAGATCGACGGCAACACCGTGGCGTATCACATTCACGAGCCGCTGGGCGTGGTCGGGCAGATCATCCCGTGGAACTTCCCGATCCTGATGGCCGCCTGGAAACTCGCACCGGCGCTGGCTGCCGGTAACTGCATCGTGCTCAAACCTGCCGAGCAGACGCCGCTGGGGATCAGCGTGCTGATCGAACTGATCGGCGACCTGCTGCCTCCCGGCGTGCTGAACATCGTGCAAGGTTACGGCCGCGAAGCCGGTGAAGCACTGGCCAGCAGCAAGCGCATCGCCAAAATCGCTTTCACCGGCTCGACGCCGGTCGGCTCGCACATCATGAAACTGGCGGCGGACAACATCATTCCGTCCACCGTGGAGCTGGGCGGCAAGTCGCCGAATATCTTCTTCGAAGACATCATGAGCGCCGAGCCGGAGTTCATCGACAAAGCCGCCGAAGGCCTGGTGCTGGCATTCTTCAATCAGGGCGAAGTCTGCACCTGCCCGTCCCGCGCACTGGTGCAGGAATCGATTTATCCACAATTCATGGAAGCAGTGCTGCGCAAGGTCGAGAAGATCAAACGCGGCGACCCGCTCGACACCGACACCATGGTCGGCGCTCAGGCATCCGAGCAACATTTCGACAAGATTCTCTCCTACCTGGAGATCGCCAAGGGCGAAGGCGCCGAGCTGCTGACCGGCGGCAAGGTCGAGAAGCTGGAAGGCGATCTGTCGACGGGCTACTACATCCAGCCGACGCTGCTCAAAGGCAACAACAAGATGCGCGTGTTCCAGGAAGAGATCTTCGGCCCGGTGGTCAGCGTCACGACCTTCAAGGACGAAGCGGAAGCGGTGGCGATTGCCAATGACACCGAGTTTGGCCTGGGCGCAGGCCTGTGGACACGCGACATCAACCGCGCCTATCGCGTGGGCCGGGCGATCAAGGCCGGGCGAGTCTGGACCAACTGCTACCACCTGTACCCGGCGCATGCCGCGTTCGGTGGCTACAAGAAATCCGGCGTCGGCCGCGAAACCCACAAAATCGCGCTTGAGCATTACCAGCAGACCAAAAACCTGCTGGTGAGCTACGACACGAATCCGTTGGGTTTTTTCTAAGCGAGTTAATTGCCCAACTATCGTTACCACGCTCCTGCGCTCGGCGTAATACACACTTCTGCTTTTGATTCTGGCCAGAGGCCGTGGGAGCGGACCGGGCGACGCTTCGCTTGTTCGCGAAATAGGCAGGTGTATTCTCCGAAAATGCATAGTTTGAACCACAGTCTTCGCGGACAAGCGAAGCGTCGCACCGTCCCACACGAGAAACACCCCTCGCACCACCCCTGTGCATCACGCCTTGGCCCAGCGCTCTGGCGTGATGCATCCCGCCCCGTACTCATCCGCTTACACCCACAAACTCGCACTCACGGCCGGGATGGAGTATTAATTGCTTACATCGCTTCCCACAGTCGTTTGAACCGGGACGTCACCGGTTTGGCCGAAAGACTACGTCCGACGCACACAGCGCGACGTCATGGAGAATCTGTATGGCGAGCTTTTCCCATTCTGTCGGTGCGCAGACGTACCGCTTCGACAGCCTCAAAGAAGTCATGGCCAAGGCCAGCCCTGCACGCTCTGGCGATTATCTGGCCGAAGTCGCGGCGCAAAACGATGCGGAGCGGGTTGCCGCGCAAATGGCGCTGGCGAATATTCCGCTCAAGCACTTTCTCGAAGAGGTGCTGATCCCCTACGAACAGGACGAAGTCACCCGCCTGATCATCGACACCCACGACAAGCTGGCTTTCGCGCCGGTCAGCCACCTGACCGTCGGCGGTTTCCGGGACTGGCTGCTCAGCGATCGGGCCGACGAAACGACACTGCGCGCACTGGCCCCCGGCCTGACGCCGGAGATGGTGGCTGGCGTTTCAAAAATCATGCGCGTACAGGATCTGATCCTGGTGGCGCAGAAGATTCGCGTCGTCACTCGCTTCCGTAACACCATGGGCCTGCGCGGTCGGCTGTCCACCCGCCTGCAACCCAACCACCCGACCGACGACCCGTCCGGCATCGCCGCCAGCGTGCTCGATGGCCTGCTGTACGGTAACGGCGATGCCATGATCGGCATCAACCCGGCCACTGATAGCACCTCAAGTATCGTCGCCCTGTTGGAAATGCTCGACGCCATCGTCCAGCGCTACGAAATCCCGACCCAATCATGCGTGCTGACCCACGTCACCACCTCCATCGAAGTGATCAATCGTGGCGTGCCGGTCGATCTGGTGTTCCAGTCGATTACCGGCACTGAAGCCGCCAACGCCAGCTTCGGCATCAGCCTCAAGTTGCTGCAGGAAGGTTACGAAGCAGGCCTGAGCCTGAACCGGGGCACGCTGGGGAAAAACCTCATGTACTTCGAAACCGGGCAAGGCAGCGCACTGTCGGCCAATGCGCACCACGGCGTCGACCAGCAGACCTGCGAAACCCGCGCTTACGCCGTCGCCCGGCATTTCAATCCGTTTCTGGTCAACACCGTGGTCGGCTTCATCGGCCCGGAGTACCTGTACAACGGCAAGCAGATTATCCGCGCCGGCCTGGAGGATCACTTCTGCGGCAAGTTGCTCGGCGTGCCGATGGGCTGTGACATCTGCTACACCAACCATGCCGAAGCCGACCAGGACGACATGGACACCCTGCTGACCTTGTTGGGCGTCGCCGGGATCAACTTCATTATGGGCATCCCCGGTTCCGACGACATCATGCTCAATTACCAGACCACGTCGTTCCACGACGCGCTGTACGCCCGACAAAGCCTGGGCCTGCGCCCGGCACCGGAATACGAAGCCTGGCTGGAAAAAATGGGCATCTTCACTCAGGCCGACGGCCATGTACGCTTCGGTGACAGCCTGCCACCCGCGTTTCGTCAGGCACTGGCGCACTTAGCATGAGTGACGAGCCGATGAATGAAATCCAGGACAACTCCCAGCCTGCCAATCCGTGGCTGGAACTGCGCCGCCTGACGTCCGCGCGTATCGCACTGGGGCGTACCGGCATCAGCCTGCCGACCGCCGCGCAACTCGACTTCCAGGCGGCGCATGCCCAAGCGCGCGACGCCGTACACCTCGAATTCGATCACGCCGCGATCAGCGCGCAACTGGCTGAAAAAGGCCGCGAAACCTTGCTGCTGCACAGTGCAGCAGCCGACCGGCACAGCTATTTGCAACGCCCGGATCTGGGCAGGCGCCTGAACGAAGAGTCGGCGCAGGCATTACGCGATTACGCAGCCGCTCATCCGGGCGGGCTCGATCTGGCCGTGGTCGTGGCTGACGGGCTGTCTGCGCTCGCCGTCCATCGGCATGCCGTGCCGTTCCTGACGCGGCTGGAAGAACAGGCCAGCGCGGACGGCTGGACGCTGTCGCCAGTGATCATGGTCGAACAGGGCCGCGTGGCCGTGGCGGATGAAGTCGGCGAGCTGCTCGGCGCAAAAATGGTGGTGATCCTGATCGGCGAACGCCCCGGTCTCAGCTCCCCGGACAGCCTCGGCCTGTACTTCACCTATGGCCCTAAAGTCGGCCTGAATGACGCACACCGCAATTGTATTTCCAATGTGCGCCTTGAAGGCTTGAGCTACGCCATGGCCGCGCATCGCCTGCTTTACCTGATGCGCGAAGCCTGTCGCCGGCAGATTTCCGGGGTCAGCCTGAAGGATGAGGCAGAGCTGAACAGCATAGAATCCGACAGCGCTGCTGATCATTCAGGCAAGCACATCGGCAACTTCCTGCTCGACGGCCCGGTAGACCCGCAGTAGATTGTGCTCTCTAACACCGCCGGGCAGGATAGCGTAACAAACCGGCGCACTGCATCAGCCCCATAGGGAAGTCGAGGCCATAACATGCGGATCATCCAAGCGACTCTTGAACACCTGGACCTGCTCTGCCCGCTGTTCATCAAATATCGGGAGTTCTACGGCGAATCCCCGTTCCCGGACTCTTCACGAGAGTTCCTCGAAAAGCGCTTGCGTCGCGACGAGTCGGTCATCTATCTGGCGCTGGCCAATGATGATGAAGGCAGGCTGCTGGGTTTCTGCCAGCTTTATCCGAGCTACTCGTCGCTGTCGCTGAAACGGGTGTGGATTCTCAACGATATTTACGTAGCCGAAGATGCCCGCCGCCAACTGGTCGCCGATCACCTGATGAAACAGGCGAAAAAGATGGCCAAGGGAACCCACGCCGTCCGGCTGCGCGTGTCCACCAGCAGCAACAACGAGGTGGCGCAAAAGGTCTATGAGTCCATCGGTTTCAAGGAAGACACTCAGTTCAAGAACTATGTGTTGCCCATCAGTTCAGACTGACCACACTGCTCACTCCGCGGCACTGTCGGAAGGTCCGGCCATGCCGCAAACTCCCTCGCGAATTATTACGGAACCTCTTTCAGGCATTCTGCTTCTATAATGCCGCGCAGTCGCTTCTTCCGCACGCGACCCCGGACAGGGTGCTCGCCTCAGGTATTTCAATGGAATTCAACCCGCTCGACCTTATCCTGCATCTCGACGTCTACCTCGACCTGCTGGTAACCAACTACGGCCCTTGGGTCTACGCGATCCTGTTTCTGGTGATTTTCTGCGAAACCGGGCTGGTGGTGATGCCGTTCCTGCCGGGCGATTCGCTGCTGTTCATCGCTGGCGCTGTGGCTGCCGGAGGCGGCATGGACCCGGTTTTACTGGCCGGGCTGCTGATGCTCGCGGCGATCATCGGTGACAGCACCAATTACGTGATCGGCCGCACAGTTGGCGAAAAACTGTTCAGTAATCCCAAATCGCGCATCTTCCGCCGCGACTACCTGTTGCGCACTCAGGATTTCTACGCTCGCCATGGCGGCAAAACCGTGACACTGGCGCGCTTTCTACCGATCATCCGCACCTTCGCGCCGTTCGTGGCCGGAGTCGGCAGAATGTCCTATCCGCGTTTCGTCGGCTTCAGTGTGCTGGGCTCGGTGCTGTGGGTCGGCAGCCTGGTGACCCTGGGCTTCTTCTTCGGCAACGTGCCGTTCATCAAGCAAAACCTGACGCTGCTGGTGCTGGCCATCATCCTGCTCTCGCTGGTGCCGATGATCATTGGCGTGGTGCGCAGCCGCAGCGCGCCGCCGGTCGACGCTCGCTAAGCCATGTGGTCACTCAGCAACTGGCGCAGGCGGCGAACCCTCGCCCGACACCCGGTTGCTGCCGAGCTATGGCAGAAAGTGCGCGAGCGCCTGCCCATCCTTGACGGCCTGAACACCGAGCAGGACGCGCAATTGCGCGACGCCTGCGTGCTGTTTCTGAACGACAAATACCTCAGTGCGCTACCGGGCGTCGAGCTGGATGACGAGCAACGGCTGTTTCTCGCCGCTCAGGCACAACTGCCGCTGCTGAGCCTCGGCGAACTGAACTGGTATCAGGGGTTTCATGAAATCGTGCTGTACCCCGACGACTTCGTCAGCCCGCAACGCCATCGCGATGCCAGCGGCGTCGAGCACGAGTGGGACGGCGAACACAGTGGCGAAGCGTGGCTGCAAGGCCCGGTGATTCTAGCCTGGCCAGGCGTGCTGAGCAGCGGCGACTGGGACGGCTACAACCTGGTGATCCACGAACTGGCGCACAAACTCGACATGCTCAACGGCGACGCCAACGGCCTGCCGCCGCTGCACAGCGACATGCGGGTGACCGAATGGGCCGCTGTCATGCAGAGCGCGTTCGATGATCTCAACCGGCAACTGGATCAGGACCCGGACGCAGAAACCGCCATCGATCCCTACGCCGCACAAGACCCGGCCGAGTTCTTCGCGGTGACCAGCGAGTACTTTTTCAGCGCCCCGGACCTGCTGCACGACAGTTACCCGGCAGTCTACGAACAGCTCAAAGCGTTCTACCGGCAGGACACCCTGGCGCGGCTGAATCAGTTACGCCAACAAAACCCGGCTTGTCAGGACACCTGACCGCTGCCGAGGCCATGCGTAGCAACCAAAACAGAATATGCCTATAATCCGGACCACTTTATGGCGGTTTGCGCCACAATCTGTCTGGTTAACCAGGGGACAATGACCCATGAGCTACAGCAAGATTCCAGCAGGTAAAGACCTGCCGAACGACATCTACGTCGCAATCGAAATCCCGGCCAACCACGCGCCGATCAAGTACGAAATCGACAAAGACACCGATTGCCTGTTCGTTGACCGTTTCATGGCCACCCCGATGTTCTACCCGGCCAATTACGGTTTCATCCCCAACACCCTGGCGGACGACGGTGACCCGCTGGACGTGCTGGTAGTCACCCCTTACCCGGTCACCCCGGGTTCGGTCATCCGCGCGCGCCCGGTCGGTATCCTGAACATGACAGACGACGGCGGCGGCGATGCCAAAGTCATCGCAGTACCCCACGACAAACTGTCCCAGCTGTACGTCGACGTGAAAGAGTACACCGACCTGCCACCGCTGCTGCTTGAACAGATCAAGCACTTCTTCGAGAACTACAAGGATCTCGAGAAAGGCAAATGGGTGAAGATCGAAGGTTGGGGCAACGCTGACGCCGCCCGTGCCGAAATCATGAAATCGGTTGAAGCTTTCAAAGGCTGATCACCAACCCGGCGTTCAGGGTGCTTGCGCGCAAGCGCCCTGAAACACGCTCCCTTCCTTGCTCCCCGCTCAAAGCCGCTTCTGAAATCTCCTCGAAACATTTTTTTACCAATCGCCCGTTTAAAAATGCGCTCGACCTTTAACCGCTCGGTAAACAGTCCGTTAATGCCCGTATAGCCGAGCTAAACGCCCAGCGCGGTGTTTAACCAGAAACCGCTATTACGGAATATGCCTACGCGAAATTCATTCCGTCCGTAGTCCGGATAGCCGCCAACCCCTTGGGATAACGTCGACGTCAACACCCCGTTCATTTAAACGCCCGGACCACGCCCGTAGAATTCGCCCTATGAATACATCAGGCGATCGACTCCGCATCCTCCTTCGGGAGTGCCACCTCACCGCGACTGATTTTGCCGCCAACCGCAAAATCACGCCGCAGCACGTCAACAACTGGTTCAAACGCGGCGTGCCCATGGCGCGCATCGACGAGGTGGCTGAACTATTAACCGTGAACGCCCGCTGGCTGCGCACCGGCGAAGGCCCCAAACACCCCAACGAACCCGCCAACGAAAACACTGGCGGCGATACCCGAATGATCATCCAGCAAACCAGAAACGTCCTGCGCGGAGACGTGGAAATTCAGATATTCACCGAAGTCGAATCCACCCACGGCGTCGGTAAAACCGTCCTGGCCGAAGCGCCCGGACAAAGAATCCGCCTGCCCCTGCAAGTTTTGCAAACCATGGGCATCGACCCGAAAAACTGCATCTGCGTAGCCATGGTCGGCAACAGCATGGCCGACAAAATCCAGGACGGCTCGATCCTCGGCGTCGACCGCGAACTGACTCAGGTCATCGACGGCGAAATCTACGCCCTGGAACACGGCGGCATCCTGCGCGTGCGCTACCTCTACCGCCTCCCCAACGGCGGCCTGCGCCTGCGCAGCCACAACGACGCCGAATACCCGGACGAAGTGTTCAGCGCCGAAGATATCGATCGAGAGAAAATCCGGATTCTGGGCTGGATATTCTGGTGGTCGACACTGAACAGCCGACGCAATGCGATGTTGCTGCTGTGACGGGGTTCAGGATTTGAGAGGTCTTCGGGCTGGGCATTGACGGCGAGGTTTAGTATCCTGTGCCCCATCCAAAGCACCCGGCGCGCTGTTGAGCGGTGGGGGCTGGAATGGGGCGGATGATCCGTTTGCTCTGTTATCTATTCGCGCTTCTCAGGAGCGCACCTGTTGAAGGCGATTGCGGCTTATCAAAAATAGACCGGAACCGCCTACGAGAAGCCGGCCACAAGCCGGCTTTTTAATGTCTTTTTGGAAGCCACCCTCAGCTACTGAAAATCGAGAGGGCCTTGCTAGATCAAGGGCTTCGGCCCGTTTTTCGTCTTGTGACTTTCGTTTTGATCCACTCTCTTTCATGGCGAAGTGGGAGAACGGGTGGAGAACTGAGGGTGGCAAAATGGGCAAGCTGACTATAGATGCGACTGTACAAACAATTGGGCAGCACGCAGCTGCCTAATTTATCAATTGCTGGGAACGCTCGCGATATCAGTAGCTGCCACGTAATCAAAACTCGGAAATCGCTGCTTTAAACGCTCAATCGTCCACCGCCACTTCGGCGTAGTCGGACGGCAAACTGTATTCTGATTCCCGAACATCCCAATTTCACGCACCGCCTGGTTCACCGGCACGCTTTGCAGCCAATGGATGGGAACAAAATAGTCACAGCGCTCCGGATCGTCAGCAAGCTCTGCATGATAGCTGGCACGCGTCGCGACCTCTAGCACCGGCCGCTCCTCGCCGTTCTGCATCACTGTGAACTCGTTAGCAGGCTTGGATGTTCCAATAACACGCCCGACGCCAACATAGCCCTGCTGCGGAATGTTAACCCAAACCCTATCTCCCGGAGACAAGAGCTGCAGGGTCTTGCTGTACCACGCGCCTCCACCGCCGGAAATGAAACCGAACTCCCTAGCATCGTCCCATGAGCGCGAGACGGAGTCTCCGAACGAACAGTAGAACTCGCCATTCCAAGGCTCGCTATGCCCTTCGCTCGTCGACACGGCGCTCACTTGAGTCTGAACAGGATCGAGTAACCAGGATCGACTCAATAGCTGTTGGTCGCCTGATTGGAAAATTTGAAAGCAGAGCACGTTTATCGGAATATCTCGCTTGCTGAGGTACTCAACGATTCGCTCACTGCTGGAATCCAACTCGGTGGCAACGATGATCAATTGGTGGCTTTTATTCAAATCAGCGTCGTCTAGCACACGACCAAAGCGCTCTAGAAAACCTGCATACAAGGTGCTTCCCGGCTGGAAACGTTGGTAAATCGCTGCGATTTCGTTCTCCTTTAGATTTTCCACCCAAACAGCGTAATCGAGAGTCTGAGCAACGACTTCACGAGGTGTGCGCTCTCGTTTGAGCTCAATCAACACCAGACTTCCATCAGGAGCAATAGCCAGCAAATCGATGCGACCGCCCATGCCGGTGTTTTCCTGCCTGCCTATTAGCATCCACTCATCCGAGAGGATGCTTGGGGAACGGATGATCATCTCTTCCAACAGTTGCTCGCTGGCCAACCGACTTTGGTGCAGTTTGTTCGGTGCAAGGCCGACGGTCCAGACATCCGTTTTGATAGGCAAGTTGTGAGTCCTTTGGGATTTTTATCAACGAAGTTGAAAACATGATGATAGCTGCCTTGGTGATTATTCAAGGCGGCCCTGGTGACGCCGGTATTATCTCGCTTGACAAGCTGGGTTTGGGAAGGTCTACGTTTAGGCCAAGCGCTGGCGAATCATGAGGCGGGCGCTACATCACACTTGTTGCGATTGCTTGCACTGGATCGTGATTACTTTGACGAAGGGTGAAACGTGCATTTTCTGGCAAACAGGCGAATCTCATACGCATTTGCGGACTCGGATAATGGCACAACACAACCATAGGAAGTACTGTACTAATCCCTACTGAATGAAGGTTGCCGTTAGCTAACTCGAAAAAATGCTCAGATAGGTGCATAGGTCAAGGAGACCAACATGCCGGACATCAGAAACATCAAGGAACAAAAGCTTCTCTACCACCTCACCTCGCTTGAAAACCTCGATGGCATTTTTCAGGAAGGCTTGAAACCTCGCTCCGATCTCACCGTTTTCACAGACGTAGCAGACAGTGAAATTCTGAAAAAGCGCCAAGCCCTCGAGCTTAACCGCTATGTGCCCTTTCATTGGTTTGCTGCCAATCCTTTTGATGGAAGCGTGCAGATCAACAGCCCGAAATCAAAATTTGTGCTGATATCGGTGTACAGATCGTTTGCAAAACAAAACGGTTGGAAGGTCATTCCTCGCCATCCATTGGCAAGCGATGAAATTCAGTTGCTTGACTACGACAAAGGCTTCGAAGCCATAAGGTGGGAGGTCATGAGTACTCGGGACTATCAAGACTCGGACTGCAAAAGCATCTGCATGGCAGAATGCCTCGCGCCTGGTCTCGTCGCACCGAAAGACTTTTGTATGCTTTTTGTCCCAAATTCTGAGGTCGAGAGCCTCTGCACAGAAAAAATGCGCGAGGCGGGTGTTAAGGTACGTATCACCGTGAATCCGGGAATGTTTATTAAATGATTTATAGCAGCCTGAATCCAAAAAAGGCTTTGATTTGGCGGATCGTCCACCGCGATAACCTGCCTTGGATTCTGGACAACGGCCTGCATTGCGCCAGCTCCGACGTGCAAGCGCCGCAGTACGTGAATATCGGTAACGTTGACCTGATCGACAAACGTCGCAATCGCAGTGTTCCAATTGCCCCAGCGGGCGTACTGTCCGACTACGTGCCCTTCTACTTCACACCTTTCTCTGTGATGATGAAAAACATCCACTCCGGGTGGAGCGTTCAGCAGCGTAGCAATGACGAGATAGTGATTCTGGTCTCAAGCCTCCTGCACATCGAGCAGCTTGGTCTGGCTTTCGTCTTCACTAACGCACACGCCTACCCTGATTGGACCGACTACTACAGCGAGCTGGTGAATCTCGACCAGGTCGATTGGCCTATAATCCAGAGACGAGACTTCAAGCGTGACCCTGATGATCCTCGTAAGATGGAACGTTATCAGGCCGAAGCGCTGATTCACCAATACCTACCGATTACAGGACTCCTTGGCATCATGTGCTACGACGATGCAATGAAAGAACGCATAGAGCAGGACGTCGCCGCTAGAGGCCTGACACTACCTGTGCATGCACGTCCGGGATGGTATTTCCAATGATCAGATTCACCCAAGGCAACCTGCTGGAAGCGAATACCGAAGCTCTCGTCAATACGGTGAACACTGTAGGCGTGATGGGAAAAGGCATTGCGCTGATGTTCAAAGAGCGTTTTGCTGAAAACTATCGTCTCTATTCAGCGGCTTGCAAGGCTGGTGAGGTAGAGACCGGCAAGGTTCACGTAACGTCCGTCAGCGAGCTGGACGGGCCCCGCTGGATAGTGAATTTCCCCACCAAGCGTCACTGGCGTTCCCCCTCGCAGATGGCATGGATCACAGAAGGCTTACGGGACCTGCGCCGCTTTTTGATCGACAACCATGTGAAATCCGTAGCGGTTCCACCTCTCGGTGCGGGTAATGGTGGTTTGAAATGGGTGGAGGTCCGTAAGCAGATTGTTGATGTCTTGAGCGATCTGGATGTCGATGTACTTGTCTTTGAACCCACCGATCAATATCTGAATGTCGCAAAGCGCAGCGGTGTCGAGAAACTGACGCCTGCACGCGCACTCATTGCCGAACTCGTTCGGCGCTACTGGGTTTTGGGCATGGAATGCAGCCTGCTTGAGATTCAGAAGCTCGCCTGGTTTCTGGAGCGTTCGATAGAACAGCTGCCAGGCCCCAAGAATCCTCTGGATCTTAAGTTTGTAGCCCATAAATATGGGCCATACGCCAATCGACTTGAGCATCTGCTCAATAATCTCGATGGCAGCTATCTGCATTGCGATAAGCGCATCAGCGACGCAGGTGTCAACGATGTGATCTGGTTTGACGAGGGGCGTAAGGCCTTTCTGCAAACCTATCTCAAAACAGAGGCCAAGGAGTATTCTCAAGCTCTGGAACACACCGCCGAGCTGATTGACGGTTTTGAGTCGCCCTTCGGCATGGAACTGCTGGCGACGGTTGATTGGTTACTGAGTCAGTCGGGTGTTTCTCCAACGGTTCCGGCGGTGCGTGAAGCATTGAAACATTGGGATGGAGGCGCAGGTGCGTCGGCTCGGAAAAGCAGGCTGTTCGATGAGAAAGCCATCGACATTGCGCTAAAGCGGTTGACTACTAGCAGTTTCAGGCCAGAGGTGACCGCCTATTAGGGGGCTCAGTACCAAATCGGCGATCCACAGACCTCTCATTCCTGACACCGGGGACACCTCTAAACCCGATACGACTCCGCATGCACCAGCTTCCTCGACTTGCGCCAGTACGAGCGCACGGCCTTGGCCAGTGTTGGCGAGATCGTGAACAGCGCGATGTTGATGGAGGATACCCACCAGCCCGGTCGCAGGTAGTTCAGCACGTACTGATTAAGCAAGATGCGCGTGATCCTGAGTGTGTAGGCTCCGGCTCCGAGATGCCGCAGTCGGTCTATATCTGCGGCGCTGTAGAGCGTTTTCAGCACGTAATTGTTTGCCACGAAACGTTCGGGGAAATCGACACCGGCGGCGCCGTGGTCCAGTACCCTGAAGTTGCACCTCAGAACCTCGTCCCACAATTTCAGATTGCTCAGCCCCACCTGGCACGGTCTCGTCAGTTTGGCGTCTATGCCACGCCTGCGCATGGCGCCGAGCATGATCGCCTGTTCGCTGACCACGCGGGCGGACGTGTAGCCGACGAAGTTTCCGAAGGGGTTACGTGAAGGTTTCTGGTTGAAGAGGTCTGTCCTTTCGAACAGCGGCTGCTCCCACATGAAAAGCATGGCGTCGCGGCTGCCGAACTGAACCAGATCGGAGATGTGGAACAGCAGTGGGAAGCGCGCCGGGTCGCGGATGTAGAGCGTTGTTGCGGTGATGGGAGTATCGAACAGGCGCAGCTCGGCTGACTCGGTCTCGTCGTACTGCCCAGCAACGGCGAGGGCCGCGCTGGTCAGGTTGTGATCGGCGCGCATCTTCATGACGTAGGGCCTTGCCGCTGCCTGAATCCCGCGCAACGTTGATCGCAGCATGCGGTTGGTGTTGATCTGGTTGTCGGCATCATCGGTGAAAGAACCGGGGTCATCTGACACGACAATCTGATCGACTTCAATGGCCGAAATATCTTCACTGCGCCATGTCGACACGATTATTTCCGCCTGCGGCAGGTGCGCTCTGATCGATGCGATGCAGGCGAAGATATTCCGCTCGGGGCTCAGGTTGCGGTAGAGCGGACCTTGAATAACTACGCTGATTTTTCTGGAATCAACGGCCGAAAGATGATGCATGCTTTTCAACCTTGTAATCGGAGAGAACAACGGCCACAAAACGTCGCGGCCTGTTCGGTGCTGGTGTAAAGAGCGTCAGGCGGTGATCGAAGCCCGTCGGAGCAGCCGTCGTAAACGGTGCCGCACCCGCCTTGATAGCCCGTACAGCAGTGGCAGGCTGATCAGTACTTTCTCGATACGGGTGATCGTGAATAACCTGCCGACGCGAGCAGATCGAATCGAGGCCGAGGCACTCGACGGCAAATTGTTGAACGACGCATTGAACGCTCGCGAACAGACGCCGAGATACATCGAAGGCACGAGGATCACCAGGTTGCGGTTCCGTAACGCCGGGGCCAGGTAGTTATAACGGGCGATTTTCTGGATGAAGTCCATGCAGGTGGGCAAGTCATGCTGCCCGAAATCAATCATCACCCAGTCGCTGTCGACTTTATCCATCAGCAACGCAATCCGGTTGGCGACGATGCCGCTGATACCGTTCTCGTGCAGAAAGTCATCCAGACTAAATTCAGTGCTGCCTACAGTCCGATCATCGGTAGAAGGTTCGCGAAGGTTGTGGCGCTCATCGATGACCAGGACAGGGACGGTTTTTCCTTGCTCGTGCCGGATGCGGGAAAGCTGCCCTGCAAGCGCCTTACCTGAAGGGCCAGGGCTCAAATGCGAAACGACGAATATCTTCACTTTGGGCACCTGGCGTAATACTTGAACGGCGTGGAGTTGTAGATGGCTTTTACTGCGGCCCACAGGCTCTCGAAATAGAAGATCTTTCCGTTGTTCCGGTAAGCGCGAACCGCTGAAATCACAATCCCGGGAAGCGACAACAGGTGATGATGGAAATACTCATCATGGCTGCCGACAAACCATGTACGTGAACTGCGTTGCCGCAGCATATTGCGTATTTCGACACTTTGAGTGATGAGCGTTTGTTTGGCTTGTACAGGATCAGTGAGGAAGCCATGAATCAGGAACTCCTGCCGGGTTTCCGTTAGCTGGTCAAAGAGCATCAGCCTCTCGAAATCGGCAATAAACTCCCTGACTGAACCGATATCATTTTTGAATGTGGACTGTTGCGCTACGTGATCAATCAACTCAATCCAGGCTCTCACGTCGATGCAATCAAGACCGGTCGGGATTTTCACCGCAGTCGTGTTGGCCAGGTACTTGTCGCCGAATCGCTGTAAGCGCTTCAGAGCATCTTGCGCAGAGACATTGATCAGGGGCTTCTTTTCGAGCAGGGAGATGTAACTGGGCCCGGAAAATTCAAGGCCTCCGTTGGCGGACTCGACCGCCGCCTTGCCGCCCAGCAGGGGCCGAGAGGTGACGGACTGCGTAATCCCGAAGGGATTGATGCGATTGGGAATACCGGCTCTGGAGGCCCGTAGCGCGTGCTCGATGTCTTCGTACTCGACCCAGTTGAGGGACTCATCCAGAGGGCAGGCATTCCAGACGTCCTTGCGACAGATATAGAGGCTGCCTGTCGGGTAACTGGCGTCGTTGTTGTAACGCATCGGGCTGGCAAAACAGAAACCGGTGCGATCAACCTCCGGGAAAACGGATAGAGCAATGGCCTGCGCATTGCTGTTGGTGCGGTGCAGCCCGATCAGGCCGTGACCGATTTCACCCATGGCCATGCCGTAATCCGAGTAGCGGCGTGGGTGCATGCTGATTCGATTGTCGAAGAACAGGCTTTGCAGCGTCATCAACGGATAACGCGGCCCGAAGCGGCGCACGATCTCGCCGAAATGCCGGGGCAGAAAGACACGGTCATGCAGGATCACCAGGTTACTGTAACGGGCCTCCTGCGCGAGGCGATTCTTCTTCTTGCAGATCTGTACAGGCGGCGCGGTGATGTCTTCTCCAACAATGCGTACCTGATTGAAATAGGCGAAGTTGCTACCGGGGGTACCGCACAGAAGTATTTCTTTGCGAGCGACGTCGATTTCCAGAATGCGTTTCACCACAGCATTCAAAACCGTGGCGTCACCCGGCCCGACAGGGAGACAGAAGCTCCAGCTATCCAGGTCATCATCCGCCTCGGCGGCCAGCCTGGATCGCTTTTCATATGTCACGGAAGTGGCCGAACGCTCGACCGCTATAAGCGATCTGGTGAAGTAGTCGCGATCCAGATAACACGCGACGGGTGTGTCTTCGATAACCGTGATCTTCTCGCCAACGTTCAGAAAGTGCGCGGCGTCCCACAACAGCAGCGGCGCCAGCGGCGAATCACTCTGGACGCCATAAAAGCAATAGGCACCCTCCCCGTACATGCAGATGGGTCGTTGTGCCGCATGCAGTTTTTTAACCACCTTGTCGGGCTTGCGAACCGCGTGTTTGCGAAACGAGATCAGGCTCGAACATTCATGGGCCAGAGGCAGCTCGGCGGGAAGGTCGCGCAGGCTACTTGTCGATACATAGCCAAGCTGTGGGTGATGTTGTAGAAGGGTCGTTTTCATGAGTCAGACGACGTATTTGTCAGCAAGCGCACCCGGCACTTTCACGACAACTGTCGTCGCATCGGTGAGCGCTTCGAAAGCCGTGATATCACCAGGCTCCAGAACAATAATGTCGCCCGCCTGCCAGACCTGATCGCGCATGCTGACAGAGCCGGAGATCAGCACGGTTATCTCGGTAGCAACCTTGTGATAATGAGCGTCTTCCTTGTCTCCAGCTTTGTAACTTTTGACGCCGACTTCACAGGAATCGGTGCTGAACACGGCAGGCTCGAAACTACCCACGAACCAGCCTTTGACCATGTCCGCCAGTTTTGCAGTTTTCATCGCAGGTCTCCTGCTTCAAACGCATGCAACTGGCTTTGGGTTTTCAGCGGTCGATACTGACTCGGTTCAATGCGGAAAGAGCCGATGCTCTTTTGCATCAGCACCAGTTCGTTAAGGGCGGGCGCGAGGTAAAAGTTGCCGTTGACACGGGCGTCCTTGCGGATCATCTCTTTTACCGCCGAGACAAACAACGCACCGGATTTGAACCAGTACATGCCCGCAATAGCGTGCGGGCTGATCGGGTTTTTCTCTGCAGCTTCAATGACCCGACCTTCGCTGTTCAAGCGTGCAAACGAGTAACGCGGGTGCAGCGAGTTGAAGATCACCACACCGGCATCATCATTTCTTTCGCGGAACGAATGGACCACTGCGTGCAAGTCTATGTCCAGAAAATCGCTGACACTGAGAATCAGTAATTCATCGTCACTGTCGATTTGCTCGCTTGCCAGAAGAGCCGTACAGGCAGCACCCTGGGTGAGGTTGTGAATGGGAAGAACTCCGGCACTCGGATGCATCTGCTGCACCATATTACGGAGGTGCAACCTGACGACATCATCGTTTGCAAACGTGCAGATCATTCTGCCCGGCTCAAGCGCTGCGCAGTTGTCGATCAGGGTTTGGATCAGCGGTTTACCGTTGTGCTCGCAAAGGTATTCCGGATATTCACCTTCGCCGCGCCGGGCATATCCCTTTTTGCCGGACAGGAGAACTATGTTGAGTGCGCTCACAGGCTGGCCACCTTGTCGAGGTTGATGGAGTCCAGCCTGCCCATGATGTTATTGAGATTCACGTCACAGGTTTCCGCCACGACCAGAACATGGGCGCCCGAGGCCCTCGCTGCCTTGATGCCGTTCTCGTTGTCTTCAACGATCAGGCATTCCTCGGGCAGCAGGCCCAACTGGCTGATGGCCTTGGTGTAAATATCAGGCGCTGGCTTGGCGTGCGTCACATCTTCATTGGAGAGCTGCAGGTCGAGATAACGACTGAGATCGGCCCTGTCCATCATCACCTCCACGGTGTTACGAATGGAGTTGGACGCAACCGCCAGCTTGTAGCCCAGCGCTTTCAAGGATGACAGCGCGTACTGATGCACGAATGTCGGCTTGCACTGGGCATAGACGATTTCCATGGTGTACTGCTGCTTCATCTCATTGATGAATGCATGCAAAGCCACAGGCAGGTCGCGCTCGACACTGAGCATGTCGAGCTTGCGCGAGGTGGGCAGGCCGTCGTAGGCAGTCAGGTGTTCGTGACGACTTATGTTGTAGCCGAACAGGCCGAGTGCCTTGTTCAGTGCATCGTAATGCCATTCCTTGGCCTCGATAAGGACACCATCCATATCGAAAATTACTGCCTTGATCATGACTGCCTCACTTGAAGAAATTGACCGCATCCACGGGGGTATCAGTACACAGCGTCAAGCGGTTCTGTGAGTTGAGCTCGCGCAACTGCTGCCAAAGCGCAAGACCATTGCGGCCATGCAGCTCCGGCGACACCACACACACGCGCTTGCCTCGGGCCAGAAGGTCATCGATGACCTGATTGGAAAACCATTCGCTATCGAAACCGTCAAGCCAGACACCTGCGGCCTGATCGATCCAGGCTGGCGACGGCTCTACGTCGCTGAGCCGCGTGTAAGTGAGCACCTTTTCCTGCAGATAGCTGCGCATGTCGGGGACGGCCATGTCGAAGGCGAACCAGTTGGTATGGCCATGGCGAGCGAAGGTTTCCCGGAGAGCCAGTGCCATACCGTCGGCCTTGACGTTGATCGCCAAAGGCAGGTTGCGACCGGCCATGATGTCGAGCAGGCCATCAAGCGTCAGTTCGCCGCCTACCGGCATGTCGTGAGAAACAACCAGCTGCCCCGCCACATCGCGGACATCGGTTTCAGTACCAAAACCGAGGTCGAAGGAGCGATGAAATGCGACGGCAAGGTTGCGCTCGCCATTCTCCAGCCAATAACCGCGGTGACTGATGATCTGCACGTCAGCAGGCCTCGCCCGATGTTGCTTGCCTGCTCACGGGCAATGACAGGAACAGGCTCAGGTCGGCAGGAATACCCAGGCCATACATGCCAAGGCCTTCGGAACCAACGTTGTAGTGAATGACCTTGGCGCCGTGTTCAATAAGCTCGTTGTAGGCCGGGGCAATGTAGAACTCACCGTTGACCCGCAAGTCTTTCTCGAACATGGCCTCAATGGCGGATAGCAACTGACTGGCGCTGCGGAAGTTGTAGATGCCGACGGTCGCTTCGTCGGAGATGACCTGTTTTTCCACCACCCGATCGATCAGGCCTTGCGGATTGAAGCCGACGAATGACCACTTCGGGTCATTGGCCTTCATCGTCATGATCAGGCCATCGGCATCAGCTTCCTGCATGGCGAGCAGATAGCCATCGATGTCTACGTCAACGTACTGGTCGCTGTTGGCAATCATCACCGGGTAAGCAGGGTCGATCAGATGTTTCGCCGCATACACCGTGCAGGCCGCGCCATCAGTTACCCCTTCCAGCTCGACGATTTTGCATCCAGGCGCCCAGGCATTGAGTTTTTTCTCAAGCCCGTATCTCGCGACATGCTCCGCCTGGCAGATAAAGATGAATGTGTGCGGGCAATCCGGCGTCAGGTTGTCGATCACGACTTTGATCATCGGCACGCCGTGTACAGGGATCAGAGGCTTGGGGTCGGTATATCCCGCTACCGCAAAGCGACTTCCGGCCCCTGCCATCGGAACAATAATTTGCAGCATGGAAATACCTTCATGAAATGGCGTTACTGGTGTGTTGATAAAGCTTCAGGGTATAAGAGCGACAGTATTAATAATGGCCGTGCTCAATCATCTGGCCACGTTCGAGGGTCAAGTATCGCTGGCAAAACTCTTTGCCTTCTTCGACTGCGTGAGTAACAAGAATCAAGGCCATTCCGTCTTCCTGCATACCGCGGATGCGCTCGTGACATTTACGCTTGAAGGCTTCATCACCCACGGCAAGTACCTCATCAGCCAATAACGTCTGTGGCTCTACATGGACAGCGACGGAAAACCCCAGCCGCATATACATGCCGGACGAATAGTTCTTTACTGGCGTATCAATGAAGTCTCCAAGACCGGAAAAATCAACGATCTCATTGAAGCGTGACCGTATTTCCTTATTGCTCAATCCGAACAGGCTGGCATTCAGGTAAATGTTTTCTTCACCCGTCAGTTCAGGGTGAAAACCCACACCTATTTCAATCAGCGGAGCGACGCGCCCCACCGTCGTCAAACGGCCACTGGTAGGAACAAGAATTCGTGAAACCAATTGCAGCAGTGTGCTTTTACCTGAGCCGTTGTGCCCCACCAGTGCCAGCGACTCCCCTTTACACAGGGTGAACGAAACGTCACGGACGGCCGTAAAGTCTTCGACGCGCTCACGGTGTCTGGCGTCAAACAGGCTCAGGAACTTTTGCTTCAAGCCACCCCGGTTGTGGCGCAGAACGAACTGTTTGGTGAGGTTTTCTGCCTTGATGACCACATTGCTCATAAGTACTCCACCACGCGATCCACTTTCCTGAACATGAAGAGCCCGATGAGTAGCGATGCAGCGCCCAGCACTATGCAAAGCACAAGATCTCGAGTATCCGGAACGACTCCGGCATGCAGAATGCTGCTGAAACTGTTGAAGTATGGGGCAACCGGGTTATAGGCCACGATGCTGGCGATGCCTTCAGGCAGCGAGGAGGTGACCCATACGATTGGCGTCAACCAGAACATCAAGGGCAGGAACACGTCGATGAAGTGCCTGGCATCCCGAACGGTGATCTGGATGACACTGAGCGTCAGGCCGACCCCCATGATCAGTGACATGAACGCCAGCAGCACGATCGGGTAGAACAGCAAGGCCCGTGTGAACTCTCCCCCCAGCACGGTAAACAATGAGGCATAAACGAGCATGCAACCGATCCAGAATACGACAATCGCCAGCGCTCCCGAGACCGGTAACAATATGCGCGGAAAACGCAACTTCCGAATGAGATTGCCGTTATTGATGAGCCACTCGCCGCTCTGCGACACTATTTGTGTCAGGAGCATCCAGTGCACGACGCCTGTCACCAGATGAAGTGCAAAGCGATCCTGGCTGCTTGGAAGGATATAAGTGAAGACAGTGTAATAAGTGAGCGTAACGACCAGCGGATTACCCAGCGACCATACAAAACCCAATGTTGCGCCCATGTAACGAATCTTGATTTCTTTGGAGACAAGATTAATGACCAGATCGCGCCACTTGGTGATGCCCGTACTGCAAAATAACGACATGCTTTAATCCGGCCGGTGGGAAGAGAACCTCGCAACTTTATGCTGCGAGCCCATGTTCCTCCTTTTGAGTGAAGGACAGCTATAGGACCGCGCCTTGCTTGTTGTGGGAATATTCCACAAACTCACGAATCAAGAAAAAACATCCGACAGCGATCCCCCTTGAACAAGCGAGGCTCCCGATGACTGATACTCCCTACACTCCGCCAAAGGTCTGGCAGCAGGACACATCCTCAGGCGGTACATTTGCCAGCATCAACCGCCCTGTCGCTGGTCCTACGCACAAAAAGGAATTACCCATCGGCAAGCATCCGCTGCAGCTGTATTCGCTGGCGACGCCCAATGGGGTGAAGGTCACTATCATGCTGGAGGAGTTGCTGGCGCTGGGACACAGTGGGGCGGAGTATGACGCGTGGCTGATTCGCATCTCCGAGGGCGAGCAGTTTTCCAGCGGCTTTGTCGAGATCAATCCCAACTCGAAAATCCCTGCGCTGCTGGACCGAAGCCATGAGACGCCTGTGCGGGTGTTCGAATCAGGATCGATTCTGCTGTATCTGGCGGAGAAATTTTCCGCGTTCCTGCCTGCCGATCCGGCAGGACGGACCGAGACCCTGAACTGGCTGTTCTGGCAGATGGGCGCTGCGCCTTATCTGGGCGGCGGGTTCGGGCATTTCTATGCGTATGCGCCCGAGAAACTCGAGTACCCCATCAACCGGTTTGCGATGGAGGCCAAACGTCAGCTCGACGTGCTGGACCGTCGCCTGGCGGAACACCGCTACCTGGCGGGCGACACCTATACGATTGCCGATATCGCCGTGTGGCCATGGTATGGCGCGCTGGTGCGCAACAAGGTTTATTCGGCTGCCGAGTTCCTGTCGGTGCACGAATACACGAACCTTATCCGCTGGACTGAGGAAATTGCAGCGCGCCCGGCAGTGGTAAAAGGCCAGAAGGTCAACCGCACCTGGGGCGAAGAGGCCGATCAGGTTCCCGAGCGGCATGATGCATCTGACCTGGACAAATGAGGGGCGAATCAAGGTCTTCGCCAACGGAAACCTGATGTGACAAACCCATCGGAAAATCTGAATCGAGCAGGTGTGATCCGGACGTAAAGTAGCCAGCCTTAAAGACTGTCCAAGGACGCACCTGCCATGAATCCGGGAATCATCCACCTTACTCTGACCTTGCAACTGCCTGTGCGCCGGACGCGTAACGGAGCAGTTGCAGCATGAGTACTCCAAACGCACCGCAGACACCGGCCGCCGATCGCTTTGATGAAGTGCTCGCGATGATTCAGAGCGCTCGGCAGCAGGCTGCGCAAGCGGTCAACACTCGCCTGATCGAGCTTTACTGGCAAGTCGGCGCTCACATCAGCCGCAAGATTGAAAGCGCCGAGTGGGGTGATGCGGTGGTACGCCAGCTTGCCGAGCATCTGGCTGCAACCCAACCGGGCCTGCGCGGATTTACGCGTCGAAATTTGTTCCGCATGCGCCAGTTCTACGAGGTTTACCGCGACGATGAAAAAGTGTCAGCAGTGCTGACACAATTGCCATGGACTCACCACCTGACCATTTTCAGCCAGAGCAAACGCCCGGAAGAACGTGAGTTTTACATGCGCATGGCAATCAAAGAGAAGTGGTCCAGCCGCGAACTGGAACGCCAATTCAAGACAGCCCTGTTTGAACGCAGTGTCACCCAGCCGGCCAAAGCCTCGGCCATGCTCAAGGAGACCCGGCCAGCCGCGCTGGATGTGTTTCGTGATGCCTACATGGTGGAATTTCTGGAGCTGCCTGCGGGCCATGCCGAAGCGGATCTGCATCGCGGTTTGCTGCAGCGCCTGAGGGATTTTCTGATCGAACTGGGCCGTGACTTCTGCTTCGTCGGCTCCGAATACCCGGTGCAGGTGGGTGGCCAGGATTTCGCGCTGGACTTACTGTTTTTCCATCGTGGCCTCAACTGCCTGGTGGCCATCGAACTCAAGGTAGGGCGCTTTGAGCCAGAGTACCTGGGCAAGCTGAATTTCTATCTGGAAGCACTGGACCAGACGGAGCGCAAACCCCATGAAAACCCCGCCATTGGCGTACTGCTGTGCGCCAGCAAAAACGATGAAGTGGTCGAATACGCCCTGAACCGCTCGTTGTCGCCTGCACTGATTGCCGAATACCAGACGCGATTGCCGGATCGACAATGGTTACAGGCCAAACTCCACGAATTTTACGCACTGGACAGCGCCAGGGACGATCAGTAATACCTGACAACTGCACGGATGCATTACGCTTGCCCGCTAACGTCATTCGTTCCGGAGCCCCAGATGCCGCACAGTAAAGACCCTCGCGCTCACACTGCCCTGTCGCAACGCGGCCGTAGCGCAAGCAGCGGGCCGGGGCTGGCGGTCAATCCACCGGTGGTGCGCGTCAGCACCGTGCTGTTCGACAGCCTGCAAAGTTTGCGGGACGCCGAGATCCGCACGGCGGGACCGGAACGTTCGCTGACCTACGGCGCCAATGGCAATCCGACTGCCTTCGCCCTGCAGGACCTGGTCTCCGAGCTTGAAGGCGCCCACGGCACCTGCCTGTACCCGACCGGGCTCGCCGCAGTGGCGCAGATGTTTCAATCCTTTCTGCATCCGGGCGATCACGTGCTGATCACCGAGTCGGTCTATGGCCCGGTGCGGCGACTGGCGAACACGTTGCTGAAAGCGTTCGACATTCAATTCGATTTTTACAGCGCCGACGGCAGCGATGTGGAATCCCTGATCAAAACCAATACGCGGATGATCTACGCGGAAGTGCCGGGCTCGCTGACCTTCGACATGTGTGACCTGCCCGCCCTGTCGCGGCTGTGCAAAGCAAAGAACCTGCTGCTGGCGGTGGATAACTCCTGGGGTTCGGGAGTGTTGTACAAGCCGCTCGAACTGGGCGCGGATATTTCCCTGATGGCGCTGACCAAGTACGTGGCCGGGCATTCCGACGTGATGATGGGCAGCGTCAGCACCACCGAAGCCCACTGGCCGGTCCTCAAAACCATGAATACCGCAGTAGGCAACACCGTCAGCCCCGACGATGCCTATCTGGTGCTGCGCGGTGCACGAAGTCTGGCGGCGCGCATGGAAATGCATGAACGTCATGCGCTGCAAGTGGCGCAGTGGCTACAGCGCCAGCCTCAGGTCGCGCGCGTGCTCTACCCCGCGTTGCCCGATGATCCGGGCCACGCTATCTGGAAGCGCGATTTCCACGGTTGCAACGGCTTGCTCAGTTTCGAGTTCAAAACCGCTGATCATCAAGTGCTGGACCGCTTCGTCAGTGCCTTGCAGCTGTTCGGGATCGGCTATTCCTGGGGTGGTTTCGAAAGCCTGATCACCGAGATCGAACAGCACAGGCCCGACCGAGGCACCGGGCCGATGTTGCGCTTGCAGATCGGTCTGGAAAGCCCGGACGATCTGATCGCCGACCTGCATAAAGGGTTTGCAGCGGGTTGAGCCAGCCTGCCAGCCACGACAATGGCACAGACCCGACGCCGTGATTTGCCCCAAGGCCGTCGCTCTGCTAGTGTCGCGCGGTTTAACCTCTACCGGAAATGCCCCCATGGCCCGCAAGAAAGCTGCACTGGATTTCGAACAGTCCCTCGCTGATCTGCAAGCGCTGGTAGAGCGGCTGGAGAATGGCGAATTGTCTCTGGAAGACTCTCTGACCGCCTTCGAGCAGGGTGTGCGTCTGACCCGCGACTGCCAGAGCGCCCTCACCCAGGCTGAGCAGAAGGTTCAGGTCTTGCTGGAACGCGACGGTGAACTGACCGAAGAGCCGTTCGAAGACGCGGAACTCCCCGAATGATTGCGAGCTATCAGGCGCAAAGCCAGACGCGTGTGAATGCCGCGCTCGAAGGCCTGTTTCAGGCTCCGAGCCCTGAACTGACGCGCCTCTACGACGCCATGCGCTACAGCGTGATGAACGGCGGCAAGCGCGTGCGCCCTTTGCTCGCCTACGCGGCCTGCGAAGCGCTGGGCGGTGTCGCCGAAGATGCCAACGGTGCGGCCTGCGCGGTTGAGTTGATCCATGCCTATTCGCTGGTGCACGACGATTTGCCGGCGATGGACGATGACGATCTACGCCGTGGACAGCCCACCACGCACAAGGCATTCGATGAGGCCTGTGCGATCCTTGCCGGTGACGGCCTGCAGAGTCTGGCGTTCACCGCATTGCTTGCCACGCACCTCAGTTCACGCGATGCCGAAACTCGCTTGCAGATGGTCAGCACGCTGGCCGCCGCCGCTGGGCCGGCCGGAATGGTCGGCGGACAGGCGATCGATCTGGGTTCGGTCGGGCTGAAGCTGGATCAGGCTGCGCTGGAATATATGCATCGGCACAAGACCGGTGCGTTGATCGAAGCCAGCGTCAGGCTCGGCGCACTGGCCAGCGGCCATGCCGATCAGCCACGACTCGCTGCCTTGCAGGTGTATGCACGCGCAGTCGGCCTGGCTTTTCAGGTTCAGGACGACATCCTCGATGTCGAAAGCGATACCGCCACCCTCGGCAAACGCCAGGGTGCCGATATCGCGCGCGGCAAACCGACCTACCCCGCGCTGATCGGGCTGCAGGCAGCCAAGGGTTATGCCCTGGAGTTGCGCGATCAGGCGCTGGGCGCACTGGCTGATTTCGGCCCTCAGGCCGAGCCGTTGCGCGAGCTGGCACGCTACATCGTGGAACGTCGCCACTGAGGACCGGAATTCCGATGAATCAACCAGGGTTCATCAGGTCACAGTCACTAAGCTTGTGAGCAGACGGACTATCCGCCGACTCACTTCATGGGCAGCTTGCGATGCATAAGGTAAACTGCCGCCTCTTTTACTTATAACGATTCGCCTGATGCCCACGACGTTCAAAGACATCCCCCGCGAGCGCCCGGTTACTCCGCTGCTCGACCGTGCTGATACACCGGAAGGCCTGCGCCGTCTGGGTGAAGCCGAGCTGGAAACCCTGGCCGATGAACTGCGCCTAGAGCTGCTGTACTCCGTTGGCCAGACCGGCGGGCATTTCGGTGCCGGTCTTGGGGTCATCGAGCTGACCATTGCCCTGCATTACGTGTTCGACACGCCGGACGACCGTCTGGTGTGGGACGTGGGCCATCAAGCCTATCCGCACAAAATTCTGACTGGCCGTCGTGCACGTATGTCCACCTTGCGCCAGAAGGACGGTGTTGCCGCCTTTCCGCGCCGCAGCGAAAGTGAGTACGACACCTTTGGCGTCGGCCACTCCAGCACCTCGATCAGTGCCGCGCTGGGCATGGCAATTGCCTCGCGCCTGCAAGGCAGCGAGCGCAAATCCATCGCGGTGATCGGCGACGGCGCGCTGACGGCGGGCATGGCGTTCGAAGCGTTGAACCACGCGCCGGAAGTCGCCGCAGACATGCTGGTCATTCTCAATGACAACGACATGTCGATCTCGCGCAACGTCGGCGGGTTGTCGAATTATCTGGCAAAGATTCTCTCCAGCCGCACTTACACGAGCATGCGTGAAGGCAGCAAGAAAGTGCTTTCGCGCCTGCCCGGTGCCTGGGAAATCGCGCGGCGTACCGAAGAGTACGCCAAGGGGATGCTGGTCCCCGGCACGTTGTTCGAAGAGCTGGGCTGGAATTACATCGGCCCGATCGACGGCCACGACCTGCCGACCCTGATCGCCACGCTGCGCAATATGCGGGATCTGAAAGGCCCGCAGTTTCTGCACGTCGTGACCAAGAAAGGCAAAGGCTTCGCGCCGGCCGAGGTCGACCCGATTGGCTACCATGCGATCACCAAGCTCGAGCCGGTTAATGCGCCGGTCAGCATTCAGAAAAAAGTCAGCGCACTGAAGTACTCTGGCGTGTTCGGCCAGTGGATCTGCGACATGGCGGCTGCCGATTCCCGTCTGGTAGGCATTACGCCAGCCATGAAGGAAGGTTCGGACCTGGTTGAATTCAGCGAGCGTTTTCCTGAGCGTTACTTTGACGTCGCCATCGCCGAACAGCATGCCGTGACCCTGGCGGCGGGTATGGCCTGCGAGGGCAGCAAGCCGGTTGTGGCGATCTACTCGACCTTCCTGCAACGCGGTTATGACCAACTGGTGCATGACGTTGCGGTGCAGAACCTTGACGTCCTGTTCGCCATCGACCGCGCCGGACTGGTCGGCGAAGACGGCCCGACCCACGCAGGCAGCTTCGATCTGTCGTACCTGCGCTGCATCCCCGGCATCGTGGTCATGACGCCGAGTGATGAAAACGAACTGCGCAAATTGCTCAGCACCGGTTACCTGCATAACGGGCCGGCGGCAGTACGCTATCCGCGTGGCACCGGCCCGAACGCCATGATCGAAGCCGACCTCGAGCCGGTTGAGATTGGCAAGGGCGTGGTGCGTAGGCAAGGCCAGGGCGTTGCGATACTGGTCTTCGGCGTGCAACTGGCCGAGGCGTTGGTGGTGGCCGAGAAGCTGGATGCGACGGTCATCGACATGCGCTTCGTCAAACCGCTGGACGAGGCGCTGGTGCGTGAAGCTGCCGCTCATCACGAACTGCTGGTCACCCTGGAAGAAAACGCAGTCATGGGCGGTGCCGGTGCGGCGGTCAGCGAATTCCTGGCCCGCGCCAACATCCTCAAGTCAGTGCTGCACCTGGGCTTGCCGGACGTCTACGTCGAACACGCCAAACCTGCGCAGATGCTCGCCGAGTGCGGGCTGAATGCCGAAGGGATTGAAGCAGCGATCAATGAGCGACTGGTGTTGATGGGCTGACGGCTGTACAAGTCCGCTCCCGACTCAAACCGTGAAGCGGACCGGGCGACGCTTCGCTTGTCCGCGAACTGCCGGGAACCGGCAGCAGAACCGGTATACACGGTACATCA
>NZ_LGLN01000013.1:76857-102304 GCF_001293775.1 Pseudomonas syringae pv. cilantro
TCGCGGACAAGTCCGCTCCTACGCCCTTCGGGCAGAAGCCTGATTTATGGGAACTCGAGGCTGCTGTGGATAGCGGACCGGGCAGCCCTTCGCTTATGTGGGAACAGACCGGGCAGAAGCGCTGTTCTCCGGGTTTCCCAAGGCATGCTCAGTATCAGGCTGTCGGCAGCCGATACAGGTAAAGCAGCACAACGCTGGAAAACGCCAACAGGCAGACGGGTAGCGGGTGCAGGCCGAACAGTACGGCGATTGCAGCAGTCCACGCGGGAAGCCCGGCGGCGAGCAATGCAACGCGACGCACAGCGGCGAGTTTGATCCAGGCGGCGGGCTCTTCGGGCGTGTCAATCGCGGCCTGGGTGGCGGCCAACGCACGCTTGTGAGCCCCGAACGGCTTCACACTGACAAACATCGAGCCGATGCCTGCGATGAACAGCGGTATCGCCAGCACCGGAATGAGCGATTCACTGGAGCCAAAAAACAGGCAGACCACCAACAGCGGCGCCAGAGTCAGACCCAATTGACGCCACCAGGCCATTTCCAGCTTTTGGCGAACCTCGCTGCGCGTCACGCCGGGCCGACCTCGCTTTGATGCTCATTGCCCATCATGTGTCCCAGCTTGCCGGCCTTGGTCGCCAGATAAAGGCGATTATGCGGGTTCTGCCCGGTGTGCAGCGGCACTCGCTCGGCAACCTTGATGCCCATCTCGGTCAGCGCTTTGACCTTGCGCGGGTTGTTGGTCATCAACCGCAATGACTGGACGCCCAGATGCTGAAGCATCGGCAGGCAGATCGCATAATCACGCTGGTCGGCCGCAAAGCCCAGACGCTCGTTGGCTTCGACCGTATCAGCGCCGCCGTCCTGCAATTCGTAAGCGCGGATCTTGTTCATCAGGCCGATACCGCGCCCTTCCTGGCGCAGATACAGCAATACACCGCGCCCCTCAGTGGCGATCGCGCGCAGAGCGGCCTCAAGCTGAGAGCCACAATCGCAACGCTGACTGAAAAGGGCGTCTCCCGTCAGGCATTCGGAATGCACGCGGCCAAGCACCGGGGCGCCATCCGCGACGTCACCCAGACTCAGGACAACGTGCTCACGGCCGGTTGCCGACTCGACAAAGCCGTGCATGGCAAATTCTGCAAAAGGTGTAGGCAGTTTGGAAGCGGCGACAAATACGACGGGCACCGTGTGCTCCTGATCAGTATGAAGACTGGAAATTCGCAAGATTTGCATTGTAACAGCAGGTTCCTACAGGCGCTCAGGCTGAATTCTCGAGCATTTAGATCATAAAGTTCGATGGATAGACGTGAATCGCTCCTTCACTGCGCGTCGCCGAAATGCTGGTAACCATGGAGGTCTGGCGTGATATCTGCACCGGCACTGTCGATCAGGACCACGCCCTGCCCGGTTTCTACCCGCCCGATCACATGCACGGGCCAGCCAGCCGCCTGCAAATCGGATAATTGCGCAGGCGGCAGGGTGAACGCCAGAACATAATCGTCACCACCACTTAGCGCGGCGTGTTGCGCGGCGGGCAAGCCGAGCAATGCCAGCAGAGGCTCTGACATCGGCAACCTGTCGCGCTCGATCAACAACCGGACGCCCGACGCAAGGGCGATGTGCCCGCAGTCCGCGAGCAAGCCATCGGAGATATCCAGCGCCGACGTCGCCCTGCCGCGCAATGCCTGGCCCAGCGCCAACTGAGGTTGCGGCGACCAGTAACGGGCCAACAGCGGTTCGGCAATCGAAGCCTCGGCACTGCGCTGGTTCAGTACCAGTGGCAATGCACCCGCGCCGTCGCCGAGTGCGCCGCCAACACACAACAGGTCGCCTGCACGAGCGCCGCTGCGCGTCAGGGCAAGCCCGGCAGGTACACCCCCAAAAACCGTCAGCGTCAGGCTCAAGGGGCCACGTGTAGTGTCGCCCCCGATCAGGCGCAGCGTGCAGGCTTGCGCCATCAGGCTCAGACCACCCGCGAACGCCTGCAGCCAGTCGGCATCGACCTGCGGCACGGTCAAGGCGAGGGTAAAGGCAACGGGACGAGCGCCCATGGCCGCCAGATCGCTGGCAGACACTGCCAAGGCGCGCTGACCGAGCAGAAAAGGGTCGCAGCTATCAGGAAAGTGCACTCCGGCCACCAGGGTGTCGGTCGAGATCGCCAACTGCTCGCCGGGCGGCAACGCCAGCAGCGCGCAGTCGTCGCCAATCCCCAGAGCAACTTCCTCGCCCACCTGCGCACAGGGCGCGGCGGCGAAGTAATTGCGGATCAGCTCGAATTCTCCCATGAGGTCAGGCGCAAATCAGCGCTTGTAGGCCTTCACTTCGACTTCACGCAGGCGCGGTGCCAGCTTGTCCAGCACACCGTTGACAAACTTGTGCCCGTCAGTGGAGCCATAGACTTTGGCCAGCTCGATGCCTTCGTTGATCACCACGCGATAAGGCACGTCGATGCGCTTGAGCAATTCGAACGTGGACAGGCGCAAGACCGCCAGTTCAATCGGATCGAGCTCTTCGATGGTCAGATCAAGGCAAGGCGTCAGCGCAGCGTCGATCTCGGTCTGGTTGGTCGCCACACCGTGCAGCAGCTCACGGAAGTAGGTGCCGTCAACGTTGCTGAAGTCGTTGTCGACGCGAAACTGTGCTTCGATTTCGTTCAGCGCGTGGCCAGCCATGTGCCGTTGATACAAGGCCTGGGTTGCCATCTGACGCGCTTCGCGACGTTTGGCGCTCTTACCTTTGGCGATTTCCGGCGATTTGGCGTCGCGCGGGTTGAACTGGTCGGTATCGTCGGAAATCACTTGGCCTCCAACTGCGACAGCAGGCTGACCATTTCGATAGCGGACAGCGCAGCTTCAGCGCCTTTGTTGCCGGCCTTGGTGCCGGAACGCTCAATGGCCTGTTCGATCGAATCGACCGTCAACACACCGAAGGCAACGGGAATGCCGAATTCCATGGACACCTGGGACAAGCCTTTGACGCACTCGCCTGCCACGTATTCGAAGTGCGGCGTACCGCCACGAATCACCGCGCCCAAGGCGACGATGGCCGAGAACTCGCTGCGCTGGGCAACTTTCTGCACGACCAGCGGAATTTCAAAAGCACCCGGCGCGCGGATGATGGTGATGTCGCTTTCGCTGACGCCGTGGCGTACCAGCGCATCAACAGCACCGCTAACCAGGCTTTCCACGACGAAGCTGTTGAAACGGCCAACCACCAGAGCGTAACGGCCCTGGGGAGCGATGAAAGTACCTTCGATGGTCTTCAAGGTCATTCGGTGAGTCTCGTATTAAAGAGCAAGCCCGCCTTGGGGCGGACTTTGAGGGATATTAGGCCACGAATCGCAACCGCCAGGCCGGAACCAGCGAAAAAACCGCCTTGCGCACGCCTCGACCTGCCGATATTTATTCGGAGGGCACGTATTCTACAACTTCCAGATCGAAACCGGATATCGCATTGAACTTCATGGGTGAACTCATCAGGCGCATTTTGCGCACGCCGAGGTCACGCAGGATCTGCGACCCGGCACCGACCGTGCTGTACGTGGTCGGTGTCTTGATCGGTTGTTGCCCGGCGGTTTCCCGGATATGCGCCAGCAATACATCGCCATCCAGCGGGTGACCGAGCAACAGCACCACGCCACTGCCGGCCTCGTTAACCGCACGCATGGCGGCGCGCAGGCTCCAGCGGCCGGGCTGTCTGACCATCAACAGGTCGCGCAGCGGGTCCATGTTATGGACGCGAACCAGCGTCGGTTCTTCTGCGCAGATTTTGCCCAGGGTCAACGCAAGATGCACATCACCCTCGACCGAATCGCGGTAAGTCACCAGGTTGAAACTGCCCAGTTCACTGTCCATGGGCTGCTCGGCAATCCGCTGAACGGTACGTTCGTGGATCATCCGGTAGTGAATCAGGTCGGCGATGGTGCCGATCTTGATGTCGTGTTCCTGGGCAAATGCTTCGAGTTCGGCGCGACGCGACATGGTGCCGTCGTCATTCATGACTTCGCAGATCAGCCCCGAAGGCTCGAAACCGGCCATGCGCGCCAGATCGCACGCAGCTTCGGTATGACCGGCGCGCGCCAGGGTGCCACCAGCCTGAGCCATCAGCGGGAAGATGTGCCCCGGGCTGACGATGTCTTCGGCTTTGGCTTCTTTGGCGGCGGCGGCCTGCACGGTGCGTGCGCGGTCGGCGGCGGAAATACCGGTGGTCACGCCTTCGGCGGCTTCGATGGAGACGGTGAACTTGGTGCCGAAACCGGAGCCATTACGCGGCGCCATCAGCGGCAGCTTGAGGGTTTCGCAACGCTCGCGAGTCATCGGCATGCAGATCAGGCCACGGGCGAAACGCGCCATGAAGTTGATGTGCTCGGGCTTTACACACTCGGCAGCCATGATCAGGTCGCCTTCGTTCTCGCGGTCTTCGTCATCCATGAGGATGACCATCTTGCCCTGGCGAATGTCTTCAACCAGTTCTTCGATACTGTTGAGCGCCACGCGGCACCCCCTTGATTCAGGATTTCAGGTAGCCATTCTCGGCCAGAAAGCTTTCGGTGATCGTGCCGTGACCCGGTTCTGCGGCCTTGTCGCCCAGCAACAGACGCTCCAGATAGCGCGCCAGCAAGTCCACCTCCAGATTGACCTTACGGCCAGGCTGGTAGTCAGCCATGATGGTTTCGCTCCAGGTGTGAGGCACGATGGTCAGTTCGAATTCCGCGCCATTGACCGAATTGACCGTCAGGCTGGTGCCGTCGACCGTGATCGAGCCTTTGTGGGCAATGTATCTGGCCAGTTCACGCGGCGCACGCACCGTAAACTGAATGGCGCGGGCGTTCTCGGCACGAGAGACAATTTCGCCGACACCGTCGACATGCCCGCTGACCAGATGACCGCCAAGACGCGTGGTAGGCGTCAGGGCTTTTTCCAGGTTGACCCGGCTGCCGCTCCTGAGATCGACGAACGCGGTAACCGTCAGGGTTTCGCGGCTGACGTCTGCCCAGAAACCGTCGCCAGGCAATTCGACAGCGGTCAGGCACACGCCATTAACGGAAATGCTGTCGCCGAGTTTGACATCGCTCAGGTCGAGCTTGCCGGTTTCCACGTAAACGCGGACGTCGCCACCCTTGGGAGTCAGGGCGCGGATGCTGCCGATTGATTCGATAATGCCGGTAAACATGGGTCCTCCGGGAGAACAAGGGCTGCGCGCTAGGCGAAGCCGGGAATTATACGCCGGGTACAGAGACAGGGAGAGCAATGACTCGCCAGTCATTGCCGACGGCTCGCATTTCCACGATCTGCAGTTCCAGCGCTTCACTCATCTGCGCCAGCGGTAGATCGAGCAGCGGCCGGGCCGATGAGCCGAGAAACTTGCCGGCGATGAAAATCTGAAATTCGTCAACCAGCCCGAGACGCGCAAAAGCACCCGCCAGACGCGGACCGGCCTCGACCAGTACCTCGTTGACGCCACGGTTTGCCAGTTCGCCCATCAGTTTGCGCAGGTCCACGTGACCCGCGCTGTCGGCCAGTGCCAGCATTTCGTGGCCTTCTTCCTGGTAACGGCCCCGTGCCGACGCGGCCGCACAGGTCACGACCAGCGCGCTGCCGGCCTGAAAAAACGGCGCATCCAGCGGCACACGCAGGCGGCCGTCAATCAGGACGCGCAATGGTGGACACGTGGCGGCCAGGGCGCTCATTTCGGCGTCGAGCCCCAGTTCATCAGGGCGCACGGTCAGGCGGGCGTTGTCTGCCAGCACGGTATCCGCGCCCGTCAGTACGACGCTTGACCGTGCGCGCAGACGTTGCACCGCAGAGCGGGCTTCGGGGCCGGTTATCCACTGGCTTTCACCGCTGGCCATGGCCGTTCGACCATCCAGGCTCATGGCCAGTTTGACCCTGACATAGGGCCGACCGGTCTCCATGCGTTTGAGAAAGCCTTTGTTCAGCGCACGCGCTTCGCTTTCCAGCACGCCGCACTGAACGCCGATGCCGGCATTCATCAGGCGCAGCAGGCCGCGACCGGAAACTTCCGGATTGGGGTCCTGCATCGCGGCAACCACACGCGCCAGCCCGGCATCCACCAGCGCATCGGCACAGGGCGGCGTACGCCCCTGATGGCTGCACGGCTCAAGCGTAACGTAGGCGGTCGCGCCTCTGGCACGCTCACCTGCCTGACGCAAGGCATGCACTTCAGCATGGGGCTCGCCTGCTCGCGCATGCCAGCCCTCACCGACAATCTGGCCGTCGCGCACGATGACGCAGCCGACTCGCGGGTTGGGGTGCGTGGAATAAAGGCCTTTGCGCGCCAGTTCCAGCGCACGCGCCATGCATTGAACGTCGAGGGCAGCCTGCTCAGTCAACAAAGCACTCATTCCTTACCCGGCTCGCGGGCCAGACGGTCGATTTCTTCACGAAATTCGTTGAGATCCTGAAAACGGCGATACACCGACGCGAAACGGATATAGGCCACTTCGTCGAGCTTTTGCAGTTCGGCCATGACCAGTTCGCCGACGACCAGCGATTTGACTTCACGTTCGCCGGTTGCCCGCAGCTTGTGCTTGATATGCGCCAGCGCCGCTTCAAGTCGCTCGACACTCACCGGACGCTTTTCAAGGGCGCGCTGCATGCCGGCGCGCAGTTTTTCTTCATCGAAAGGCTGACGGCTGCCGTCCTGCTTGATCAGACGCGGCAAGACCAGCTCGGCGGTCTCGAACGTTGTGAAACGCTCGACACAGGCCAGGCATTCGCGTCGGCGGCGTACTTGCTCGCCTTCGGCGACGAGGCGGGAGTCGATGACTTTGGTGTCATTGGCACCGCAGAAGGGACAGTGCATGGTGGCTGGCAACGAAAGAGTGAGGAGCGCCATGTTAGCGCATCCTGTCGGCAAGACAAGGCTGGGCCTTTACGGTATATAGACGCGCATTAAAGCGATGTTAAATTGCCCGCACTCGGTAATACTGCAGCTCTGGCGTCGCGCAGCCTTTTGATTTTTGCCTTGTGGAGCTTTTGATGACGCTACGAACCCTGTTTTTGCTAGGCCTCGTCGGCTTGCTGGCCGCATGCAGCAGCAATGACGCCCCGAAACCTGCTGCACCGCCACCGGTTGCTCCGTCGATCAAACTGCCGGCCGGGCCAGGACCGCTGCAACCTTTTCAGCGTGAAATCAGCGGGCAGCTGCTGGGTGTACCGGCCGGGGCCGAAGTCGAGCTGGCGATGCTGGTGATCGACGACCGGGGTCGTCCGCAGAAGCTGCTGACCAACACCTTGCTCAAAGGCAACGGCCAGTCGCTGCCGTTCCAGCTGCGCTTCAATCCGGAAGCATTTCCGGTAGGGGGACGTGTGGAGCTGCGCGGCCGCGCCAGCCAGTCCGGGCAGTTGATCCTGCACCTGCCGTCGATGCGTATCGGCCAGCCAGCCACGCAGGCATTGGGGCAGCTGCAGTTCGTCAAGGCACCATGATCGACAGTTGAGGTGATCGTTGCGCATGCTTGAGCGGCGGAATGCATTTCTCGATGCTCTGCGTCGCACGATAGTTGCTTACCCCCGCTCCAGCAGGCATGCCAACGCGGAGCATTGGAGCAAGAGTCCGATACGCCGCTTTCAGCATTGCCCTGCGGGCTTTATAGTTGGCGGCATTCAGAATCTTCGAGACGCGCAATGAGCCAGGACACTGCTTACATCTTCGACGCGACCACCGCGACCTTCGATCAGTTAGTGATCGACAAGTCATTCGACCAGCCCGTACTGGTCGATTTCTGGGCCGAGTGGTGTGCGCCCTGCAAGGTTTTGATGCCCCTCTTGCAGCAGATCACCGAGAGCTATCAGGGTGAACTGTTGCTGGCCAAGGTCGATTGCGACGCCGAGCCGGATGTCGTCGCACGCTTCGGTATTCGCAGCCTGCCAACCGTGGTGCTGTTCAAGGACGGCCAGCCGGTGGATGGTTTTGCCGGGGCCCAGCCGGAATCAGAGATCCGCAAGATTCTCGAGCAGCACGTCGTCATGCCGCCACCGCCAGCCGCCGACCCGCTCAAGCAGGCGCAAGCGCTGTTCGCCGAAAGCCGCTTCTCCGAGGCCGAGGCGGTGCTCAAGGTGCTGCTGGGCGAAGACAACACCAACGCGGCCGCGCTGATTCTGTACGCGCGCTGCCTGGCGGAGCGTGGCGAGCTGAGCGAAGCCAAAGCGGTGCTGGACGCCGTAACGGGCGATGCACACAAAGCCGAGCTGGCCGGCGCCAAGGCGCAACTGACGTTTCTCGCTGAGGCCGCCACTCTGCCGGATGCCGCCGAGCTGAAAAGCCGCCTGGCGCAAAACCCGCAGGATGACGAAGCCGCGCACCAACTGGCGATCCAGCAGCTGTCGCGCCAGCAGTACGAAGCCGCACTCGACGGCCTGCTCAAACTGTTCATTCGCAACCGCAATTACGCCGAAGGCCTGCCGCACAAAACGCTGCTGCAAGTGTTCGACCTGCTGGGCAATGATCACCCGCTGGTCACCGCCTACCGCCGCAAGCTGTTTGCTGCACTGTACTGACCCCTCCGACGACAGGCATCACAGCGGTGCCTGTCGTGGGTCGTCAGATCAGACTGTCTCGATCCAGCTGTACAACGGCGCATCCCCGCTGCTCTCGACTTTCACGTTGGCCGAATGACGCAAGCGCACCAGTAAATGCTTGCCGGCTGCCGTGCTGCCGGTCAGCCCTTCCAGTTGCGCCAACAGATCCGGTCCGCTCATGTGGCCGGCCTTGTGCAGCAATTCCTGAGCGACCTGCCACAGCCTGTCGTCCGGATTGACCGGCTTGCTTTCAACCACCGCTGCCGACACCTCGGGCGCGACCGCTTTGAGCTGCGCCCCCAGCCGGGCCCAGTCGCCTTCGTCCAGTTCAAGGGTCAAATCCAACGGCCACTGGCCTATGCTTCCACGAATACGCAACATGATGTGTACCTGCTGACAATCAGGCGCACATGCTCCCACAGGCTGACCGCGCTGCCCATCGCTCAGGCGTAACGCCACTGGCTGATGGTCGGTTCCTTACCGTTCATGAAGTCGCCCAGCGCCCGCACGTTGTAGACGTGTTCCCAGTGTTCGACAATTCTGCCATCACGAAACCGCCACAGGCCGCAGAACGGCATGATGATTTTCCGCCCCTCGCAACTGGCGCGCATCTCGCCCACCACCGAGCCGAAGTGATCGTTGGCGACAATATCGTGGACGTCCATGTACAAGGTCTGACGGGTGCGCCTGAGCAGATTGATCTCGTGGGAAAGCACCGCATCTTTGCCGATGGCGATGGATAACCCGCCTCCCGCCCCCTGATCCGCTTTATGCAGCACGATGTCGGCATCGGCAAATTCAGTAATGCGTGTCAGATCCTTGTACACCGCACGCAGTATTTCCCTGTTCGGATGGAGCTTGTTCATGGGTATCTTCCTTGATAGCGCACTCGATCCAGGTCAAGCGCATGTCCCGGCTGGCGATGAAAATCCTCCGAACGCATCCGGCGCTGGCGTAGCGATTTTCATTTTCCAGCGTAGGACTTGATGATGCACAGTGTGAGACCCATTCGGCATAAGCACCGGGTCTGGTATTCCGGATCACACGGTAGAATGCCGGCGCGCAGCGGTGCGATGATCCGCACGACGAGAAAAAACACGTCCACGCACTGACATGATTGTTATAAGATCACATAACAGTTTTTTGAATGATACCCCGGAGTTCGCTATGCGCCGTCTGCTACTTGCCCTGCCCTTTGCCCTGCTGCCAATGGTTGCCGCCCACGCGGCTGAAGAACACGATCATGATCATGGCGGAGAACACGGCAGCCTTGGCGCGCACGAGCACGGTGTCGGGCGTCTGAATGTGGGGCTGGAAGGCAAGACGCTGGAGTTCGAATTCGACAGCCCGGCCATGAATATTGTGGGCTTCGAACACGTTGCCACGTTAGACGAAGACAAGGCCAAGGTCGCCAGGGCGCGTGAATTGCTGCTCAAGCCCAATGCGCTGTTCAGCATTGCCGACGCCGCCAACTGTTCGGCCACGTCGGTGAAGCTGGAAAGCCCATTGTTTGGCGACAAGGATGACGATCATGAAGAGCACGCCAAAGCAGGCGACGCCGATCATCATGAGCACAGTGAAATCCACGGTCATTACAAGTTCGTCTGCGACGCACCGGCGGTACTGCGCAAGCTCGACCTGTCGCAAATCTTCAAAACCTTTCCCGACACCAAGAAGCTTCAGGTACAACTGATTTCGCCGAGCGGCCAGTCGGGCGCAGAAGTGATTGCAGCGAATCCGACCCTGAAATTCTGATCGCACCCTGCGGCACCACGACCGGGCCTGGCCCGGTCTTTTAATTTCCAACCGAGCATGAGTCACGACATGACCCAAGCACTGATCGAGTTGTCGGACCTGAGCTTCAACTGGCCCGGCCATCCTCAACTGCTGGACATCCCCAGCTTCCGCCTGCAAACCGGTGAAACCCTGTTTCTCAAAGGCCCCAGCGGCAGCGGCAAAACCACGCTGCTGGGTTTGCTCGGCGGCGTGCAAAAGCCGGTCAGCGGCAGCATTCGCCTGCTGAATCAGGAACTGTCGAGCCTGTCGTCAGCAGCGCGTGACCGTTTTCGTGTCGATCACACCGGCTACATCTTCCAGCAGTTCAACCTGTTGCCGTTCCTGTCGGTGCGAGAAAACATCGAGCTGCCCTGCCACTTTTCCAGGGTGCGCGCCGAGCGAGCCAAACAACGCCACGGCAGTGTGGAAAACGCCACGACCACCCTGCTCGCCCACCTGGGCCTGAAAGATCCGGCGATGCTCGCCCGTCGCGCCGACTCGCTATCCATTGGCCAGCAGCAGCGCGTGGCCGCCGCCAGAGCATTGATCGGCCAGCCGGAACTGGTGATTGCCGACGAGCCGACATCCGCGCTGGATGCCGATTCGCGTGAGGCGTTCATCCGCCTGCTGTTCGCCGAATGCCGCGAGGCCGGGGCCAGCCTGCTGTTCGTCAGCCATGACCAGAGCCTGGCCCCCTTGTTTGATCGCAATCTGTCGTTGAGCGACCTGAATCGCGCTGCCGTCGCTGTGGAGATCTGAGATGTATCTGTTTCGTCTGGCCATCGCCAGCCTGGCCAACCGCCGCTTCACCGCCTTTCTCACCGCCTTTGCCATTGCCCTGTCGGTTTGCCTGCTGCTGGCCGTGGAACGCGTGCGCACCGAAGCACGTGCCAGTTTCGCCAGCACCATCAGCGGCACCGACCTGATCGTCGGCGCGCGCTCCGGCTCGATCAACCTGCTGCTGTATTCGGTGTTCCGCATCGGCAATGCCACCAACAACATACGCTGGGACAGCTTCGAGCATTTCGCGCAAAGCAAACAGGTCAAATGGGCGATCCCGATTTCGCTGGGCGACTCGCACCGGGGCTATCGGGTGATGGGCACCAACGAAGCGTATTTCGAGCATTACCAGTTCGGTCGTCAGCAACACCTGGAAATGGCCGAGGGCCGCGAGTTCCAGACCGACCCGTTCGAAGTGGTGCTGGGCTCCGAAGTCGCCAAGGCGCTGCATTACACGCTGGGCGACAAGCTGGTGCTGGCGCACGGTGTGGCGGCGATCAGCCTGGTCAAGCACGACGACAAACCGTTCACCGTGGTCGGCATTCTCAAACCGACCGGCACGCCGGTGGACCGTACGCTGCACATCAGCCTGGGCGGCATGGAAGCCATTCATATCGATTGGCACAACGGCGCGCCGGCACGCGGCAATGAACGCATTTCCGCCGATCAGGCACGCAACATGGACCTGACACCCAGCGCGATTACCGCCTTCATGCTGGGCCTGAACAGCAAGATTTCAACGTTCAGCCTGCAACGCGAGATCAATGAATACCGGGGTGAGCCGATGCTGGCTATTCTGCCGGGCGTGGCCTTGCAGGAACTGTGGGGTTTGATGGGCACTGCCGAAAAGGCCTTGTTCGTGATTTCGCTGTTCGTGGTGCTGACCGGCCTGATCGGCATGCTCACCGCGATTCTCACCAGCCTCAACGAACGCCGCCGGGAAATGGCGATTCTGCGCTCGGTAGGCGCGCGCCCCTGGCATATCGCCAGCCTGCTTATACTGGAGGCCTTCGCGCTGGCGCTGGCCGGAGTCGTCAGCGGCCTTGCACTGCTCTATATCGGCATTTTCGCGGCCCGCGACTATGTGCTCGAAAACTACGGCCTGTACCTCTCGTCTATGCCACCTGGCCAATATGAATGGACATTACTGGGTGGCATTCTCGGTTGCGCGCTGTTGATGGGAACCGTGCCAGCCTGGCGAGCCTACAGGCAGTCACTGGCCGATGGACTGTCGATTCGTTTATGAGGACCTTCATGATGCGGCGCATGCTACTCACTCTGCTGCTCTCGGTTACCACTCAAGTGTGGGCCGCCGAGCCGCGTGAACTGACCTGGAATGACATGATTCCACCCGACGCACCTGTGGTGAAACCGGTCACGGCGCCACTGCACGACCTGTCGAAGCTGTCCGATGCACTGGCCATGGAAGCGGCGCCTGCGGCCCATCAATTGGCCCCGCACGCACCGGTGGTCAAGGCGCTGGATGGAAAACTGGTGCGTTTACCGGGCTATATCGTGCCGCTTCAGGTCAGTGAGGAAGGCAGAGTGACGGAGTTTTTGCTGGTGCCGTATTTCGGCGCCTGCATCCATGTGCCGCCGCCACCAGCGAACCAGATCGTGCATGTCACGAGTGAGCTGGGCGTGAAGGTCGATGAGCTGTATCAGCCGTACTGGATCGAAGGACCGATGCAGGCCAAGTCGTCAAGCAGCGAACTGGCAGAAGCGGGTTATCAGATGCAGGCAGACAAGATTCTTGTCTACGAGTTGCCGGATTCATAAGGATGACGAGGTTCCCAGTGATTTCATTGAGCTGAGTCAAAGTCGCCGCTCGACAGCGCTTTAACATTACGCCCATAAATTTTGAATGATCTCTGGAGCCTCCATGAACAAGCATTTGCTACGCGCGTCTCTTGTCGCGCTTGCCATCACCGCCCCGGTCGCGGCACAGGCCTACGAAAAAGGCGATTTCATCGTTCGCGCCGGCGCCGCGCACGTTCAGCCCAACGAAGACAGCGGCGAAGTCCGGCTCGATGGTGCCAGGGTTTCCGGCACCAAGGCGACCCTGAATGGCGACACCCAGCTCGGCCTGACCTTCGCCTACATGCTGACCAACCATGTCGGCATCGAATTGCTGGCCGCCACGCCGTTCAACCACACCGTGTCCGTCAAAGGCCTGGGCCCCGGGCTGGACGGCAAGCTGGCCGATATCAAGCATCTGCCGCCGACCCTGTCGCTGCAGTACTACCCGATGGAGCCTTCGTCCAGATTTCAACCTTATGCGGGCGTGGGCATCAACTACACCACGTTCTTCGACAATGACCTGACGAGCGACCGCAAGAATCAGGGCTTCAGCAACCTCAAACTCAAGGACTCGGTGGGTCTGGCCGCCCAGTTGGGCATGGACTACATGATCACTGACAAGGTGCTGGTCAACGCTTCGGTCTGGTACGTCGACATCGACACCCAGGCCACCGTGGACGGCCCGTCTGCCCTGGCGGTCGGCCGGACCAAAGTCGATGTGGATATAGACCCGTGGGTGTACATGGTCGGTGTGGGTTACAAATTCTGACCTGCACATCTTCAACCGCCACAAACACAAAGGCACCCTCATCGGGTGCCTTCGTGTTTTATGGCAAGCACCGCTATCAGAGCATCGATTTGGCGATCTTGGCCTGCTCGTCGGCGTGGTACGAAGAGCGGACCAGCGGGCCCGAGGCGACGTTCTTGAAGCCCATCTTGTACCCTTCCTCGGCGAACCAGGCGAAGGTGTCCGGATGGACGAAGCGCTGCACCGCCAGGTGGTTGCGCGACGGCTGCAAGTACTGGCCCAGGGTCAGCATGTCGATGTCGTGCTCGCGCATGCGCTTCATGACTTCGATGACTTCCTCGTCAGTCTCGCCCAGCCCCAGCATCAGCCCGGATTTGGTCGGGACGTGCGGGACCATCTGCTTGAAGCGTTGCAACAGGGTCAGCGACCACTGGTAATCCGAACCCGGACGCGCAGCCTTGTACAGGCGCGGCACGGTTTCCAGGTTGTGGTTGAACACATCCGGTGGCTCGGCTGCGGTGATTTCCAGCGCTACGTCCATGCGCCCACGGTAGTCGGGCACCAGCGTTTCGAGCTGGACGCCCGGTGACAGCAGACGAATCTCGCGGATGCAGTCAGCGAAGTGCTGAGCACCGCCGTCACGCAAGTCATCGCGGTCTACCGAGGTGATCACCACGTACTTCAGACGCAGATCAGCGATGGCAATGGCGAGGCTCTTTGGCTCGTCGGCGTTCAGCGCCTTCGGGCGGCCGTGGCCCACGTCGCAGAACGGGCAACGACGGGTGCAGATGTCGCCCATGATCATGAACGTTGCAGTGCCGCCGGAGAAGCATTCGCCCAGGTTCGGGCAGGACGCCTCCTCGCAAACGCTGTGCAGCTTGTGCTTGCGCAGCAGTTGCTTGATACGGTCGACTTCCGGGGAAACCGGGATGCGCACGCGAATCCAGTCGGGCTTCTTCGGTAGATCGACGGTCGGAATGATCTTGACCGGGATGCGCGCAACCTTCTCCGCTCCGCGCAGCTTGACGCCGGCTTCGACTTTCGGACGGGCCACACGCTCGGAAACGTCAAGCGTCGGGATCAGGGTTTGCACGGTTTCAGTCATATTGGTTTATTCCGCCCGTAAGGGTCGCCTGCTCAGCGTAGTCGAGGTGGTTGACGAGCTGCGCACGCAGCCGGGCACTAACCTCGGAAAATTCTATCTGCCCTGCCTGATCGCTTAGCTGGGTCATGGCCAGCCCGGCGTAGCCGCACGGGTTGATCCGGCGGAACGGCTCCAGATCCATGTCGACGTTCAGCGCCAGACCATGAAACGAACAGCCGTTGCGGATACGCAGGCCTAGCGACGCGATTTTTGCGCCGTTGACGTACACGCCCGGCGCATCGGCCTTGGCAACTGCCGTCACGCCATAATCGGCCAGCAAGGCAATGAGCGTGTTTTCGATCCGGGTGACCAGATCGCGCACACCGAAGCCAAGGCGCCTGACATCCAGCATCAGGTAAGCGACCAGTTGGCCCGGGCCATGATAAGTCACTTGGCCGCCACGATCGACCTGTACGACAGGAATATTGCCCGGCAACAGCAAATGCTCGGGTTTACCGGACTGCCCCTGAGTGAAAACCGGCGGGTGCTGGACCAGCCAGACTTCGTCAGCCGCGTCCCGCCCACGCCCGTCGGTGAAGCGCTGCATGGCGTGCCAGGCGGTTTCGTAATCGATCAGACCCAGATCACGAAATCCCAGGGCACCACTCATCAGAGCACCATGTGCACGAAACCCGTAGCACGAAGGGCGCTATTGATGTCGCGCAACTGGTCTTCGCCGGTGGCGATGATGTGCAGCTGGACAGTGGTGTATTTGCCGTTGCTGCTCTGACGCTCGGCCAGCGTCTTGAGGTCGACCGTAGCGTGCTTTTCAAGCACTTCCATTACGGCAGCCGTAAAGCCCACACTGGTGTCACCGATAATCTTGATCGGGTAGTCATTGCAGGGGAATTCGATTTTGTGCGACTTGACGTCGGTATCGGTCATGGCAGTAAAGGTCTCACAAGCCGTGACGACGGACACGCAGCCCGCTCAGATCATGAGCAGGCCGCGAGAAGGTCGGCAGTAGTTACTGGAGGGTCAGTTGAACAAGCCGTAGAAGAACAGGCGGATGCTATCCCACACGCGGCGGAAAATGCCACCTTCCTCGACCGCTTCAAGCGCGATCAGATTAGCGGTGTGAACCACCTGATCGTCCTTCTTGACTTCAACCTTGCCGATCACGTCGCCCTTGGCGATGGGCGCAATCAGCTGCGGGTTCATGGTCATGCTGGCAGACAGCTTCTTCATGTCGCCTTTTGGCATGGTCATGCTCAGATCTTCAGCCAGACCGGCCTTGACCTGACGCTCGGTGCCTTTCCAGACCGTGGCCTGAGCCAGCTCGGTGCCCTTCTGGTAGAAGTTCTGGGTTTCGAAGAAACGGAAGCCGTACGTCAGCAGCTTCTGGGTTTCAGCTGCACGGGCCTGTTCGCTGTTGGTGCCGAACACCACGGCAATCAGACGCATGCCATCACGCACAGCCGAGGACACCATGCAGTAGCCCGCTTCGTCGGTGTGACCGGTTTTCAGACCGTCAACGGTCTTGTCACGCCACAGCAGCAGGTTGCGGTTAGGCTGCTTGATGCCGTTCCAGAAGAACTCTTTCTGCGAGTAGATCGCATAGTGAGCCGGGTCTTCGTGAATGATCGCACGGGCCAGGATCGCCATGTCGTGAGCCGACGAGTAGTGCTCCGGGTTTGGCAGGCCGGTCGGGTTCATGAAGTGACTGTTGGTCATGCCCAGATCGGCAGCCGTCTTGTTCATCATGTCGGCAAAGGCATCTTCGCTGCCGGCAATATGCTCGGAGATCGCGACGCTGGCGTCGTTGCCCGATTGAATGATGATGCCGTGCAGCAGGTCGCTGACCGTCACCTGGCTGCCGACCTTGATGAACATCCGCGAACCGCCTGTGCGCCAGGCGTTTTCACTGATGGTCACCGGATCGTTCTCGCCGATCTGGCCGCGACGGATTTCCAGGGTCGCGATGTAGGCCGTCATCAACTTGGTCAGACTGGCAGGCGCCAGACGCTGATCACCGTTGTTCTCGACCAGAACGTTGCCACTGGTAGCGTCCATCAGCACGTAGGCCTTGGCCGCCAGTTGCGGTGCGGCAGGCGTCATCTGCTCTGCAGCCCAGGCAGCCGGGGTGACAATCAGTGGAACAAGCAGGCACAAACGTTTTGCAAAGGTGGTGATGTTCATCCGTCTCTCGAGAATCCTAATGGGCAAACATGCCCTTGCGGGCAAAACTGAACAGACCGGCGAAGCGAAAGCGCCTCGGTACGGCTCGTGGCGCCAGGCTGTAGCCCTGGCTGACAAAGTCGCCTGTTCGACACACGACCTTGTGGACAGTTGCCTGCAACGCTTGCCCTATGGCAAATCACGCTGCCTGCGACTGCATCCCGCCCTCCATTTGTTGCCAGAGGGCGACTGTCAAAAACGTTTACTGATCCGATGTCACAACGCTCGGCTGGCCCAGATTGGCCGACCTGACGCTGTTTTGCAGCTGCTGGGCTTCACCCTGCGTGTCGATCGGTCCCATCCGCACCCGATACAGCGTTTGCTGATTGCGTGCTATCGAGCTGACGAAAACCGGCGCTCTGACCATCCCGCTCAGCTTCGACCTCAGGAGCTCCGCAGCGTCCGGGTTGGCGAAGGCTCCCACCTGGAGAAACAGCCCAGAGGCTTGTCCTGAAGCGTTTTTTTTTGCATCAACCTGCAACGGCACGACCGGTGCTGCGTGCTGCTGGGGCGGCGGCGTGTACTGTTCGACCGTGCCGGTCGAAGTGGACAGCGCGGGCGGCGTCGCCTGGGCCATTACCTGCGGCTGATTGAGCATCAGCGGCGCCGGACGGCCACGCTGCGCCCACCATTCCTGCGGGTCGATACCTTCGACCTTGACCCGGGCCGTACCGGTTTCGGCGTAACCCAGCTTTTTGGCAGCAGCATACGACAGGTCGATGATGCGGTCCGAATAGAACGGGCCTCGGTCGTTGACACGCAGGATGACGGTGCGGTTGTTGTCCAGGTTGGTCACTTTGACGTAGCTGGGCAACGGCAGAGTCTTGTGCGCGGCGCTCATGCCGTACAGGTCATACACTTCGCCGTTGGCGGTGTTCTGACCGTGAAACTTGGTGCCATACCAGGAAGCGGTGCCCGAAGCGACGTAACGCTTGGAATCGCTCATCGGGAAATAGGTCTTGCCCAGCACGGTGTAAGGGTTGGCCTTGTAGGCACCGGTGTGCAGGGTCGGCGTCGCATCCGGGATACGCGAAACGTCCACATCCCACCACGGCGCGCCGTCCTTGTGAGCACGGTTGATGTCCAGCCCCGGCATCGAGCGCACCACGGCCCCGCCTTTCGGCGCCTGCGTGGAGGTCGTCGTGCGCGATGGCGACGAACAGCTGGCGACCAGCACAGCCAGGCCAGTCAACGCCAGAAGCTTGAATGATTGAAGAATCGGCAATGCCCGCATTACTTGACGCCTCGAGCTTGAACCAACGATTCAGACAGCTGATACACGGCCATGGCGTACATCACGCTGCGGTTATAACGAGTGATTGCATAAAAATTGTTCAGACCCAGCCAGTATTCGGGACCCGCGTCACCGTCCAGACGAAACGCCGTCACCGGCATATCATCGCGCAGCGCATCATGACTTGCCCAGCCCAACCCTCGCAACTCCCCAACCGACATTACCGGGTCGAGCGCCGGGCTCAAGCCCTCATCGACGCGGTCACCGCGTGCCGTGGCGCGGCTGACGACTGGCTGACCGGCAACCCATCCGTGTCGTTTGAAATAACTGGCGACACTGCCGATGGCATCGTCCGGGTCGGTCCAGATATTGATGTGACCGTCGCCGTCGAAATCCACGGCATACGCGCGAAAGCTGCTCGGCATGAACTGCGGCAGCCCCATCGCACCGGCATACGAGCCTTTGAGCGTCAGCGGGTCAACCTGCTGCTCGCGCGCCAGCAGCAGGAACTCACGCAGTTCCTTGCGGAAGAACGGCGCGCGTGGCGGGTAATCGAAGCCAAGAGTCGAAAGCGCATCGATCACCCGGTAATTACCGGTGTTGCGGCCGAAAAAGGTTTCCACGCCGATAATCGACACGATGATCTGCGCCGGCACACCATATTCCTGCTCGGCACGCGTCAGTGCCGCTTCGTGCTGACGCCAGAAGTCGACACCGCGGGCGATACGTGCGTCGGTCAGGAACATCGGCCGATAATCCTTCCACTGCCTGACCCGTTCGGCCGGGCGGGAAATCGCATCGAGAATGGCCTGCTTGCGCTCGACCTCACGAAACAGGCTCATCAGTTGCTCACCGGCAAAGCCGTGATCGCGGGTCAGTTCACCGACGAATTCAGCGACCTGAGGCGAACCCTCATAATCACCGGCGAGCACTTCCTGCACTGAGCCAAGGATGCCTACCAGACCGACCACTGGAGCATATCGAGCCCAGTTAAGCACTGCTTGCATTGAATAGTTCACCTTAATCAAACCTGTGCGATCCATTTACGATGTGTATGGATCGACATCAAAACTCCAAACGCTGACAGTAGCGTCACCAGCGAAGTTCCGCCGTAGCTAATGAAGGGCAGCGGCACGCCCACCACCGGCATCAGGCCACTGACCATACCGATGTTGACGAAAACGTAAACAAAAAATGTCATGGTCAGCGCGCCGGCCAGCAATTTGCCGAATAGCGTCTGTGCCTGCGCGGTGATCACCAGCCCGCGACCGATCAGCAGCATATAGATGATCAGCAGCGCACAAATGCCCACCAGCCCGAACTCTTCGCCCAGCACCGCAATAATGAAGTCGGTGTGGCTTTCCGGCAGAAAATCCAGGTGCGACTGAGTACCCAGCAGCCAGCCCTTGCCGAACACCCCGCCCGAACCGATGGCAGCCTTGGACTGAATGATGTTCCAGCCGGTGCCCAGCGGATCGCTTTCCGGATCGAGAAACGTCAGCACGCGCTGCTTCTGATAGTCATGCATGAAGAAGAACCACATGGCGACCGCCGCAGGTACGGCCGCCGCCAGCACACTGAGAATCCAGCGCCAGCGCAGGCCAGCCATGAACAGCACGAACGCACCGGAAGCCAGAATCAGCAACGACGTGCCGAGATCGGGCTGGCGCACGATCAGCACGAACGGCACACCGATCAACGCCAGACTGACCGCGACGTGCTTGAGATGCGGCGGCAGCGTGCGCTTGGACAGGTACCAGGCGATGGTCGCCGGCATGATGATCTTGAGAAATTCCGAAGGCTGGAAGCGGATCACACCGGGAATGTTGATCCAGCGGGTCGCGCCCATGGCGTTGTGGCCCATGACGTCCACCACCACCAGCAACAAAACGCCGATGACATACAGCACCGGCACCCAGCGCGCCATGAATCGGGGCTCGAGTTGCGCGATCACCACCATCGCCACCAGACCGATGCCGAACGAACTGGCCTGCTTGATCAGCAGATCCCAGTTCTTGCCGCTGGCCGAATACAGCACGAACAGGCTGCCCGCTGCCAGCGTCAGCAACAGAATCAGCAAAGGACCGTCGATATGAATGCGCTGCAGAAACGTGGCGCGGCGGCGCATCACGTCTTCGCTGGACAGGATGCGGTCAAAATTACTCTTCACGGGCCGCAGCCTCCAGATTCTGGGAACCGGCATACTCAGGCTTGAGATGGCCATTTTCGTCGAGCAGCCACGCGTCCATGACCTGACGCACGACCGGCGCCGCAACGCCGGAGCCGGACTCGCCGTTCTCGACCATCACGGCAACCACGATTTTCGGGTTGTCGGCCGGCGCGAAGCCGACGAACAAGGCGTGGTCGCGATGGCGCTCCTGGACCTTGGTACGGTCATATTTCTCGCCCTGCTTGATCGCCACGACCTGCGCCGTACCGCTCTTGCCGGCAATCCGGTATTGCGCACCGATGGCCGCCTTGCGTGCCGTACCGCGTGCGCCGTGCATCACTTCCTGCATGCCGTGATTGACCCGCGCCCAGTTGGCCGGATCACGCAGCACGATGTTCGGCATCGGGTTCTCGTCCACCGGCGGCTTGCCCTCGATGGTTCGGGCCAGGTGCGGCCGGTTCCATACACCTTTGTTGGCCACCAGCGCCGTGGCCTGCGCCAGTTGCAGCGGCGTAGCCTGCATGTAGCCCTGACCGATCCCGAGAATGAGCGTTTCGCCCGGGAACCAGGCCTGACGGCGGGTCGCGCGCTTCCAGTCGCGTGACGGCATCAGACCGGGCGACTCTTCGAACATGTCCAGCGAGACCTTTTCGCCGATGCCGAACTTGTTCATGTAGGTCGCCAGCCGGTCGATGCCCAGCTTGTGCGCAAGATCGTAGAAATACGTGTCATTTGATCGCATGATCGCTGCATCCAGGTCCACCCAGCCATCACCGGTCCGATTCCAGTTACGATACTTGTGATCGTAATTGGGCAGCTGGTAATAGCCTGGGTCGAACACGCGCGTAGCGGGCGTCACGACGCCGGCATCCAGCGCCGCAATCGCCACTGCAGGCTTGATAGTCGAGCCCGGCGGATAAAGGCCGCGCAGGATACGGTTGAACAGCGGCCGGTCGATGGAATCGCGCAGCTCGGCATACGCCTTGAAACTGATGCCGGTCACGAACAGGTTCGGATCGAAACTGGGTGCACTGACCATCGCCAGCACTTCCCCGGTACTCGGCTCAAGTGCCACAACGGCGCCCCGACGCCCGCCCAACGCAGCTTCGGCGGCTTCCTGCAGATTGATGTCGAGGCTCAGGACAATGTCCTTGCCGGGGATCGGATCCGTGCGTTTGAGCACGCGCAATACGCGGCCACGGGCATTGGTCTCGACCTCTTCGTAGCCGACCTGACCATGCAGTTCGGGCTCGTAGAAGCGCTCGATACCGGTCTTGCCGATATGGTGGGTGCCGCTGTAATTGATGGGATCGAGGCTCTTGAGCTCTTTTTCGTTGATGCGCCCCATGTAGCCGACCGAATGCGCAAAATGCGGCCCCTGCGGGTAGTGACGCACCAGCTGCGCCACCACTTCGACGCCCGGCAGGCGGAACTGGTTGACGGCGATCAGGGCGATCTGCTCTTCGCTCAACTCGAACAGGATCGGCACCGGCTCGAAGGGCCGACGCCCCTGCTTCATGCGCTTTTCGAAAATGATCCGGTCATCGGGGGTGAGCTGCAAAATATCCACGATGGTGTCGAGCACGCTGGACCATTCGCCAGAGCGCTCACGCGTCATGGTCAGGCTGAAGCTGGGCCGGTTGTCGGCCACCACGACGCCGTTGCGGTCGTAGATCAGGCCACGACTGGGCGGAATCGGCTGCACGTGAACACGGTTGTTTTCCGAGAGCGTGGAGTGATAGTCGTACTGAATGACTTGCAGGTAATAAAGTCGCGCGATCAGCACACATACCAGCAACACGATCGCCACAGCACCGAACACGACCCTGCCGCGCACCAGACGTGCGTCTTTTTCGTGGTCTTTGAGGCGGATCGGTTGAGACATTTAGGCCGTGTTCACAGTAAAGACAATGCTACTTGTGATAAGGGTGCCCGGACAGGACCGTCCAGGCGCGATACATCTGCTCGCCGATCAGGATGCGCACCAGCGGGTGCGGCAAGGTCAGCGGTGACAGCGACCAGCGTTGCTCGCTGCGGGCACAGACCTCAGGTGCCAACCCCTCCGGGCCGCCCACCATCAGGTTGACCGTGCGCGCATCGAGACGCCAGCGATCAAGCTCGACCGCCAACTGTTCGGTGCTCCAGGGTTTGCCCTGCACTTCCAGCGTGACAATCCGCTCGCCCGGCTGCACTTTCGCCAGCATCGCTTCGCCTTCCTGACGGATAAAGCGCGCAACGTCGGCGTTCTTGCCACGGGTATTGAGCGGAATTTCCACCAGTTCAAGGGCGAGTTCGGCGGGCATACGCTTGGCGTACTCGTGCCAGCCTTCCTCAACCCACTTGGGCATGCGCGAACCCACCGCGATCAGACGCAAACGCACAGTGATGCCTTATTCGTGGCCTGGAGTATGGTGCGCAGCGCTGGCAGCACGGCTTTGCTCGGCACCCTGCCACAGACGCTCAAGGTCGTAGAACTGGCGCGCAGCGGCAGTCATCACGTGCACGATCACGTCGCCCAGGTCGAGCAGCACCCAGTCGCTGTCGCCCTTGCCTTCTTCGCTCAGGGACTTCAGACCGGCAGCCTTGACCTTGTCACGGACGCTGTCGACCAGTGCGTTCAGCTGGCGGTTGGAAGTACCGGTGCAGATCAGCATGTAATCGGCGATGCTGGTCTTGTCACGCACGTCGATGGTCAGGATGTCGGCACCCTTGATCTCTTCGAGGGCTGCAACGGCAACCTTGACGACTTCTTCACTGCTCATTTTTTGCTTTGTCATATAAAACTCATTCAGCTCGTATGTGTGGGACCGCCCAGACGCTTGTCGATAAAAGCGTTTCAGGGCAACCCATCTGTGTTCGGCGCACGGTAAAGCCCGTGCACATCGATATAGGCCAGTACCGCGTCTGGCACCAGAAAACGTACCGACTTACCGCTGGCCAGCAGTTGACGGATCTGGGTGGCAGACACCGATAAAGGCGTCTGCCAGACGAATGTAATCTGTCCGCCCGGCCCTTTCAGGGCCTTCGGATCGCTGACTGCGCGTGCCGCCAGCAGGTTGCGCATGGCATCCGGCGACTCGCTGTCCGCGTCCGGGCGTTGCAGCACCACGATATGGCAGTGCTCCAGCAGTTCTTCCCACCGGTGCCAGGTCGGCAGCCCGCAAAAGGCATCCCAACCCAGCAACAGAAACAACTGGTCCTGAGGCGCGAGTTCTGCGCGCATCGATTCCAGTGTGTCGAGGGTATACGACGGTTTGTCCCGTTTCAGTTCACGGTCATCCACCGTCAAGGGCGACACACCGGCCACCGCACTGCGGACCATCGCCAGACGGTCCTGAGCGGTAACGCTCGGCATGTCACGATGCGGAGGCCTGGCGCTGGGCGTCAAGCGCAACTCATCGAGTTCCAGTAGTTCGGCCACTTCCAGCGCACCGCGCAAGTGACCGATATGAACCGGGTCGAACGTCCCGCCGAGCATGCCGATACGTCTGGGCGGCACAGCCACGGGCTCGCTCAAGTCAGGCTTGCCCGCGCAATTGACCGTCGCCGATCACAATGTACTTCTCGCAGGTCAGGCCTTCCAGTCCGACCGGGCCGCGGGCGTGCAGCTTATCAGTAGAAATGCCTATCTCGGCACCCAATCCGTATTCGAACCCGTCAGCGAAGCTGGTCGGCGCGTTGATCATGACCGAACTGGAGTCGACCTCGGCCATGAAGCGGCGAATCTGGCTCTGATGCTCGGAAACGATGGCATCACTGTGATGCGAGCCATAGTGATTGATGTGCTCGATGGCTTCGTCCAGCCCGCTGACGACGCGAATCGACAAGATCGCCGCCAGGTACTCGGTGTGCCAGTCCTCTTCGGTCGCGGCAATGACGTCGATCAGCTCGCGGGTGCGTTCACAGCCGCGCAACTCGACACCCTTCTCGCGGAACTGCGCTGCCATCGGCGGCAGAAAATCAGCGGCAATGGTCTGATCGACCAGCAGGGTTTCCATCGCGCCGCAGATACCGTAACGATAGGTCTTGGCGTTGAAGGCGATTTTCTGTGCCTTGGGCAGGTCGGCGTGCGCGCTGACATACACGTGGCAAATACCGTCAAGATGCTTGATGACCGGCACCCGCGCGTCACGGCTGACCCGCTCGATCAAACCCTTGCCGCCGCGCGGGACGATGACGTCCACGTACTCGGGCATGGTGATCAGCGCGCCAACCGCAGCACGGTCGGTGGTTTCCACCACTTGCACCACCGCCGCAGGCAAACCGGCCTCGGCCAGACCGCGCTCGATGCAGGCCGCAATGGCGCGGTTGGAGTGAATCGCCTCGGAGCCGCCACGCAAAATGGTTGCGTTACCGGACTTCAGACACAGGCTGGCGGCGTCGATGGTCACGTTCGGACGCGACTCGTAGATGATGCCCACCACGCCCAACGGCACGCGCATCTTGCCGACCTGGATACCCGACGGCCGATAGCTCATGTCGCGGATCGCGCCGACCGGGTCGGCGAGGCTGGCGACCTGACGCAACCCGACGATCATGCTGTCGATGCGTGCGGGGGTCAGGGCGAGACGTTCCAGCATGGCCGGCTCGAGCCCGCTGGCCTGACCGTTGGCCAGGTCCAGCGCGTTGGCGGCAGACAGCTCGTCGCGAGCCGCATCCAGCGCAGCAGCAGTGGCGAGCAGGGCGCGGTTCTTCTGCGCAGTGCTGGCACGACCGATCACGCGCGATGCTTCGCGGGCGGCGCGACCCAGGCGGGTCATGTAGTCAAGAACGGACTCGGTCATGGTCTCAGAGGTCTTGGCAAAGAGGAAAGCGGCCGATTATAGCTGTCGTGGGGCACGAACGACAGCGCAGACAGGCGGATGGTCGATAACAGTGCGCAGATTTCTTGCGCAGACCAACGCTCATCACGCTCAGCACTCGTCGCTACGCACAAGTCCGCTATTGATTCTGGCCGAAGGCCGTGGGAGCGAACCGGGCGACACTTCGCTTGTCCGCGATGGGTTGCGAAGCGGCCCTGAAACAGGCCTCCTTTATGTGCCTGATACACCGTATGCACCGGTTTTGCTGCCGGTTC
>NZ_LGLN01000013.1:102938-127155 GCF_001293775.1 Pseudomonas syringae pv. cilantro
CCTGCGGGCAGAAGCCTGAACGCCCCATTTTCCGAGCTTTTCAGGACTCATGTATAACGATGAGCGCTCAGCCTGTGCAGTGTCGCGACCGGCGTCGCAGGGAGACGCACGCACAAAGCGCTCGCGCGGGTTAACCGGCTTGTCATGATTCAGTCATTTTCAGAAACAACAAAGTCGCCAATACCGACACATTCAGCTGCAATTAAAGTTGCGCTTGCTATGATCGGTCACCTTCTCAACTTACCTGTCTTATCTATGCCTGCTGCTATGCCCGTTGCTCTTTCGGACAGTTTTTTCCAGCGCGATGCCCAACTGCTGGCGCGCGACCTGCTGGGCAAGGTCATCCGCCACAAGGTCGGCGAGTTGTGGCTGGCGGCGCGAATCATCGAGACCGAAGCCTATTACTGCGCAGAAAAAGGCAGCCACGCGTCGCTTGGCTACACAGAGAAACGCAAGGCACTGTTCCTCGAAGGCGGCCACATTTACATGTATTACGCGCGCGGCGGCGATTCGCTGAACTTCAGCGCCGAAGGGCCGGGCAATGCGGTACTGATCAAGTCGGCATTCCCGTGGACCGACGCTATCAGCGACGAGAACGCCCTTGCACAGATGCAATTGAACAATCCCGACGCCAGCGGCCAGATTCGCCCGGCGCAACGCCTCTGCGCCGGCCAGACACTGCTGTGCAAGGCACTGGGGCTGAAAGTCCCGGCCTGGGACGCAAAGCGCTTCGATCCGCAAAAACTGCTGGTCGAGGATGTCGGCCAGACACCCGAACGCATCATTCAGACCACCCGACTGGGCATCCCCGCCGGACGCGACGAGCATTTGCTGTATCGCTTCGTGGACGCCGGTTACGCACGATTCTGCACACGGAACCCTCTCAGACGCGGCCAGGTCGAAGGCCGCGACTACTTACTTCTCGATCAAGGAAACTGATCAATGGGCGACCTGCTCAATGGCATGACCGGCTGGTTGACGGCCAACCCTTCCTGGGTGGCTGTCGCGATCTTTTTAGTGGCATTTACCGAATGTGTCGCGATTGTCGGGATTGTCGTGCCGGGCACTGTGATCATGTTTGCCATTGCCGCGCTGGCTGGCAGCGGCATCCTGCCGTTGAGCGAAGTGCTGCTGCTGGGCTTTCTGGGCGGGCTGCTCGGAGATGCGGTGTCGTACTTCATCGGTCGTCGTTTCCACCAGAACATCCGCCAGTTGCCGGGCCTGCGCACCCACCCGGAATGGATGGCCGGGGCCGAGACCTATTTCCATCGCTACGGGATTGCCAGCCTGCTGGTCGGCCGCTTCATCGGCCCGCTGCGACCCATGCTGCCGATGATCGCCGGTATGTGCGACATGCCGCTGCCACGCTTTGTGGCGGTCAGTGTGCTGGCGGCCGCAGGCTGGTCGATTGCCTACCTGATGCCGGGCTGGGCCGCCGGTGCGGCCATTCGCCTGCCGCTGCCGGAAGGTTTCTGGCCCGAGGCTGCGGTGGTCGGTGCCGGGCTGGCGATTCTGTTTGGCTTGAGCATTCAGAGCAGCATTCGCCAGAAGCGCTACGCCACCAAAGTGATTTCCGCACTCAGCCTGATACTGGTGGCGGCGCTGTTCATTGGCTGGCCCTACCTGGCTGATTTCGACAACGGTCTGATGACGCTGGTCCAGGAACACCGCAGCGAAGCCGCGCAGAACATCGTGCTGTTCGTCACCAGCATCGGCGACTTCAAGGCTCAGTTGCTGGCGGCGTCCTTGCTGATCATCGTGCTGGCGGTTGCCCGACAGTGGCGCCATGCAGCCTTCGCGCTGACCGTCACACTGGGCACGGCCATCGCGAACGGTACGTTGAAAACATTCTTCGCCCGCGCGCGCCCGGAAGTCCTGCTCGACCCGATTACCTCCTACAGCATGCCCAGCGGGCACAGCTCTGCGGCGTTCGCGCTGTTCATGACCCTTGCGGTGCTGGCAGGCCGTGGCCAGCCGGTGCGTTTGCGCCTGACCTGGATGCTGGTCTGCGGCATTCCGGCGCTGGCGATTGCCCTGTCACGGGTGTACCTGGGCGTTCACTGGCCGACCGATATTCTGGCCGGCATGCTTCTGGCGTTCTGCGTCTGCGCGGCCAGCCTGGCGTTCTTCCAGCGCAAGGAATCGCTGCGCGCAATGTCAGTCCGGGTCTGGTGGCTGATCGTTCCGGCCATGACCGCCCTGCTCGGCATATTTGCCGTGCGCGCCTTGTCGCATGCGGTGCTGCGCTACCAGTACTGAACGTAACGGCGAAGCTGACAGCTTGTCAGCGCGTCTTCGAGGCGTTGTCTACACTCCCCTCACACCGGAGAGTGAGCGACGGCGTTGCCGAAGGAGTGCTGATGTCTCGCCTGAATCGTTATACCGCAACGCAGCATCGGCAACGCGGTGCAATCGGCCTGATGGCGGCGCTGACGCTGGGGCTGGCGCTGTTGTGCACACTGGTCGTGGTCGACAGCGGCCGCCTTTATCTGGAGAAGCGTTCGCTGCAGCGGGTTGCAGACATTGCCGCGCTGGAAGCTGCCGGACGCCGAGGTACATGCAGCGGCACCTCCAGCGCTGCGGACTTTGCCAGGCAAAGCGCCATCCGCAATGGCTTCACCCCCGGCAGCGACAGTCGCACGCTGACAACCCGCTGCGGCACGCTGGTGCTGAACGCCCTGAGCCAGCGAACGTTCAGTGTCGATCCGACTCAGGCGCTGGCCATCGAGGTAGTCGCCACGCACCCTGTGCCACACAGTATTGCCGCAGGTATCGGGGCCTTGTTCGGCGGCCCGGCAACGCCACAGAATGTTCCGCTCAGCGCCAAAGCCGTCGCCGCCAGCGCCTCACCTCTCGCAGCCCTGACCATCCGCAGCGCCACGGTCACCATCGACAGCACCCGCGCGGCGATCCTCAACCCGGTCATTGGCAGCCTGCTCGGTGGCACGCTGAACCTCAGCGTGGCCAACTGGCAAGGTCTTGCCACCACCGACCTCAGCCTGCTGAGCTATCTGAACCGACTCAAGACCGACCTCAATCTGACGGCCGTCGGCTATAGCAGTGTGCTCAGCACCTCGGTGTCAGTCAGCCAGTTGATTCAGAGCGCGATCAATGTGCTGGACCCCGGCGCGGCGCTGGGCGGCACCGCGACCATTGCGGGCTTGCAGGCCTTGAAACTGGCGTCCGGGGCGACCACGGTGGTACTGGGCGATTTACTGTCGATCCAGGGCGCACCGGACATCGCGGCATTGAGTGCCAATCTGCGTCTGATGGACCTCGTGCAAGGTATTGCGCAACTGGCCAATGACAAAACCGGTATTTCCACCGCCGCGCAGATCAATGTCGGCAACCTGGCACAGGTCACGACGCGCATTCAGGTGATCGAGCCGCCGCAGCTTTCAGCCATTGGCGACCCAAGCAAGATCGACCCGAACAACCCCAAAACCGGCGCCAACCGGATTTACGTGCGTACCGCGCAAATGCGGGCGCTGGTCTCGATCAACCTGCCGGTGCTGGGCACGATCACGTCGCTGGTCAATACCGCCGGCTCGGTGGTCGGCAGCCTGACGCCGATTCTCAGCAATGCATTGAGTCTGAATATTGCCGGTACCCTGGGCGCTTCCACCTGCGCACTCGGGCTGACCAGTTGCATAGTCGCCGACCCCAAATTTCTGACGGCCGGCGCATCCGGCCCCAGAATCGACTTGAGCCTGTCGCTGGCGAGTGCCGAGAGTTATGTCACCGGTTTCACCTGCGCCAGCAACACCAGCAAAACCCTGAGCGTCAAAACCGACGCCGCCTTGCTTAGCGCTAAAGTCGGCGGGATCGACCCTGCGAGTGCATTTCCGGCCAGCACTGATCCGGCGGCAGTGACCGCCCTGCCGCTGCCGGTACTCGATATCGGCACTATGACCTGTCAGAAGCTGCTAGGGCTCCCTACTTTGGGGACCTGTGGACCTCGAGTGCCTTTCGGCGGTGGCGGTATCGGCCTTACATTCGACACAGTCAGCCAGTCAGCGCTGGGTAAATCGTCGGCGGTCAGTACGTCCTTCAGCTCGCCCAATCTGCCGGAAATCAGCAACGCCCCGTATTTCCAGACCGGCGTTGCGTACACCAAACCGAGCACGTTGCTCAACGGCACGGTGTCCAGCGTGAAGGTGAATGTCTACAAACCGGCGACCAGCAATGTGCTCGGCAATCTCATCACTGGCGCGGCGACTATGCTGAGCAGCCTGACCCTAGCGCTGGATGCCATCGTCGATGACACGCTTACTCGATTGCTGACCTCGGTGGTCGACCCGTTGTTCGAGTCGCTGGGCCTGAACCTGGGGGCTGCCGATGTCGGTGCCAATCTGAGTTGCAACCTCGGCCAGGCGACGCTGGTGATCTAATCGGCGTTGTAGATCGGCAACTCGATGCGAAAGCGCGCGCCTTCGTCAACGTTGCTCACGGTCAGTTGGCCGCCCATCTGGTCGACAATGCCGTAGCTGACCGACAACCCCAGCCCGGTGCCGACGCCCACCGGTTTGGTGGTGAAAAACGGCTCGAAGATGCGCTCCAGCAAGCGCGGATCGATACCGCCGCCGTTGTCCTGCACCACCAGGCGGATGATATTTTCATCGCGCTCGGCTTCGACGCTGATCCACGGTTCGAAACTGCGGTCTTTTTCCCGGCGCGACAACAGCGCATCGCGAGCGTTGACCATCAGGTTGATCAGCACCTGCTCCAACTGATCGACATGCCCACGCACCTGCACGCCCTCGATCATGCTCCCGACCCGCAACTGCACGCCTTTGCCCTTCATGCCTTCGGTCAACATCGAGATCGTGCCTTCGACCGCCTGAACCGGATCGAACAGTTGCTCCTCGATCTCGGAGCGCCGACCGAACACACGCATGTGGTCGACGACCCGCGCCGCACGCTGCACCTGAGAGTCGATGCGGTTGAGCTTCTCGGTGAGGTAGTCGATATCCACGTCGCCGCGGCCCAGACGCTTGAGCACGTTGACCACCGCCATGCGCATGACATTCAGCGGCTGATTGATCTCGTGGGCCAGGCCGGTGGCCATTTCGCCCAGGGTCGCCATCTTGGCGCTCTGGTTCAGTTGCATGCGCGAGCGGCGCACATCGGTGTTGTCGCGCCCCACCGCCTGAATCTCGACCAGCTTGCCCTGTTCATCGAACACACCTCGATCCGCCCACACCCACCAGGCGTATTCACGACCGGGCAGCTCGATGCAGATTTCTTCGGTGCTCAACGGCGACTCCGGGGTCAACAGCCCGATGCGCCTGATAAACGCCTCGCGCTGTTCATCGGAGAGCCAGTCGCCCAGATTGATCCCCGTCAGCTGTTCCGGGGTGCATTCCATGTAGTTGGCCAGTGGCCGGTTGCCGAAGCTGAGCACCAGGTCCGGCGTGTAGCGACAGATCATCGCCGGAGAATCCTCGACCAGAATCCGGTAACGCTCCTCACTCTTGCGCACCTGTTCCGCCGCCAGCGTTGCCTCGGTCACATCCAGCCACAGACCGACGGCTTCCACCGGGATTCCGAGGTCATCGCGCAATAGACGCGCCTCGTCCAGCAGCCAGTGATAATCGCCCTGCCGGTCGCGGAGCCGATAACGTCGGCTGACGAAGCCTTCGCGCAACAGTTGGCGAGTACGCTCGAACCAGATATCGCGGTCTTCGGGGTGAATGTACTCAACCAGTTGACCGTCTACGCAGTCGGCAAGCGTCCAGCCCAACAGCGGGGTGAGGCTGTCACTGAAAAAAGTCGGTTCCAGATTGCCCTGATCGTAACGCTGCACGTAGATCACCGCGGGCGAACTGGCGATCAGGTTGTCCAGCCGGGCGTGCGCGGCGGCCGCTTCGGTTTCCTGATTCTTGATGTCGCTGACGTCGAGCATGAAGCCGAGCACCCGCTGCACCTGACCACTGACCAGCGCCTGACCCTGAATCCGAAACCACAGGGTTTCCTGCGCCGGATCGCTCTGCGCCAGACGCACGCACAGCAGCATCGGCGTGCCTTTGTCGCGCAGCCGGGCCAGGCGGCTGGACAATTCCTGCCGATCTGCCGGATGAATCAGCGCCAGCCAGTCTGTACGCGACAGGCTTTCGATCCGGTCGCCGACACGCAGATTACGCGCCAACTGCGGGGCGAGCAGGATTTCGTCGCTGGCGGGCAGCAGCTCCCACCAGCCAGTGCCGAGTAGGTCCTGCAGCACCGCCAGACGCTCTACGTGATGACGATTATGCTGTTCCGAGAGGCGAAACAGCACCGGCCCGGCCAGCGCCGAACACAGGTTCAGCCATTCGCGCTCGCCCAGATCCGGCGCCTGCTGCTGCGGGTCATAAAAGCCGAACATCAGCCAGGCCTTGGCCACGTTGTCCCGGCTGTGCGGGATCAGAAAGCCGTTGGCGTTGCCGAAAGCACTTTGCAGACCGGCATGATCAGCGTCGCTGCCGAACTTCAGTTGATGCACGCTGTTGGCGTCGAATTGGTCCAGCGCGCTGCCCAGGCGCTGCCCGACCTGCCACAACTCCGGCGCGGTATGGGCGCTGTATTGACAGTAGACACGCCAGCCAACGCCGCTGATTTCCGGCAACACCAGCGCAACGCACGGGATTCGCCAGAGCTGCGCCAGCTCTTCAAGTTGCTCGGTCACCACGGCAGTCAGCCGCGCCACATTGCAGACCCGTACTCGCTCGGCCATCTGCCCGGCAAAACGCAGACACTGCTGACGACTGCGCGCGGCGCTGGCCTCCTCCATCAAGTCGCTGATATCGAGCAATTGCAGCAGCCAGCCCTTGCCATGCGCCTGCACCCAGCCACGCGCGTGCAATGTGTGCGCATCGGTACTTTTGAAATCCAGGTCGAGCATGTGCCCCAGCCAGTCGTGCGGCACGCCCTCGATGACCAGCGCGCTATTGGGCAACAGCAGGTTCATCAAGCGTTGCGTCGCTGCCATTGGCGCGGCGATGCCCAGCCGCGCCAGCAGATGCGCACTGATGCTCTGCACCTGCCCCTCGTCGTCGAGCAGCAGGTAGAGGTCGGCACCAATCGGATCAGGCCCGCTGCTCGACGCCACACTCTGCGGCCCGGGCGACGCTTCGCCACGGCCCAGCCAACGACTCAGGCGGTTTTTTTCAAGGGACAAGTTGCAGGCTCGCTTGTGCAGTAAGGTTATTCGGCAAGCGCGGGACCTCACCAATGCCCGGAAGCGTCAACAACGGCAACACCTGGGTCAGCCGGGTTTTTGGGTACTGGATAGTGACCGTCAGCACGCCAGCGCTATAGGTCACGCTGGTATAGGCAGGATTGAAGCCCAAAGCCGCCGGCATCCACGCCAATTGCGTCATGACCACGCTCTGAGCCTGGCTGCGCAACAAGCTGTCGTAATTGGCAATGGCCGGACTGAGGGCAACACTTCGACGCACCGCTTCACTGGCGGCCGCGTTGAAAGACTGCATCATGAGCAACGGCAGGCTATAACTCACCATGCCATAGAACACTGCAAAAAAAATCACGAACACGGCCGCGAATTCAATAGCGGCAGCGCCCCGCTGTTTGCGCGCAGAAGAACGATGCAAGACTGTTTTCATGTCGACGTCTACCCTGACACTTGCCACTTGAAAACAGCATAGATTCTTTCCGGCAAAGGTAAAACAGGATGTGCGTTGATTGATGAAATTATTTTGCCTACTTGTGTGGTTTGCCGTATGTGCCGAGCAGGACGCTCGAAAAAAAGAAATTTCCAATGGGCTGACACTGGGTGCAATGGCCCTGGCGGCGGGATACCTGTTCTTTTATGGCCAGACCTGGCTGGGCGCTGAACCCGCTGAAGCCGCTCTGGCCCTGTTGATTGCACTGGGCCTGACGCTACCCGGCTATGCACTGGGCAGGCTGGGCGCGGGCGACGTCAAGCTGTTGGCGGCACTGGCCCTTGCAGCGAACAGTACGTATTTGTTGTGCACGTTTATTGGCGCGGGTGTCGCCATGCTGACGTGGTTGATCGTCGGGCGCAGCGCCTGGCACCTTATTCACCAAGGGCTTACGCGACGTTATCCGTATATGAACCCTGCAGCGCCAGATAAATATCCTTTCTCGCCGTTTTTATTGACCGGACTGTTAGCCACTGCGGCATTGATCCACTAGTCGAATGAACAGTTAATGCTATGTACATAATCAGAAAGTGCAGCTACGTTTAAATAAGTGCTGTAAAACACCTCACGCTCGAAAATCACCCCATCGTGTTTGCTGAATGGATAAAGCCCTCGATGTGTTATCGAGGTACTACAGCATGGAGTCGCATGTGAATACATTACCGGTTACAAAAGTTCTGGTGGTTGATGACCAGCCTCTGGTCGTTGAAGAACTCAGTGAATATCTGGAGAGCAATGACTTTCAATGCGTGCGCTGTCACTCGAGCCTGGAAGCCATCGAACAGTTCAGCCACGACAGCAGCATCGGAATTGTCCTCTGCGATCTGGAAATGCCCGGCATGAACGGCATCGAGATGGTCGAAGCCATGAAGCAGATCGGCGGCAAGACGCACCTGTTCGAGGCCATCATGCTGACCGGGCGTGCCGAAAAAAAGGACGTGATCAAGGCCCTGCGCGCAGGCATCGCCGATTATTATCAGAAACCGGTCGATCTGCAGGACCTGCTGGAAGGCGTGAAGCTCCAGTTGATCGCGCTGGATGAGCGACAGAAGAACCGCAAGCAGTTGGGCCTTCTCAATGAAAAGCTCCAGCATCTGGCGGCATCGATCGATGACCTTTACCAGAATCTGGACAACACACGAACCCCACCGCCCGCCGAGCCCAAAGCGCGTAACGTTGCCCAAGGCAATACACCGGTGCCCATGGTGCTGGCCAAGCTCTCACCGCGTCAGGTGGATGTGGCAAAGCTGGTCAGCACCGGGCTGACCAACTACCAGATTGCCTGTGAACTGGGAATTACCGAAAACACCGTCAAACTCTACGTGTCGCAAGTGCTGCGCCTGACCCACATGCACAATCGCACGCAACTGGCACTGGCGTTTTCGCCCGGCAAATCCGCAGAACGGCAGCGCGCAACCGAGAATCACTACTGAAGCGAATCAAGCCTTCACCACATGGTAAGGCGCATCTGACAACGTCGAGTGCACCTGATTGCGACCGGCATGCTTGGCACGGTACAGCGCGATATCGGCCTGGGACGCGAGGCTCAGGCTGTCGCCATGACTGCCAAGGCAGACCACGCCGGCGCTAAAGGTGCAGAACAGGTCGACCGGCTGCGCGGGGTAATGAATTTCGGCGAAACGGTGACGAATCTCGTCGAGCACTTTATGCGCGCTATGAATGTCGGTGTCCGGCATGACCACCGCGAACTCTTCGCCGCCATAACGGCCGATAAAGTCAGTCTTGCGCAAGCGCTGCTTGAGAAACAACGCCAGGCTTTTGATCACGCGGTCGCCCATCGGGTGGCCGTGGCTGTCATTAACCTTCTTGAAGTGATCGATATCGAGCATGGCAAAGCACAGCGGCTTGTTTTCACGGCGCGAGCGAAAGCTGCAGTCTTCCAGCAGTTGCAGGATGTGCGTGTGATTGTAGAGCCCGGTCAGGCTGTCGCGGACCATCCGCGCTTTCAGGCTGCGGGCCCTGGCAGCACGGTTGCGAACCGTGGTGATCAGGTGGCGCGGCTTGATTGGCTTGGTCAGAAAGTCGTCGCCGCCCTCGCTCATGGCGTCGAGCTGCTTGTCTTGATCGTCTTCGGCCGACAAGTAGATGATCGGCACGCTGACGTAACGGTCGTTGTGCCGAATGACTTTGGCCAGCTCGGTCCCGGTGCAGCCCGGCATGTACATGTCGAGGATGATCAGGTCAGGCTGAAACTCGGCCAGCTCGGCCATCGCCTGAATCGGATCGATCAACACCCGCGTCACAATACCGGCAGCATTCAGCACGCGCTCGGTGTGCATCGCCTGAGCACGCGAGTCATCGATGATCAGCACCTTGTAAGGCTCATATTGAGCCACGCAGGTCAGGACTTCGATCTTCTCCAGCAAGCTCGACGCTTCCAGCGCCCCGGTCAGAAACTCTTCCCCCCCCGCGCGCACGGCGGCCAGCCGGGTGGGCGTCTCGGTTTCATGCAGGCTGAAAAACAACAACGGAAGTTTGTGTTCCAACCCTTCCTGGGCTTGCGAAGCCAGTTTCAGCCCTTGGCCGGTACCACCAAAATCGACATCCATGACAATCGCCGCCGGATGCCGCTGCGCCATCGCGGACTGGAAGTCGGAAACGCTGTGCAATGACAGCGCCGCCAAGCCGAAAAACTCCAGTTGTTTGGCCAACCGCTCGGCGCGTTCGTGATCCTGCAGCACCACATAAACCGGTTTGCGCAGCGGCGGCAGTGCGGTGTGTTCCAGCCTGTCGCCATGCCTGAGCCCGGTCCGTGACAAGCGCTGCATCAGGCGATTAAGCTCGGTAATGGCACTGCTGTTGAGGCGCCCACGGTTGGCTTCAACGGCGTTCAGCGCCTGGCCGATTTCATTCGCCAGCGCAACATGTTCAGCCTGCTCAAAGCGCTCGGCAAAACGCAGCAGGCGCAGGATCGACTCGTTGAGCTCGGCCATGTCGGCCAGCGACCATTCGGCTTTTTGCAGGCGTTGCCACGTCTCGAGAATCTGACGTGCCTGATGAATGACCCGTTGGGCAAAATGATGCTTCAAGCGATCGCGACTGGGATCTTCGGGCTCTTTCATATTCAGGCTACTGTGATGTTACTGAGCGGTACGAATGATAGCGCTATGCTAGCACCTCCCATACGACGCCAGCGCGCCGTAAGTCACTTATTTGACAACGAAACAATGGCGCATAGCCACTACTCAAAATCAATCGACTGATAGGTTGCGGCTATAAGCTGCAAGCTGCAAGCTGCAAGCTGCAAGTTAGAAGCGGGCGGCTTATGCTTGAAGCTTGCGACTTGAAGCCTGAAGCTTGCAACTGCCCAGTAAGCTTGCGGTCGAACGATTCGTGTAGCATTCAACTCAAGATCGAAAGGACCCTACCATGCTGGATTGGAAGAACCGCGCAGGCAGCCCGGGCGAGCGCACCGCTGATACCTCATCGGCCAGACGCCGAGGTTACCTGGGTAACCTGTTCTATAGCCGCGCGCTGGGCGCCTTGGTCTTGATTTATCTGTTGGTCGCGTTGCTGGTCGGCTGGTACTGGAGCCGCGAGCCAGCTCTGTTCCCGGTGCAACAGAACGCACAGGCCGCTGCAGAGCGTGAAAGCAAGCAGATGGTCATCGGCTACACCACCGTCGAAACCTTGAAAAGCGTGGCCGGCACCCTGCTGAACAAGCCGGGGGGCTACCTGCTGAATGACAAAATGCCGCCGGGCGTATGGCTGGACAACATTCCGAGCTGGGAATACGGCGTGCTGGTACAGGTGCGCGACCTGAGCCGCGCGCTGCGCAAAGACTTTGCCCGCTCGCAATCGCAGTCGGCCGAAGACGGCGATCTGGCCCGCGCCGAGCCACTGTTCAACGTGAAGGACGACACCTGGCTGTTCCCTTCCAGCGAGTCGCAATACGCCGAAGGCATCAAGGCCCTGAGCCGCTATCAGACTCGCTTGTCTGATCCGAACCAGAAAGGCGCGCTGTTCTATGCGCGTGCCGACAACCTGAACAACTGGCTGGGCGATGTCGGCACCCGCCTGGGTTCGCTGTCGCAACGGCTGTCGGCCAGTGTCGGTCGGGTCAAGCTGAACAGCACGCTGAAAACCGAGAGCAACATTTCGGTCAAACCGGGCGAAGTGCCGCAGGTCGATGAGGAAATTGTCGAAACGCCATGGCTGCAGATCGACAACGTGTTCTACGAAGCACGTGGTCAGGCCTGGGCGCTGTCGCATTTGTTGCGCGCCATCGAAGTCGACTTCGCCGACGTGCTGGCCAAGAAGAACGCGACGGTCAGCGTGCGTCAGATCATTCGCGAGCTGGAAGCCTCGCAGGAGCCGATGTGGAGCCCGGTCATTCTCAACGGCAGCCCGTTTGGTATGTTCGCCAACCACTCGCTGGTCATGGCCAACTACATTTCCCGGGCTAATGCTGCGGTGATCGACCTGCGTCAGTTGCTGAATCAGGGCTGATTATGGCCATTCCCTCGAACGAGGCCGCGCACCGCGCCGCCTCCGACGCCGAGCAGATCGCCTGGGTCGACGAGCAGGATCAATTGCTGGGCTCCCGGGTTCGCGCCGAGCTGCGCGAACAAGGCCTGATCGGGCGCGGCACCTATATTCTGCTGTTCAACAGCGCAGGCGAACTGTGTGTACATCGGCGCACCCTGAGCAAGGCGATTTATCCCGGTTATTGGGATGTGGCAGCGGGCGGGATGGTGCAGGCGGATGAAAGCTATGCCGAATCTGCCGCTCGGGAGCTCGAAGAGGAGCTGGGGGTGAGCGGCGTGCCATTGCAGGCGCACGAACGGTTCTTCTTCGATCAGCCGGGTAATCGGCTGTGGTGCGCAGTGTTCTCGGCCGTGTGGGACGGGCCCCTGACACTTCAGCCCGAAGAGGTGCTGGAAGCGCTCTTCATGCCGGTCGACGACGTGTTGCGTCAGGCTGAGCAGACCCCGTACTGCCCGGACTCGCTGGCAGCGCTGAAACGCTACTTGGCACAGACCGCTCATTTCAGTGAATCGCCGGTTCGGTAAAGCACGTGCCCGGTAAGCAAGCGTTCAGTAAATTGGCACATCCAGCCCCTTAGCAACCGGCTTGTTTGCCGTTACACTGCGCGACCTTTTTCAAACTGTGTCGGCACTGCCGCCGCAGTAGCGCTGCCCCTGCCAGAGTGGGGCTTCGCGGTCGATCGCTCGTGCGAGCCCGACCGGTCTTCAGTCCTCAACAAGAGGATTTTGCGTGGCTAAAAAAGCCGCTTCTCTCGCCGCCCTGGGTGGCCTGGTGTTTTCAACCGACGCAGGGCGTCATTGCCCCGATTGTCGCCAACCCGTTGCTGACTGCACCTGCAAGCAGACGGCCCTGCCGGAAGGCGACGGCATAGCGCGTGTGCGCCGCGAAAGCAAAGGCCGTGGCGGCAAGACAGTCACCACCATCAGCGGCGTGCCGCTGGCCGAAGAGCCGCTCAAAGAGCTGGCCAAAGCCCTCAAGCAACGCTGCGGCACAGGCGGATCGCTCAAGGACGGCGTGATCGAGATTCAGGGCGATCATGTCGAACTGCTGATCGCAGAACTGACCAGAAAAGGTTTCAAGGCCAAGAAGTCCGGCGGCTGAATCCGCGAATCAAATCGTCATTTCAACTCATTACACTGCGCCCAGCTGGCTATTGGCTGGCGCTACGACTTCTTTATAGGGGACTTCGATGTCCGTACGACGCACACGCAAAGACGATGGCAGCCAATGGACAGTTGCGGATAGCCGCAGCGTTTATGGTATTCGCCATTGGGGCGCGGGTTATTTTGCAATCAACGAAGCGGGTCGCGTTGAAGTTCGCCCTAACGGGCCAGGCAGCTCGCCGATCGATCTTTACGAGCAGGTCGACAATCTGCGCAAGAGCGGCCTGTCGCTGCCGTTGCTGGTGCGCTTCCCCGACATCCTGCAAGACCGCGTGCGTCAGCTGACCGGTGCGTTCGACAGCAACATTGCGCGCCTGGACTACCAGAACCAGTACACCGCGCTGTACCCGATCAAGGTCAACCAGCAAGAAGCGGTGGTGGAAAACATCATTGCCACACAGAACGTGTCTATCGGTCTGGAAGCCGGCTCCAAGCCCGAGCTGATGGCTGTGCTGGCACTGGCGCCGAAAGGCGGCACCATCGTCTGTAACGGTTACAAGGACCGCGAGTTCATCCGTCTGGCGCTGATGGGCCAGAAGCTCGGTCACAACGTGTTCATCGTCATCGAGAAAGAATCCGAAGTCGAACTGGTCATCGAAGAGGCCGCCGAGCTGAAAGTCGCCCCACAAGTCGGCCTGCGTGTGCGCTTGTCGTCTCTGGCGTCGAGCAAATGGGCTGACACCGGTGGCGAGAAATCCAAGTTCGGTTTGTCTGCCGCACAATTGCTGTCGGTGGTCGAGCGCTTCCGCAAGGCCGGTCTGGATCAGGGCATCCGCCTGCTGCACTTCCACATGGGTTCGCAGATCGCCAACCTGGCCGACTACCAGCATGGTTTCAAGGAAGCAATCCGCTATTACGGCGAACTGCGCAAACTCGGTCTGCCGGTGGACTACATCGACGTCGGCGGCGGTCTGGGCGTCGACTACGACGGCACGCACTCGCGCAACGCCAGCTCGATCAACTACGACATGGACGATTACGCCGGTGTCGTGGTCGGCATGCTCAAAGAATTCTGCGACGCGCAGGGCCTGCCGCACCCGCACATTTTCTCGGAAAGCGGCCGCTCGCTGACCGCGCACCACGCCATGCTGGTGGTCCAGGTGACCGACGTCGAGAAACACAACGACGAAGTCCCGGAAATCGCCGACAAGGAAAGCCTGCCGGAAACCGTGCAATGGCTGGTTGACCTGCTAGGCCCGACCGACATCGAAATGGTCACCGAAACCTACTGGCGCGCGACGCACTACATGAGCGACATCGCCACCCAGTACGCCGACGGCAAGATCAGCCTGGCCGAGAAAGCACTGGGCGAACAATGCTACTTCGCCGTCTGCCGCCGCCTGTACAACTCGCTGAAAGCGCGTCAACGCTCGCACCGTCAGGTGCTCGACGAACTCAACGACAAGCTGGCCGACAAGTACATCTGCAACTTCTCGGTGTTCCAGAGCCTGCCGGATACCTGGGCCATCGGCCAGGTGCTGCCGATTCTGCCGCTGCATCGTCTGGGCGAAGAACCGGTACGCCGCGCCGTGCTGCAAGACCTGACCTGCGACTCCGACGGCAAGATCAAGCAATACGTCGACGAGCAGAGCATCGAGACCAGCATGCCGGTGCACTCGCTGAACGAAGGCGAAGACTATTTGCTGGGGATCTTCCTGGTAGGCGCCTATCAGGAAATTCTGGGCGACATGCACAACCTGTTCGGTGACACCGATTCGGTGAACATCTACCAGAACCCGGATGGCAGCGTGTATCACGCCGGTATCGAAACCCACGACACCATCGAAGACATGCTGCGCTACGTGCATTTGTCGCCGGAAGAACTGATGACCCATTACCGGGACAAAGTCGCCAGCGCCAAGATCACCCCGCGCGAACGCACCTACTTCCTCGATGCCCTGCGCCTGGGCCTGACGCGCTCTTCGTACCTGTCTTCCTGACCCTATCGGTGGCTCATCATTTCTCGTTCCCGCAGGGGAACGGGAATGAGCGCCGCGAAATGCGCTCCCACGCTGAGCGTGAGGAACGATAATAAGGTATTGGCACGAAAGTCGTAGGCCAATCCAGACCCGCGCCTGAAGACACCAACCCCACCCGCGTAATCCCCAACCCCATCCCTCTGTAGGCAATGTCCTTTTCTGCCTGATCAAGCCGCGCCACCTGCCTTTTCCGCCAGAATCCGCGACCGCATTCCCGCCGAGACACCTTCATGCCCGACACAGCCAGCGCGCCGTTCTTTCGTCTGGAAATCGCCCGACTGCAACGCTGCTTCGACGTCATATCCTTCAATCCCACAGAGGCAATCAGCCAGCCATTTGTGTTTGAAATAGAGATTCTCGGCGACGGCTTCGACCTGGATCTTGCCAGCCTGATGTTCAAGCCGGCCTACCTGAACCCGAGCGACGAGCCGGGTTTTCACGGGCAGATTCACAGCGCGACCCGTAGCCATTACCAACCCGGCCCGGCGTGCTACACGCTGACCATGGGGCCCCGGCTGAGCTGCCTGGGTTTGCGTTACAACTCACGACTCTTCCAGCACATGACTGCGCCAGGCATCATCGCCCAGGTGCTGAAAGAACATGGTTTGAAGAACAGTTATCGCTTTGACCTGCATACAGAGTGTCGCGAGCGCGAGTGCTGCGTGCAGTATCAGGAATCCGACCTGCAACTGGTGCAACGCCTGTGTGCAGAAGAAAACATCCACTATTACTTCGTCCACTCGCGCCGCCACCATCATCTGATCTTCGCGGATACCCGCGTACCCGCGCTTGCGCTTGCGCTGCCGCCCCGCCCGCTGATTGCCCATCTGCAACGGGGCTGGCTCGTGGGCCCTGGCGGCGAGCAAGCCAGGCGCGATGCCTCAGGCCGGGTGCAGGTGCGGCTCGAATGGGACCTGCACGACCGTACCGGCGGATGCTGGCTGAAGATTGCGCCCGGGCTGGACTTCGAATGCCTGGGTGGGGTGCCGGTGCTGGTGAGCTTTGCCGAAGATGACTCACAACCACCGCTGATCACCGCCTGTCTTCAGAATCCGAGCCACGATCCACTGGCCGTTTTTGAATCACCCGGCACTCACGACGCCGAAAACGTCCACATGCACCTCGACTGGCAGACCCTTTCGGAGGTTCAAAGACACCTGCACCTGCAAGATGGCACCTGCATAGCGATTGGCGAAGGCAGCGAACTGACCGTGGAAACCGGGCAAAGCACGCTGCGCATCGATCACGACGCCATCGAGCTGAGCAGCCCGCGTATCAGCTTTGCCCGCCAGACAAATGACCCGGAGGGTGATCCGGATGCCTCTGCATGACGTAGCGGTAATACTGCGGCAACCGGGGCCGATTACGGTAGTCTCAGCCCTATCCGAATGATCTGTCAGAGCCCGAACCATGACCCGAACGATTTTACTGACACTGCTAGGCGGAGTATTGCTTGCTGCACTGGCTGGCTGTTCGCCCTTGAGGGTACTGAACAACTTGAACCCAAACGGCCCCGTCGACCACGTTTCAGGCTTGAGCTATGGTCCGGACCCGCGCAACATGCTGGACATCTACACGCCGAAATCGAAACCGGCCAATGCGCCGGTTGTGGTTTTTTTCTATGGCGGAAGCTGGAGAAGAGGCTCAAGGGCTGATTACGCGTTTGTCGGCCAGGCACTGGCGGCACGTGGCATCGTCGCCGTCATTGCCGACTACCGGCTGTACCCACAAGTGCGTTACCCGGACTTTCTGGACGACTCGGCCCAAGCGGTGGCCTGGACGTACAAACACGTCAAAACCTACGGTGGCGATCCCGAACGCCTGTTTGTGATGGGCCACAGTGCGGGCGCCTACAATGCGGCAATGCTGGCCCTTGATCCTCGCTGGCTGGCGCGTGAAGGATTGTCGCCGTCGATTCTCAACGGCTGGATCGGGCTGGCCGGGCCTTATGACTTCCTGCCCATAGAGGAAGAGGAAGTGAGACCGGTGTTTTTCTACCCTAACTCGCCTCCGGAGTCGCAGCCAGTCAAGTACGTAAGTGCCAGCGCACCACCGGCGCTGCTGATGGCCTCGCGCAATGACACAGTGGTCAACCCCGAGCGCAACACCGGCGGCCTGGCGCAGAAGCTGCGGGCAGCGGGTGTGCCGGCGCGTGATGTATATTTCTCACGCACCAATCACGGCACGCTGGTCGGTGCGTTCGCCAAAGTGTTGAGCAGCCTGGCACCGGTTGCGGACGAAGTGGAGATGTTCGTCAACAACACGCCGCACAAGCACCCGGCCGCGAAAGCACCGGCTCAGTGAGTGAACCAGCCATCGCTACGTGTCAGGCGCCAGGCAATGGCGCCCAGGCTCAGGCCGCGCAGCAGGGTAAACGCCAGAAAGGTCAGCCATAGCGCGTGATTGCCATGGCTGGAAGCCAGCCAGGCAACCGGTGCGATGCCTGCCGCGCTGATCAGCATGGCATTGCGCATCTCGCGGGCCCGCGTGGCACCGATGAACAGCCCGTCGAGCAGATAGCTCCAGACGGCGAGCAACGGCATCAGCGCCAGATACGGCAGGTAGGTGATCGCCGTTTCACGGACCTCGGGAATGTCGGTCTGCAGGCTGACGAACCAATGCCCGCCTGTCAGAAACAACAGCGCAAACCCTACGCTGGCAATCAGCGACCAGCCGCCTGCCACCACCAGTGAACGACGCAGCGTGTCGCGGTCACGCGCCCCGATGGCATGGCCGCAAAGCGCTTCGACCGCATGCGCCAGGCCGTCCAGTGCATGGGCCGTCAACAGCAGGCCGTTAAGCAGCAATGCATTGGCGGCAACCGTTGCATCACCGAGCCGAGCGCCCTGCACGGTAATCAGAAACATGACCGATTGCAGCGCCAGCGTGCGCAGAAAGATATCGCGATTGACCGCCAGCAACGGCCGCCAGTTGCTCCACAGCTTCAGTGCCGACCAGACAATTTGTCCGGGCCAGGCGCGCAGGGTTTTGCGCGCCAGCAGCAGGCCAAGTACCACGCCGGTCCACTCCGCCAGCACCGACGCGCGGGCCGAGCCGACCACGCCCCAGTCCAGCCCCATCACGAACCACAGATTCAGCACGATGTTGACCACATTGGTGACCAGCAGGATCGCCAGCGGTGCCCGTGCGTTCTGCGTGCCGAGAAACCAGCCAACCAGCGCATAACTGGCCAGCGCTGCAGGCAGGCCGAATAATCGAGTGTGGAAGAAGTCCAGGGTCATCTGTTGCAAGTCGGCAGACGGCTGCATCATCACCAGCGCGAGATGGCTGAACGGCAAGGCGATCACGCCCAACACTATCGCCAGTCCACCGGCCAGCAACAGCCCCTGCAACAGAATCCGCCGCAGCGCCGCGCTGTCATTGCGCCCCGCAGCCTGCGCGGCAAATCCGGTGGTGCCCATGCGCAGAAACCCCATGGCCCAGGCGAGAAAGGTATACAGCGTCGCACCTACTGCCACTGCACCCAACTGATGCGCATGCGGCAAATGGCCAATCACCGCACTGTCGACCAGCGCCACCAGCGGCACGGAAATGTTCGACAAAATCATCGGCGCCGCCAGCGCCCAGACACGCCGATGGGTTGAGCGGTGACGCCAATCAATGAGCAACGTAGACATGAGAACCCCCGACAAGGCGGGCATTGTAGCCAGAGCGCGAGGGCTATGTAGTTTAACTATCGTGCGACGCTGGAGCGTGAGGAATGATTCCGCAACTCTCGTGCCCATCTCTGCATCCCGAATGCGTCCGGGCGCACACTGTTCAATCTGACAGTAATACTTGTCACCTCGACTGTTATATAGTCGCCTCCTCTCTACCGTTGCCGATGAGTGCCCACATGTTGAACAAAGGATTGTTTCTGGCGTGCGCGCTTGCGCTGCTGAGTGCCTGCGATTCCTCGACGCCAGACACACCCGCGGCGGGCGCTGCCCCCGTGACTCAGGCAGCGGTTACCGAGGCCCGGCCCAAACCTGCCGTGGACCTCGCCGCGCTGAGCAAGCGCTATGCCGGGCGCGAGCTGACGGTCATCGACGTCTCGGAAATCCAGGTTGACGGCGCCAGCACGCTTTCGGTGAGCTTCTCGGTGCCGCTAGACCCGGAGCAGAACTTCGGCGACAAACTTCATCTGGTGGACAGTAAGAACGGCAAGGTCGACGGTGCCTGGGAGCTGTCGGACAACCTCACGGAGCTGCGTCTGCGCCACCTCGAGCCGCAGCGCAAACTGGTGCTGACCGTCGACGCCGGGCTGCTGGCCGTCAACAAGGCTAAACTGGCCGCCGAATACATCAGCCGCCTGGAAACCCGCGACCTGCAAGCCACTGTCGGCTTCGCCAGCCGGGGCAGCCTGTTGCCGACGCGTCTCGCCGAGGGCCTGCCGGTCATCGCCCTGAACGTCGACAAAGTGGATGTCGAATTTTTCCGGGTCAAACCCGATTCGATGCCGAACTTCCTCGCCCAGTGGGACGGCGCGTCAAGCCTGTCCAGCTACAGTTCTGAAGAGCTGCTGCCCATGGCCGATCTGGTCTACAGCGGCCGCTTCGACCTCAAACCAGCCCGCAACACCCGTGAAACCGTGCTGCTGCCGATTGCCGGCATCAAAGCGCTGCAACAACCGGGCGTTTATCTGGCGGTGATGCGCGCGTCAGGCACTTATAGCTACACGCAACCGGCCACCCTGTTCACCCTCAGCGATATCGGCCTGTCGGTGCACCGTTACAGCAATCGTCTGGATGTCTTCACCCAGGCGCTGGAAGGCGGCAAAGCCCTCGGTGACGTGAGCGTCGATGTCTATGACGACAACGGCAAAGTAGTCGCCCAGGGCAAGACCGACAGCGATGGCCATGCGCAATTGCCGCTGCCTGCCAAAGCGGCGGTCGTTCTGGCGCACAAGGATGAACAGACCAGCATGCTGCGCCTCAACAGCTCGGCGCTGGACCTGGCCGAGTTCGACATCTCCGGCCCGCAGGCGCATCCGCTGCAATTCTTCATTTTCGGCCCGCGTGACCTGTATCGTCCCGGCGAAACCGTGCTGCTCAACGGTCTGCTGCGCGACAGCGACGGCAAAAGCGTCAAACCACAACCGATCACCGTCGAGGTGCGCCGTCCTGACGATCAGGTCAGCCGCAAATTCGTCTGGGAAGCCGACAGCAGCGGTTTTTACCAATATCAATTGCAGCTTGCCGAAGAAGCGCCAACCGGGCGCTGGCAACTGATGTTCGACCTGGGCGACGGCAAACCGCAGCTTTACGAATTCAAGGTCGAAGACTTCCTGCCCGAGCGACTGGCACTGGAACTCAAGGGCAGCGATACGCCGGTCGCACCGGCCGACGACCCGCAGTTCGACATCACGGGCCGCTATCTGTACGGCGCGCCCGCTTCGGGCAACAGCCTGACTGGTCAGGTGTATGTGCGTCCGTTGCGCGAAGCAGTGGCCAAATTGCCGGGCTACCAGTTCGGTTCGATCACCGAAGCAGACCTCAAGCACGACCTGGAGCTTGAGCCCGTCACCCTCGACGCCGAAGGCCACGCAACGCTCTCGGTGAAAACCGAATGGGCCGCCGCCAAGTCGCCGCTGCAACTGATTCTGCAAGCCAGCCTGCAAGAGTCCGGTGGGCGTCCGATCACTCGCCGTCTGGTGCAGCCGATCTGGCCAGCCGAGCAACTGCCCGGCGTGCGCGCGCTGTTCGGCAGCAGCACGGGTGGCGATGATTACGACGATGAGGCCAGCAAGGGCGAAGCGCAGACCAATGGCGACGGCCCGGCCGAGTTCGAAATCGTCATGGCCGATGCCGCTGGCAACAAACTGGCCGCTGATAACGTCAAGGTCCGTTTGATCCGCGAGCGCCGCGACTACTACTGGAACTACTCGGCCGATGACGGCTGGAGCTACCACTTCAATGAGAAATTCCTCAACCTGAACGAGGAAACCCTCAACATCACCAAGGACTCCACGGCCAAGATCAGCTTTCCGGTCGAATGGGGCCCGTACCGCGTCGAAGTGGAAGACCCTGCCACGGGCATGATCAGCAGCCTGCGTTTCTGGGCAGGTTATCGTTGGCAGGACAACACCGACGGCGGCGCAGTCAGGCCGGACCAGGTCAAACTGGCGCTGGACAAGCCTGCTTACAACGACGGTGACACGGCAACGGTCACCGTAACGCCACCTGCCGCGGGCAAAGGTTATATGCTGATCGAGTCCAGCGAAGGCCCGTTGTGGTGGAAGGAAATCGACGTGCCGGCCGAAGGCAAGTCGTATGAAATCCCGCTCGACAAGCAGTGGGCGCGTCACGATTTGTACGTTACCGCACTGGTGATTCGTCCCGGCGAACGCAAGGCCAACATCACACCAAACGTGCCGTAGGCGTGCTGCACCTGCCGCTGGACCGCGCGCCACGCAAGCTGGCGCTGACCGTCATCGCGCCGGAGAAGATGCGGCCCAAACAGCCGCTCACCCTCAAGGTTGCCGCCAAAAATGCCGACGGCAGCGTGCCGAAGCAGGTCCATGTGCTGGTGTCAGCGGTGGACGTCGGCATCCTCAATATCACCCGCTACGCCACGCCCGACCCGTTTGCCAGCCTGTTCGGGCGCAAGCAATACGGCGCTGACCAACTGGATATCTATGGCCAGTTGATCGAAGCCGGTCAGGGTCGTCTGGCGAGCATGGCGTTCGGCGGCGATGCGCTGGCCAAGGGCGGCAAACGCCCAGACACCAGCGTCACCATCGTCGCGCTGCAAAGTGCTCCGGTGACACTCAATGATGCGGGCGAAGGCGAAGTCAGCGTCGACATTCCGGACTTCAATGGCGAACTGCGCGTCATGGCGCAGGCCTGGACCGACGAGCGCTACGGCATGGCCGAGGCGAAAACCGTAGTTACCGCGCCGATCATTGCCGAGCTGTCGACACCACGTTTTCTGGCCGGCGGCGACCAGACCAGCGTCGCGCTGGACATTTCCAACCTGTCGGGTACGGCGCAGAAGCTGGACGTGAAAATCAGCGCGGAAGGCCAGTTGAGCATTCCGGGCGGCGATCAGAGCAAGCCCTTGCAGCTCAAACAGGGCCAGCGCGTCACCTTGAAGGTGCCGGTGCTGGCGCAGGGCGGGCTGGGTCAGGGCAAAATCAAGGTGCTGGTGGAAGGCCTGGACCTGCCGGGTGAAAACCTGCCTGCGTTCACCCGCGAATGGACCGTGGGCGTGCGCCCTGCCTACCCGGCGATGCTCAAGCATTACCGCGCCACCCTCAACGATCAGACCTGGAGCCTGCCGGACGGCGCGCTGGAGGCGTTCGAGCCTGCGGGGCGTGAGGCGCTGCTGTCGCTGTCGAGCCGTCCGCCGCTGAACCTTGGCGAACAGATTCGCGCGCTGAAAGCTTACCCTTACGGGTGCCTCGAGCAGACCGCCAGCGGTCTCTATCCCTCGCTGTATGCCGACGCCGAGACCCTCAAGCGCCTGGGCCTGAGCGGCGAGCCGGATACCGAACGCAAGCGCAAGGTCGAAATCGGGATCGAGCGCTTGCTGGGCATGCAGCGCTACAACGGCAGTTTCGGCCTGTGGGGCTCGGATGGCGACGAAGAATACTGGCTGACCGCTTACGTCACCGACTTCCTGCTGCGCGCTCGCGATCAAGGCTTCGCCGTGCCCCCGGACGCGCTGAAGAAAGCCAACGAACGCTTGCTGCGTTACTTGCAGGATGCTGGCCAGATCCAGGTCAACTACAGCCAGAACGCCGAACATACGCGCTTTGCCGTACAGGCTTACGCCGGGCTGGTGCTGGCACGCAGTCAACAGGCTCCGTTGGCGGCACTGCGCAGCCTGTTCGACCGCCGCAGCGATGCGCGCTCCGGCCTGCCGTTGGTACAACTGGCCGTGGCGCTAGAGAAAATGGGCGATAAACCGCGCGCCGACCTGGCCCTGACCGCAGGCCTGGCGGTCGGTCGCAAGAACGAATGGCTGGCCGACTATGGCAGTTCGCTGCGTGATCAGGCGCTGATTCTCGCGTTGCTGGAAGAGAACGACCTCGCCAAGGACAAGCGCGACGAGCGCCTGTTTGCCCTGGCGGATGAAGTTGCGGCCAACCGTTACCTGTCCACGCAGGAAAGCAACTCGCTGTTCCTTGCCGGTCGCAACCTGTTGAGCAAACCGGAGAAGGACTGGACCGCGAGCATCGCCAGCGGCACCGAAACCCGCGAGCTGAGCAACAAGCAGCCGGGCCTCAAGCTGGACGGCACCGTGCTGGGCTCGCCGCTTACCGTTCACAATCAGGGCAGCGAGCCGCTTTATCAGCAACTGACCGTCTCTGGCTATCCGACCCAGCCGCCTGCGGCGGGTGGTGAAAACCTGAGCATCCGGCGCGAATACCTGAGCCTGAGCGGCGCGCCCTTGAATGTCGGCGCGTTGAAAACCGGGCAACTGGTGCTTGTGCATCTGGAGATCGCTGCCAAACAGCGCGTTCCGGACGCTTTGGTGGTGGACTTGCTGCCAGCAGGCCTGGAACTGGAAAACCAGAACCTCGTGCAAAGCTCGGCCAGCTTGAAAGACGTCAGCGAAGAGGTGAAAACCATCCGTGAATCGATGCAGAACGCTGGGATCAAGCATCAGGAATATCGCGGCGACCGCTACGTAGCCGCGCTGGACATCGACGGCGGCAACAGCGTGCACTTGCTGTATCTGGCGCGAGCCGTTACACCCGGCACTTACCGCGTACCGCCGCCACAAGTGGAATCGATGTACCGCCCGAACTGGCAGGCCCTGGGTGATGCGCCAGCGCAGATGGTGGTGAAGGGCAAATGACCGCTGCTCGCTTGGAATGCGATCCTGCGGGAGCGAGCCGGGCGACGTTTCGCTTGTTCGCGAAGAGGCTGGTACATCCGCTGAAGATGTATTGCCTGAA
>NZ_LGLN01000013.1:127728-192111 GCF_001293775.1 Pseudomonas syringae pv. cilantro
GGTTCTGTGGGAGCGAAGTTAGCCCATCAATGAATAATCCAGCTCAACAACCAGAGGCCCAGCGCCAGCCAGATGATCCCGAGAATGATTGACGCACGCATGAACGCGCGGACGGCAGAGTACAGCAGCATCAGGCCGATGATCAGTGCGACGATGCTGATCAGCGAGGTGTCCATGCCGAGCGTGCGCGACAGGCCGTCGACAAAATTTCCCCCGGCATGGGTAAACCCGTTGAACAACCACGCCAGACCGTCGACGAAGAAACGAATCACCGCGCCGATGGCCTGCCCGAGCCATTCAAAAAAGCCTTCTACCTGCATATGTACGTCCTGATTGGGGTCGTGAGAAAATGATCTGTCCGCTTTGGCTATCGCCAGGGGCGCCAGGTTCCGTGGATCATAAAGGCTCTTTGCGTTGAAACCTGAATTTCTTCTGCGCCTCATGCAAAAAATCAAATGGCTGGCAGGCGGTATTTTGCTGCTGATCGCCCTGCTCTGGCTGGCTGATCGCATTTGGCCATTGCCACTGCCCAAGGACGATCTGGCCCGTGTCGTGCTGGCAGAAGACGGCACGCCGCTCTGGCGTTTTGCCGACGCCAATGGCGTGTGGCGCTACCCGGTTACGCACGCTCAGGTATCGCCGTACTACCTCGAAGCGCTGCTGACCTACGAAGATCGCTGGTTCTACAGCCATCCGGGCGTAAACCCGCTGGCGCTGGTGCGCGCCAGTTGGCAGAACCTCAGCGGGACCCGCGTGGTGTCCGGCGGCAGCACGCTGTCGATGCAGGTTGCGCGGCTGCTTGACCCGCATTCGCGCACCCTGTCCGGCAAGTTTCGCCAGGTGTGGCGCACGTTGCAGCTTGAGTGGCATCTGTCGAAGGCGCAAATCCTTGACCTGTACCTCAATCGCGCGCCGTTTGGCGGCACGCTGCAAGGGGTGGCCGCCGCCAGTTGGGCCTATCTTGGCAAATCCCCGCAAAATCTGACCCGCGCTGAAGCCGCGTTGCTGGCCGTATTGCCGCAGGCGCCGAGCCGTTTGCGGCCTGACCGTCATCCGCAGCGTGCGCAACTGGCCCGCGACAAGGTGCTCAAGCGGCTGGCCGAGTTCAAGGTGTGGCCGCAGGGCAGCGTCGACGAAGCACTGGAAGAACCCTTGTGGCTGGCACCGCGTCAGGAACCGAGCCTTGCGCCACTGCTGGCCCGACGCCTGAATCGGCCGAACAGCCCGCCACTGATCCGCACCACATTGGATGCGTCGCTGCAACGGCGTATGGAAGACCTGTTGATGGGCTGGCGGGCGCGACTGCCGGAGCGTACCTCGGCCGCGATTCTGGTGGTTGAAGCAGAAACCATGGCGGTGCGCGCCTATGTGGGCTCGGTGGATATCAGCGATGCCAAACGTTTTGGCCATGTGGACATGGTCACCGCGCTGCGTTCTCCAGGCTCGACGCTCAAGCCGTTCCTCTATGGCATGGCGATGGACGCCGGGCTGATTCACTCCGAATCGCTGATGCAGGACGTGCCGCGTCGCTATGGCGATTATCGGCCGGGCAACTTTTCGACCGGTTTCGGCGGGCCGGTCGCCGCCAGCTCCGCGCTGTCGATGTCCCTCAACCTGCCTGCCGTGCAGCTGCTTGAGGTCTACGGCCCGAAACGCTTTGCCGCCGAACTGCGCAATGGCGGCGTGCCGCTGACCCTGCCGCCATTGGCCGAGCCGAATCTGGCGCTGATTCTGGGGGGCGCGGGCAGTCGGCTGGAAGATCTGGTGACCGGCTACAGCGCCTTTGCCCGAGGAGGACGAAGCGCCGATGTGCGACTGCAACCACAGGACCGGCTGCGCGAGCGGCGGATGATGTCGCCGGGAGCAGCGTGGATTATCCGGCGTATTCTCAGCGGTCAGTCGCGGCCGGACATCGATCCGCGTGCAGAGCTGGTGCAGCGCCCGCAACTGGCCTGGAAGACCGGCACCAGCTATGGCTTTCGCGATGCATGGGCAATTGGCGTCGGGCCGCGTTTTCTGGTCGGCGTGTGGATCGGCAGGCCGGACGGTACGCCGGTGCCAGGGCAGTTCGGGCTGGCCTCGGCTGCGCCGCTGATGCTGCAGGTGCATGATGTGCTGGTCAATCGCGACAGCCAGCGCGGCATTGTTGCGCCGGTTCAGGCGGTGCCGCCGAATGTCGGGGTGGCGGCGATCTGCTGGCCGCTGGGTCAGCCGATGAGCAAGAGCGACCCGAACTGCCGTCGCCAGCGCTTCGCCTGGACGCTGGACGACACCACGCCGCCGACCCTGCAAGCCGCCGATCAACCGCTCGGGCTGGGTTTACAGGAACGTATCTGGATCAATGCCAAGGGCTTGCGGGTCGGCAGCCGTTGCCCGGATGCCCAATCGCAGGAGATCGCCCTCTGGCCCGCGCCGCTGGAACCCTGGCTGCCCAAGGCGGAACGCCGCGAGACACGCCTGCCGCCCGCCGACCCGGACTGCCCGCCACAAAACCTGAACCTCGCACCGCCACTGAGCATCGTCGGCGTGCGCGAAGGCGACAACCTGCGCCTGCCCGCCTCCAGCCGCCAGGCGCTGCGCCTGAAACTCACGGCGCTGGGCGGCAGCGGACGACGCTGGTGGTTCATTGATGGCGCACCACTGGCCGACACCGACACCCAGCAAGACTTCACCCCGACCCTGAACAAGCCAGGTCGCTATCAATTGAGCGTTTTGGACGAAAGCGGCCAGACGGCGAGGGTTGAATTCAGTGTGGTGGAGTGATTGGGCTAGCGCGGCGGCATGTTTCACTGCCGGTTCCCGGCAGATCGCGGACAAGCGAAGCGTTGTCCGGTCCGGTCCCACAGAAACAGAAAGATGGCCAGCCGTCACTGAACCTGAAAGATCTTCGGCTCGGGGAACAGGTTGTTGAGGGTTTCCAGCAGGCGGACGTGGTAGATGGGTTTGCGGAACAGGTCGAGCACGTGCAGACGCAGCAGGTCGCTGACGTCGTCCATGTCGGCATGGCCAGAGGTCACGATGACGGGCAGGTGCTGGCGGGAGGTGTGGTCGCGCAGGTGACGAATCAGCTGGATGCCGCTCTCCTCCGGCATTCGCAGATCGGTGATCACCAACGCAATGTCCGGGTGGATCGTCAGCTGATGCAGGGCCATCTTGACGGAGGACGCCGTGAAGCAGCAGAACCCCTCGCCTTCGAGCAGTTCCGCCAGCTCCTCGTTTGCGTCCTCTTCGTCGTCAACCAGAAGCAATTGTTGGCGGGAGGGATGGACAGCCATAAGGTTATCTCGATAAATATCTCGGAAGCACGATCATAAACTACCCCGCGGCAGGTGTGGTGGTTGCGGTCGTACCTAAAGCACCCTGAATTTTCGTAAAGATTGTAGCCACACTTGAGCTTATTGTCGGCACAAACGCAACGATTGCGACAGCAACCATCGCAGCGATCAACGCATACTCGATACCCGACGCCGCCTCGCGGTCCTTCAGAAAACAACTGACCCGGGTATAGGCACCCACATAGATCTTGGTAAGGAACATCTCATTTCTCCTTGCGCCTTCAAGGCGCGACATGCAAGACACATGCGAAACCGTCTGCACCCTCAGCATTGTCCCCAAACCCCAAACCCACAATCGCAAAAAAGCATTAACCGGAAAGTTATAGTCCCGGCGAAGCCCCTGAAACAGACACTTCCAGCGCAACCCCATCGATCAAAAACCCTTTCAGACCAAAGCACTATGGCGCTTTTGCAACAATGAGCTAACGTCACACAAAAGCCTGTATGCCGTTCACCGTTGCTTATTAAAAAGTTGACGCACCGGTTCGAGATTGTCCTGCGATGACAAAGGGAAAGTTGCCATGAGCAGTCGTATCACCATGGTGCTCGCTGTACTGTTTTTGCTGGGCGCGTTGATCGCCGGGTACTTGGGAATCGTGGTCGGCAGGCCGGCTGAAGAGCCTGCTGCCGTTCCTGCGCCGGCACCCACAGTCACCGCAGAGCCAACCTCCCAGCTTGCTCCGACACCACCTGTCGAGGACGCGTTGCGCCACAATGTCGTGGTGGTCGCTCGGGACGTCCCTGCCTACACACCTATCACCACGGAAGATCTGGTGATAGAGCGCCTCAAAGTCGCGCCACCCGGAAGCTTTGACGCCATCGATAAACTGGTGGGTCGCAGCAGCTGGCGGACGCTGAGCGCCGGAACCTGGCTCAGCGAGAGCAACTTCGAGGCAGGCGGCACGCTGGCGCGAATGATCCGTCCGCATGAGCGCGCCCTGGCGTTGCAAGTGGATGAAGTGATCGGCGCGTCCGGGCAACTCAGCCCCGGCGACTACGTCGACGTGCTGCTTTATCTGGCGGAAGACACCGCCAACCCCGTGCGCTCCACCCAAGTGGTGGTGCCTGCCCTGCGCGTGCTCAGCGTCGGCGAATTGCTCGGCCCGGATCGCAATGGCAAGCCGGTGCAGAACGTAACCGCTGACGAACGCCGCCAGCAGGAACAGCGCCGCAGCAGCGCGCGGACCGTCTCGGTGGCCGTGCCTGAGGCGTTGCTGGGGCGCCTGATGCTGGCCTCGCAAACCGGCGTTTTACGCCTGGCCGTGCGCAGCGCCGACGAAGGCAATCTGCAGAATTACTGGGTCGGCGACGGCAGCCGTCGCGACGTCGCCGAGCGGCTGGATTCAGCCAGTCGTCAACTGGTCAGCTTTCGCCAACTGAGCCTGAGCCCGGCCAGCGCCTCGACTCCCGGTGCACCCTCACGCACACCGCGACCTGTCGAGGTCATACGCGGTAACCAGATCACGCAACAAACTCCCTGACAGAGCAAGGATTGCATTTGATGAGCTGCTGTTTCGTGCCAGTTAAAAAAAGCAGATGGCTGGTCGCCCTGGTGACCGCCCTGTCCGTGGACTCAGTCTGGGCCGCGTCGGGCAGTTGCAGCGCGCTCGCTGCGATGCCAGCGGCGGTGGAAATCGATCAGGGGATACAACAGAACATCAGCTCACCGGTGGCCATCACGCGTATCGCCGTAGGAGACCCGAAAGTTGCCGATGTGCACGTCAGCGGCAATGATGGCTTTCTGCTGACCGGCGTCGCCCAAGGCACCACCAGCCTGATGGTCTGGACCGCCTGTTCCAGCGCGCCGCGCCAGAGCATGGTGTTCGTCCGTGGGCGGGCGACTGCGTCGATGGTCGAGACGGCATCCGCGCCGTCCGGCGACGCACCGTTGCCCAGTCAAGTGCAGACCGACATCCGCTTCGTCGAGGTCAGCCGCAGCAAACTCAAGGAAGCCAGCACGTCGATCTTCGGTAAAGGCTCGAACAACTTTCTGTTCGGCGCACCCGGCACGGTGCCCGGCGTCAACGTCACACCCGGCACCGTGAGCGCAACCCGGCCGAGCATTCCGTTGAACAACAGCAATTTCAATATCGTCTGGGGCGGCGGCAGCAGCAAGGTGCTGGGCATGCTTAACGCCATGGAAAATAGCGGCTACGCCTACACACTGGCGCGTCCCAGCCTGGTCGCGCTCAACGGCCAGAGCGCGAGCTTTCTGGCTGGCGGCGAGTTCCCGGTGCCCGTGCCCAATGGTGAAGGCAACGGCATTTCCATCGAGTACAAGGAATTCGGCGTGCGTCTGACCCTGACGCCGACAGTGGTAGGACGCGACCGGATTCTGCTCAAGGTCGCGCCGGAGGTCAGCGAGCTGGACTTCTCTGCCGGTATCACCATCGCTGGAACCACCGTGCCCGCGCTCAATATCCGCCGCACCGACACCAGCATCGCGCTGGCCGACGGGGAAAGCTTCGTGGTCAGCGGGCTGATCAGTTCCAGCAACAGTGGCTCGGTGGACAAGTTTCCCGGGCTGGGCGACATCCCGATTCTCGGCGCTTTTTTTCGCAGCTCGCAGATCCAGCGTGACGAGCGTGAACTGCTGATGATCGTCACCCCGCATCTGGTGCAGCCATTGGCCGCCAACGCCCAACTGCCCTCGCTGCCGGGCGAAGGCCTGCGCAATTACGACCCTAGTTTCCCGCGCCTGTATTTCCTGGAAAGCGGCGATTTCGACCGTCGCAGCGGGTTATCCCAATGAGCCAGGCGCTGAGCCAGACGTTTCTGGCAATCACCCGCAACAACACCGACCTGGAGTGGCTGCAAAGCGCGCTGGGTTCGCTCGGTCAGGTGGTCAGCGCTGGCACCGGCAGCCTCGACGACTTGCTGGCACTGGTCGACGTAACCTTTGCCAGCGTGGTGTTCGTCGGCCTGGACCGCGAGCACCTGATGACTCAGAGCGCGCTGATCGAAAGCGCGCTGGAAGCCAAGCCGATGCTGGCCATCGTGGCGCTGGGCGACGGCATGGACAACCAGTTGGTGCTCAACGCCATGCGCGCCGGGGCGCGGGACTTCGTCGCCTATGGCTCGCGCTCCAGCGAGGTCGCCGGGCTGGTCCGGCGCCTGAGCAAGCGCCTGCCCGCCGTGACACCAAACCCGAACATGAGCGGCCTGTCAGTGCTGTATGGCGCGCAGAGCGATGATGACGGCGCGCTGATCGCGACGCATCTGGCGATGGTGGTGCACAAGACCGGGCAACGCACGTTGCTGCTGGACATGGGCGTGCCGCGCGGCGACAGCCTGTCGTTGCTCGGTCTGGAGTCCACGTTCAGCTTCGGCGATGCCTTGCGCCACTTGCGCAGGCTGGACGCGACGCTGATCGACAGTGCCTTCACCACCAGCGAAAGCGGCCTGCGCATTCTGGCCTACGCCGAAGCCGACGATCATCTGGAGCAGTCCAGCGCCGCCGAGCTGTACATGCTGCTGAGCGCGCTGCGTCAGCACTTCCAGCACGTTATCGTCAACCTCGTGGGCCAGCCGGACAACGAAGCACTGCGCTCACTGGTCAGCCATTGCGATCAACTGCTGTGGTACACCGATCAGAGCGTCCTGGGCTGCCGCCGCAACCTGACAGTACTCAATAACTGGCGCGAGAAAGGCATGAGAATGCAGCACGCCAGCCTGCTCGTGGACCGCTACCTGCGCTCGGTCGCGCCCAATTCGGAAACCCTGGGCAAGACCTTCGGCCTGCCGGTGCTTGCGGTGCTGCCGCTCGCCGCGGAACTGCGCCTCAACGCCAAGAATCAGGGCATCACGCTGTTCGAACTGGCGTCGCGCGACGCCTTGTGCACCGGCGTGCGGCGTCTGGGCGAACACCTCGCGCGTCATTCAGAGACTCAGGAAAAATCCGACAAAGGCTGGCTCGCACGACTGTGGGGGAATAAATAGTGGCGGAAAAACTGTTTGGTGTGTCTTCTCGCTCTTCCGGTCAGGCCGATGACGGGCAAGGCCTGAAACTGGTACTGCACCGCTACATCATCGACGGTATCGAAGAGAGCGGCAAAAACCTGCTCGAAGGATCACGACCGGCGCTGGCGCAATTTGTCATCGACAAGGTTGCCGAGTACGTCGCACGCCTGCGGCTGGCCATTTCCCGTTACGAAATGGAGCGTCTGGCGGAAGAACTGGTCGACGAGCTGACCGGTTTCGGCCCGCTGGAAGTGCTGTTGCGCGACGCTTCGGTCACGGAAATTCTGGTCAACGGGCCGAGCAAAGTATTCGTCGAGCGCGATGGCGTGCTGCATCACACCGACCTGCGTTTCATGGACTCGCACCATGTCGAGCGCGTAATGCAGCGCATTCTTGCCCCTATGGGCCGGCGGCTGGACGAGTCATCGCCCATGGTCGACGCACGCCTGCCCGACGGCAGCCGGGTCAACGCCATCATTCCGCCCATCGCGCTGGACGGCCCTTGCCTGTCGATCCGCAAGTTTCGCAAGGACATGCTCAAAAGCGCCGATCTGGTGGCGATGCAGACCATCGACCAACCGATCTTCGAATTCTTTCAGGAAGCGGTCGGCAAGCGCTGCAACATTCTGGTCAGCGGCGGCACCGGGACCGGCAAGACCACCATGCTCAACGTCCTGAGCCAGTTGATCGACAGCAACCAGCGGCTGGTGACCATCGAAGACGTGGCCGAGCTGCAACTCAGCCACCCGCACGTGGTGCGTCTGGAAACCCGCCCGCCGAACACCGAAGGGCATGGCGAAGTGCGCGCCAGCGACCTGATCCGCAACTCGCTGCGGATGCGCCCGGACCGCATCATTCTCGGCGAGATTCGTGGCGTCGAAGTGCTGGACGTGCTGACGGCGATGAACACCGGCCATGACGGCTCGATGAGCACCGTCCACGCCAACAACGCGCAGGACGCGCTGTTGCGTCTGGAGACACTGGTCGGCCTGACCGGACGCCTGATCCCCGAGAAAACCCTGCGGCAAATGGTTTGCGCGGCACTGGACGTGATCATCCAGCTCGCCCGCCTGCCGGATGGTCGACGCTGCGTCAGCGAGGTGGTGGAAGTGGTCGGGGTGCGCGACGACATTTATGTCACCAACACGCTGTTTCGTCTGGACCGGCGCACCGGAGTCGGTTTCATGCGTGAAGCGACGCACGCGGCCGGTGACAAACTGCGGCCGGGCTACTGATTTGGCCAGGGGGGCAGCATGACGGCATCGCTGATACTGGGCCTGATTTCCGTGCTGCAATTGATGGCGTCCATCCGCCTGTTCTATCTGGCCCTCAATCAGGAGGCCAGCGAGCGGGTCAGGCAGCGCCTGACCGCCGGGCAGGTCGCGCCGGTCGTCGAGAAACCCGGCTGGGCCAGGCTCGACCGCGCGTTTATCCGCGCCGGACTGGGCCATCCGACCGAACGCGTGGGGCTGGCGCTGACGCTGTATGCGCTGGTGGTCCTGATCGGTTACGGACTGGGCGGCGGCATCGGCGCAGTCTGCGCGCTACTTGGCGTGCCTTTGATGCTGCGCCTGTTCGTTTCGTGGCGCTATCGCGTGCGCGTGCGGCGCATGATCGAGCAACTGCCGCAATTGCTCGACCACAGTGTGCGCAGTCTCAAATCAGGCAGAACCCTGGCCGACGCGGTGCTGTACGGCATCGCCGCCGCAGACCAGCCGCTCAAGGACGGCATGAGCCGCATCGAGCGCAACGTGCAACTGGGTGTCAGCCTGCCGGACGCCGCCCGGGATTTTGCCGAGCTGTACGAAAGCGACGAGTTTCACCTGTTTGCCCTGGGCCTGCGGGTTAACCATCGCTATGGTGGCAACGCCAGCGAACTGATGGAGAACCTGATCAGGCTGATTCGCGAGCGTGAGCAGGCCGGTCGTCAACTGCGCGCCATGACCGGCGAAACGCGCATGACCGCGCTGGTACTGGGGCTGCTGCCGGTGGGAATGGCCGGTTATTTCATGGTCGTGAACCCCGACTATTTGCTGCACATGTGGAACGACGGCAGCGGGCGAATCATGCTGAGCATGGCGTTTGGCCTGCAACTGCTGGGCTGTCTGATGTTGTGGCGCATGCTGAGGAGCATTTGAAATGGATCTGCTGTTCAGCGCCTTGATGCTCACCGCGGCAGCATTTCTTCTGCTGTCCGGCATCGCTCGCAGACGTCGCGACGAGCGTCTGGTCGAGCAACGCCTGAGAGGCATCGTGCTGCGCGAGAGTCGATTCGGCAGCCTGCTGCGACTGCTGGGTGACACGCGAATCGGCCAGCGCAGCATCAGCCTTGATTCGGAAACCCAGACGCTGCTCAACCGCATCGGCTGGCGCCGCGCCAGCAAACGTTCGCTGTTCGCCGCCTGCCAGATCGGCGTGCCTGTCGGTTTGATGTGTGTAGTCGCGCTGGTCCAGCTGCTGTTTTTCAAGAATATCGAGCAGCCATTGATCGCGCCGGTATTTGCGCTGGGCGTCGGTTATCTGCTGCCCAAGAGAGTGCTGGCGATAGCCGCCAAACGTCGCCAGAAACAGGTGGTGATCGAAATTTCCACGTTCATTCCGCTGCTGCGCATCCTCTTCGAATCCGGCATGGCGGTCGAACAGGCATTGCGCGTGCTGAGCAGCGAGGGCAAAGAGCTGCTGCCGGTGTTGTCCGATGAAATCCGCGTGGTCCTGACGCGCGTCGATTCCGGGCTGGAGCTGGGTGAAGAACTGCGCAAAACCGCTGCCCTGCTGGCGGTCGACGAGTTGAGCGATACCTGCGTGATCCTCAATCAACTGATCCATCAGGGCGGCGGAGCCCTGAAATCGCTGCTGACGCTCAAACAACTGATCGACGACCGGCGCCTGACCCGCTTGCAGGAATACATCTCCAAGCTGTCAGCCAAGATGTCGATGGTAATGATGGCGTTTCTGTTTCCGGCCCTGCTGATCGTTCTGGCCGGTCCCGGATTCATCGCCATCAGTCGCGCTCTGGGCGGCTGATAGCGTGCGTCGTCGCTGCGTCGCCCACACAAGGAGGAAAAAGGTTTGATGAAAACAGCCATTGCGATGCTTTGCATCCTCACGCTGAGCGGGTGTGCCAGCGACGGGCGGGCACTGTGGACGCAAACGTCTTCGCTACACGTCAGCGAATGCCCCAAGCTGACCTCCGATCAGGAGTTCGCCCTGAATCTCGCGCAGAACATGGCCGATGAAGGCCGCCTGCATGCCAGCCTGGCCAATCTCGAAGGGTTGCCGGACAGCCTTGGCGAAGTGCGTCTGCGCAAGGCCCGGGTGTTGCGCCTGCTGGGCAGCAATGAAGCCGAACCGCTGTATCGCAGCCTGCTGGGCACGTGTCGCGCCGCGCAGGGTGAACATGGCCTGGGCCAGTTGGCCGCGGCGCGAGGCGACAATGCGCTGGCTCAGCAACATTTGCTCAGGGCCAGCAAACTGCAACCGACCGACGAAAAAATCCGCAACGATCTGGGTGTGGTGTACCTCAATCAGCTGCAACTGGAGCAGGCACGCTTTCAATTCCTGACGGCCATGGAACTCAAACAGTCCGACTCACTGGCGGCGATGAATCTGGCCACGCTGCTGATTTATCAGAACAAGTGGACACAGGCTGCCGAGCTGGCATCCCGGGCGGGCCTGACGCCAGAGCAGATCACCGATGCCCGGGCACGTGCCGAACAACTCAGGAAAACCCCTGCCACTGGGTCGCCACCCGCCAGCCCCGGCGCACGCCTGGCCGGACAACAAACTCGCCCGACACCCGAGGTACAGCCATGAAACGCATCATGCTGGCGGGCATCACCTCACTGGTGATTGCAGTAAACAGCTGGGCCGACAACGGTGAATCGTCGCGCTCCGCACCAACCCAGGCCGAGACCTGGCTGCAGCTACAGGCCAGCGGCAAGGCGGCGTCGCCAACGCCGCAGGTCAACACGTCTACGGAACGCGACCTGAGCCTGCAACGCTGGCTTGAGACCTACAAATACAACATCCCGGAATTCTATGAGCAGGACGCGGGCGGCAGTTTTTCCTCGGATGGCAAATAGCCTACCCGGAAGCTCTGAAACTGCCCCTTACAAACGTCAGCTCAGCAGGCCGGGAAGCACTCCGTTATCATGCGCGGACTTTCGAGATTCGAGATTGCCATGCGCCGTTTGCTTTGCCTGATATTACTGATCCTGGCCCTGCCCGTTTCCGCAGCGGGCCTGCTGGACAGCCGCCCCGCCTCGACGCTGGGCGGCACCTCGCTGGATAACAGCAAGGATTTCCTGCCCGTTCGTCAGGCGTTTCAGTTGAGCCTGATCGACACCACGCCAGAGTCGATCAAGCTGCGCCTGGTCGCCACCGAAGGCTATTACCTGTATCGCCATCGTTTCCAGTTCCGCACCGAGCCCGCAGACATCGGCCTGGGCGAAGCGCAATTGCCCAAGGGCGAACAGAAGCATGACGAGTACTTCGGCGACGTCGAGGTCTATCACGGCATTCTCGACATCGACTTGCCACGCAAGCCCGGAGAGCAGCGCCCCTTCACTCTGGTTGTCACCTATCAAGGCTGCGCCGACAAAGGCCTGTGCTATCCGCCCGAGACCGAGCGCCTGACCATCGGTGACGTGGCGGCCAGCCCGACCGCCAACCTATCCGCACCGGCCACCGCCGCCACCTGGAGCTGGAAAGAGCTGGCATTGTTTTTTCTCGCCGGTGTGGGCCTGACCTTTACGCCATGTGTATTGCCGATGCTGCCGATTCTGTCCGGCGTGGTCCTGCGCGGACAGGTCGGCGGCTTGCGCGGCCTGAGCCTGTCCCTCGCTTATGTACTGCCGATGGCGGCCTGTTTTGCGCTGCTGGGCGCGCTGATGGGCGTGTTCGGTGCAGGCTTGAATCTCCAGGCACGATTGCAATCGGCCTGGGTTCTGGTGCCGTTCTCGGCGTTCTTCGTGATTTTCGCCATCGCCATGTTCGGCGCGTTCGAACTGCGTCTGCCGCAAGCGATCAGCTCGCGTCTGGACCGTATAGCCGGCAAAACCGAAGGCGGCTCACTGTGGGGCGCCGCGGTGCTGGGCGTGGTCTCCAGCCTGCTGGTCTCGCCTTGCGTTTCCGCTCCGCTGGCGGGCGCGCTGCTGTACATCAGCGTCAGCGGCGACGCCGTCGGTGGCGGGTTGAAACTGTTTGCTCTGGGCCTGGGTATGGGCGCGCCGTTGCTGTTGATCGCCACGGGCGGCGCCACCTGGCTGCCGAAAAGCGGGCCATGGCTGGTCATCGTGAAGAATGCCATTGGCGTGCTGCTGCTGGCATTGGCCATCGGCCTGCTCAGCCGCGTGCTGCCGGGGCAGATCACCCTGTTGCTGGTCGGCCTGCTGTCGGCTGGCGTCGCGCTGTTTCTCGGCGCACTGGAGTTCACCGAAAAAACCACCCGGCAAAAACTCGCCCAACTGCTCGGGCTGGCGCTGTTGGTCTACGCGCTGACCTGCTGGTACGGCGCGCTGTCCGGGCAAACCGACCCCATGCGCCCACTGGGCCGCGAGTACGCCACAGCAAACAACGGGACAGCAGCGTCCACGGCTTCTGCGCAATGGCAGACGATCACCACCTCGGCCGAGCTGGACCGTGTGCTGCAAGAAGCCCGCAACGCCGGCAAGCCCTTGCTGCTCGACTGGTATGCCGACTGGTGCATCAGCTGCAAGGTCATCGAACACGAAGTCCTGCCTGATCCGGGTGTCGTTGCCGGGCTGGCAGGCTACAGCCTGATCCGTTTCGACATGACGCAAAGCAACGCAGAACAACGCGCTTTGCTCGACCGCTACAAACTGTTCGGCCCGCCCGCGATGCTTTTTTTCGCGAAAAACGGCGAAGAACTGCAAAACGTACGCGTTGTCGGCGAAATAGACGTAACAGGCATGATCGAGCGTCTGAATAGAGCAAATGACCAAAATTAAACGGTGAGTCACAAACTTTGCGCGAATATCGCTCATCGTGCTGGCTACTGTAGTTAACTGGACAGTCCATTGCCCTTCCGGCATAGTCGCCGGGCGTAAACCGCTCGCAGACAACAAAAGGAACACGCAATGGCGACTATCCTGGTCCTTCACGGGCCCAACCTGAACTTGCTCGGGACTCGGGAACCCGGGGTCTACGGCACCATTACCCTGCCGCAGATCAATCAGGATCTTGAGCAGCGCGCACGCGATGCCGGTCACCATCTGATGTACCTGCAAAGCAACGCCGAATATGAATTGATCGACCGGATTCACGCTGCTCGCGACGAGGGCGTGGATTTTATTTTGATTAATCCGGCTGCTTTTACGCATACAAGCGTCGCAATACGTGACGCGCTGATGGGAGTGAGCATCCCATTCATCGAAGTGCACTTGTCGAACGTGCACAAACGCGAACCTTTCCGTCATCACTCCTACTTTTCAGACGTCGCGGTAGGAGTGATCTGCGGCCTGGGCGCCAGCGGATACCGGCTGGCTCTGGAAGCCGCTCTGGAACAACTGGCCGCCAATGCCAGGCCGTGACGCGTTCAGCCTTGAAGCTGACCACGCGGCCTGAAGCAGCCGGCAATATGCCCTTACAGAACCTTGGGAGTTGATTAATGGATATTCGCAAAGTCAAGAAACTGATCGAATTGCTGGAAGAGTCCGGCATTGACGAGCTGGAAATTCGTGAAGGCGAAGAGTCTGTACGGATCAGCCGCCACAGCAAGACCCCGGCACAGCCTTACTACGCTCCTGCTCCAGTTGCTGCTCCTGTAGCAGCCCCGGTACCTGCCGCCGCTCCGGCTGCGCCAGAAGCGCCATCGGCTCCCAAGCTGAACGGTTTTGTGGTCAAGTCGCCAATGGTCGGTACGTTCTACCGCACCCCGGCGCCTACTTCGCCAGCATTCGTCGAAGTCGGCCAGACCGTCAAGAAAGGCGACACCATCTGCATCGTCGAAGCGATGAAAATGATGAACCACATCACGGCAGAAGCCAGCGGTGTGATCGAATCCATCCTGGTAGAAAACGGTCAGCCGGTTGAGTTTGACCAGCCGCTGTTCACTATCGTTTGAACCGGGGAGAGCCTGCGATGTTGGAAAAAGTTCTGATCGCCAACCGCGGCGAAATTGCCTTGCGCATCTTGCGTGCCTGTAAAGAACTGGGCATCAAGACCGTCGCTGTACACTCCACGGCAGATCGCGAGCTGATGCACCTGGGCCTGGCAGACGAAACCGTCTGCATCGGTCCGGCACCGGCCAACCTGTCTTACCTGAACATTCCGGCGATCATTTCCGCTGCCGAAGTGACCGGCGCCACGGCAATTCACCCTGGCTACGGTTTCCTTGCAGAAAACGCCGATTTCGCTGAACAGGTCGAGAAATCCGGCTTTGCCTTCATCGGCCCGAAAGCAGACACCATTCGCCTGATGGGCGACAAGGTTTCTGCCAAGGACGCCATGAAGCTCGCCAACGTGCCCACCGTTCCGGGTTCTGACGGCCCGCTGCCGGAAGACGAAGCGACTGCGCTGCGCATCGGCCGCGAAGTCGGTTATCCGGTGATCATCAAGGCCGCCGGTGGCGGTGGTGGTCGCGGCATGCGTGTGGTTCATCGCGAAGAAGACCTGATCGAAGCCGCGTCCCAGACCCGCGCCGAAGCGGCAGCCTGGTTCAGCAACCCGATGGTCTATCTGGAAAAATACCTGACCAACCCGCGTCACGTGGAAGTCCAGGTCATTTCCGACGGTCAGGGTCAGGCGATTCATCTGGGCGACCGCGATTGCTCGCTGCAACGCCGTCACCAGAAAGTCCTGGAAGAAGCACCGGCACCGTTCATCGATGAACAGGCGCGCGCGGATGTACTGGCCGCGTGCGTCAAGGCATGTATCGACATCGGTTATCGCGGCGCAGGGACTTTCGAGTTCCTGTACGAGAACGGTCGTTTCTATTTCATCGAAATGAACACCCGTGTTCAGGTGGAGCATCCGGTTTCGGAAATGGTCACCGGTATCGACATCGTCAAGGAGATGCTCAGCATCGCCGCCGGCAACAAACTGTCGTACACCCAGGATGACGTGGTCATCAAGGGTCATGCGCTGGAATGCCGGGTCAACGCTGAAGATCCGAAAACCTTCGTTCCGAGCCCGGGTCTGGTCAAGCATTTCCATGCACCGGGCGGTAACGGCGTGCGGGTCGACTCGCACCTGTACAGCGGTTACAAAGTACCGTCGAACTACGACTCGCTGATCGGCAAAGTGATTACCTGGGGCGCGACTCGCGAAGAAGCCATGGCACGCATGCGCAACGCCCTGGACGAAATCGTGGTCGACGGGATCAAGACCAACATCCCGCTGCACCGTGATCTGACCCGTGATGAAGGCTTCTGCGAAGGCGGCGTCAACATCCACTACCTGGAGCACAAACTGGCCAATCAATAAGCCAGTGTGCTTCACAACGACAAAGCCGCAGTGATGCGGCTTTGTTGTTTGCAGCGCATAGCAGTAAACTTGCCCGCTTCCTGCGGCCTCAAGGGCCGCACAAGCCGCACCTATTTTCGAATCGAAGGTAATCCGCCATGCCTTGGCTGCAAGTCCGTCTCGCCATCAGCCCAGAACAAGCCGAAACCTACGAGGACGCCCTGCTTGAAGTCGGTGCCGTGTCCGTGACCTTCATGGACGCCGAAGACCAGCCGATTTTCGAGCCCGAGCTCAACACCACGCCCTTGTGGACGCACACCCACTTGCTGGCGCTGTTCGAAGCCGACACCAATGCCGAAATGGTCCTTGCCCACTTGAGCCTGCTGACCGGCGCAGAACTGCCCGGGCACAGCGCCGAAGTCATCGAGGATCAGGACTGGGAACGCAGCTGGATGGACAATTTCCAGCCGATGCGCTTTGGCCAGCGCCTGTGGATCGTACCCAGCTGGCACGCTGCGCCGGAACCGGATGCCGTGAACCTGCTGCTCGACCCGGGCCTGGCATTCGGCACCGGCACGCATCCGACCACCGCCCTGTGCCTTGAATGGCTGGACGGTCAGGACCTCAAAGGCTGCAACGTACTGGATTTCGGTTGCGGCTCGGGCATTCTGGCCATCGCCGCGCTGCTGCTGGGTGCCGAGCAGGCAGTCGGCACCGACATCGACGTGCAGGCGCTGGAAGCCTCGCGTGACAACGCCGGGCGCAACAACATCGCAGCCGAACGTTTCCCGCTGCACCTGCCGCAAGACTTGCCCGCTCAGCAGGCCGACGTGCTGGTGGCCAACATTCTGGCCGGCCCGCTGGTGTCGCTGGCGCCGCAGCTGACCACGCTGGTCAAGACCGGTGGTCGCCTGGCGCTGTCCGGGATTCTCGCCGAACAGGGCGAAGAAGTCGCTGCAGCCTATGCTGAAAACTTTGAGCTTGACCCGATCGCAAACCGTGATGGCTGGGTACGCATCACGGGCCGCCGCCGTTAATCGCCGCCTGAACCGGACTGCCGCATGACCGACAGCTTTGTCACCCAGTGCCCGCACTGCCAAACCAGTTTCCGAGTCAGCCACGCACAATTGAGCGTGGCGCGCGGCGTGGTGCGTTGCAGCGCCTGCCTGCAGGTTTTCAACGCCGCCCGGCAGTTGCTGGAACAGCGCGCCATCGACGACTCCGAGCGGACGGTGGTTGCGCCGTTACCCGCCGTCATCGAGCAACCGCTGCCTGAACAGCCCGCCACACCGGAGCCGGCATTAACGCCAAAGCCCATGCAGGCCAAGGCCGTCGAGGACGACGATGACATGTGGCAGGTCAGCGAAATGGACCTGGACAATCTGAATCTGGACGAAGAGCTGGCGCGCCTCGAACAACGCGAGACCCGCCGCCCGGACACCTTCGAGCAGACGGCCAGCCCTGTCGATAACGACACCGTGAGCCTCACCGCCAAGCGCGACACCCGTCAGACCGACGAGGCAGCCTGGGTCGACACGCTGCACAACGACGATGTCGAGCATTTGCCGGAACTGCGCGCCGAGGTCGCTTCGCACGAATCCACCGAAGAGCCAGAACCAGCATCGGACAACGACCGCACCGAGCCCTCGCTGTCCCTGGATAAAGACCTAGACGATGACGAGCCACACATGCCCGCCATCACTCAGCGCAAGGCGCTGCCTGTCGAGAAGGCCGAGCGCTGGTCAGCCGTGGATGACGACGATCAGGATGACGAGCATGAGCCTGAGCCTGATTTGCGTAGCAAACGCGCTCGTAACGAACCGGCCGTGCGCGATCAGGCATTGCTGGACCTCACCGACGACCCTTTGCAACTGGACTGGCAGCGGCCCAAGCCGCGCTGGGGCCGACGCCTCGTCTGGATCGTGCTGGTTGTGCTGGCGCTGGCCGGTCTGGCAGGTCAATACATCTGGTATCACTTCGACCAATTGGCGCGTCAGGACCAATACCGCCCCTTGTTTCAGCAGATCTGCCCGCAGATTGGCTGCAAGGTGCCAAGCAAAGTCGACATTGCCCAGCTCAAGAGCAGCAACCTGGTGGTGCGCAGCCACCCCGATTTTCAGGGGGCACTGGTGGTCGACGCGATCATCTACAACCGCGCACCGTTTTCGCAGCCATTCCCGCTGCTGGAGCTGCGTTTCTCCGACACCAGTGGTCAGTTGATTGCCAGTCGTCGGTTCAAACCGAGCGAATACCTGAGTGGCGAACTGGCCGGCAAGGACGAGATGCCGCCGCAGACTCCGATCCATATTGCGCTGGACATCCTTGATCCGGGCGCCAAAGCAGTGAATTACAGCCTGAACTTCCGCTCTCCCGAATGAAAGGCGAGTACCGCGACCCACTCCCTTTACGGCCCTGATTGGCCTGATTTGCACTACAGAACGCAGCACAATCACCGAAGTTTTTCCATGAATCGGCACTTGATTACGTTCTTCAAGGGCCGAAGACAACTGTTCAGATTTTATCCAATTCAGCCTTTATCCAGTCATCGAGAGCGGGTATCATGCCAACCCTTTTTCAAACTCTCGGTTCGATCTGACGGTGGCGCAAGCGGCTGGCTGGACGGGCCGTTGCAGACCGGGTGAAACGGTTTTTTTACGCGGCCTGCGGATGATTTGGCCTCCACAACAGGTAAGGCTATGTCGGCAGTACGCATCGGCCCATATACAGTGCACAACGGTCTGGTTCTCGCCCCGATGGCGGGCGTCACCGACCAGCCTTTCCGTCAGCTGTGCCGGCAACTCGGTGCGGGGCTGGTGGTGTCGGAAATGGTCACCAGTGACATGAGCCTGTGGAACAGCCGCAAATCGCGTCTGCGCATGATCCACGAAGGCGATCCCGAGCCCCGCTCGGTACAGATCGCCGGTGGTGACGCGCAGATGATGGCCGACGCAGCACGTGCCAATGTCGAACTGGGTGCCCAGATCATCGACATCAACATGGGCTGCCCGGCCAAGAAAGTCTGTAACAAGGCAGCAGGTTCAGCGCTGTTGAAAGACGAGCAACTGGTCGATGACATCCTGCAGGCCGTGGTGGCGGCAGTCGATGTACCCGTCACGCTGAAGATCCGCACGGGCTGGGATCGCGACAACCGCAACGGTCTGACCGTGGCGAAGATCGCCGAACAGGCCGGCATCCAGGCATTGGCGGTACACGGGCGCACCCGTGCCGACCTTTACACCGGTGAAGCCGAATACGACACCATCGCCATGATCAAGCAGGCGGTGTCGATTCCGGTCTTTGCCAATGGCGACATCGATTCACCGGAAAAGGCCCGGCGCGTGCTCCAGGCCACCGGCGCAGACGGATTACTGATTGGCAGGGCCGCCCAGGGGCGCCCCTGGATTTTTCGCGAGATAGAACACTACCTGCGCACCGGGGAAACACTGCCGGCCCTGCAGTTGAGTGAAGTGGAACGCATTCTGCTTGAGCATCTGGCAGCGCTCCACGTTTTCTATGGCGACGTGATGGGCGTGCGTATTGCACGCAAACACGTCGGTTGGTATCTCGCAACCCTGCCGGGCGCCAGAGAGTTTCGCGCCCTCTTCAATCGTTTGGAAGATACGGAAGCACAGTGCGCCAACGTTCGGGAGTTCTTCAGCCAAGGCTGCAAGGGCCCGGATAACCAGAATGATAAAGAGGTGGCCGCATGACGTTGATGACCGAGACTTTAGTGAGTGGAACAGCCCCCGTGAGCGACAATGTCAATTTGAAACAGCACCTCAACACGCCGAGCGAAGAGGGTCAGACCCTGCGCGGAAGCGTCGAGAAGGCGTTGCACAATTATTTCGCCCACCTCGAAGGCGCATCCGTCACTGACGTCTACAACCTGGTGTTGTCGGAAGTCGAGGCCCCGCTTCTGGAAAGCGTGATGAACTACGTCAAGGGCAACCAGACCAAGGCCTCCGAGTTGCTGGGGCTGAATCGCGGCACGCTGCGCAAGAAACTCAAACAGTACGATCTGCTTTAAAGCATTCAAAACAGAAAAAGCGACCCTCCCTGCACCCGGTCGTTTTTTTTTGCTGACTTCTTTTGCTTTTGATGGAAACCGAGATGACCGACCAGACTACCCGCCTGCCGATCCGCCGCGCTCTGATCAGCGTATCCGACAAGACAGGAATCCTCGAATTTGCCCGCGAGCTTGAAGCGCTGGGCGTCGAGATTCTTTCCACTGGCGGTACCTTCAAGCTGCTCAAGGATAACGGCGTATCGGCAGTCGAAGTGGCCGATTACACCGGCTTCGCTGAAATGATGGACGGCCGGGTCAAGACCCTGCACCCGAAAATTCACGGCGGCATTCTGGGTCGTCGCGGTGTCGACGACGCGATCATGAACGAACACGGCATCAAGCCGATAGACCTGGTTGCGGTCAACCTGTACCCGTTCGAAGCCACGGTTTCCAAACCGGGTTGCGACCTGCCGACTGCCATCGAGAACATCGATATCGGCGGCCCGACCATGGTCCGTTCCGCTGCCAAGAACCACAAGGACGTCGCCATTGTGGTCAACGCCGGTGATTACGGCCGCGTGCTGGAAAGCCTCAAGGCGGGTGGTCTGACCTACGCGCAGCGTTTCGAGCTGATGCTCAAGGCGTTCGAGCACACCGCCGCCTACGACGGCATGATCGCCAATTACCTCGGCGGCGTCGACCAGACAGCCGAAACCCTCAGCACCGAAGGCCGCAGCCAGTTCCCGCGCACCTTCAACACCCAGTTCGTCAAAGCCCAGGAAATGCGCTATGGCGAGAACCCGCACCAAAGCGCGGCGTTCTACGTTGAAGCCAAACCGGCCGAAGTCGGCATCGCCACCGCGACCCAGTTGCAGGGCAAAGAGCTCTCGTTCAACAACGTGGCCGACACCGATGCGGCACTGGAATGCGTCAAGAGCTTCGTCAAGCCGGCCTGCGTGATCGTCAAGCACGCCAACCCGTGCGGCGTTGCAGTTTGCCCGGATGACGAAGGCGGCATCCGCCAAGCCTACGAGCTGGCCTATGCCACTGACTCCGAGTCGGCGTTTGGCGGCATCATCGCTTTCAACCGCGAGCTGGACGCTGCAACGGCCAAGGCCATCGTCGAGCGTCAGTTCGTCGAAGTGATCATCGCCCCAAGCGTCAGCGCCGAAGCCCGCAGCATCATTGCCAGCAAAGCCAATGTGCGCCTGCTGACCAGCGGCCAGTGGAGCGAGCGTCTGCCGGCCTGGGACTACAAACGCGTCAATGGTGGGCTGCTGGTGCAGAGCCGCGACATCGGCATGATCACCGAAGCCGACCTCAAGGTCGTCACCCGGCGCGCACCGACCGAACATGAAATGCATGACCTGATCTTCGCCTGGAAAGTCGCCAAATACGTCAAGTCCAACGCCATCGTCTATGCCCGCAACCGCCAGACCATCGGCGTCGGCGCAGGCCAGATGAGCCGCGTGAACTCGGCCCGCATCGCAGCCATCAAGGCCGAGCATGCCGGTTTGCAGGTGCAGGGCGCGGTGATGGCGTCCGACGCCTTCTTCCCGTTCCGTGACGGCATCGACAACGCGGCCAAGGTCGGCATCACCGCCGTCATCCAGCCCGGCGGCTCGATGCGCGACAACGAAGTGATTGCAGCGGCAGACGAAGCCGGCATTGCGATGATGTTCACCGGCATGCGCCACTTTAGGCACTAATCAGAAAAACGGCCGCACTGTCGCAGGCGTCTGCTGCGTTGAATGGAGCTCCGCTGATGCTCATTGCCAAAAGGCAACTCCGCTCAGCGAGGCCCCATCCGCCTTGCATACACCAACGCCATTGCGACCTCGTATTGCGGTATTGATCCTTGCAGACACACCGCGTACTCCAGAATCAGCGTCATCGAGGTTTTTGAAATGAATGTTTTGATCATTGGCAGCGGCGGTCGCGAACACGCTCTGGCCTGGAAAGTCGCTCAGGACCCGCGTGTCCAGAAGGTGTTCGTTGCACCCGGCAATGCGGGCACGGCGATTGAAGCCAAGTGCGAAAACGTGAACATCGACGTGCTGGCGCTGGAGCAATTGGCGGATTTCGCCGAGCAGAATGTTTCGCTGACCATCGTCGGCCCTGAAGTGCCGTTGGTTGCAGGCGTTGTCGATCTGTTCCGCAGCCGCGGCCTGGATTGCTTCGGCCCGACGGCCGGCGCCGCGCAGCTGGAAGGCTCCAAGGCATTTACCAAGGATTTTCTGGCGCGCCACAAGATCCCGACGGCCGACTATCAGAACTTCACCGAGATCGAGCCTGCACTGGCGTATCTGCGTGAAAAAGGCGCGCCTATCGTCATCAAGGCCGACGGTCTGGCGGCAGGCAAGGGCGTCATCGTCGCCATGACCCTCGCCGAAGCCGAAGACGCGGTACGCGACATGCTGGCCGGCAATGCCTTTGGCGATGCCGGTTCGCGGGTCGTGATCGAAGAGTTTCTGGATGGCGAAGAAGCCAGCTTCATCGTCATGGTCGACGGCAAGAATGTGCTGCCAATGGCCACCAGCCAGGACCACAAACGCGTCGGCGACGGCGACAGCGGCCCGAACACGGGCGGCATGGGTGCCTACTCCCCTGCCCCGGTGGTCACCGCCGAGGTTCATCAACGGGTCATGGACCTCGTCATCTGGCCGACCGTCCGTGGCATGGCTGAAGAAGGCAACGTTTACACCGGTTTCCTCTATGCTGGTCTGATGATCGACAAGGCTGGCAACCCCAAGGTGATCGAGTTCAACTGCCGTTTTGGCGATCCGGAAACCCAGCCGGTCATGTTGCGTCTGCAATCGAGCCTGGTGTTGCTGATCGAAGCGGCGCTGGCGCAGGCGCTGGACAAGGTCGAAGCCCGATGGGACCCTCGCCCGAGCCTGGGTATCGTGCTGGCGGCCGGTGGTTATCCTGGCGATTACGCCAAAGGTGCAGTCATCGAGGGGCTGGACGCCGCTGCGCAACTGGAAGGCAAGGTATTCCACGCAGGCACCGCCTTGCAGGATGATCGTGTCGTGACCAGTGGCGGTCGTGTACTGTGTGCCACAGCATTGGGTGACAGTGTCGGCAGCGCGCAGAAAAATGCCTACGCGCTGGCATCGAAGGTCAATTGGGAAGGTTGTTTTTATCGTAATGACATTGGCTACCGTGCCATTGCCCGCGAGCGTGGCGAAGAACAGGAATGATCAACCAGGCCAGCGCCTGACCACAGGCTCTGGCCGGCTATCCTGCACTGCGCGGTTTTACCAGGCATTCACTCACGAAGGGATTTCATAGTGCGTTGGCTCAGGATTGCCATAGCCTCAACGGTCGGCCTGCTGACCTTGCTGTGCATGCTGTCGGCTCAGGCGGAGCATGGCGCAGGCTGGTCAACGCTGCTCGACGAAAAAGCCAGCCTGTCGCTGGATGAAATCCGGTCGGCGCGCTATCAGAATCAATTCAGCCCCACCGAACTGGAGCGTGTCGCTGCCACCGAGCGCGGCGGCGCGGTGTGGCTGCATTACCGGTTGCAACCCACCCAGCACGAGCAACTGCTGCGCATTTTCGCGCCGGACCTTGTCAGCGCTGACATGTATGTCATGGATGGCGACCAGTTGATCGATCACCTGCGCACCGGTAACGAGGTGCCCATTGAAGATCAGCGCCTGCCTTCCAACGACTTTCTGTTGCCGATTCCGCAAAGCTCGGCCTCTCTGGATATCTACCTGAGGCTGGTGTCCGCCCAGAAAATGCGCCCCAGCATCACGCTGGAGTCAGCGATCCAGAGCGCGGCAGACGAGACTGAACCCCTTCTGTTCGGCCTGTTGTTCGGTGCGTTGTCGATGCTGATCGTGCAGAACCTGACACGCTATGGGCATACCCGCTCACGCAGCAATCTGTGGCTGGCGGCCTGTGAGTCGTTGCTCGGGCTCAGCGCCCTGCTGTTGCTCAACCTGCTGCGCCCGATCGATCCATGGCACATCGCCCAGACGCCGAGCGCACACCTGGCCCTGCTGTTGGCAGCGGTGGCAGGCTTGATCTACACCTACTACTTCTTTGTCCACCGCAATGTGCGCAAGCTTGATCGGCTGCTGCTGGGCAACGCCGTACTCATGGGCCTCGGCGCGCTGCTGGTACTGTTCGACAGCACACTGCCGATCAACATCCTCACCTTCGTGCTGGTGTCGATTACCACACTGAGCATTCTTGCGGTGTCAGTGTGGCACTGGCAGAAAGGCTATCGTTCGGCACGCCTGTTCGTGCTGGGGATGATCACCTTCAATATCGGTTACATGGTGGTGCTGCCGGGCTTGTTGTGGCTCAGCCTGATCCCGCCACAATGGCTGATCCTCGCGCTGCTGAGCGTGTTCTGCATCAGTGGTCTGTTGATGAGCCTGGCCCTGAGCGAACGCCATCGCAGCATTACCGAAGACCGCTTCAGTCTCAGTCGCGATCAGGCCGCCAGCACTGCGGAAATCAATGCCAAGGCAGAATTTCTGGCCAAGATCAGTCATGAGATACGCACACCGATGAATGGCGTGCTGGGCATGACCGAACTGTTGCTGGGCACACCGCTGTCGGTCAAACAGCGCGATTACGTACAGACCATCCACAGCGCCGGTAACGAGCTGCTGACACTGATCAACGAAATTCTCGACATCACCAAGCTGGAATCCGGGCAGATCGAGCTCGACGACGTGCAGTTCGACATCAGCGCGTTGGTCGAGGACTGTCTGAACATTTTCCGCGCCAAGGCCGAACAGCAGCAGGTCGAACTGATCAGCCTGATCCAGCCGCAGGTGCCGCGTGTCATCAGCGGCGATCCGACCCGCTTGCGTCAGACCCTGCTGAGCCTGCTGGAAAACGCCCTGAAGAAGACCGACGAAGGCGAAATCCTGCTGGCGGTAGCGCTGGAAACGTCGAAGGCCGGCCCGGCTCGCCTGCGCATTGCAGTGCAGGACAGCGGCGAGTCGCTGTCCGACGAAGAGCGCGACGAACTGCTGCATGCCGAGCTGCACAGCAGAAACTTCCTCGCCAGCAGCAGGCTGGGTGGCCACTTGGGGCTGGTGATTGCCCGCCAGCTGATCGTGCTGATGGATGGCGAGTTCGGCATTCAGAACAGTGGCACGCCAGGCAATACGCTGTGGCTGACCCTGCCGCTGGACGCCAAGCTGCTGGAACAGCCGACCATCGATCTGGACAGCCCGCTGAAGGATGCCAGGGTGCTGGTGGTCGACGACAACGATACCTGTCGCAAGGTGCTGGTCCAGCAATGCAGCGCCTGGGGCCTGAATGTCAGTGCCGTGGCGTCCGGCAAGGAGGCACTTGCACTGCTGCGCACCAAGGCGCACCTGCGTGACTATTTCGACGTGGTCCTGCTGGACCAGAACATGCCCGGCATGACCGGCATGCAACTGGCCGCCAAGATCAAGGAAGACCCGAGCCTGAATCACGACATCCTGCTGATCATGCTCACCGGCATCAGCAATGCGCCCAGCAAGATCATCGCCCGCAATTCCGGTATCAAGCGCATTCTGGCCAAACCGGTGGCGGGCTATACGCTCAAGACCACGCTGGCCGATGAACTGACTCAACTGAACAAAGGCGTCACAGCCCCCAAGTCCAGCCCGGTGTTCAACACTCCGGTCAGCGTGCCGGGCGACTTCCGGATCCTGGTGGCCGAAGACAACAGCATTTCGACCAAAGTGATTCGCGGCATGCTCGGCAAGCTCAACCTCAATCCCGATACCGCCAGCAACGGCGAAGAAGCACTGCGCGCCATGAAAGCGCAGCGCTACGATCTGGTGCTGATGGATTGCGAAATGCCGATCCTTGATGGTTTCTCGGCCACCGAACAGCTGCGCGCCTGGGAAGTCGGTAATCAGCGGGTGCGCACGCCGGTTGTCGCACTGACCGCGCACATCCTCACCGAACACAAGGATCGCGCACGTCAGGCCGGCATGGACGGCCACATGGCCAAACCCATCGAGTTGTCGCAACTGCGCGAGCTGGTCGAGCAATGGGTGGCCCATCGCGACAAGGCACGCGGGCTGACCTCGGCTGGCGAGCTGTATCAACAGAACTGAGCATCGGCAAAGTACACGGGCCTGATAGACTGGCGCTGCCCATTCATCTGCCGATGCGAGCCAACGTCATGCTTCACGTGTTGTTCAGCGTTTATCTGAAAATGCTGGTGCTTTACAGCCCGTTCTTCGTTCTTTCCTGCTTTATCAGCCTGACCCGAGGTCACTCGCGCAAGGAACAGCGTCGTCTGGCCTGGAAAGTGGCGCTGGCCACGCTGATTTCCAGCGTGCTGCTGTACTTGTTCGGGCGGATCATTTTCGATGTGTTCGGGATTACCGTAGACGCGTTCCGGATTGGCGCCGGCAGCGTGCTGTTCATCTCGGCATTGGCGATGGCGCAAGGCAAGTCCGCGGTGCAGACCGACAACATCCAGCAGGATGTGACCATCGTTCCGTTGACCATTCCGCTTACGGTAGGCCCCGGCACTATCGGTGCGCTGCTGGTCATGGGCGTCAGCCAGCCGCACTGGGATGACAAGCTCACTGCCATCCTGAGCATTGCACTGGCCAGCCTGACAGTCGGCGTGGTGCTTTACCTCGCGAACCGCATCGAGCGCATTCTCGGTGATCAGGGCTTGCAGATCGTCAGCCGCCTGATGGGGCTGTTCGTCTGCGCGCTGGCTGCGCAGATCATTTTTACCGGCGTCAGGGGTTACCTGCTGCCCTGATCGGCCTCAGATAAACACCGAACGAACCATACTGTGTGCTTTGCCATCCAGATAACGCGCCACGCTGTCTCGATGCGCTGCATAGATATTTCTGTCAAAAGTGTAACTGCCACCCTTGAAGTGGAACAGCAGCCTGCGCGTACCCGGAGCGTGGTCGTCGACACTCAGGTGCAGGCTGCACAGCAACAGGAGTGTCCGGTTCGGCTCATACTTTTCACAGGGTACGACCTGAAAACTGCCCAGACGACCTTGATCGAAACCGTTTTGAAAATAAGACTCCGCCGCCTGATTCACCCCCATAGCCTTGACGGCACGCTGCACCATCCCGCCAAGACGCTGGCGATCCTTCGGGTTGCTGACCCTGAAGGTTGCCTGCAACAAATCGTCGACGTTGCTCACCACCAGCGAGTCGCCCATGACCACACCTTTTTGCTGTATGCCGCGCGCCTTGAGCCGGCTGCGGTAGTAATGCATCCAACTGCTCCACTGCGTCTTGAAATCAAACTGTTTGCCGGCGAACAATTGCGCATCCAGCAGCACGTCCTGAAGATCGGTGCGCTCCTCGCTCGATAACCCCGGAAGAAACGCCACCATACTGGGGATATTGCCCAGATACGCTGCATTACCTGTGTCTGTACTCATTTTTTTGCTCCCTTCCATGGGGGGCTGATCACTTCTTACAGACCGACGATTTCGGCTATAGCGCGATCAGACAGAGCGTCCTGAACCGTCTGACGAAATGGTTCGAAGCGCTGGCGATTGAAGCGGAACGCCGTACCGAAGGTGTGCACCTGCATTTCCCCTCCCAGTATTTGCCAGAAGTAGAGCGCAGGTCTGAGGGCCAAGGTGCTCATCTGCATACTGCATAGCATGATCGTTGCCTCCTCTTCGCTTTGCATCGCACAGGGAATGATCTGAAAGCTTTCAAAGCGACCCGAAATAAACCAGTTGTTGAAAAATGTCTGCGCATGCTCACTGGCCAGAAGGCTGTCGAGTGAGCGCAGGTATAACTGGCGAAGCTCTACGGAGTTGCTGACCGCAGGAAGCCGCAACTTGCCAATATCCCTGAAACGGTGGATTTTTAGCCGTGCCTCTTCAATCCGTGCGTCAAGCTGCCCGCCTGTGGCAGAAATGGTTCGCTGGTAGGTATCCAGCCACGAACGCCAGGACTGACGCGGTGAATGGAGATCATCTGCAACAAGCCGGGCGTGGTGGAGACAGTCCAGAATGTCCTGCCGCAAAGCCGGGCAAACGTTATAGGCAAAGGACACCAGATTATTGCCAGACAACAGACTTTCATCGCGTTCAGGCATCGTGAACCTCCACCAATGTCTCGATCAGGCCGGCACGCCTGGTTGCCAACGCAGAGCTGATCTTTTCGCGAAACTGTAGATACACGTGATCCATCAGGTGCAGCGAATAGAAGGTTAAATCGATGTTGCCACGCACCATTGCAGGCTCAAGGGCGTCGAACAGAAAGCCGTTGCTCAGCGGCTGGCGGGTGACAAAATGGAGCTGTACCAGCGTCAGGTTATGCTGTTCGTCGATGAAACCTGTTTGCACAGCCACGACGGTCTGCGAGCATCCGGCCTGATCCGCTTCATGTCCAAGCACCTGGCCGGCCAGCAATCGAATGGCCTGACTTGCGCAAGGCGGTGTGCAAGCCTTGCGCAAAGACTGCTCTGCGTGATCGAGCGCCGCTGGCGTGACTGACACGGCAAGCGCTCGACGGACACTGCTCCATATTGTCTCGGCAGCGTCTGCCTCCAACGGCTCACTGACATGCTCGCTGGCTTTCAGCACCCAGCCAAAACTCATTGCCGCAGCCAGCCAGGTTTCATTCCATTTATCGAAGCTGGCAAATTTCGGGTGTTTCTTCGATGCGGCCAACTGCACATACAGCAGCGAATCCATGACATCGTGGTACGAGGCTGTCTGACCCTGCTCAGGAAAAAACAGCAGACACCCCGCGTTGACCACTCCGGCGTTCAGTTTCTGCTTCATGGGAAAATTCCTTTTATCCCGGAAGCGGAGACGACACGCGTCTCCGCAAATAATCCATTCAGATCTCGAACTCTTCGATTGCACTCCTGCCTTTGCGAGCCAGTGCGTCCTGAATAAAACTGCGATGGCGCGCATACATACCAGTGTTGAGCACCAGGTTGTTTTCGCCTTTCCAGGTTTTTACGTTGGTGTCCTGCCATTCCCAGAACAGAACATTGGTGACCTCGCTGTCGGCCTGAAAACTGACTGCACCCATGGACAGATTAACGGTGCCATCTTCCGACTCGACGCAGGACGCAATGCGAAAGCTGCCGCCACGGTGCATTTTCGTCTGGCTCTCGAACAGGCGCAGCGGCTCTTTTTTGGCACTCAGGGCGGCAACGGCATCAGCGGCGACCTTGAGCATCAACAGCGAGGCAGGGCCTGGCAGTGCCGCAGCGGCGATAGCCGAACCGAGAATCTCGAGACCGACCTCGTCCATGGTGAAGCGTTGCTGCGTGGCACTGTACCGCGAGTAGTTCCAGTGAAAGGACAGCCAGCCCATCGCGGAGAGCACTTCATTGAATTTTTCGTACCACTGATCGCTATGGGTTTCAGCGTTGAACGCCTTGTTGGCGACCAGGGTCGCGAACAGAAAGGAGTCCATGACGTCGTCCTTGTTCAGTCGCGACACGCCCTCGGCAAAGGCGATCAGGCCGCTTGCGACTACGGCAGCTGTAGCGCCCTCATCACTTAAGGCTGCATCCGTCACATCGCCACCCACCAGACGCGACGGGGTATTGCGAGCGGCTGCGTAGGCTGCCAACGACGGGGAGCAGTCAGCCAGCTCACAAGCAGCGAGGTAATCAAGGTTATCGGTAGTGTTCATAGGGGTTTCCTGTTTCATTTCATTAGTCCTTTAATTCATGCGTCCCGATGGACAGGAACAAGACTAACGAAATAAAACGGACTGCTTGCCCACGCCCTGTGTCGATAAATGTCTGCGTCAAGTCGCCAGATTGCCGGTTGTTGCGAAGAAGCAAAATATTGAACTGCACATGCTCCCCCGACAGTTCGGGCGCAAAAGAAGATTCCGCTGACAGACGACGAAACAAGCTACAGAGGGGGTAGCTCACAAGCGATCAATTCACACGATATGCAAGCCGTAAAATCGGCTTGCAGGAGCGCTTTCACGTGGGAATTTCGGCGATTTCCCACAAACGGACGCCCCCGGTATGACAAGCCGGCTGGCTCAGGCTGTAGGCTTCTGACCATACCAGCGCGGCGTGTACACCCAATGGCCGCCGCTGTTGCGAGGAAACGTGCAGGTCAGCGATGAGCCGATCAACACCATGGTCCGCATGTCTACCTGCTCCGGGGTCAGTTCGCCCAGCGTAATTACACGCAATGTCTGACCCGGACGACCGACGTCACGGCCCAATGTCACGGGGGTTTCGGGAAGCCGATGCTGACGAACGATCTCCAGCGCACGCCCCAGTTGCCACGGGCGGGAGCGGGAAATCGGATTGTAGAACGCCAGTGCCAGATCGGCCTGGCAGGCAAGGTCCAGGCGCTTTTCGATGATCTCCCACGGCTTGAGGTTGTCGGACAGCGACAGCACGCAGAAATCATGACCCAGCGGCGCACCGGCCTGAGCGGCGGTTGCCAGCGAGGCCGAGACGCCCGGCAGGATTTCCAGCTCGACTGCGTGCCAGAGCGGATTGTCGGACTCATGCAGCGCTTCGAGCACCGCCGAGGCCATGGCGAAGACGCCCGGATCACCGGACGACACGACCACCGCCGAGCGACCTTGCGCGGCCAGTTCGAAGGCATGGCGGGCGCGCAGCATTTCTTCGCGATTGTCGCTGCTGTGCAGCACTTGATCGGCGCGAAACGGCCCGGCCATGCGCACGTAGGTTTCGTAACCCAGTACGTCATGCGCGCGCGCCAGCTCGGCCTTGACTGCCGGCACCATCAGGTCTGCCGCGCCGGGGCCCAGGCCAACCACCGCAACGCGCCCACGGCCGCGACCGATCTGCTCTGCATCCAGCGGCTGCTCGGCGACGGCAATCGTCATCTGGTTACCGATAGTGACGGAAGTCAGCGGCTGCGGCACAGCACTCGCAGCCATGTCGCTGGCAGACCCGACCTTGACGAAGCGCACAGGAACGCCCAATTGCGCAGCCGCCTGATGCAGGTACGCGTTGGCCATCTGCTCTTCGCTGGCCAACAGACAGGCCAGGGATTGTTCGGCAATGCGCGAATCATGCAAGGCCGAGCGAACCCGCGCCGCCGTTTCCTCAGTTATTTCACTGACGGCCACCAGCACGCTGCGCGGGTAGATCAGCAATTCATTGGCTGAAGGCTCACGCACAGTGCAGCCGACGTGAATCGCCCATTCGGCCTGCGGGTCTTCGGGCAACTGCGCACCGACCAGCCAGGGGGCCGTGCCTTCGATGCGCACGTGCTCCCCGGAAAGCAGATCGGAGACGAAGCGTTTGCCGTGCTCCAGATCGTCGAGCACGTAGCCGCTCGGCGGGTTGAGCAGGCAGGTGCCAAAACGCAGTTCGCCGCTGGTGGTAATCGCCGGAGCGACGCCAAGCCCGGTCGCAATGCTGCGCGCCATGACATTGACCCCGCCCAGACCGCCCAGCAGCGGCACCACGGCGCTGCCGTCTTCGGCCACGGCCAGCACCGGCGGCTCGGCGCCTTTTTCCAGCAGCAGCGGCGCCAGCGTGCGGATCACGATGCCTGCAGCACACAGGGCAATGATCGGCGTGTCCTGTTGATACAAATGGCGCAGCGTCGCGCCAAACTCACGGTACGTGCAATCAGCGCCGCTCACCCGCTCGGCAAGACCGTGGATCTGCGCGCCGGGAAACAACTGCTGAATGCGCCGCGCCGTAGCGAGGCTGCCATTGCCGAGAATGACGATGGCCGGAGTGTCGAAAGTCATCAGCCTTGCCACCTGTCGCCGGGGACGATAATCAGCGAGAAATACGGCGAAGACATCGGATCGACCTGATCCAGCGGCACGATTTTCTGGTTGCTCATGGTCGCACGCTCCACGTACAGGGCGCGCCCGGCCATGCCCAGCTCGGTCAGCACTTCACGCACTTTGTGGAAGTTGCGACCCAGTTTCATGATCACCGCTGCGTCGGCATCGGCCAGCTTGCGTTTCAGGTCTTCGTGGGACAACACGCCGGACAATACCGACAGGCTCTGGTTGCGATACACCAGCGGCGCGCCCAGCACCGAAGCGCCGCCTAGCATCGAGCAGACACCCGGAATCACTTCGGCATGGTAGCGCTCGGCCAGGCGATCGTGCAGGTACATGTAAGAGCCGTAGAAGAACGGGTCACCTTCACAGATCACCGCCACATCACGCCCGGCATCCAGATGCGCAGCCACTTGAAGGCTGGATTCGTCGTAGAAATCACTGATGACTTTCTCGTAGGACAGCGCTGCAGGCAATGCTTCGGTGGTGACCGGGTAGACCAGCGGCATCAATGTCTGAACGTCCTGCAAGTGTGCCTCGATGATGCCGAACGCATTGCCTTTCTTGCCCTTGGCGACGAAATAGGCGACCACAGGCGACTCGCGCAGCAAGCGCAGGGCCTTGACGGTAATCAGCTCCGGGTCGCCGGGGCCGACGCCCAGGCCAATCAATCGACCGCGTGCCTGCATCATTCGATCTCCGTGGCCAGTGCGTTGACTGCGGCGACCGCCATGGCGCTGCCGCCACGACGCCCCTGCATGATCACGAACGGCACGCCGCGGCTGTCGGCAGCGAGCATGGCCTTGGATTCGGCAGCGCCGACAAAACCCACCGGAAAGCCGAGAATCAGCGCAGGTTTTGGCGCACCCGCATCAAGCATTTCCAGCAGATAGAATAGCGCGGTCGGCGCGTTGCCGATCACCACGACACTGCCTTCCAGGTGCGGACGCCACAGCTCCAGCGCCACGGCCGAGCGGGTGTTGCCCAGTTCCAGCGCCATTTCGCGCACGCCTTCGTCATGCAGTGTGCAGATGATCGGGTTGTTGGCAGGCAATCGGGTACGGGTGATGCCTTCGGAAACCATGCGTGCGTCGCACAGGATCGGCGCACCGGCGGCCAGGGCGTTGCGCCCGGCGGTACCTGCACCCGGCGAGAAGCGCAGGTCTTCGATGACTTCGACCATCCCGCAGGCGTGGATCACGCGCACGGCGAGTTTTTCCAGGTCGGCAGGGATCGTGTCCAGGCGCGCTTCGGCGCGAATGATCGAGAAGGAATTGCGATATATCTCCTGACCATCGCGGATGTAATCAATCATGCCATGCTGCTCCGTGAGTCGGCGTTCAACTGCGCACCGACTGCTTCAATAGTAAGGTCACGCGCGCGCAGCACACCGAAACCGGGTTGGGCTGCGTCGCGAAAATAAAGGTCATAACGGCCGGGCGCCACGGCCAGCAAGGTCACAGGCGCGACGTGAGCGGCGGCACAGGAACGCGCGCAACCGCTCAGATGCACAGGCTGACTGTCCGCCAGCCCGGCAGCCAGCTGCAGGGCATCAGCCTTGGTGTCGGCCAGCCCTTTGGCACAACCGGCAGAACCGGTACATGCCACGATCTGCGCCAGCGGCTGTTCGACCGAACAGATCAGGCCCGCCGCCTGCAAGTGCGCCATGGCCGCTGACGCGCGCGCGACCGGCACATTGGGCAACAACAGGCTTTGCCAGGGCGTCAGGCGTAGGGTGCCGTCGCCCTGATCGGCAGCCAGTTGCGCCACTGTAGCGAGCATGGACGCGGTCAGACGACCCAGCGGCACCACCGCGCCGACCGCAACCAGACCGGGCTGCGCTTGTGGATAAATGCCGATATGGCAATTGCTCTGAATGGCCGGACGCTGCCAGCCGATTACTGCGTCATCAACCCGCAACGTGCAGCCCAGCCGGCTGGAAAGCTGGCGCAGCAGCTCATCTGTGGATAACTCGACCAGCAAATGCCGCATCCGGGTGTGCTCCGGGCGGGCCAGGTCGAGAAACAGCTCCAGCAGCGCGACAACCAACGCTTGCCCGGCGGCCACCGGCACGGCAGCCCATGGTCGATCATGGGCCGGACATCCCGCCAGGCCGAACGCCAGCCATACTTCACCGTCCAGCTTCAGTGCAGAAAGCCACACGTCATGCGGGTGTTCGAGCATGACCAGCGCTTCGCCCGCGTCCAGCGACAACGCGAACTTGGGCGACAATTCATGAAAACGCGGGTGGTTTTCCAGCGCCTCGAGAATCTGCGCCGCCAGCGGCCGGGCATCGAACAGCAGGTGCGGGTCCAGCCCGGCGGTCGGGCTGAGCATCAGGTTGCGCACATCGTCGCTGGCCGGATTGGCCGGACCAAGACCTGCGTTCATCAGGCTTTCGATCAGCCGCTCGTGCTCTGCACCGATGCCGCGAATCTGCAGATTGGCGCGATTGGTGGCTTCGATCACGCCCTGTGCATAAGTCTGCGCGGCCTTTGCCACTGCCGACGCCTGCACACTGGTAATGACGCCGCCCGCCAGTTTGATCCGGCAGATCCCGCCGTCCAGCGCCGGGACGATACGCAGCAACCCCGGACAGGCCGAGGGGCGTGGCGTTGTCGACGATGTGCGAGCGGACTGCTGCTCGTTCAATGGATCACCCGGTATGAACTGGCTGGAAACGTAAATGGATTAGAGCACTTGTACCCCGTTGGGCGCGGTATTATGCCTGCTTTGTCCGCAGGCATGAAAAGGCGCTCTGTCGGAAGTTCGAATTGAGGTATGTACATGTCGCCGTGGCTGACAGTGGTGGGAATCGGGGAAGACGGTTACAAAGGGCTGGGCAAGAATGCCCGGCACGCTCTGCTGCACGCTGATCAGGTGTTCGGCGGCCCGCGCCAGCTGGCGTTGTTGCCACCCTGCATCCGTGCCGAACGGCGTGCCTGGCCGAGCCCGTTCTCGCTGAACCCGGTGCTGGAACAGCGCGGTGCCGAGATCTGCGTACTGGCCAGCGGCGATCCGATGCTGTTCGGCGTCGGTGCCAGCCTGACCCGCGTGGTCGCCCTAGAAGAAATGCGCGTTCTGCCTGCGCCCTCCTCTTATTCACTGGCAGCGGCCCGGCTGGGCTGGCCGCTGCAAGAAGTCGTCACGTTGTCGGTGGTCGCTCGGCCCATGGCGGCGCTGAACGCTCATTTTCATCACGGCGTGCGCCTGCTGGTGCTGAGTAACGATGGCAGCAGCCCGGCGATCATCGCGGGTCTGCTGCGTGATCGCGGCTTCGGTCCGAGCCGTATGACCGTGCTGGAGCATCTGGGCGGTGACGCCGAACGGCGTGTCGAGGGGCTGGCCGGCGAATGGGGCAATCCTGACATCGCCGCTCTAAACGTCGTCGCCATCGATTGTCGCGCCGACGCCAGCGCCCTTCGCCTGAGCACCCTGGCCGGTTTGCCGGACAGTACCTTCGAGCATGATGGTCAACTGACCAAGCGCGATGTTCGGGCCATCACCCTCGCCCGCCTTGCACCGTTGCCGGGCGAGCTGCTGTGGGATGTCGGCGCAGGCTGCGGCTCGATCGGCATCGAATGGATGCGTGCGCACCCGACCTGTCGCGCCATGGCCATCGAAGCCGACGAGGGTCGTCAGCAACTGATCGAATTCAATCGCGACGCACTGGGTGTGCCCGGTCTGCAACTGGTTCGCGGCAGCGCGCCACAGGCGTTGAGCGGTCTGGAGCGTCCGGATGCGATTTTCATCGGCGGTGGCGTCACGCGGATTGGCGTGCTGGAAACCTGCTGGGAGCAGCTGCGATCAGGCGGTCGCCTGGTCGCTAACGCGGTGACCCTGCAAAGCGAGGCCGCGTTGATGACCTGGCGCGAACGGCACGGCGGCGAACTGACCCGGATTCACGTCGCGCATGCCCAGCCTCTCGGCGAGTTCGACACCTGGCGCCAGGCCCTGCCGATCACCCTGCTGGACATGGTCAAACCCTGATGCGCGACGAAACCGCCGAACAGCCTGCTCCGCTGCGCAGTGGCCTGACCACCGGCAGTTGCGCGACCGCGACCAGCCTGGCGGCAGCGCGGCTGCTGCTCTGCGGACAGGTCAGCGACGCGGTGGACATCGTCTTGCCCAAGGGCAAGCAGGTGCAGATGCGCCTGGAGTTCTGCCGGGTTGTGGATAACTTTGCCGAGGCCGGAACGCTCAAGGATGCCGGCGACGACCCCGATGTCACCCACGGTGCACTGGTGTTTGCCCGCGTCAGGCTGGAAACGGCACCCGGCGTGCGTTTCATGGCAGGCCCCGGGGTCGGTAGCGTGACCCGGCCCGGTCTGGTGCTGGCAGTGGGCGAGCCGGCCATCAATCCGGTGCCGCGGCGCATGATGACCGAACATTTACTGCGGCTGGCGGACGAAGCAGGCTATCGCGGCGGTTTCGAGGTCACGATTGGTGTCGAAGGCGGCGAAGCGCTGGCACTCAAGACCATGAACCCGCGCCTCGGCATTCTCGGCGGGCTGTCGATACTCGGCACCAGCGGGATTGTCCGGCCGTTCTCATGCGCGGCTTACATCGCCTCGATTCATCAGGGCATCGATGTCGCGACCGTCAACGGCCACCGGCACATCGCCGCCTGCACCGGCAATGCCAGTGAAGACACCATGCGTCGCGTCTACAACATCCCGGATATCGCCCTGATCGAAATGGGCGACTTCGTCGGCGCTGTGCTCAAGCACCTGCGTAAAGTGCCTGTGGATACGTTGAGCCTGTGCGGTGGCTTCGGCAAGATCAGCAAACTGGCGGCCGGCCATATGGATCTGCATAGCCGCCATTCCAGCATCGACCTGCCGCAATTGGCGCGTTGGGCGGCGCAGGTCGGCGCGGACGCTGCCTTGCAGCAACAGATCCTGCACGCCAATACCAGCCAGCAGGCGCTGGCGATGTGCGCTGCGGCGGGGGTGCCGCTGGGTGACGAAGTCTGTCGCCATGCGCTGGCGTTTGCCCGCAGCGTGGTGCCTGCACGGGTACGGGTCGAAGTGTTCGCGATCGATCGCCAGGGCGGCATCGTCGGTCAGGCGGGCGTTGCGTTATCGAAGGAACACATATGAAACGAATTCTGCTGTTGGGCGGCATTACCGAAGCGCTGGCGATTGCACGCAGGCTTGGACCCGAGCACATCTACAGCCTGGCGGGCGTTGGCCGGGTACCAACCGATCTGACTTGCCAACTGAAAGTCGGCGGCTATGGCGGCGCAGAGGGCATGGCGCAGTACATTCGCGAACAGGGTATCGATCTGCTGCTGGATGCCACTCATCCGTATGCCGCGCAGATCAGCCACAATGCGGCGCTCGCGGCGCAGATGGCGGGCATCCCATGCTGGGCCTTGCGCCGCACAGTCTGGCAAGCCGGTCCGGATGATGACTGGCGTGAAGTGGCCGACTGGTCAGAACTGATCACGGCGCTGGCCCCGTTCAAACGCCCGCTGTTCACCTTGGGTCGCGAGCCGTTGCAGCACTTGCATGAAATCCCGGCACAGCAGTTCTGGACACTGCGCGCGCTGGACAGCTACCCCGGCAATGAACGCTGCGAAGTCATCGGCGCACGCGGCCCGTTCTTTCTTGACGATGAACGCCGGTTGTTCGAACAACGCGCTATCGACGTCCTGATCAGCAAAAACAGCGGCAGCCGCTCCACCGAGCCCAAACTCGACGTCGCCCGCGAACGCGGCCTGCCCGTCCTGATCCTCAAACGCCCGCAGTTGCCTGAGGTGGACAGGATTTTGTGGAGCGTGGATGAGGTGCTTGGGGCGTTAAGGGACGGAGCTTTGAGACTCTCTCAGTAAATGTGTGAGTGACCGGGGCGGCGATCCGCACTGCTCGCGAATGCCCCGTAGGACGGCCGAAGGTTTATGCTGATGTGAGTCCGCTTTCGCGAGCAAGCTCGCTCCCACAGGGGCTATGTATCAAGTGGGAGTGAGCTTGCTCACGAAGAGGCCTGCATGGCCGCCGATGATTTATGCTCAACGTGCGTCCGCCTTCGCGAGCAAGCTCGCTCCCACAGGATCGTTATTTTCAAAGCCATACAGCGTCCCATAAGGGATAATCGCGCACGCTTTTGACCAAGCCGGCGCGAACAGGATTGGCAACGATATAACGGGCAAAACCCACAAGACTGTCTTCAGAGCGGACGTTGATGTCGTGGAATCCGCTTTGCCAAAACGGCCCACTGCAGCCCTTGGCTTTATTTATGGCGATCGCGCTTTTCGATTTGACGCGCTGTACAATTCTGGATAACGAATGGCTATTCAACTGCAGCAGCCAGTGAATATGGTCGGGCATGACGACCCATGCGAGTGAATTGGCCAGTTGCCGCTCCTGGACTTGCCTAAGTTCATCAACGAGCAGCCGACCCATGCGCCAATCGGAAAAAACAGGATTTCTCTCGAATGTTTTTGCAGTAACCAGATAAATTTGGCCCGCCCCGGAGATCCGCCCTATACGCAAGCGATGTGACTGCGCCCTTTCGTTCATACCCATTACCTTATGGCGGCGTGTTTAGGAACGACTCTATAAAACCAGCACACTCGGTGGGGCTTAAAGGTTTACCTGAGTGTTTCGGATGTTCAACCGAGCTACCCTTCACTCATTTTCCCGGAGAATCCCCCCATGCTCAAAAAAGCACTCCTGCTGGCCGCATTACTGCTGCCGGCCTGCTTCGCCCAGGCCCATGAGTACAAGGCAGGGTCGCTGCTGATTGGCCATCCGTGGTCGATGGAGTTGCCGCCCAATGCGCCCACGGTGGCGGCGTATTTCATTATCGAGAACAAGGGCGACAGCGCCGACCGGCTGCTCAGTGTCGATACGCCCATCGCCGGACAGGCGCAGTTGCATGAGCATGTACACGCCGACGGGCTGATGAAGATGCAACACGTGCAGGCCGTCGATATCCCGGCAGGTGCCAAGGTGAGTTTCGCGCCTATGGCCTGGCATGTGATGCTGCTGGACATCAAGGATCGTTCGAAGCTGATCGTCGGCCAGCGCTTCCCGATGACCCTGCATTTTGAAAAGGCGGGAGATGTCGAGGTGCAGGTCGTGGTACAAAAGCAGGCTCCCGAGCACCAGCACTGAGTAGCGTTGCAGATTGAGCACCACCCGTCGTCGCCACAGCCCTGCCCTGCCCCGTAACCGTCGGGGCGCATGGCTGAGCCTGTTCGCCATGTTAATGATCTTTATCGGCCCACTGGTTTCCCAGTCGATGCCGATGGATCAGCACGCCGGTATGTCGACATCCATGTCGATGTCCATGCCCGGCGACATGGCCATGTCCGCCGACAGCCACGCTGATCATGGCGCCGAGCACGTCATGCCTGCCGATGCCGGCATGAGCGATCACGCGCTGTGGGCCAAGTGCGGTTATTGCACCCTGCTGTTCAGTTGCCCGGCCTTGCCCCATGTACTGGAACTGGTGGCCGCTGCGCCACCCATACCCAGCGACTTCTTTGCGTTGCTGCCGCTGCAAGGCCATGCGCGCAAGTCGATCTTCCCCAATGCCCGCAGCCGGGCTCCACCGACGCTCGTTACGGCATAACCCGAACGAAAAATTCCACGATCGCGTGCGGCTCCAAGGCTGTGCGCGATTCGTGCTGTGTTATCCCTGTTGGGGAGCGTTGAACGTGTCCAAACCTGTTGTCTCCTTTTATAACCTGGCCTGGCGATGGCATTTCTACGCCGGGCTGTTCGTCGCGCCATTCATGATCCTGCTGTCGCTGACCGGGATCATCTACCTGTTCAAGCCGCAACTGGACGACCTGATGTACCGCGATCTGCTGTATGTGGCGCCAGCCGAGCATCGTCTGGCTGCCGATGAGCTGCAACAGCGGGTGCTGCGTGCATATCCACAGGCCGCGGTCGGCAAGTATTTTCCACCGACCAGCACCGAGGGCAGCGCGCAATTCGTTGTCAGCGAACAGGGCCGCGAGCTCAACGTTTTCGTCGATCCGTATCGCGGCGAAATTCTTGGCACTCAGGACGCCAAGGATAATTTGCAGGCGATTGCCCGGGCGCTGCACGGCGAATTGATGATCGGCACCGTGGGTGACCGACTCATCGAGCTGGCGGCAGGCTGGGGCATCGTGCTGGTGGTCTCCGGTGTGTATCTATGGTGGCCACGAGGTCGCTCGGCGGCCGGTGTGTTCTGGCCGCGCCTGACGACCAAAGGCCGCGTACTGTGGCGGGACCTGCACGCAGTGACGGGGTTCTGGGGCGCGCTATTGTTGCTGTTCATGCTGTTGAGCGGCATGACCTGGACCGGCCTGTGGGGCAAACAATACGCAGCGGTGTGGAATACCTTCCCGGCCGCCATGTGGACCGACGTGCCGAAATCCGACAAGCAGGCGGGCGAGCTGAACAGCGCCAGTGCGCAGACTGTGCCGTGGGCAATGGAGAACACACCAATGCCGGTTTCGACTGGCGAACACGCTGAACACATGAACCATATGCACATGTCCAGCGCACCGGCAGCGCCGACCGTGTCGCTGCAAAAGGTCGTCGACATCGCACGCGCCAGAGAAATCGTACCGGGCTACAGCATCACTCAACCGAAGACGGCCGACGGTGTATTCACTGTTTCGGTGTTCGCTGACGACCCGCGCGATGACGCAACGCTGCATATCGATCAGTACACCGGCAAGGTGCTGGCCGATGTGCGCTACGTCGATTACAGCGCGGTGTCCAAGGCCACCGAGCTGGGCGTGATGCTGCATGAGGGCAAGTTTTTCGGCTGGGTCAATCAGTTGCTGATTCTGCTGGTGTGCCTGATGGTGCTGCTCAGTTCGGTCAGCGGCCTGGTGACCTGGTGGAAGCGCCGCCCTCAGAACGGATTGGGCGTGCCTGCGCTGCGCCACGACCTGCCGCGCTGGAAAACCGCGACCGTGGTGATGATTGCGCTGGGGGCAATCTTCCCTTTGGTGGGCATTTCAATGCTGATTGTCTGGGTGCTTGATCGAATAGTGCTCTCGCGCTTTGCCAAACAGGCGACAACAGCTTAGATTGCTCCCTGCGGGGCCTGAAACCATTGAGTGGCGTTGTGATGAATTCCTCCTCATACCCGGTTTCAGGCCTCGCCCTGCCTTGAATCGCCCTTGCTCCCCCGATACGTCCTACCGAGCGGATAGCCGATGCTGCTGTCATCGACCAGCGCTGGCCGATAGCCCTGCGCCGCCAACCCTGACTACATGAAATGAACCGCCTGGCCATTGCCTCGAGCGGATCATCCATCATGCAGACGAATCGGCACCATGAACTTACCGCTCACGACATCAACCCCACCTCTACCCGCCTCGCTTGCCAGCGATACCTATCCACCCGATTTCAGCAAGACGACGCAAGAGTTGGCCCGTAGCCTGCTGCACCCGCTCAAACCCGACCTGAATGTCGAGACGACATGGCTGACCTACCGTGACAGCAAGGTCGCACCGGACGACGGCGCCAACATACACAGCGTTCCGCTGATCACCAGCCTGGTCGAGCATTTCACCGGCCGTCTGAACTGGACCGACAATGACGTGCAGGGCCTTTACCCGAGTCCGTCGTCCACTTCGCAAACACCTATCATCCAACCGCTGGGCCGGGCGGCTGTCACGGATTTCTATACTCGGGTCAGCCAGCAACTGGAGCAATTCTATAGCCAGAAACTTGCCGACTACTGGTCCGTTGCAACGCCGGATGGCGAAACCCGGAGCAGCCAGCTTGTCGCCGAGCAGATCGAATGCCTGAAATCCGAATGCGTGGTGCTGATCGCCTCGGGAAAAATGACGACCGGGCATTACAGCCTGCTTTCAGCAGCACTGGGCCCATGCGCTCCAAGCCCCATCGGAAACATCACCGAGATTCAGCCACACAGCATTTTCGGCCTCGCGACACGTATCGGTGATGGCCCTGCAATTGCGATCTCCGGTGCGTTTGCCATCGCTCGACGTCTTCGTGAAGAACCGCTGCTACAGATTGACGAAGAGGAGCTTGAGGACGTCCTGCTTTTCACTCCCCATGACGGGCTGGAGGCATTTGCATCCTTGACGCAAATGAATGAGAGCCTTGCTCAACGAGCGACAGAGCCTGACTACAGGCAACGCATGGGGATTGAGCCTGCGGCTGAAGCCACGTCCGGCATCATCGCGCTGCAATGGCAGTACACCTTGCTGGAAGGCAATTTCCTCAGCCTGTTAAACACCCGCCAGATCGCCACACAGCAATCGATATTCGCTCACGCGGTAAGGCGTGCCCGCGCCGAGCGAATGGACGAGGTTTGTTTCGAGCAATCGATAGCACAACTGCTGAGACCAGAGCTTCACTTCGACAACCATTGGCGGCTCGACAGGCTCGATAGCGATCTGGTGCAAAGCCAGATGCCTGACTGGTGGAAGACCATGACGCAGGCGCAACGCAGCGAATGGCATAAGCAGGCGCGGCGGTTTGGCGAGTCGGTTGTAAGCATTCGCAAGGCGAGCAAAAAACACTTCGGCCAGCCGGAAATCGATAGCCGCAGCTATCTGATGCGCTACATCGATAAACAACTGGAGGACGTACTGAAACATGCATCCGTCGAGATAGCCGCGCAACAGATTACTGTTTCACTGACCTACAGAACGAGCACCGAAGTGCTGGAGATTCCCGGCGCACCGGTGCTACCGGCAACCAGGACCGAGAGCATTTCGCTCAGCCAGCTGGCGCATACCCATGCCTACCGTGCAAAGGCCGAGGATGCGTTGCTGATTCACGCTGTCGATGGCGAAGGCAACCTCATCCAGCGGCTGGACATACATGCCATAACGGGGCTGATCACAGCCATAGAAAATCCTCGACACCTCAACGACTACCTCGCCCTCAATCTGAAGACATCGGCATACGCTCAGCAGCTCAAGCAGTCTCAAAAAAACATGCTGGAAGCTCAGATGAAGATGGCGCTCCTGGAGATCGAACATCAGGCATTCGCGTTGGCGGGGCGGGAGTGGATCAAGGCAGTGCTGGATTCGCCAGCACCGGAAGGGCGTCGAGCTGTCAACGGGGAGGCAATCGAAGTCCGGTTTTTCAGCGTCAACCAATTCATGATGAGCAATGTCATGCTGATTGCTCCAGCCGGAAAGTTCGACAAGGGCCCACTGGTGCTGTGTACGCTGGATGCGCCCGACGGCGTCGTTTTTCGCTGGTTCAACAGCATGTTTCATCTCACTATCAGCTTTCTGGAAACAGCGCCGTTTCAGCGCTACCTGACCCACCAGATTCCGGTCACCAGGAGGCTGGAAACCCTGCGCGCCATGCAGTACGAAAAAGAGGCAAAACACTGGCGTCCGCCAGAGCTGATTACCCGGCTATTGCTCATTCCGATCCCTGAGAAGCTGCTGCACCCGGTAGTTTTTGTCAGACAACACAAAGACATCTACGAGGAAAATCACGAAACCAAAATTGACCAACTGATCAACGAAGCCAAACGGCAGATGAGCCCGACAAGAGACGCGGCGCATTCCGGCCCTGGCTTTGATCTGATCGCAAGCATCTCCATTCTGTTTTTGCCTGACCCGATCATGATGCCTGTTGCGCTGGGGGTGGGCCTGTATAAAACCTGGAGCGCTTTCTCGAAAGTCGATGAAAACGACCTTGAAGGTGCTGCAGAAGAGTTTCTGAGCGCCATCGGCTACCTGGCGACCGCGCTCATTGGCCATCTGGCGCTGGCCCTGAAACCAGCAACACACATTAAGAAAGCAGTAAGACGCCCGCACCTGATACGTAAGGTCGGCCGCGACGGCCAGATGCAGATCGGCTACCTACTGTCGCACTCCAGAGCACCCCGTTTTGCAGAACCGAAACTGATCGTCGCCATGGACTCGCAACGCTTTATCGCTATTGAGGTGGAGGGACAGACCTGTTTCGTAAGCCGCAGGGCCAACATGTTCGGCCACTCGCGCCTTTATCGACTGAGCCCGATTGATGCAACGCTGCTGGTGCATGAGCAGGAATTCGCTCTACGCACCACAAGCGGTGGCTGGAGACTGGTGGGTAAACAGATACCGCGTATGAGTCAGTCCGCGATCCTCAATGCCAGATCACAACTCGCCAAGCTGACGACCGCGTGGCCCGCGTCCTTGCAGGAGGCAAGCAGCGCGGAACGTTTGAAGTTCGAAGCCGATTACCTGGCCTTGGCTGAAGCGTCAAATGCCGAAAGTTTTTCCGAAATAGCGAGTTATACAGAAGGCGGATCGGCAGACATCAATCCGCTGTTGCGAAGCGGTGTGCGCAGCGCCACGACAAGCAGGTTCCTGCTTCAGTTCTATCGACTCCGCGCGTGGCACGGCACTGCTTTTCGCGCGACGTACGTATCCAGCGACGGGATGGCGTGCCTGGAGCGCGAGGTGGGTGCAGTGTTCACCGACAATGGCGTGCAGTCCGCATCCGTATCACGGGCCAACGCTTCCAGGTGGAGTCAGGATGGATTCATCACCAGCAACGCCGATGCCGAAAACCAGCCGGTGTTCTTCATCTTTGCGCCAGGAGTGCCCAAGAAGAATATGTTTACCGGTTTTCTGGGTGATCACGTTGCCATACCTCCGGGAGCTCACTTGCAACTGGGTGCAACGACCCGAATCAATGGTCAGCTGTTTGCCTGGTTCGATACGCCGGAACAGCTGGTTGATCAGACGTACAACCTGTACACCGGAGAACAGGAGCTGTGGGTCTGAAGCACCTGAGAAATTGACAGCTCAGTAGCCCGAACACGCCTTTCGCACCATCACAGAGCCTCATACGCACCAACGGCAGAACATTGTTCCACCTTGGTGCGACCCCTCGGCGCAACGCGACAAAATCATTCCGTTTCGCGACGCTCCTGCGTTGGCCCAGACATTGCTAAAGCCTGTAAAGGACAACGCCGCGTAAGACATCGCCACACAACCAGAAAAATGAACCAAGGGAGCCAGTCAATGAAGCGTCGCAGCCTGATCAAAGCCTTTACCCTGTCCGCATCGATCGCCGCCATGGGGCTGACCTGGACCGTTCAGGCTGCCGAAACCATCAAAGTCGGCATCCTGCATTCGTTGTCCGGGACGATGGCGATCTCCGAGACCTCGCTTAAAGACATGGCGTTGATGACCATCGACGAAATCAACGCCAAAGGTGGTGTCAACGGCAAGATGCTTGAGCCAGTGGTCGTGGACCCGGCGTCCAACTGGCCGCTGTTCGCTGAAAAAGGCCGCCAGCTGCTGACGCAGGACAAGGTCGCTGTGGTATTTGGCTGCTGGACCTCGGTGTCGCGCAAATCCGTATTGCCGGTTTTCGAAGAGCTCAACGGCCTGCTGTTCTACCCGGTGCAGTACGAAGGCGAAGAAATGTCGCCCAACGTGTTCTATACCGGTGCAGCGCCTAACCAGCAGGCGATTCCTGCGGTCGAGTATGTGATGAGTGAAGAAGGCGGCTCGGCCAAACGCTTCTTCCTGCTTGGCACCGACTACGTTTACCCGCGTACCACCAACAAGATTCTGCGAGCGTTCCTGCAATCCAAAGGGGTGGCGGACAAGGATATCGAAGAGGTCTACACCCCGTTCGGCCACGCCGACTATCAGACCATCGTGGCCAACATCAAGAAATTCTCCGCCGGTGGCAAGACCGCCGTCATTTCCACCGTCAATGGCGACTCCAACGTGCCGTTCTACAAGGAACTGGCCAACCAGGGCCTGAAAGCCACCGACGTTCCGGTTGTCGCCTTTTCGGTAGGTGAAGAAGAACTGCGCGGCATCGACACCAAACCGCTGGTGGGCCATCTGGCCGCCTGGAACTACTTCCAGTCGGTGGAAAACCCGGTCAACAAGAAGTTCGTCGCTGACTGGAAAGCTTACGCCAAAAAGAAAAACCTGCCGGGCGCGGACAAGGCCGTCACCAACGACCCGATGGAAGCCACTTACGTCGGTATCCACATGTGGGCGCAGGCCGTCGAAAAAGCCAAATCCACAGATGTGAACAAGGTCCGTGAAGCGATGGCCGGACAGACGTTCGCCGCCCCCTCGGGCTTCACCCTGACCATGGACAAGACCAACCACCACCTGCACAAACCGGTGATGATCGGCGAAATCCAGGACGACGGTCAGTTCAACGTCGTCTGGCAGACCAAAGAACCGATCCGCGCCCAGCCCTGGAGCCCTTACATTCCCGGCAACGACAAGAAACCGGACACTCCGGTGAAGAGCAATTGATGTGGCGAGGCTGAAAGCGAAATAACTTTCGCCCTCACGCTCAAGCGATAGTCGTTACACACAAGTTCGCTCGGCCTTAGGGTAGAACGCATTTTTTGTAGGAGCGGACTTGTCCGCGAAGGCGGCTGTTCAAACGATACATCTTCAAAGAATGTACCGGCCCTTTCGCGNCGGCCTTCGGCCAGAATCAAGAGCAGACGACGCCATACTGAATCAAGGCCATATTGATATGCCTTCTTACCTCTACCGCTTCATCCTCGCCATCAGCCTGCTGCTGCCCTTTGCAGCGCAGGCCAGCGATGCGGGTGATTTCGCCGCCGCCAGTTCCTCGAAACAGGCAGAGCTGCTGGAGGCTTGGGCAGCCAGCCCGGTTCCTGAACGCATCGAACTGCTGGAAGCGTTGCGCGATGGTCGTGTTGCCGCTGACAGCAGCAAGCGCGCCTGGATCGAAAGCAACGAGAAATACGTGCCCGTGGATGCCGAAGCGCCCGCTGCCGCCGATGCCCCCACCCCCGACGAGCCGCGCAAACTGCGCCTGAATAATCGATTGCGAGGGCTGGTGGAAACCGCGCTGGCCAGCCATCAGCTGCTGGCAGCCGATACCAGTCTACGTCTTGCGGCTGCCCTGCAGCTGCAAAAAAGCGCCCGTCCCGCACAACTGGATCTGCTCACCCAACGTGTGGCCAGCGAAACCGATTCTGGCGTTAAAAGTGCGCTAACCCTGGCGCTGGCCAACCTGCAACTGGTCGATTCCAGCCCCACGGTGCGTCTGGCAGCCGTGCGCCTGCTCGGCGAAACCGGCGACCCGCTGGCCCGCACCCGTCTCGAATCGCTGCTGGCGCCTGGCGTCGAAACCAATGCGTCAGTGCGCATCGCAGCAGAAACCAGCCTGGCTCAGGTCAACCGCAAGCTGATGATTGGCGAGTTGCTCGGCCAAGCGTTCAGCGGCATGTCGCTGGGCTCGATCCTGCTGCTAGCCGCACTGGGTCTGGCGATCACCTTCGGCCTGCTCGGCGTGATCAACATGGCCCACGGCGAAATGCTGATGCTGGGTGCCTACTCGACTTACGTGGTGCAACTGATGTTCCAGCGCTACGCGCCGGGTGCTATCGAGTACTACCCGCTGATCGCATTACCCGTGGCGTTTTTTGTCACCGCCGTGATCGGCATGGCGCTGGAGCGCACGGTGATTCGTCACTTGTATGGCCGCCCGCTGGAAACCCTGCTCGCCACGTGGGGCATCAGCCTGATGCTGATTCAGGCCGTGCGCCTGGCCTTCGGCGCGCAAAACGTAGAAGTGGCCAACCCGCAATGGTTGTCTGGCGGGATTCAGGTGCTGCCCAATCTGGTGCTGCCGTACAACCGCATCGTGATCATCGCCTTCGCGCTGTTCGTGGTGCTGCTGACCTGGCTGCTGCTGAACAAGACCCGCCTGGGGCTGAACGTGCGCGCCGTGACCCAGAACCGCAACATGGCTGCCTGCTGCGGCGTGCCGACCGGGCGTATCGACATGATGGCGTTCGGACTGGGCTCGGGCATCGCAGGACTGGGCGGCGTCGCGCTGAGCCAGATCGGTAACGTCGGCCCCGACCTGGGCCAGAGCTACATCATCGACTCGTTCCTGGTGGTGGTGCTCGGCGGCGTCGGACAACTGGCCGGCAGTGTGACGGCGGCTTTCGGGCTGGGCATCGCCAACAAGATTCTTGAACCGCAGATCGGCGCCGTGCTGGGCAAGATCCTGATCCTCGCGCTGATCATTCTGTTTATCCAGAAACGTCCGCAGGGCCTCTTTGCACTGAAAGGACGGGTGATCGACTGATGAGCCAGCCATTGATAGTAACCGCCGCACAAAAAGTCGGCCCCAAGGGTACGCTGGCAGTGGGCAGCCTGATTCTGGCCGTGCTGCTGGCACTGCCGCTGCTGTCGTTGCTGCCAGCCGAAAACGGCTTTCAGGTCTCGGCCTACACCCTGACGCTGGTGGGCAAGATTCTCTGCTACGCCATCGTTGCCCTCGCACTGGACCTGGTCTGGGGCTATGCCGGGCTGTTATCGCTGGGCCACGGCCTGTTTTTCGCCCTGGGTGGCTATGCGATGGGCATGTACCTGATGCGCCAGGCCGCGGGTGACGGCCTGCCTGCATTCATGACCTTCCTGTCGTGGACCGAACTGCCGTGGTACTGGACGGGCACCGACAACTTTCTCTGGGCGCTGTGCCTGGTGGTGCTGGCGCCGGGCCTGTTGGCGCTGGTGTTCGGCTTTTTCGCTTTCCGCTCGCGCATCAAGGGCGTGTATTTCTCAATCATGACCCAAGCCCTGACCTTTGCCGGCATGCTGCTGTTCTTCCGCAACGAAACCGGCTTTGGCGGCAACAACGGCTTCACCAACTTCCGCAGCATTCTGGGCTTCAGCATCAGTTCGCAAGGCACTCGAGCCACGTTGTTTCTGGCGACTGTCGTGTTGCTGGTCGCCTGTCTGTACATCGGCTGGAAACTGGCACAGAGCAAGTTCGGGCGGGTACTGACGGCGCTGCGTGACGCAGAAAACCGCCTGATGTTCTGCGGTTACGATCCGCGCGGCTTCAAGCTGTTCGTCTGGGTGTTGAGCGCGGTCATGTGCGGTCTGGCCGGGGCCTTGTATGTGCCGCAAGTCGGCATCATCAACCCCAGCGAAATGTCGCCGACCAACTCCATCGAAGCGGCCGTGTGGGTCGCCCTGGGCGGTCGCGGCACATTGATCGGCCCGCTGCTGGGCGCGGGTCTGGTGAATGGCATGAAGAGCTGGTTCACCGTGGCCTTTCCGGAATACTGGCTGTTCTTTCTCGGCGCGCTGTTCATCATCGTCACGCTGTACCTGCCCAAGGGCGTGATCGGCCTGCTGAAGAAAAGGAGCGAGCCATGAAAACCACTCCGACCCCGTCATTCATGCTCGAACCGGTGCTGGCCCCCAACTCCGACGCCGGCACCAGCCGCGATGCGGTAGGCCTCGGCAAAAGCGCCGGCAAAGGGCTGAACACGCGGCATGGCACGATCCTCACGCTGGAAGACATCAGTGTCAGTTTTGACGGTTTCAAGGCGCTGAATAACCTCAATCTGTACATCGGCGTGGGCGAGCTGCGCTGCATCATCGGTCCCAACGGCGCAGGCAAGACCACGTTGATGGACGTCATCACCGGCAAGACCCGCCCCAGTCACGGCAAGGCCTGGTTCGGCGAAACGCTGGACCTGACGCAGATGAGCGAAGTGCAGATCGCCCAGTCCGGGATTGGGCGCAAATTTCAGAAACCCACGGTGTTCGAAGCCCTGAGCGTGTTCGAAAACCTGGAACTGGCGCAGAAGACCGACAAGTCAGTGTGGGCCAGCCTGCGTGCACGGTTGACAGGCGAGCAACAGGACCGGATCAATGAAGTGCTGGAAACCATCCGACTGACCAGTTCGATGCATCGCCCGGCGGGCTTGCTGTCGCACGGTCAGAAGCAGTTTCTGGAAATCGGCATGTTGCTGGTTCAGGACCCGCAGCTTTTGCTGCTCGACGAACCGGTGGCAGGCATGACCGACGCCGAAACCGAATTCACCGCCGAACTGTTCAAAGGCCTCGCTGGCAAGCACTCACTGATGGTGGTGGAACACGACATGGGCTTCGTCGGCTCGATTGCCGACCACGTCACCGTGCTCCATCAAGGCAGCGTGCTGGCCGAAGGTTCGCTGAACGACGTACAGGCCGACGAACGCGTGATTGAAGTGTATTTGGGGCGCTGACTCGCCCAGCTGGAAGCCTCTAGCTGCAAGCTAGAGGCAAAAACAACGTGCTGCTCTTTACTTAAAGCTTGAAGCTTGAAGCTTGTAACTCATGAGGCCCTCATGCTCACCGTTAGCCAACTCCACCAATATTACGGCGGCAGCCACATTCTTCGCGGTCTGTCGTTTGATGTGAAGGTCGGCGAAGTCACCTGCCTGCTGGGCCGCAACGGTGTTGGTAAAACAACGCTGTTGCGTGTGCTGATGGGCCTGCTGCCGTCAAAAGAAGGCTCGGTGCACTGGGAAGGCAAAGCCATTACGGGTTTCAAGACGCATCAGCGCGTGCACGCCGGTATTGCCTACGTGCCGCAGGGGCGGGAGATCTTCGGGCGGCTGACGGTTGAGGAGAACCTGCTGATGGGCCTGTCACGCTTTCCCCGTTCGGAAGCCAAAGAGGTCCCGGCTTTCATCTACGAACTGTTCCCGGTGTTGCTGCAAATGAAGCACCGTCGGGGCGGTGATCTGTCTGGCGGTCAACAGCAGCAGTTGGCGATTGGCCGGGCGCTGGCAAGCCGCCCGCGCCTGCTGATTCTCGATGAGCCCACTGAAGGCATTCAGCCGTCGGTGATCAAGGAAATCGGCGCGGTGATCAAGAAGCTGGCCGAGCGCGGTGACATGGCGATTCTGCTGGTCGAACAGTTCTACGATTTTGCCGCAGAGCTGGCCGATCAGTATCTGGTGATGTCGCGGGGCGAGATCGTTCAGCAGGGCCGGGGCGAGAACATGGAGGCCGACGGTGTACGCGGTCTGGTCACCATTTGATGCGCCAATCCGTTATCGTGCAGCACTCGACAAATCAATGAAGACGCCATGAATCTGCCTGCCCACACCGCCCTGTTCACACCCAGCTGGCACGCCGAGCTGGAGCTGGGCTATGGCCGTTTCGATGACTGCACGCGCCCGACCCAACGTCGCCACAAAGGGCCGCTGCGGGTACAGAAACATCTTTACGCCGAAGGGCCTGAGGTGTGCCAGCACATCATCGTTCACCCACCGGGCGGGATCGCCGGCGGCGACCGGCTGGACATTTCAGTCAGCGTCGGAGCCGATGCCTGGGCCCAATTGACCAGCCCCGGCGCCGCCAAATGGTATCGGGCCGCCAGCCCGGCGTTTCAACAGCTGGAGCTGCATGTCCAGCCCGGCGCGACGCTGGAGTGGCTGCCCCAGGAAACCATCGTGTTCAGCAACGCTCAGGCAGAACTCACCACGCGCATCGAACTGCACGGTGATGCCCGGTTGTGCTACTGGGACGTCGTGGCGCTGGGGCGTCCGGCCAGCGGCGAGCGTTTCGAGCATGGCCACTTTCAGTCACATCTGGACATCCGGCGTGACGGCGCATTGCTCTGGCATGAACGGCAACGCATTATCGGCGCTGACGGGCTGCTGGATTCGCCTGTCGGGCTGGATGGCAAAACGGTATTCGCCACCCTGCTGATGACCGGCGAGGTGGCCAGCGACCTGCTTGAAGAGTGCCGCTCGCTGTCGATGCCCAATCCGGTCCGCGGTAACCTGACTCAGTTACCGGGCTTGATAGTCGCGCGCTGCCTGGCTGACGAAGCCTTGCACGCCAGGGCCTGGCTGATACAAGTCTGGAAACGCCTGCGGCCTGCCCTGCTGGGACGCGAGGCGGTAACACCAAGAATCTGGAATACCTGATTGATGACTGGACGCTCTGCGTTCCAGGGGAACGATCAACCACCGAATATGAAGAAACGGACGACCCATGGACCTGACGCCACGCGAAAAAGACAAGATGCTGATTTTCACCGCCGGGCTGGTTGCCGAACGGCGCCTGGCACGCGGCGTGAAGCTCAACTACCCGGAAGCCATGGCCTACATCTCGGCGGCGTTGCTGGAAGGTGCGCGTGACGGGCAGACCGTCGCTGATCTGATGCACTACGGCACCACCCTGCTGAGCCGCGATCAGGTCATGGAAGGCATCCCGGAAATGATTCCGGAAATCCAGGTAGAGGCCACCTTCCCGGACGGCACCAAGCTGGTCACCGTGCACCAGCCGATTGCCTGAGGAGACGAGCATGCAAGAGCTGATTCGTGATGCACAGCCGGAAGATCTGCCGGGCATTCTGGCCATCTACAACGATGCGGTGCTCAACACCACGGCCATCTGGAACGAACAGCCGGTCGATCTCGCCAATCGCCAGGCCTGGTACGCATCTCGTCAGGCCCAGGCCTATCCGATTCTGGTCGCTGTCGACAGCGCAGGCGAAGTGCTGGGTTATTCGTCGTTTGGCGACTGGCGGCCGTTCGAGGGCTTTCGTCATACAGTGGAGCATTCGGTGTACGTGCGTGCCGACCAGCGGGGCAAGGGTCTGGGGCCACGCTTGATGGCTGAGTTGATCGAGCGCGCTCGCGCCTGCGACAAGCACATGATGGTGGCCGCCATCGAAAGCGGTAACACGGCCTCCATTGCCCTGCACGATCGTCTAGGCTTCAGGATCACCGGCCAGATGCCGCAGGTCGGCACCAAGTTCGGCCGCTGGCTGGACCTGACGTTCATGCAGCTTGACCTGACGCCCGGCGCTGCGCCGCCCGCCTCACAAGCGCCTGAATCCCTTTAGAGAGCACGCCATGAACCACGCACAACTGCGACGTGTCACCGCTGAAAGTTTCGCGCATTACCGCCATGGCCTGGCGCAGTTGCTGTTCGATACGGTTCATGACGGCGCATCGGTCGGCTTCATGGCCGACCTCGACATGGAACAGGCGTATGCCTGGTGCGACGGTTTGAAAGCTGACATCGCCGTCGGCAATCTGCTGCTGTGGGTGGTGGCTGAAGACGCGAACGTGCTGGCCAGCGCACAGTTGTCACTGTGTCAGAAGCCTAATGGCCTGAACCGTGCCGAAGTGCAGAAACTGATGGTGCTGCCTGAAGCTCGCGGCCGTGGCCTGGGCAGGCAACTGATGGACGAGGTCGAGCAGACTGCGGTGAAACACAAACGCGGACTCCTGCACCTCGACACCGAGGCAGGCTCGACGGCTGAAGCGTTCTATCGCTCGCTGGCCTACAACCGGGTCGGTGAGTTGCCGGATTACTGCGCCACACCAGATGGTCGCTATCGGCCGACCGCCATTTATTTCAAAACCTTGGGGCAGCCGACATGATCCCTGGTCAATACCAGATCCAGCCCGGCGACATCGAACTCAACGCCGGCCGCCGCACCCTCAGCCTGACCGTCGCCAACAGCGGCGACCGGCCCATTCAGGTGGGCTCGCACTTCCACTTCTTTGAAACCAATGACGCACTGACCTTCGACCGCGCCGCCAGCCGCGGCATGCGCCTGAACATCCCGGCCGGCACCGCCGTGCGCTTCGAACCGGGCCAGTCGCGCGAAGTCGAGCTGGTGGACCTGGCGGGATTGCGCAAGGTTTACGGGTTTGCCGGGCGGGTGATGGGGGAGCTGGATTGATGCCTTTTTGAATATCGTTCCTAAGCTCCGCGCTCATCGTTATACACAAGCCCTGACAAGCTCGGAATACGGAGCGTTCAGGCCTCTGCCCAAGGGGCGTGGGAGCGACCGGGGCCTCCGGCCAGAATCAAAGGCGTTAACTACTAACGACTTGCAGCTAACCGCTGGTCGCTTTGAAAACTTACAGCTTGCGGCTTGTAGCTTGCAGCTCTGAATCCAAGGTACGAGAGATGAAGATAAGCCGACAAGCCTACGCCGACATGTTCGGCCCCACCGTTGGCGACAAGGTTCGGCTGGCGGATACCGAGCTGTGGGTCGAGGTCGAAAAGGACTTCACCACCTATGGCGAAGAAGTGAAGTTCGGCGGGGGCAAGGTTATCCGTGACGGCATGGGCCAGGGCCAGCTGCTCGCTGCAGACGTCGTCGATACGCTGATTACCAACGCCTTGATCATCGACCATTGGGGCATCGTCAAAGCCGACGTCGGCATCAAGGACGGGCGCATCGCGGCCATCGGCAAGGCCGGCAACCCGGACATCCAGCCGGACGTGACTATTGCCGTCGGCGCAGCCACCGAAGTCATTGCCGGTGAAGGCATGATCCTCACCGCAGGCGGCGTCGACACGCACATCCACTTCATCTGCCCGCAGCAGATCGAAGAAGCGCTGATGAGCGGCGTGACCACCATGATCGGCGGTGGCACCGGCCCCGCCACCGGCACCAACGCCACCACCGTTACGCCCGGCCCGTGGCACATGGCACGCATGCTTCAGGCCTCGGACTCGTTCCCGATGAACATCGGCTTCACCGGCAAGGGCAACGTCAGCCTGCCGGGCCCGCTGATCGAGCAGGTCAAGGCTGGTGCCATCGGCCTGAAACTGCATGAAGACTGGGGCACGACTCCAGCAGCCATTGACAACTGTCTGAGCGTTGCCGACGAATATGATGTGCAGGTGGCGATTCACACCGACACGTTGAACGAGTCAGGTTTTGTCGAGACCACCCTGGCGGCGTTCAAGAATCGCACGATTCACACCTACCACACTGAAGGTGCCGGTGGCGGTCATGCGCCGGACATCATCAAGGCCTGCGGCTCGCCAAACGTGCTGCCCAGCTCGACCAACCCGACCCGGCCGTTCACCCGCAACACCATCGACGAGCACCTGGACATGCTCATGGTCTGCCACCACCTTGACCCGAGCATTGCCGAAGACGTCGCGTTCGCAGAGAGCCGAATACGCCGCGAGACCATTGCGGCCGAAGACATTCTTCACGACCTGGGCGCGTTTTCGATGCTCAGCTCCGACAGCCAGGCCATGGGCCGGGTCGGCGAAGTGATCATGCGCACCTGGCAAACTGCCGACAAAATGAAGAAACAGCGCGGCCCGCTGCCGCAGGACGGCCCCGCCAACGATAACTTCCGCGCCAAGCGTTACATTGCCAAATACACCATCAACCCGGCGATCACCCACGGCATCAGCCATGAAGTGGGCTCAATCGAAGTCGGCAAGTGGGCAGATCTGGTGCTCTGGCGACCGGCGTTTTTCGGCGTCAAACCCACCCTGATCCTCAAGGGCGGTGCCATCGCCGCCAGCTTGATGGGCGACGCCAACGCCTCGATCCCGACACCGCAACCGGTCCACTACCGCCCCATGTTCGCCAGCTTCGGCAGCTCGCTGCACGCCACCAGCCTGACGTTCATCAGCCAAGCCGCATTCGACGCAGGCGTGCCGGAAACACTGGGCCTGAAGAAGCAGATCGGTGTGGTCAAAGGCTGCCGCACCGTGCAGAAGAAGGACCTGATCCACAACGACTACCTGCCGGACATCGAAGTCGATCCACAGACCTATCAGGTCAAGGCCGACGGCGTGTTGCTATGGTGCGAACCTGCCGATGTACTGCCGATGGCGCAGCGGTATTTTCTGTTTTAAGCCGACCGGGGCCTCCGTTTTCAGGAGGCCCCTCACTGTTTCCGCCTGGTTCATTCCTTGAGACTGAGCAGCTCGCTGATCCTGGCTTTAAACCAGGCCTTCAAGTGAAACTCTGTGATTTTCTCAATTTCTTTACCGTTCTTGAAAAAGATAATGGTCGGAGCAGCAGTCACACTGTAGTTTTTTGCTGTAGCCAAGCAGGTGTCCAAAGGCACCCGAAGCATGAACACCTTCCCTTTAAAATCAGGCGCAAGCTCATCGAGAATCGCCCCTGTGCGCGTGCTATGGTCAGGCTCGTTATACTCATTGACCCCGGGCCGACTGAATTCGACCAACACCAACGGGCTAACTGCAGTCCATTGGACACTAAAGTCCGCATCGTCCTTAACGATCAGGACCTTGGCTACTTTGTTCTGATAATTCAGAAGCGTTTCTTTAGGCTCCAATATTTTCAGCGCCTGCAGCGTATCGTTGATAGCGTCCAGTACCCCAAGATCCTGGGGGGTGCCGGTGCCCTGCAATGCTCGCTGCAATGGGAGAAAAACGCTCAGTTTTCCTGTTGCTATATCGTCGAGTTTGCTGACTTTTCCGTCGGCCAGTGTCTGCTGGGCAAGCGTTACACGCTGTTCGACAAAGGCTGTGAGTTCTGTGTTCGACATGATCATTCTCCCATTACGAAGCAGGTAGCAATTCATCCAGGATTTGCGTCATCCGCTCTTTGGTTTGCTGGCCGACAAGGTCTTTCCTTGCTCTTGCGCCACCTTCGAAAAAAACCATCGTCGGACCATGGTTTATCTGGTACTCAGACGAAGTCTCGGGGTTCAAAGAGTCATGGAGATCCGAGTCCAGTTCGATCTCGACTCTGACCAGGCTGGCCTTTTCAGCGTATTCCTCTTCCAACGCATCAAAAATGGCATCCATTCTGGCGCTGGCGTTTTCCTCGCCTCGCTTATTTACCTTCCCCTTCGTCGAGAATTCCACCACCACAAGCCTTTGTTTGCTTGCCTCGATAACCGCCTTCTCGAAGGTCGAATCAGTAACTGTCATGACACTCATGCTGAGGGCCTCCATTCGATTAATCTGCCGAATGAACATAGGCCCCAGAAAAATCAGCGTCTACTGACAGAAATGACAGTAAACACGCTGTTTGTCGTGCCGGTAAAAGCGATAACATGCGCCATCTTTCGTCATGCCCCTCCAGCAAGGTACCCGGCCATGCGCCTTTCCGAATTCATCGTTGTTCATGTGGATCGCATTGTCGACGAGTGGGAAGACTTCGCCAGAACCCTTAAACCTGCCGCAGAAACGATGACCAAGGTCGAGCTGCGCGATCATGCCAAGTCGATTCTGCTCGCGGCCGCGCGGGACATGAGAACCGCACAGAGCAAGAGCGAAGAGATCGCCAAGGCCCGTGGGGAAGACCTGCACAAGACGCCGAGCCTGGATGAAGCCGCCTGCAGTCATGGAGAACTGCGTCACGAGGTCGGTTTTGATCTGGTGCAGATGACGTCCGAGTTCCGCCATTTGCGCGCCAGCGTCATCCGCTTGTGGGTCGAAAGCCTGACGGCACCGCAGTTGGCCGACTTTCAGGAAGTGATCCGTTTCAATGAAGCCATCGACGAAGCGCTGGCAGAGTCAACCGCCGCGTATGCAGAGCGCGTCGGGCGTTCTCGGGATATCTTTCTGGCCATTCTGGGGCATGATCTGCGCGCGCCGCTTCAGGCCGTCAGCATGTCCACCGAATTGCTGGCACGCAAAATAACGCTGGACGAGAAGACTCAGTCCTACGTTTCGCGCATCCAGAACAGCACTCGCCATATGGGCACGATGGTCAGCGATCTGCTGGAGTTCGTGCGCAGCCGCCTGGGTGCCGGGCTGCCGGTGGAGCGCATGTACATGGACCTCGCCAGCGCATGTCGCGAAGCCATTGAAGAAGCCTGCGCGGGGCATCCGGACTCGACGCCGGTGCTGAACATCGAAGGCAACACCAAAGGCCATTGGGACACCGGACGCATCAGCCAGATGCTGCAGAACCTGATCGGCAACGCTCTGCAACACGGCGCTGCCAGTCACGAGATTACCGTCAGTGTCACCGGCGCCGAGAACGCGGTGGTGCTGGTCGTGCACAACGAAGGCAAGCCCATCGCTGAAGATGCCATCGGCACGATTTTCGATCCGCTGGTGCGCAGCACCGAGGAAAACAGCGAGACACGCGGCACATCGACCAGCCTGGGCCTGGGCCTGTTCATCGTCAAGGAAGTGGTCAACGCCCACGGCGGCAGCATCACCGTGACCTCGACCATTGGTGATGGCACCACGTTTACCGTGGTGCTGCCAAAAAACTGATCCACGCCGGCTGCATACCCTTCGACATGCAGCCGTGACGCTTCACGTCATCTCAACGAGGAATCGGCTCAGCCCTTCCAGTGCACACGCGGGTCGAACGCAGCGCTGTCAGCCAGCTTCTGCCAGAGCGCCCGCGTTGTCTCGTCGGACTGTTTGGGCATGACGATCTTCAACTGCGCATACAGATCGCCGCGCTCGCCGCTCTTGTTCATCAGGCCATTGCCCTTGATTCGCAGGCGTTGACCGTTCTGGCTGTCGGGCCGGATGGTCAGGTTGAGCCTGCTGGTCAGGGTCGGCACGGCCACTTTGGTGCCCAGCGCGGCTTCCCACGGGGCCAGCGGCACGGTGATCACCAGATCATGGTCTTCGACCTCGAACATCGGATGCGGTGCAAGCCGGATGATCAGGTACAGATCGCCACTGGCACCGCCACCGACACCGGGTGCGCCCTGGCCCTTGAGACGAATGCGCTCGCCATCGACCACGCCCGCTGGAATCTTCACGTTCAGGGTCTTGGTGATATCGCTCATGCGCTGCCCGTTGGGGCTGTGCTGAGGCACCTTGAAGCTGACCTGCTTGGACTCCCCGGACAGCGTTTCCTCGAGAAACACCGCCAGCTCCATTTCCACGTCCTGCCCCTGGCGTCCCGGATTGCGGGTACGTCCGCCCTGCTGCGGCCGACCACCGAAAATGGAGCTGAAGAACTCGGAAAAGTCCGCCGTCTCTTCAAAACCGCCAGCACCCGCCCCGGCACGGCTTTGCCAACCCGGCGGGGTCTGGAACGGACGGCCCTGTCGACCGTACTTGCGCAGTTCATCGTACTCGGCGCGCTTGTCAGGGCTGCTGAGCACTTCGTAGGCTTCGGACGCTTCCTTGAATTTGTCTTCGGCGCCGGCCTCCTTGCTGACGTCGGGGTGATACTTGCGGGCCAGTTTGCGATAGGCGGTCTTGATCGCCTTATCGTCCGCAGTGGGCTCAACGTCAAGTATCTTGTAGTAGTCTTTGAAATCCATGTAACGATCACCTATCCGATTTATCCGGCAAAGCCAGATACGCTGGCGTCACGCGCCCAGCTTCCTCTGTCAAAGAGGCATCTGGATTACCTAACGTCGAAAAATGTACAGATAGACAGCCGCGTTTTCAGGCGGGTCGAGCTTTCGACAACCTGGTCTACCGAGAATCCCTTCAAGATTGGGGGTAACAGGCCTCAGTTCAAGCCTTGGGCGCAAATACAGCCCGGCAAATATAAGCGACGTGTCGCGCTACGCAATTTGCGCGCGCTGACATAAACTGCGCGGCCGTTTTTTGACTGGAACGTAAAAGACATGAATGACCAATCCCCGGCCCGTGCCTGCGGTATCGATTTCGGCACGTCCAACTCCACCGTCGGCTGGCAACGACCCGGCGTGGAATCGTTGATCGCGCTGGAGGACGACAAGATTACCCTGCCCTCGGTGGTGTTTTTCAATATGGAAGAGCGCCGCCCGGTGTATGGCCGCCTGGCGCTTCACGAGTACCTGGAGGGTTACGAAGGCCGCCTGATGCGCTCGCTCAAGAGCCTGCTGGGTTCCAGGCTGATCAAGCAAGACACCAGCGTGCTGGGCACAGCAATGCCGTTCAAGGATCTGCTGGCGCTGTTTATCGGCGAGCTGAAGAAGCGCGCCGAGAACACCGCAGGCCGCGAGTTCGAACAGGTTGTGCTGGGTCGCCCGGTGCATTTTGTCGATGACGACGCCCTGGCCGATCAGGAAGCCGAAGACACACTGGCTGAAGTGGCGCGCAAGATCGGCTTCAAGGACGTGTCTTTCCAGTTCGAGCCTATTGCAGCCGCCTTCGATTACGAGTCCACCATTGAAAACGAAGAATTGGTGCTGATTGTCGACATCGGCGGCGGTACGTCAGACTTCTCGCTGGTGCGCCTGTCGCCCGAGCGGCGCCAGCACGATGATCGCCAGCAGGACATCCTCGCCACCGGCGGCGTGCACATCGGCGGGACCGACTTCGACAAACAGCTGAGCCTGCAAGGCGTAATGCCGCTGTTCGGCTATGGCAGCCGCATGAAAAGCGGTGCGTACATGCCTACCAGCCACCACATGAACCTGGCGACCTGGCACACCATCAACGCGGTGTACTCGCAGAAGTCCCAACTGGCGCTGGGCAGCATGCGCTACGACATCGAAGACACCGGCGGCATTGATCGCCTGTTCAAGCTGATCGAGCAACGTGCCGGGCATTGGCTGGCGATGGAAGTGGAAGAAACCAAGATCCAGCTGACCCACGCCGAAAGTCGTCATTTACCGATGGATCGAGTGGAAGCCGGCCTGAGCGTAGACCTGAGCCGGGTGATGTTCGAAGCCGCCATCGACGCCCAGCTCGAGCGGGTACGCAACAGCGTGACGAAGTTGCTGAATGACGCGGGCGTGAGCGTCGAGCAGGTCAATACGGTGTTTTTCACAGGCGGCTCAAGCGGCATTCCGGCACTGCGCAACAGCGTCTCGGCCATGCTGCCCAACGCGCGCCACGTCGAAGGCAACATCTTCGGCAGCATCGGCAGCGGCTTGGCGATCGAAGCGAAGAAGCGTTACGGCTAAGCTCAAAAGCGGACGCGGAGCATTGGCACGATAGTCAATTTGTGGGAGCGGACTTGTCCGCGATGGCTGCGAAGCGGCCCTATTCAGGCCAGCCCGGTTGCACCTGATGTACAGTAGGCACCGGTTTTACTGCCGGTTCCCGGCAGTTCGCGGACAAGCGAAGCGACGCCCGGTCCGCTCCCACGCCCTCCGGGCAGAAGCTGCGTTTTGCGCTCCCGTCCAGACGGGTATCAACATCAGCCTTAAACCAACCCTTCCTTCTGCAACTCACTCTTCAGATACGCATAATAGATCGGCCCGGCCACCACGCCCGGCAAGCCGAAGGCGGCTTCGAACAGCAGCATCGCCAGTAGCAATTCCCACGACTTGGCATTGATCTGCCCACCGACGATTCGCGCGTTGAGGAAGTACTCGACCTTGTGGATTACGATCAGATAACCCAGCGCCGCCAGGGCGACCCAGATCGAGATCGACATGCCGACGATAAAGATCAGCGTGTTGGACATCAGGTTACCCACTACCGGCAGCAAGCCGAGCAGGAAGGTCATGATGATCAGGGTTTTGGTCAGCGGCAGGTGAATGCCGCACAGCGGCAGCACGATGGCCAGAAACACCGAGGTGAAGGCGGTGTTGAGCAGGGAGATCTTGATCTGTGCGAAGACGATATTGCGGAACGCCCGGCTGAGCAGATACAGACGATCGAACAGCGCGGCTGCCAGCGGCTTGCGCACGTGATCAGCGGAGATGCGCTGCAAGGCAATGATCGCCCCCAGCACCATGCCGATCAGCATGGTGACGAACATGTGCGCCGCGCCTTTGCCGATCAGTTGCAGTTCACCCACATGCTTCTGCAACCACTGCCCAAGCGAAACCCGGAATTCCGCTGCACTGGCGGGCAGATAGGCATCGATGAACGGTGGCAGCTGACCACGGGCGCGATCCACCAGCACCATGAACTTGTCCAGCGAAGCGCCTGGATTCTCGGCTTCATGCAGCACAAAGCTGATGACGCCGGCAAAAATCAGGGTCAGCAGACTGACCACGATGGTCCCCAGCAAGGCCACCGCCAGCCAACGCGCACGCTCACCGGAAATCAGGCGTTGCAGCTTGGGGGTCAGCATGTTGACCAGTTCGAAGACTAGCAATCCTGCCAACAGGCTGGGCAGCAACTTGAAAGGCAGTACCAACAGCAAACCGCCAAAGACAAGAATCCAGCTGGCTATTAACACCTGACGCACAGAAAACGTTGGCATAGACCCTCAAAGGGCAACACTAGGAAGGTGGGCAGTCTGCCAGCCTTCTTAGCCGAGAACCAGCGATGCGCAAGGCGGAAAAAATGCGCCGCGATCATCCATCTGATGATCGGCTTGAAAACCGCACGCAAGCGCCGTATTTACTGCACGTGCACGCGCTGATCCAGGCACCAGGCAATGCCGGAAAATTATTTCTTCTTGAGACAATCGCTCATGAAGCTCTTGCGAGCGTCACCTTTGAGCGCATCGGCGCTGGCCGTCGCATTGCAGGTCTTCATCTTTTCCTGCTGGGTGGGTGCTGGCGGCGGCGCAGCCTTCAGGCAACTGCTCATGAACGTCTTGCGCTCGTCGCCCTTGAGCGATTTGGCGCTGGCGTCAGCGTTGCAGGTGGTCATCTTGTTCTGCTGCGCAGTGGCGGCAAAACCCTGGGCGGACACTATCAGGCCAACGAGCAATAGAGGAATACCGAGCTTCTTCATCGATCGACTCTCCAGATCCACTGCGCCGGGCGGCACAGGCTGAGAATCAGTGTAGTCAGCTGTTGCGAGATATGACGTGGCACGGTGCATTAGCCGGTAAACAGGCGGATAATCGCCCCTCGTTTTCACGATGATCCCCTCATGCAATACGCGTTTCCGCTGATCACCATCCTTATCTGGGCGGTAAATACGGCTGTCACCAAGGCTTCGGCCGGGGTGATCTTCCCGGCCGAAATAGGTTTCTATCGCTGGGCACTGGCCGGGCTGCTGTTCACGCCGTTCATGCTCAGGCCCGTCTGGGCGAACCGGGCGGCGATCAAACCGTTGCTGGGCAAGATTTTTGTCCTCGCGGTGCTGGGCACGGCGCTTTACCAAAGCCTGGCGTATTTCGCCGCCGGCCTGACGACAGCCACCAATATGGGGATCATTCAGTCCATGGTGCCGATGATGGCGCTCGGGCTGTCAATCGCCTGCCTGGGCAATCGCCTGACATCGGGCGCGCTGGTGGGTGCCATCATTTCATTCGCAGGTGTGGTGGTCGTGGTTTCGGCGGGCCATCCGGGTGATCTGATCGAGCACGGTGTCAATCGAGGGGATGCGATGGTGCTGGTAGCAGCGGCGTCCTATGCCATCTACAGCACGCTGCTGAAGAAGTGGCAACTGTGCCTGCCGCCCCTGCAATTGCTGTATGTGCAGATTCTGCTGGCGATTATCGTGCTGCTGCCGCCGTTCATCCTGTCGGCAAAAACCGGCCTGAACGCGAGCAACATCCCGATGGTGCTGTATGCGGCCATCCCCACGTCCATGCTTGCGCCATGGCTGTGGATGAAAGCGATCATGCGTCTTGGCCCAAGCCGCACGACCCTGTTCTTCAACCTGATGCCCATCGCTACGGCATTGATAGCCGCTGCGACGCTGGGCGAACAGCTGGCGCTCTATCACCTGTTCGGCGGAGCGCTGACCTTGTGTGGGGTCATCCTCGCAGAGCGCTGGACGACGCCGTTGCGGTCAAAAGCGGGTTAGGCAGTCGCGCTGCTCTCGCCCACCTCCAGGCTGTGAATCGAAACATCGGTGATGCCGGCCGCGTGAGGAATGCCGGTCTCGCCGCCTGAAAGCTCGTCCAGTTCTACATGGTGCTTGAGCGCCAGCTCGTGCACCACCTCGATGATGGGCACGTCCAGATTCTCGATAACGTCTACGTGGTGCTCACCGAGCAAGGTGTACTCGATCTCATACAGTTCTTTATCGCTCATCGCATCTTCCTGGCCGTCACTGAGGATCGGCTGATTAACGAACTACGGTCTGACACCGATGACCGAGCCCAAGGCCGGGCTGAACGCTCGACCATGCCATCAGATTGACCTCGGCCTTTCGGGAACGTGCGGGGAATGTTCAAAGGGCCATCCTTTCCCGACGATCATGGCATTCTGCGGCAGGAAAGCCAGTAATGCGACTGCAAAATACTGCCTTATCGCCATCTTTTTTTCGAACTCTTCAGCACCGGGCCTGCTCCAAGGCATACCGGGCCAAAACCGGCTCTGACCTGTGGAGCAATAACGATGTACAAGAAAATCCTCGCGGCAACATTTGTCCTGGCAACAATGGCAGGTTGCAGCAACACAACCGTGCAGAACCCGGTGGACTACGTCACGTATCGCAACGAACCGCTGGTCAAACAGGTCGAGAATGGCATGACCCGTCAGCAAGTCCTGACCATCGGCGGCGAGCCTTCGACCACCATCGAGCGCAAGGTCAACCCAGGCACGTGCAACAACTACATCATGACCAAAGATGGCCACAAACAGGTTTACCACGTCAGCTTCAACAGCGACGGCCGTGTAACCAACAAAGGTTTCATGACCTGCGAACAGCGCGAGAAGAACGAAAAAGCGATGTAATAGATGTAATAAAAGCACGCCACAAACAAAAAGCCCGAGACAGAGTGCCTCGGGCTTTTTGTTGAATGCGTTTTAGAAAACCAGCTTGAACAGGGCAATAACCACGACCAGGCCGATCAGAAAGATGATGCCTACGGTGCTTCCCAGAAACTTGAGCATTGTGTATCTCCACGATTTATTTGGGTCTCATGGGTGGGACCGCAGTGCTCAGCGCTCGTTTCTTATATTTTTACATTTAGTCACAACCGTCCGAACCGGCAAAAATCCGATAAAACTTTTTCCCTCCTGCGCCACTCACAACCTTTGCTGATCTTGCCGGGCAACGCACAGAGCGAGACAGCAAAACCTGATGAGTCCTGGAGATAAATGATGAATTCTGCACCGCAATCACAGCTATCCGATGTAAACACCCTGCGCTAGCGTGCGCGCCAGAACGTTGAAAATGGCGCGGTGACTGAGGGTTACAGCGCTGACCGTGAGACGGTGTTGCGCCTGCTCAATGAGTCACTGGCCACCGAGCTGGTCTGCGTACTGCGCTACAAGCGCCACTACTACATGGCGTCCGGCCTGAAAGCCAGCGTCGCTGCGGAAGAGTTTCTGGAGCATGCGACTCAGGAAGCCGAGCACGCCGACAAGCTGGCCGAGCGTATCGTACAACTGGGCGGCGAGCCCGAATTCAACCCGGACCTGTTGTCGAAGAACTCTCACGCGCAATACGTTGCAGGCAACACGCTGAAAGAAATGGTCTACGAAGACCTGGTCGCCGAGCGCATCGCGGTCGACAGCTATCGCGAGATCATTCAGTACATTGGCGACAGCGACCCGACCACCCGCCGCATCTTCGAAGAAATCCTTGCTCAGGAAGAAGAGCACGCCGACGACATGGCGGACATTCTCGAAGGCCTGTAAAACGCGGCACCCAGTAAAAAGCCAAGACCTGTGTCCTGGCTTTTTTGTGGGTGCGGACCGGGCGACGCTT
>NZ_LGLN01000013.1:193631-210964 GCF_001293775.1 Pseudomonas syringae pv. cilantro
GGACAAGTCCGCTCCTACAAAAGCACCGTTTTTCCGGTTTTTTCAGGACTTGTGTATAACGCTGACCATTCCAGCGCGACAGTGCATTTCTGGAAATCACTTCACCGTCTTCGGCGCCTTGCCGGTGCGCATCTGTTCCAGCAGCGGGCCGCATTGGTTCGGTTCGTTGTCACCGGTCGCAACCAGTGCCAGCAAGCCTGCCACCGGGCCTACGGTCGCGCCGAGCAGGACCATGCCGGCGCCGCGCAACAGCAGGGGGCCGGACTGCACGCCGGCGTTGGGTTTGGCGAACGGGCCGTTGACGTACAGCGGCGAACGCAACGAGAACACGCGGAAGCCCTTGGATTCCGGGTTGACCTGCAAATCCAGCTGTTCGGTCTTCATGTTGGCGGTGCCGCTGATGTAGATGATCGCGTTCTCGGTATCGAAGACGAACAGGCGACTGGTCGCCAAGCCATCCTTGATGCCGAAGTCGGAAGCTGCGCAGTTGATCTTCACGTCCTTGTCGCCGAACAGTTTGCCCACCACGTAGTTGCCGACGTTGAGCCCGGCAATTTCCATCAGGCCCCGGCTGATCGTGCCATCGTTGACCAGCATCTTCATTTCGCCGTTGGCGGTGCCAAGCAAGGCCGCAATCGAGTTGCCCCGGCCACTGATGTCCGCATCGCCATTCAGCTCACCGAAACTGGTTTTCATCGGCTCGAAGGTCGGGAACAGTTGCTTGAGCTTGAAGTTGCGCGCAGACAGCCTGGCCCTGCCCTGCAATGGCTTGTTGCGCCCGTCGAGGCGAATATCGGCGTCCAGCTTGCCACCTGCCACGCCAAAGCGCAGCGGCTCAAGACTCAACTGACCATCATTGAGAATCAGGTGAGTGTAGAGGTCGGTAAACGGCAGATCAGGGCTTTGCACGATGCGCTTGCCGGTGAACTCGACGTCGGCGTCCATGGCGCGCCAGCGATCAGTCTGAAACTCTTCAACCGGCAAGACCTTACCCGATGGCTGCTTGCTCTCACCGCCGCGCTTCTTCTGCGCGGCATTGGAGTCCGCACCGATCAGGGGCGCAAGGTCACTGAACAGCAACTGATTGGACACCAGCACGCCGCTCAGCCTGGGACGTGGCTGACTGGCAACATAGCCCAGGTCGCCATGGATATCACTGTTGCCGATCTTGCCGTTGAAGCCTTCATAACGAAAGCTGGCGCCTGCCGCATCGTGCAGCTTGGCGACCAGTCGGCCGTCGGTGGAATAGGCCGGCGAGTCAGGCAAGGCCACGCCGGTCAGCGGATACAGATTGCTCAGGCTGGCGCCGGACAGCTTCAGGCGCAGGTCCAGCGCGCCAAGGTTCTGTGGATCGGTCAGGGTCCCGGCGATCACCGCATGGGTGTCGCCGACCTTGACGTCTGCCTGCACCGGGAATGGCTGATTCGCGTCTTTGAGCGCCAGCAAGCCACCAATCTTGCCAGTGCCACTCAGTTTCTGACCGTGGTACTGGCCCGTGACCGCCAAACCGAATGCGTAGTCCTGCGGCACCGCACCTTTGTCCTGCGCTTTTTTCGCTTCTTTGCTGCCGACGATTTCACTGAACGGGATAGGCTTGCCAAGCATGTCGATCACCACATCCAGATTGGCGTTCAGCGTCTGATCATTGAAGCTCACCAGGCCTTTATCGAACTTGATGGCACCGATATCGATCACCCATTTGGAGGGCTCGGCATTCGGATCGGACTTGGGCAGGTCGAATACCCAGTTGGCACGCCCGTCGGCAAGCCGCTCCAGCTTCGCTTCAGGACCGGCCAGGTCGATACGCGGAATGACCACTTGCTGGACCAGCAAAGGCAGCAGGGAGAGGCGAAATTCTACGTGTTTGAGGGTGACCATCTGCGGCGTTTTTGACCACTCGGGATTGCCCAGCGTCAGGTCGTCCGCGACGAAATGCGGCGACGGCACCCAGGCGCGCCAGCCGCCCAGTTCAGGCTCGCGGGTCCAGCGCACGTCCAGATCGCCATTGATGGCGAAAGGGCGATGCAGTGCTTCGCTGACTTTTGTGTTGAGCGTGGGCTTGATGCGATTCCAGTCGAAAGTGACGATCACGATGACCAATAGGGCCAGCAGCACCACGAGCGTGATACCTGTCCATGCGAAAATCTTGCGGCTACGCGTCATGCGTGAATCTCCAGAAAACAACGCCCCGACCCTGGCGCGCTGAATACGACATGATCCTTCGACTGACAAACACGCCGAGGGTTTGATCGGAATACGAAATCAAGCAAAAGGCCAGCAGCGTCACTGCCCCTCATTTGAATAGGCTGCGCTAAAACCTCTTCGACGCAGGCAAAGCGCATTTGGTAAAGTGCTCACCAGTCTATTCCAAGAATCGTTTGAGCCATGCTGCCGCGCGCCGAACAGAAACAACAGACCCGCCGAGCCCTGATGGACGCTGCCCACCAATTGATGGAAAGCGGTCGTGGTTTCGGCAGCCTGAGCCTGCGCGAAGTGGCGCGTACGGCGGGCATTGTACCGACAGGTTTCTATCGCCACTTTGAAGATATGGACCAACTGGGTCTGGCCTTGGTCAGCGAAGTCGGTCAGACCTTCCGCGAGACTATCCGGCTGGTGCGGCAAAACGAATTTGCCGTGGGCGGCCTTATTCGTGCCTCGGTAAAGATCTTTCTCGAGCGCGTTGCCGCCAACCGTTCGCAATTCCTGTTTCTGGCCCGCGAACAATACGGTGGCTCGCTGAAGGTGCGTCAGGCGCTGGGTGCCCTGCGCGAGGGCATCAGCGCCGACCTGACTGCCGACCTGGCGAAGATGCCCAAATGGCGCCACCTGAACGCCGAAGCGTTGTCGATCATTGCCGACCTGGTGGTCAAAAGTGTGTTCGCCATGCTGCCTGAGCTGATCGACCCACCACCCGCCTCGCTCGCCCCGCATCTGACGCCGCAGGCGAAGATCACCCAGCAGCTGCGCTTCATCTTCATCGGCGCCCGCCACTGGCGCGGGCTTGGCAGTCATGATTGAGCGCTGAATCGAGGGTACGCATGACAGGCTTAAGCTTAATCACCTGACGACATGACAAGCCCCTTCGCGAGCAAAGCGGATTGCCGCCCCGGTGGCTCCCGCATCGATGCAGATGCTCGCATCTTTTTGGTGCCCACATGAAATTACGCACCAGAAAATGGCATGACCGGTTACATTGAGATCAATGTCAGCTATTTCCGCCAGCCATTTCCTACATCCTGCGCTGTTGGCAAGCACCTTGCTCTGATTTGAAGCATCGCAATTGCCTGGAAACTATCTGATGCTGGTGATTCACAATCGAATCGAACCTCAGGCCGAATGGGCTGCCGAGCTGCATTTGAATTTCGAGGCGCGCAGCAAAAGCCGTCTGCGCTGCTTCAGTGCAGAAAACGAAGACGTAGGGCTGTTCCTGCAACGCGGTCAGTCACCTTTGCGCGATGGCGAATTTCTGCAGGCCGAGGACGGCAGAATCGTGCGTGTCTGCGCGCGCCCCGAGAAGCTGATGCACGTCACGTGCAGCAGCACCTTCGAGCTGACCCGCGCGGCTTATCATTTAGGCAACCGCCATGTCGCCCTGCAAGTCGGTGATGGCTGGCTGCGCCTGCTCGACGATTACGTGCTCAAGGCAATGCTCGATCAACTGGGCGCAACCACTGAATCCATCGAAGCGCCCTTCCAGCCGGAACACGGCGCCTATGGCGGCGGCCATCATCATTCGCGTGCCGGTGAAGAGGACTTCAACTACCCGCCGCGCATGCACCAGTTCGGCGTGCGCACGTGAACAGCGCCTGGGCGCTTTTGCGTCTGGCCAGTCCGCAGCTGCCGATTGGCGGCTACAGCTATTCGCAAGGGCTGGAAATGGCGGTTGAACAAGCCATTGTGGTCGATCCGCATACCGCCGGGCGCTGGATCGGCGATCAATTATTGCTCAATCTCGCCCGTTTCGAAGCGCCTTTGCTGTTGGCGCATTGCGAAGCGGCAGCCGTTGGCGATTGGGGCCAACTGCTGCAAGTCAGCGAACAGCATCGCGCCAGTCGCGAGACGCGCGAACTGCATCTGGAGAGCCGTCAGATGGGCTATTCCCTGAAGCAACTGCTCGATGGGCTGCCCGAACTGGATCGCGATGCTCGCCATTTTCTGCAACAAACCGCAGAGCCGCACTTGGCGCTGGGCTGGGCGCTGGCTGCGCGCACCTGGCAGATCAGCCCGCAGGACGCGTTGGCCGCGTGGCTCTGGAGCTGGCTGGAAAACCAGCTGGCCGTGCTGATGAAAACCTTGCCGCTGGGCCAGCAGGCTGCGCAACGCCTGACCAGCGAACTGCTGCCGTTGCTGCAACAAGCGCAGGTCAATGCCAGCAACCACGAAACACACTCTGTCGGCAGCGCGGCTTTTGGCCTGGCGCTGGCGAGCATGGCGCACGAACGTCAATACAGCCGGTTATTCCGGTCCTGATCAGCCTCCAAGGAGAATTCAATGAACAGCCAACCCCTGCGCGTCGGTATCGGTGGCCCGGTCGGCTCCGGCAAGACCGCTCTCACCCTGGCGTTGTGCCTTGCCCTGCGCGACCGCTACAACCTGGCGGTGGTGACCAACGATATCTACACCCGTGAAGACGCTGACTTTCTGGTGCGCAACGAAGCGCTGGCACCTGAGCGCATCATCGGCGTCGAGACCGGCGGCTGCCCACACACGGCGATCCGCGAAGATGCATCGATCAATCTCGAAGCCGTTGACCAGCTCAACCGACGCTTTGAGGGTCTGGACATGATCATCGTCGAGTCCGGCGGTGACAACCTGTCAGCGACATTCAGCCCCGAACTTTCCGACCTGACGATCTATGTGATCGACGTGTCTGCTGGCGACAAGCTGCCACGCAAAGGCGGGCCTGGCATTTGCAAGTCGGACTTGCTGGTGATCAACAAGATCGACCTTGCACCGTTGGTGGGCGCGTCGCTGGAGATGATGGACAGCGACACGCGCAAGATGCGCGGCGAAAAGCCGTTTGTCTTCAGCAATCAGAAAACCGGTCAGGGTCTGGAACAGATCATTGCCTTTATCGAACGCCAGGGCCTGCTGACTGCGGCCGCCTGAATCCACTCCCCTGAGGAACCCGTTGATGAACTACAAAAAAGCCTTGGGCGCCCTCGCCCTGCTGTTAGTACCCACGTTGGCCCTGGCTCACCCCGGTCATGGCGATAACGGCCTGATCGCCGGTATCAGCCACCCTCTGGGCGGGCTGGACCATTTGCTGGCGATGTTGGCCGTGGGCCTGTGGGCCGCGCAGCAAAAAGGTGCGGCGCGCTGGGCGCTGCCTTGTGCCTTTGTCGGCACCATGCTGATCGGTGGCGTTCTGGGTTTCGAAGGCCTGAACCTGCCTGCGCTGGAAAGCGGCATTGCCGCCTCGGTGCTGGCGCTGGGCCTGGCAGTGGCCCTGGCGGTGCGTCCACCACTGGCACTGGCGGTCGCGGCGACTGCGCTGTTCGCACTGTTTCATGGCGTGGCGCATGGTCTTGAGCTGCCAGAGATGTCCAGCCCATGGGCTTATGCGGCAGGTTTCGTAGCGGCGACTGCGGCATTGCATGCGGCGGGCTATGCCGTGGTGCGCGTACTGCCGCAAGCGGCTGCGCCACTGGTACGCCTCGCCGGCGCAGCCTCGGCGGCGACGGGTGTGTGGTTGCTGGCAGGCTGATAACTGAATCTCGTGCCAACGCTCCGCGTCCTCTTGCGACGCAGAGCGTCGCGACCCGCATTGCCACGCTGGAGCGTGCGCAACGAGCGGTGCAAGCGCAGCGTCCCGAATACTCACCGGCGCAGCAATCCTGATAACATGCTGCGCACTTCGACACTGCCGCGATGCCGCCGATGCCTTCTGTTTCCAGCTCTGACTCCACCCCTGAACTGACCCCGGTTTTCGCCGCCTTGCAGGAGCATTTCCTGAACGTCGTCGTGCCGCTCTGGCAGGGGCCGGGCTGGAATGCGCAATTGGCATTGCCTTATGAAGCACTGGATGCCAACGATCAGCCGCTGCCGCCGCAACGCTATCGGGCGATGGCCTGTGCGCGGCAGCTGTTTCTGTTTTCCAGCCTGATCGATCACGCCGAAGTACCCGATGCGCGAACCCGGGCCGGAGCATTGTTCCGCTCGCTGCAGCAGCATTTCCATGATGCCGAGCATGGCGGCTGGTTTTACAGCATCGATCCACAGGGCAAGCCACTGGATCGCCGCAAGGACCTCTACACCCACGCGTTCATCATCTTTGCCTGCGCGCATTACTGGGCGAAGGTGCGCGACCCGCTGGCGGAATCAGTCCTCAACGCAGCGCTCAACGTGGTGGCTGAACGCTTCGCCGACAACGACGGGCTGTATGAAGCGCAACTCGATGAGGACTGGTCAGCGCTGGGTACCGGCGCGTTGCAGAACCCGTTGATGCACCTGGCGGAAGCCTTTCTGGCGACGCTGTCGGTGCGTGCCGACCCGGCCACTCAATCGGCGATGGATGCGCTGGTTATCCACATGCAGCGCCGCTTCGTCGATACCGCGACAGGTGTGATGCTGGAGAAACCATTGGGCGCTGTGGATAACTGGTACGAGCCCGGCCATCAGTTCGAGTGGTTCTTCCTGCTGCAATCTGCGCCCGACCTGCACGGTCGCGAGCTGCACGAATCCATGACCCGTGCGTTTGCGTATGCGCAGGCGCAGGGCGTCGATGCGCAGAGCGGCGCTGTAACGGCCATGCTGACGCTGGATGGCACAGTGCGCGACGCGACCCAGCGCATCTGGGCTCAGGCTGAATATTTGCGGGCGATGGCGCTGAGGCCCGAATGCGAGGCCGCGCTGGCCCAACAACTGTTGGCGTTCGAGCAGCGCTTTCTGCACGCCAGGGGCTGGAACGAATGCGTCGAACCCGATGGCCGCGTGAGTCGCAGCGATATGCCGTCGACCACGCCTTACCATCTGGCGACCTGCTACATCGGCCTGGCCGACTACATCGAGAATCGCTTCATCACCGCGTTCCCGCCGCCTGTGCCAACAGTAAGCTGATCAGCCGCGATTGCGGTCAATCGCAAAACCGGCCCAGGTCTGGCTGACGGGCATCAGTTCGAGACTGTTGATGTTGACGTGCGCAGGCGTATTCATGATCCAGAAAATCGTGTCAGCGATGTCCTGTGGCTGGATCGGCTCGGCCCCCGCATAAGTGGCGTCGTACTTGGCCTGATCACCACCGAAGCGCACCAGCGAAAACTCGCTCTCGCACAGCCCCGGCTCCAGATTGGTCACACGCACACCGGTACCGATCAGATCGTTGCGCAGGTTCAGCGAGAACTGGCCGACGAAGGCCTTGGTGCCGCCATACACGTTGCCGCCCGGATACGGGTAGTTGCCGGCCACTGATCCCAGGTTGACGATGCTCGCCCCGCGACCATGCGCAATCAGGCGCGGCAGCAACAGACGGGTGGTGTAGACCAGGCCCTTCACGTTGGTGTCGATCATGGTGTCCCAGTCATCCAGGTCGCACTTCGGCGCAGGATCGATCCCCAGCGCCAGACCGGCGTTGTTGATCAGCCCGCGAAGGCTGGTGAAGGCTTCAGGCAACTCAGCGATGGCGCTCTCCATCGCCTTGCGGTCGCGCACATCCAGCACCAGCGTGTGCACCTTGGTCTGCTTTGACAGCTCGGCGCTCAGGGCATCCAGACGGTCCTTGCGGCGACCGGTCAGCACCAGCCCCCAGCCCGCCTCGGCAAAACGGCGCGCACAGGCTTCGCCAAAACCGGAAGTGGCGCCCGTGATAAATACAGTGGAAGTCATTTGATTCTCCTGACATGGCGCGAAATACGCGCAGCCTGTTAGTACGTTATTGGCAGGGCAGCAGAATGCCCGCCTGCGGGACTGCGATGCAACATCCAGACTTGCTCTGTACAAAAAATGATCAACCCGAGCAAAGCCATAGGTTCCGGGCCTTGCAGGCAGTTTTGCCCACCTTATCCACAGTCAGACACACAATCTCTGGGGGCAACTCGGTTACGCTGAAAGCCCCGCCATACGGGGCCTGCAGCACAACATGTAAAGTTTTTTCCTTGACTTTGATCGATACCCTGAACAGCCCGGAGACCATCAGAAAACCGTGATGGCCTGTAGCCCAGATACGGTAACGGCTGGATCACTCTTTCCAATGCTTGTTCACAGACTTATCCACAGGTCGAACGCTGAATAAAGCTGTATGAACGACCAGCTCAAATGCTGTTGACAAACACACCGAAAAGTTGACCGAAAACCCTTGTGCAAAATTTGACCAGCTCGCTACAGGCCTTATGCATAAAGGGCTGCGGGCAAATACTCCCAAGTTATTAACAGCCGGTTCCACAGCAAACCTGAACAAGTCGAAACAGTGACAAAACAACCATTTGCAGCGGTTTTATGTCGCAGTCTGGAGGTCCGTCAAAATTGTTTTCCACAATTGCAGACAACGACGCCCCGGACAGGTGAACGTCCGGGGCGTGCGCAGAAAACGGTGAAGTGTTGACTGACTCAGTGGCCGCCCAGATAAGCGTTCCTGACCTCTTCATTGACCAGCAATTCCTGACCGGTGCCGGACAAACGGATCTCGCCGTTGACCATCACGTAGGCGCGGTCAGACAGCTTGAGCGCATGGTTGGCGTTCTGCTCGACCAGAAAGATGGTCATCCCGGTGGCGGCCAGTTCGCGCAGGGTCGAGAAGATCTGTTTGACGATGATCGGCGCCAGACCGAGGCTCGGTTCGTCAAGCAGCAGCAATTTGGGCCGGCTCATCAATGCGCGGGCGATGGCGAGCATTTGCTGTTCGCCGCCGGACATGGTCATGGCGCGCTGATTGCGGCGCTCCTTGAGGCGCGGAAACAGTTCGAACATGCGCTGCATATCCTCAGCCGAATGCTTGTCGCCAATCGGGATGGTGCCCATCATCAGGTTTTCCTCGACCGACATGTCGGGGAACACCCGCCGCCCTTCCGGCGACTGCGCAATGCCGTTGGAGGCGATGTAGTGCGAGGACTTCTGGGTGATGTCGGTGCCCTGATAGATGATCTGCCCGTTGGCAGCGCGCGGCTGGCCGAAGATCGACATCAGCAGCGTGGATTTGCCCGCACCGTTGGAGCCGATCAGGCTCACCGTTTCGCCTTCATTGATGTGCAGCGAGACTTTCTTGAGGGCCTGAATCGGCCCGTAAAACACATCGATCTCTTTCAGTTCGAGGATCGGCTTGCTCATACCAGCTCCTCTTCATCAGCGCCCAGGTACGCCGCGATCACCTTCGGATCGTTACGGATCTGTTCCGGCCCGCCCATGGCAATCACGTTGCCGTGGTCGAGCACCACAATATCGTCGGAAATACCCATGACCATGCCCATGTCGTGCTCGATCAGCACGATGGTCATGTCGTGTTCATCGCGCAGCAGGCGGATCATGCCGCTCAGCGCTTCGGTTTCCTGCGGGTTGAGGCCGGCAGCCGGTTCGTCCAGGCAGATCACCTGTGGACGCGTGCACATGGCGCGGGCGATCTCCAACCGACGTTGCTGGCCATAGGACAGCTCGCCAGCCAGACGGTTGGCACAGTCCACCAGATCGACCACCTCCAGCCAGTAGAACGCGGTATCGAGCGCGTCCTCTTCGGCCTGGCGATAGCCCTTGGTGTTGAGAATCCCGCTGATCAGGCTGCGGTTGACCCACATGTGCTGGGCGACCAGCAGGTTCTCGACAACCGACATTTCCTTGAACAGGCGAATGTTCTGGAAGGTGCGCGCCAACCCGGCCCGGTTGACCAGGTGAGTGCCGCCAAACATCTTGTAGTACACACGGCTGAGGAAGCTTTTCGGCGACACGAAGTCGGTGGCCTTGAAGGGTTCGCCCAGCAGCCGGATCACGTCGGTGGTCTTGCCGCGGGTGTGCAGCTCGATGCGCCCGCCCGTGGCCTTGTAGAAACCGGTCAGGCAGTTGAAAACCGTGGTCTTGCCCGCGCCGTTGGGGCCGATCAGGGCGAAGATCGAGTTGCGCCGGACCTTGAGGCTGACGTCGCTGAGGGCCTTGATGCCGCCAAAATGCATCATCAGGTGCTCGACGGAGAGAATCACTTCGTTACTCATCGCGCACCTCCTTCTGTCACCAGTGCACCCTTGCGTGGTTTCACACCGGTACGGCTGATACGGATCAGTCCGCGTGGCCGCCAGATCATCATCAGCACCATCAGAATCCCGAACAGCAACACGCGGTACTCGGAGAAGCTGCGCAGCAGTTCAGGCGCGACGGTCAGCACGAAGGCGGCAATCACCACACCCACGGTCGAGCCCATGCCGCCCAGCACCACGATGGCCAGAATCAGCGCCGACTCGAAGAAGGTGAACGACGTCGGGTTGACGAAGCCCTGATAGCTGGCGAAAAACACCCCCGCCAGCCCTGCTGTCGAGGCACCGATGGTAAACGCCGAGAGTTTGACCAGCACGTGATTGAGGCCCATCGAGCGGCAGGCGATCTCGTCCTCACGCAAGGCTTCCCAGGCACGGCCGATCGGCATGCGGGTCAGGCGGTGCTTGATGAACAGCACCGCCAGCACCACAAGGAACAGCACGGTATAGATGAAGATGAATTTCAGATCCGGGTTGTAATCGAAACCGAAATATTCGTGGATCGGAACCCCTCCGTCCTTGGCACGACGTCCGAATTCCAGGCCAAAAAAGGTCGGTGCCGGGACAGGCACACCATTTGGCCCGCCCGTGAACGACAGCCAGTTGTTCAACACCAGACGGATGATCTCGCCGAACCCGAGCGTCACGATGGCCAGATAGTCACCATGCATACGTAACACCGGAAAACCGAGAATGCATCCGGCAAGCGCCGCAGCAATCGCCGCCAGCGGCAACGCCGACCAGAACCCCAGGCCCAGATACTGATAGCCAAGCGCCAGGCCATAGGCTCCGATGGCGTAGAACGCCACGTAGCCCAGATCGAGCAGCCCTGCGAGGCCGACCACGATGTTCAGCCCCAGCCCCAACAACACGTAAATCAGACCGAGAATGACCACGGTCAGGATGTACTTGTTTGCAAAGATCGGGAACACGATGGCGATCACGATCAGCAGCGGGATGATCCAGTACAGGCGCGAGCGGTGATCCGGCTTGAGCACATGCACGCCGGAGTCTGAACTTTCGAAGCTTTGCGACACGCGCAGGCCGCTGGGCGTCTGCAAGAACAGACTGATCAGAAAGCGCCCGGCCATGACGATGGCGACCAGCCAGGCCACACGGGTCGGTTGCAGGTTGAAGCTGTAGCCGTCGAGCACGATACCGACGATCGGGCCGAACACAATCAAGGCCAGTAACCCGGCGATCACGGCATCGATCAGGCTTTTCTTGATGTCGACAGGTTTGGAGACGGGAATAGCGGCAGAAACGGACATACTTATACCTTCGCCACGAGTGGGCGCCCCAGCAGGCCTTGGGGACGGAAAATCAGGATCAGGACCAGCAGGCCGAAACTGAACACGTCTTTGTAATCGGAGTTGATCAGACCGGAGAACTGCGACTCGGCAACCCCCAGGATCAAACCGCCCAGCATGGCACCCGGCAGCGAACCGATCCCGCCCAGCACCGCAGCCGTGAACGCCTTGATGCCGATGATGAACCCGGCGTAGAAATCAAAGGTGCCGTAGTTCATGGTGATCAGCACACCGGCCAGCGCCGCCATGGCAGCACCAATGATGAACACGTAGGAAATGACCCGGTCGGTGTTGATGCCGAGGATTGACGCCATCTTGCGGTCTTGCTGGGTAGCCCGGCACATGCGGCCCAGCTTGGTGTACTTGATGATGTAGGTCAGCACGCCCATGCCGACGAACGCGGCGATGAGGATGAAGATCTTGGTGTAGGTGATCTGCACGAAGCCGCTGCCGACTTCGAAGCGCCACGCCCCTTCAAGCAGCGTTGGCACGCCTTGCTGGCGGGCGCCCTGACTGATCTGCGCGTAGTTCTGCAGGATCAGGGAAATACCGATGGCACTGATCAGCGGTGCCAGACGGGTCGAGTTGCGCAGCGGCTTGTAGGCCACACGCTCGATGACGAAGCCGTAGACACCGGTCACCACGATGGTGAAAACCAGCGTGCCGAGAATCAGGAATGGAAAGGATTCCACGCCGAAGAAAGACAGAACCGCGAGGCCGATAGCGGCCAGGTAGGCGGAAATCATGTACACGTCGCCGTGGGCGAAGTTGATCATGCCGATGATGCCGTACACCATCGTGTAGCCGATGGCGATGAGACCATAGACCGACCCCAGGGTGAGTCCGTTGATCATTTGTTGCAGGAAAATTCCGTCCATCACACACGCTCACACAGGAAGGCAGCTCAGCACCCTGCCGGTCGGTCCCTCGTGAGGCGCGACCGGCAGGTCCGAAAACAACAAAAGAGATGCAGGCTCGCTCATGGGCGAGCCCATCACCGGGTCAGCCTCTGCCGTGCAGAACTGACGCGAGGCTTATCTCACTTCTGTTTTTCGAGTTGCTTGTATTTGCCGGTGGCGTCCCACTGGTAAACCACGTAGTCGGAGACTTTCAGGTCACCTTTGGCATCCCAGGCTTTTTCACCCATGACGGTCTTGACCGGGTTGGCCTTGAGCCACTCGGCGGCCTTGTCGCTCTTGTTGGACTTGGCGCCATTGAAACCGGCAGCCAGGGCCTGTATGGAAGCGTAAGCATACAGCGTGTAGCCTTCAGGCTCGTAACCGGCTTTGCGGAACTCATCCACGACGGCCTTGCTGTCCGGCAGTGCGCGAGGATCGGCACCAAAGGTCATGTACACGCCATCGACGTACTGCGCGCCGCCAGCGGTGGTGACCAGCTCGTCAGTCACGACGCCATCGTCAGACATGAACTTGACGTCCTTGAGGCCCTGCTCACGCATCTGGCGAACCAGTGGACCGGCTTCCGGGTGCAGACCGCCGAAGTACACGACATCAGCACCAACCGAACGAATCTTCGTGACCAGGGCACTGAAATCTTTCTCGCCACGGGTCAGACCCTCCTCAAGTATCGGCTTGACGCCACGCGCCGTCAGTTGCTTGGCCGTTGCATCAGCGAGGCCCTTGCCGTAGGTGTCCTTGTCATTGATGACCGCGACTTTCTTGCCCTTGAGCACGTCGACGATGTAATCGCCTGCAACGATACCCTGCTGGTCATCACGACCGCACATGCGGAACATTTCTTTCAGGCCGCGCTCGGTCACTGCCGGGTTGGTCGAGCCAGGGGTGATGGCAATCACGCCTGCATCACCATAGATCTCCGAAGCAGGAATGGTCGACGAAGAACAGAAGTGCCCGACGACACCAATCACTTTTTCCTGGTCGACGAGGCGGTTGGCAACCGCGACTGCCTGCTTCGGTTCACAGGCATCATCACCTGCGACCAGGACGATTTTCTCCCCGTTCACACCACCCGCCTTGTTGATTGCATCGGCCGCGGCTTGTGCACCTTTCATGTATTGCTGACCGAACGATGCGTTAGCGCCCGTCATTGGCCCTGCCACACCGATTTTCACGTCCGCCTGTGCAAACGAAGACACGCCCAACGCAGTTGCCACTGCGATTGCAAGAAAACCTTTCCTGTAAAACGTATGCGACATAAGTGGTGCTCCTGAGGATTTTTTTTAGTTGGCACTTTCATGATCGAACAGATACAGCTTTGCTTTTTGCTTAGAGCAAGGCGCGTGCCATTGCTTTTTGGTAATCGAAAATGTCGTGTGCTCGTGCCAATCAACGGCCCGAATGACTTGCAAGAAGGCTTCGCAATTGCTTCAAGCGCAGAAGGTGCAACCCTCTCTCGGAAAAGCGCAACCCGTGTCGATTCGAGTCGCAACCTGCACAGAGCCCGATGGACAACCCAGTTGTAACAACACACGTCACCGAAGTGCACACGCGCGGTGCGCGAACGCTACGAGACGCACCATTAGAGGCTAGGGTCTGTTACCGTTTCATCGCGAGCCGCGTTGCTGACGTCAGCACGCTCGTGTCGCAAAACAGAGAAGCCCTGCCATGCTGAACAAACGCCATCTGCCGTCGATCGCCGCCCTGCAATGCTTTGAGGCGGTCACCCGGCATTTGAGCTTCACACGTGCCGCCGAAGAGTTGAACCTGACCCAGAGCGCGGTCAGCAAACAAGTCGCGCAGCTTGAAGAGTTGGTGCAGCACCTGCTTTTTCAGCGCGTACGTCGTCGCCTGCAACTGACACCGGCGGGCGCGCTGTACCTGGCGGAGGTGCGCAAGATCCTCACGCAGATCGAGATGTCCACCCACTTTCTGCGCTCTTATGGTGGCGAAACCGAGGTCCTGCGGGTTTCGACGCCGTCGACCTTCGGCGCCCGCTGGCTGGTGCCACGCCTCAAAGGCTGGCGTCTGCGCCACCCGCACATTCACCTGGACCTGCTGAGCGAGCAGGAGCCCGATGATTTGATCAAAGGCCGTTGCGATGTGTCGTTCTACTTCGGTCAGGCCGCCATTCCCGGCGCAGAAAGTGTGAAGCTGTTCGGCGAGCAACTGGTGCCGGTGTGTTCACCCGACAGCCTGCCTGATACACCCTTCACCGACCCGACCCAATTGAGCGAGCTGGTCCTGTTGCAGAACGCCTTCCGCCCGCAGGCCTGGCACGAGTGGTTCGACAGTCAGGGCTACCACTCCGGCCACAGCTATCACGGGCCGCGCTTTGAAACCTTCTACATGTGCATCCGCGCAGCTCAGGTCGGCTGTGGCGTTGCGCTGCTGCCGCGCTTTCTGATCGAGGAAGAACTGGCCGAGGGCAAACTGGTGATTGCCTGGGATTACGCATTGCCCAGCACTAACAGCGCCTACTACCTGTCCTATCCGGAACACACCGCCGACGTGCGCAAAATCCGGGTTTTTCTACAATGGATGCTGGAACAGTTGGATCAATCGCCAGCTTAAAGGCGACAATGCACCCCCATCCGGCCGTGAGCTTTCCGTGCTGACAGACAGGAAGTCACGAGCCCGACATTATCCGGCTGCTCTGGAGAGCCCGATTCAATGAGCGAGAGCGCCTTTTCCAATCGCATCGTGCAAAACCTGCTCGATACCGATTTCTACAAGCTGACCATGATGCAGGCTGTCCTGCACAACTACCCCAACGTGGACGTCGAGTGGGAGTTTCGCTGCCGAAACGGCGAGGATCTTCGCCCCTACCTGGGTGAAATCAAGCACCAGATCGAGCTGCTGTGCGAGCTGTCCCTGACCCCTGAACATCTGGTCTTTCTGGAGCGTATCACCTTCATCAAGCCGGACTTCCTCAGGTTTCTCGGCCTGTTCCGCTTCAATACCCGCTACGTGAAAACCACGATCGAGAACGACGAACTGTGCATTCGCCTGCACGGGCCGTGGCTGCATGTGATCCTGTTCGAAGTGCCGTTGCTGGCCATCGTCAGCGAAGTGCGCAATCGGCACCGTTACCCGGACACCCTGCTGAGCCAGGCGCGGGATCGTTTGTATGAGAAGTTCGAATGGCTGACCAGCAATGCCACGCCGGATGAGCTGGCCGAGCTGAAAGTGGCGGATTTCGGGACGCGCAGACGGTTTTCCTATCGCGTGCAGGAAGACATTCTCGGCGTACTGAAAAACGATTTCCCCGGGCAGTTCGTCGGCACCAGCAACGTGCACCTGGCGCGCCAGCTCGATCTGAAGCCGCTTGGCACGATGGCCCATGAATGGATCATGGCTCACCAGCAACTGGGGCCGCGCCTGATTGACAGCCAGATCGCCGCGCTGGATTGCTGGGTTCGCGAGTACCGCGGCCTGCTGGGCATCGCCTTGACGGACTGCATCACCACCGATGCCTTCCTGAACGACTTCGATCTGTACTTCGCCAAACTGTTCGACGGCTTGCGCCATGATTCGGGCGACCCGGTAAAGTGGGCCGAAAAATGCATCGCGCATTACCAGAAGCTCGGCATCGACCCGATGAGCAAGACGCTGGTGTTTTCCGATGGCCTGAATCTGCAGAAGTCACTGGAGATTTTCCGTGCACTGCGCGGACGTATCAATGTCAGTTTCGGAATCGGGACTAACCTGACCGCAGACATACCGGGCATTGCGCCGATGAACATGGTGCTGAAAATGACCGCCTGTGCAGGTCAGGCCGTTGCCAAGATCTCCGACGAGCCAGGCAAGACGCAATGCAAGGACCCGAACTTTGTCGCCTACCTGCGCCATGTGTTCAAGGTACCGACTTTGCCTACGCCTGAAAAATCCGCTTGAATTGTCCTAATTACGAGGAGTGAATCATGCACGCCGTACAGCGCCAGATTGCTGAACAGCTCAAGGTCCAGCCACCTTTTGCGGACCAGAATGCGTTGCAGGCCGAAGTCGCCCGCCGCGTCAATTTCATCAAGGAGTGCCTGCAGAACGCACGCCTCAAGACACTGGTACTGGGTATCAGTGGCGGCGTCGACTCGCTGACCGCAGGCCTGCTGGCACAACGCGCAGTCAAGGAATTGCGCGCGAGCACTGGTGATGAAAGCTACCGTTTTATTGCCATGCGCCTGCCCTATGTGGTGCAAGCGGACGAGCATGAGGCTCAGGCTTCAGTGGATTTCATCGAGCCGGACGAACGCCACACCATCAACATTGGCTCCAGCGTCAAGGCGCTGGCTGCTGAGGTAAAGGCCTTCGACGGGCTGCCGGCCAGCGCTGTGGACTTTGTGCTCGGTAACACCAAGGCGCGCATGCGCATGGTCGCCCAGTACACCGTCGCCGGGGCGTATCAGGGGCTGGTGATCGGCACCGACCATGCGGCCGAAGCGGTGATGGGTTTCTTCACCAAGTTCGGCGACGGCGCCTGCGATCTGGCACCGTTGAGCGGCCTGGTGAAAAACCAGGTACGCGCCATCGCCCGCCATTTCGGCGCGCCGGAATCACTGGTTGAAAAAGTCCCGACGGCCGACCTGGAAGACCTATCCCCCGGCAAACCGGACGAAGCCTCGCACGGCGTGACCTACGCCGAGATCGACGCCTTCCTGCACGGCGAGCCTTTGCGTGAAGAGGCGTTCCGGATCATTTGCGAAACCTACGCCAAGACTCAGCACAAGCGCGAACTGCCTTATGCGCCTTGAGTGATCTGCGTGGCACAGATGTGTGACGCGAAGCGTCACCCGCGGCACTCCCGCTAAGCGCACGGAGCGAGAGGTGTCCAGGCTGACACTTGTCATGCCGCACACTATGGGAGCGAACTTGTTCGCGAAGAGGCCAGTACATCCGCTGAAGATGTATTGCCTGAAATAAAGCCTTCGCGAACA
>NZ_LGLN01000013.1:212399-281064 GCF_001293775.1 Pseudomonas syringae pv. cilantro
CCTGCCGTTACTTCAGGGTAACGGCGCCTTTCATCATGCTGATGTGGCCCGGGAAGGTGCAGAAGAACTCATACTCCTCCGCCGGATCAAGCTTCGATACGTCAAACGTTACCGAATCGTTTTCGCCGGCACCGATGATTTTGGTGTGCGCGATGACGCGAGTGTCCTCCGGTTTCACATAGTCTTTGTCTATGCCAACCGACATGCCGTCAGTGGTGATCGCACTGGCGTCGGCTTTTTTGCTCAGTACCCAGTTATGCCCCATGACGTTCTTCGGCAAGCTGCCGGAGTGGGTCAATTTGAGGGTGAATTCCTTGCAGCTCTTGTCGATCTGGATGGCTTTGGTGTCGTACATCATCTGATCGGTCGAATCGACTGTGGCGCTGCACTCGGCAGCCAACAACTGGCCACTGACCAACGACAACAGCGAAATCGCTACAAGCTTGCGAATCATTTGAATCTCCAGGGCGGGAATTTGATTAACGTAAAAACTGACGTAAGAAGAGAGTACCCGATCAGGGTCGGGGTTCCGGGACGTGCGTCAAATGGTCCCTCGGGCGCTTGCGATAAGCGCCCTGTTGAAGAACGATTCACGAGGTCAGGTAATTAGGTGCATCAGGCGCTGACAGGCATTACCGTTACCCGAACCTCGGGATCATGCGTGCCGCCGCCCAGAATCACGCCCCTCAACGGCGACACATCGGAGAAGTCGCGGCCCCAAGCCAGGCTGATGTGCTCCAGCGCAGGCTGAACATTGTTGGTCGGGTCGAAATCGACCCAGCCGGAGGCCGGACAGAACACCGACACCCAGGCGTGCGATGCATCTGCGCCGATCAACCGTGGCTGGCCCGGAGGGGGCTGGGTCAGCAGATAGCCGCTCACGTAGCGCGCCGCCAGCCCGCGCGAGCGCAAGCAGGCCAGCATCAGGTGGGCGAAGTCCTGACACACACCGCGGCGTCGCTCCAGCACTTCCACCAGCGGCGTGGCGACCTGCGTTGCCTCTTCATCGAACGTGAACTCGCTGAAGATTTTCTCCATCAAGGCCTGCACACCGAGCAGCAAGGGTCGTCCTGCGGGGAAGCAATCCTGGGAGAATTCGACGAACGAGCGTTTCAGGTGCACGTAGGGCGATTCGAAGCGATAGCGGCAGGCGTCCAGGATGTCTTCGGTCATCGGCTTGGCGCTGTAGGTCAGCGCACTGCGGGTCACTTCCCATTCCGGCGACAGATTGAAGTCCAGAAACGGCCGCTCCAGCACCTCGACGCGCAGCCGGGCGTTGACCTGCAACTCATCATGCGGACGCTCGAACGCCAGGCGGGTCAGCGGGTTGCCGAACACGTCCAGCTCATCGCGACGCGTGGTGGGCGTCGGGAAAATCTCCAGTTCCTGTTCAGTGCAGCGCTGCCACGGACTGCTGCGCGGCCACAAATGCGCCAGCTGCTGAGCCAGGGACACCGGGGTGTCGTACTTGTAATGGGTGTCGTGGAAAATCTGGTAAAAGGCGCTCATCAGACAGATACCGTGCGTTGGCTGACGTCATCGACGTGAGCAAAATGGCGCAGCGCCAGACGATCGGACGCTTGCCCGCTGCAATCCGCGATGCTCTGCAGCAGATCGGCCAGACCGTCGAGCACGGCGTCGATGCTGCTCTGCCCGAACAGCGGGTTTTCCAGGCTGCCCAGATCGAAATCGGCGAGACGCTGTGCCAGTACCACAAGGCTGTTGTCGCGTGGCGCATCGAACTCATCGTTCAGGCGGCGCAGCGAACGTTGCACAAGCTTGAGCTGAAACAGCACCGCGTGCGGGTTCTGTTCATCGAGCAGCAACAGGTCCAGCACCGGAATCAGGTGCGGTACGGCCATGTAGCGTGAGCGATAGGTGATGCTGCTATTACCCAGTTCCAGCAACCACTCCAGCCCTGCCTTCTCAGAGACGGCCGAGCCGCGCAGAAACGCTGCCAGACTGGAACTGAGAAACTTCAAGCGCTCGATACGCCGCCCGATCATCAGGAAATTCCAGCCTTCGTCGCGGGTCATGTCGTCCATGGCAAACCCGGAAAGCGCCGCCAGCGACATCACCAGACGATTGAGAAAATCCACCAGTTCGCCAAAGTCCGGCTCTTCGATTTCCAGACTCAGGGCTTCACGCTGCAATTCGACCAGCGCCTGCCAGTTTTCCCTTGAAAGCTTGCCGCGCACTTGCGAGGCGGCCCATTGCAGACGCTGCAGGTTGGCGCGCAGGCTGAATGGCCACTCATCACCCAGCAGGGCCGTCAGCAGGCGGTCTCGCAGCTCTTCGCCCTCCTCCACGTCCGGCAGCATGCCCAGGCTTTCAGACAGCGCGACGGCGGCCTCCAGCGCGAGCGGATCATCGTCATCGACATAGCGCGTCAACATGATACGCAACAGACGGGCGCTGTCCTCGCAACGTTCACAGTAACGGCCAAACCAGAACAGGTTTTCCACCACCCGCGAGGGCAAATACGGGTCGCGACGGATCAGGTCATAAACGCCCAAGGCGCGCTGTCCTTTCCACGGTTCGCCCAGGTGCGAGCGTTCGCCCAGTACCCACGTATCCTTGCTCGCGCCGCCGCGCTGCATCGAGACCACGTCGGCGTCGGCTTCGGCGGCAACGCGGGTCAGGCCGCCCGGCAGCACGCGATAGCCATCGCGACTGGCCACGGCGTAGACACGCATGCCAATCGCGCGGGGTTGCAGGCCGGTGCCGTCTGCCTGCAGAACCGGCGCGTGGGACAACTGCGCCAGTTCTTGCGCAACGTAGGCGTAAGGCCGCGACTGCATGCGCTGAGCGAGTACATTGCGTTGTTCTTCGCTCAGGTCGCGACCGAAGACCGGGGTGAAATGCTGCGAGGGAAACGCCGGTTTGATCAGCAGGTCAGGCAGTTTCTCCAGCGCTTGCGCCAGCACGGTCGGTTCTCCGCACCACCAGGTCGCCACCGACGGCAGGATCAAGTCTTCGCCAAACAGGTATTGACTGATTTTCGGCAAAAAGCCCAACAGGCCGGGCGATTCCAGCACACCGCTGCCCAGCGCATTGGCAACCAGCACGTTGCCCTGGCGTACCGCGTCAAGCAGCCCTGGCACGCCAAGCGCGGAGTCGGTACGCAATTCCAGCGGATCGCAGAAGTCATCGTCCAGACGCCGCATGATGGCGTGAACCCGACGCAGACCGCTGAGGGTTTTCAGGTAGACAGTCGCATCGCGTACCGTAAGGTCACCGCCTTCGACCAGCGGGTAACCCAACTGCCGCGCCAGATAAAGGTGCTCGAAATAACTTTCGTTGAAACGCCCCGGCGTCAGCAGCACCACCAGCGGCGCTTCGCTGCTGGTAGGCGCCTGACGAGACAGGGTCTGTTGCAGCGTGTCGAAAAAACCCGACAGATGCCTGACCTGCAAGTCGCGAAAGGTTTCCGGCAAGGCACGAGCCACGCTTTGCCGGTTCTCCAGCGCATAGCCAGCACCCGAGGGTGCCTGGGTACGGTCGGCGGTTACCCACCAGCGACCATCGGGCGTACGCGCCAGGTCCACGGCGTACATGTGCAGAAAGGTATTTTCCGGCGGTTTGATGCCCTGACACGGCCACAGAAAGTTGTTATGGCCAAATACCAGCTCGGCGGGCAACAAGCCATTGGCGATCAGGGTCTGCGGGCCGTACAGGTCGGCGAGCACGGCGTTGAGCAGTCGGGCACGCTGGGCAATCCCTGCCGCGACGTGTTGCCATTCATCCGCCGCAATAATGTGCGGCAACAGGTCCAGCTCCCACGGCCGATCTGCGCCTTTGGGGTCGGCATAAACGTTGTAGGTGACGCCGTTTTCCTGAAGCTGGCGGGTCAACAGGGCCTGGCGCTGGATCAATTGCGCCGATGTGCTGCGCTGCATGTGTTCGTACAGGCGACGCCAGTGCGGGCGAACGGCTCCGTCGGCGTCGAGCATTTCGTGGTAGGTACCCTCGGAAAGCGGGTAGCGGTCAAGCAGGTCAGGCATGGAAGGCTCGGCAGGCAACGTAAGGACTTCAGAGTGGTGCAGTCAGATGTCACATCCGTGTGCATCTGACGCACAGAGCCACTGTTCTTTTAATGCAGACGCATATCCAGCGTCATCGGCAGCTCGTCGTTAATGTTGAGCGACGGAACGTCCAGTTTGCCGGGTGTGTGGCCGATTCGGAAGAAACGTGACAGACGGCGGCTTTCCGCTTCGTTGGCGTTGACCGGTAACGTTTCGTAATTGCGGCCACCCGGATGGGCGACATGATACTCGCAGCCGCCCAGCGAGCGCTGCATCCAGGTGTCGAGCAGGTCAAACACCAGCGGCGCATGCACACCGATGGTCGGTTGCAGGCAGTTGGCCGGCTGCCAGGCGCGATAGCGCACGCCCGCGACAAACTCGCCAACCCGGCCAGTGGGCTGCAACGGCACCGGGATGCCATTGCAGGTCAGCAGATAGCGCTGCGGTGGCAGGCCAGTGAGATGCACCTGCAAGCGCTCCAGCGATGAATCGACGTAGCGCACCGCGCCCCCGGCCGAACCTTCTTCACCCAGTACGTGCCAGGGCTCAAGAGCCTGACGCAGCTCCAGTTCGATGCCGTTGACCGCGTAATCGCCCACTTTCGGGAAGCGAAACTCCAGGTGCGCGGCAAACCAGTCGGCCTTGACCGGGTAACCGGCCGAATTGAGGTCGGCGACCACGTCGGCGAAATCCTGCTCGATGAAGTGCGGCAGCATGAAGCGGTCGTGCAACTGCGTACCCCAACGCGCCAGTTTGGCCGGGGCGTACGGCTCACGCCAGAAACGTGCGACCAGCGCCCGCAGCAGCAATTGCTGGGCGAGACTCATGCGCGCGTGGGGCGGCATCTCGAAGGCGCGCAATTCCAGCAGCCCCAGACGCCCGGTTGCGCCATCCGGCGAATACAGTTTATCGATGCAGAATTCGGCACGATGGGTGTTGCCGGTGACATCGATCAGCAAGTTGCGCAGCAGACGGTCGACAACCCACGGCGCGACTTCTTCACCCGGCTCGGGCATCTGCGCGAAGGCGATTTCCATTTCGTAGAGCGAGTCGTTGCGCGCTTCATCGATACGCGGTGCCTGCGAGGTCGGGCCGATGAACAAGCCGGAAAACAGGTACGACAGCGATGGATGGTTGTGCCAGTAGCTGAGCAAGCTGCGCAGCAGGTCCGGGCGACGCAGGAACGGCGAATCCGCCGGTGTCGCCCCGCCGAGCACGAAGTGGTTGCCGCCGCCGGTGCCGGTGTGACGGCCATCGATCATGAATTTCTCGGTGGTCAAGCGCGTTTGGCGGGCCTGCTCGTAGAGAAACTCGGTGCGTTCGACCAGTTCGTCCCAGCTTGCAGAGGGCTGCACGTTGACTTCGATGACGCCCGGATCAGGCGTGATGCGGAAGTTGCACAGGCGCGGATCGCTCGGTGGCTCGTAGCCCTCCAGCAGAACCGGGCATTGCAGTTCTTCGGCGGTCGCCTCGATAACGGCGACCAGTTCAAGGTATTCCTCCAGTTTTTGCAGCGGCGGCATGAACAGATAGAGACGCCCGTCACGCGCCTCGGCACACAGCGCGGTGCGGGTCAGCCAGTCGGCGGACTCATCAAGCTCCGGTGCGCGCTCGGCGTCGCTTTCGCTGGACTTGAGCTGCGCGGTCAGCGAGTCGCTGTCGGCCAGCTCAGGGAAGTCCTGATTGTGATCGGTCGGATGGACGAACGGATATTCCGCCGCTTTGACCCACGGCTGCGAGGCCAGCGGCAGTCGATAGCCCAGTGCCGAATCGCCCGGTACCAAACGGCAATGCTCGTCACGCAGATACCAGCGTCCGCTCTGCCAGCTGTCACCTTCTGCGCTGCGGGCCAGCGGCAGCACCTGACCAATCATCTTGTCCAGACCTTGCGCAAATACCTTGCGCAGGCGGGCGCGCTCAAGCTCATCACCCAATCGCGAATCTTCGGCGGTCACGTTGACCGGCAGCGCACCTTCGCGCCACAGGTAGTAGAAGTTGTCTTCGTAGGCCGGGAACACGAAGCGGCCCGGCAGCTTCAGGCGCTCGGCAACGCTGGCGAGAAAACGCCCGGCCAGTTCACCGGTCGCGCCATAGTCCTGCGTTTCATCAGCGATCAGCGCATTGTTGTGCCAGACCGGCTTGCCATCCTTGCGCCAGAAACAGTTCAGCGACCAGCGCGGCAATTGCTCGCCCGGATACCACTTGCCCTGCCCGAAATGCACGATGCCCAACGGCGCGTAATGGGCGCGCATGCGCTGGAACAGCTCGGCAGACAGTTCGCGCTTGCGAGGCCCTAGTGCAGCCGTGTTCCATTCGGCGCCATCGCGATCATCGATGGACACGAATGTCGGCTCGCCGCCCATGGTCAGGCGCACATCGTCACGCAGCAGGTCAGCATCAATCTGCCGACCGAGGGCCTGAATGTCCTGCCATTGTTGCTCGGTGTAGGGTTTGGTGACGCGTGGCGCCTCCCAGATGCGCTCGACCGACATTTCGTGGCTGAATTCGGTTTCGCACGGTTCGACCAACCCGCTGATCGGCGCGGCCGAGGACGGTTCGGGGCTGCACGCCAGCGGAATGTGCCCTTCGCCTGCGAACAGCCCGGAGGTGGCATCCAGCCCGACCCAGCCTGCGCCGGGCAGATACACCTCGCACCAGGCGTGCAGGTCGGTGAAATCGACGTCCGTGCCGGAAGGTCCGTCCAGCGCTTCGACATCTGCCTTGAGCTGGATCAGATAACCCGACACGAAACGTGCGGCCATGCCCAGATGACGCAGCAGCTGCACCAGCAGCCAGGCCGAATCGCGGCAGGAGCCCGAGGCGTTTTCCAGCGTGAACTCCGGGGTCTGAACACCCGGCTCCATGCGGATCAGGTAAGCCACGTCCTGGCTCAGGCGCTGGTTGAGGCCGACCAGAAAATCGATAGCCGGGATCGGCTCGCGACTGATGCTGTCCAGATAGGCCTGAAACCTCGGCGTCAGCGGCAGCTTTTCGAGGTACGGGGCAAGCTCACGCTGCTCTTCGCTGGCGTACGTGAAGGGGATGTTTTCGGCGTAAGGTTCCAGAAAGAAGTCGAACGGGTTGAAGACCGCCATTTCGGCGACCAGATCAACTTCGACGCGAAACTCGTTGGTCTTTTCCGGAAAAACCAGCCTCGCCAGGTAATTACCCTGAGGGTCCTGCTGCCAGTTGATGAAGTGGTTTTCAGGCAAAACTTTAAGCGAATAAGACAGCACACGGGTGCGGCTATGGGCGGCCGGGCGCAGACGAACGATCTGAGGACCCAGTTCGACCGCGCGTTCGTAGCGGTAATGCGTGACATGGTGCAAGGCAATATGAATCGACACGGCGTGCCTCCTGCGAGCCTGAACGGTGATGGGAACCGCGCAAGACTTATGCCATCTGGTCAAATACGGCAGTTCCTCGACGGTGAGACAGAACCAGGCACCATAAAAGCGCCTGTCAGGCTCTATGGTGCAAGCGTTGCACAGAAATAAGGCGCGAGCAGAAATAATTTATCAAAGGCCGGGAACGCTATGGATTCAGCAAAATGCTTTATGCGTTCAGACTGGCACCAAGCGGTAGGCCGACGCCAGCGGGAAACAGCATGCGCGATGCTACAGACATCGAACGTACCCGTCTGCCCGTCGACGCCAGGTCAGGCCTGACAGGAAAGGCGTACGATCCCCATTCGCACGACGACGCCGAAAAATCAAAATAATTAAATATATAACACCTGCACACGACTTCATCCGTAACAGGCCTGCTTCCAAATGGCAAGTTGAATAAATAGCGGATTCCCACAAAGAAAACCAGAAAGCCCCGACAGCACTGACTCACTCAAACTGTTTAATTGGCTCTATTCAGGAGAGTGAAAAAAAATGAAATTAAACAGCACTGAAAACCTTCACGGCATCATGCAGGGCTTTACCACCTTGACATCAGATGCAGCGGACGACTGCCGCACGGCGCTTCACAAAGGGAACCTGTTTTGCGTGTACTTGGGAGAGGATCGACAAATCAAGTACATAATAAAATCCCCGCACGCAAACTGGGGAAATCCGACAGCACTGGGCTATGCCCATCCTAGTAATAGTGGCTACGTTTTAGAAGACCCATCCGAGGCTCAGGAAATCGTGCACGTCAGCATGCACCCACTTGATAACCACACCACTCCAAGCCTGGTCTCCTTCCAGGAACAGCTGTGGCTAATCTTTACCGATCCCTATGGATCTACGGAATTTCGCATTTGGGATGAAAGCAAAGCTTCATTCAAGTACAAACATCAACGCGCCTTGACGATTGAGCACTCAGCAACGTATGCGCAGTTGAACAATAGGCTGTATATGTTTTACAAGCTGCATGGGAGCAAAAACATTTACTGCTCGCATACGCCTGATATGGAGAACTGGACGGCGCCTGAAGTGGTGAAGAAAGATGGCATCAACACGATAAAAAGTAACCTCAGCCCTGTAGCCACCACTTATCAGGGCCTGATACACCTCATTTACAAAGATATTGAAGGTGGCTTTTTTCTGATAAAAAGTGACGGCGAGTGCTGGACAAGCTCAATCGCACTGGTTCCCGCCGATTATCATCACTCACCAGGCATAGCCGTGCATAACGGTCTGTTGAAGCTAGCTTTCTGTAACCTGGCAAAAGCCAAGCACCCCGCCCTCTACCAATACAGCTTTGACGGCAACGCTCTTAGCGCCGTGGTTGCCAGTACGATGCTCACGGCCGGAGGCTCTCCGGCACTCAGCACACAAAACGGTAAGTTGGTCGCCGTTTACCTGGAACACGACCGGGCTCTATAAATTCTTTGCCTGGAGTAAGCCATTCTCCAGGCAACTCTTGCTATCCATTCTGGAAACCACTAAATGCCAGTTGACCCGCGTATCAGCGCCTACATCAAAGACCAACTTCTTAATGGCGATTTCGACATACAACTTGAGGTTGTCATTACGGATATAGTGAGCCTCCTCGGCACCGCACCTGCCGACGCCAGACATACCAGCGCTTACCTGATCTACTTCTTATCCTCGCATCGCATGAGGAGTGATAACGAGGTTGAACAGGCGGCGCATGCCATTCAAATGACTATACTGCTTCGCCGACTGTATAACGACGCTGTGTTTATTATGCACCTACGTGCGGGCACACGCACAGAGGCCTATGCCGTTGTACTGAATATCTACAGAGTTCATTACGCGTTCACCCTCAACGGTCTGAGATCAGCGCAGGGCCCAATGACTCTGGACTATGGTGATCCTCTGAGAATGCTGCAGATTATTATAGGTGCTGCTTATGGGCCTTGGAGCGTGCATATTCGATTGATGGGTGCGATCCGGGATTATCACCGCTCAAGGATTCGATTTTACGCTGGCACGCCCTACATCGAACTGGGAAGGTTACCTGCGCCGACAAACCAACGGTTTCGGATCAGTACCTGGAACAGGCAGGGCATTTCGCAAACCTCAAACAGTAAATGGCGAACCAAGATACTGCAATTGGCGCGAGCCAATGATGTTGTATTGATTCAGGAAGCAGGCGTCTATCCCTTTTCATCCAGGCTGATCAGGCATTTAACTGTACACGATCAGTTCGGTGTCACTCATATCGTAGATCAGTTGCTCTGGGAAGCGGGAACTGCCAGCCGACCCGAAAATTATCACCTGTATTACCTGGATGTACAGCGGTTACGGGTCAATCTTGCGATCGTAGTAGCTGCCAGCACAGACATCGACGTCCGCAATGTGGTCGTCTTGTCTGACGGACTCCCGGACGACAGTGGCGCACCTATTAATCGGCCGGCGTTGGGCGTACAAATATGCAGGTCCCATCAAGTGCCGTCCTCCTCCACAGCACTGACCACAGCATTTAACTTCCATGCCATCTCTGGCGGTGGTGTAAACGCCCCTCGTATGCTCCGGGAGATCAGCTGCCACACTGAGACACCCTACGTGTTGGCAGGAGACTTCAATAGAGATCCGAGAGCAATACACAGTGCTTACCCCTCGCGCAGAGGTAACTGGATATCTCCCCCGGAAATCGCTCAACTTGTGATGGCGAACGGTTCAACCCATCCCAGTACCGCACCACAAAACATGTTGGATTACGCGATTACGAATGGCACGTCAGGCCCTACGCAAAGCGGACACGTTGACACCCTCGGCCCTTCAGATCATCTCGCTGTCAGCTATGAGTTCAGCTTTCCTCAATAATGAGCGGCTAAATGATCAAAAACCCAGCCGTGACCGGCACAAAGGTCTGCTTTTAGGCCCTCAGCGCGGCACCACCGGCTTGCGCTTCGCTGGTTTGGGGCCCTTGCCTTTGGCGGCGTCCATGCGCTCTTTGGCGGCCTGCTTGTTGCGCGCCATTGCCGCGGCCTTGGCCTCTTCGCGCTTGTCCCACGGCTTGCTGCCGTCGCTTCCGCGCGGCGGCAGGCCAGTGTGCTGGGTCTGGATCAACGTGGTCTTGCCCACCTTGTGGCTACCGGCAGGCGTCGAGTTCTTGCGACGGGCACTCTGATAGGTGTCGGTCGCCGGCTGATGCAGCGGGATCAGTTGGTCCTTGCCCGGCCCGATCAGATCGGCACGCCCCATACGCTCCAGCGCTGCACGCAGCATCGGCCAGCCTTTCGGGTCGTGATAACGCAGGAAGGCCTTGTGCAGGCGACGTTGCTCTTCGCTCTTCACAATCGTGACGGCGTCACTCTTGTACGTCACCTTGCGCAGCGGGTTCTTGCCGGAGTGGTACATGGCGGTAGCGGTTGCCATCGGCGACGGATAGAACGCTTGCACCTGATCCGCACGGAAACCGTTGCCCTTGAGCCACAGCGCCAGATTCATCATGTCTTCATCGGTCGTGCCCGGGTGGGCGGCGATGAAGTAAGGAATCAGGTACTGCTCCTTGCCGGCTTCCTTGGTGTACTTCTCGAACATGCGCTTGAACTTGTCATAGCTGCCAATGCCCGGCTTCATCATCTGGTTGAGCGGACCTTCCTCGGTGTGTTCCGGGGCGATCTTCAGGTAACCACCAACGTGGTGAGTGACCAGTTCCTTGACGTACTCCGGCGACTCGACCGCGAGGTCGTAGCGCAGGCCGGAAGCAATGAGGATTTTCTTCACACCCGGCAAGGCGCGAGCACTGCGGTACAGCTGAATCAGCGACGAGTGATCGGTGTTCAGGTTCGGGCAGATACCAGGGAATACACACGACGGCTTGCGGCACGCCGACTCGATTTCCGGGCTTTTGCAGGCAATGCGATACATGTTCGCGGTCGGCCCGCCCAGGTCGGAAATGACACCAGTGAAGCCTGGCACCTTGTCGCGGATCTCTTCGATTTCGCGAATGATCGACTCTTCGGAACGGTTCTGGATGATCCGGCCTTCATGCTCGGTAATGGAGCAGAACGTGCAGCCACCGAAACAGCCACGCATGATGTTGACCGAGAAACGGATCATGTCGTAAGCAGGAATTTTTTCCTTGCCATACGACGGATGCGGGACGCGTGCGTAAGGCATGCCGAACACGTAGTCCATCTCATCAGTAGTCATCGGAATCGGCGGCGGGCTGAACCAGACGTCGACGTCACCATGCTTCTGCACCAATGCACGAGCGTTGCCCGGATTGGTTTCAAGGTGCAACACGCGGTTGGCGTGGGCATACAGCACGGCGTCGTTACGGACCTTTTCCACCGATGGCAGACGGATGACCGTCTTGTCACGGGTCATGCGCGGGCTGGCAAGAATCTGCACCACCTTGGCTTCGTTCGGGTCTTCGACGTTGCCTTTTTCCTGCTCGATGGCGCAGGCCTGGGTGTCCTGGGTGTTGACGTACGGGTTGATGATCTTGTCGACTTTGCCCGGACGGTCGATGCGCGTCGAATCGACTTCATACCAGCCTTGCGGCGTATCGCGACGGATGAACGCGGTGCCGCGCACATCAGTGATGTCTTCGATCTTGTGGCCATAGGACAGACGCTGGGCAACTTCGACAATGGCCCGCTCGGCGTTGCCGTAGAGCAGGATATCGGCACAGGCGTCGATCAGGATCGAGTTGCGAACCTTGTCCTGCCAGTAGTCATAGTGCGCAATACGGCGCAGCGAGGCTTCGATGCCGCCGAGCACGATTGGCACATGCTTGTAGGCTTCCTTGCAGCGCTGACTGTAGACCAGACTCGCACGGTCTGGCCGCTTGCCGGCCATGCCGCCGGGCGTGTAGGCGTCGTCGGAGCGGATTTTCTTGTCGGCGGTGTAGCGGTTGATCATCGAGTCCATGTTGCCGGCAGCGACACCGAAAAACAGGTTCGGCTCGCCGAGCTTCATGAAGTCGTCTTTGGACTGCCAGTTGGGCTGCGCGATGATCCCGACCCGAAAGCCCTGGGACTCAAGCAGACGGCCGATAATTGCCATGCCGAAAGACGGGTGATCGACATACGCATCACCGGTGACAATGATGATGTCGCAGGAATCCCAGCCAAGCAGATCCATTTCTTCCCGGCTCATCGGCAGGAAAGGTGCTGGTCCGAAACATTCGGCCCAGTACTTGGGATAGTCAAATAACGGCTTGGCTGATTGCATGTTCAGGACCTGCGTTTGCACGGTGGAAAAATCGCGGGCGCGGAATATAGCACATTTTTTGATCAAATCCGACGGGAGCGGTCGGATTTGACTGGATCACAGCGAGATCAATCTTCGTCGAAGTTGTAACTGCCGGGCGCCAGGTTCTCGAAGCGCGTGTATTTGCCGATGAACGCCAGGCGCGTGGTACCGATGGGGCCGTTACGCTGCTTGCCGATGATGATCTCGGCAATGCCCTTGTGCTCGGTTTCCGGGTGATACACCTCGTCCCGGTAGACGAACATGATGACGTCGGCATCCTGCTCGATCGCTCCGGATTCCCGCAAGTCGGAGTTGATCGGGCGTTTGTTCGGGCGCTGCTCCAGCGAGCGGTTGAGCTGCGACAGAGCAATGACCGGGCAGTTGAATTCCTTGGCCAGCGCTTTCAACGAGCGGGAAATCTCGGAAATCTCGTTGGTCCGGTTATCGCCGCTGGAACCCGGAATCTGCATCAATTGCAGGTAGTCGATCATGATCATGGCGATTTCGCCATGCTCACGAACGATCCGCCGGGTACGGGCGCGCATTTCCGAAGGGCTGATGCCCGCAGTATCGTCGATGAACAGTTTGCGGTCATTGAGCAGATTGACGGCAGAGGTCAGACGCGGCCAGTCATCATCATCCAGGCGACCGGCACGCACTTTGGTCTGGTCGATACGACCGAGCGACGAAAGCATACGCATGATCAGCGATTCGCCTGGCATTTCCAGCGAGTAGACCAGCACCACCTTGTCGCTGCGTAACACGGCGTTTTCGACCAGGTTCATGGCGAAGGTGGTTTTACCCATCGACGGACGTCCGGCAACGATGATCAGGTCGGAGGGTTGCAGCCCGCTGGTCTTTTCATCAAGATCGGTATACCCGGTCGACAGGCCGGTAATAGCGTTGTCGCTATTGAACAGGGTATCGATACGGTCGATGGCCTTGGTCAGCAGGTCGTTGACGCTGACCGGGCCGCCGGTCTTGGGCCGCGCTTCGGCGATCTGGAAGATCTGCCGTTCGGCTTCGTCGAGAATCTCTTCGGCGGTTCGCCCTTCCGGGTTGAACGCACTGTCAGCGATCTCGGTACTGATGCCGATCAGCTGGCGAAGCGTGGCCCGCGCACGGACAATCTGCGCATAGGCCTTGATGTTGGCCACGGACGGCGTGTTTTTTGCCAGCTCGCTGAGGTAGCCCAGACCACCGACCTGCGAGGTCTGCCCTTCCTTGTCCAATTGCTCGGCCAGGGTGACCACGTCAATCGGGCTGTTCTGATCGGCCAGCCGGGCAATGGCGCGGAAAATCAGGCGGTGGTCATGTCGATAGAAATCACCATCCGAGACTTGATCGAGCACGCGCTCCCAGGCGTTGTTGTCCAGCATCAAGCCACCGAGTACAGCCTGTTCGGCCTCGATGGAGTGTGGCGGCACCTTGAGGGCAGCGGTTTGCAGATCGTATTGCTCGGGGGCGGATATATCGTTCATGGCCACTTTAATTCGGGGTTTGCAGAATGGGGATGGCACAAAGACAAAGGGCACGACCTGTAAACAGGATCGTGCCCGATGTTAATCCTCTGACGACAATGCCGCCAGACGATTCAGTACTGCTTAAGCAGCCACTACGACAACGCGTACGGTCGCTTCTACGTCGCTGTGCAGGTGCACGGCTACGTCGAATTCGCCAACGTTGCGGATAGTGCCGTTCGGCAGACGAACTTCGCTTTTTGCAACTTCAACGCCAGAGGCGGTCAGTGCATCAGCAATGTCGTGCGTACCGATCGAACCGAACAGTTTGCCTTCGTCACCAGCGGTGGCAGTGATAGTCACTTCCAGCTCAGCCAGTTGGGCAGCGCGAGTTTCGGCAGATGCTTTCTTGTCTGCAGCCAGTTTTTCCAGCTCGGCACGACGCTCTTCAAACGCAGCCACGTTGGCAGCGGTTGCAGCGGTTGCTTTGCCGTAAGGCAGCAGGTAGTTACGACCGTAACCGGCCTTAACGTTTACTTTGTCGCCCAGGTTGCCCAGGTTGGCGACTTTTTCCAGAAGGATCAGTTGCATGTGGAAATCCTCTTAACTTTTAACCTTCACCGTTCGCAGGACCATTGCCGGAATCTTTCGAACCCCGGCGACCGCGAAAATCAATCAGGCTGTCGACAATGGCAATTACCACGAGCAACGGATAAATCAGCTGCATGAACACCAGCAGCGTGATGTACATCCCTACCAGCCAGAAACGGGACAGGCGCTTTTCAGCAACCAGACCATGAATCAGAGCCAGCCCGGCGAACACCAGCGGTACGCTGCACAGCGGTGTCAACATTGCTATCTGCGGACCGAAATTCGGCCCCACCAGCATGCACACCAACAGCACCAACGCAGCCACCAGCGGAAGCTTCACGGCGCGAAATTCACGCCCGAAGCCGCCAGGGTTGTACAACATCGCTTGCCAGTACCGCCCAAGAAGCAGGCACAACACACTGACGATTTGCAACACAGCCGCTATCAGGCCATTCAGAACGGGGGCAATCAGTGCTCCAAGACGCGCTCGCTCTTCTACGTTCATCTGCTCGTAGAGCCCGGCCAGCATTGTCGGCAGATGTTTCTGCAACTCCTGCGACATTGCTTCCAGAGGTTCGCGAAAAACCGTGCCCAGAATTACTGCATACACCACACCCAACGCTACGCTGACCAGCAGCACGCGGACCCAGGACTCGCTGGCACGCAAAACCATTGCCAAACCCAGCGAACCGGCCAGCACCATGGCTGTACGAGGTTCGCCGAAATACCACCAGACCAAAGCCGGCAGCAGAGCCCAGGACAGGACACCAACGGCATCACTGAACCCGCGTCGCAGGAGCACAAGGCACCCTGCGGCAGCACTCAACCAGAACAACAGCGGCAATGCCGCACATCCAGCCACTACAAGAGTGGCCTGCATACGGCCGCGCATGATGAATTCAGCCAGGGCACGCATGCTTTTATCCTTTGTTACGTTTTGTCGACTACCTGGTCTCAGCGGCCGTGGCTGTCGGTGTAGGCCAGCAGGGCCAGGAAGCGGGCACGCTTGATAGCGGTGGCCAGCTGACGCTGATAACGTGCTTTGGTACCTGTGATACGGCTTGGAACGATTTTGCCGGTCTCGGATACGTAGGCTTTCAGAGTGTTGAGATCTTTGTAATCGATCTCTTTGACGTCTTCAGCGGTGAAGCGGCAGAATTTACGACGACGGAAGAAACGTGCCATGTAATTGGCTCCTCAAAAGGTCCGTGGATTACTCGTCAGCGTTATCGCTAACGTCGCTGTTGTCGCCGTCATCGCCATCGGCGCTGTCGGAGTGCTCAGGACGGTCACGACGCTCACGGCGCTCACTGCGGTTCTCTTCAGCCTTGAGCATCTCGGACTGGCCAGTTACGGCTTCGTCGCGACGGATGACCAGGTTACGGATCACAGCATCGTTGTAACGGAAGTTGTCTTCCAGCTCGGCCAGAGCCTTGCCAGTGCACTCAACGTTCAGCATCACGTAGTGAGCCTTGTGAACATTGTTGATTGCGTAAGCCAGTTGACGACGGCCCCAATCTTCCAGACGGTGGATTTTGCCGCCGTCTTCTTCGATCAGCTTGGTGTAACGCTCTACCATGCCGCCGACTTGCTCGCTTTGATCCGGGTGGACCAAAAAGATAATTTCGTAATGACGCATGAATGCTCCTTACGGGTTGTAGCCTGCCGCTCAAATAGCGGTCAGACAAGGAGTGAATGACACTGTTGGTCTTGCTCAGGGACAGGCACATTCGCGCCTGCCGTGACAGCAAGGGGCGCAATTGTAGAGAAGGGTCGCAGGGGGCGCAAGGCAATTGGTGAATTATTGAGCAGATCGCAGAACGCGACCTGCCCAATCGACAGCCTGCAAGAAAATCAGGCCTTCTTGCCAGACGCCTTGACGCTGCGCTGACGCAGCGCTTCAAACAGGCACACACCGGTCGCGACCGACACGTTAAGGCTGCTGACGCTGCCCGCCATCGGCAGGCGCACCAGGTAATCGCAGTGCTCGCGGGTCAGGCGACGCATGCCTTTGCCTTCCGCGCCCATGATGATGATCGTCGGGCCGGTCAGGTCTTGCTGATACAGCTCGACCTCGGCCTCGCCTGCTGTACCGACAACCCACAAGCCGCGCTGCTGAAGTTTTTCCAGCGTACGCGCCAGGTTGGTCACGGCGACCAGCGGGATCACTTCGGCCGCACCGCAGGCGACTTTTCGCACAGCAGGCGTCAACGTTGCCGACTTGTCCTTGGGAACGATAACGGCCAGCGCACCGGCCGCATCGGCAGTGCGCAGGCAAGCGCCCAGGTTATGCGGATCGGTCACGCCGTCGAGCACGAGCAACAATGGCGGGCCTTCGCTTCGATCCAGCAGCTCTTCGAGCATCGCCTCGCCCCAGACCTGGCTCGGGCTGACGTCGGCAACCACACCTTGGTGAACACCTTCGACCCAGGCGTCCATTTCACGGCGCTCGGCCTGCCCGATGGTCACTCGGTTCTCGCTCGCCAGCCCGACCAACGTTTGAACGCGAGGGTCGTTACGACCCTCGGCCAGCCAGATATGCTTGACGCGTTTCGGATGGTGACGAAGCAAAGCTTCTACGGCATGTACGCCGTAGATTTTTTCCAGCTGACTCATGACTTGGCCTTGGGTTTACGAGCGCCACTGCTTTTTGCAGCCGGCGCGGAGCCCGTCTTCGACGGACCTTTACGGTGCTTACTGGCCGGTTTGTCCGATGAAGGCACAGAACCCGACCTGTCAGACTTTCCCGACGACGCCTTGCTACCACCCTTCGCGTCAGCCAGAAGCGCTTTTTTCAGTTCGCGACTCTTACGCACTTCTGCGTTTTTCGCCGCTGCATCGCCTGGGCGATACGCTTCGGAACCGGTCTCCTTGGCCGAAGACTTACCGCGACCCGACTTGGCGGCAGGCGCCTTGTCTTTTTCAGCGGCGGTTGCAGCAGGTGGCGCAGTGTCATGACCACGACGCTTGCGACCAACCGGAGTTGCCGCTGCTGCGGTCTCGGAAATTTCGAAGTCGATCTTGCGCTCATCCAGATCGACACGCATGACGCGCACTTCAACGGTATCGCCCAGGCGGAAATTACGCCCGGTGCGCTCGCCGGCAAGGCGGTGATGCAGCGGATCGAAGTGGTAGTAGTCACCCGGCAAAGCCGTGACGTGGACCAGACCTTCGACATAAATGTCGGTCAGCTCGACGAACAGACCAAAGCCGGTCACAGCCGTGATCACCCCCGGGAACGACTCACCGACGCGATCCTTCATGTACTCGCACTTGAGCCAGTTGACCACGTCACGCGTGGCTTCGTCGGCACGGCGCTCGCTCATCGAGCATTGTTCGCCCAACTGGTCGAGCAGCGCGTCGTCGTACGGGTAGATGCGCGCCTTCGGAATCGTTGCGGCACCAGCACGACGAACGTGCGGCGTATCCTGCTTGGAGCGAATGACACTGCGAATCGCGCGATGGGTCAGCAGGTCCGGGTAACGCCGGATCGGCGACGTGAAGTGCGTGTACGCCTCGTAATTCAGACCGAAGTGGCCGTTGTTGTCCGAGCTGTAGACCGCCTGACTCAACGAACGCAGCATCACGGTCTGGATCAGATGGTAGTCGGGACGGTCGCGAACGGTCTCCAGCAGTGCTTGATAGTCCTTCGGCGTCGGGCCGTCCTTGCCTTTGTGCAGGCTCAGACCCAGCTCACCCAGAAACGCGCGGAGTTTTTCCAGACGCTCAGGCGGCGGACCATCGTGAACGCGGTACAGCGCAGGAATTTCATGCTTCTTCAGGAACTGCGCGGTGGCCACGTTGGCGGCCAGCATGCACTCTTCGATCAGCTTGTGAGCATCGTTGCGGGTAGTCGGACGGATTTCGGCAATCTTGCGCTCGGAACCGAAGATGATCCGGGTTTCCTGAGTCTCGAAATCGATCGCGCCACGCACATGACGCGCACCCAGCAGCACCTTGTACATGGCATAAAGCTGCTTGAGGTGCGGGACTACGTCGCCGTATTCACCACGCAGGCTCTTTGCCTCGGCGGTTTTCGGCTGTTCCAGGATCGTGCTGACTTTGTTATAGGTCAGGCGCGCATGGGAATGGATGATGCCTTCGTAGAAGACATAATCGGTCATCTCGCCGGTCTTGGAGATGGTCATCTCGCAGACCATGGCCAGACGATCGACATGGGGGTTCAACGAGCAAAGGCCGTTGGACAATTGCTCAGGCAGCATCGGCACGACGCGCTCGGGGAAGTACACCGAGTTGCCGCGCACCTGAGATTCAGCATCCAGCGCCGAGCCGATCTTCACGTAGCTCGAGACATCGGCAATTGCCACGTAGAGTTTCCAGCCGCCAGAGAACAAGCGCAGCTTGCCCGGTTTGGCTTCGCAATAAACCGCATCGTCGAAGTCGCGAGCGTCTTCGCCATCGATGGTCACGAAAGGCAGGTGGCGCAGGTCGACGCGGTTTTCCTTGTCCTTCTCTTCGACTTCCGGCTTGAGCCTGGCAGCTTCCTTGAGGACGGCTTCTGGCCATACGTGCGGGATGTCGTACGTGCGCAGCGCGACGTCGATTTCCATGCCCGGCGCCATGTAGTTGCCGACCACTTCGACCACGTCACCTTGCGGCTGGAAGCGCGGGGTTGGCCAATGGGTGATTTTCACCTCTACGAACTGGCCGATCTTGGCGCTGTTGTTACGGCCCGGAGTAACCAGCACTTCCTGCTGGATTTTCGGATTGTCCGGAACAACGAAGCCAATGCCGCTTTCTTCGAAATAGCGACCCACGATGGTTTCGTGCGCTCGCGAGATCACTTCGACGATCACGCCTTCGCGACGACCACGGCGATCAAGACCGGAAACCCGCGCCAGCGCACGATCACCGTCGAATACCAGGCGCATTTGCGCCGGGCTCATGAACAGGTCATCGGAACCGTCATCAGGCACCAGAAAGCCGAAACCGTCACGGTGGCCGGATATGCGACCCAAGATCAGGTCCAGCTTATCCACCGGCGCGTAGGTGCCGCGGCGTGTGTAGATCAATTGGGCGTCGCGTTCCATCGCACGAAGGCGACGGCGCAGGGCCTCGAATTGGTCTTCAGTGGTCAGGCCGAATTCTTCGACCAGTTGCTCGCGACTTGCCGGCGAACCGCGCTCGGCAAGGTGCTGCAAGATCAGCTCGCGGCTGGGAATAGGGTTTTCGTATTTTTCCGCTTCACGAGCGGCCTCGGGATCGAGGGACTGCCAATCGGCCATTAGATAGTTTTCACCTTGTATATATAGGGGTTAGTTTGGCATAGACCTCATGAAACGGGAAATTTCACGCTCAAAACGCTTGCTAAAAAACCTGTTCAACCACGTTGAAACACCCGAAACACGCTGCCCACGATTTTTTTGGACTTTTTTTTGCCGTCGGGGTTTACAGCCCAAAAGGCGCTCCGTATAGTGCGCGCCATCGGCAGGCATGATGCATGCCGATACTGCCCAGATGGTGAAATTGGTAGACACGCCAGCTTCAGGTGCTGGTGACCGCAGGGTCGTGGAAGTTCGAGTCTTCTTCTGGGCACCAATTCAGGCAACAGACTACAACAGTCTCAAGCCTCACAAAAACCCGCGAAAGCGGGTTTTTGCTTTTTCCGGCTTTGATTATTAAGTCAAAACAGGGGTTTACAGAGCAAAACGATGGCCGTATAGTGCGCCCCATCAACGGCGTACATGCTGCTGATGCTGCCCAGATGGTGAAATTGGTAGACACGCCAGCTTCAGGTGCTGGTGACCGCAAGGTCGTGGAAGTTCGAGTCTTCTTCTGGGCACCAATTCAAAAAAACCGAGCCAATGGCTCGGTTTTTTGTTTTTGGCTTGCTTATCCTGACGACTGAGCAAGCCAAGTCCATAACGGACACACTCCGTTAGAGCTTCAAACCGAAGCCATAGGCCGCCTCTCCGCCGATCTTTATGTCTTTAAGATCTTTAGCTGTGTCGTTATCAGGGTAATAGCTCTTTCTGGTGAGCAAACCGCTGTCACTTGCCCAGACCCTGCGCTCCCACTGCGTACCTGTTGGCGCTGCCGGAAAATCGATATCCAGCTTCCCGCCACCTTCAGCACGCAACCTGCGCCAGGCCGCCAGATCCGGAATGACAAGACCTTTGCTGTCGGCAATTTTTTTACATTCCGTGTAGGTATCGAAATTCAGGTACTCGAATGTGGTGATACCCTGGACAGTGACCGTTACGTGAACAACCTGACCAAGGGAATCTTGTACCTGGACATATACAGATCCGTTCTTCCTGGCCATCAACAGGCCTTTAGCATCGACCTCGACGACAGACGGATCCCCGGACACGAACGTGTAAGGACCTTTGCCGCCGCTAACGACCATGAGCTGACTTGAACCGGAAGGCACCGCAGCAGTGCTGCCGGACTTCGGATATGCAGCCGACAAAGAGACATCTGAAAACTCGACACTCAACAAGCTGCCTTCCGGCTTGATTGTAACGATCAGCACTGGAAATTCTTCAGCGTAGGTATCATTGAAGTCGCCATCGAGCGTGACCTTTGCATATACCTGCAGCAGACTGCCCGCCGCCAAATTGTCGAATTTAGCTCGAGGAACAGTAATGGTCAGGTCTTGCTTTGCCTCGGCATCTGTCAATAACCTGGCTGTCCAGAAATTGATCTCCTCCGTACTACCATCCTTGGCAGTACCTTCCAGCCGCAACCACACTCGTTGACCGGCCGCCATGAATGGCCACTTCCTGAGCGTAACCACGATGTCGGTTTTTACCGCGACCAGATCCAGCACATCAGCGGGCGCTTGCCCGATCTCTGGCAAAGGCAAGTCGTCAAGGCCCAGCATCTCGACTCCAATAACGGTGAGGTCAGAACCTATCGGGTTGGCCAGCCCCTTGCGCATGACCTGATAATAGACCCAGACCTCCGCCCCGGTATCGGCACCAATTGCCGAGGCCGGAATAATGAATTCCAACGCCTTGCTCACGCTGCCGACTGTTTGTTCTGCTAAAACAGGCGTCCCGGGGCCATCCGTCCCGATCCAGGAGAGCTGGACCTTGTCGCCTACAGCGATAGTGGGATAAGGCTGGACAATGACTGTTGCGCCATTTTGCGCCTTCATAGGATCGAGTACCCAGTCGACCGACGCCGGAACCTCCGGAGCAGGAAGCGACAGATCCTCGACCTGAGTACCTACCGCAAACGGTGCCTCCTGAGACCTGAAGTTCAGAGTCTTGCCGCCCAGCCCTTTTCGCTCAATGACGTAGTAGGCACTCGCCTTTTTATTGAGCGCGGCATTGACGGTTGCAGCAGGAATATTGAATACCAGATCAACGTTAACATTGGCCGCATCAACAGCCTGGGTGCCCAATACAACTGGCTCACCTCCGTCGGCCGGCCGCCAATACGCCGTAACACTGTCTCCTACCTGAGTCTCGACAAAGGGCACAGTGAGTTTTGTGCCAGAGCTTGCAAGCGCGGCGTCCATCTTGCCATCCTTGACGCCATCCACCACAGCCCCTTGTAACACCCTGGAGTCGGCTTTTTCCTGATCCGCCTGGCTGCCTACAAAAAACAGATAGTCAGTAGAACGAAAGCTGACTGCCCGGCCATCTGGCAAGACGCGCTCAAGCAGGTAGAAAACAGTTACTGTCTCGCCAATAGTGGACTTAATATAGTCATCCACGTCAAATACCATATCTTTGTCGACGTTTTGCGCAGTAATGCGCCCCACATCCTTGAAGCTGCTTTTGGCTGTAGCCCCGCTCCAGAACAACGTAATCTTGTCGTTGAGCATGGTCCCTGCTGGAGGAATACGGGCATAGATATTACTAATACTAAGAACGGCCGGGTCGAGTCGATCATCAGCAACGCTATCAACAACTGGCGGCAAACTGGCAAGGCCTGGACCGACATAGACAGTGCGCTTGGGCGAGGTGTACCAGACGCCGTCTCGATACACCTTATAGTAAATGCTCATGACACCATTCAGCAGTGGTTTTATGTCCGTATCTGCCCAAATGAATGTCATAGGCCGACGCTTCAAATTACTTGAAGTGACAGGCCGATCCTGATCGGTAAAATTAACAGGCTTCTGTTTGACGTCAACGCCTTCCCTTACAAGACTAATCGTGTCACCAAGCTGCATCGCCGGATAGTCAAGACTGACCGTAACAAAGTTGACTGTCGCCTTGCCACTGATATGGTCTGGATCGATAGAGTCGTTGACGGCCTCAAGCAACTCGGGAGCCGGCAGATAAAGACCACGAATCTGAAAAGTGACAGGGTACGATGTGCGAACCTTGCCAGTCTTGTTCGCTGGCCTGACCACGTACTGGAGCGTTGCTGTTTGACCGGCAAGCGCTTTCACAACATCAGACGGCACAATCACGGTACGCACATCGCCACCCGCGCGACTCTGCGCTGTATAAGCCGTACTCCAACTGATCAGAGATCCATTCTGAGCCTTTCCTTTAAAGTTGATCTGAACGTGCTCACCGGGCACAAAACTCAAGTACCATTGACTCCACATCGCAGATAACCTGACGCTAAGTCCTCTTCCTGCCAGATAAGACATGTCCGATAATGACGGAGGTGATGAAGGGTTTTCGGGGTAGCCTAATTGAACATAGTTCACATTGTTAACGGCGTCGGTCTGAAATACTCCTCCAACGACCTGTGGGGCAGCAGGCACATCCAATAAAGTGGCCATACTCATTCCATCCATAGAAATAATTTTTATAGGCAACTGTGCTTTCAGAATCAGCGCAGGGTAGGAAGCTTATTGATCGCTATAAGCTTTTAGTGACTGTAGACGGATGCGCTTGGAGGCACTGCTATCAGAAGTAACAGGTAGACAGTTTGAAAAAAGAAAAGATCGACTGCTCAGCCACCTGAAACTGACACCGGAAAAATCCATACCCGGCGCCTCGGTACTGTTCGCATCTGCTAAAAACACCCTGCACACTTCAGAGAACAGAATAGACGCCGAGGCCTGCACCCAAAGCTTTCAACACCTCATGCCCGAAACTGCCCCAGGCTCGCCTTCAACTGCGCAGCCAGTCCATCGAGCACTTTGCCGCTGGCAGTCGTCTCAACCACTGCCTTGGCGGCTTTCTCGGCCTGTGCGTGAATCACCTCTACCCGACCGCGAACAGCCTGCGCACCTTCAGCCTGATGAACGGCCGCCTGAGTCGCCAGACCAATGGCAGCATGCACCTGCTCGACGGACGCCTGCACCGTCTGCTGGCGCTTGGCGCTGTCGCGCAATACCTCCAGCCCTTCCCTGGCCTGCCGGCCGGCGATGCCGATTGCGGCCACAGCCTCTTTTGCACCCTGCTGCAAGGCGATGATGTGCTCCTGAATATCCCCCGTCGAACTTTGCGTCTTGCTGGCCAGCGCCCGCACCTCATCGGCCACCACGGCAAAGCCCCTGCCCGTCTCACCCGCGCGCGCCGCTTCGATGGCTGCGTTAAGCGCAAGCAGGTTGGTTTGCTCGGCAATGCCGTGGATCACTTCCAGCACAACCTCGATTTGCTGGCTTTGCTGCGCCAGACGCTCGATGACCTGCGCACCGGTCTCGACTTGTCCGGCCAGCGCTTCGATCAGTCCGCCGACCTGATTGGACGTTCGGGTGTTTTCGTCAGTGGCCTGCTTGATGTCGATAACCTGACGCAAAGCAGCCTGCATCGCATGGCTTTCCGACTGCGCCTCGTCGGCCATCTGCTCCAGCGCCTTGAGGCTGGCCGCCACTTCATCCCGTTGCAACTCGGCCGCCGTGTCGGCACCGGCGTTACGCTCGCTCATGACGCTAATTTCCACACCGGTGCGCTGCGCCACCTCGCCTGCTTCGCGGACGATCGGTTGGAGCTTGTCGATGAAGCGGTTGACCGCCGCCGACATGTCGCCAATTTCGTCATTACTGTCCAGCTTGACGCGCTTGGTCAGGTCGCCCTCACCGGCCGCCAGATCATTCAGTGCGGCGATCAGCAGATGCAATTTGCTGACCACTCGACGCCCCAGCACCACGGCCAGCAACAGCAAAACACCCAGCCCCACCAGCGCCAGGCCCATACCGATCCGCCAGCGCAAGGTTTCAGCCGCATCCTGAACCGCAACACGGGTATTGCCGGCCATTGCAGTTGCCGCTGCCTGAGCGGATTGCAGCCGGGTGCGCAGCGCCGTCGAGCTGTCCTTTGAGGCGCTGGCAAGGCTGTCGGAAACCAGTTGCTCGCCGCTGGTGATCAGCGCTGCGAAACGCTTGTCCAGCGCCGCCAGGTTCTCCTCGACGGTCGCCGTGGACACGCCCATGCGTACCTTGCCGATTTCCACACCGTTAGGGCTGATGGAGGCCTCGACGTAGTACACCGAAGGATCGTTTTTCGCAGCGCTCAGGATCTTGTCCATCGCCCGCTCGCCTTCGCCTTTGGCCAGCAGCGCTTTGACCAGCGGATTGTCGCGATTCATGTAGCGCGTGAGGTGCTCGCCCGCCGCGTCGTCATAAACTACGAACAGTACGTTGGGATTGCGCTGCGCGCGCCGGGCAAATTCGGAAAGGGTCGGCGTGTCATTATCCCACATGGCTCGCGGGGCGACGGCGGCCAGCAATTCGGCCATGTCAGTGGCGGACTCTCTGAGGTCTTTTTCAAGCGTGGCGCGTAGTTGCCCTTGCTCATCTTTGAGGCGCGTCGACAGCCCGACGCTCAGGCGCTGCCGGGTGCTGGCAGACAGAGCGTCGAGGCTTGACGTCACTTCGCTACTCGCCAGCTCAAGCTCGGAGGAAAGATGTTGCGAATCTACCCCAAGGCGAGTGGCCAGATCTGCCTCAAGGGCCGTGACCGTGCTTCGAGTCAGCGCAACCGCCACCAACACCTGCACCAAAAGGGCGATGCTCAGTGCAATGAAAACCGGGCGCAGCAGACGACTTTGCAAGAGAGACAGGGCAGCTGACACAGGAGAATCCTTCCACCATGAGCGCCATTAAAATGATGGCACTTTTCTGCCATCTTTGTAGCAAGCCCCATGCCGTGACACAAGTCTCACTTTTTGCCGGACTGACTGCGCCCGCCGCTGAACGCAAAAAGGGCCGCTAAATGCGGCCCTCTTTGTGGTGCTCGGCGATGGATCAGCCGAACGGGTGACGCAGAACGATGGTTTCGTTGCGGTCAGGACCGGTCGAAATGATATCGATCGGCGCACCGACCAGCTCTTCGACGCGCTTGATGTAAGCGCGTGCAGCGGCAGGCAGCTCTTCGAGGGTCTTGGCACCCAGCGTGGACTCGCTCCAGCCCGGCATCTGCTCGTAGACCGGACGCAGGCCGAGGTAGCTGTCAGCGTCGGTAGGGGCATCGATGACCGCGCCTTCTTCGTTCTCGTAACCGATGCAGATGTTGATGGTTTCCAGACCATCGAGCACGTCCAGCTTGGTCAGGCACAGGCCCGAGATGCTGTTGATTTCGATGGCGCGACGCAGGATGACTGCGTCGAACCAGCCGCAACGACGGGCACGGCCGGTAGTTGCGCCGAACTCGTGACCACGCTTGGCCAGGAAAGCACCCACATCATCGAACAGTTCGGTCGGGAACGGACCCGAACCTACGCGCGTGGTGTAGGCCTTGGTGATGCCCAGGATGTAATCCAGGTACATCGGACCGAAGCCGGAACCGGTGGCGATACCGCCCGCCGTGGTGTTGGAACTGGTCACGTACGGATACGTACCGTGATCGATGTCCAGCAGCGAACCCTGAGCGCCTTCGAACATGATGTCTTTGCCGTCGCGGCGCATTTCATGCAGCGCAGCGGTGACGTCGAGCATCAACGGCTTGAGCATGTCAGCGTATTCCATGCACTCGTCGAGTGTCTTCTGGAAGTCGATGGCAGGCTCTTTGTAGTAATTGACCAGCACGAAGTTGTGGTAGTCGAGAAGTTCGCCCAGCTTGGCGGCGAAACGCTCGCGGTGGAACAGGTCGCCGATGCGCAGACCGCGACGTGCAACCTTGTCTTCGTAAGCCGGGCCGATGCCGCGACCGGTGGTGCCGATCTTGAACTCGCCGCGGGCTTTCTCACGCGCCTGGTCCAGCGCGACGTGGTAAGACAGAATCAGCGGGCAGGACGGGCTGATGCGCAGGCGCTCACGCACCGGAATGCCTTTCTCTTCCAGCTTGATGATTTCGCGCAGGAGCGCGTCGGGAGCAACCACCACACCGTTACCGATCAGGCACTGCACGCCTTCGCGCAGTACACCGGACGGAATCAGGTGCAATACGGTTTTCTCACCGTCGATCACCAGGGTGTGACCCGCATTGTGGCCACCCTGATAGCGAACTACGGCGGTAGCATGTTCGGTCAGCAGATCAACGATCTTGCCTTTGCCCTCATCACCCCATTGAGTGCCCAGGACTACGACATTCTTACCCATAACACTTGTCCTCATTCACGCAAACTTGGTGCCGGCGGCGGCCGGCAGGAATACTCAAGAAGCCAGCGGCATTACCTGCCAGTGCTCGCCATGCTGAATCAATTGCCGGTCACAGTCGGCTTCAAGCGCCGCGCTCACCTGCTGCCCAGGCAAGGCCTGAACCACACGCTGACCTTCACTGCGCAACTGGCATACCCGCTGCCAGAGTGCCGCATCCGTGCTGTCCGGCACCCAGATGCCACCGGACGGTAAAACGATTTCTGCCTGCCCCAGGGTCACCAGGGTTTTCAGGTCGGTGGAAAAGCCGGTTGCCGGACGGGCACGACCAAAGTCGGCACCGATGTCATCGTAACGACCGCCCTGGGCAATCGACTGGCCCACACCCGGCACGAACACCGCGAACACCACACCGGTATGGTAATGGTAGCCGCGCAGCTCACCGAGATCGAAATACAGCGGCAACTGCGGGAAACGGGTGGCAAGACGGTCCGCAATGGCCAACAGGTCATCCAGCGCCGCCAACACCGGCGCAGGCGCGCCAGCCAGACGATCACGCGCCGCATCCAGAACGTCGCGACCACCGCACAGATCGACCAGCGCGCGCAGCATCGACGCCAGCTCCTGTGGCAGATCGGCCGTCAGGGCAACCACTTCGTCGATGGCCTTGCGTTGCAGCGCATCGAACAGTTGCTGTTCGACTTCACCCGACAGCCCGGCCGCACGTGCCAGCCCACGGTAGATGCCGACATGCCCGAGGTCCATGTGCACATCCGGCACTTCGGCCAGTTGCAACATGGCCAGCATCAGGCTGATCACTTCGACATCGCTGCTCGGGCTCGCATCGCCATACAGCTCTGCGCCAAGCTGAATAGGGCTGCGCGACGAAGACAGCGCACGCGGCTGGGCATGCAGGACACTGCCCGCGTAGCACAGACGGTTCGGGCCTTCACGCTTGAGCGTATGCGCATCGATGCGCGCAACCTGCGGCGTGATGTCGGCACGAAAGCCCATCTGCCGGCCCGATTGCGGGTCGATGACTTTGAAAGTACGCAGATCCAGGTCCGAGCCCGCGCCAGTCAGCAGGGACTCCAGATATTCGATATGCGGGGTGACGACGAATTCATAGCCCCAGCTCTGAAACAGATCCAACACCTGGCGGCGCGCCACTTCAATGCGCGCCGCTTCTGGTGGCAGTACTTCTTCGATGCCATCTGGTAGCAGCCAGCGGTCAACCGTTGCCATTACGCCATTCCCCTGTGATCCGGGCGGCCAGCCTTGAGGCCGGCCTTAGAGTGAAGCAGAAAGTGGTGGGCCGTATGACGCGCACGACAAACGCCCGCGAAAGACCCCGGACCACTTCCCTCGAAAAACCTGTCGCTTGCCGGGATCGACCCGACTGCAGCCAATCAACCGTGCAGACGCAAAAAAGCCGGGAATTTCCCGGCTGCCGCATGATACACACGTTTCACCGTGCGATCACCCCACCGGGCGGTTTTGCCGCCCGGCGGGTGATTGATTACGGCTTGGCTTTTTCCATATAGCGGAAGAATTCGCTATTCGGATCAAGCACCATCACGTCGCTCTTGTTCGCGAAGCTCTCACGGTAGGCGCGCAGGCTGCGGTAGAACGCATAGAACTCCTGATCCTGACCGTATGCCTTGGAGTAGATCGAGGCAGCTTGCGCATCGCCATCACCACGAGCCTCTTCGGACTCACGATAGGCTTCTGCCAGCAACACGCGACGCTGACGATCGGCGTCGGCACGAATACCTTCAGCCAGTTCGTTACCCTTGGCGCGATGCTCACGCGCTTCACGCTCACGCTCGGTGCTCATGCGCTCGAAGACACTGCGATTCACTTCCTTCGGCAGGTCGATGGCCTTGACCCGGACATCCACCACTTCAATGCCCAGCTCTTTCTCGGCCATGCGGTTCAGCGAACCGGTGATGTCCGACATCAGTGCATCACGCTCACCCGACACGACTTCGTGCAGGGTGCGCTTGCCGAACTGGTCACGCAGACCAGACTCCAGACGACGCGACAGGCGCTCGTCGGCAATCTGCTTGAGGCCGGAAGTCGCAGTATAGAAACGCTCTGCATCCTTCACGCGCCACTTGGCGTAGGCATCGACCATGACCGCTTTCTTTTCCAGCGTCAGAAAACGCTGGGTCGGCGCATCGAGCGTCAGCAAACGTCCGTCGAACTTGCGCACCTGGTTCACGTAAGGAACCTTCACATGCAGACCCGGCTGAACATCCGCCTGGACCACACGACCGAATTGCAGCAAGACCGCACGTTCTGTCTGGGACACGATGTAGAAGCTGTTCCAGGCAATGACTGCCAGTACCACACCAACAATGAGGGTGATCAGCGATTTGTTACTCATCAGCGAGTCTCCCTGGTACGTACTTCACCACGCTGCTGAGCCTCAGACGCACGGGCGGCGGCAGCAGCGGCAGCATCATTAGCCGACTGCGATGGCGTACCTGAATTGGAGCCATTGCCGGTACTGCTGCGGCTGCTCTCGATCATCTTGTCGAGCGGCAGATAAAGCAGGTTGTTCTGCCCCTTGTCGCCGGTCACGAGAACCTTGCTGGTATTGCTGAAGACTTCCTGCATGGTGTCCAGATACAGACGCTGGCGAGTGACTTCAGGTGCCTTGCGGTACTCGGCGACCAGTTTGGTAAAACGATCAGCCTCACCCTTGGCGCGCGACACCACTTCATCACGATAGCCATTGGCATCCTCAAGGATGCGCTGGGCCTGACCACGGGCTTCCGGAATCACGCCATTGGCATAACTTTCAGCCTGGTTGCGGGCACGTTGCTCGTCTTCACGGGCGCGGATCACGTCGTCGAAAGCTTCCTGAACTTCACGCGGCGCAGCGGCGCTTTGCACGTTCACCTGGGTCACGGTGATGCCGGTGCCGTAGGTGTCGAGGAAGCGTTGCAGACGCTCCTTGATTTCGCTCGCCATCAGCTCACGCCCTTCGGTCAGCACCTGGTCCATCGCCGTGGAACCCACGACATGGCGCAGCGCGCTTTCAGTTGCGTGTTGCAGACTGATCTCAGGCTGATCGACGTTCAGTACGAAGTCTTTCAGGTTGCTGATCTTGTACTGCACGGTCAGCGGCACTTCGACGATGTTCTCGTCTTCGGTGAGCATCTGCCCCTGCTTGCTGTAGGCACGCTCGCGCGTCACGTTTTCCATGTATTTGCGGTCGAACGGCGGGAAATAGATGTTGAGACCCGGCCCCACGGTTTCGTGGTACTGACCGAAACGCAGCACGACAGCCTGCTCTTGCTCGTCAACGACATAGATCGCGCTGTAGAGCCAGAAAGCGACGAGTACGACCAGACCGATGCCGAGCAGGCCAAGACCACCGCCCTTGCCCGAGCTGCCACCATTGCCGCTGCCGCCGCCATCACTGCCGCGTTTGTTTCCGCCGCCGAACAACCCCTTCAGGCTTTCCTGCAGCTTTCGGAAGGCTTCGTCGAGATCAGGTGGCCCCTTGCGGTCGCCGCCACGGCGTTTGCCACCCCAGGGATCTTGATTATTCGAGTTGCCACCCGGCTCATTCCAAGCCATAGCGCTCTCCATCTGATAAAGCAAAGACGCGCCCGCGGCGCGCCGACCAATGCTACAGAATGCCCGGGAAGACCGTACAACGGCTTTCCCGTGCTTTTATTGCAAAGTGTGTTGCTCGATGAACTCCAGCGGCTGCAATCCTTCGCGACTCACCAGACGATTGAGTTCAACGCGCGGTATTCGCACCGCAAGCAAGCTGGCACCCTCTTCATCATGCGTCTCACTCTGCACCGCACCCAGTTCGAAAAACTGGGCACGCAACCGGGCAAGATTCTGAGGCAAATGCAGAGTGCCGACAAACAGATCATTACCCAGCAGCTCGGCAACAGCCTGTTTGAGCAGATCCAGTCCTCGTCCATCACGGGCAGACAACCAGACACGTTGCGGTTTGCCATCGGCATCGCGCTGTATCTGAGGCTCTACCCCTTCCAGCAGATCGAGTTTGTTATAGACCTCGAGGATCGGCAAGCCCTCGGCACCGATCTCGCCAAGCACGGCCATGACCTGCTCGATCTGCGACATGCGGTCCGGCTCATGAGAGTCGATGACGTGCAGCAACAGATCCGAGTTGCTCGACTCTTCAAGCGTCGCACGAAAAGCCTCAACCAGCTTGTGCGGCAAATGACGAATAAAGCCCACGGTGTCGGCCAGCACGATAGGACCGAGGTCATCGAGCTGCAGACGGCGCAGGGTCGGATCGAGCGTGGCGAACAGCTGATCGGCCGCAAATACGTCCGAATCGGTGATCGAGTTGAAAAGCGTCGATTTGCCGGCGTTGGTGTAACCCACCAGCGACACCGAAGGAATATCGGCACGACGCCGCCCTCTACGGGCCTGGTCACGCTGGCTGCGAACCTTCTCGAGCCGGCCCTTGATCTGACGCAGGCGCACCCGCAGCAGACGACGGTCGGTTTCGAGCTGGGTTTCACCAGGACCACGCAGGCCGATACCCCCTTTCTGACGCTCAAGGTGAGTCCAGCCGCGGACCAGACGAGTGCTCATGTGCTCAAGCTGGGCCAGTTCGACCTGCAGCTTGCCTTCATGAGTACGCGCCCGCTGGGCGAAGATATCGAGAATCAGGCCGGTACGATCAAGCACGCGACACTCGAAAACGCGCTCGAGGTTACGTTCCTGACTGGGCGTGAGGGTGTGATTGAATATCACGAGATCAGCCTGTTCGGCTTTGACCTGGTCGCGAAGCTCCTCGACCTTGCCAGAGCCAATCAGGTATTTGGCCGATGGCCGATGACGCGGCACGTTGATAAACGCAACGGTATCGGCACCGGCCGAGATGGCCAGCTCCTGAAACTCCTGCGGATCTTCGCGCGCCTCAGGGTCCTGACCATCCAGATGAACGAGAATGGCACGTTCACCACCACTGTGGCGCTCAAAGAACAAGGCAGACTCCTATCAGGCGTTACCTGGCTCAGCGTCCGCGCCGTCAGCGTCGGTAGCGCTTGGCAGGCGGATCGGACGAACCGGTACGACGGTGGAAATAGCGTGTTTGTAGACCATCTGGCTGACCGTGTTCTTCAGCAAAATGACGAACTGGTCGAAAGACTCGATCGTACCCTGCAGCTTGATACCGTTGACCAGATAGATCGATACCCCGACCTTCTCTTTACGCAAGGTATTCAGGTAAGGGTCTTGTAGCGAATGCCCTTTTGACATGTGCCGCACTCCTTTAAGGATCAATAAAATAATAAATCGAATTCGATTGGCTTGACCGGCCACCCCCCAAGGATAGACGGCTATTGCAAGGACTCAGCCCAATATGGAGACCGATCCCAGGTATTTCAAGGCACGTGGCAGATTGTCGCTGGCCAGACTGTCGAGCCAGTGTAGATCCTCCCAGCTGCGTAGCCAGGTGAATTGCCGCTTGGCCAGTTGGCGCGTGGCAATGATGCCCCGTTCCTGCATTTCGTCCCGCGTCAGTTTTCCATCCAGGTGATCCCAGACCTGGCGATAACCGACTGCTCTTATCGATGGCAACCCTGAATGCAGGTCGCCTCTCGAGCGCAATGCCAGTACTTCGTCCAGAAACCCCTGATCCAGCATTTGCTCAAAACGCAGCGCGATACGTTGGTGCAGCACCTTGCGATCAGCCGGAGCGATGGCAAGGTTCGCGACAGTATAGGGCAATTGCTGCTGCCCTGATGCGGCTGCTTCAGTACTTTGCGCAGTTTGTTGCTCGCGGTGTGCGGTCATGCTCATTCCGCTGACGCGATAAACCTCCAGCGCCCTGATCAGACGTTGCGGATCATTGGGATGAATACGTGCCGCCGACACAGGGTCGACCAGCGCCAATTGATCGTGCAACGACTGCCAGCCAAAGGCTTGCGCATCGGCCTCAAGCTGCGCCCGAACCTCTGCATCGGCGGCCGGCATATCGGCCAATCCGTCCAATAGAGCCTTGAAATACAACATAGTGCCGCCGACCAGCAAAGGAATATTTCCGCGTGCGGTGATTTCCGCCATGGCGGCCAGCGCGTCGGTGCGAAAGTCAGCGGCGGAATAGCTTTGCGCGGGGTCGAGAATATCGATCAGCCGATGCGGAAATTCAGCCAGTTGCGCCCTGGACGGCTTGGCGGTACCAATGTCCATGCCGCGATACACCAGTGCCGAATCGACGCTGATCAGTTCACAGGGCAAGACTTTGCTCAGCTCGATGGCAAGGTCGGTCTTGCCGGCAGCGGTAGGCCCCATGAGAAAGATGGCCGGAGGTAAAGCATTCATTCATTGACCGCGCAGGAATAATTTATCCAGGTCACTCAGGCCCATCTGGGTCCAGGTGGGACGACCGTGGTTGCATTGTCCGCTGCGCTCGGTGTTTTCCATGTCGCGCAGCAGAGCGTTCATTTCCGGGATGGCCAGCCGCCGGTTGGCGCGGATCGCACCGTGGCAGGCCATGGTGCCGAGCAACTCGTTCATGTGCGCCTGCACCCGGTCGCTGGTGCCATATTCCATCAGATCTGCCAGCACATCGCTGACCAGCCGATTGGCTTCGGCCTGTTTGAGTAACGCTGGAATCTGCCGGATCGCCAGGGTTTCCGGGCCCAGCCGCTGAAGCTCGAAGCCTAGCCGCTGGAAGGTGCTGATATGTTCTTCGGCGCAATCCGCTTCACGCTGGCTGACCGCGATGGACTCGGGCACCAACAATGGCTGGCCGCTCAGGCCTTCGTTGGCCATGGCGATTTTCAGGCGCTCATACATGATTCGCTCGTGAGCGGCATGCATGTCTACCAGCACCAGACCCTGGGCGTTTTCAGCCAGAATGTAGATGCCTTTGAGCTGCGCCAGCGCATAGCCCAACGGTGGGATGTCGCTCTCTGACGTTGGCAAGGATGACGGCGCGGCACTGGGCAACGGCGCGAAAAACTCGCGGTACGCACTTTGCGCTTCGGCAACCGGCACGCCTGCGGTGGGCCGTGGAGAATACTGATATTGATAACCGCTGCCGGCCCCGCTGCCCGCTGGCCGCGCGAAAGCCTCGCCTTGCGGCTGCTCCAGCACATTGTTGGCCAGACGCATCTCGCCCTGCGGCCCGAATTCGCCCGCTTCCGGCCCGGTTGGTCGGGGCTCGGCGGCAACCGGCACGCTGCCACCCAACTGATTTTCAGGACGCACATCACCCAACGCACGGTGCAAAGTGCCATACAGAAAATCATGCACCATGCGCCCGTCACGGAAGCGAACTTCATGTTTGGTCGGGTGAACATTGACGTCGACGGCAGCGGGATCGACTTCAAAAAACAGTACGAAGGTCGGATGACGGCCGTTGAACAACACGTCGCGATACGCTTGCCGCACGGCATGAGCGACCAGCTTGTCGCGCACGGCACGGCCATTCACGAAGAAATATTGCAGATCGGCCTGACTGCGCGAGAAGGTCGGCAGCCCGACCCAGCCCCACAGGTGCAGCCCGTTGCGTTCGATCTCGATAGGCAACGCCTGCTCAAGAAAACCCGGCCCGCAAATGGCCGAAACCCGACGCGCCCTGGCGGTGTCGTCATGCGCTTCATGCAGGCTGAGCACGGTTTTGCCGTTGTGACGCAAATGGAAAGCGACATCGAAACGCGCCAGCGCCATGCGCTTGATGACTTCCTGCAAGTGATCGAATTCGGTTTTCTCGGCTTTGAGAAACTTGCGCCGGGCGGGCGTATTGAAGAACAGGTCGCGCACTTCTACCGAGGTGCCCACGGGATGCGCCGCGGGCTGCACGCGCGGCGCCATGTCGCGGCCTTCGGTTTCAACCTGCCAGGCCTGATCGGCGTCGCGGGTGCGCGAGGTCAGGGTCAGGCGCGCTACCGAGCTGATCGACGCCAGCGCCTCGCCCCGAAAGCCCAGGCTCATTACCCGCTCAAGGTCTTCCAGGTCTCGAATCTTGCTGGTCGCGTGTCGCGCCAAGGCCAGTGGCAGATCATCCGAAGAGATACCGCCGCCGTCGTCACGCACTTTCAGCAGCTTGATGCCCGCCTGCTCGACATCGACGTCAATGCGCCGCGCGCCAGAATCGAGGCTGTTTTCCAGCAGCTCCTTGATCACCGACGCCGGGCGCTCGACCACTTCGCCTGCAGCGATCTGGTTGGCCAGACGCGGGCTGAGCAGTTCGATACGCGCAGCATTCAAAACAGGCTGAGCGTTATCGGCTTCGCTGCCGTCAACAAGTAGATCAGTCATTACTGAGTGGCAACCTCGGAACTCGGAATACGCAGATCCTGGCCGATCTTCAATTCATCGGTTTTCAGATTATTGGCACTGCGCAGGGTGGCGATGTTCATGTCATAGCGTGCTGCGAGCATGGCCAGGGTTTCGCCAGAGCGCACGACGTGGTTACGCGGGCCTTGGGCCAGCTTGCCGTTATCACGCAACCAGGCAATGTAAGTGCCCTGCGGCGGATTCTGCTGGAAGAACTGCTTCACACCGGAAGTGATCGAACGCGCCAGCGCCTGCTGGTGCGACGCGGAGCCAAGCTTGTTGGCTTCGTTGGCGTTGGAGATAAAGCCGGTTTCTACCAGAATCGACGGGATGTCCGGCGACTTGAGCACCATGAATCCTGCCTGTTCGACGCGAGCCTTGTGTAGCGAAGTAACCCGACCGATATTGCTCAGCACTTTCTGGCCGACGTTCAGGCTCGACGACAGCGAGGCGGTCATGGACAAGTCCAGCAGCACGCCAGCGAGCATGCGGTCCTTGTCATCGAGGCTGACCGCACCGGCACCACCGATCAGGTCGGAACGGTTTTCACTGTCCGCGAGCCAGCGCGCGGTTTCGGAGGTAGCACCACGATCCGAGAGGGCAAACACCGATGCACCGAACGCAGCGGAAGAGGGTGCCGCGTCGGCGTGAATGGAAACGAACAGATCTGCGCCCTTGGCGCGGGCAATCTCGGTACGTTTGCGCAACGGGATGAAGTAATCGCCGGTTCGCGTCAGCTCGGCGCGATAGCCTTTTTCAGCGTTGACCTGGCGCTGCAATTCCTTGGCAATCGACAGCACCACGTTTTTCTCTTTCTGCCCCGCGCCGCCAGAGGCGCCCGGGTCTTCACCACCGTGCCCGGCATCGATCACGATCACGATATCGCGCTTGCCGTTAGGCACCGGGGTCAGTTTGATTTCCGGTTTGGCAGGGCTGACCGGAACCGCAGGTGCCGTATTGGCGGCGGTGTCCGGGATCACTGGCGTCGTCGGGTTGGCATCGGCGGCGTTATCGAACAGGTCGACCACCAGACGGTTGCCGTATTGCTGGTTCGGCGCGAGCGTGAAGCTCTTCGGGGTTACGCCTTTTTTTAGGTCGATGACCACGCGCAAATCGGTCGGCGTGCGCTGCGCAGAGCGCATGCTGCTGATCGGGGTATTGGCGGTCGGCACGTTCAGGGGTCCGCCGAGCGTCGCACCATTGATATCGATCACCAGACGGTCAGGCGAAGTCAAGGTAAACAGGCTGTGTTGCACCGGCCCCGACAGGTCGAAGACCAGACGTGTGTTATCCGGCGCTCGCCATAAGCGGACACTTCGTACTTGCGTAGCGGCAACCGCCTCGACAGCCAGGGCCATCAACAGCAGACCAACTACAGTAACCAGCGCGCGCATGCGCATACCTAACCCCATATCTATTTGAATTCCAAAGCCAAAGTGGCACACCAGCGTTCGCCACGCGAGCCCAGCGGGCTCAATATTACGGACCGACCTTCGCCGTGCGGGCCAATGGTAATGGTCAGGTCGGGCTTTGGCAAAAAGCCTGCACCGCGTTGGGGCCATTCAATCAGACAAAGTGCCTCGCCGTCGAAATAATCACGCACCCCCATGAACTCGAGCTCTTCAGGGTCGACCAGCCGATACAGGTCGAAGTGAAAGACCCTTACCGCGTCGATTTCGTAGGGCTCGACCAGCGTGAAAGTCGGGCTCTTGACAGCCCCGGCGTGCCCGAGCCCGCGAATCATGCCCCGCGAAAGGGTGGTTTTCCCGGCACCCAGATCGCCATCGAGAAAGATGACACCTTTGCCTTCGGTGACCTCGGCAAGACGCGCACCAAAATGCATCATGGCCTCTTCGCCAACCACATGCAGCGTCAAATCAGACACGGTTGCAGCTCCTCTAATAACTGACGAATGGCGGGAATAATATCGCTGGCGGCCAGCCCGCGACCGGTTTCACCCACGTTCTGACCGGCACTCGCATGCAACCACACGGCCAGACAGGCCGCGTCGAAGGGCGTCAAATGCTGCGCCATCAGCGCGCCGATCAGGCCGGCAAGCACGTCGCCCAGCCCGGCAGTCGCCATCGCTGGATGGCCGCGATCACACAACGCAAGCTGACCGTGCGCATCGGCAATCAGGCTGCCGGAGCCTTTGAGGACACATACGGTGTTGAATTTTTGCGCGAGTGTGCGCGCAGCGGCGAGGCGATCCGCCTGAATATCCTTGATACCCACGCCCAGCAGGCGCGCTGCCTCACCCGGATGTGGCGTGATGACGCTGTTTGCGGGCAGGCTCACCTGCCCGGCGGCCAGCATATTCAGCGCGTCGGCATCCCAGACTTGCGGCCGATCCGCGTTGGCGGCGGCGGATAACAGGCTGCGCCCCCAACTGGCCTGACCCAGACCGGGTCCGACCACCAGCACGCTGGCGGGCTCGATCAGCGCCATCAGCTGGTTTGCCGAGCGGATCACCGCGCTCATGATTTCCGGCATGCGCGTCAGGGCAGCAGGCACATGTTCTGCGCGGGTCGCCAGGGTGAGCATGCCCGCACCGCTGCGCAATGCGCTTTCGGCGCTGAGCAGGGCAGCGCCGCCGAAGCCGTGGTCGCCACCAATGACCAGCACGCGCCCGAACATACCTTTATGAGCGGTACGCGGACGTGGTGCCAACGACGGCAAATTGTGTGTATCAAGACGTTTCGCGGTGACCGGCGTCTGCGCAACCAGCGCGGGGTCGGCCTGCAAATCGTCAAAAACCAGTTCACCGACCTGATCTGCCGCGTCACCAGTGAGCAGTCCTGTTTTCAGGCCGATGAAGGTCACCGTCAGATCGGCACGCACCGCAACGCCGAGGGACTGCCCGGTGTCTGCGCTCAGGCCTGACGGGATGTCCACGGCCGCGACCGGCAGACCGCTGGCATTGATTGCGTCGATGGCCGAACGATAAGGCTCGCGCACTTCACCGTTGAGCCCGGTGCCGAGCAACGCATCGAGCAGCACGCCCTTCAGCGGCTGCCCGGCCCAGGGCTGAATAGTCACGCCCGAAGCCATGGCATACGCTGATGCCGCATCGCCCGTCAGCGCGTCCGGCGCACCGACTGCCAGCACGTTGACCTGCCAGCCAGCCTTGTGCGCCAGCGCCGCCACCAGATACCCGTCACCCGCGTTGTTGCCACGCCCGGCCAGCACGGTCAGCTCGTTCACCTCCGGCCAGCGCCGACGTATCGCACGCCAGGTGGCATGGGCCGCGCGCTGCATCAATTCCAGGCCCGGCGTACCGGCGGCAATCAGCCGCGCGTCGAGGTCGCGGACCTGCGCCGCGCTGTACAGCGCGTCGGGTAAATGAGGTTTAGTGTCGAACATGCGTCTATGGGCTCCGATGTCTGGCAGAATTATACGCACCTTGGCCCCGGTTTCTCTCTGCGCATGTCCGCTATTACTGCTGAACGTCCCACCTCCGATGACCTTGCCACCCTTGCCCAGTCGATCAAGGCGTGGGGGCGTGAACTGGGCTTTCAGGAAGTCGGGATCAGCGGTCTGGACCTGGCAGAGCACGAGCAGCACCTGCAACGCTGGCTCGACTCGGGTTATCACGGCGAAATGGACTATATGGCAGCCCATGGCAGCAAACGTTCCCACCCGGATGAGCTGGTGCCGGGAACACTGCGCGTGGTGTCACTGCGCATGGATTATCTGCCGGGCGACAGCGAAATGGCCCAGCGCCTGACGGAATCGGAAAAAGCCTACGTATCACGCTACGCTCTGGGCCGCGATTACCACAAGCTGATCCGCAAGCGTCTCCAGCAACTGGCCGAGCGCATTCAGCAGGCCATCGGCCCGTTTGGTTTTCGTGCCTTTGTCGACAGCGCCCCTGTGCTGGAAAAGGCCATCGCTGAACAAGCCGGGCTGGGCTGGATCGGCAAGAACACGCTGGTGCTCAATCGCAAGGCAGGGAGTTTCTTTTTTCTGGGCGAGCTGTTTGTCGATATTCCGCTGCCGGTGGATGCGCCCCAAGCGACGGAACACTGCGGACGCTGCACAGCTTGTCTGGACATCTGCCCGACTGCGGCGTTTGTCGGGCCTTATGTGCTGGACGCACGACGCTGTATTTCCTACCTGACCATCGAGCTGAAGACAGCGATTCCCGAAGAACTGCGGCCATTGATCGGTAATCGGGTATTTGGCTGTGACGATTGCCAGATCGTCTGCCCATGGAACCGCTTCGCCCGCCCGACTGACCAGCGTGATTTCCAGCCGCGTCACAATCTGGACAATGCCGGGCTGGCCGAGCTGTTTTTATGGGATGAAGAGAAATTCCTTGGCAACACCGAAGGCTCACCCCTGCGCCGCGCCGGGTACGAACGCTGGCTACGCAACCTGGCCGTCGGCCTCGGCAATGCGCCCTCCACTATTCCGGTGATCGAGGCCCTGCGCGCACGGCGTGCCTACCCGTCGGAACTGGTCAGAGAGCATGTGGAATGGGCGCTGCAGCGGCATGGCGTGGCAGACGCAGAGCGCTGACGCGTCTCAGCCGACCGGCGACGCTTCGCTTGTCCGCAAGCTGCCGATTGTGGGAGCGGACCGGGCGACGCTTCGCTTGTCCGCGAACTGCCAGGAACCGGCAGCAAAACGCCCCCTTTCAAGGCTCGTCTTTATAGACAAACTTGGGCATTTCCCAGCGGAAACGAATCGCCAGCAGGCGCAGCAGCAGGCCGCCGAACAGGGTGATCAGCACCGCCTGCTCGTTGGGCAATTGCAGGTACTGGCAGAGCAGAAAACACCATGCGGCCAGAAATGACACGCTGGCGTACAGCTCGCGGCGGAAGATCAGCGGGATGTCGTTGCAGAAGATGTCGCGCAGGATGCCACCGAACACACCCGTGATGACGCCGCAGACTGACGCGATCAGTAGACCGTGTCCGGCCTCCAGCGCGGTCATGCAGCCGATCAGGGTAAAGGCCACCAGCCCCAGTGCGTCGAGCACCAGGAACAGTGAGCGCAGATGACGCATCAGTGGCGCGATGAAGATCGTCACCAAGGCCGCCACACTGGTCAGGACCAGGTATTCCGGATGCTTGACCCAGGTCAGCGGGTAATGACCGATCAGCACGTCGCGCACCGAGCCGCCACCCAGCGCAGTCACGCAGGCGATCAGCACCACGCCGAACCAGTCCATCCCGCGTCGCCCTGCCGACAGCGCGCCGGTCATGGCTTCAGCGGTGATGGCGATCAGATAAAGCATCAGCAACATGGCGGCGACTCTGCGACAAAGGCGCGCAGTCTAACCAGCAGACCTGCGCACTGAAAGAGTGCAAAAAAGATTATTCACCGCACATCAAGCTTCTGCTCTCAAGCGATCACACCTTGATGAAATGCTCGCGATAAAAACGCAGCTCGGCAATCGACTCACGAATGTCATCCAGCGCCAGGTGCGTGCTGCCTTTCCTGAACTTGAGCTCGGGAGACCAGCGAGCCGCCAGTTCCTTGAGGGTCGAGACATCCAGATTGCGATAGTGAAAGTAGTTTTCCAGAGTCGGCATGTGGCGATACAGAAAGCGACGATCCTGGCAGATGCTGTTGCCGCAGATCGGCGAACTGCGCTCGGGCACCCACAGTTTGATGAACTCAAGGGTCTGCGCCTCGGCTTCGGCCATGCTGATGGTGCTTTCGCGCACGCGCTGGGTCAGGCCCGAGCCGCCATGCTGGCGAGTGTTCCACTCGTCCATTTTCGCCAGCGTCTCGTCGCTCTGGTGCACCGCGATCACCGGCCCTTCGGCCAGCGTGTTCAGCTCACTATCGGTGATGATCGTGGCCATTTCGATGATGACATCGGTATCAGGGTCCAGACCGGTCATTTCCAGATCGATCCAGATCAGGTTCTGCTTGTTCTGCATGTGTCGACTCCTCAGCGTAGGCGCGCAGTTTAGCTCACCCTGCCGTGGTAGACTCCTGCCGATCAAACGTACTGCTTAATTCATCGGTTACATCACATCGGAACACCCATGGCCAAACGCCAACTCAATCGTCGTCAGAACTGGCGCATCGAAAAAATTCAGGGCGAGCGCGCTGCCCGTGCGGCAAAACGCGAGTCCGTAACACTCGAAACACTGGAAGGCGGCGACCTCGGCCCCGAACAAACCGGCCTGGTGATCGCGCACTTCGGCGTACAGGTCGAAGTCGAGGCCCAGGAAGGCGAAGACATCGGCAAGGTATTTCGCTGCCACCTGCGTGCCAACCTGCCCGTGCTGGTGACTGGCGACCGGGTTGTGTGGCGTGCAGGCAATCAGGGCATCGGTGTGATCGTCGCGCAATTGCCGCGTACCACCGAACTGCGCCGCCCGGACTCCCGCGGCCAGCTCAAGCCTGTCGCGGCCAACGTCGACCTGATCGTGATTGTCTTTGCACCGATGCCCGAGCCGCACGCCAACCTCATCGACCGTTATCTGGTCGCTGCCGAGCATGCCGGGATTCATCCACTGCTGCTGCTCAACAAAGCTGACCTGATCGACGAGCAGAACGCCCCCGCGCTGAATGCGCTGCTGGCGGTCTATCGCACCCTGGGTTATCCGGTACTGGAAGTGTCTGCGCATCACGGCGACGGCATGCAGAAGCTGCAAAGCCAGCTCGACGGCCACATCAGCGTGTTCGTCGGTCAGTCCGGTGTCGGCAAATCCTCGCTGGTCAACAGCCTGTTGCCGGAAACCGACACCCGTGTCGGCCCGCTGTCCGAAGTCTCGGGCCAGGGTACGCACACCACGACCACCGCGCGCCTGTTCCACTTCCCGCGTGGCGGCGATCTGATCGACTCACCGGGTATTCGTGAGTTCGGTCTGGGCCATGTCAGCCGTGCCGATGTAGAGGCCGGCTTCATCGAGTTCAACGACTTGATCGGCACCTGCCGTTTCCGCGACTGCAAGCATGACCGCGAGCCGGGCTGCGCCTTGCTCAAGGGCCTGGAAGACGGTCGCGTGCAACAGCAGCGCATGAACAGCTATCGCTCGATCATTGCCAGCCTGCCGCAGGAAAACTACTGAGCGCCGCAGACTGAAAGCCAGACACAAAAACGCCGCGATGATCGCGGCGTTTTTGTATCTGTTGCGGCTTAGTTCTGGGCAGGCTCGACGCGCAACTTGCCGTCGTCGAAGATGTTCAGCTTTTGCCGGATCTCGTGCGGCTGGGCATAGGCCTGCGGATCGGGCGGCGTCGTGGACGAAGCACCCGGAGCAGCGGGCGCCGCAGGTGCTGCCGGAGCAGGCTTGGTTGCAGGCGCGCCGCCGGAGTTCTGATCACCTTCGATGCGTTGCTGAGCCTTTTTGGTCAGCACAACGATGTCGATACGGCGGTTGACCGGATTGGTCGGGCTCTCATGGTCATACAGCGCCGACGAGGCATAACCCACCACCCTGGCCACCTGCGAATCCGGATACGTCCCGGCAACCAGCGCGCGGCGTGCGGCATTGGCGCGGTTGGCCGACAGCTCCCAATTGCCGAACCCGCCACTGCCCACAAAAGGCGTCGCATCGGTGTGGCCGCTGATACTGATCTTGTTCGGCACGCTTTTGATGGTGTCAGCCAGCGCCAGCAGAATGTCTTCGAAGTACGGTTTGAGACGCGCGCTGCCCGAGTCGAACATCGGCCGGTTTTCGGCATCCATGATCTGGATACGCAAGCCGTCCTGAGTGATCTCGAACAGAATCTGGTCTTTGAATTTCTGCAGTTGCGGGTTTTCCTCGACCTTGTTCTGCAGCTCCTGCAACAGCATCTCGAGACGTTCCTGCTCGACCGCTTCGGCCTTGGTCTCCGAGGTTTCTGCCTCGAGGGGCACGGTATCAGGCGAAGGCGTGGTCTTGACCTCGGGGTTCAGGGTCTGATTCGGCGACATCTCCGGCGAACCGCCCAGATCGATCACATACGGCGAGCCGCTGTCCGAAAAACCGACCGGGTCCTTGAAGTAACCGGCCACCGCGAGCAATTGCTCGGGCGTGGCGGACGACAGCAACCACAGCACAAGAAAGAACGCCATCATCGCAGTGGCAAAGTCGGCGAAGGCGATTTTCCAAGCGCCGCCGTGGTGCCCGCCACCGAAGCGCTTTACGCGCTTGATGATAATCGGCTGATTATTTTCCATGACTTAGCGGCCGCGAACCGCTTGCTCCAGCTCACTGAAGCTGGGGCGATGCAACGGATACAGAACCTTGCGGCCGAACTCGACGGCCAGCGAAGGCGGCATGCCCGAGGCGGACGCTACCAGCGATGCCTTAATGCTTTCATACACGTTCATTTCTTCCTTGGCATCGTGTGCAAGGCAGGTGGCCAATGGGCCGAAGAAGCCATAGGCTGCAATGATGCCCAAAAAGGTACCCACCAGTGCCGCACCTACGTGCATGCCGATAGCCGCCTTGTCTCCCGAGCCCAGGGAAGCCATGGTCACCACAATACCCAGTACTGCCGCAACGATGCCGAAACCGGGCAGGCCGTCAGAGACACTCGATACAGCATGGGAAGGGTGTTCGAGCTCTTCCTTCATGCTAAGCAATTCCATATCGAACAGGCCTTCCAGCTCATGGGGAGCCATGTTGCCGGACGACATGATGCGCAGGTAATCGCAGATGTACGCCGTCATACGTTCATCTTTCAAGATGCCAGGATATTTGGCAAAAATCGGACTTGAGGCTGCGTCTTCGATATCCCCTTCAATCGCCATCATGCCTTCACGGCGGCTCTTGTTGAGGATCTCGTACACCAGCCCCAGCACTTCGAGGTAATAGGCGTGCGTAAAGCGGCTGCTAAACATCTTCAGCGACTTTTTGATCACGTGCATCGTCATGTAGCCAGGGTTGGCCTGGAGGAACGCGCCCAGTGCAGCACCGCCAATGATCAAGACTTCGTAGGGCTGGAACAGCGCCATGAGCTTGCCATGGGACAGCACATATCCGCCGAGGACACTCGCGAAAACGACAATGATGCCGATAATTTTAGCCATAAGAAAAAATACTTTGCTGAGTCGGGTTCAGGGACAGTCCGGAAGTTCTTGAATCTCTTCTTCTCCTTATCGGCCTAACTGGGCCAGACTATAGCCGGTTCTTGTGAAAAACCGTTTTGCTCTGTCAATCGAAGGGTGAAAATGGCCGGGCCGCCCTGCACACTGGCAGTCCTCCCGCCCAGATAAATCAGTCGAACAGGCCACCCAATGCCAACACCACGCGCTGCACATCACCTTGTTCCAACGACGCTTGATGCCTGGGTCAAACAACTTGACGGTATCGCGTTGCCGGTTCCTGCCGCCAATCATGCACACGTTCGTTCAGCACTCAACGACAGCCGCCGTTCGTTGCGTGAAATCGCCGAAATGATGCAGGAAAGCCCTGCACTGGTGCTAAGTGTGATGCGCGAAGCCAATCATCACACCCACGGGATGACCGAACAGGCCGAAAGCCTCGAGATCGCGATCAATCGCCTGGGGCTGGCGCGCACCGAAACCTTGCTGGGCCGTCTGCCAGCCAAGCCACCCGAAGAGATTCCTGCGGCCTATCGCCAGCTGATTCTGGTCAGCCAGCACGCCACGCAACAGGCCAACGGGCTGTTTGCCAGCCGTCTGGCGCGGCTCTGGCAAGACATTCACCTGGGCAGCCTGCTGTTTCTCGCGCCGCTCTGGCCAATGGCACTGGCTTATCCAAAATTGCTGGAAGAGCTGGAGTTGCGCGTTATCCACAAGGGGCACTCCAGCGACGCGGTGGAAAAAGAGCTGTTTGGCGTCAACCTGCTGGATTTGTGCCTGGAGCTTGCCGAATTCTGGCGCCTGCCGGTCTGGGTCACCCGTGGCTACAGGCTGCTGATCAATGAGCGACGCGAGCTGGCCAAGGCGCTGCGCATCGCACGCGAAGACCGCAGCCCGCTCGAACAGCAACAGCTGATGGACGCTGACCCCAATCTGCGCCGCTGGCTGAATCAGCCTGCCAATACCGTGCTGCTGGGCAACGGCCTTGCGCTGGCGGCTCAACAGGCCTGGAACAGTCCGCACTGTCTGCGCTGGGAACGTCTTATCAGCCTTTATCTGCAACAGCCGCTCGATGACGTGCAGCAACAGGCGCACCAGAACGCCGCCAGCAGTGCACGCGCTCACGCAGAAAGCGATTTGTGGCACCCGGCCGAATCGCTGATCTGGCCGTGGGATGCGCGCCGCGTCCGACGCGATAATGAGGCCGCACCACCGCCATCGGCCGACGCCCTGCAATTGTGGCGCAAGCAGTGCGCCGAACTGTTGCAGGAGCCAAGCCCGTTCATCAACGCCATGCACCTCACCACCTCCGCTCGCGATGCGTTCATGGCGTGCGGCATGGAACGGGTCCTGCTGTTGATGCTGGACAAGACCTCATCGGTGTTGCGGGTCAATCAGCTGGCCGGCCTGCCTCTGGACGCCGCCACGTTGCAGCTGTTCGTCAAGGAAAGCACGGTGCTGCAACGCCTGCTGACCCAGCCGACCCAGCTGCGCATGACGCCCGCCAACAACGCACAGTTTGTCGCCTTGCTGCCCGCGCCGCTCAAGACACTGTTCAGCGGCCAGCACTGGCTGATCCGCTCGCTGAGCAACAACGGCAAGGTCATGCTGCTGGTGGTCGCTGACCAGGGCGGCGGTGTCTTGTCGGAAATTTCCGTTCAGGCGTTCGGAAAAACCGCGCAATGCATTGAACGGGCACTTGGCATCTTTAGTCATCGCAAAGCGTGAGGCCTGGCGTACAATTCGCCTCTTTCTTTCCACCGGAGGCTGCAAATGTCCGAATTCACTGGCTTGTCGCTGGTCATCGAACCCAACGATCTGCTTCAGCGCCTTGATGCTCCTGAACTGATCCTCGTGGATCTGACCAGCAGCGCTCGCTACGAAGCCGGGCACATTCGCGGCGCCCGCTTTGTCGACCCGAAACGCACGCAACTGGGCAAACCACCGGCGCCCGGCCTGCTGCCGGATCATGCTGGCCTTGAGCAACTGTTCGGCGAGCTGGGCCACAATCCCGATGCGGTCTACGTTGTTTACGACGATGAAGGCGGCGGCTGGGCCGGGCGTTTCATCTGGCTGCTGGATGTCATTGGCCACACCCGCTACCACTATCTGGACGGTGGCTTGCTGGCCTGGGAAGCAGAATCGCTGCCGCTGAGCACCGACGCTCCGCCGGTTGCAGGCGGCCCGGTAGCGTTGACGCTGCACGAAGAACCGACCGCCACCCATGAATACCTGCAAAGCCGTCTGGGCGCAGCCGACCTGGCGATCTGGGACGCGCGCGGCCCGACCGAGTACTCGGGCGAAAAAGTGGTGGCGGCCAAAGGCGGGCATATTCCCGGCGCCGTCAACTTCGAATGGACCGAGGGCATGGACAAGGCGCGCAACCTGCGCATTCGTCAGGACATGCCGCAGATTCTGCGCGACCTGGGCATCACCCCCGAAAAGGAAGTGATCACCCATTGCCAGACCCACCACCGCTCGGGCTTTACCTATCTGGTGGCGAAAGCGTTGGGCTATCCACGGGTCAAGGCGTACGCCGGTTCGTGGGGCGAATGGGGCAATCTTCCGGACACCCCGGTGGAAAACCCGGCAGCGTCTGCACTGGCCGTCGAGCCTGCAGAGCCCGCCCAGCCAGCCCCGTCAGTCGAAGCGGTCGAACCGGTTCGCACCACCGAACCGGGCCGGACGTCGCAGAAATCATTTTCAGGACATTCCTCTTCAAGGCCATCAATGAAAGACCGTCTGTTTATTCTCAGCCAGTACCTGTTGCCGCACCATTTGCTGTCCCGACTCGCTGGCTGCGTCGCCGAATGCCGTGTGCGCTGGTTCAAGAATGCCTTTACTGAATGGTTCGCCCGCCGCTATCAGGTGGACATGTCGCAGGCGCTGGTCGAAGACCTGACGTCTTACGAGCACTTCAACGCGTTTTTCACCCGCGCCCTGAAACCTGATGCACGCCCGCTCGACATCACGCCCGGCGCGATCCTGTCGCCTGCCGACGGTGCCATCAGCCAGCTGGGCCCGATCGATCATGGCCGTATCTTCCAGGCCAAAGGTCACAGCTTCAGCGTGCTCGAACTGCTGGGCGGCGATCCGAAGCTTTCTGCGCCATTCATGGGTGGCGAGTTCGCGACCGTTTACCTGTCGCCGAAGGACTATCACCGCGTACACATGCCGCTGGCCGGTACACTGCGTGAAATGGTCTACGTGCCGGGTCGCATCTTTTCGGTCAACCAGACCACCGCTGAAAACGTACCGGAATTGTTTGCCCGTAACGAACGAGTGGTTTGCCTGTTCGACACCGAGCGCGGGCCAATGGCCGTGGTGCTGGTCGGCGCGATGATCGTGGCGTCGGTCGAGACGGTCTGGGCCGGACTGGTAACGCCACCCAAGCGTGAACTGAAGACTTTCCGCTACGACGAAGCGGCACGTGCGCCGATTCATCTGGAGAAAGGCGCAGAAATGGGCCGCTTCAAGCTGGGTTCCACGGCCATCGTGCTGTTCGGGCCAGACCAGGTTAAATGGGTCGAGCAGTTGAAAGCCGGCTCCAGCGTGCAAATGGGGCAGGCACTGGCAGTTCCGAAACAAGCCTGATGGCTGACGAGGGCTGAAACACGGGGGCGCGACCTGAACGGTCGCGCCCCCGTGGCATCAAATAGGAGCAGAACTGGCCTAAAGCCACACTTGCTGCGCGACTTCACCGATACTGGTAGAGTCACTCACTCGGCGCTGTAGGACACTTCGCACATTCGTGGCGTACACTGGACAGTCGCGCGACGTTGCAGTCATCCACTCAATGCCGCCGCCCGTTTCCAGTGCGTCGTTGGAGTCCATCTTTCACATGAGCAATTTTAGCCTCCCTCTGCTGTTGCGTGCTCCCACGCCAACGCAGTCGAGCCTGACATTCTGTGAAGCCACTCCGCGCGACCTGAAACGCTGGATCTCCAGGCTGCCCAAAGCAAACCTCGGGGAAATGGCGCGTCAGCTGTATCAAGGCCTGGCCGAGCTGAACCAGCTGGTTACCCCCAGTGATAACCGCCTGCAACTGCTTGAACTGCTGCGCCCCGAGGTCTACTTCGTCTGCAAGCACCTCGAACGTCACTTTCTCAACCAGGCCATTGTGCTCGACGAGCGGCCGCGCAAGGTTGCCAACCTTTGTCAGGCCCTGCAAAACCACTTGGCGACGGGCTACAAACAGATCATCCAGCAGATCGCGGCGCGTTACAGCAAAGATCAGAGCGGTTTGTTCAGCACCGCGTTGCAACGCGCTATGCATGGCCTCAACGGACCGCTGATTCGCGCCAACCAGCTCTATTGTCCGGTGCAAGAAGGTCTCTGGCTCGAGATTCATCAGATCTATCAGATCGCCCGTCATTACGGCCTGCACCACGCTATGATCGACGAGCCCATGGCTCACCACACCAAAGCGCTGAGCGTCGAACAGACTTACGTGATTGCCCTGCTGATGGGCTGCTCGCGCTGCAATCAGATGCGCCAGCTGAATATCGGCAAACTGGCCGATGCGCTGGAAGCCTGGAGCCCGTTGGTCAAGTTGCAATTCCCTGCCGAGGAAAGCAGCCTGTTTGCGCTGGACACCACCGCCGACAAACCGCCGCTGTATGGCACGCTGTTCACTGACGAGCAGATTCCCAGATTGCTCGGCATCGATACCTCCGCGCTGGCGGACGCTATCCATCAGTACCTGGCCCTGCCGGACGATCAACGCTCGCCTGCCCGACTGCTGATACCGACTGGCATCAATACCGATCTGTTGCAGCATCTGGCAGCGGCCTGGGGCGATGTCGCCGAACGTGCTTTTCAGCGCACCGCCGGGCAGGGCACGCTGAAGCTGTGCATTGGCATGAGTGCCCTGCACTACTACGTCGCGGGTCAGAAATCGTTCAGCGAACTGCTGCAATTGAACAGCGCGACCAACGTTGCGAACTTCTCACTCAAAATGGTCAACGACGCCGACGATGACCCTTGGTCTTCGGCTTTCGATACGCAGCGCGGCAACACATCATCCGTGCTGTTGCCGTATGAAGAGATCGAATACCCGAAGATCGACGGCGATAGCGACTCGCTCTCCAACGGTCAACACACCTTCCCGACCTTTGACCTGAACATCGTCAATCACAGCCCGGGCGGTTATTGCCTGGCGTGGCAGAAAGAGGTGCCACAACAGTTGCAGGCGGGCGAACTGGTCGGGATTCAGGACGATGCCGGGCAAGGCTGGAGCGTCGCCATCGTGCGCTGGGTGCGCCAGGTGCGCAGCGGCGGTACGCAAATGGGCATCGAGCTGATCGCGCCTTTTGCCCAGCCGTGTGGCATGCAACTGATTCGTGAGCAGCAGAACAGCCAGTACCTGCGCACCTTGATGCTGCCGGAAGTACGCGCCATGGACAAACCGCCGACCGTACTCGCCCCGCGCCTGCCGTTTCAGGAAGGCAGCAAGGTAATGATCAACGTGCATGGCGAGGAACGACGCGCCTCACTGAGCAACCGGCGCATCAGCAGCGCAAGTTACAACCAGTTCGAATATCAGATGTACGATGCCCCGAGGGTCGCGGAAAGCGAGAAGCCCAAGCCGGGGCAGGAATTCGACTCGCTGTGGGGCACGCTGTAGGCGTCGCACCCCGTTAACGAATTACGACGCGACTCGTGATCAGCTTGTGATCAGCGCTCCGAACGCTGCGCCTCACGATCACGAAACCCCAGCAGGTACAGCACGCCGTCCAGCCCCAGCGTCGAAATCGCCTGTTTGGCAGACTGCCTGACCAGCGGCTTGGCCCGGAACGCCACGCCCAGCCCGGCAATCGCCAGCATCGGCAGATCATTGGCCCCGTCACCGACCGCGATGGTCTGTTCAAGGCTCAGGCCTTCCTTATGCGCCAGTTCACGCAGCAAATCTGCCTTGCGCTGGGCATTGACGATCGGCTCGACGGCCACGCCGGTGACCTTGCCATCGACCACTTCCAGCTCGTTGGCGAATACGTAGTCGATGCCCAGCTTCGCTTGCAGCTGTTTGGCAAAATACGTGAAGCCACCTGACAGAATCGCGGTCTTGTAGCCCAGGCGCTTGAGTTCGGCGAACAGCGTTTCAGCGCCCTCGGTCAGGCGCAGCGAAGCGCCGATTTCGTCCAGCACGCTGACATCCAGCCCCTTGAGCAGCGCCAGACGCTCCTTGAAACTTTCGCTGAAATCCAGCTCGCCGCGCATCGCCCGCTCGGTGATCTCGGAAACCTGCTCGCCAACGCCTGCGGCCTTGGCCAGTTCGTCGATCACCTCGGCTTCGATCAGGGTCGAATCCATGTCGAACACCGCCAGGCGTCGATTGCGGCGGAACAGTGAGTCCTGCTGGAAGGCGATATCGACGTTCAGCTCCTGCGCCACGGCAAGAAACTCGGCCTGCATGGCCTTCGGATCGGCAGGCTCACCACGCACCGTGAACTCGATGCAGCCCTTGCCCTTGTCGGCGGGGGTGTCGAGCGGCATGCGCCCTGACAGACGATCGATCTGATCGATGTTCAGCCCGTATTTCGCGGTAATGGCACTGACGCACTGCAATTGCTCGGCAGTGACCTTGCGGGTCAGCAGCGTCACAATGTGTCGCGCCTTGCCCTGGCCGTCGACCCACTGCTGATAATCCTCTTCAGACACCGCCGTGAAGCGCACCTGCTGGTCCAGCTTGTAGGCGGTGAACAGGATGTCCTTGAGCACGGACGAGCCTTCGACGGTATCCGGAATTTCAACCAGGATGCCGAACGACAGGGTGTCGTGGATCACCGCCTGACCAATATCGAGAATGTTCACGCCACCCTGGGCGAGGACGCCGGTGATGGCTGCGGTGAGACCGGGACGGTCGACACCAGTGATGTTAATCAGGACGATTTCGCGCAAGGCGCACCCCCGCAGTGGAAAAAAACCGCATTCTAACCACATTCAGTGACCATCGGGCACAGGCAGCGCTTTGCCGCTACTGGGTCGCTCGTTATACTGCGCGACAACTTCACCGAAAGAGCCGTGCTCTGTGAACCGGCCCACGCCCGTTAAAACCGATAATTTCTTCCTGCTCATCTTTCGTGCCCTGCGTCATCGCCGGATACCGATTGCTTTGCGCATTGCCAGCCATAACGTGATCCTGGTCGCTTTGGCGCTGGTGATCTACGCCGGTGTCATGGGTCTGCAGTTCAAGCAGGCCATGCATGAACAGGCGGATGCGCTGGGGCAGGCCCTGACGACCCAGACCGCCACCTCGGCCACCGAGCTGTTGGTGTCCAACGACATCCTCAGTCTCAACGTGCTGCTGGGCAATCTGGTCAAAAACCCGCTGGTCGCACATGCCGCGATCTACAGCGTCGACAACCGCATTCTTGCGGAAGCCGGCCAGCGCCCGAAAAACGGGATTCTGGGTGAGGCGCAGGGGCTTTATGAAATCAAGATAACCTTCCAGGACACGATGGCAGGTCATCTGCGCATCAGCCTCGACATGTCGCAGTTCCAGCAGCCGATGACCATCAGCCTGCAAAGCATGGGCATTCTGGCCGGTATCCTGCTGGCCCTCGCACTGGCCCTGAGCCTGCGTCTGGGCCGTCATATCTCCACGCCTCTGATGCAGATGCGCATCTGGCTGCGCAACATCGACCCTTACACCCCGGCCACTGACCGCCAGGACGAGATCGGCGACATTGCCCGGCAGTTGCGCACGTCGTTCGCGCCACCTGAGCCCGAACCTGAACCGTTGCCCGAGCCTGACGCCGAGTACGACAGCGACGAGGATGACGAGCCGTATCTGGAGCCGGAAGACAAGCCTGCACCAACGGTTTCAGCCCGCACGCCCGCAGCCAGCGAGCCGAAACCGCGCCTGCCTGCGCCGCCCGTACAGCGCCGCATCGTTGCCGAAGAAGATGAAGAAGACGAGGAAGATCCGTTCGCGGACCTGCGTGATACGTCAAGCAATGCGCCCGCCGTCCGTCCCGCTGCCGCCCCTGCCGTTCAGAGCGAACCGCACGACAGCGCAGTGCTGGCTGTCCAGCTTGGCGCGCAGGATCAATTGCGCCGCCTGCCGCGTGCCCGCCTGACCGAACTGCTGCAACGCTATCGCGACTGCCTCGATCAAGCGGCCTCTCTGTACGAAGGTGAGCTGCACACCCTGAATGACGGCAGCACCCTGATGTTGTTCCACAGCCACGAAAGCGGCGAAGACTACCTGACCAACGCGATCTGCTGCGGCGAACTGTTGCGGGCACTGAGTCATGCCTTGCAGATTGAAGTCGCGGACAGTGGCATCACCTTGCAACTGCAACTGGGCCTGACGCTGGGTGAAAACCTGAGCGATCTGAGCCAGATCGACCTGCTGCTGACCGAGACCGCACAGGATGCATTGGCACTGTCGCAGCACAGTCGTAATCTGCTTCTGGTCGAACGGCGCATCAACGATGACCCGCTGATCCGCCAACGCGCCCGCATCCGCCCCATCGCCAGCCCGGAAGGTGCTTGCTGCGTAGAACGCCTGATGGAGCCCTACCCATCAATGCTCGAACGCCAACTGTCGCGCATGCACGAAACCAACAAAGTCTGACCATCACCTATCACTGAAACTATCGTGCCCATGCTCCGCATGGCACGCCGTTCTGGACGCTCCGCGTCCGATCTTGAATGTGCGGCGCGACGCAGATCTGTGACGCGGAGCGTCACGAACGGCATTCCTACGCTGGAGCGTGAAGAACGATAGGTGTCCGGGCTGAAACGAGAGCTATCAGCGCACCAACAAAAAGCCCGCATCGCTGCGGGCTTCTTTGTTTGTCCGATTCATTCTAGAAGCGGAACACTTCAAGATCGGTGCGGATAGGGGATGCCAGTGGCATTCTTGGCTTGTCGGGCTCTTTGGCCTTGGCGACAGGGGCTTTCTTTGGTTCGTCCAGTGGCTGCCAGGCAATCGGTTTGATGGCCGTGCTGACCTGATCGACCAGACGTTGCAGGAGCATGCCTTGCGCCTTGACCTGATCGGCCGAGCTGCCAGAGTGAACCTGTTCGAGGTGCACCAGTCGGCTGTCCCTAACGTGGCCCTTGCGGTCCAGAAGGCGCCATTGCGCATCCAGAACGGCTGGCTGTTTGGCGCCGGAGTCCAGACGGGTGATCGACAATACGACCTGTACGTCCGGCGTGAAACTGGCAACCGCAGGGGCCATCACGACTCGCTGGCTGTCCAGCTTCCAGGCCAGTTGCCGCAGCAGCAACTGGTCGATGTCCGAAGACAGATTGCCCGCCCAGCGCCCGTCGGGCGATACGGTCAAGGTGCCGTCAGGCTGGCGTTGCAGAAGGGTTTCGCGTTGCAGATAGTCGGCCACCGAAACAGGACCCAGCAATACTGCCAGACCACTACTCTGTTTCGGCTGACCAGGCTCACCGCTATCGAGCTGATACAGCGCGGTCGGCTGGCGCGAACTGCAACCAGCCAGACCCAGAACGCCGGTCATCAGCAAGATCAAGGGAAGTCGTAAGAAATTCATCATCCCATCCAAGTGGCCGTCCAGAGACTGGCCACGGTATAAGTACTTTCAAGACCCATGAAGGCACTGAGCCACGCATGCACCCCAAGACCTCATATCATCCGTGAATATGCTTTCTGACTCCAGCGATTATGCATCGTACTTCATGGCAAAACGAAGAACACTGGTGCCAGATCAGTGTTTTCAGCTATTTTCCACCAATAACCCGTCGACGCGCTGGAAGCCCCTTGGCAGCTTGTTACCCCGTCGACCACGCTCACCCTTGTAATGTTCGAGATCTTCAGGTTTGAGCGAAAGGGTTCGTTTACCGGCCTGAAGCACCAGCGTAGCGCCCTGCGCGATCACCGCCAGGTCGGTTACATATTCCTCGCGACTGGCCACCCGCTCGCCCGGAATACCGATGATCTTGTTGCCCTTGCCTTTGCCCAGTTGCGGCAGGTCGCTGATCTTGAACACCAGCAGGCGACCTTCGGTGGTCACCGCGGCCAGCCAGTTCTGTTCACGATCCGGCACAGGTCGCGGCAGAATGACCTTGGCCCCGGCAGGCAGGCTCAGTAGCGCCTTGCCCGCCTTGTTCTTGGCTTGCAGGTCTTCGCCCTTGACCACGAAACCATAACCTGCGTCGGACGCGATCACGTACAGCGCGTCATCTTCCGGCATCAGGACGCACTCGAACGTCGCGCCCGGTGGCGGTTGCAGTTTGCCGGTCAACGGTTCGCCCTGCCCGCGTGCAGACGGCAGGGTGTGCGCAGGTACCGAGTAACTGCGCCCGGTGGAGTCGATAAACACCGCAAACTGGTTGGAGCGGCCAATCGACGAGGTCTTGAAGCCATCCCCCGCTTTGTAGGAAAGCCCGGTGGCATCGATGTCATGACCCTTGGCGCAGCGCACCCAGCCTTTTTCCGAGAGCACCACGGTGACCGGCTCGGTCGGCATCAGTTCGTTCTCAGACAGCGCCCTGGCTTCGGCGCGAGCAACGATTGGCGAGCGGCGGTCATCGCCGTAGGTTTCAGCATCAGCGATCAGCTCGGCGCGAACCAGCTTGCGCAGCTTGGCCTCGCTGCCCAGCAGGGCCAGCAGTTTTGCCTGTTCCTTGCGCAACGCATCCTGCTCGCTGCGCAGCTTCATTTCTTCCAGACGCGCCAACTGGCGCAGCCGGGTGTCGAGGATGTAGTCGGCCTGGATTTCGGTCAGGCCAAAGCGGGCAATCAGCTCTGCCTTGGGATGCTCGGCGGTCCGGATGATGTGGATCACTTCATCCAGGTTCAGGTACGCGGTGAGCAAACCGTCCAACAGATGCAGGCGGTGTTCGACCTTGTCCAGACGAAATTTCAGACGACGCCGCACAGTACCGATGCGGAACGTCAGCCACTCGCCGAGCAGGGTCTTGAGGTTCTTGAGTTGCGGTTTTCCGTCCAGACCGATGATGTTGATGTTCACCCGGTAGCTGGATTCAAGCTCCGTGGTGGCGAACAAATGTTGCATCAGTTCGTCCAGCTCAACCCGGTTGGAGCGCGGGATGATCACGATGCGGCAGGGGTTTTCGTGGTCCGACTCGTCGCGCAGGTCAGCGACCATCGGCAGCTTCTTGGCCTGCATCTGCGCGGCGATCTGCTCCAGCACTTTGGCCCCGGAGACCTGATGCGGCAACGAGGTGACGATAATGTCGCCATCCTCGATGCGATAAACCGCCCGCATGCGCACCGAGCCACGACCGGTCTCATAGATTTTCAGCAGGTCGGCGCGCGGGGTGATGATCTCCGCTTCGGTCGGATAATCCGGCCCGAGTATGTGCTCGCACAGCTCTGGAATCGTGGCCTTGGGGTCATCCAGCAGATGAACGCAGGCACTGGCGACTTCGCGCAGGTTGTGGGGCGGGACGTCAGTGGCCATGCCGACTGCAATGCCGGTAGTGCCATTGAGCAGGATGTTCGGCAAACGCGCCGGCAACACCGCCGGCTCATCGAGGGTACCGTCGAAGTTCGGCACCCAGTCCGCAGTGCCCTGGCCCAGTTCGCTGAGCAGCACTTCGGAATAGCGCGACAGCCGCGCCTCGGTGTAACGCATGGCCGCGAACGACTTGGGATCATCCGGCGCACCCCAGTTGCCCTGCCCGTCCACCAGCGTGTAGCGATAGCTGAACGGCTGAGCCATCAGCACCATGGCTTCATAACAGGCCGAGTCGCCGTGCGGATGGAACTTGCCGAGCACGTCGCCGACGGTACGCGCCGACTTCTTGTGTTTGGCATCGGCGCCCAGGCCCAGCTCGCTCATCGCGTAGATGATGCGGCGCTGTACCGGCTTGAGGCCGTCGCCGATGTGCGGCAGGGCACGATCCATGATGACGTACATGGAGTAGTTGAGGTAGGCCTGTTCGGTGAAGTCCGCCAGTGATCGGCGTTCTACGCCATCCAGGCTGAGGTCAAGGGAGTCGCTCATGCGGGCCTCATCATTTCGTTGACTGGCGCAGCAGCAAGTTGCCGCCGCGCTGTGTGAATTCGAGTTGTTTCATTGCGCTCATGCCCAGCAGCACTTGCTCGCCTTCCAGGCCAGGCGCTACCAGTGCACGCACGTTGCTCAGAACGATATCGCCCAGTTGCAGGCGGTCCAGCGTGGTACGAAAGCCCTGGCTGTTGCCATTGGCGGTGCTGACCGTGACCGGCAAGCCGCGCTTCAGACCCAGGCTATCGGCCATGTCACCGGGAATGGCGACGTCGGTCGCCCCGGTGTCGATCATCAATTCCACCGTCCGGCCGTTGATCTGGCCGGTACTCACAAAATGCCCCTGACGATTGCCAGCCAGTTGCACTTCTATATAACCGTCACCGTGTTGCGAGCTCACCACCGTATTGGGGTTTTGCTGCTTGTCTTCCCAATCGCCGAAAAAGCGGGTGGCCAGAAACAGACCCGCCGCCCAGGCAACAATCATCAACACCTTGCCAGCGCGTCTGCCGGGCTGCACGTTACTCACTGAGCAGCGCTCCAGCCGCCCTCTGGCGCAGCGAAACGCCAGACAATCGGGCGCTTTTCTCCGTCGGCGCGGGCACCAAAGTTATTGTCGATGCCGATCCAGGCACCGCTCTCGTCCACCACCAGAGCCTCGGTCAGACCATAAGGCTGATCGTAACGGCGCGACGGCACCATCGCCTCTTTGGCGAACGACCAGCAACGCTCGATCTGCCCGCTCGCAACGTCTCGCCGACAAATGCGGTACACCGCGCGTTCCAGCGTGAACAGCTTGCCGTTGTACAGCGACAGATCGGAAAAATCCGTGGAAACCTTCTTGCTGCCCTGCTCCGGCGGCAGATTGTCCAGACCGGACTCGGACAGGAGCACACAGCTTTTCCCGCAGGTCCATTGCTCCTGACCGCGCCTGACCACCAGCAAACCACGCTTCTCGCGTTCGGCGGCCAGCCAGATGCGGTCGCCTGCGGCATTCATGGCGATGCCTTCGAAGATCGCGTTGAAGTGCTGCAACATGCCTTGCGCACGAGCCTGCTCGATCAGTGCTTTGGGCAGCGGCAGCCAAGACGGCGCGCCATTGACCGGAACCTTGAGCACCGTGCCATAAGCTTCGCTGATCAGGTAGCGATTCCCGGCAGCGTCACAACTGACCCCTTCGAAATCCAGATTTCCGCCGCGCACCAGCGCCGACAGGCCAGCCATCGAGCGCAGGTTCAACGGCAAGTAGCTCTGAGGTGTCGGCGCATCGATACGACGCGGCTCGGCCTTCCAGGTGTTTTCCGACACATCAAGACTGTAAAGCAGGTTGTCGTCGCGGTCGGAAACCGTCCACAACTGACCATTGCACATGGCCAGGCCGGACAGATTACCGCCCACCATGCCATCTACCGGATGCTCGGATTGCAACTTCAGGGCCTCAAGCGGCGCGGCGAAAACCGGCGCGACGATAGAGGAAGCCAGAGCAGCGCAGACCAGCGCCGCGAGCCAGGCTTGCATCAAGTCAGAACCTCAGCGAGGTTGCCTTTCGATTCAAGCCAGGACTTGCGGTCACCGGCGCGCTTCTTGGCCAGCAGCATGTCCATCATTTCCGAAGTCGCGGCGTAATCATCCAGCGTGAGCTGCACCAGACGCCGGGTATTCGGGTCCATGGTGGTTTCGCGCAGCTGTGGCGGGTTCATTTCACCCAGCCCCTTGAATCGGGTGACCTGTGGTTTGCCGCGCTTCTTCTCGGCCACCAGACGGTCCAGAATCCCGTCGCGCTCGCTTTCGTCCAGCGCGTAGTAGATTTCCTTGCCAAGGTCGATCCTGTACAGCGGCGGCATGGCGACATACACATGGCCAGCATCGACCAGCGGCCGGAAATGCTGGACGAACAGCGCGCACAGCAGCGTGGCGATGTGCAGACCGTCGGAGTCGGCGTCGGCGAGGATGCAGATCTTGCCGTAGCGCAACTGGCTGATATCGGCTGCGCCCGGATCGACACCGATGGCCACGGCGATGTTGTGCACTTCCTGGCTGGCGAGCACTTCGCCGCCGTCCACTTCCCAGGTATTAAGAATCTTCCCGCGCAACGGCAGGATGGCCTGAAATTCCTTGTCCCGCGCCTGCTTGGCGGAGCCACCTGCGGAATCACCCTCGACCAGAAAAAGCTCGGAGCGCGCCGGGTCCTGCCCGGCACAATCGGCCAGCTTGCCCGGCAAGGCCGGCCCTTGGGTGATACGTTTGCGTTCAACCTTTTTACTGGCCTTGAGGCGACGGCCGGCGTTGTTGATCGCCAGGTCAGCCAGTTGCAGGCCCAGTTCGGAGTGCGTGTTTAGCCACAGGCTGAAGGCATCCTTGACCACACCCGAAACGAACGCGGCAGCTTCGCGGGACGACAGGCGCTCTTTGGTCTGGCCGGAAAACTGCGGTTCCTGCATCTTCATCGACAGCACGAAAGCGATGCGCTCCCAGACGTCTTCCGGCGCGAGCTTCACGCCGCGCGGCAGGAGGTTGCGGAACTCGCAGAACTCGCGCATCGCGTCCAGCAAGCCTTGGCGCAAGCCATTGACGTGGGTGCCGCCCTGCGCGGTCGGGATCAGGTTGACGTAGCTTTCCTGAACACTGTCGCCACCTTCCGGCAGCCAGAGCAGCGCCCAATCGACCGCTTCTTTATTGCCGGCAAAACTGCCGCAGAACGGCTCGTCCGGCAGGCGCAGAAACTCGCTGACAGAATCCTGCAAGTAAGAACGCAGGCCGTCCTCGTAATGCCACTCGACTTTCTCGCCAGTGGCCTTGTCTTCAAAACTGACCAGCAGGCCCGGGCACAGAACCGCCTTGGCCTTGAGCACGTGCTTGAGGCGGCTGACGGAAAACTTGGGGGTATCGAAATATTTAGGATCGGGCGCGAAATAGACGCTGGTGCCGGTATTGCGCTTGCCGACTGTGCCAATGACAGCCAGCTCGGTGGCCTTGTAGCCGTCGGCGAAGGTCATCTCGTATTCGTTGCCATCACGCTTGACCCGCACCCGGACCTGGGTGGACAGCGCGTTGACCACGGAAATGCCCACGCCGTGCAGGCCGCCGGAGAACTGGTAGTTCTTGTTGGAAAACTTGCCGCCCGCGTGCAGCTTGGTGAGGATCAGCTCGACGCCGGACACGCCCTCTTCCGGGTGAATGTCCACCGGCATGCCGCGACCGTCGTCGGACACTTCCAGCGAGTTGTCGGCGTGCAGAATGACCTGAACCGAGCGTGCATGACCGGCCAGGGCTTCGTCGACGCTGTTGTCGATGACTTCCTGCGCCAGGTGATTGGGCCGCGAAGTGTCGGTGTACATGCCCGGACGTTTGCGAACCGGATCAAGGCCCGAGAGGACTTCGATGGCGTCTGCGTTATAAGAGCTAGCGCTGGGAGTGGCCATGGGTTCTCGTTATCAATCTTTCATGAAATTTCAGGGATTCAATGTTCTTGCATTCATGTGACCGGGCATCGATCACCTACAGCGCTGACACGTCGATCTTTTGCAGCATATCAGGGGCAAATCCGGCAAACGTCAGCAGTGCCGGCATGCGCTCGGCAAAACCCTGAAAGCTGTGATCGCCGCCCGCCTGAATACGCAAGGAACAGGCCCGGTAAAACTGCTCGGCGCGCCGGTAATCGAGCGTCTCGTCACCGGTCTGCAACCACACCTGAAACTGCTGCGGGTCTTGCGGAGCCGGAACTTCCAGCTCGGCCAGCGCCTGAATGTGATCTTCGGTCAGTTGCCACTGCTCGCCGGTGTGCAGATTCTGCTGCATGCCGAGAAACCCGTCGAACAGCTGATGCGGGTTGACCGCCGGATTGATCAGTACCGCTTTGAGACCGTGGCGCTGTGCCAAGTGAGTCGCATAGTAGCCGCCGAGGGAGCTGCCGACCAGTAATGGCCGCCCCAGTTCGGCAATGGCCGACTCGAGTTGCAGCATGGCCTGACGCGGATGGTGATGCAGTTCAGGGACCTGTAACCGATCGGCCAGCCCTAAAGAGGTCATCAGCGCGATCAGTTGACGGGCCTTTACTGACTGGGCCGAACTGTTCAGGCCATGGATATACAGCAATGCAGGTGTGTCGCTGATCACGCTGTCGCTCCCGAGTGCGGTGCAAAGCCGTGTAGTTTACAGGGACTCACGCTACAACACCTCACCGGAAACGTGTCGAACTGCTCATTTAATAGCCAGCGCCGCTCTCATCGACTTCATACAGCATGCCCTCCACCCTGGACACCCCGGTTTCCAGCCGCCCATCGTCGTGCAACCGCAACCAGCGATAGCCCGGTGCCGAGGTGTCTACCTTGAAATCCACACTGCCCGGCGCAAACTGAATGCAGGTCGACGGCGACGCCAACAGGCGCACGCCGTTACGCACCTGGTCGAACTCCTGATGCACATGCCCCCAAAGCACAGCCTTGACCTGCGGGAATCGGTCCAGCACCGCAAACAACGCATCGGCATTGCGCAGACCAATGGGCGCCATCCATTCGCAGCCAATAGCCACCGGATGATGATGCAGGCAAACCAGATGATGCCGGTCAGGCGCTTCACTCAACGACCGCTCCAGCAACTGCAACTGCTCATCCGCCAGAAAACCCGGCACCGAACCGGGAACTGCCGAGTCGAGCAACGTCACCCGCCACTGGCCGACGTCCACAACCGGATCAAGCAGCCCCTCACCCTGCGCGACATGCTCCATCTGCGGCAATTCATCATGATTACCGGCAAACCAGCGCGCTGGCGCAGCGATCTGCGCGCTTATCTGCCGAAACGCCTCATAAGACTCGACGCTGCCATCCTGGGAAATATCCCCGCTGGCCACGACCAGATCAATCTGCGGCTGCTCGGCCAACACCCGATCAACGACTTTTTCCAGACTGTCGCGGGTGATCATACCCAGCAACGCCCCATCCGCCTCGGCAAACAGGTGGCTGTCGGATAGCTGGACCAGCAAAACCGAGTTTTCAACAGGGGCGTTAGGCAAAGGCCTTCTCCTCCTTTGGCAGAGTCTGGCGATTATGGTGGGAAGCGATGATGTCGGCAAATCTCGATACGAAAACTCATTCACGGCGACATCGTCACAAGCAAATCGCCACCCTCTTGCCGGGGCAAAACGCTCACGACCTGTCAAAACTGTCAGGTCACAGGTGCAGGTCCAAGGCGTAAGTTGGGGTGTCGGTGTTCGTGCAGCGGCTTAAAAGCATAGATTTCAAGACTGACAGACCGATTTCTTCACACTCACGAATCAGCCCAACAACACGCTGCCGGATATGACAGGCTTTTGAATTGGACAGGGCAACGCTGTGAGTTGTGCCACATGCCGCCTCTATGGAAGACCAGGAAGTGTTGTTGCCGTAGAACTGCTCGACAGAAAGATTGCAACCACCAGAAACTCGCTTGGCGGCAGATGGGGTTGTGCTGGATTCAAGATTCTCTCAAGTCGCGCCTTGTAGCAGGTGAGCCTGAAAGCATCTGCCCAAGGCACGGCGTGAGAGTTGAAGCAATACGCCACGAAGGGGAAATTCAACCAGGGAAGTGCGCTCGGCAACGTTCCCTGGAAGAAATCGAAACTTACGGCCTATTCAAACGCCGGGTAAGCTTCCCGGTGTCTATGACGCGCCCAAACGTTCCTTTCGGAACGGACTTGATATGCAGATCAAAACGATAATCCTCGGCCTTCACCAGCTCTATATGCTCCGAGAAGGTCTCTTCGTAAGTGGTACATTCCAGCGATTTAGTTCCGCGATCATAAGATATATAAACCGCGGCATGAATGATGGGAATACCTACATCCTCATTAGACCTTCTACCTTTCCGCTCTTCCTGCCCTTCCGCCCACCGCTGTCTACCGGCACGTTCAAAGATGACAATATCCGTCACGTAAAGCCTTCCATCTGTAGGGATCAACCCCACGACCTCATAATCCATGCCTGACTCCATGTACACTGGATTCTGGATGGTGAACGTCCTGACAAACGCAAAATACTTTTCACCATCCCCGACATCATTTTTAACTTTAACAGCGAACAATGTAGAGTCACTCGGTGAGACCACAAACTTTGACAACCCTCTAATACTGGAAATATTTGCCTGAGAGGTCTCCCACAACTGGTGAATTGAGCCACTGTCGCTGTAAGCATGCCATCCGTAAACTTTGGAAAGCGCCCCCACTTTTACGGACAAAAACTTATCATTCAAATGCGAGGGCAAATAATACTGAACAACGGATTCCTCGTAGGCATAGGGTCCGTCACCTTCATAATTCACACTCATGTAAAATTCGGCACCGTGATCGCGTTCCATAATCATATTCCTTTATGTTCTATGGGCACAGAGCAGTCTGTGCACTATCAAGACTAGACGGCTTCCGCCGCTTTGCAGCCTGCAACGGACCAACGACACGCGACTCATAAAAAACTGACGACCCCTCAACAAGCCCTCCAGAGGCCATACTAACCAATCCGATAAAATGGACAAAGGCATTAGCATTTAGCGACAAGATACCGATGACCACGCCACTATTTTATATACAAGAAATGCTCCCAGCGCGATGTCCTGCCGGCCAGGGAAGTCACGCCAGCGTAGAGAGAAAACTGAAGCCCAAGCTATTGCTTACACAGGGTCACCCACACCTCATCCAGGTCATCCTCAAGTATAAGCCTTGCTTCGAACCCCGAATCAGGAAACTGTCGATTCAGCTTTGTATTCCAGCAGTCACGAATGACCGCGCCAAGCTCGGCGGCTTCGTCATAATCTATATCACCCAGCAAACTGGTAATTTCTATCATATTCAACCAGCCAGGAATCTCTAAGGGCGCGATACCTTGCGCTACCGTTTGATCGTAACGATCCTGCGTGAAATTCTCCTCGATGAAATAGCCGCCCGCGAATAAAAATATTGTCGGATTAAACAAAGCGACAACGCTCATTGCAAAATCATCGTGCAACCCAAGGCTTGTTCTGACCATATAAAAATAGTCAAACCTAGAAAGCCCGTCTTTGTTAGCCAATAGATAATCTTTATAGCTATATTCGGGCAAAGATTTATTCATCTTGGAAACTCATCCGATGTTGGAAGGCGGACTTTTAAACCACCAGGCACAAGGCTCCCATCTGGCCTCGTGTCGATTTTGTTAAATTTCACGTTTGGGCGTGGGTAGGGGCCATGATCTTTGCCTGATCCTCGATATTGCTTAACTGTGCCATCCTCATAATGCGTCGTGTACTGCCCCTCTCGTCCAGGCCTTTCAACAATGGTATGCGACCGCCCTTCGGCCTCATCCAGCGGTGGCGGCGGCTTGTTTCGGGACTTTCTCTTTTTCGGCGGAGCCGCTACTGGCTCCGGCACAACCCCCTTCGCCCGAGCAATCACAACGGTCTGCGATCCGCTCCCCACCCCCTCAGCATGGCCTTCTGCGTGAACACGCGCAATCTTGAGATCACGCCCCAGCTTTTCCAGCACTCCACCAAGCCGCTTGAGCTGTGGTGATAAACGCGAGCTGGCAGCACCGACGCGCGCGGCGAGCCCCACTCCACCGGTCAAGTAGACCAGTAGCGCGGCGAGCACGATCTCGAAAACCATTCCTCCGGTAAATTGCAGAATGGATTCATGATTTTGAATCTTGACGTACTGTCTGGCGAAATGCCCCAACGCAAGCTGGCTTTCATTATCCTGAAAGACATAACTCGCGATTTCGTAGGCATGCGCCATCTTTTCGCGGCTGATCGTAGCGGGATCAAAACCCAGCGCTTCTGCCAGCTCACGGTGCTGAGCAGCGGAATATTGTTCAAGAAAGGAATCGAGCCAACTGCCACCCGGCGCCACTTCTGCGTTCCATGCCGACACAGCAGCAGTGGAGAGCGCATCAAACGGATTGATCAGGTCTGAAAATTCTGCAACTGACTTGGCGAGACCCCATGCGCCGTAAAGAAACCCCTTGCCCAACGCTGCCCCGGCATAAAAAGCATTGGCCGCATCACTGCGTTGCTCCTGAATCGCCTTTAGCCGATCAGCTTCAAGCCTTTCCACGTTGAGAATCTCGTTCAATACCCTTTTCAGCTCTGTGCGACTCGCACTCGGCTGTTTTTTGGGTTCAAACCCGGGATGCAATTGAACCTTGTGCTCCCGCCCCGCGATGACCTGGCTAAGAAAGCTTTTTGAATCGAGTTTTCCCTGAATGACTTTGCCATCGGCCTGGGTCATGCCCCACGAGCAGCCGACCAAGCGCTCGCCGTTACTCCAGAGAAAACGAATCCCTATCAGGCAGTTGACCTGCGATTCTGGTTCGTGAAGCGTTCTGGGCGGTGGATTTTCCCAACTGTACGCTGCTGCTGGCGGGACCGGCCTTGGCTTACCGGGATCTTTGGGCTGACATACCCTCGGGGTGGGCGAAGAGTTGCCTCTGGTGTCGTAAACACCCATTGCGGTAGTTTCCCTGGATCAGCGAATGTGCATCTGCATGCTGAAGCTTGCGGTGAAGCTCTTGCACAACGAGAGGAATGGTCTGCAAACAGGGAGGCGAGTCTAAGGATTGAAGCTGCGGCGTCGAGCCTTGAAGAGTTTCGGGGTATTGCCGGACAGGTTGCTGATACGGCCCTGCGGTACTGCAACCGGCATCGGCGGCTGTCGCTAGCAAAACGTATTCAACATGTTGCAAAGGGAATCAGCGCACCGCTTCAAACTCATGCCCGCACGCCAGGCAGTGGCTCAGCCATTCACCCAGAAACAGATTGAGCTGGGCTTTTTCATCCGGCTGGTGCATGTCGGCATTGGGGTAGGGATAGATCCCGCGAAAGCGCCGCGCATGTTCGGCGCCGATGACTTCGGCCATGCGTGCGTCGTGATAGACCTGCACTTCAAGCACCGGCACTGGCAGCCACGGCAGGCTGTGTTCCTGGCGGACTTGCAGGGTAGTGGTGTACGGGCAGTCGAGCAGAACTTCGACGGCCAGTACGCCCAGCATCTGATCGCCCTGGGTCACGGCGACGCGGCGCGAGCGCTGTTCGTTACGCATGTCGGGCAGCAGGCGCATCAGGCGCGCGTAGTTGGCTTCACACGCAGCCTGCAGCCCGGCGAGATCGACACGGTAGCGCTCGCGCAATAGATTCACGACCATAACCCCCTTATTTCAGCGCGGTTCAACGCCAGCCATTGCAAGGCGATAATCGTTGAAGCGTTTTTGATTCTCCCGTCCTTGACTGCATCCATTGCATCATCGAACGACCAGACCGTCACGCGGATGTCTTCGCCTTCCGCTTCAAGGCCATGCAAACCACCTGCACCTTCACTGCTGCAACGCCCCATGTAAAGGTGAACGAACTCATCACTGCCGCCCGGCGAAGGGAAATATTTGGTGATCGGCCACAGCGCATCGAACACAAGCCCAGCTTCCTCTTCTGCCTCCCGATGAGCAACTTCTTCCGGCTGTTCATCCTTGTCAATGAGGCCGGCAACCAGCTCGATCAACCACGGGTTGTCGGTTTTTTTCATGGCACCGACACGGAACTGCTCGATCAGCACCACCTCGTCACGCTTGGCGTCGTAAGGCAGTACGCAGACGGCATCGTGACGAACGAACAGTTCGCGACTGATTTCCTTGCTCATGCCCCCGGCGAACAGCTCGTGGCGCACATGCAGCTTGTCCAGCTTATAGAAGCCCTTGAAGCAGTTTTCACGGCTGATTGTTTCAAAAGCTGTGGGTGCAGTTCGTGTGTTCTGGGTCATGGAATTCTCACTTGCCGCCAATTTGAACGTCGGGCCATCCTAACGCGCATCGACGGTCGGGTGCAGCCCCCTTGAACATGCAGGGTAGACGGCCGGGACTTAAAACAATTCTAATCTGCCATCTATCGAACCGAAGTCGTTGTCGGCAGTCCAACTGGCCTGCACACGCACAACGCAACCGCCTTTTTTGACACTGCCAAGGATCAACATGTCGTTATTGAGGATCACTTCACTGGCTTGCCTGGCCCTGTTGCTCGGCGCCTGCCAAAGCCTCTTCACGCCCAACATGCGCGCACCGCTGCAAGTCCAGCGCGATGCCTCCGAGCTGATCAAGCCGGGCTGCACCACCGCTGACTGCCCGCTGGTGAACATCGACACCGTGCATTTTCCCGACGAGCCGCGTCTGGACGCCATCGTTCAGAAGACTCTGCTGCAATTGACCGTTGGTGAAACAAGCGCGTCGGCACCGCCGTCCGTGAAAGCCTATCAGGAGCAGTTCCTGAGCCAGGCGCAGGGTCGCAACGCCAGTTACCTGCAAGCCAAAGTACGCGAACAGCATGACGGTATCGTGGTTGTCGAGCTGTCCAGTTATCTGGATAACGGCGGCGCGCAAGGCAATCCCGGCCGTGCCTTCATCAACTATTCGCGTCAGCAACAGAAAGTTCTGACCCTGGCCGATATGGTCATCCCGGGCAAGGAAAGCGAGTTCTGGCAAAAGGCGCAACTGGCTCATCAGAGCTGGCTGGTCTCGACCAAGATGAATGAAGACAGCGAATTCATCAAAACCTGGCCTTTCAAGCGTACGCCGCATATCGCCCTGACGTACGGCGCAGTGATTCTCAAGTACCCGGTGGAAACCATCGCGCCTTACGCGATGGGCCACATCGAGCTGAAGATTCCTTATCCGCAGCTCAATGGCATCATCAAGTCGGAACTGTTCCCCGGCCGCGGTTGATCGCCCTGCCGATTAACAGCTGCAACACGCCAGCGACGATGAGCGCTGGCAGTGTTGCACCCACTTCCGGATAGAAGTTGGCCAGCAGGTGATAAGTGCTGATGCCGCCCAGCCATGCCAGCAGGCTCATCCAGCGCAAGCCCCCCTCCGCGACCTGACCACTGCGCCCACGCAGTATGAAATGGTCGACCAGCACCACGCCGAACAGCGGCGCAAACACCGAGCCGATCAGCAGCAGGAAGTTCTGATACTGCGCCAATGGCGCGAAACAGGCGATCAGAGTGCAGATGACGCCAATGATCAAGGCCAGGTGCTCGACTTTGATGCAGGTCAGCAGTGCGCTGGAAACCGCCGCCGAGTGAATATCCGCAAACGCGTTTTCGGTTTCATCCAGCAGAATCAGCAGCAGCGGAATCCCCAGTCCTGCGCCAGCCAGCGCCAACAGCAAAGCATTGACCTCGCCGCTCGGCGCGAAAGCCAGGGTGTAGGCAACGCCAAGGCTCATCAGCCAGACGTTACCGATGAAAAAGCCGACGGCGGTGCCGCCGAAGACACTCTTTGCCCGCTGACCGAAGCGCGAGTAATCGGCGATCAGTGGCAGCCAGGACAGCGGCATGGCGATGGCAATGTCGAAACCCGAGGCAAACGGCATCGAACCGTCGCCGGATGTTGCCCACAGCGTGGTCAGATCGGCCTTGGCGAGCAGGTTCCAGGTCAGCCATAAGCAGGCTGCCAGCAAAATCCATACGCCCCATTTGCGCAAGAAGCGGCGCACGAAGGTCAAGGGTCCGCTGACCGCCAGCAAGGTTGCGAGTGCGCCGAAAAACAATGTCCAGAGCAGCGGACTGGCCCACAGGCTTCCATCTGCGAACGCCCGCGCGCCCAACAGGCTGGCGGCATCGCGCATCACAATGATCTCGAACGAGCCCCAACCGATCAGTTGCAGCAGGTTCAATACCGCAGGCAGCGACGCGCCTTTGCTGCCGAGGCTGAGCTTGAGCGCGGCCATGGACGACAGGCCGGTATCGCTGCCGATCACCGCCACGCTGGCAAGCAGCAAAACGCCCACCAGTGTGCCCAGAAAAATCGCCAGCATCGCGCCGGACATGCCCAGCCCCGGCGCCAACAGGGCTCCGGTTTGCAACACCATCAGGCCGATGCCGAGGGAAAACCACAGGGAGAACAGATCCCGCCCGCCGAATACCCGCTGGCTGGCGGGGATAGGGATGTCGGGGGAGTAGGTGCCGGGTGTGTTCACGTGTAGGTCTCGTGTGGAACGTTAATGAACTGATTACAACAGCGCTGCCTGCTCAGAATCGGACACAGAGCAAGCTTCTGCCCGCAGGGCGTGCGAACTTGTTCGCGAATAGGCCAGTACAGCACCCAAAAACAGGGCGTCTGGACTATCGTATTCGTGAGCAAGCGAAGCGTCGCCCGGCTCACTCCCACATGGATACCGAATTACTTGGCTTTCGTGGCGAACTTGTTCGCGAAGGGGGCGTTACATCCGCTGAAGATGTATCGCTCGGAATAGAGCTTTCGCGGACAAGTCCGCTCCCACGCCTTGCGGGCAGAAGCACGTTTCAACTATCGCATAATCCCTTGTGGGAGTGAGCTTGCT
>NZ_LGLN01000013.1:281512-357844 GCF_001293775.1 Pseudomonas syringae pv. cilantro
GCTATAAATGCTTGGTGCAAAGCGAGCAGAGCCTTTACACCGCCGCCTTGCGCACATTTCGTCCCACCGGGCCGGAGCGTTCTTCGATGGCGTGTTGCAGCGGTTTGCGCAGGCCCATCAGGAATGCCAGTTCCGCGACCACGAACAACGGGCCGATGATCAGCCCGGTCACATCATCGATAAACGCCGGTTTGCGGCCTTCGTAGTAATGGCCGATAAACTGGATGATCCAGCCGACGACGAACAACCCGACCCCCGCACCCAGCCAGACCATGGTGGCCTGTTGCGCCAGAAGTGCGCCAGCCCAGACGCACAACGCCAGCAAACCCGCCATCACCCCACCCAGTGCACGGTCCAGTTTCAGGTAAAAGACCGTCGACGCCAGTGCCACCAAGGCCGCAGGCGAAAACCACAGCCCGCCAATGTCCCAGCCCGGACGCGACAGCAGCACCGCCACCGCCAGCACAATTAAAGGGATACCCACGAAGTGCGTCACGATATTGCGTGAATCACGATGATAGGACGCATATTGGCTGAGATGATCGACAAGGTTTTTCATTATTATTGCTGCCTGCGACGATAATCGGGTTTGGTTAACGTATCGCCTTTGCAATACGATTGCCCGCAATAAAAGGGAGCAAACATGACAAACGGAGTGCTATGGCGGTCGTCGTTGCTGTCCGGCTACTGGTTTTCCCACTTGCCCGCCGCTTTGCAGGATAGCTTGCAGCATGCCGCTCGCCAGGTTCGCAAGACACCAGGCAAGCTGTTGTTCGAAAAAGGCGCGGCGCCATGCGGGCTTTATGCGTTGATGGAAGGCAACGTGCGCATCGGCGGTGCGCATGTACAGCGTCTGGGCCCCCGGCAGGAGCCGATCCCGCGACCTTACTGGTTCGGCGAAGTATCGCTGTTCGACGACCTGCCGCGCCGGTTCGATGTCTGCTCACTGGATCAGACCATTTTTCTGCATGTGCCCCATTCATTTCTGGTCTCGTTGCTCGAACAGCATCCCGAGTACTGGCGTTCGTTTGCCGCGCTGCTGAGCCAGAAACTCGGCTTGCCCCTGCAAAACCCCGAAAAGCTGCGACAACTGCCCCTCAGGTCGCGGGTCGCCTGGCGATTGCTGTTGCTGAGTGAGGGGTATGGGCCGCTGAGTCATGCGCGGCGCTTGATCGCGCTGGATGAAATCAGCTCGCTGCAAGCTATCTCGCTGTCGGCGTTGCTGGAAGTGCTCGAAGACCTGCACGAGCGCAAGGTCGTGCGCCTGGGGATAGGGCAACTGGAAGTGTTCGACGTCGAGAAATTACGCAGGATCGCGAACTTTTCCAGGGCAAAAGCGGCGTGCTGATCACGCGAAGGACGGCGTTTGGAAACATTCCGTAACGGCTCTGTTCGCGCTTCGATTGAGATAGCAAATGGGATTCACTACCATTTCGCCTCATTTGCGAACGCGAGATACCCCGATGCAGGCAAGCAAGCGTCTTCTGGCTGCTCTGACACTGACTTTGCTGGGCGGCACCGCTCAGGCCGCCGACGAGGTGGTGGTGTATTCCTCCCGGATCGACGAGCTGATCAAGCCGGTGTTCGATGCCTACACCGCCAAAACCGGGGTGAAGATCAAATTCATTACCGACAAGGAAGCGCCGTTGATGCAGCGTATCAAGGCCGAGGGCGAGAATGCGACTGCCGACCTGCTGCTGACGGTCGATGCCGGCAACCTGTGGCAGGCCGAGCAAATGGGCATTCTGCAGCCGTTTACCTCGCCGGTGATCGAAGCCAATATCCCCGCGCAATATCGCTCATCTACCCATGGCTGGACCGGCCTGAGCCTGCGCGCGCGCACCATCGCCTACTCCACTGATCGGGTGAAACCGGCGGAGCTGACCACTTACGAGGCGCTGGCCGACAAGAACTGGGAAGGGCGCCTGTGCCTGCGCACCGCGAAGAAGGTCTATAACCAGTCGCTGACCGCCACGTTGATCGAAACCCACGGCGCCGAAGCGTCCGAGAAGATCCTCAAGGGCTGGGTGAACAACCTGTCCACTGATGTGTTTTCCGACGACATCGCTGTGCTGGAGGCGATCAATGCCGGGCAGTGCGACGTCGGCATCGTCAATACTTACTACTACGGCCGCCTGCACAAGCAGAACCCGAAGCTGGCGGTGAAGCTGTTCTGGCCGAACCAGGCGGATCGCGGTGTGCACGTCAACCTGTCAGGCATTGGTCTGACCAGACATGCACCGCACCCGGAAGCCGCCAAGGCACTGGTCGAATGGATGACCGGTCCCGAGGCGCAGAAGATTTTCTCCAGCGTCAATCAGGAGTTCCCGGCCAACCCGAACGTGGCACCGTCGGAAGAAGTGGCGAGCTGGGGTCAGTTCAAGGCTGACACCATCCCGGTCGAAGTGGCAGGCAAGCGCCAGGCAGAAGCCATCCGCATGATGGATCGCGCCGGCTGGAATTGATTTAATACCCACTGCCCTATCGCGCCAACGCTGCAGCGCTCATCGTTATACACAAGTCTGTTTTTGATTCTGGCCGAAGGGCGTGGGAGCGAACNCCCCCACGCCCTTCGGGCAGAAGCGAGAAAGCCCTGTATTCCGGGCTCGTCAGGACTTGTGTATAACGCTGAGCGCTCCAGCATGAGTGAGCCGTGCCGCATAGATGTAGGACTTAAAAACTGATCACTCCTCATTTCGAGAACCCCTTGGCCCATCCTGTCCAACGCCGCTGGTACCCACTGGTCTTTGCCATCGCTGCGCTGGTGTTGTTGCCGCTGAGCGTGTTGCTGCTGTCGTGGGGGACGGTTGACACGCAGATCTGGTCGCACCTGCTCGAAACCCAAATGACGCGCTTGCTGAGCAACACGCTGATCCTGCTGCTCGGGGTCGGCACAGGTGTGACGCTGCTGGGCGTGAGCCTGGCCTGGCTGACCAGCTTGTGCGAATTCCCTGGCCGGCGCTGGCTGGACTGGGCGCTGATGCTGCCGTTCGCGATTCCCGCCTACGTGCTGGCGTTCGTCTTTGTCGGTCTGCTGGATTTTTCCGGCCCGCTGCAAACCCTGATGCGCGAATGGTTCGGCTCCGGCCTGCGTTTGCCGCGTGTGCGCTCCACGGGTGGCGTGATTACCGTGCTGGTGCTGGTTTTCTACCCCTACGTCTACCTGCTGGCACGCACGGCTTTTCTGGCGCAGGGCAAGGGCTTGATGGAGGCCGCGCGCGTCCTGGGGCAAACACCGTTGCAGGCATTCTGGCGAGTGGCGCTGCCGATGGCCCGTCCGGCCATCGGGGCGGGCGTCGCTCTGGCGTTGATGGAAACCCTGGCAGACTTCGGCGCAGTCTCGGTCTTCAACTTCGACACCTTCACCACGGCCATCTACAAAACCTGGTATGGCTTTTTCAGCCTTTCCAGTGCCGCGCAACTGGCGAGCCTGCTGCTGTTGGCTGTGCTGATCCTGCTGTACGGCGAACGCCGGGCCCGAGGTGCGAGCCGTCCAACCAACGAACGTCCCCGAGGCCAGGCGCTTTACCCGCTGCGAGGCTTCAAGGCCTGGGGGGCCAGTTTCTGGTGTGGACTGGTGTTTCTCTGCGCCTTCGTCGTACCGGTGCTGCAACTGATCGTCTGGGTCTGGCAACGTGGCCGGTTCGATCTGGATGAGCGTTACATCGGGCTGATCCTGCACACCCTTTATCTGGGCAGCATCGCCGCCCTGATCACGGTCAGCATGGCATTGATCCTGGCCTTTGCCCGACGTATGGCACCTACGCCCGCGATTCGCTCCGGTGTCAGCCTCGCCAACCTGGGCTATGCCCTGCCGGGTTCGGTACTGGCTGTTTCGATCATGCTGGCATTCAGTTATCTGGACCGTGAGCTGGTGATTCCGCTGTCCGGCTGGCTGGGCGGGGCGGGCAAACCGTTGTTGCTGGGCAGCCTGTCGGCACTGTTGCTGGCCTATCTGGTGCGGTTCATCGCCGTCGCCTTCGGTCCGCTGGAGCACAGCCTGTCGCGCATACGGCCCTCATTGCCCGAAGCCGCGCGCAGCCTGGGCGTCAGTGGTCCGAAGTTGTTTCTTAACGTGTATCTGCCGCTGCTGGTGCCGGGAGCCCTCAGCGCCGCGCTGCTGGTGTTTGTCGATGTGCTCAAAGAAATGCCCGCCACCCTGCTGATGCGCCCGTTTGGCTGGGATACGCTTGCGGTGCGGATCTTCGAAATGACCAGCGAGGGCGAGTGGGCACGCGCGGCGCTGCCCGCTTTGACGCTGGTACTTGTAGGATTATTACCGGTCATCGGGTTGATTCGGCGTTCTGCCCGTCAGATTGGTTAGGTGCGGGGTCTCAACCTTGCGGCTACAATGCGCCGCAATCGGTGCGGTCTGTCAGATTATTCGGTCAGTTGTAAATGTGCTGCAAACCCCGGTCTATTGGGGGCTTGCCGAGTGTTTCTGCCCGCACCTTCGCCACGCCCGGAAGGAGAAACCCATGGGACAGCGTACCCCCCTGTTCGACCTGCACCTCGCCCTTGGCGCAAAAATGGTCGATTTTGGTGGCTGGGACATGCCGTTGCATTATGGATCGCAGGTCGAGGAGCACCATCAGGTGCGCCGCGACTGTGGGGTCTTCGATGTCTCTCACATGAACGTGATCGACGTGACCGGCCGTCAGGCCAACGACTGGCTGCGCTACCTGCTGGCCAATGATGTCGACCGTCTGAAGGCATCAGGTCGGGCGCTTTACAGTGCGATGCTGGATGAGGCTGGCGGAATCATCGACGACATGATCGTCTACCTCACCGCCGACGGTTATCGTCTGGTCGTGAATGCGGCGAACGGTGCCAAGGATCTTGCCTGGATGAAGGCGCAGCTGGGCGATTTCGACGTCCAGCTGAACGAGCGTAGCGAGATGGCGATTCTGGCCATTCAGGGGCCACGGTCGCGGGCCAGAATTGCCGACCTGGTTTCCAGTGCTCGCGGCAAGTTGATTGCCGAGCTCAAACCGTTTGAAGGTCGCGAGGACGCCGACTGGTTCATCGCCCGCACGGGCTATACGGGTGAAGACGGCCTGGAAATCATGCTGCCGGCCGAGCAGGCCCCGAGCTTTTTCAATGAGCTGGTCGGCGCGGGCATCTCCCCCATCGGCCTGGGCGCTCGCGACACATTGCGCCTTGAAGCCGGTATGAACCTGTACGGTCAGGATATCGGCGAAGGTGTTTCACCGCTGGTCTCGAACATTGCCTGGAGCATCGCCTGGGACCCTGCCGACCGTGACTTCATCGGCCGCAAGGCTCTGGAGCGCGAACGGGCCGCAGGCGTGGCCTTCAAGCTGGTTGGACTGGTGCTCGAAGAGCGCGGCGTGTTGCGGGCCCAGCAGGTGGTAAGAATCGCAGAAATTGGCGAAGGTGAGATCACCAGTGGTAGTTTCTCTCCTACGTTGAGCAAATCCATTGCTCTGGCGCGCGTACCGATGGCAACCGCCGACCGGGCCGAGGTGGAAATCCGCGGCAAGTGGTACCCGGTGCGGGTGGTGCAGCCCGCGTTCGTGCGACATGGCAAAGCCCTTATCTAACCTATGGCGGGTTTTCCGCTGACCCGATGTTGAGGATGACTAAATGAGCAATATTCCCGCCGAGCTGCGTTTCGCTGAAAGTCACGAGTGGGCGCGCCTTGAAGCCGATGGCACCGTGACCGTCGGCATCTCGGATCACGCACAGGAAGCGCTGGGCGATGTAGTCTTCGTCGAACTGCCGGAAATCGGTAAAGTGTTCGCAGCGGGTGATACTGCCGGGGTTGTCGAGTCGGTCAAGGCCGCTTCGGACATCTACTCGCCAGTGGCCGGTGAAGTTTTCGAGGTCAATGGGGCATTGGGCGATTCGCCCGAGTCGCTCAACAGCGAGCCTTATAGCGCCTGGATCTTCAAGCTCAAGCCAGCCAGTGCAGAGGCCGATCTGGCCAGGCTGCTGGACGCCGCAGGTTACAAAAGCGCGATCGGCGAGTAACACCGGACAAAAAAATGCCGCTCATCGAGCGGCATTTTTTATGCGTGACACTTACTGGCTTTCAGCAACCAGGTTCTTGTCCAGGATGGCGTTGGCCAATTCCATGTCGGTCGCTTTCAAACCAGGATTTTCTTTACGAACCTGCTGGATAGCAGCTTCCAGAAACGGGCCACGGATGTCGCCATTGCTGGCAACGTAGCTGCCTGCATCATCCTGAGCCGCGACGATCAGCTTGTGATCCTTGAAGGTGAGATAACTCGAGCCAGTGGTGGCACCCGAGGACAATACGTTACGCCAGAAGGTGTCAGCCATCGCTGAACCCATCGGGATGGAAAGCAAGGCTACGGTGGCGACAGCAAACTTGAGACGCATGGTGAGATACTCCGACTGTGGTTGTTCTGAGGGGTTGGATAGCTAAAGCCGTGAACTAGTTCAATCAATGTGAACTGCATGGTTCACTTTAGCTGGTCGAACACGGTCAGGCTTACCTGGGCCGTCGTGTACAAACGCCGCCTCCAACCGGTCTAGCGCTGCTCACTCTGTGGCGTTACTCGCAGCACTTCTTCCAGTGTAGTCAGCCCGGCCGAGACTTTCTGGGCGCCGGACAGGCGCAGGCTGCGCATGCCTTCCTTGAAGGCCTGGCGACGCATGGCGTTGAGGTCCAGGTCTGCGGAAATCAGGGCTTTGATGTTGTCCGACATGACCATGATCTCGTAGACCCCGGCCCGCCCGCGATAACCCGTATCACGGCATTCCACGCAGCCTACCGCCTGATGTGCGCCAGCAGGCACCGGGGCTTGCCACGGACGAGTCAGGGTTTGCCAATCGGTTTCGTTCAGGTTGATCGGCGCCTTGCAATGCGGGCACAGCGTGCGCACCAGGCGTTGCGCCATGACGCCGAGAATGGTCGCCTTGAGCAGGTAATGTGGCACGCCCAGTTCAAGCATGCGGCTGATGGCGCTGGGCGCGTCGTTAGTGTGCAGGGTCGACAGCACCAGGTGACCGGTCAACGCGGCCTGAATCGCCATCTCAGCCGTCTCCAGGTCGCGAATTTCGCCGATCATGATGATATCCGGATCTTGCCGCATCAGAGCACGCACGCCGGCAGCGAAGCTCAGATCGATGTTGTGCTGCACCTGCATCTGATTGAAGGCGGGCTCGACCATCTCGATAGGGTCTTCGATGGTGCAGAGGTTGACCTCTGAGGTCGCCAGCTTCTTGAGGGTGGTGTACAGCGTGGTGGTCTTGCCCGAACCGGTCGGGCCGGTAACCAGGATGATGCCGTTGGGCTGGCGGGTCATGTCCTGCCAGCGCCGCAGGTCATCGCTGGAGAAGCCCAACTGGTCGAAGTCCTTGAGCAGCACTTCGGGGTCGAAAATCCGCATCACCATCTTCTCGCCAAACGCAGTCGGCAGTGTCGATAGCCGCAGTTCTACTTCGCGGTTCTCAGGCGTAGTGGTCTTGACGCGGCCGTCCTGCGGTTTGCGCTTTTCAGCGACGTTCATCCGGCCCAGACTTTTCAGGCGGCTGACAATCGCCATGATCACTTGCGCCGGGAACTGATAGACGTTGTGCAGCACGCCGTCGATGCGAAAACGCACCGTGCCCTGTTCGCGGCGCGGCTCTATATGAATGTCGCTGGCACGTTGCTGGAACGCGTACTGGAACAGCCAGTCGACGATATTGACGATGTGCGCGTCGTTGGCGTCCGGTTCCTGATCGCTGGCACCGAGCTTGAGCAACTGTTCGAAGTTGCCCATGTTGCTCATTTTCTGTTCGGACGCGTTGGCACCGCTGACCGATTTCGCCAGCCGGAAAAACTCCATCGCCATGCGCTGGATGTCTGTCGGGTTGGCAACGACGCGCTTCACCTGGAGTTTAAGTACGTGGGCGAGGTCGGCTTCCCACGAGCGCACATACGGCTGGGCGCTGGCGATGGTCACTGACTCGCGGTCCACCGCCACGGCGAGAATCTTGTGCCGCTGGGCGAAAGCGTAGGACATCAATGGCGTGACAGCTGCCACGTTGATCTTCAGCGGGTCGATGCGCATGTACGGCTGGTCGCAGGCTTTCGCCAGCCAGGCGGTAAGGGTTTCCAGGTCGAGCTTTTTGCCGGGCCGCTTCACGTCGTCAAACTGTAGAGAAGCGAGAAACTCGAGAGGGTGCAACTGAATGTTCGCCGCACTGCGGCGCTGGACAAGCGCGGTTTCCGAGTCGTCCTGGCCGAGAAAGCCTTCCGCGACCAGATCGCGCAACACATCGTTCAGATCGAGCCAGCGATCCTGTGAAGAGGGGGCCAGGGCTGCCATGCGCGCTCCTTGAGACTATTCATCATCAGACGATGAGCAAGAGTAGACGCCAAGCGTGGCAGCGTTGCGCCTTCTGTGCGACCGGGCATTACTGTAGCAGCTAAATGGTTTCAGCCGGGAGGGGAGGCGGCTTGTTGTGCTAATACCACATGGCGCTCTACACATAAGCTCTGAAGAGCCCGGAATGCGAAGCGCTTATGGCTTNTTCTGGCCGGAGGCTGTGGGAGATTCTTGTTCGCGAAAGGGCCGATATACTCTTCGGAAATGTGTCGTCTGAAACACCGTCTTCGCGAACAAGCGAAGCGTCGCCCGGTCCGCTCCCACAGGGATCTTTATTCCGCCCGATACTGCAATTTTAGCCCCACGAAATTGCAGGCTGGACAACGCTGAGCGCTCAGCGTTGTACACAGCTCTGCTTTTGATTCTGGCCAGAGGCCGTGGGAGTGGACTTGTCCACGNTCTCCGAAAATGCATCGTCTGAGCCACCGTCTTCGCGAACAAGCCGCTCCCACGCCCTGCGGGCAAAAGCCTGGAAGCCCGGTATTTTGGGCTTTCAGGATTTATGTATAACGACGAGCACGCAGCGTATGCACGAGAATCATCGTGGTTCAAGGACTGTCACAAACGCAGCAGAGTCTTCCACGCGCGGCTCTGGAACACGGTGATCGCTTGCTGAACACGGGCGTCGAGGACTTCGTCGCTGATGTCCAGGTGAGCCAGTTCTTCCAGTTTGCGTAGTTCGCCGTACAGACGGTCCAGCTCCGGCAAGTCCAGCGCGCCGCGTGCCCAGTGCAGCCAGGCCTGGATGCGCTCGATGCGTGGCAGTTGCTCGGCAAGGTCTTCCGGCTGCTGCTGATAACGGCTCAATTGCAGGGACGTCGCTTCTTCACCCAGCAAGCGCGGTAGCCAGCTGCTCAACAGCGCAGCGCCCTGGCGGTTGCCGCGAGTATTGCGTTCGGCCGTCCAGCTGCGGGCCAGCAACCAGCGTGAGGTGTTCAGCGAGAACTCGCCCCAGCGAGTGTCCTGCAGCTCTTCAAGAAACTGCTCATGCGCTGCGCCACGGACATCGCCATCTTCCTGACCGGCCTGAACCAGCGGGCGCCAGTCTTCCAGCAAGGCGTCCAGTGCGGCACGCAGTTGCGCCGACGAACTGCGCGGTGCGGCCTGCCCCAGACTGCTGGTCAGCGCCCGCAGCTCAGCCAGCATCTCGACCCAGTCCTGCAGCAGTCGCCAGTGGCCGTTGAAACGGTATTGCTCGGCCAGACGCTGGCTGCTGCCCAACAGGTGCCAGGCCAGCGCCGAGTAGGCGTCGTCCAGCGGCGTTTCTGCGTGCAGCGTCGGTGCAGGCAGGCTCAGCGCGTAGCTGCTGGCGTCGAGCAGGCGATAACCGCGCTCGGCCTTGCTGATGTCACACGGCATCAACGGCAGGCTGGCTGCCAGTTCGGCAGCCAGTTCCAGCAGGGCGGCCGGATCACCTTCGCGCAGCTCCAGTTCCAGCTCGCAGATTTCTTCCTTCTGCTTGCCTGCCACCACCTGGCCCAGGTCCAGCGCAGCTTCGATCACGACTTTGGTCTTGCCGCGACCCCAGGCAATTTCGGCTTTTTCACGGATGAAATCGGTGGTGAACAACGGCTTGATGGTTTTCTTGTCCAGCTCGGCCAGTTGCTCGGGCCAGCAATCGCCTTCGAGTTTTTTCAGGTCCAGCTTGGCTTTGGTCAGGTCCCAGTTGTATTCGTTGCGCTCGGACAGGCCGGCCACGCTTTGCCCGCGGGTCTTCATGGTCTGGATGATCTGATCGCCGTCACGACGGATGCGCAGCGCCACCTTGGCGTGGGCCAGCTCGCGCTCAGGGGTATCGAAATACTGGTTCGACAGTTCCAGGCGCTCCCAGCCACTTTTGTTGCGCTTCTTGAGCAGCGGGTGTTCGCGCAGTGCAGCGAGGGTCTCGCGGCTGACGCGGAGTTTGATTTCTGTTTCTTTTTGCATGGCCGGGGGAATCCAAACGCTGATACTGATAACGGGAGCGCAGCCCATGAATGAACGGCTGCTAAGGGCGGCAGTGTACAGGACATGGCCCGAAACGGTTTATTCCTGGGTGGCTATGGCCCTATGATGATCCCTGTTTTGTCTTGATTACAGGAAACGTCCATGCCGTTGCCGTCCATGAAAGACCAGTTTGCCGCCTTGATCGCTGCGCCCTCGGTGAGCTGCACTCAGCCTTCTCTGGACCAGACCAACCGGCCTGTCATCGACCTGCTGGCCGGATGGCTCGGCGATCTGGGTTTCGCCTGCGACATTCAGCAGGTTTCGCCCGGCAAGTTCAACCTGCTGGCGACTTTCGGCACGGGCCCCGGTGGCCTGGTGCTGGCGGGCCACAGCGACACCGTGCCGTTCGACGAAGCGCTGTGGAAAACCGACCCGCTGAAACTGACCGAAGTCGATGGCCGCTGGGTCGGGCTGGGCAGTTGTGACATGAAGGGTTTCTTTGCGCTGGTCATCGAGGCTGTGCGTGGTCTGCTCGATCAGCCGTTCAAGCAGCCGTTGCTGATCCTGGCGACCTGCGATGAAGAAAGCTCGATGGCCGGGGCGCGTGCGCTGGCAGACGCCGGACGCCCGCTGGGCCGAGCGGCGGTGATCGGCGAGCCGACCGGGCTCAAGCCGATCCGCATGCACAAAGGCGTGATGATGGAGCGTATCCATATTCTTGGGCGCAGCGGCCATTCTTCGGACCCGAGCCTCGGGCACAGCGCGCTGGAAGCGATGCACGATGCGATCAGCGAACTCAAGGGCCTGCGCAACCAGTGGCAGCTGGAATACCGCAATCCGCAATTTACCGTGCCGCAACCGACCCTCAACCTGGGCTGCATTCATGGCGGCGACAACCCGAACCGGATCTGCGGTCAGTGTTCGCTGGAGTTCGACCTGCGCCCGCTGCCGGGCATGGACCCGGACGTGCTGCGCTCGGCGATCCGGCAGAAGCTGCAACCGCTCGCCGAACAGCATCAGGTGCAGATCGACTACGCTCCACTGTTCCCCGAGTGTGCGCCGTTCGAACAGGTGGCCGACGCGGAACTGGTGCGTGTGGCTGAACGACTGACCGGTCATACGGCCGCAGCAGTAGCGTTCGGCACCGAAGCGCCTTATCTTCAGCGCCTCGGTTGTGAAACACTGGTGCTCGGCCCGGGTGATATCGCCTGTGCGCATCAGCCGGGGGAATACCTCGAAATGTCACGTCTGGACCCTACAGTGCGTCTGTTACGTCAGTTGATCGAGCATTACTGCCTGACGCCTCAGTGAGTCAGGTTCCACACCTGTTGAATGCAAGGAGATTGCACGTGTTGCCAAGCCTGTTCCGACGATAACCACCACACCGTTGTGCGTGCTTTTTCTTTTCGTCCATTTTATCTACAGGCTCTTGTTGTCATGCCCGACTACGTCAACTGGCTTCGCCACGCGTCTCCCTACATCAATGCCCACCGCGATTGCACCTTCGTCGTCATGCTGCCCGGCGACGGCGTCGCTCATCCCAACTTCGGCAACATCGTTCACGACCTCGTGCTGCTGCACAGTCTGGGCGTGCGGCTGGTGCTGGTGCACGGCTCACGTCCGCAGATCGAAAGTCGTCTGGCCCAGCGCGGTATTGCGCCGCGCTATCATCGCGACCTGCGCATCACTGACACCGAAACCCTGGAATGCGTGATCGACGCCGTCGGCCAGTTGCGCATCGCCATCGAAGCGCGCCTGTCGATGGACATGGCTGCCTCGCCGATGCAGGGCTCACGCCTGCGGGTGACCAGCGGCAACGTGGTGACTGCACGGCCGATCGGGGTGCTCGAGGGCGTCGATTATCAGCACACCGGCGAAGTCCGTCGGGTCGACCGCAAAGGTATCAATCGCTTGCTGGATGAGCGTCATATCGTGCTGCTGTCGCCGCTGGGCTACTCACCGACCGGCGAGATTTTCAATCTGGCCTGCGAAGACGTCGCCACCCGCGCAGCCATCGATCTGGCGGCCGACAAGCTGTTGCTGTTCGGCGAGGAAACCGGTCTGCTGGACGAGCAGGGCCGGCTGGTACGCGAACTGCGCCCGCAACAGGTGCCTGCGCATTTGCAGCGTTTGGGCGGCAACTATCAGGCGGAATTGCTGGATGCGGCGGCCGAAGCCTGTCGCGGTGGTGTGGCACGCAGCCATATCGTCAGTTATGCCGAAGACGGCGCGCTGCTGACCGAGCTGTTTACCCGCGACGGTGGCGGCACGCTGGTGGCGCAGGAGCAATTCGAGCTGGTTCGCGAGGCGGCCATCGAGGACGTCGGTGGTTTGATGGATCTGATCACGCCGCTCGAAGAGCAGGGCATTCTGGTACGCCGTTCCCGTGAAGTGCTGGAGCGTGAGATCACCCAGTTCAGCGTGGTTGAGCGGGAGGGTTTGATCATCGCCTGTGCTGCGCTTTACCCGATTGCCGATTCGGAGGCGGGCGAGCTGGCGTGTCTGGCCGTCAACCCGGAATACCGTCATGGCGGACGCGGTGACGAGCTGCTGGAGCGCATCGAAAACCGCGCCCGAGCGCTGGGCCTCAAAACCCTGTTCGTTCTTACTACGCGCACCGCACACTGGTTCCGCGAGCGCGGCTTCGAGCCCAGCAGCGTCGACCGCCTGCCCAGCGCCCGTGCGTCGCTGTACAACTTCCAGCGTAATTCGAAGATCTTCGAAAAGGCGATTTAAACCAGTCCCGAAGAGCTCGGAAAACGCAGTTTTTAGGGCGCAGGCTGGGCGACGCCTAGCTTGTCCGCGATTGATAGAGTGTAGGAGCGGACTTGTCCGCGAACTGCCGGGAACCGGCAGCAAAACCGGCCACCTCGGTGTACCAGACACAACCGGGGTGGCCTGCTGTTGGGGCTGCTTCGCAGCCCATCGCAGCCGTCGTAACCTCCTGAAACTCCCACGCCCTGCGGGCAGAAGCGCACTCTACAGGGGGCCAGAATCAGTTACTGATCGACAGAATGCTCGCCTGGTACGACCCGACAAAGGTGTCGAAATCCACCACTTCTTCCGTGGCTTCCAGCTCGGCCTGTTCCTCGATGGAGGTTTTGGCCAAAGCTTCGAAGTGGGCCTGTTCTTCGGCGCTCAGCGGGTGAGTGCGGAAGTATTCGGCATGGATCTGGCTTTGGCGCAGGGAGAAGGCGGTAAAGCCCTCGTTATGCGCCTGCATGCTGGCCAGTACCTGGGCGGACGGGGTCAGGGCGGTGTCGTCGATCTTGGTTTGTTGCACGGCAATCGACTTGATGTGCTCATCAATCCCTTGCGCCTGATCGAGCAGCCGGGCAATCGGGGTGATTTTCTCCAGCAACTCGGTGGCCCAGGCTTTGAGCTCGACCGGGCTGTTGTCGCGCAGCAGGTTTAGGCCCGGACGGCGGCCTTCCTTGACCACTGCGAGGAAGTTCGAGCTGGCGTTGGAACACTCATGACCCGCCAGTTGCCGGCTTTCTTCAAGCGCGCAATACAGCACGAACGCATCGATGAAGCGCGACTGCTCCAGGCTGATGCCGGTCGGCAGGAACGGGTTGATGTCCAGACAGCGCACTTCGACGTACTGCACACCACGCGCCACCAGGGCCTGAATAGGGCGTTCGCCGCTGTAAGTCACGCGTTTCGGGCGGATGTTGGAGTAGTACTCGTTTTCGATCTGCAACACATTGGTGTTGAGCTGAATCCATTCGCCGTTCCGGTCATGAGTACCGACCTCGACATAAGGCTGATAAGGCGTGGCCACGGCCTTGCGCAGGCTGTCGGTGTAACTGACCAGATCGTTGTAGCACGGCGTCAGATCGGCCTGAGCATCGCTTTGATAACCCAGATCGCTCATGCGCAGGCTGGTGGCGTAGGGCAGGTACAACGTGTCGGCGTCGAAATGTTGTTCCAGCTGGTGCTCACGGCCGCGCAGGAAACCGGCGTCCAGCGCCGGTGATGCGCCAAACAGGTACATCAGCAGCCAGCTGTAACGGCGGAAATTACGGATCAGCGCGATGTAGGAATGCGACTGATAGTCCCGCGCGTCGCCGGCAAAGTCTTCGGTCTGCTTGAGCAGCGCCCAGGCGTCTTCCGGCAACGAGAAGTTGTAGTGAATGCCGGCAATGCACTGCATGGTCTTGCCATAGCGCAGCGCCAGACCCTTGCGATAGACGTACTTGAGCTTGCCGATGTTCGACGTGCCGTAATACGCGATCGGGATGTGCTCCTCATCAGGCAAAGGGCACGGCATCGACGGGCTCCAGAGCAGCTCTTTATCCAGCTTGCTGTAGGCGAAGCGATGGATCTTGTCGAGGCTGTCGAGGGTTTCAGCCGGGTTCTTCAATGCTGGCGTGATGAACTCCAGCAATGATTCGGAGTAATCGGTCGTGACCTGGCCATTGGTCAGTGCGGCACCCAGAGCTTGCGGATGAGGCGTGCGGGCCAGTTCTGCCGTGGGGGTAACGCGCAGACACTCACGCTCTATACCGTGCAGGCATTGCTCCAGCAAAGAGAGGTTGTTGCGCTCGCCGAGCAAGGCAAGACGACGGTTTAAAAGTTCGCTCAAGGTGTAATCCTTCACGCATCGGTCGCCCCGATATGGGGGTGGACTTGACGGTCTACAAGGGTGAAGAAAGGAACTGGCGTAGTCGCCTGGTTGGTCTGTAACGCCTGTTCACAATCACTGCTCTTCGTCGTACCACCCAAATGGACTCGGCACCACGCTAATGGTGCCGAAATTAACCCAAATGATGTCGATACGGCTAGGTACAGTTCGCAGTGATTGCTTTCATCAGCCTTTGACTGAGTCTAGAGGACCGCAAATGTGCCTTGGGCTTTTGCGACCAGCTTGTCGCCTTGAACCACTTCAGCTTCGACCACTAGCGTCCTGCGGCCCGCATGCAGCACCCTGGCGATGCACACGACTTCGCCATCGGACACGCCACGCACGTAGTTGATCTTGCACTCGATGGTCACGCTGCGCTGGTCGAAACCATGAGAACTGGAACAGGCCAGCCCCATGGCGATATCGACCAGGCTGAAGATTGCCCCGCCGTGCATCACGTTGCCGCGGTTGCGCAGATGCGCCTCCAGCGGCAGCGCGACTTCGGCCACGCCTTCGTCCAGACGCCGCAGCTCGCAGCCGAGCATTTTGAAATAGGCGCTGTGGGTCAGATCCTCGGGGATGTCCATCAGCGCTTCTTCAATTGCTTGGCGTTGGCGAACAGCGAGGCCATGGCGTTGTTGGCCGGTGCCGGTGCAGAAGTTTCCTTGCGCGGTGCGCTGCTCTGCTGGCGCGGCGAAGAGCCGGGGCGAGCGCCACGAGCGCCGTCGATCTTCTCGCCCGGCGTGTCGCTCATGCGCATCGACAGGCCGACGCGTTTGCGCGGGATGTCGACTTCCATGACCTTCACTTTCACCACGTCGCCGGCCTTGACCGCTTCACGCGGGTCCTTGATGAACTTCTCGGACAGTGCCGAGATGTGCACCAGACCGTCCTGATGCACGCCGATATCGACGAACGCACCGAAGTTGGTGACGTTGGTGACGACGCCTTCGAGGATCATGCCCAGTTGCAGGTCCTTGAGGTCTTCGACGCCCTCCTGGAACTCGGCAGTCTTGAACTCCGGACGCGGATCGCGGCCCGGTTTTTCCAGTTCTTGCAGAATGTCGGTCACAGTCGGCAGACCAAAGGTCTCGTCGGTGAACTTCTTCGGGTCCAGACGCTTGAGAAAGCTCGCATCGCCGATCAGCGAACGGATGTCGCGGTCGGTCTGCGCCGCAATCCGCTGCACCAGCGGGTAGGCTTCCGGGTGAACGGCCGACGAGTCCAGCGGGTTGTCACCGTTCATGACGCGCAGAAAACCGGCGGCCTGTTCGAAGGTTTTTTCGCCCAGACGACTGACTTTCTTCAACGAGGCGCGGGTCTTGAAGGCGCCGTTTTCATCGCGATGCGCAACGATGTTCTGCGCCAGTGTGGTGTTGAGGCCGGAAATCCGCGCCAGCAGCGCCACCGACGCGGTGTTCACGTCCACGCCCACGGCGTTTACACAGTCTTCAACCACTGCGTCCAGACCGCGAGCCAGTTTCAGCTGCGAAACGTCATGCTGGTATTGACCGACACCAATGGATTTCGGGTCGATTTTCACCAGCTCGGCCAGCGGATCCTGCAAGCGCCGGGCAATCGACACAGCGCCACGGATCGACACGTCCAGATCAGGGAATTCCTTGGCCGCCAGTTCAGAAGCCGAGTAAACCGATGCGCCGGCTTCCGACACCATGACCTTGGTCATTTTCAGGCCAGGGTATTTTTTGATCAGATCGGCGGCCAGCTTGTCGGTTTCGCGGCTGGCGGTGCCGTTGCCGATAGCGATCAGGTCGACCGAGTGCTTGGCGCACAGCGCAGCCAGCACAGCGATGGTCTGGTCCCACTGGTTTTTCGGCACATGCGGATAGACAGTCGCGTAGTCGAGCAGCTTACCGGTGGCGTCTACCACGGCGACCTTGCAGCCGGTGCGCAAGCCCGGGTCGAGGCCCAGTGTCGCGCGCTGGCCGGCCGGGGCGGCGAGCAGCAGGTCGTGCAGGTTGTGGGCGAACACGTTGATCGCCTCGGTTTCCGCGCTTTCGCGCAGCTCGCCGAGCAGATCGGTTTCCAGATGGCTGTACAGCTTGACCTTCCAGGTCCAGCGCACCACCTCGGCCAGCCACTTGTCGGCAGGGCGGCTCTGGTTCTGGATGCCGAAACGCTCGCCGATCATCAGCTCGCACGGGTGCATGGCGCCCGGCAGTTCTTCGCCGACTTTCAGCGCGCTGCTCAGGAAGCCTTCATTGCGACCGCGGAAAATCGCCAGGGCGCGGTGCGACGGCATGCTCTTGAGCGGCTCGTCGTGTTCGAAATAGTCGCGGAACTTGGCGCCTTCCTCTTCTTTGCCCGGCACCACCCGCGCACTGATCACCGCTTCCTGCTTGAGGAAGCTGCGCAGTTTGTCGAGCAGGGCAGCGTCTTCGGCAAAGCGCTCCATCAGAATGTACTTGGCGCCTTCCAGCGCAGCCTTCACGTCGGCCACGCCTTTTTCAGCGTCGACAAAGCGTGCGGCTTCGGTTTCCGGATTCAGGCCCGGGTCGTTGAACAGGCCATCGGCCAGTTCGCCGAGGCCTGCTTCAAGGGCGATCTGCCCCTTGGTGCGGCGTTTTTGCTTGTAGGGCAGGTACAAATCTTCAAGGCGGGTCTTGGTGTCGGCCAGCTTGATATCGCGAGCGAGTTCCGGGGTCAGCTTGCCTTGCTCTTCGATGCTGGCAAGGATGCTGACGCGCCGGTCGTCCAGTTCGCGCAAGTAGCGCAGGCGTTCTTCCAGATGGCGCAATTGCGTGTCATCGAGGCTGCCGGTCACTTCCTTGCGATAACGGGAAATGAAGGGCACGGTCGAGCCTTCATCCAGTAGTGCGACGGCCGCAGCGACCTGTTGTGGGCGTACGCCGAGTTCTTCGGCGATGCGGCTGTTGATGCTGTCCATAAGACCACCTGGAGTTGTGAGCAAAAAACTGGGGCTGTGTACGAAATTGCCTTGCCTGACTTCCGCCCTGCACGTCCGGCGTTGCCTGACTTTGAGGGCGGCGCATTATACCCGGCGAAGGCGAATTAGGGGATTGGCCGACAAACGTGGTCTTTTTTTCGTGCAAAAGCATGTGCGAGTGCTGCCCCCAGTAAAATCTGCTAACAATGCACACGGTGCGCATCACCGCAGCTACGCCATAATGCGCCCCGAGATCAGAGGAGCATCCGATGAGCAGCACCGCACAAAATGCTGAAGGCGAAAAAATCCTGATTGTCGATGACGATCCGGGGTTGAGCAGTCTCCTTGAACGTTTTTTCACCAGCAAGGGCTACCGTGCCCGCGCTGTTGCGAACGTGGAGCAAATGGACCGATTGCTGGCCCGTGAGGTTTTCAACCTTGTGGTGCTGGATTTGATGCTGCCCGGGGAAGACGGTCTTTCCGCCTGCCGCCGGCTGCGTGCCGCGAACAATCAGGTACCGATCATCATGCTCACCGCCAAGGGCGATGAGCTGAGCCGTATCAAGGGTCTTGAACTGGGGGCCGATGACTATCTGGCCAAACCGTTCAACCCGGACGAGTTGATGGCGCGGGTCAAGGCGGTATTGCGTCGTCAGGCCGCGCCTGTACCCGGTGCCCCCGGCAGCGAAGACGAGTCGGTAAGCTTTGGCGATTACGTGCTGTCGCTGGCGACCCGCGAGCTCAAGCGTGGCGACGAAGTGCACATGCTCACGACCGGCGAGTTTGCGGTACTCAAGGCGCTGGTCATGCACGCTCGCGAGCCGTTGACCCGTGACAAACTGATGAATCTGGCCCGTGGCCGGGAGTGGGATGCGCTGGAACGGTCCATCGACGTGCAGATTTCCCGTCTGCGTCGTCTGATCGAGCCCGATCCGTCCAAACCCCGTTACATCCAGACGGTCTGGGGCGTGGGCTATGTATTCGTTCCAGATGGTGCCGGAAATCGCTGACAACCGGGTTGTCAGCACCGAAATCCGTTATTCCTGCCAGTTACGTCGATAACCGCTCAACAGGTTATCGACGTTCTGGTTTTTTGCGTTCGTCCATCGGGTCTCGCCCGCGTTCGGCAAATTCGCGAGCCTGGCTCGCCTTGCAAAGTGTATGGCTGCTGTTATGAAGACTCCGCTCTGGTTTCCGCAAAGCTTTTTCTCACGCACGCTCTGGCTGGTGCTCATCGTCGTGCTGTTTTCCAAGGCGCTGACGCTGGTCTACCTGCTGATGAACGAAGATGTGCTGGTCGACAGGCAGTATAGCCATGGCGTCGCGCTGACTTTGCGCGCTTACTGGGCGGCCGATGAAAACGATCGCGACGCGATTGCCGAGGCGGCCGGGCTGATTCGTGTCGTGGGCGGTGGCGTGCCGGAAGGTGAGCAGCACTGGCCGTACAGCGAGATTTATCAGCGCCAGATGCAGGCTGAACTGGGCGCCGACACCGAAGTGCGTCTGCGCGTACATGCTCCGCCCGCGCTGTGGGTGCGCGCACCCAGCCTGGGCGATGGCTGGCTGAAAGTGCCACTTTATCCGCATCCGTTGCGCGGCCAGAAAATCTGGAGCGTGCTGGGCTGGTTCCTCGCGATCGGTTTGCTGTCCACGGCGTCGGCCTGGATTTTCGTCCGCCAGCTGAATCAGCCACTCAAACGCCTGGTGTTCGCTGCCCGGCAACTGGGGCAGGGGCGCAGCGTGCGTCTGCCGGTCAGTGACACGCCCAGCGAAATGACCGAAGTCTATCGCGCCTTCAATCAGATGGCCGAGGATGTCGAACAGGCCGGTCAGGAGCGCGAACTGATGCTGGCGGGCGTTTCCCATGACCTGCGAACACCGCTGACCCGCTTGCGCCTGTCGCTGGAACTGATGAACGACAACGAGTTCTCCGAAGGCATGGTGCGCGACATCGAAGACATGGACGCCATTCTCGATCAATTCCTGGCGTTCATTCGTGATGGCCGTGATGAAGAGATTGAAGAGGTGGATCTGGGCGACCTGGTGCGCGATGTCGTGGCACCCTTCAACAACGACGAAGACAGCATCAGGTTGTGCCTGGAGCCTATTCCACCGTTTCCGTTGCGCAGGGTGTCGATGAAGCGCTTGCTGACCAATCTGATCGGCAACGCCCGGCATCATGCGGGTAATGGCATCGAAGTGGCAGCTTACGTGTCAGGCGACAGAAATGCGCCTTATGTCGTTCTCAGCGTATTGGACCGAGGCGCTGGCATTGATCCTTCGGAACTGGACACCATTTTCAATCCGTTCATACGCGGCGATCGCGCGCGTAGCGGCAAGGGCACCGGGCTCGGGTTGGCCATCGTCAAGCGAATCGCGGCCATGCATGGCGGCAATGTCGAATTGAGAAATCGTTCAGGGGGTGGTCTTGAAGCGCGGGTGCGTCTGCCTTTGGGGCTGATGCTGCCCAGGGATGCGATTTAATCTGAAGGGGGAGCGAGGAGAATATAAAGCGCCGTGCAATAGTCATTAAAAGGGTTCGACAGATTTAATGATTACTGCACGCAGCTTGCCTGACCCGGCCCGTTACGGAGGTACTCCCTGTACCCCTAGGTCACGCCGATCCGTTCGATCAACGCATCCCGGCCCCATGGTCATGCGCACACCTTCCTCAGGTCGCGCATATCAGGAAAGTGTCCGCTGCATGGAGCTGACAACTTCCTTGCTGGATCAATACCAGTTCGGGTCTTTGCGCAATTGCTCTTGCAGCAGACCTTTCATGCCGTCGTCAGGCTTGCCCAGGTAGCGGTAAGTCGCGTGACGGGTAGGTGACTTGTCGGCAGGAAGGCCTGCAGGCACTTCGACCAGCATGGCGTAGGCATCTTCCTTATCGAGGCTGACAGCCACGATCAGGCGCTTGCTCTTGCACGTATCGGCGGTTTCGCAAAGCGGCCCCACCAGATACTTGTCACCATCTTCGGCGACCGCCGTCATTTGCTGTTCGGAGGCACCGGACAGGTTAATCACCCAGTCCGGCAACCGCTCTTCCTTCTTGACGACTTTCGCCCAGGTTGTGCGGTACTCAGGGGCAGAACTCAAAAGCTCATTGACCCTGGACTGCCCATCGTTGGCAGCCATGGCCATGGCGCTGCCGCCCAACAACAGGGCGGTGGCCAGTGTGCGAAATGACGTGTGCATCTTTAGCCTCGACCACGACGACCGAAGAAGAACGACACAACGAACATCACCAGGAAGACGACGAACAGGATCTTGGCGATACCAGTAGCCGTACCAGCGATACCGCCAAAGCCCAGTACTGCAGCGATAATGGCGATGATCAGAAACGTGATAGCCCAACTCAACATGGTGATACTCCTTTTTAATGCCGTTTTAATAATATGAGTGCTGCGTTTTTTTCAAAGCGGGTCAGAAAACCCATTTTTGCTGCGGCGCGACTTCATCCACAGAGACCAGACCATCGACAGGGCGAAGGCTCGATGATGCTTCTTTGAGCGCTGGTGCACTGACGTCACGGTAAGAGACGTTGCTGCTGTGAAGGAATTGCTGTCTGGCTTGAGTGGCCTGGCGGGTTTGATCCCAGCGTTGGAATTGTTGAATGGCGATCAGAGTGACCAACAGGGCCAGCATCAGGAAAAGACCTTGCTGGATGTGCAGGGGGGAAATACGCAACTGTGCAATACGCTGGATGTTCATCTGCAAACTCCCCTGGCCTTTAGTCTTGCGATCTGATGGGTCGCCACATTCCGACCTCGATACAGGAGATAGTGCAGAGTGCGTGCCAACTCGTTACACGATATTAAACTCAATAAAATCAGTAGGCTACAAAGTTTTACAGGCGGGTCCTACCAGCAAGCTGCACGATTACACATTTGTAATCGTGCGTTCTGCACGAAGCGTCCTGCGCCCGAGGCTGAAAGGCTCAGCCTGCGCTGCGTGCCATGACCTTCAGGGCATCGCCGTTCACGCCTTTGACGCCGCGAATGTTTCTCGCGATTTCAATCGCCAACTCCTTCTCAGCGAAGTTGGCAACGACGCCATTCAAGCTCACGACCCCGGCCTTGGTGTCCACTTTGATGTTCAGTCCGTCCAGCGTGCGGCTGTAGATCAGGCTCGCCTTCACCTTGCTGGTGATCCACGCGTCACTCATCTCTTCAGTCGGCGTCAGCGACTGCGGTTGTGCTTTGGCGGCTATCGAGTCCGCGGCGCTCAGGCTGATCAGGTTGTTGACGCTGACGACGCCATCGGTGTTGCTCGCCAGGCTCCCCGCCAATTCTTTCGCTTCCGGGCTTTGGGCGCGGCCCTTGAGCGTGATCACGCCATCCTTGCTGTCGACGTCAATGTTCAAGCCTTCGGTGACACTGCTCCACAGCAGTTTGGATTTCACCGTGGCGACCAGCGTGGCGTCGTCGAAACGCTGAGCCATGGCGGTGCGAGTGCCGGCTTCGCTGGCCACCGATGCATCGACCTGTAGCTGATTGTCGACTTTTTCGATCCCTTTGACGTCCAGCGCAATGCGTTCTGCCAATTCGCGATCCACTTCGCTTTCGACCTTGCCCTTCAGAATGGCCGTACCTTGCTCGACATCCACATCGATCTTGAAAGGGCTTAGATGTTTGTTCAGCGCAAAGGCCGTCCAGATAGATCCTTCCTGCCGCGCTTCGGCAAGCTGGGTGGGCAGATCAGGCTGGGCAAGCACCGGGCCGCTGCCCAGCATTGCAGTGGCGGCAGTGATCAGCGCGATCTTTTTCAGTGAAAACATGTGAGCGTTCCTTTTGAAATGAATGTTGTCTCCGAACAGACGGTTTAAACGGCATAAACAGCGGGCGATCAGGCCATTCGCTATTAAACGGACAGATAGCTACCACGAATGCCGCAGAATCAATCAGAATTGACCATGCAACTTGCCCGATGATTCCGAGACTAACTGAGACAATTCATTAAGGAGCGTAGGAAAAATGGAAGCAGCCACTGAGAATCAGGGCCGTATTCTGCTTGTGGACGATGAGTCCGCCATCCTCCGCACCTTCCGATACTGTTTGGAAGACGAAGGTTACAGCGTCGCCACTGCCAACAGCGCAGCGCAGGCGGACACGCTCATGCAACGCCAAGTATTTGATTTGTGCTTTCTGGATCTGCGTCTGGGTGAGGACAATGGCCTCGACGTGCTGGCCCAGATGCGTATCCAGGCGCCGTGGATGCGCGTGGTCATTGTGACCGCGCATTCGGCCGTCGATACCGCTGTCGATGCCATTCAGGCTGGCGCGGCCGACTATCTGGTAAAACCGTGCAGCCCGGATCAGCTGCGTCTGGCCACCGCCAAGCAGTTGGAAGTGCGACAGCTTTCTGCCCGTCTCGAGGCACTGGAAGGCGAGGTTCGCAAGCCCAAGGACGGTCTGGATTCCCACAGCCCGTCGATGATGGCGATTCTGGAAACGGCCCGTCAGGTTGCAGTGACTGACGCCAACATTCTGATTCTGGGTGAGTCAGGCACGGGTAAAGGCGAGCTGGCCCGCGCGATTCATGGCTGGAGCAAGCGCGCCAAGAAGTCTTGCGTCACGATCAACTGCCCGTCGCTGACTGCTGAGTTGATGGAGAGCGAGCTGTTCGGTCACAGTCGTGGAGCCTTTACCGGTGCCAGTGAAAGCACCCTGGGGCGTGTTAATCAGGCGGATGGCGGCACGCTGTTTCTCGACGAAATCGGCGATTTTCCATTGACGTTGCAGCCAAAGTTGCTGCGTTTCATCCAGGACAAGGAATACGAGCGCGTGGGCGATCCGGTCACTCGGCGGGCTGATGTGCGTATTCTGGCGGCCACCAACCTCAATCTGGAGGACATGGTGCGCAGCGGGCGTTTCCGTGAGGACTTGCTGTACCGTCTGAACGTTATCACCCTGCATTTGCCTGCCTTGCGCGAGCGCAGTGAAGACATTCTGACCCTGGCGGACCGCTTTCTGGCGCGTTTCGTCAAGGACTACGCCCGCCCGGCGCGTGGTTTCAGCGATGAAGCACGTGCTGCGCTGCTCAACTACCGCTGGCCCGGCAATATCCGCGAACTGCGTAACGTCATCGAACGCGCCAGTATCATCTGCCCGCAAGAGCGCGTGGAGGTCAGCCACTTGGGCATGGCCGAGCAACCGGTTAACAATGCGCCGCGTGTCGGTGCCGCGTTGAGCCTGGACGAGCTGGAAAAAGCACACATCGGCGCAGTCCTGGCCACCAGCGAAACGCTCGATCAGGCCGCGAAAACACTGGGTATCGACGCTTCTACTCTTTACCGCAAACGTAAACAGTACAACCTGTGAATGACCTCGAATGAAGCTGGCCATGAAGTTGCGCACTCGCCTTTTTCTGAGTATTTCGGCCCTTATCACGGTCGCTTTGCTCGGACTGCTGCTGGGACTCGTCAGCGTCATGCAGATGGCCCGTACTCAGGAATCGCTGATTCAGCACAACTTCGCGGTGCTCGACCTGGGTTTGAGGCTGCGTCAGAACCTCGGCGATCAGCTGGTACTGATGACCGGTTCGCAGCGCAATCAGGCGGAGCTGGATAAGGCTCAGGCTCAGTTCAAAGAGTTGTTGGAGCAGGGTTCTGCGCAGGACGCCCAGCAGGATGTGCGGGTCGGTTTCGAGAAAACCAGGAGTGATTACCAGCGCTTCATTGACGACTGGAAGCTGTACGGGAGCGACCCGCGTGGCATACGCGGCACACCGCAATTGAGTGAGAGCTTCGACACGCTGCGTAACGGGCTTTTGAGCGTGCACCGCACGGCGCTCGAAAATATCAGTAATGCCGAAATCAACTCCCGGGACCGCGCGCTGTGGATCGCTGGCCTGCTGGGGCTGGTCGGGCTGGCGGTGCTGTGCATCGGCTTCGTGACTGCGCACGGTATTGCGCGACGCTTTGGTGCCCCGATCGAAGCGCTGGCCAAAGCAGCCGACCGGATAGGCGAGGGTGATTACGAGGTTACATTGCCGATTTCCTCGGCTGCCGAGATGAACCTGCTGACTCGACGCTTTGGCATCATGGCTGAGGCGTTGCGCCAGCATCAGGCGACTAACGTCGATGAGCTGCTGGCAGGTCAACAGCGGCTGCAGGCGGTTCTCGACAGCATCGACGACGGCCTGTTGATGATTGACCGGCAAGGGCATCTCGAACACTTGAATCCTGTCGCTCAGCGCCAACTCGGGTGGGATGAAAGCCGTCTGGGCCAGAGTCTGGGTGAAGCGCTGGGGCGTCCCGAACTGGATGAGCAGCTGCATCTGGTATTGCGCGGGGGCACACTGGAGCGCGCGCCGGAAGATCTTGCCATCGAAATAGACAGCGAGTCCCGCTTGCTGACCTATAGCATGACGCCGGTCAGTCATACCAAGGGGCATATTCTGGGTGCGGTGATGGTGCTGCATGACGTCACCGAGCAGCGCGCGTTCGAGCGCGTGCGCAGTGAGTTCGTGCTGCGCGCCTCACACGAACTGCGCACGCCGGTCACCGGCATGCACATGGCCTTCGGCCTTTTGCAGGAGCGGCTGCACTTTGCGCCGGAGTCCCGCGAAGCCGATCTGCTGAATACCGTGACTGAAGAAATGCAGCGCCTGATGCAGCTCATCAACGACCTGCTGAACTTCTCGCGTTACCAGAATGGCCTGCAAAAACTCAAGCTGGCGCCGTGCTCTGTCGAAGCGCTGCTGGAGGAAGCCAAGTCCCGGTTCGAGGAGCAAGCGCTGGAGCAGGACATTGTGCTGATGCTGGATGTGCAGGGGCCGATGCCACGGCTGCATGCCGACCAGTCCCAGCTGGAGCGGGTGCTCGACAACCTGCTCGACAACGCCTTGCGCCACACGCCACCGAAAGGGCTGATCCGCCTGCAGGCGCGGCGCCATGGCGAGCGGGCAATTATCAGCGTCGAGGACAATGGCGAGGGCATCGCCTACGGTCAGCAAGGGCGGATCTTCGAGCCCTTCGTTCAGGTCGGCCGCAAAAAAGGCGGTGCCGGGCTCGGGCTGGCGCTGTGCAAGGAGATCGTCCAGTTGCACGGCGGGCGCATGGGGGTTTACTCAAGGCCGGGACAGGGCACTCAGTTTTATATGGCGTTGCCGCTTTGAAGACTTGATCGTCAAGCCGTCATAAGCCGATCGAGCGTCGAGCCGCAGCTCAATCAATTCGAGTGATTAAGCACCTGCAGAATGGCAGCGCTTTGTGCGTCGGGTTCGCCGTCGAAACGGGCAGGGCGGTAGTGCATCTGGAAGGCTGCCAGCACCTGTCGCGTTGCGATGTCCAGCTCGCCGGTTTGCGGGGTGCTGTAGCCAAGGCGTGCCAGTTGCTGCTGGAACCAGGTGATGCTCGGCAGGTTGACGGCGAGCAATGCCTGGCGCTGGGCAACCTGGCGTTCGTCGGGCCAGATGCCCAGGCCTTCGGCTGCGAGGCGTTTCCATGGGAACAGCGGGCCCGGGTCCTGCTTGCGTAGCGGGGCGATGTCGCTATGGCCGATGACGTGTTTGGGGTCGATTTTGTTGCGTTTGACGATGTCCTTGAGCAGCACGATCATCGACTGGACCTGCGCTTCGCTGTACGGATACCACAGGCGACCGGTCGGTGTTTCCTTGAAGCCCGGATTGACGATTTCGATGCCGATCGAGCTGGAGTTGAGCCAGGTGCGGCCTTCCCATTCGCTTTCGCCGGCGTGCCACGCTCGGGCGTTTTCATCGACCAGCTTGTAAACGGTGGCTTTGGCGTCATCTCCTATCAGGTAATGACTGCTGACCTCGCCATGGGTCAACAACTGGAGTGAGTGTTCCAGTGAGGTCGAGGTGTAATGCATCACGACGTACTGAACCCGGTTGTCGAAATTCACAGACGGGTGGCTGGTGTCCAGCGTTGGACCGCTGGAGCAGGCCGTGAGGGCGAGTAGCAGAAGGGCGGAGAAATACAGCTTCATTGGATTGGCAACATCGGCAGGTAATGCAACAGGATAACAAAGCGCCAGCAAATAGCTTCAGGCTGAAACATTTGTTCAGACAAATGTTTCAGCTATCCCTGTTCTATCCGGTTCCTGCCATTTTCCTTGGCTTTATAGAGGGCCTGGTCGGCGCGCTTTATGGCGGTATCGGGACGTTCTCCGACCCGAAAAGCGGTCATTCCCGTGGAAACCGTGATTGTTACCCGTTCGCCCTTGAAGTGAAACGGACACAGCTCGACGGCGGCACGCAGTTCGTCGAGAAGCGCTAGCCCGGCATCGGGAACGGTTGCGGGCAACAGCATGACAAACTCTTCGCCACCGAAGCGGGCGAGAAAATCCCCAGGCCGCAGGCGTTTCTTGAAGACATTGGCGACAATCTTCAACACTTTGTCGCCAGCCAGGTGCCCGTAGCCGTCGTTGATACGCTTGAAATGATCGAGATCGAGAATGCACACCAGCAGGCTGTTTTTCTCCCGCTGCCACTGCGCCATTTCATGCTCGAGTCGTTCACCCCAGGCGGCCCGGTTGGGCAGTTCGGTGAGCGTATCGACCAGCGCCTTTTGACGTTGCTCTTCCAGGTGACTCCTGAAACCCAGCGCCTCCTGCTCCATGCTGGCGACGCGGGCCGACAGGCTTTGCAGTCGCGAAGCCACTTCCTGCTCGCGGTCGTCGCGTTTGCGCTGGTAATTATCCATGGTGCTGAGCAAGCCTTCGAGCCGGTTATCCAGCACCTGCTTGAGGCTGGTCAGGTCGGACGCATCCTGAACGCTGCTTTGCAGCCCACCCACCTGTTCGCGCAATTGCTCGTTCAAGTCGCGAACGGCGGACTGATCCTCGGCGTGATCTTCGCTGGCAGCCTGCAAATGGCTCTGGAACGACTCGAGTCGCTCGTTCAGTTGCTTGAGATAGCTGCCGAACTCCTGTTGACCACCGTTATTGATCGCCAGCATCAAGACTGCAAGATCGTCGAGGATCGGTAGCAGTTCGTACCAGTTAAGCCCGTGTTTGAGGCGTAGCTGCATGTCCTCGACCTGCGGACGAAAATGCTCGGACAACGTCAGGTCGTTGAGCAGGCCCAGCAGGGTTTCTTCGATGTGCGCAGCAACCGAGCTGTAGCTCGGCTCCGGGGAGGAGGGCAACGCGTAGCCGTCATCGCCTTCTACTACCTCGGTTTCAGGCTCGGCATCTTCTTCCGGTTGCTCTGTGTCAACGACTAGCGGTGCCGGTCGTTGCTGGTAGGGTACGCTGGGAACAGGCGCCAGCATGTCGGTGATATCAACGGGCTCGACGTAGATGTAGGTGTTTTCAGCAGGTGGTTCGGGGGCAATTTCTGCGTGGAGCGTGACCGTGGGTGTGGCGGTCACGGAGGGTGCCGCCTCTACTGGCGTGGGAGCAGTAACTGCCTCGCCCTCTGCAACGAGTGCCGGCGGTGGGGCAGACTCGATAACCGTATCAGTCTTCTCGGCCTGCGCCGGAAGTGGTGCTACCGGCATTGGCGGCGTATCCGGCTGCGCGGGTGATGCAGGTCGTTCATGGTGCACGTTGTCGTGCTGCTCCTCCGGCACCAAGGCCGGAGTAAGGTCAGGCGGAGGTTCAGGAGGATGCTCCTCGCTGTGCGCGTCCCGTGAGCCGAACAGGCGTTGCAGCAATCCCTGGCGGGGGGCTTCTTCGGGTTTTTCTATCTGCGTCAGGGCCTGGCCTTGCAGGCTGCTCAACTCGCCGAGCAGGACGGGCAGTTCGCGTGCCTGAGCGGCGCGCTCTTCAAGGTCCTTGGCGAAGCGCTTGAGTGGTTTGCGGACGTCGCGTGGCAGCGGCAGTGCCTGGAGCTGTGCGACAAGGGCGGTCAGTGCCGAACTGATCTGCCCGGCGCGCACTTCGCGGCGATGTTCGGAATCCAGCACGGCCTTTTCAAGGCGCGGGATCAGGGCCGCGAGGCCTGCATCCATGTCGTCAGTGCGGACGATTTCACGCATTTCCTTCATGCATTCGTCGACGGCCCGGTCTGAACCCTCCGCCGCCAGACTGCTGCGTACCAGGCCGCGCCGCAGCAAGTCGAGCCGCGCATCCCAGCGCTTTTCGAGCTTATCCTGTTGCTCGATCCCTTTGAGGTATTTCTCTTTCCAACGCTCCGCGTCGTCGCTCATGCAAGGTTTCCACCAGAGGGCACAGGCAGTGAGTCCCCACACAGTGAAGCAGGCAGGCGAATCTCGACGGCAACCGGCAGGTGATCGGAAATGGGTTGGGCCAGCACCTGCACGCGTTCAAGCGTCAGGGTCGGGCTGAGCAGAATGTGATCAAGGCAGCGCTTTGGGCGCCAGCTGGGGAACGTCGCTTCGATTTGCGGGGCCAACAGCCCCAGATCACGAAGCGGCGAGTGTTCCAGCAAGTCATTGGCATGCGTGTTCATGTCGCCCATCAGCACTTGGTGACGGTAGCCGCCGATCAGTTCGCGAATGTAGGCGAGTTGTCGGGTTCGGGTGCGGGTCCCGAGGGCCAGGTGCATCATGACGACGATCAACGCATCTTCGCCTTCGCCAAAGCGCACGAGAATTGCACCGCGTCCGGCCGGGCCCGGTAACGGGTGGTCTTCGATCTTGGTCGGGCGCAGACGGCTCAGTACACCGTTGCTGTGCTGGGCAAGACGCCCGAGGTTGCGATTGAGCTGTTGATACCAGTACGGAAAACCGCCCAGTTGGGCAAGATGTTCGACCTGATTGACGAAGCCGGAGCGCATGCTCCCGCCGTCGACTTCCTGAAGCGCCACCAGATCGAAGTCGTTGATCAGGTCACCGATTTTCTGCAGGTTACCTGCGCGTCCGCCGTGCGGCAGTAAATGCTGCCAGCTGCGCGTCAGGTAGTGCCGGTAGCGTTCGGTGCTGATACCGACCTGAATGTTGAAGCTGAGCAAACGCAGCCTGCCGTCTTCCGGCAAGCCGCTTTGCGTCAGGTGATGTTCGTTGACCTGCGGATCATGCAGGCCAACGATACGCGGGCTACCTTTGCCCCAACGGCGCATGACCGGCGCTTACTTGGCAGCCGTCGTAGCTGCTCGCTCTTTGGCGATCAACTGGTCGGCCACCTTCAGAGTTGCTTCCGGACCACCGGCCGAACCGAGGTCAAAACGGTACTTGCCGTTGACGATCATGGTCGGAACGCCAGTCACTTCGTACTTCTTGGCCAGTTCCTTGTACTGCGCGATCTTGCCCTTCACTGCGAAGGAGTCGAACGTCTTGAGGAAGTTGTCCTTGTTCACGCCCTGAGTCGCAACGAAATCGGCCATGTCTTTCTTGTCGGTCAGACGCTTGCCGCCTTTCTGGATGGCTTCGAAGACGGCTGCGTGAACCTTGTGCTCGACGCCCATGGTGTCCAGAGTGATGAACAGTTGGCCATGTGCATCCCACGCGCCGCCGAACATGGCCGGGATACGCACGAAATTGACGTCGGACGGCAGTTTTTCAACCCATGGATTGATGGTCGGCTCGAACGCGTAGCAATGCGGGCAGCCATACCAGAACAGTTCGATGACTTCGATCTTGCCCGGCTCGGCAACGGGCACAGCGCTTTTCAGCTCGACGTATTGTTTGCCGGCCTCGATGGGCTCGGCGGCCTGGGCGGACATACCGAACAGACTGGCGGCAACCAGAGCGGCGCTGATGATCAGATTACGCATGCTTTACTCCTGAGCAGATTGAATCGCCTTCATGCGACGGTGTTTTCGACCGGGCGCGAAAGCCTGAGTTCGTTAGTGTAACGCTGGGGTTGTAAAAATGGGCGGCTGTGGCAGGCCTTTTTGCATAAGAGTGAAGCAGGTCATGTCTGAATGTTCCAGCGGCCAGTCAGCGCCCTCCCGACAGGGTGCGAGTATGGGCCGGGGGACAGGTGTGTCATTATAGGCGCACGCACTCAAACGAAACCGACACCTCTTGCCACACGCCTTGCAGGCAAGGGCCTTCACCGGAAATCACATGCAGCTCAAAAACCCCATTCTCGGTCTGTGCCAACAGGCCACGTTCATGCTCAGCGCCGCCAAGGTCGACCAATGCCCCGATGACGAAGGTTTTGAAGTCGCATTTGCCGGTCGCTCCAACGCGGGCAAGTCGAGCGCGCTGAACACCCTGACGCATGCCAGCCTGGCGCGTACTTCCAAGACGCCGGGGCGTACTCAGTTGCTGAACTTCTTTGGCCTGGACGAAGATCGCCGTCTGGTCGATTTGCCTGGCTACGGTTACGCGAAAGTACCCATCCCGCTCAAGCTGCACTGGCAGCGCCACCTGGAAGCCTATCTGGGCAGTCGCGAAAGCCTGAAGGGGCTGATCCTGATGATGGACATCCGTCATCCAATGACTGATTTCGACATCCTGATGCTTGACTGGGCCATCGCGAGCAACATGCCGATGCACATCCTGCTGACCAAGGCCGACAAGCTGACCTACGGTGCAGCCAAGAACACGCTGCTCAAGGTTCAGGCCGAGATCCGCAAGGGTTGGGGCGACGCCGTCAGCATTCAGTTGTTCTCGGCCCCCAAGCGCATGGGGCTGGAAGAGGCCTACACCGTCCTGGCCGACTGGATGGAACTGGAAGACAAGGCGCCTGCCGAGTAAATCGCAGGCAAAAAAAGACCCCGGACTTCGCATGGGGAGAAGGAAGTTCCGGGGCTTAAGGTCCAGACCTTAGGGTGGGGTCCGGATATATGCCAACACTTAACACAACTAGGAGCACGATGGATTTTGCAATCTATCGGAACCTCTGACTCCTGTCTAAATGGTTAAGTTCCAGCAATTAAGAAAAGTTCACCTTTCCTACAATGTTTGACGAACCTGCCTACAGTTCGCCCTTTTTCACTCAATGCGCCTCGTCCCAATTGTTGCCGATGCCGACTTCCACCAGCAGCGGAACCGCCAAATCTGCGGCCCCGCTCATGTGCGGACGGATCTGTTCGCTGATCTGATCGACCAGGTCTTCGCGCACTTCCAGCACCAGTTCATCGTGTACCTGCAGGATGACGCGTGCATCCAGGCCGGAGGTATCCAGCCAGCCATTTACCGCGACCATCGCTTTCTTGATGATATCTGCCGCCGTCCCTTGCATCGGCGCGTTGATCGCCATGCGCTCCGCACCCTTGCGCAGGGACGGGTTCTTGGCATTGATGTCCGGCAGGTACAGGCGGCGGCCGAAGATGGTTTCGACAAAACCCTGCTCGGCGGCCTGGGCGCGGGTACGTTCCATGTAGTCGAGCACGCCGGGGTAGCGGGCGAAGTAACGGTCTACGTAAGCCTGTGACTGCTTGCGGTCGACGCCGATCTGTTTGGCCAGACCGAACGCGCTCATGCCGTAGATCAGGCCGAAGTTGATCGCCTTGGCGCTGCGGCGCATGTCTTGAGTAACGCCTTCCAGCTCGACGCCGAAGACTTCCGCCGCCGTGGCCCGGTGCACGTCCAGATCATTGCGGAACGCGTGCAGCAAGCCTTCGTCCTTCGCCAGATGCGCCATGATCCGCAGTTCGATCTGCGAATAGTCCGCTGCCAGCAGCTTGTAACCCTTCGGCGCGACGAACGCCTGACGAATACGGCGCCCTTCGGCGGTACGAATCGGGATGTTCTGCAGGTTCGGATCGCTGGACGACAAGCGCCCGGTCACCGCCACTGCCTGATGATAAGACGTGTGGATGCGCCCGGTGCGCGGGTTGATCTGCTCGGGCAGGCGGTCGGTGTAGGTGCTCTTGAGCTTGCTCATCGAACGGTACTGCATCAGCACCTTCGGCAGCGGGAAGTCCTGCTCGGCCAGTTCGGCAAGCACCGCCTCGGCGGTCGACGGCTGGCCGGTGGCGGTTTTGCTGAGGATTGGCATGCCGAGCTTTTCGTAGAGAATCACCCCGAGCTGCTTGGGCGAGCCCAGGTTGAACTCTTCACCGGCAATGGCGAAGGCTTCGCGCTCCAGTGCGGTCATCTTGTCGCCCAGTTCGACGCTCTGGATGCCCAGCAGGTTGGCATCGACCAGCGCGCCCTGGCGCTCGATACGCGCCAGTACGGGGACAAGTGGCATCTCGATATCGTTGAGCACCGGCTGCAAGGTCGGGATCGCCGCCAGACGCGCTTCGAACACTTCATGCAGGCGCAGGGTCAGGTCCGCTTCTTCGGCGGCATAGTTGCCTGCCTGCTCCAGCGCAATCTGGTCGAAAGTCAGCTGTTTGGCACCCTTGCCGGCGATGTCCTGAAAGTTGATCGGCGTGTGCGTCAGGTACTTGGCCACCAGGCTGTCGCGGTCGTGGCGGGTCGCAGTGGAATCCAGTACGTAAGATTCCAGAATGGTGTCGAAGCGGACGCCCTGCAAATCGATGCCCTGCGCCTGATCGCCATCGATCGCGCAATTGGCAAGCAGATTGATGGCGAATTTGGCGTGCTGACCGACCTTGATCTTGCTCGGGTCCTCCAGCAACGGCTTGAGGGTCTTGAGCACGCTGTCGCGATCCAGCTGCTGCGGGACGCCCATGTACGAGTGAGTCAGCGGAATGTACGCCGCTTCGTGGGTCTGAATGGCAAAAGACAAGCCGACCAGTTGCGCGCGTTGGGCGTCGGTGCCGTTGCTCTGCGTGACGAAGGCGAACAGCGGCGCGGCCTTGAGCTTTTTCAGCCAGGCGTCGAACTGAGTCTGCTCAAGGATGATTTCATAGGCCGCTTCTTTGGCTTCTACTGTCGGCTCTTCAACGGTCAATTCCTGCCCGGCACGCTTGGCGTCGCGTTGCAGGTCTTCGATCCAGCTTTTGAATTCCAGCTCGGCGTACAGCTCCATCAGCGCATCGCGGTCCGGTTCGCCGCAGTGCAGCTGATCCAGTTCGATGTCTAGCGGCACGTCGATCTTGATGGTCGCCAGCTCGTAGGACAGAAACGCCATCTCGCGATGCTCTTCGAGCTTGGCGGCGAGGGTCTTGGCACCGCGGATCGGCAGGGTCGCGACCTTGTCGAGGTTGTCGTAAAGCTCTTTGATCCCGCCACCGACGCCGACCAGCAGACCGACCGCAGTTTTTTCACCGACCCCCGGCACGCCTGGAATGTTGTCGACCTTGTCGCCCATCAGCGCGAGGTAATCGATGATGTGTTCAGGGCCGACGCCGAACTTCTCTTTCACGCCCGCGACGTCCATTACGCTGCCGGTCATGGTGTTGACCAGCGTGATGTGCCCGTCGACCAGTTGCGCCATGTCCTTGTCACCAGTGGAAATGACCACCGGACGATCCGCCGCCGCGCTGCTGCGCGCCAGGGTGCCGATCACGTCATCCGCTTCGACGCCTTCCACGCACAAAAACGGATAGCCCATGCCTTTGACGCACGCATGCAGCAGATCGACCTGCACGCGCAGGTCATCCGGCATGCTGGGCCGGTTGGCTTTATAGTCGGTGTACAGCGCGTCACGAAAGGTCCCGCCCTTGGCGTCGAAAACCACGGCGAGCGGGCTTTCCGGGTACTGGCGACGCAGGCTTTTAAGCATGTTCAGCACGCCTTTGACGGCGCCGGTCGGCAAGCCTTTGGACGTGGTCAGGGGGGGCAGTGCATGGAAGGCGCGGTAGAGGTAAGAAGAACCGTCCACCAGGACGAGCGGCGCTTGGGTCATGAGCAGAATCAACCTTTTCGGCGGGGTCGGCGCTAGAATGCGCGGACCATTGACGACAAAGGGACAAGGTTATCATGCGCAAGGTAAATCGACTGTTATTGACCGGCCTGTTGGCACTTTGCCCTTTGCTCGCTGTTGCAGCAGAGGACTCACCTTCGGCGGCGCCGGACGTTACTATTCGCACCGACGGTGACCGAACCATTCAGGAATATCGACAGAACGGCTTTCTGTATGCGGTGAAAATCACCCCGAAACACGGCAAGCCTTATTTTCTGGTGCGCGCCGATGGTACAAGCCCCAATTTCATTCGTTCGGATCAACCGGACATGCTGATCCCGCAGTGGGAAATATTCAGCTGGTAGTCGCTGGTCGGTAGCACCCCACATTCACTTTATTGGTTGGCAGTTCTGATATGTCCGTTTTTACCCCGCTGGCTCGGCCCGAGCTGGAAACATTTCTCGCCCCTTACGGGCTCGGCCGTCTGCTTGATTTTCAGGGCATTGCCGCCGGTAGTGAAAACACCAATTACTTCATCAGCCTGGAGCGGGGCGAATTCGTCCTGACCCTGGTCGAGCGCGGTCCGGTGCAGGAAATGCCTTTCTTCATCGAGCTGCTCGATGTGTTGCACGAGGCCGATCTGCCGGTGCCTTACGCTCTGCGCACCACCGACGGTCAGGCGTTGCGCGAGCTGGCAGGCAAACCGGCGCTGTTGCAGCCGCGCCTGCCGGGCAAGCACATCAGTGAGCCGAATACTCAGCATTGCGTGCAGATCGGCGAGTTGCTGGCCAATCTGCATCTGGCGACACGCGAGCGAATAGTGGAGCGCAAGACCGATCGCGGGCTGGACTGGATGTTGAGCGAGGGGCGCAACTTTCTGTCGCACCTGGGTGAGACTCAGCGGGCATTGCTTGCAAAAAGCCTTCAGGAAATCGAAGACCTCAAGTCGCAGATCATGGCCTTGCCACGCGCCAACCTGCACGCCGACCTGTTTCGTGACAACGTGCTGTTCGAGGGCACACACCTGACCGGGCTGATCGATTTCTATAATGCCTGTTCCGGTCCGATGCTCTACGACCTGGCGATTGCGCTGAACGACTGGTGCTCACGCGAAAACGGCCAGCTCGACGCCGTCCGCGCGCGTGCCCTGTTGGGCGCTTACGCCGGACTGCGGCCATTCACGGCTGCGGAATCGAAGCTCTGGAACACGATGTTGCGCATCGCCTGTGTGCGCTTCTGGTTGTCCCGCCTGATCGCCGCCGAGACCTTCGCCGGGCAGGACGTGCTGATTCACGATCCCGTGGAGTTCGAGCGGCGTCTGGCCGAGCGCCAGGAAGCGCACATCGCGCTGCCGTTTGCGCTCTGACTGGTGCTCCGCGTTGGCATGCAGTTCGTGACGCTCTGCGTCACAAATCCGTGCCGCACCGCATGCGCCGGGTCGGACGCAGAGCGTCCAGAACGGCATACCGGCGCGGGGCGTCGGGACGATAGTCAGGACGAAAAGTGCCTGTGCTATCAAATACTGCTCAGGCAGCCGGTCAGATCATCCGCCAGTTTCTGTAACACCTGCTCGTAACCCTGCGCGGTGGCGGGGATGTAGCCGCCTAGCGCGTCCAGCTCTGCGAGCTTGACCGGCAGGCCTGCGCTCAGGGTTTCTGCCAGGCGCGGGCGCAGGGGTGGTTCGCTGAACACGCAGGTCTTGCCCGCCGCTTTCAGGCGCTCGCGCATTGCCGCCACGTGCTGCGCGCCGGGCTGGATCTCGGCGGCGATGGCGAATACGCCAGCGTGCTTGAGCCCGTAAGCTTCTTCGAAATAATCGAACGCCTCGTGGAACACGAAAAACGGCTTGCCCGCAACGGCACTGACACGGCCCTTGATGCGCGCGTCCAGTGCATCGAGGCGCTTGTTGAACGCCTCGGCGTTGCTGGCGTAGCGGGCCGCATTGGCCGGGTCCGCAGCGCCCAGGTCAGCCGCCATCTTTGCTGCGATCACCCGCGCGTTGACGGTCGACAGCCACAGATGCGAGTCCAGGCTGCCGGGCTGGTGGTCGTGATCGTGTTCGTCTGCATCCTCGTCATGAGCGTGGTCGTCATGGGAAGCGTTGTCTTCGCCGAAATGGCGCAAGTGCATGCCAGGCAGAGATTGCACGGCAACCGTAGGCGAGCTGCGGCCTTGCAGGACGCGCGGCAGGAAGGTTTCCATGTCCGGGCCTATCCAGTAGAGCAATTCGACTTCCCGCACGCGCCGTACGTCGGATGGCCGCAGCGCATAGTTATGCGGCGACGCACCAGGTGGCAACAGCACCTGGGGCTTACCGACGCCGTCCTGTACAGCCGCCGCAATCAGCTGCAATGGCTTGATACTGGTGAGTACATTGACTTCGGCCTGAGCCGGGGCGATGAACAACAGACTGATCCACAGAACAGCAACAAGATTGAAAAGACGGCGCACTCGAATCACTCATATAAGTCAGGAACAGGTAACATAATAACGTCTCTAGCCAATATCGTCGCTGCTCATGCCCAATACTCCCCTGGCCAGTCGCCCCCATGACCACTCCCACTGCGTGCATTCGGCCCTCGCCGAAGCAGACGCGCTGTGCACAAAACAGGGGCTGCGCCTGACCACCTTGCGCCGCCGCGTGCTGGAACTGGTCTGGCAAAGCCACAAACCGCTGGGTGCCTACGACATTCTGGCGGTGCTCAGCGAAGAGGACGGCCGTCGCGCCGCGCCGCCGACCGTCTACCGTGCGCTGGATTTCCTGCTGGAAAACGGCCTGGTGCACCGGATTGCCTCGCTCAATGCCTTCACCGGCTGCAATCATCCGACCCACGCGCATCAGGGCCAGTTTCTGATTTGCCGCGTGTGCCATGCCGCGATCGAGTTGCAACACCCGGCCATCAGCGCGTCGGTGGTCGATGCTGCCGCGGGCGTCGGCTTTGCGGTCGAAGGCCAGACGGTCGAGATCGTTGGCGTGTGCGCCGGCTGCAAGGCTGCCTGATGACGGATGCATTGATACGCCTGGAGCAGGTTGCCGTCACGCTGTCCGGGCAAAACGTGCTGGAAAACATCCAGCTCAGTGTTCGCCCCGGTGAGATCGTTACGCTGATCGGCCCCAATGGCGCGGGCAAGACCACGCTGGTGCGTGCGGTGTTGGGGCTGCTCAAGCCCGATTCAGGCACGGTGTGGCGCAAACCCAGATTGCGCGTTGGCTACATGCCGCAAAAGCTGCATGTCGACCAGACCCTGCCGCTGTCGGTGCTGCGCTTTTTGCGTCTGGTGCCCGGTGTGGACCGTGCTGCTGCGCAGTCGGCACTGGAAGAGGTCGGCGCCGAAAAAGTCATCGACAGCCCGTTGCAGGGTATTTCAGGTGGTGAGATGCAGCGTGTGCTGTTGGCTCGCGCTTTGTTGCGCAAGCCCGAATTGCTGGTGCTCGACGAACCGGTGCAAGGCGTCGATGTGGCCGGGCAGGCGGAGTTATACAGCCTGATCACACGGCTGCGCGACCGTCACCAGTGCGGCGTGTTGATGGTGTCCCATGATCTGCATCTGGTGATGAGCACCACCGATCAAGTGGTGTGCCTCAATCGCCACGTCTGTTGCTCCGGGCATCCCGAGCAGGTCAGCCATGATCCGGCGTTCGTCGAACTGTTCGGCAAGAATGCGCAAAGTCTGGCGATTTATCACCATCATCATGACCACGCCCACGATCTGCATGGTTCGGTGGTGAATGACGCCCCGGCCACCCCTCATACTCACGTTCACGGAGACAGCTGCAAGCATGGCTGATTTTCTACTGTATGCCTTGCTCGCAGGCGTTGCGCTGGCCCTGGTGGCCGGTCCGCTCGGGTCCTTTGTGGTCTGGCGACGCATGGCGTATTTCGGTGACACACTGTCCCACGCCGCACTGCTCGGCGTAGCGCTGGGCTTTTTGCTGGATATCAGCCCGACCATCGCGGTGACCTGCGGCTGCCTGTTGCTGGCGGTGCTGCTGGTCACCCTGCAACAGCGTCAACCACTGGCGTCGGACACGCTGCTGGGGATTCTGGCACCGAGCACGCTGTCGCTCGGGCTGGTCGTGCTCAGTTTCATGCACGAAGTGCGAATCGACCTGATGGCTTATCTGTTCGGTGATCTGCTGGCAATCAGCCCGGCCGATCTGGCCTGGATCATGGGCGGCAGTTCGCTGGTGCTGGTCACGATCATTGCGCTGTGGCGACCGCTGCTGGCAATGACCGTGCATGAGGAGCTGGCCCGTGTCGAAGGCCTGCCGGTCGCGGCGCTGCGCATGGCGCTGATGCTGTTGATCGCGGTAGTGATCGCGGTAGCGATGAAAATCGTCGGTGTGTTACTGATTACTTCGTTGCTGATCATTCCGGCCGCTGCGGCACAGCGTCACGCCCGCTCGCCAGAGCAGATGGCCGTTGGTGCAAGCCTGCTGGGCGTGACTGCGGTGTGTATCGGGCTATCATTGTCATGGTTCAAGGACACACCGGCCGGACCGTCTATAGTGGTATCCGCTGCGGCGTTGTTCTTGCTCAGCTTTGTTCTACCCAGGCGAGCGGTGTAGACTTGCTCGTTTTTTGCGCAAACTAGAGAATCGCAGGAATGAGCCCGTTCGCCCCACGCTATCTGCTGCTGGTCGCATTTTCCATCCTGTTGGGTGCCTGTCACAGTGCGCCAACGGTCGAGACGGCCGCGTCCGAGGCTCAGCCTGACGCTTTCGCGCAGCTTGAACAGAACATCGCTGGCAATGAACTGGCAACCGCCGAGGATCAACTGGCGACGTTGCAAGCAGCCAATTCCGACGATGCCCGGCTCGAGCCTTTACAGCGTCGTCTGGCCGAAGCCTACCTGAGCCGCAGCCAGATCAGCCTGCAGAAGGGCGACATGAACGCTGCGGCCAGCGCATTATCCCGAGCGCGCGCACTGATGCCCAAGGCGCCTGCGCTGACCAGCGGTGTCAACGGGGCGATTGCCCACGCCCGCAAGGCAGAACTGGAAAAAGCCGAAGCGGATTTGAAAGAAGCGGAAGCGAGAAGGGTGGCCAAGCTGGTTGACCCGTCAGCGCCGAGTACCACCATCGACCTGAAAATCGGCGATATGCCCGCACTGCGTCGTCAACTGGATGACATTGCGGCAGATACCATAGCATTCAACTGTGACGTGCTGCTGGTAGTGCCGCGCACCGAAGATTACCCGTGGCTGGCCACATTGCTGACCAAACGGGTGGTGAAGGCCAATCCAGACTTCGAGTTGCAGCTGCGTCGAGAAATCGAGCGCAATGAAAAAGCACACATCGTTTTGACGCCAGCCAGGTCCTGAGCTGCGCCTTCAAAACCGGACGCAGAGCGTCCAGAGCTGCCTGCCCACGCACAGCGCTCATCGAGATTTATGCATCACGATGAGCGCTGGAGCGTGGGGACGATAATCAGGGTAGCGTCAGATCAAGCCGGAACAGCCTTGGCTTTCACCTCACGGTCCCAGACGCGGTGTTGGGCCATTGCGTCGAAGAAGGCTTCGAACGATGCACTATCCGACACAACCAGCAGGCCCGCATCCTCTTCCAGGCGCAGCAAGCTCAACAAGTCTTTGGCTTCCCCGGCAACGGAGATGGCCTTGAGGTGCTTGTAGGCTTCCAGGATGAAGTGCAGCGCCACGCCATCAGTACTCAACGCTTTAACCGAATCTGCGCCGCCCGGCACGAACACCGCGTCGAACGCTACCGAAGGCAAGCCTTCAGCCGATGCATCGACCGGCAGGCTTTTGCCATCGGCCGTTTTGACTGGTGCAGACGTCGGGCCAAGTACCTTGGCGTGTGCGCCTTTGGCCGTCAGTGCAGCTTTCATGGCCTCGACCGCTTTGCCGTCAACACCATTGGCCACAAGGATCGCGACTTTGCGCGAAACAATGTCGCCCGACAGCAGGTTGACCTGGCTCAACGCCGGTGACTCTTTCACCGAAGTCTGACGCACATGCACAGTGCCAGCCTTCGGCGCAGGCAGACCCAGGTTGGCCGCTACACGGCTGGCCAGTTCCAGATCGATGTTGGCCAGAATCTCGTTGACCTGACGGGCACGGATGTACTCGCGCTCGACCTTGCCCAACTCGAAGCTGTACGCCGCGATGATGTGTTCTTTTTCGTGGTGGCTCATGCTCTGGAAGAACAGAGTCGCCTGCGAGAAGTGATCGCTGAACGATTCGCTGCGCTCACGCACCTTGTGCGCTTCGACGCGCTCCGGGTAAGTCTCGAAACCGCCGTCTACCGCAGCTGCCGGTGTTTCTTTTGGCCAGCCGCCGTCGATCGAGTTCGGCTCGTAAGAAGCACGGCCCTTGTCGATGGTGGTGCGATGCTGTGCGTCGCGCTGGCCATTGTGGTTTGGCGCAATCGGACGGTTGATCGGGATTTCGTGAAAGTTCGGACCACCGAGGCGGCTGATCTGCGTGTCGGTGTAGGAAAACAGGCGACCTTGCAGCAGCGGATCGTTGGAGAAGTCGATACCTGGCACGATATGGCCTGGGCAGAAAGCAACCTGCTCGGTCTCGGCAAAGTAATTGTCCGGGTTGCGGTTCAGCACCATTTTGCCCAGCGGCGTGACCGGCACGAGCTCTTCCGGGATGATCTTGGTTGGATCGAGCAAGTCGAATTCGAACTTGTGCTCGTCTTCCTCGGCAACGATCTGCACGCCCAGTTCCCATTCCGGGTAGTCGCCCATCTCGATGGACTCCCACAGGTCACGGCGATGGAAGTCAGTGTCCTTGCCGGCCAGCTTCTGCGCTTCGTCCCAGACCAGCGAGCACACGCCGAACTTGGGCTTCCAGTGGAATTTGACGAACGTGGATTTGCCTTCAGTGTTGATCAGGCGGAACGTGTGAATGCCGAAACCCTGCATGGTGCGCAGGCTTTTCGGGATCGCACGGTCGGACATGGTCCACAGCACCATGTGCGCGGATTCCGGCACCAGCGAGACGAAGTCCCAAAAGGTGTCGTGCGCCGAGCCGCCGGTAGGGATTTCGTTGTGCGGCTCAGGCTTCACCGCGTGCACGAAGTCCGGAAACTTGATGGCATCCTGAATGAAGAAGATCGGCATGTTGTTGCCGACCAGATCGAAGTTGCCTTCGTCGGTGTAGAACTTGACTGCAAAGCCCCGCACGTCACGCACCGTGTCGCCCGAGCCGCGTGGGCCCTGAACGGTGGAGAAACGCACGAACACCGGGGTCTTCTTGCCCGGATCACGCAGGAAGCCTGCTTTACTCAGCGCGCTCTGGTCTTCGTACGTCTGAAAGTAACCGTGTGCTGCAGTGCCGCGCGCGTGGACGATGCGCTCTGGAATACGCTCATGGTCAAAGTGCGTGATCTTTTCACGCATGATGAAATCTTCGAGCAGCGACGGGCCACGGCTGCCGACTTTGAGGGTGTTCTGGTTGTCGGCAATCTTGACGCCGTGGTTGGTGCGTAACGCCTGGCTGGTGGCGTCGGAGCGGAACTGATCAAGACTGTCGAGCTTGGCGTTGGTGTTGCCCCGATCAAGTGTGTCGGTGCCTGCCATCTCGCTTTTGGGTGTCGTGGTGATAGGTGGGTTTTTCTCGCTAGCCATCGGAAACAACTCCTTATTTCGACCCAATCGTTGAGTTGGGTTCGATGAATACGACTTCCCTGATGCAAGCGGGAAATCACGGTATCCAGAGAGTGACCGGTGGTGGAATCAGCCGTTCACTCCGATTCAATGCCTTTTGCACCAACGGTCGCGTTAAGCCCATTACCCAGGCCTGCCTGCAAATAAATGCTAAGCACGGCGTGCAGGACAGGCTAAAATGCGCGCCCGGTTCAATCTGGCCGAGGTAACGAAGCAAGTGGCACTACGCCCACTGCGCTGATTTTTTAACGCGCCCCCACAAGGTTCGCTCCGTGATCGAGTTTCATAACGTCCACAAAACCTATCGGGTGGCAGGCCGGGAAATACCGGCATTGCACCCTACAAGCCTGCGCGTTGACGATGGCCAGGTGTTCGGCATCATTGGCCATTCCGGTGCAGGCAAAAGCACGCTGCTGCGGCTGATCAACCGTCTCGAAACCCCGAGCGGCGGGCAGATCGTGGTTGACGGTGAAGATGTCACGGCGCTCGACGCCACCGGCCTGCGGCGCTTTCGCCAGCAGGTCGGGATGATCTTTCAGCACTTCAATCTGCTTTCGTCGAAAACCGTGGCCGACAACGTGGCCATGCCGCTGACGCTGGCAGGCGACATGTCGCGCCAGCAGATCGATCAGCGTGTGGCCGAGTTGCTGGCGCGGGTCGGGCTCTCCGATCACGCCAGAAAGTACCCGTCGCAATTGTCGGGCGGGCAAAAGCAGCGCGTCGGCATCGCCCGCGCCCTGGCGACCAAGCCGAAAATCCTGCTGTGCGATGAAGCCACCAGCGCACTGGACCCGCAGACCACTGCGTCGGTCCTGCAACTGCTGGCCGAGATCAATCGCGAGCTGAAGCTGACCATTGTCCTCATCACTCACGAGATGGATGTGATCCGTCGTGTCTGTGACCGGGTAGCCGTCATGGACGCCGGCGTGATCGTCGAGCATGGCGAGGTTGCCGACGTGTTTCTGCACCCGACGCACGCGACAACCAAGCGTTTTGTGCAGGAAGACGACCAGGTCGATGAAAACGAGCAGCGTGACGATTTTGCCCACGTGCAGGGCCGTATCGTGCGCCTGACCTTTCAGGGCGAGGCGACCTACGCGCCGCTGCTGGGCACCGTGGCCCGGGAAACCGGTGTCGACTACAGCATCCTCGCAGGCCGTATCGACCGCATCAAAGACACTCCATACGGGCAACTGACGCTGGCGATCACCGGCGGTGACATGGACGCCGCCTTTGCTCACTTCACCGCCGCCGATGTTCATATGGAGGTGCTGCGCTGATGGACGCTTTTTTGAACCTGTTCGCCAACGTCGACTGGTATGAAATCTGGGTCGCCACCGGCGACACGTTGATCATGCTCAGTGTCTCGCTGGGCTTCACCATTCTGTTCGGCCTGCCGCTGGGCGTGCTGATGTTTCTGACCTCGCCACGTCAGTTGCTCGAGCACAAACAACTGTACGCCACGGTCGGGCTGATCGTTAACATGCTGCGCGCGCTGCCGTTCATCATTCTGCTGATCGTGATGATGCCGCTGACCGAAATCATTACCGGCACATCGCTGGGGATTCTCGGCACCTTGCCGCCATTGATTGCCGGTGCGACGCCGTTTTTTGCGCGTTTGGTAGAGACCGCGCTGCGTGAGGTGGATCGCGGCATCATCGAAGCCACCCAGGCCATGGGGGCCACCACGCGGCAGATCATCATCAAGGCGCTGCTGCCGGAAGCGCGGCCCGGCATTCTGGCGGCGATCACCGTGACAGCAATTGCGCTGGTGTCGTTCACCGCCATGGCCGGTGCGGTAGGCGCTGGCGGGCTGGGCGATCTGGCCATTCGTTATGGTTATCAGCGTTTTCAGAACGATGTGATGTTTGTGACGGTCGTATTGTTGCTGGTGCTGGTGCAGATTCTTCAGACAATCGGCGACAGACTGGTCGCGCACTTCACTCATCGTTGATCGTATCCGTTGGTACTGGCCCGCCTTGCGCGGGCCCAAAGGAGTTGTTGCATGAAAAAGCTATTGGCGATATTCGCCGCTGTTACCGCCTTGTCCGCGCAGGCCAACGAGACCCTGACCGTCGCGGCCTCCGCCGTGCCGCACGCCGAGATCCTCGAATTCGTCAAACCGACCCTGGCCAAGGAAGGCGTCGACCTGAACATCAAGGTGTTCAACGACTACATTCAGCCGAACGCGCAGGTCGCGCAGAAGCATATGGACGCCAATTTCTTCCAGCATCAGCCGTATCTGGATGAGTACAACAAGGGCCAAGGCACTGACCTGGTGGCCGTGGCCAAAGTCCACGTAGAGCCGTTTGGCGCCTACGCGGAAAAAGCCAAGTCGCTGGCCGAGCTGCCAGACGGTGCCAACGTCGCGCTGCCCAACGATGCGACCAATGAAGGTCGTGCGCTGTTACTGTTACAGAAGGCGGGCCTGATCACCTTGGCGGACCCGACCAACATCCTGTCGAAGCCTTCGGACGTTACCAACAACCCGAAAAAACTGAAATTCCGCGAGCTGGAAGCTGCCACGCTGCCACGCGTGCGGACTCAGGTCGATCTGGCATTGATCAACACCAACTATGCGCTCAGCGCTGGTCTCGATCCTAAAAAGGATGCGTTGATCATCGAAGGTCCGGATTCGCCGTACGCGAACATCCTGGTTGCCCGCCCGGACAACAAGGACTCGGACGCGATGAAAAAGCTGGCCGCAGCGCTGCAAAGCCCGGAAGTGAAAGCGTTCCTGGAAGAGAAATACAAAGGCGCAGTGGTTCCGGCGTTCTGATCTGATTGCGTTGCGCCATACATGCAAAACAGGCTGCCTCGGTGCACCACACAAGACCGAGGTGGCCCGGTTTGGGGCCGCAACGCAGTCCATCGCTTCTGTGGGAGCGGACCGGGCGACGCTTCGCTTGTGTGGGAGCGGACTTGTCCGCTAACTGCCGGGCACCGGCAGTAAAACCAGTTGCTTCGGTGCACCAGATACAACCAAGGTAGCCTGTTTCAGGACCGCTACGCAGCCCATCGCGGACGAGTCCGCTCCCACGCCCTGCGGGCAGAAGCCCAAATCTTTATGCACCTCAAGGCCTGTGAAATGCTCGCAGAATGTGGCTTGTGAGCGGGCCGTGCGACGCTCAATCCCTCTCCAGCAACCCAGGCAATTGCCTGACCAGTTTCTGGTTGTTCAGCGGGGCGCGGATGAAGCCTCGCTGGGTGCCGTCCGGGCCGATCAGGGCCAGATTGCCGCTGTGGTCGACGAAATAGTTTGGCTTGCTGGTGTCGGCGGGGATGAACGGGATGCTGACCGCGCTGGCCAGTTTCTGCAGTTCAGGCACCGGCGCGGTAAGGCCGATGAAGGTTTTGTCGAAATACCCCAGGTATTGTTTGAGCTGCTGCGGCGTGTCGCGGTTGGGGTCAACGCTGACCAGCACCACGCGCATCCGCTCGGCCGTGTCTTTGGGCAGTTCGCTTCTGATCTGCTTGATCTGCGCCAGCGTGGTAGGGCAGATGTCCGGGCAGAACGTGTAACCAAAGAACATCAGTGTCCACTGGCCCTTGAGCCGGTCGATGGCCATCGCCTCACCGTTCTGATCGATCATGCTCAATGCAGGCAGGGTGCGGCTTTTTGGCAACAGGATAATGCCTGCGTCGTTGAGTGCCGCCTGATCTTGCGGTCCGCGGCCAGACAGCAGCTGGCTGGTGATGAGGCCGAGCAGGAGCGCCACAATAGCGGCAACGATGAAAACGGTTTTCTGGATTCGGGTCATGGTTTCAATGCAGGCGTAGTGTTCGCTCATGATGTCGCATATTCAGAACAGAGCCTAGGGTCTGTTCCCGTTTCATCGCGAGCCGCNAACAGACCCTAGAGCGGCGTGACGTCCAGAAGGGTATACGCCAGCTTCAGGTGTTTAATGTCTTCAGGAAGATCGCGATCAACGATAAAGCGCACCGGCATTTCGATGCGCTCGCCCGGTTGTAACGTCTGCTGGGTGAAGCAGAAACACTCGGTCTTGTGAAACCAGGCCGCTGCCTTTCCCGGCGAAATCCCCGGCACGGCCTGGGCTTTCATCGGTTTGTCGGTCGGGTTCTGCGCAATAAAGATCATCTCGTTGAGTGCTCCGGGGTGTACGAGCATTTGATCGGCACGAGGATAAAACGCCCAGACCATGCCTGCCGCGTTGCTCGACGTGAACTGCACCTCGATCTCACGCGACGTATCGACCTGCTGCGCTTGCGTGTACGAATCGCCGGCCCCGGCGTGTCCGCCCACCCGGCTCAGCAGGTCACGAATCGGTGCCAGCGCGAAGCCGCAGGCGAATACAAAAGCCAGCAACAGCATCAGGCGGATAACGAGCCGCCTGGGCAGGACAGGTTGAGTCATGAATGGCTCACTTTTGTGTGGGACAGCGTGCCGCGAAGGGCGTCGACGGCATCAGAGTAGTCGGCTTATGCACAAACAGGTCGCTCGTCGTGACTTGTCAGGTGCGCTTTGTCTTGGCCAGCGCTGGCATATGATCAAAAAATGAGCAGATAAACGCCTGATATAGCCAATGCATATAAATATGAATCAGTTATGACAAAAGCGTCTTAGCTATTTAGTTAAGCCAGCTAACGTATGAATTCCATAAACCAGCCACGGGTTTTATCGCCCTCAGGAGTGCTCACTGTCATGAACACCGCCGCGTTGCGCGAGCAGATACAACGAGCCCATCAACATGAGGCCAGGACCGGCCACCTGCTACAGCAACTGGAACAGAAACTGCCACATTTACACCCCGCCATCCACTTGCCGGATGTCGACGCCCAGGACGTTCTGACGCGTTTCGTTACCGCTTATATCGATCTGGTCCCTGACTTGCTGGATGCTGCCCATGAGGTCGCCGTCGAAGCCGGGATCGAGGGGCAGATAAAACCGGTGTTGAAGATTGCCGAACATTTTTTCGCCGCTCCACCTGCAATCATGGACGGACACGAGGGGCTGGAGAGCTTGCTGGACGAAGCTTATCTGGCGCACAGACTGGTCGAGGAAGTGAACGACCTGTACATCAAGCATTTTGGTCAGCCGCTGATTCCGTCCAATACCACGGTTGCCAGCGTGATTGCCCATCAGCTGATCGGCGAGCAATTCGCCAATGAGCTGGACGAGGCGGTGCACCATGCCGTCGATCAGTTGCTTGATGATGAGAGTTTTGCGCTGGATTCGGTCGAGGTTTACCGAGAAAAGCTGAGCAGTCCTGATACGGGTGCAGCCTGGAAGCGCTGGCCGTGTCTGTCACGTCAATTGGGCGTCGGCCTGGAACTGGAACGTTCCGCTGTCTGATCCAACCGCCCGCTTCAACGTCTTCGCCAGCAAGGGAAGGAGCCGGATGACACTCCGCTGCTTCGCGAAGACCCATCCGAACCCGTCACCTTGACGCTGCGATTGTCAGGTCGCGCCTGAACCTATTCCTGTTGTCGTGTAGATCCTCCCTTCGAGGCGCCGCTTCAAGCCGCGTGGCTCGATGATCAGCCGGGTTCCGTGGGCAGCGTTGGAACGTCCCCACTCTTCCAGCAGCTCCAGACAGGAGTGATCGATGTAGGACAGATTACCCAACGGCACATGCACGGTGCTGCCTTGCGGGATTGTCCCCAGTGCCTGAGTCAGCGCTGGCACCTTGAGGAAGGTCGCAGCCCCCACCAGACGCAGCTCGTACTCTTTCTCGCCCGCCAGTTCGACCACATTGATCTTCAGACGCGACGCCTTGAACGCCAGCTTGACCAGCGTCATGCCGAAGCCCACCAGCACACCGGTCAGCAGGTCAGTGAAGATGATCGCCACGGCCGTGGCCGCGTAGGTGAACATCGGCATCCGGCCGTAGCGGCCCAGACCCCGAAACGCCTTGAGATCGACCAGTTTGAAACCGGTGTAGACCAGCACACCCGCCAGGCTCGCGACCGGAATGCTTTGCAGCACGCTCGACAGCAGCAAGACAAAGGCCAGCAGCCAGAGGCCGTGGAAGATGGTCGAGTAGCGGGTCGTGGCACCGGCCTGGACATTGGCCGAGCTGCGCACGATAACGCCGGTCATCGGCAGTGCGCCCAGCAGGCCGCAGAGCATATTGCCCACGCCTTGAGCGCTCAGCTCCTTGTCGAAGTCCGAACGTTGGCCGCTGTGCATACGGTCTACCGCCGATGCAGACAGCAGCGTTTCAGCGCTGGCAATGAACGCGACAACGACGGCGGCAACCAGAATCGCCGGATCCGCCAGGTTCATCAGGTCCGCCGGACGCAGCCAGTCGATGGCATCGGCCAGATTGTCAGGGACTTCCACGCGCTTGACCTGCAACGCCAGGAACAGGCTGATGCCGGTGGCAATGCCCACACCCAGCAGGGCGCCGGGTACGAAACGCAGTGATTGAGGACGGAGTTTTTCCCAGCCCCACATGATCGCCATGGTGCCCAGACCAAGCATACCGGCCTGCATGCCGGTGCCTGGCCCGAACGCCTGAATAAATGTACTGGGGAAGCCGATCAGGTTGTCCAGCCCGGAGGGCTTGGGCCCGCTGTCGAACATGACATGCGCCTGAGAAAGCACAATCAGCACGCCGATGCCTGCCAGCATGCCGTAGACCACCGCCGGAGCCGTCACCCGGAACCAGCAGCCCAGCTTGAATCGACCGGCCAGCAACTGAAGCAGCCCCGCCAGCAGCAGGATCGGGCCGAGCATCGCCATGCCATGCTCACGCACGACTTCAAACACCAGCACCGCCAGACCGGCGGCCGGGCCACTGACTTGCAGCGGCGAACCGGCTATCCAGCCGACGACCAGGCCGCCGATGATGCCCGTGATCAAACCTTTGGCCGGCGGCATGCCGGACGCAATAGCGATGCCCATGCACAGAGGCAATGCGACCAGGAAAACGACCACGGAAGCCAGTAGCTCCCGTGGTAGTGCGGATTTCAATTCGGTGATTCCCATGTCGCTTCTCCGTGTTTCTTCAGGCGATGCAAGACGGGCGGCGCGCATCCTGCGCAACCGCCCTCCTCTGACTCAAAAGGTCTTGCCGTCAGTCGCGGCAGATGTCAGTCGACTGAAAAGCGTGCTTTCGGGGAAGCCATCGGTGTCGGACCTTTGCCGTCGAGCGGTATGAAGGCGTCACGTTCGGCGTCGTAGGCCAGAATTTCGCTGGTCTCGATGCTGTAGACCCAACCGTGAATGAACAGCTGACCGCTGGCCATCTTTGCAGCAACCGAAGGGTGGGTACGCAAGTGTTGCAGCTGGGAAATCACGTTTTCCTGAGTCAGGACCTGCATGGTTTCCAGCTCGCCGGTGCAATTGCAGTTTTGCTCGACCACGGTGCGGGCGACTTCTGCATGACGCAACCAGGCTTTTACCGTCGGCATCTTGTCTAGGCTGCTTGGGTTGAGTACGGCGCGCATGGCACCGCAATCGGAGTGGCCGCAAACGATAATGTGCTGCACACCCAGCGCGACCACTGCGTATTCCAGTGCGGTGGACACGCCACCATTCATCTGGCCATACGGCGGCACCACGTTACCCACGTTGCGCGTGACGAACAGGTCGCCGGGCGAACTCTGGGTGATCAGCTCGGGCACGATGCGCGAGTCGGCGCAAGTGATGAACATGGCGCGTGGCGATTGGGCAGTCGCCAGCTTTTTGAACAGCTCTTCCTGTTCGGGGAAGACCTCTTTACGAAAATGCACAAAGCCATCGACAATCTGTTTCAACGCTACGTCGGCGCTGCTCAAATGGCTGTCTGTGTTGTCCGACGTAGCCGAATGCTGGTTATCCGTGTCTCTCATCTGTTCATCCTCTCTGACGGATTGATGTGGATTTCTCATGCCTGTTTGACCAGAGCCGGATGTGATTCCTGTCAATCGGAATCACGAACAAATCCCTTGAGCGCTATTGCTGGTGACACTCCGAGTTACAGACTAATCGCCCAAGCTTAAATGAAACTGAATGCGATGGCTCTGGAATGCGGGTTTGCACGATGGTGCCAAGTTCGTTACAAGAGTGACATTTGTTCTCCGGGCGGACAAAACGCCTCACAATCGAGTGTGAAGCCGTCACGTTTGTTCAATCCAAGCCGTCTGATTGCCAGGGCATAACGTTGCGCCAGCAGATCGGCAAATGGCCCCTCACCGCGCATCCGCGAGCCAAACCGACTGTCATACAGCGCGCCGCCGCGACTCTGGCGAACAAGGCTCATCACATGTTCGGCGCGCTGCGGGTAATGCGTCTTCAACCATTCGTCGAACAGCGGCGCGACCTCCAGTGGCAAGCGCAGCATCACGTAACTGGCGCTCAATGCGCCAGCGTCCTTTGCCTCGCTCAACAGCGCTTCGAGTTCGTGGTCATTGATCATCGGAATCATTGGCGCGCACAGCACACCGACCGGCACGCCGGCGTTACGCAGCACCCGAATCGCCCGCAAACGCGCCTTGGGCGCTGCTGCCCTCGGTTCCAGGATGCACTTGAGCTCGTCATCCAGTGTCGTCAGGCTGATGAAGACCGATACCAGCCGCAATTTTGCCATTTCCGCGAGCAGATCCAGGTCGCGCAGGATCAGCGAGCCTTTGGTAATGATGCTGACCGGATGCCGGTAGCGCAGCAAAACCTCGAGTGTGGCGCGGGTGATCCGGTACTCACGTTCAATGGGCTGATACGGGTCGGTGTTGGCCCCCAGCGTGATGGGCGCGCAGCGGTAGCCCGGTTTGGAGAGTTGCTGCTCCAGCAGCGCCGCCGCATTGGTCTTGGCGATCAGTTTTGTCTCGAAGTCCAGCCCTGGTGACATGTCCCAATAGGCGTGGCTGGGCCTGGCGAAGCAATAGATGCAGCCATGCTCGCAGCCGCGATAAGGATTGATCGACCGATCAAAGGGAATGTCCGGCGAACTGTTGCGGGTGATGATGCTCTTGGCCGTCTCATGGGTGACCTGAGTACCCTGCGTCAGCGGGGCTTCCTGATGCCAGCCGTCATCCTCCGCAACCGATTGGCTGGGCGCGAAGCGATTGTGCGGATTGCTGGCGGTACCGCGACCACGAATCGGGGAAGGGCTGGACATGGAGGTTTGCTCGCATACTGTTTATCTGTACAGTACAGTATGCGGCGCTATCTGCGGTCTGCAAACTATCAGGAGCCTGACAGGCGGTATGGGCGGGGCGAGACAGCGAGGATGTTGCTGCCGGGTGAGGCGCGATGCCTTCACCCGGATGCCTGACAGTACAGGTTTACGCGTCGGACTTTTTGATTGAGTCGACAGGCGCTGCAATCGGCTCATCCAGATCGGAAGCCGCGGCCGAGGCGCAGTAGCGATCCTTCTCTTCGCGTGCTTCACGAGCGATACGCGCATTCTTGAAACGCCGGCGTATCCACAGGCCCAGACCAAGCAGCAGCAGCGCGCCCAGTACCCACAGCTCGTATTTCTTGATATTGCCCAGCAGGCCTTCGAGAATTGCGCCGAAATGGTAAGCCGCCGAACCCAGCGCCGCCGCCCAGACCGCAGCGCCAATACCGTTGAGCAGCAGGTAGCGCCCGGGTGGATAACCGGACAGGCCGATGGCCACCGGCATGACCGTTCTCAAACCGTAGACAAAACGAAAGCCGAGCACCCAGATGTCCGGGTGTTTGCGAACCAGCCTGAGGGCCTTGTCGCCCATCAGTTGCCAGCGAGGCTTGCGCGCCAGGAGCTTGCGACCGTGTTTGCGCCCCATGAAATACCACAACTGATCACCCGCATAGCTGCCAAAAAAGGCGACGATGATGACGATGTTGAGGTCCATGTAGCCACGGAACGCCAGGAATCCAGCGAGCACCAGGATGGTCTCGCCTTCAAAAAAGGTGCCGAGGAAGAGGGCAAAGTAGCCGAATTCGTTCAAGAAATTCTGGAGCATTGTCTGGATGCTGGCGAAGTGAACGCGCAGCCTAACGCGCCCAACGCCAGGAAGAAAGTGTCGATATGTGTCTCGACGTTAAAGATTCTTGCAACCACAATGGTCGCATCCCCATATGGGCCATGGCCATGGCCGCGACGTGCAGTCGCAGGTCGAACCATGACTGTCACACATTGGTCATAATGGCGGCTTATAACTGTCGCGCTTGCCCGTGTAAGCGGGCTCAGGAGTCTCGCCGTGAGCTTTACCCCCGCAAACCGCCTGTTTCCTCTCACTCGTCTGCGCCGTAATCGCCGCGACGACTTTTCCCGTCGGCTGGTGCGTGAAAACGTAGTCACCGTTGACGATCTGATTCTCCCCGTATTTGTGCTCGATGGTGAAAACCGACGTGAGTCCATCGCATCGATGCCGGGCGTCGAGCGTCTGAGCGTCGATCTGTTGCTCGAAGAAGCTGAAAAATGGGTCGCGCTGGGTATTCCTGCGCTGGCGCTGTTCCCGGTGACCCCGCCAGAGAAGAAGTCTCTGGACGGTGCCGAAGCCTGGAACCCGGACGGTATCGCTCAGCGCGCCACTCGCGCCCTGCGTGACCGCTTCCCGGAGCTGGGCGTCATCACTGATGTGGCGCTGGACCCGTTCACTACCCATGGTCAGGACGGCATCCTCGATGAAGAAGGCTATGTGCAGAACGACATCACTGTCGACGCACTGGTCAGGCAGGCACTGTCCCATGCCGATGCGGGTGCTCAGGTTGTCGCGCCGTCAGACATGATGGACGGCCGCATTCAGGCCATCCGCGAGTCTCTGGAGCTGGCCGGGCACGTCAATGTTCGAATCATGGCTTACTCGGCCAAATACGCCAGTGCCTATTACGGCCCGTTCCGCGACGCGGTGGGTTCTTCGTTGAACCTGGGCAAGGCCAACAAGGCGTCCTATCAAATGGACCCGGCCAACAGCAACGAGGCGCTGCACGAAGTGGCCGCCGACCTTGCTGAAGGCGCTGACATGGTGATGGTCAAACCCGGCATGCCTTATCTGGATATCCTTCACAGGGTCAAGGATGAGTTCAAAGTGCCGACATTTGTCTATCAGGTCAGTGGTGAATATGCGATGCACATGGCAGCAATCCAGAATGGTTGGCTGAGTGAAGGGGTGATTCTCGAGTCCCTCACTGCCTTCAAACGCGCAGGTGCCGACGGCATTCTTACTTATTTTGCCGTTCGTGCCGCTCAACTGTTGAAGGGGCAATAGCCTCACAGGAACACTCATGAATACCGAAGCACTCATCGAAGCCGCTGTTGAAGTCGATGTTCAGGAGGCGACGCCCGTGGTTGAACCTGATATCGAAGTAGTCCCGGCCATCGAGGCGCCTGCCGCGTTGGTGCCGGCCATCGTCGCGCCGAACCTGGACGACAGCAGCCTGTATATCCACCGCGAACTGTCCCAGTTACAGTTCAATATCCGGGTACTGGAACAGGCGCTCGATGAGTCCTACCCGTTGCTGGAGCGGCTGAAGTTTTTGCTGATCTTCTCCAGCAACCTCGATGAGTTCTTCGAGATTCGTGTGGCGGGTCTGAAAAAGCAGATCACGTTTGCCCGTGAACAGGCCGGTGCAGATGGCCTGCAGCCGCATCAGGCGCTGGCCCGAATCAGCGAACTGGTTCACGGTCATGTCGACCGCCAGTACGCCATTCTCAACGACATTCTGCTGCCTGAGCTGGAAAAGCATCAGGTGCGCTTCATTCGTCGTCGTCACTGGACCGCCAAGCTCAAGGCCTGGGTGCGTCGCTATTTCCGTGACGAGATCGCGCCGATCATCACCCCGATCGGCCTGGACCCGACGCACCCGTTCCCGTTGCTGGTCAACAAGAGCCTGAACTTCATCGTCGAACTGGAAGGCATCGATGCCTTCGGTCGCGACTCCGGCCTTGCGATCATTCCTGCTCCGCGCCTGTTGCCGCGCGTGATCAAGGTGCCGGAAGACGTGTGCGGGCCTGGCGATAATTTTGTGTTCCTGTCGTCGATGATTCACGCGCACGCCGATGACCTGTTCCAGGGCATGAAGGTCAAGGGCTGCTATCAGTTCCGCCTGACCCGAAACGCCGATCTGGCGCTGGACTCGGAAGACGTGGAAGACCTGGCGCGGGCCCTGCGTGGCGAGCTGTTTTCGCGTCGTTACGGCGACGCGGTGCGTCTGGAAGTGGCGGATACCTGCCCGAAACACTTGTCGGATTACCTGCTCAAGCAGTTCAACCTGAACGAGTCCGAGCTGTATCAGGTCAATGGCCCGGTCAACCTGACGCGCCTGTTCAGCATCACCGGCCTGGACAGCCATCCGGAGCTGCAATACCCGCCGTTCACGCCAGCGATTCCCAAGCTGCTACAGAACAGCGAAAACGTCTTCAGCGTAGTCAGCAAGCAGGACATTCTACTGCTGCATCCGTTCGAGTCCTTCACGCCAGTGGTCGATCTGCTGCGCCAGGCGGCGAAAGACCCGCATGTTCTGGCAGTTCGCCAGACCCTGTATCGCAGCGGTGCCAACTCGGAAATTGTCGATGCGCTGGTCGATGCTGCGCGTAACGGCAAGGAAGTCACGGTGGTGATCGAGTTGCGTGCGCGTTTCGACGAAGAGTCGAACCTGCAACTGGCCAGTCGTCTGCAGGCGGCGGGCGCGGTGGTGATCTACGGTGTGGTCGGCTTCAAGACCCACGCCAAGATGATGCTGATCCTGCGCCGCGAGGCGGGCGAGATCGTGCGTTACGCGCACCTCGGGACCGGCAACTATCACGCCGGCAACGCGCGTCTGTACACCGACTACAGCTTGCTGACCTCCGACGACGCGTTGTGCGAAGACGTCGGTAAACTGTTCAGTCAGTTGATCGGCATGGGCAAGACCCTGCGCATGAAGAAACTGCTGCATGCGCCGTTCACGCTGAAGAAGGGCATGCTTGACATGATTGCCCGCGAGACGCAGTTCGCGCTCGACGGCAAGCCTGCGCACATCATCGCCAAGTTCAACTCGCTGACCGACCCGAAGGTCATTCGCGCGCTGTACAAGGCCAGCCAGTCCGGTGTGCGTATCGATCTGGTGGTGCGCGGCATGTGCTGCCTGCGTCCGGGGATTGCCGGGGTCTCGCACAACATTCATGTGCGCTCGATCATCGGCCGCTTCCTGGAGCACACGCGGGTGTTCTACTTCCTCAACGGCGGCGACGAGCAGATGTTCCTGTCGAGTGCCGACTGGATGGAGCGCAACCTCGACAAGCGTGTCGAGACCTGCTTCCCGGTGGAAGGCAGGAAGCTGATTCTGCGGGTGAAGAAAGAGCTGGAAAGCTATCTGACCGACAACACCCACAGTTGGCTGTTGCAGTCTGACGGGCGTTACGTGCGCAGCACGCCGACCGGCAATCAGAACCCGCGGAGCGCTCAGGCGACCCTGCTGGAGCGCCTGAGCAACCCGGTCCTCAGCGTACGCTGAAGACGATACCGACTCGGGCCAGCCACTCCGCTTCCAGCGCGAAGTCGGCCTGAGTCAGCTGGTTGTTTTCCAGCCAGCCTTCCGGGAACTCCGCATCAAGGCTCGGGCCGTCGGCACGTAACACCACCCTTGGCATCTCCTGGGTGCCACGGATGTGGTGGAACAGAATGGCAAAGCGCAACAGCACGCACAGGCGAATCAGCTTGATGCCTTCCGCGCCGAACTCGGCGAACTTGTCCTTGGGAATATTACGGCGATGACCGCGCACCAGCAGGGCGAGCATTTGCTGGTCTTCGCGCGAGAATCCGGCAAGGTCCGAGTGCTCGATCAGATAGGCGCCGTGCTTGTGATAGTGGTAGTGGGCGATGTCCAGCCCGATCTCATGCACCTTGGCAGCCCAGCTCAGCAGTTCGGCGTAGCTCTCGTGCTGCAATTCCCAGCTCTCGGCAACCTGTTCCAGCGCATGCAGCGCCTTGGTTTCGACGCGTGCGGCCTGTTCCAGATCGACGTGATAACGCTCCATCAGCGAACTGAGCGTGCGCTCACGCACGTCTTCGTGGTGATGGCGACCCATCAGGTCGTACAGCACGCCTTCGCGCAGCGCACCTTCGCAATGGTCCATGCGCTTGAGTTCGAGCGCGTCGAAAATGGCTTCCAGAATCGCCAGGCCTGCCGGGAAAATAGTGCGGCGGTCAGGTTTGATGCCGTCGAAGTCGATCTTCTCGACGTCTCCCAGCTTGAACAGTTTGCGCTTGAGCCAGGCCAGCCCTTCGGCATTGACCTCGCCTGCGCCGTAGCCGTTGGCCTTGAGCGCCACGCCAATGGCGCGAATGGTGCCCGATGAGCCGATGGCCTCATCCCACTTCAGGCGATGCAGTGCATGCTCGATGCTCATGATTTCAAGGCGCGCTGCGGTGTAGGCCTGGGCGTAACGGGCGGGTGTCACCTTGCCGTCGCGGAAGTAGCGCTGGGTGAAACTCACGCAGCCCATCTGCAGGCTTTCACGCAGCAGCGGCTCGAAGCGCTGGCCGATAATGAACTCGGTACTGCCGCCGCCGATGTCGGCGACCAGGCGCTTGCCCGGCGTATCCGCCAACGTGTGGGACACGCCCAGATAGATAAGGCGGGCTTCTTCGCGGCCGGAAATCACTTCCACCGGATGGCCGAGAATTTCTTCGGCGCGGTGAATGAAATCGTTGCGATTGCGTGCTTCGCGCAGGGCGTTGGTGCCGACGATGCGCACGGCGCCGTGTGGCAGACCGTTGATCAACTGAGCAAAGCGTTTCAGGCAGTCAAGACCGCGCTGCATGGATTCTTCAGACAGCTGGCGCTCTTCGTCGATGCCTGCGGCCAACTGCACCTTCTCGCCGAGGCGCTCAAGAATACGGATTTCGCCCTGATTGGCTTTCGCGACAACCATATGAAAGCTGTTTGAGCCCAGGTCGATAGCGGCGATCAGTGAAAGATTCTTGGGTGTGGAGTGCGGCATGATCAGAAAATCCAGTTCGATAACCGCACCATCGTGCCACGATCCATGCCTGCCGCCAACGCGAAGCTGTTCGGGCCCGGGAAATACCCGGTATAACTCTCGCGACGTGGCGCATGGCTATCGGATCGGTGTGATAGTTCTTTCATTATCGTGCCGCCGCTCTGTGTTTTCATGTCGGAGCGCTCGGCGTTATACATACGTCATGAAGAGCCCGCAGAATGGGACTCGCAGGCTTCTGGCCGAAGGCCGTGGGAGCGAACTTGTTCGCGAAGACTGGATATCGGGCGCTACATTTTCGGCGGATGTACCGGCCCTTTCGCGAACAAGCGAAGCGTCGCCCGATCCGCTCCCACGCCCTGCGGGCAAAAGCCTCAATGCTCCGTGTTCCATGCCGTTCTGGACGCTCTGCGTCCGATCTTGACGGTGCTGCGCGTCACGCCTGTTCCGTGGTCCCGATGAAGTTCGCCAGTTCCGCAGTTTTCGGGTTGGCAAACAGGACTTTCGGGTCGCCCACTTCGTGCACCTTGCCCTGATGCATGAACACCAGTTTGTCGCCCACTTCCCGGGCGAAGCGCATTTCGTGGGTCACCATGATCAGGGTCATGCCGTCGGCCGCCAGTTGGCGCACCACGCTGAGCACTTCATTGACCAGCTCCGGGTCCAGCGCCGAGGTGATTTCGTCGCACAGCAAGACCCGTGGCGACATGGCCAGCGCGCGGGCGATGGCCACGCGTTGTTGCTGCCCACCGGACAGGCGATCCGGGAAGGCGTCGAATTTCTCGCCCAGCCCGACGCGCTCCAGCATCTTTCTCGCCAGCTTGGCGGCTTCTGCCTTCGGCACCTTCTGCACGACCTGCGGCGCGAGCATCACGTTCTCGCCCACGCTCAGGTGCGGAAACAGATTGAATTGCTGAAACACCATGCCGACCTTCTGGCGCAGGGTGCGCAGGTCGGCGCGCGCGGCGTCCAGATACTCGCCGTCGACTTCGATCACGCCATCGTTGATCGATTCCAGCCCGTTGAGTGTGCGCAGCAAGGTGCTCTTGCCCGAGCCGCTGCGGCCGATGATCGCCACCACCTGGCCTTCTTCGACCGACAGATCGATGCCCTTCAATACGTGGTGATCGCCATAGTATTTATGCAGGGCGGAAATTCTAAGCAGAGGCATGCAGTCTCCTTTCCAGATGGCGCGCACACAGCGACAAGGGATAGCAAAGGATGAAGTAGCCCAGGGCAACGAAGCCGTAGACCATGAAAGGTTCGAACGTGGCATTGGCCAGCATGCTGCCGGTCTTGGTCAGCTCGGTGAAGCCGATGATCGAGGTCACCGCGGTGCCTTTGACCACCTGAACGGAAAAGCCCACGGTCGGCGCAACCGCGATGCGCAGCGCCTGAGGCAGGATCACGTAGCGCATCTGTTCAAGCGGCGTCATCGCCAGGCTGGCGGACGCTTCCCACTGGCCCTTGGAAATCGACTCCACGCAGCCGCGCCAGATTTCAGCGAGGTAGGCGCTGGTGAACAGCGTCAACGCCAGCGCAGCGGCGGCCCACGGGGAAATGTTCATGCCCATCAAGGCCACACCGAAGAACACCAGAAACAACTGCATCAACAGCGGCGTGCCCTGAAACAGTTCTATATAGAGCTTGGCTATCACGCGCGGACCGGATTTTTCCGAGGTGCGCATGCCCATGATCAGCAAGCCGATCAACCCGCCGCCGATGAACGCCACCAGCGACAGGGCCACGGTCCATTGCAGGCCGATGAGCAGGTTGCGCACGATGTCCCAGAGGGTGAAATCCATCAGCGGCTCCTCGATATGTAACGTCGACCGATCCAGGCCAGCAACTGGCGGATCAGCAGCGCCATGGCCAGGTAGATCAGCGTGGTCACGATGTAGGTTTCAAACGACCGGAAGTTGCGCGACTGAATGAAGTTGGCGAAGAAGCTCAGCTCTTCGGTGGCAATCTGCGAACAGACCGCCGAACCCAGCATCACGATGATGATCTGGCTGCTCAGCGCCGGCCATACCTTGCCCAGCGCCGGAACCAGCACCACGTAACGAAAGGCTTCGTAACGATTCATCGCCAGTGCGGCCGACGCTTCAAGCTGGCCCTTGGGTATTGCCTGAATGCCTGCGCGCACGATTTCGGTCGAATAGGCCCCCAGATTGACGACCATCGCCAGCACTGCCGCCTGCCACTCCGTGATCTGCACGCCCAGCGACGGCAAACCGAAGAAGATGAAGAATAGCTGGACCAGAAACGGCGTGTTGCGGATCAGCTCGACGTAGATCGCGAAGATCGTCGCAAAGGGCTGGATCTTCCAGGCCCGGACGACAGCACCGACAATCCCGAGGCTGACACCGAACAGGGTGCCGATGGCGGTCAGTTCCAGCGTGAACAACGCCCCGCGCAACAGAACGTCGAGGTTTTGCAGGACCGGTGTGAAGTCGAAGTGATAAGCCATGGGTGGGTCCTGTGACCGAAAAAGCAGTAATCAGAGATCGGCAGGCAGCGGTTGCTTCAGCCAGGTCAGGGATGCTTTTTCCAGTGAGCCGTCGGCCTTGGCGGCGTCCAGAATCTCGTTGACCTTGCCCAGCAGTTCCGGCTGACCCTTGTTCACACCGACGTACACCGGCGAGTCTTTGAGCTTCACTTTCAATGCTGGAATGCGCTTGGGATTGCGCTCGCTGATGGCGACCATGACCACGTTGCCGCTGGCGATCAGATCGGTCTGGCCGGCGAGGTAGGCGGCGATGGTCGAGTTGTTGTCTTCAAAGCGCTTGATGGTCGCGCCTTCGGGTGCAACGTTCGACAGCTCGATGTCTTCGATCGCGCCACGGGTCACGCTGATGGTTTTGCCTTTCAAATCGGCAATGTCTTTGACCGGAGAATCAGGTGGGCCGAAGACCGCCAGGTAAAACGGCGCATAAGCGCGGGAGAAATCGATGACTTTCTCGCGGTCAGGGTTCTTGCCGAGGCTGGAGATCACCAGATCGACCTTGCCGGTGGTCAGGAACGGAATGCGGTTGGTGCTGTTGACCGGCGTCAGCTCCAGCTTGACCTTCAGTTTGTCGGCCAATAGCTGTGCAGTATCGATATCCAGGCCGCGCGGCTTCATGTCCGGCCCGACCGAGCCGAATGGCGGGAAGTCCTGTGGCACGGCAACTTTCAAGGTGCCGCGCGCCATGACGTCGTCCAGGCCGTTGGCATGCGCGGGCGTCTGGCTCAGCATCAGGCTGGCAAACAAGGCAGTAAGCAGAGCGCTGTAACGCTTGGTCATATGAAATCTCCGGGCGGAACGAAAGATGTTGGCTTTTCTCCAGTGCACAGCGCATGCCATTCGCCTTGCAGGTACGGTAATCCGTGGTTTTCAGCGTTTTTTGGTCTTACTGGTCTGAACAGTCAGCGAGCGCGCCGCCCTGCTTTGGCGCGCTTGCAGGCCTTGCCGCCCCAGCGCTGGGCGTCGCTTGCCGAATGAGCGGGATGACGTTAAAAGGGATTTTTACCGGACTGACTGGCCTGAACAGTGATGCCGAATATTTCGCTCGCAGTACCCGAATCAGCCCTCCGGGCCATTCGCAAGTTGATTGCCGATCAAGGGTATAAACCCGGCGAAAGCCTGCCGTCGCAACGCGATCTGGCGGTTTTGCTGGGTGTCAGTCGTGCGTCGCTGCGTGAGGCTTTGTCGTCGCTCAGCGCCTTGGGTGTGGTCAGTGTGCAACCAGGCAAGGGCGTGTTTGTCCAGTCCGTTTCTGAACCAGAACAGCGCACGAGCGGGTTTTCCTGGCCGTTCGAAGCTCGGGTTTCACCCGCCGACACGTTTCAGTTGCGCTACGCACTGGAAGGTTTCGCCGCAGGGCTGGCGGCAGTGACGCTGACCGCCGACGAGCGCGATGTGCTGGAAGACAATGTCGAAGCCATGCGTCTTGAATTGCGCGCCGGCGACTTCGAAGCGGCGGCCCGGCTGGATTTCGAGTTTCATCGGCATATTCTGGTCGCCAGCGGCAATCAGGCCATGCTGGGGATCGTTACCGCAGGCGCTGATATTTTCCTCGAAAGCCAGAAAATGCCGTTCATACGTGCGGCAAGAGTCATGGAAACCTGGCAGGAGCATCGCAAGATTCTGCGTGCACTGGCCCGGCATGCGTCAGGGCCTGCGCAAAAGGCCATGCAGGAACATATTCGCGGCGCCGCGCTGCGCACAGGCATCGTTTTTGTCTCACCCTCTGGCTGAAAACCCCTCATAACGCCAGTCGCGCACCACCATAGCCAGAGTCAATGAAGCTTCGCTTCCTCAATAGCATAAGGACCGCTATGATGGACGTCGTTTTAGCCTATGACCTCGGAGACTTCCATGAGCAACGACCTGATCAAACACGTCACCGACGCCAGCTTTGAAGCCGACGTACTCAAGGCTGATGGTGCTGTACTTGTTGATTACTGGGCTGAGTGGTGTGGCCCGTGCAAGATGATTGCCCCGGTACTGGACGAAATTGCCACTACCTATGCCGGCAAACTGACCATTGCCAAACTGAACATCGATCAAAATCAGGAAACCCCTGCCAAGCACGGCGTGCGCGGTATTCCTACGCTGATGCTGTTCAAGAATGGCAATGTCGAAGCGACCAAAGTAGGCGCACTGTCGAAGTCGCAGCTGGCTGCGTTTCTGGACGCCAACATCTGAAGCGCTTCAAAGCCCCGCAAATAGCGGGGTTTTTTTCGGACATCGTACTAGACGCCCGGAAAATCAGGTGGTACATTCGGCTCCGCAACGGCTTCTCCGTTGCCCCCTGCTAGCCGTCGCCGACGCTCTCCTTTCGATTTGTACGCGATCCTGTCGCCTTCTTTGCGGCGCGGCCTCATTAAGCCAAAAGCTTAATTTCCCCCTCCATACATGATTACGTCATTCCCCATATGAACCTGACTGAACTCAAGCAAAAGCCGATCACCGAATTGCTCGAAATGGCCGAACAGGCTGGCATAGAAAATATGGCCCGTTCGCGCAAGCAGGACGTCATTTTTTCCCTGCTGAAACGGCACTCGAAAAGTGGCGAGGAAATATCCGGTGATGGCGTGCTGGAGATTCTCCAGGACGGCTTCGGTTTCCTGCGCTCTGCAGACGCTTCCTACCTGGCCGGCCCGGATGACATCTACGTCTCCCCCAGCCAGATCCGCCGCTTCAACCTGCGTACCGGCGACACCATCGTTGGCAAGATCCGTCCACCGAAAGAAGGTGAGCGTTATTTCGCTCTGCTCAAGGTCGACACGATCAATTACGACCGTCCGGAAAACGCCAAGAACAAGATTCTGTTCGAAAACCTGACGCCGTTGTTCCCGACGATCCGCATGAAGATGGAAGCCGGTAACGGTTCCACCGAAGACCTGACCGGTCGTGTGATCGATCTGTGCGCACCGATCGGTAAAGGTCAGCGCGGTCTGATCGTTGCTCCGCCAAAGGCGGGCAAGACCATCATGCTGCAGAACATCGCGTCGAACATCACGCGTAACAACCCGGAAGTCCATCTGATCGTTCTGCTGATCGATGAGCGCCCGGAAGAAGTGACCGAAATGCAGCGTACCGTGCGCGGCGAAGTGGTTGCCTCGACGTTCGACGAACCGCCAACCCGTCACGTACAGGTTGCCGAAATGGTGATCGAGAAGGCCAAGCGCCTGGTCGAGCACAAGAAAGACGTCGTTATCCTGCTCGACTCCATCACCCGTCTGGCTCGTGCCTACAACACCGTCATCCCGAGCTCCGGCAAGGTACTGACCGGTGGTGTCGATGCTCACGCGCTCGAGAAACCAAAGCGTTTCTTCGGTGCTGCGCGAAACATCGAAGAAGGCGGCTCGCTGACCATCATCGCCACCGCACTGGTTGAAACCGGTTCGAAGATGGATGAAGTCATCTACGAAGAGTTCAAGGGTACGGGCAACATGGAGCTGCCGCTGGATCGCAAGATCGCAGAGAAGCGCGTGTTCCCGGCCATCAACATCAACCGCTCCGGCACACGCCGTGAAGAGCTGTTGACTGCTGATGACGAGTTGCAGCGTATGTGGATCCTGCGCAAGCTGCTGCACCCGATGGACGAAGTCGCGGCTATCGAGTTTCTGATCGACAAGCTCAAGCAGACCAAGACCAACGACGAGTTCTTCCTGTCCATGAAACGCAAGTAACAGACAGGCTGAATCAAAAAATGGTGTCCTTCGGGGCACCATTTTTTTTGCCTGCGCGCCGCGGATTAGCTGCCTTGAAGGGCGGGAGCAGGTAGGATATGCGTCTATTTGGATAAATGGCCGGGTTAATGAAATTCAAAGATCTAAGGGATTTCGTGCAGCAGCTTGAGCAGCGCGGAGAGTTGAAGTGCATTCAGATGCCGATCTCGCCTGTGCTGGAAATGACTGAAATCTGTGACCGGACTTTGCGAGCCAAAGGCCCGGCCCTGCTGTTTGAAAAACCGGTCGGTTTTGATATTCCGGTGCTGGGCAACCTGTTCGGCACGCCCGAGCGCGTGGCCATGGGCATGGGCGCCGAAGCGGTCAGCGAGCTGCGCGAGATTGGCAAGTTGCTGGCCTTCCTCAAGGAGCCCGAGCCGCCCAAGGGTCTGAAAGACGCCTGGTCGAAACTGCCGATCTTCCGCAAGGTCATCGCCATGGCGCCCAAGGTGGTCAAGGACGCGCCGTGTCAGGAGATCGTCATCGAAGGTGATGACGTCGACCTCGGCATGCTGCCCGTGCAAACCTGCTGGCCGGGCGATGTGGCGCCGCTGATCACTTGGGGCCTGACCGTGACCAAAGGCCCGAACAAGGAGCGTCAGAACCTCGGCATCTATCGCCAGCAGGTGATCGGCCGCAACAAGATCATCATGCGCTGGCTCAGCCATCGCGGCGGCGCGTTGGACTTCCGCGACTGGTGTGCCAAGCATCCTGGCGAGCCTTACCCGGTGGCCGTTGCGCTGGGCGCTGACCCGGCGACCATTCTGGGTGCCGTGACGCCGGTCCCGGACAGCCTCTCCGAATACGCCTTCGCCGGGCTGCTGCGGGGTTCGCGTACCGAGCTGATCAAGTGCCGTGGCAGCAACCTGCAAGTACCGGCCAGCGCCGAAATCGTGCTTGAGGGCGTGATTCATCCTGGCGAGATGGCCAATGAAGGCCCTTACGGCGACCACACCGGTTATTACAACGAAGTCGACAGCTTTCCGGTGCTGACCGTCGAGCGCATCACCCATCGCATCAAACCGATCTATCACAGCACCTACACCGGTCGTCCGCCGGATGAACCGGCGATTCTGGGCGTTGCGCTGAACGAAGTGTTCGTGCCGATCCTGCAAAAGCAGTTTCCGGAAATCGTCGATTTCTACCTTCCGCCCGAAGGCTGTTCGTACCGCATGGCGGTGGTGACCATCAAGAAACAGTACCCCGGCCACGCCAAGCGCGTGATGCTGGGTGTCTGGTCATTCCTGCGCCAGTTCATGTACACCAAGTTCGTGATCGTCACCGATGACGACATCAATGCGCGTGACTGGAACGACGTGATCTGGGCCATCACCACGCGCATGGACCCCAAGCGCGACACGGTGATGATCGACAACACACCCATCGATTACCTCGATTTTGCCTCTCCGGTGTCTGGACTGGGATCAAAAATGGGTCTGGATGCCACTAACAAATGGCCAGGCGAGACCACCCGCGAATGGGGTAGGGCGATCGTCAAGGACGAAGCCACGACCCGCCGGGTGGACGAGATCTGGACTCAGTTGGGAATAGACTGATGCGCGTAACCTTGCAGCCGTCAGGCGCGGTGCTGGAAACCCTGCCTGGCGAGCGGATTCTCGATGCTGCACAACGACTGGGCTACGACTGTCCGCAAAGCTGTCGCAACGGCAATTGCCATGTCTGCTCGGCCTTGCTGGTCGAAGGCCGGGTCATGCAGTCGGGCAAAGAGCTCGATCACGGCGAGATTCATACCTGTGTGGCCGAGCCGCTGGAAGAGTGCGTCGTGCTGTGGGATAGCGTGCTGGCCAGAGGCGAGCTGCCGGTGCGCAGTTTTGCCTGCCAGGTCAGCGAATGCGTCGAGGTCGGTGGCGATGTCTGGCGTGTCGGCCTGCGCGCTCCTGCAGGTAAGGCTCCACGCTACCACGCCGGACAGTATTTGATGATCGAGCGTGAGAATGGCGAGAAGTCGGCATTTTCCATCGCGTCGGCTCCCCACACAGGCCGGGAACTGGAGCTGCACGTTCTGGTTCGCGAAGACAGTGCACGCAGCCTGATCGAACAGTTGCAGCGCAACAAAATGGCGCGGGTCGAGCTGCCGTTCGGCGATACCCATCTGGCCGACCTGCCGGAAGGCCCGCTGGTGCTGATTGCAGCTGGCACTGGCATGGCGCAGATGAACAGCCTGATCGAGCACTGCCGCGCCAAGGGTTTCAAGCATCCGGTGCACCTGTATTGGGGCGTGCGACGGCCTGACGATTTCTATCAGGTCAGCCACTGGGAAGAGTGGGCGAAGCTGCCCAATCTGTTTCTGCACAAGGTGGTCAGCGACCTGTGTGGCTGGGAAGGGCGCTGCGGCCTGCTGCATGAAGCGGTCTGCGAAGATATCAAGGATCTGTCGGCGGTCTACGTCTACGCCAGCGGCTCGCCGGCGATGATTTACGGCACGCTGGACGCCCTTGTCAGCGCCGGCATGGACGCTCATCAGATGCGCGCTGATGTATTTGCCTACGCCCCGCGTCCATGATGCCGGACTGACGGTAAGGCAAATGGAGTGTAAATTGCTTCAACTGCTTATAAGTTCTGGCGCTGTTATTGAGTCGCCAGACGATTTTTGGCAATACAGGCCTGTGGCCTGCGGAATAAACCGAACCACGACACCCTGATGCCGCTCATCCACGAGCGAGTCAGCGGGGCTCGGTAAAGACTGACAGTCAGCCTGTCAGGGAGGCAAATGGAGAATCCAGTCAACGAGTTGGCCGCGGCGGTACACGACGGCCTTGGCCTGACGTATCCGCCCGTTATCGATATGGGCCCGCAACTTACCCGTGAGCAACTGCTCGCATCCATGAACGCCACCATGCGTCGCCACAAGGGCGGTCCGGTCTGGCTGTTCGCCTACGGCTCACTGATCTGGCGCCCCGAGTGCACCGCCGTAGAGAGCCAGCGCGCGCGGGTGCACGGTTATCATCGTGGGCTCTACCTGTGGTCCCACGAGCATCGCGGTACGCCGGAAGTACCGGGTCTGGTCTTTGGCCTGGATCGCGGCGGCTCCTGCACCGGCTTCGCCTATCGGCTGCCGGATGAGTGCCTTGAAAAGTCGTTATTGGCGCTCTGGGAACGCGAAATGCCTTACCCCTCGTATCGCCCGCATTGGCTCAATTGCCGCCTTGAAGACGGCAGAAAAGTGCAGGCATTGGGGTTCGTTCTGGAGCGGCATTTGCCCAGCTACGCGGGCAACCTGCCGGACAGCGTGCTGAGCCACGTGCTGGCCACTGCCAGCGGGCGTTATGGAACCACCCGTGAGTATGTGGAGCAGACCGCCAAGGCCCTGCGAAGCCACGCCATGCCGGATCTTAATCTGGAGGCGCGGCTCAAACGCTGCAAGTCGGCAACCGCCTGACTCAGGCTTTGGTGTTGTGGGGCGCGTCGCCCGGCGTGTCGCGAGCGGTGCTGGCGACCTGCTTGTGGCGCAGCGTCGGCGTAAGGAACGCCATCGCCAGAATGCACGCGCCGATCAACAGCACGAAGCCGCCATCCCAGCCGAAGTGGTCAACCGTGTAGCCCATCGCCGCACTGGCTGCGACCGAACCGCCCAGATAACCGAACAGCCCGGTGAAGCCGGCTGCCGTGCCTGCAGCCTTCTTCGGCGCGAGTTCCAGCGCCTGCAAGCCGATCAGCATCACCGGGCCGTAGATCAGGAAGCCGATGGACACCAGCGCGATCATGTCGACGGTCGGGTTGCCGGGAGGGTTCAGCCAGTACACCAGCGTGGCAATCGTCACCAGAAACATGAACGCCATGCCGGTCAGGCCGCGGTTGCCCTTGAAGATCTTGTCCGACATCCAACCGCACAGCAGCGTGCCCGGAATGCCCGCCCACTCGTACAGAAAGTAAGCCCATGACGTCTTGTCGACCGAAAAGTGCTTGGCTTCCTTAAGGTAGGTCGGTGCCCAGTCCAGCACGCCATAGCGCAGCAGGTAGACGAACACGTTGGCCATCGCGATGTACCAGAGGAATTTGTTGCGCAGCACATACTTGACGAAGATTTCCCTGGCGCTGAATTCTTCTTCGTGGCTCGCGTCGTAGCCTTCCGGATAATCGTTCTTGTAGTGCTCGATAGATGGCAGGCCGACCGATTGCGGTGTGTCGCGCATCATCACGAACGCAAATACCGCGACCAGCAGCGCCACCGCCGCGGGCACATAGAACGCCGCGTGCCAGTCATTGGTCCAGCCCAGGCCCAGCAGAAACAGTGGACCGATCAGACCGCCGCCGACGTTGTGCGCCACGTTCCACACCGACACCACACCGCCGCGCTCTTTCTGCGACCACCAGTGCACCATCGTCCGCCCGCTCGGCGGCCAGCCCATCCCTTGCGCCCAGCCATTGATGAACAGCAGCACGAACATGATCGTGACACTGGACGTGGCCCAGTGCGCAAAACCGAAGACAAACATGACTCCCGCCGAGACCAGCAGGCCAAACGGCAGGAAGTAACGCGGGTTGGAGCGGTCAGACAGGATCCCCATGAGGAATTTCGACAAGCCGTAAGCAATCGCAATCGCAGACATGGCCACACCGAGTTGCACCCGGGTGTAACCCTCGTCGATCAGGTACGGCATCGCCAGCGAGAAATTCTTGCGTAGCAGGTAATAACCGGCATAACCGATAAAGATGCCTGCGAAGATTTGCCAGCGCAGACGTCGATAGGTTCTATCGACTATTTCTTCGGGAAGGGGTGCCTGGTGCTTGGCGGGGCGGAAAAATCCGAACATGGAGATGCTCCTGATTATTGTTTTTTTGCGAAAGCGAATATTACATTTTCGTTACAGAAAAAAGCAGAGCCTCTGGGCTGATTCCTTGTAGGAAATGGGGACGACTAATTGTTCTTTTACGAACATTGGGAAGATGTTTGTAGGTGTGTCACGAGTTTGGGATCGGTCCTACGGACGTCTCGGAAGTCGTGCACTTACGGGGCTGCTGGACGCCTCTTACCATCGTCGTCATTGCGCCAAAGGGGTGCGTCGAGACGATGAGCCAACCTGATAATGAGAATTTCCGCGTTTATTCTTCCCGCAGTACTGATGCAGCCGCTGTGCGCAGCCGAGTCATTTCTGGTGCCGGTCCACACACCCACACCGGTTTTCCCGCCCGAACTGATCAAGACCCGCTACGCAGGCAAGGTGCGCGCCCAGCTGTGGATCAAGTCGGATGGTCAGGTCGTTGAAGCCAAAGCCATTGAGAGCGGCCATCCGCAACTGGCCGAAGCGGTCGAGCAGGCCCTCCGTCAGTGGCGCTACAAACCCTGGATCGGAACAGTCGGCGCGCCGCCCCAAACCACCATCACCGTCCCTGTGATTTTCGGCTCCCACGGCTATCGGCGCTTCAACACCGAGGTCACCGTCGGCCTCGGCAACATTCGCTGCGGCTACCTCAACGAAGAAGTGAAATCCGCCCGCCAGGACTACCCCAAGGAGTCGCTGAGCAAGGTCGATGTGTTTGCGTACACCGGGCAAGTGCTGTTCAGCAGCCATGTCGCCCATCAACGCACCGAACCCCAGCGCAAGGCCCTGCTCGAGCAGTTGGGTGCGTCGATACCCACGGTCATCAGCACCTGCCGACGCAACCCTGATCGCCTGTTCGGTGAATACCTGCCTGCGCCGATCAAGTCGTTGCTGGTCGGGTTGGCCGAGCACGCTGAGGGCAGCGAATGAGCCGCGTGCTGAGTGTGATTGTGCTTGCGGGCTTGCTTTCCGCGGTGGCAGCACAGGCGTTGCCGTTGTATCCGGCGCCGTTGTATATGCCGGAGCCGGACTATCCGGTGTCGATGCGTTATGCCTTGGTAAAAAACAGTGTCACCGTCAGGATTTTCATTCAGGCCGACGGAGGCGTGCGCTTTCTTGAAGTGCGGGGGGCAACTGATCCGAGGTTCATCAGCCTGACGCGAAGCGCTGTCGAGCAGTGGGTCTTCGAACCTTGGGAGCCGCCGGCCTCTCACCCCGAGGGCGAGGCAGTAACGGTCACGTTCAATTTCACGGGGCGGCCACATGTCGACCCGCCGCTGACATCCAATGCTGGGCTGAAGCAGGAGTTGTGCTGGCAGTTGAATATGGAAATGTTCGAGGGACGCAAATGGCGCAAGGACGTCAAGCCGGATGTGTTAATGCGGACCGAGCTGTACCTGTCGAGCGGTCCGGTCATAGAGCAATTCCTCACCCTGGACGAGCGTCAGGCACTGGTTCATGAACTGCTGGAGGCGACGCCGGGCATTATCGCGCAATGTCAAAAGAATCCGATGCGCAGGTATGTGGATTATTTGCCGGAGAGTGTGAGGAAGGTGTTGTAAGGGGAGGGGCGGTATTGATTACGGACATCGTGAGCGCCCCACACTTGTGGGAGTCAGCTTGCTCACGATATAGGTGCCGCCAGTGAAATCTCACGGACGCGCCATGACACACATTCAAGATTGGACGCGGAGTCCCCAGAAAAGCATGAGCGAGCATGGCAACGAGAAGATTTGCAGTGGTCAACTTTTTCCGGTGACCACTACAATCGCCTCCCTGGTGTACCGTCTCAAAATCAGCTTCCCTTATGCCTGCGAGGTCATCGCCGCGCGGGCTCGTTGTATCTTGTTCAAAATATCTTCTTCTTTGGCGTTCCATACGTAGCGAGTCGGCTGCGCATTTCGCAGTGCCAGAAATGTGGTGATCGAGCTTTCTAACTCGCGAACCGAGCTGAAACTTCCGTCGCGCAGGTACACCGTGATGTCGCGAAAGAAGCGCTCAACCATGTTCATCCACGAACTTGAGGTCGGGGTGAAATGCACATGGAAGCGCTTGTGCTTTTCCAGCCAGGCCTTCACTTTCGGATGTTTGTGCGTGGCGTAGTTGTCGACGATCAGGTGCAGTTGAAGGTGCTTAGGCGTTTCCCGATTGATTTTCTTGAGAGCGTCCAGCCACTCCTGATGCCGATGATGGCGCTCTATGGAACTGATCAACCGCCCCTCAAGGTAATCGAGCGCAGTGAACAGGGTGACGGTGCCATGACGAATATAATCGGGCGATTGCGTGCGGATATGACCGATGCCCAGAGGCAGTCCCGGCTGGGTACGTTCCAGGGCTTGCACCTGACTTTTTTCATCGCAGCAGAGCACCAGTGCCTTGTCTGGAGGATCCAGATACAACCCGATGACGTCCCAGAATTTCTCTTCGAAGTCGGGATTGTTGGACAGCTTGAACGTACGGGTCAGGTGCGGCTTTATGTCATTGGCAGCCCATATACGCTGGACGCTGGCCGGGGAAATGCCCGCAACTTATGCCATGCTTCGGCAACTCCAGCGAGGCTGGCCAATACGGGGTTGAACCACTTGCTCAAGCACTCGGGCCAAGGCTGCTGGCGGCAAGAATGACTTACGTCCGCGGCCAGGCTTATCGATCAAACCGTCTAATCTTTGCTCTTGAAAACGCTGGCACCAAAGAGTGGCCGAGCGCAGAGAGAATCCAACCAGGCGTGCTATTTCAACCCGTGAACAACCTTGAGCCGCTAACAGGATGACTCGCGCGCGGCGACCGTCACGCTGACTGATGGTGGCTGATCGTGTGCGACGACTCAGCTCGGCGTGTTCTTCAGGGCTCAGGACAATATCTTGGGCGCTCATTTCTTCGCTCCAACGGTTTAATCAACGAGCAAGCATAGACTATTTTACAGAGAATTTATTTTTGAGACGGGACACTAATCTATTGATAAAACTTGAATTTTCCGTTGGTCAGTATCTGGTTTTTTCGAAAATACTACACTAGTGAATCATATGCACCGACTTATTCTTTGATAGTGGAGAAAGGCACTGAAACATGACGCATAGAGCATCTATTGGATAAAAAGCCCTGCGTGACGAGGAAACATCAGTTCGCCGCCTCCATGCGGGAAGTTGATGGGAGCATGTCTACGTCTGGGATAGCGGATCGTGTCCACAGCATCAGGGACGATTCAGTCCCCCGATGGTCTAACGGAGCAGGTCCTAGTCCTTCTCATGGCGTCTTGTTCTTAAGAGTTGAGACCATCACGAGCACTAGGGAGGATCACAATTTTCCCGCTTTCGGGGAGATCAGGGTTTGCAAATCGCGCAAAAAAGAGGTAAAAAATTCAAATCAAGTCTGTGGCTCGTGTGGAGCTTGGATGTTATGTGGGTATCGTGAGCGACAGAGTTGAACGGTTAGGGATTATTAACAGGAGTTACGAATGGATTATCTATTGTCACAGCGAGCGGGTCTTGGCGACTCTTCTTTTTATGTCTACAATGAAACACTGATTCAAAGCAATATTGAACAATTCAAGTCGGTACCTTATAGGAACTTTGGTATCCATTTCGCCTCAATGGCAAATGACAACCCCGTGCTATTGAAGATGTTACAGGCCAATGGTTTTGGCATTTTTGTAAACTCTCGCAAACACATGAAGCTAGCGCTGGATTGTGGTTTCTCACCCGAGCTGATCATATTTGCCAGTACGGGTATATGCGAACCAACCATGAGGCTTATAATAGAAAAAGGCGTACAGATTAATATTGATTCGCGCGATCAACTTAAGCTATACGGCAAGCTCAACCCTGGTGGTGAGATTGGCATTCGTCTTAACATCGATGAAAAGTCTAAAAATAATATATTTACTGGACTGGAAAGCCGCATCGGCGTGCTTGAGTCTGAACTGCCAGAGATATTCGCTATCGCAGATAGGCATCAACTCAAGATTACAGGCACACACGTTTACCTTGGCACGGATGTTACATCGCTTGACGACCTACTCGAAGGGGTAGACAGAACTCTAGCTTTATCAAATCGTTTTGCTGACCTAGAGTGTGTTGACCTAGGTGGCGGCTTTCCAATTGACAAAAGTCGTTTTGACTTTGAGCAGTACAAGCAGATTATTACAGACCGGATGGTGCAATACTCAAGCGCGCGGGGCCGCGACATCAAGTTGGTGTTGGAGCCAGGTCGTTCAATGTTCGGAAACTGTGCTTATTTTTTCACCCAAGTATCAGATATCAAAGAGCGCCCAGATCGTATTTTGGTTTGCTGTGATTCCAGTGCAAGCCTGATTCCAAGAGCCATGTTTTACGAGGACTACAACCCAGTTGAAGTCTATAACAGTCGCTCAACTGAATGGTATTCGAAGCCCGTCGATGTAGTAGGAAGCACTACTTACTCTAGAGACTTCATGGCTAAGGGATTGAAACTGCCTGTGGTGCGGGTGGGTGATTGGCTTAAGTTTGATTTCGCAGGCAGCTATTGTTATTCGATGATCACGCGCTTTCTGGGTCAAGCTATGCCGCCTGAATATTTACAGCGTCTAGATGGCAGCTTTGAACTGATTAGAGCCGGCGAGAGCTATTTTGACCAAAACGTATCAATGTGGACTAGCGAAGAGATTGCATCAGGCGAAACTCATCGCCACAAGATCAAAAAAGTGATCTACTCAGGCGAGTCGCAGCATCATAAGCTGGAGATTCTAGAAACTGAGAGTTACGGTATAGGCTTGTTCTTAGATGGAAGAATTCAACATTTAGAAAAAGATGAGTATATTTACAGCGAAAGTATAATTCACCCAGTTGCATCTGGGCTAAAAGGTGACAACCTTAACGCCTTGGTAGTCGGCGGAGGGCCTGGTGGTGCGATTCGTGAATTGTTAAAACACCGCCGCTTTGCTCACATCACACAAGTGGAGATTGACGCGGGTATTATTACGCTCACCAAACAATATCTTCCGCATATTGCACAAGGTTATCATGACGACGAGCGCGTCAACATTGTCATTGATGACATTGTGAGTTTTGCGCGAGAAACAACACAGCGCTATGACTTTATAATTTACGACATCAGCGAGCCACTATCTGATTCGCCAGCGGCAAATCTGTTCACTGAATCGCTGATTTGCAATTTGAAAGATATTCTGACGGAGCAAGGGGCCTTGGTTACTTGGGCTGGCTCTATCGGGCCACTCTCAAGCGAGCTTGCTAAGAAAATTAACCAGTTATGGAAGAAGGTATTCCCATACACTGAGCGTTTCATGTCACATCCTCAGTCTTATGGCACTTCTTGGTTGACAGTGGCCGGTAGCAATGCCTACTTAGGGCTGAGCGAGCTGAGTCGTGAGGCCATTGATGACTACTGTGAACAAAATATTGATGGTGCGCTAAAACTCTACGATGGTATGACGCACCAACATATGTTTGCTTTGCCAAAGGATGTGAGAAGTCTGCTGGACGACGATTATATCACAACCAAGAGCGATATAATCTCGCATCAGATCAACCCTGCTCGCGAGGAGTATATCTAATGGTTGTCTCTACCAAGGTTCATCCGGAAAACTTTGAAGGAACCAAACAGATATATGATGAAGTCATGGCTGACAATGTCAGTCTTCATGATTTTGTTTACCCACATGTGTTTGGCGCCGACCAATATATTGGTCAATTTAGCGACAACAGCCGTGAAGAATTAGAGCTGATGGCAACGTGTATGGATTTGCCAAAAGACAGTAAAGTACTTGATGTGGGCTGTGGGCGCGGAAACATCGTTTATCACATGAGCAAAGTTTTTCAGTGGCGATTAACTGGCATAGATTTAAGTGAGGTGCCCATTCAAAGCGCCACGGAGAAATATAAGGACAGAAATCCCGGAATGGAGTTTATCAATTGTTCTATCTACGATTTGATCTCGACCAATGACTTTGATGGTATCTATGGCACGGGCGCATTTTGTCATTTTGATGCGCAGCGCCTATTTGCTCACTGCCACGGTCTTCTCAAAGTAGGCGGCAAGCTGGCTTTTATGGAACGTGTCAGGATGGGCGATATTGCTGATGAAGATTGGCATAAGCTTACGACTCAGTGGTGCTGCCCCAGCGTGTACAACGCAGAAGAATATGCTCACATTTTGCGCCAACAAGGGTTCAGCATTCGCCATCAATTAGATCTCACTGACACTTTTAAACTGTGGCAAGATCGTTCAGTCACGGTACGCCAGGAACTCAAAAAAGAGATCATCTCTAGAAGCTCTTCGCAATATTACGAGCAGTCACTCGCTTTTGCACAGTATGAAAATGATGTGACGCGTTCAGGCGCCCTAGGCTATGTATGTTTTGTTGCGGAGAAAGATTAAGATATGTCTTCAGCGAATTATTTGCTACAAAATATCGCACTAGGCATTCGACACTGTGTTGAGCTTAATCGTGTGCTCGCGCAAGGGCACACACCCGCTCAACGCTATCGAATCCTTGAATTAAAAGCACTTGGGCGATGTATTGAGCTAAGCGGTTGCATTCAATCAACTGAATTTGATGAGTCTTATTATCACGAGTCTTTAATTTTCCCCGCATTTGCGTTTAGTCGGACGATAAAGCGAGTGCTATGTTTTGGCGGAGCGAATGGGGGGCTGTTAAATCGACTGCGTTTAGTGCCAAGTATCGAAGAAGTGGTGCAGGTAGACATTGACCCTCAGCTATACGCATTATCGAGGCATTATCTGCCTTTTTTACATGCTCGCGAGCCCTTGCCGTTCAAGCATACTATGCATTTTCATCCCTCTCCGTACGAATGGTTAGAAGAGTTAAGCGTGTCTGAACTTGGTCAGTTTGATTTGGTTATTGCAGACCTTCCCGATGCAATCGGGGACAGTTATGTGCCGCAACTATTTACCCTTTCATTCTATGACAAGATAAAATTACTTCTGAGTGAAACAGGGGCAATTGCGACCCAAGCGGGGCAGTTGAATACATTGGACATGGGTTTTCATCTTCGTGCGCGCTCAACCATGCAGGCATGTTTCAATCATGTTGTTAGCTATGCTAGCTTTGTGCCCTCCTATGGAACTCCATGGGGCTTTTTGTACGCGAGCAATAACATTAATCCAGAGCATCTATCACACGATGACCTAGCGCTCAACCTTAGCACAATTGATTTATCTGAATCAAAATATTATGACCTGCAAAGCCACGCGCATATCTTTAACCTATCTAAACCTATTCGTCGCGCGATGAGCAATAGCAATATTGCAGTCATTCAAGTGGATAGACTGGCGACAGTTGATGTTGCCGGAGGAGAGGAAAGAGAATGAGTACGGGCGGATTTGTGGCCTTAGGAATATTGGCGAATTGCATTTGGGGCACCGCCTTTTTGATTCCTTATATTCTTCCGGAAATAAACCCCATGATCATCGCCCTCGGACGCTATTTTGTTTATGGCGTTCTTTCGATGGTATTGATCATCGTCGCGCGCAAGCGATTTCAGAAATTATCGAAACAGCAATGGCTGCTTGCTTTCAGCGTTGGCTTTGCAGGCAATCTAGGCTATTACTTGTTTCTTTCAAGTAGCATCTATTACAGCGGCATCACCATCGCGGCACTGATTATCGGAATCTTGCCTGTTTCTTTGGCCATCATCGGTAACTTGATCGAGAAAACATATTCATTTCGAAGTCTTGCGTTGTCGGTATTCTTGATCCTAAGCGGTATGCTAACCTTGGGCTTAAGCGGCATTGAAAGCCGAGTGGGCAATGATCACATCTTGCCAGGCACAGCTCTGGCCATAATGGCTTTGGTGTTATGGACTTACTATGGAATTAAAAACTCTCGGTTCTTAAAATCAAACCCAAATATTTCCTCCAATTCCTGGTCGCTCGCTATTGGCATATGTTGTTTACTTCAGAGCCTGATCGCGCTGCCCGCTTTAGCTATGTTTACCGATGCTTTTCAGTTTGCGAATGATATGGGTGGCGAGCAGCTTTGGCACCTTTTCTGGAGCTGTTTGCTTTTGGGTATTGTGGTTTCGTGGTTGGCTACTATTTTGTGGAATCAGGCGTCTCGCCACATGCCTGTGGCTCTAGCAGGTCAACTGATAGTATTTGAGACCATTTCAAGCTTAGTCTACGGCTATGTAGCAGATCAACGGCTACCTAGTATGGGAGAGCTTTCAGCTATTTCGTTGATCATTATGGGTGTCATCACGGGCCTAAGAACAACGCAATCCGCAAAGTATGATCCCAATCAAAGGGCGAATATAAGATATGAGTAGCATGCTAGCCAATTAGCAGATGGTTATGCGTGATGTTTCCAGCATGGAGAAAGAAACGCCGCCCATTGTAATTGCGGGGTAAAAAACCAGCTTCGATATAACGCTCCAGCCGGGTCCAGTTGTTGGCCAGATAATTCACCGCTTTGCCCAAGGCACT
>NZ_LGLN01000013.1:358606-359032 GCF_001293775.1 Pseudomonas syringae pv. cilantro
GGCTGGTCGGGTCACGATCCGGTTCTTTTAATACTTGAACTCGGGTTTCATCGCAGTGAATAAACGGGCTTTCGAATAATCGATCACGCATCAAATTTAGCAGCGGCTGGAAGTGTTCGCTGCACTGGATTACCCAGCGTGCCAAGGTTTGGCGCGGTATCTCGATGCCATGTCGACTCAGCACCGTTTCGAAACGATGCAGGGGCAAACCATCGACATATTTGGTGGTCAGCAGCATGGCCAATACGCTTGGACTGGCCATGCTCTTTTCGATCAACTGAGCCGGCTTGTCCGCCGTGACCGGTGCCGTTTCGCAACCGCGGCAACCGTAGACTTTGCGGATATGTTTAATCACACGGATCTGCATCGGCACGATATCCAGCTGCTCGCTGATTTCGTCGCTGATGACATGCTTGCGGCAACCGC
>NZ_LGLN01000013.1:361164-361373 GCF_001293775.1 Pseudomonas syringae pv. cilantro
TGCTTGCGGCAACCGCAGGCACAGGTCAGTTCGTGCTCGGGCAGTTCGTGGATGACTTCGATGCGGGGAAGATCAGCCGACAGGGGTTTGCGCTTGCCACGGCGTTTGACCGGTGCAACGACCTCTTCGTCGGCGTCGCCGACGGTAGGCATCGGCTCGCTTTCTGGCTCATTGAACAGTGCCAGTTGCGGCGTGTTGGGTTCGACCGT
>NZ_LGLN01000013.1:363582-363794 GCF_001293775.1 Pseudomonas syringae pv. cilantro
GTGTTGGGTTCGACCGTCTGTTCGGACTTGCGTCCGAACAGACGGTCGCGCAACAGCTTGATCTGTTCTTTCAGATCAACGATGTGGGTGGCGTAAGCTTCTTTGGCGTCCTGCGCTTCAAGCAGCATCTGCTTAAGCAAAACGGGATCGTCAGGAAGATCTTCAGGCATCAGTTTCATGCCCGGATTATACCCGTCAGGCGACGAATCTTG
>NZ_LGLN01000013.1:364533-424723 GCF_001293775.1 Pseudomonas syringae pv. cilantro
AAAAGAATCGGGAGCACAGCATCAAGCTTCAATGGCTGGTTATCAATGGCTGGTTGGGAATGTGGGGTTCATGAGGCGCTTACGCCCCGTCTCGCCGAAAAGCCAAATGAAACGTTGCTGGATCAGCTTCCCCGGATTCATACCAACCGAATGCTGACCATTTCATCACTTAAGCTGTCTTCGATAGCACGCTTTTAAATCGTGGCGAGATCAGAAGGCATATGCCGCTACTGATCGCAAGAAAGCCGCTTGCAAAGAAGACAAAGCCAATGGACGTGAAACTTGCCAGCCATGAACCGATTATCGGACCTATTACCATTACAGATATCATGATGCTTCTCGCACTTGCGCTTACCGTTCCAATGATTTCAACAGCGCACTGCTTTTGCATCGTCGTTACAAAAAAAAGCGCCGATATTGCGTAGAACGCTCCGTTAAAGACCCATAGAAAACACAACAGTGCCATGGGGGGAGTAAACCCAGCGAGGTAAATTGCGCCAGGAACGAAGACCGTAAATCCAAACCCACAAAGTGATGCCGCTGTTAATATTATTGGATTGAAAGATGAAAGATATTTTCTAAAGATAATGGCTCCTATGATGCCCCCTGAAGCAGTGCAGCTTACAATTACTCCGAAGCTGCCAGACGTAAAGCCGAGCTGTTTCAATAGTAACGCCAGTAAGGGATCGTAAATACCCAGGATTAGACTCTGTGTAAGTGCAACATAAAAAGCCAGCTTTAGGAAAAAATTCTTATGGATCGTGGCCAGTAGAAGTCTAAATCTGATAGGCTTTGATACAGTGCGATCAGCTGTAGCGAACGCTTTGGAAAACAGTGAAAACATGAGCAGTATCAGCATTCCAATGATCGCCAATACCGCAGAAAATAAAAAGCCAGATTGCGCGAAAAAAAACTGTGCCATTGTTGCGGCAATTAAAGGTGCTCCAATTTTTACCACTTGATCGACCACTGCAAGAAAACTTACTCCCGAGGCAATCTGGGCGTCTTTTAACGATAACTTCAATAATATCTGTTCCGCAGGTGTAGCAGCTAGATTGGATACGCCTTTAAAGAAAACGAATAACAAAAACAGTTCCCATGAAGGCGCAAATGCCAAGCCAATAGACGTCAAGCCTCGCGCGACATAACTAATATATAAGACTTTGACAGGGCTCGTTCGATCGGCTAATCGGCCGATGAAGGGACCAATAAGCAGGCCAGGTAATCCATAAAGTGCAGCCGTAGCTCCGACAGTAGTAGGGGTTGAATGCCAAAAGTACGAGGCTAGAGAGAAAATAAGAACAAAGTCAATCCATATAGCACAAGAACTAACGACCCTGGTGATAAGTACGACAAGGTATGCCGGTATCTTCAATAATCCAGTAGTAGTGCCACTTGTCATTGCCAAAATCCTTTTTTATAAACGCGCTGCCATGTATCACGAAGCCATCAAGTCCCGTTTTACGGCAATACGCTACCAGATCAGAATGATGGCAACCACCACCTTCCCCACCGCCTCCCACCCAACAAATCAATCGCCTCCCCAGCCCGCTCCAGCGGATAAACCGTCGATACCCACGGTTTCAGCTTCCCTTCTTCAAACCACGCAAACAACTGCTTGAAGTTTGCCGCGTTGTCCTGTGGCTGTCTCTGGGCAAACGAGCCCCAGTGCACGCCCACCACCGAGGCGCCTTTTAGTAGGGCAAGGTTGACGGGCAGGTCGGGGATGCGGCCGCTGGCGAAGCCGACGACCAGCAGGCGGCCGTTCCAGGCGATGGTGCGGATGGCCTGGTCGAAGAGGTCGCCGCCGACCGGGTCGTAGATCACGTCGGCGCCTGCGGTTCTGGCGACTTTCAGGTTCTCGGCGCTGCTGGAGGCGACACCGGGCATTATCGCCCAATGTCAAAAGAATCCGATGCGCAGATATGTGGATTATTTGCCGGAGAGTGTCAGGAAGGTGTTGTAGGGGGCTGGTCTGTTTTGAAGGCTTGTGTCGGTTTTACTTGATGCACTGTGCCGGGACCAAAACATCATTGCCTTGGTCCCGGCCTTGCAGGGGAACTCAGTGAGTCGCGCTCATAGTTTGAATCGCGTCAAGCTGTCGCATGTCGAGCGCCCCGTGAACGCTGATCGCATTCGAAAAGTCGGTGATCGCGATTTCGATAGATTCTTTCAATATCCTGATCGCACCTTCAACGTCTTGTGATACATCAGGCCCGAACGTTACCTGCACTGCATGGCGAGACTCCGCCTCACGAGTGCGGGCTTCTTCTGCCAAGCGCTGCGCAAACGCACGCTCGGCTTCCTCGATCTGGCGCTGGGCCAGTTGCAGTGCTGCTTCTCGGGTTCTCTGCTGCGCAGCTTGCTCTTCTGCCACTCTTTGCGCTGCCGCTTCAGTCTCGGCTTGTGCGCGAGCTGCTTCTTCTGCCTGGCGCCGGGCTGTTTCTTGAGCTTGACGCTCGGCTGCTTCCTGGGCCAAACGCTCAACGTGCTGCCGGTGCTGCTCTTTAATGCGAGCGTGCAACGATTCGAGGTTGGTTTTTAGTTCGTTTAAAAAGCGAATGCTTTCCATGTGAAACTGCGCGTATACCGTCATCGAGAAAAAATCAATAGGTATGATGCCAGTAAGGTTAAGAGAGTTCAGCCGAGCGTTCATCTCTATATCTGGCTTTGTCCACGGAGTAGCGTCCAACTCAATAGGTATATTGTCGATATGATCTTGACGTAACGGAGCGCGCTTGTTTGTGATCAGGCTATTAATGGCTTGTATATGTCGATCGGTTATGTCGATATATTCCAATCCTCCCCAGTCGCCAACCTGAGCAGCAAGTTCCGCTCGAAGGAAGTCGGGTAATTGCTGCAGATGATGATGTAATTCTTCCATGGGTGATTTCCCTTTTTATATAGTGTCTCGCCAATAGCGTGTTGGGTATCTAGCTTTTGAATCCAGGCTTGCCATTTTTTGCTCGCCATTCTTTTATGACTTTCAGGACTCCCTCTGGGCTGTCCTCTTGGCCTTCTTCAGGATAGAATATTACGTCAGACTGCGCAGGATGTTCGGTTATCCTAATGAAGTGCTGCAATAGCACGTCGACATAGGCTCCATATTCTTTTCCTTCAAGCTTATTGCGCTCAGGAGAAAACTCTCTTAAGAAATCGAGAAATTCTTCTTCGGTATAGTCTTCAAGTTTTTCTTTCATAATCATTGTGGTCGATTCCTATGGTGCGCTATATGTTGTTTCGGTGTCATGATAACTAGATTATCCATGTTATACACCGCTCCGCCGTTTGCAATTTCGTCTTTATGATGGATTTCGAATTTTGTACGTCGTCCTACTTGGTCTTCTAATTTTGGGTGCGGCGCGTTACCTGCCTTCATCAACTGAAGATTCCGTTGACTAAACTGTTGACTAATTTCTGAGTCATTTGCCACAGCTTTCCAGATGGCCTCTCTCTGACGGCCGAAATTGCTGAAACGGACCCCACGCAACTGATCTGCAACTTGTGAGGGAATTGGAGAGCCTTCAGCTTGAGTTCTAGCGTCTAGCCAGGTAGCTGTCACCGCCTCACCATACCCACTCGCAACCCCCGGAATCGACCTTGGGTCCTTGAACAGCAGGTAGGTGTTCGGCAGCCCTGAATCAATGGGGGAGATGAGAATGTAGTCATCGGGATCATCTCGATCAACCTCTGGGTAAGCCTCGAGCTCCGGTACAAAAGGTGTCACCGCAGCGCCTGGATCTGCCGGCAGCGCCGGTGGTCCCACGGGTGAGTGGGTCGAACTGTCCCCCGGTCGGTTTATTGGCGTCCATATCAGTGCCGGGGTGGACTCCCCGTCGCGGATAAATTCGTAGGAATTGTTCTCTGCGTTATAGGTGAACGTTCTTACACGCACTTTGGTGCCAACGTTCACACCATCCGCATCCACCCAGCGCACAGCGCCGCTTGTTCCAGCTTGGGTCGAGACCAAACGATGAGGGACGTCGAGCGTGCCTTTGACGCTGGCAACGTATTCCAGATCGATATGCGGCGGCAGGTTGAGCTGCGACAGGGGAGTGGCGACGACAGCAGGCGGCAGTTCTGCATCGCCCAACGGTTGTGGATACATCGCCAGCAACGTAACCAGATTGCTGCCCAGCGTTCTGGTCGCAATCCTGATGAGCTGGTCTTTCGCGATGTTGGTCGCGACGGTTCTGATGCTCGACGCTGTGCTAGTCGTTGCTGCTGGAGCGATAACTGACCACAGTTTGTCGACGCCGGCAGCCTGTCGGGATGATGTCCGCTCAGCGTCCTGACTCGCCGTTTTATTGGCCAGCGACAGCTCGGCATGACGAATGGACAGCGCTGCCGACTGCTCATTGAGCAGTGTGATCGACTCAGCAAGAAGTTTAGCTTCGTAGGTCTGAGATAAAGTGCTTATCCACGCCTCGTGAGCCTGATGTACGCGTGGAGGATCGCCTTGGCTGTAGTGCACAAGGTAGTTCAGATAATCCTTTGGTGTCGCATGATCAAGCTCTTGCCCAGTCAATTGCAAAGTTTGGACGAGGCGCTCTTCCAATAAGCTTTGTTTAGACGCGAGTAAATAGTTAATCCTGACTTTTTTGTGAAGTATCAGGTCGAGTAAATGTCGATCGCTTGAGTGATCGATATTCTGGTCTTAGCCAGACGCCATTTCTTCTTGAACAGTATTCGGCAGCGATGCGGAAGCCAGTAAATAGCTTTGTGCCAATCCAGAGTGTAGCGATGGATAGGTTGCTGTCAGCGTTTCAAGTGCTTGTCGATGGGCTTGATCCTTTTCAGCCTGTGCGCGCACTTGTGCTTCGATACGTGACCGCTCGGCAGCTTCTGCCATTGCCTGAGCATGTGCCTCAGCCTGTAATCTCAGTTGGTGAGCTGCATGTTCCGCTGCGTTACGTTCGGCCGTCGCTCTTGCCTCCGCTGCTTGTCGTCTTATTAGGCGTCTCAGCTGTTTATTAGTGATGCCTCTCCTGCGGCCGCGCCCAGGGCCTAGGCCGGTAGTGCTGGGTCCGCCGCCACCACCACCGACTCCAATGCTCCAGCCGGAGTTACCTCCATTATTCGCTTTATTAGCAGCTGCCTCAGCCGCTGCCCGGTCTGCAGACCCTAAATCTGGAATGGGCCAGTATTTTACATATATATGTTTTTCTTGGTCGTCTGCCATACAGTTCTCCTTGTTAGCTGTATGGCGACTAATTAATCCGCTTTTTCTCCGTTAGTGTGGTACATAAATATTTTTTTGCCTCATATGTGTATTACGAGTGTTAATTAATCAAAACCACCACCTTCCCCACCGCCCTGCGCCCCCCCAACAAATCAATAGCCTCCCCGGCCCTTTCCAGCGGATAAACCGTCGACACCAGCGGCTTCAACTTCCCCTCGCCAAACCACGCAAACAGCTGCTTGAAGTTCGCCACATTGTCCTGCGGTTGTCTCTGGGCGAATGAGCCCCAGAACACGCCCACCACCGAGGCGCCCTTGAGCAGCGTCAGGTTGACGGGCAGATCCGGGATGCGGCCGCTGGCGAAGCCGACGACCAGCAGGCGGCCGTTCCAGGCGATGGCGCGGATGGCCTGGTCGAAGAGGTCGCCGCCGACCGGGTCGTAGATCACGTCGGCGCCGTTGCCGTGGGTGAGGCGTTTGATTTCGTCCTTGAGGCTGGTTTCGCTGTAGTTGATGAGTTCGTCGGCGCCTGCGGTTCTGGCGACTTCCAGTTTCTCGGCGCTGCTGGCGGCGGCGATGACGCGCGCGCCGAGGGCTTTGCCGATTTCCACGGCGGCCAGGCCGACGCCGCCGGATGCGCCGAGCACCAGCAGTGTTTCGCCGGGTTGCAGGTTAGCGCGCTGTTTGAGGGCGTGCATGGAAGTGCCGTAGGTCATACTGAACGCGGCGGCGGTGGTGAAGTCCATGCCCTCCGGAATCGGCAGTACGTTGTAGTGCGGCACGGCGACCTGCTCGGCAAAGCTGCCCCACCCGGTAAGGGCCATGACCCGGTCGCCGGGTTTGAGGTGGGTGACTTTTTCACCGACGGCCGACACCACGCCCGCCGCTTCGCCGCCCGGCGAAAACGGAAAGGGCGGTTTGAACTGGTATTTGCCTTCAATGATCAGAGTGTCGGGGAAATTGACCCCGGCCGCGTGGACGTCGAGCAGGATTTCGTTCTTTTTGATCTCCGGGCCGGGGACGTCTTCAAGCACCAATGTGTTGGCGGGACCAAAGGCTTTGCAGAGCAGGGCTTTCATCGGGGCTATTCCTTTTCCGGTAATGGCCGATAAAGTCAGTTAACCGGGCGCACAGGTCAATAAGCATGGCCCTGCCTGATAAGCACACATAAGCTGTAAGCTGCGTGGCAAACCGTATTAAGGAGTGGACTGTGAAAGCGTGGATTCTGATATTGCTGGCCTTGTCGTTGCCCGCCATGGCGCAGGAAGAAGCCAAGGAAGAGGGCGGTCCTCCCAAAGCATCGTATGTTTCGCTGACGCCTCCGTTCGTGGGTAACTACGCACTGGATGGCGGCCCGAAACTGCGCGTTTATAAAGCCGATATCGCGTTGCGCGTAACCGGTGCCGACGCCGAAGCGGCGGTCAAACGCCATGACGCATTGATCCGCAATCAACTGGTGGCGCTGTTTACTCAGCAGACGGTCGATTCGATGAGCAGCGCCGAGGCGAAGGAAAATATTCGTCAGGAAGCACTCAAACAGGTTCAGCGCGTCATGAACGACGAAGAAGGCAAGCCGGTTGTCGAAGACTTGCTGTTCAACAACTTCATCGTTCAATAACGCGGATCAGCGCAGTGCCAGGATCGCCGACCACTGTTCGGCGGTCACCGGCATGACCGAAAGCCGGCTGCCTTTCTGCACCAGTGGCAGTTGTTCCAGTTGGCTTTGCTGTTTCAGATAACCCAGCCCCAGCACCTTCTTGAACATATCCACAAACTCGACGTCGATGGCGCTCCACGGGTTTTTCTCCGTGGTGGCCTTGGCATCGTGATAGTGACTGTCAGGGTCCAGCGCAGTGGGGTCCGGATAAGCCGCCTTGGCAATTTTGCCGATACCGGCGATGCCTGGCTCAGGGCAGCTGGAGTGATAGAAAAAGAATTCATCGCCCACTGCCATGCCCCTCAGGAAGTTACGCGCCTGATAATTACGCACGCCGTCCCAGCGGGCTTTACCCAGTTTTTGCAGGTCGCTGATCGAGAATTCGTCAGGCTCGGACTTCATCAGCCAGTAGGCCATTGCGGGTGCTCCAGAAACATAAAGTTTGCCGTAGGGCGAAAAGTTGTATGACAAACCGACAGTCGGCTTGTGCCAGTATTTGCGTACTGGTTCACGTTACCGCAAAATGCCGCCCTTCAAAGTTCCACGTTGCTGCACAGTTCTCGAAAGACCGCTGTGGACAGCGTATTGATTTGCCTATGGAGGGCAGTCGTTGAAACGCAAGCCTGATTTACTCTGGATTCTGGTTATTCTGTTTGGCTTGGGTGTCGTGACAACCGGTTATGCGCAGAGTTTATGGACCACCAAGGAAGATGCTCCTGTCGAAATCACCCAGCAGCAACAGAAAGTCCCAGGCAGGCATTAAGCCCTGCTTCTGCTCTGGTCGTTGAGCACTTCAAACGATCAGAGCGCGCTCTTCAGTGCCATCAGTCAGACACCTTCGCTCAAATACCAGTGTTTATCAGACAGCGTGCCCTGCAGCGGTACATCCCAACTGGCCTGCGCCAGTCGATCCACTTTCTGACACTCATGCGCCAGCCCCAGTAAAACGGGTTTGCGCCAGGCTTTTCTGCGCGCCAGATAAGCCAGGCTGCGGTCATAGAAACCACCGCCCATGCCCAGACGCCCGCCCTGATCGTCAAACCCGACCAGCGGCATCAGTACCAGATCGAGTGCCCAGATTTTACGTTGCTTCGCCCGGTCGATGCGCGGCTCGGGAATGCGAAAGCGGTTGGGCATGAATCGCTCACCGGGGCGCACGCGCTGGAACACCATGCGCGTGCGCGGCCATGCATTGAGGACCGGCAGGTAAGTGGCCTTGCCGCGACGCTGGGCTTCGCGCAACAGCAGGCGTGGGTCGATCTCGCCATCCATCGGCAGATACAGCGATACATGCCGGGCGCGTCGGAACAGAGGGTGTTGGGCCAACTGACGATAGATGTCACGCGCCGCCTGACGCTGCTGACCATGACTCAGCGACCTGCGTGCATGGCGCAGTTGGCGACGCAGTTGCAGGCGTGTGAGCGATTGGGCGCTGATCATGAGAGAGAGGTCATGCAGGCTGATCCGAGAGGTAAAAACCAGAGCTGGATCGTCATTGCCAGACAGGTCGTCCGGCAATGCATTGAATAAGGACTCCCCGACGAACCGCTGTCGGTGTAGCCCTTGAACCCGAAAGTTCAAGGTGGAGATTGCAGGAGGTTTTAAGGCTTTCCGTCGAGCGGACATGCACACCAACCCCAACGTGCAACCCCCGTGGTTGTGCGTATCGGCTCAGGGACATGACCGACTGGCAAGCACTCCAGGGAGCGGCGCAAGTATACAGAAATGCCCCACAATAATCAGCCCCGAGTTGAGCCTGGTGTGCCGGGCGTGTCCGTGGACAGCACCAGATCGACCTTATCGAGCAGGTCGCGGACCTGTTCGCGGGTCGATCCGCTGGTCTGCACGTCAGGCACGTGCTCCTTGTGCAACAGGTCGTGAGTGATGTTCAGGGCAGCCATCACGGCGATGCGATCAGCGCCGATAACTTTGCCGCTGCTGCGAATTTCACGCATCTTGCCATCGAGGTAGCGCGCGGCGCTGACCAGGTTGGTGCGCTCTTCCTGAGGGCAAATGATCGAGTATTCCTTGTCGAGGATCTGAACGGTAACGCTGTTGCCATTGCTCATGAGTCTTGCTCCAGGGCTTTGAGGCGCGAAATCATTGACTCGACCTTCTGCCGGGCGATTTCGTTCTTTTCAATGAGTTGGGCGCGTTCCTCGCGCCAGGATTTTTCCTGAGCTAATAGGAGTGCGTTTTCGCCTTTAAGTTGCTCGGCGAACTTCAGGAGCAGCTCTACACGTTTCATCAGCGCTTGCAGGTCGGTGTCTTCCATTGTTTTCCACTGAGTACTTTCTGATGAATGGCAGGGGAGGCGATGCTCATGCTCAAGCCAGAACCGCCGTCCGGGTGATCTTGTCGCGCGGATAGTCTAGGATACAAGGCCTTCATTCTAGACATTGCGCCGTTTGGCGACCAGCACATGCCCATTCAGAATTCTCCGTACAAAGCATTCGCCACATTACTCAACAGTGGCGGTCATCAAGTCTCCCCCGCCGAGCTGCACGGTCTGTTGCTGGGCCGCAGTTGTGCGGGTGCCGGTTTCGACAACGAAGGCTGGTTCGCCGACGCCTCGGTGCTGCTCGAAACCGAGCCGCAGGATAACATCCGCGCCGCGCTTGTCGGCTTGCAAGAGATGGCCAAAAGCGAACTCACCGGCGAAGACATGACCGTTGTGCTGTTGCTGCCGGGCGACGACGAACCGCTGACCGAGCGCGCTGCCGCATTGGGCCAGTGGTGTCAGGGTTTCCTGTCAGGTTTTGGTCTGGGCATTGGTGACAAGACGCTCGGCAGCGAAGCCAGAGCCGTTCTCGAAGACCTGGCAGCCATCGCTCAGGTTCAGGATGCGCTGGAAGAGTCCGAAGACGGCGAGACCGACTACATGGAAGTCATGGAGTATATGCGCGTAGCGCCGTTGCTGCTCTTCACCGAGTTCAACGAGCCGGCCGCGCCGGAACCCAAGCCTTCCCTGCACTGACCGACAGCAATCACTGCGACACCGGTCCGGGCTGATACCGCCCTGGCCGGCAGACTCCATCAGGACTCAAGCTGCCAATGATTCAGATCCCTAAGTCCGAATACGCCCGCCGCCGCAAGGCGCTGATGGCTCAGATGGAGCCGAACAGCATCGCGATTCTGCCCGCCGCTGCGGTGGCTATTCGTAATCGGGATGTCGAGCACGTGTACCGGCAGGACAGCGACTTTCAGTACCTGAGCGGCTTTCCCGAGCCCGAAGCGGTGGTCGTGCTGATTCCCGGACGCGAGTACGGCGAGTACGTTCTGTTCTGCCGCGAGCGCAACCCCGAGCGCGAGCTGTGGGATGGTCTGCGCGCCGGGCAGGAAGGTGCGATTCGCGATTTTGGCGCGGACGATGCGTTCCCGATCAGCGACATCGACGACATTTTGCCGGGCCTGATCGAAGGCCGCGACCGAGTGTATTCGGCGATGGGCAGCAACCCTGAGTTCGACCGGCACGTCATGGACTGGATCAACGTGATCCGCTCCAAGGCGCACCTCGGCGCGCAGCCGCCCAAAGAGTTCGTGGCGCTGGATCACCTGCTGCACGACATGCGTCTGTACAAGTCGGCGGCGGAAATCAAAGTCATGCGCCATGCGGCGGAAATCTCCGCGCGTGCCCATGTGCGTGCAATGCAGGCCTGTCGCGCCGGTCTGCATGAGTTCAGCCTGGAAGCCGAGCTGGATTATGAATTCCGCAGGGGCGGGTCGAAGATGCCGGCCTACGGCTCCATCGTCGCCTCGGGGCGCAACGGCTGCATCCTGCATTACCAGCAGAACGACGCGGTGCTCAAGGACGGCGATCTGGTGCTGATCGACGCGGGCTGCGAAATTGACTGTTACGCCAGCGACATCACCCGTACCTTTCCAGTGAGTGGCAGGTTTTCACCCGAGCAGAAAGCCATTTATGAGCTGGTGCTGAAATCGCAGTACGCCGCCTTTGACGCCATCGGCCCGGACAAACACTGGAACCAGGCGCACGAAGCGACGGTCCAGGTTATTACCGCCGGGCTGGTCGAGCTTGGCCTGCTGCAAGGCGATGTCGCGCAATTGATCGAAAGCGAGGCCTACAAGGCTTTTTACATGCACCGCGCCGGGCACTGGCTGGGCATGGACGTGCATGATGTAGGCGAATACAAGGTCGGCGGCGAGTGGCGAGTATTGGAGGCCGGCATGACGCTGACCGTCGAACCCGGGATTTACATATCCCCCGATAATCTGGATGTCGCGAAGAAATGGCGAGGTATTGGTGTGCGAATCGAGGATGACGTGGTGGTAACCCGGCGGGGCTGTGAAATCCTGTCCGGCGGCGTGCCCAAGACCGTCGCCGAGATCGAGGCGCTGATGGCTGGCGCACAGGAGCCCATCGTATGAGCCGGTTCAATATCGCAATCGTTGGCGGAGGGCTGGTAGGCGCAAGCCTCGCCCTTGCGCTACAGGCCGGTGCCAAGGCTCGGGGCTGGAGCATCGTGCTGATCGAGCCGTTTGCTCCGGGCGAAAGCTGGCAACCCAGTTATGACGCACGCTCGTCTGCATTGTCGTTCGGCGCTCGGCGTATCTACGAGCGGCTCGGCGTCTGGCAGCAGATTGCACGGCGTGCCGAGCCGATTCTGCAAATCCAGGTTTCGGACCGCGGGCGCTTTGGCGCGACCCGTCTTGCGGCGATTGAAGAAGGCGTGCCCGCGCTCGGCTATGTCGTGGAAAACGCCTGGCTGGGTCAGGCGCTCTGGGCCGCTCTGGACCGAGATGTCGTCAGTTGGCGCGTGCCGGCAGAGGTCAAGCAGATGCACCCGCTGCCTGACGGCTATCGCCTGACGCTGAACGATGAGACCGAGCTGGAGTGTGATCTGGCCGTGCTCGCCGACGGCGGTCGTTCCAGCCTGCGTGAGCAACTGGGCGTCGGTGTGCGCCAGCGGCCTTACGACCAGAGCGCTCTGATCGCCAACATCACGCCGAGCGAAGCTCATTGCGGGCAGGCTTTCGAGCGTTTTACCGACGATGGCCCGATGGCCTTGTTGCCATTGCCGGACAACCGCTGCGCGTTGGTCTGGACCCGTCCGGGAAATGACACCCAGCGTCTCGCCGATCTCGATGACCGGCGTTTTCTTGAAGAACTGCAGGGCGTGTTTGGCTACCGCCTGGGCACGCTGCGGCAGGTCGGGGCGCGCTATGTCTACCCGTTGGCGCTGGTCGAAGCCGAAGAGCAGGTGCGCTCGCATCTGGTGATCCTGGGCAACGCAGCGCACAGCCTGCATCCAATCGCCGGGCAGGGGTTCAATCTGTCGCTGCGGGACGCCGATGCGCTGGCCGAGACGCTGCTCGACAGTGATGCCCCGCTGGGTGATCTGCCGACCTTGCAGCGCTACCGCGAACGTCAGTTTATGGATCAGCAGTTGACCGTCGGTTTCTCCGACAAGGTGACGCGCCTGTTCGGCAGCACTCAGTCGGCAGTGGCCACGGGACGTAATCTGGGATTGCTGGGCCTTGATCTGCTGCCGGTCGCCAAACGCTGGTTCGCCCGTCAGGCGATGGGGCTGGGGACTCGAACCGATGTGTGACGCACGCCCTTTAAATACCTGGCTTCGGCCGCAAGCGAGAACGGTTTGAGCATGGAAACACGCGCGGATGTGCTGATTATCGGAGCCGGCATGGTCGGCAGCGCCCTTGCACTGGCCTTGCAGGGCAGTGGCCTGGACGTGCTGGTGGTCGATGGCGGGCCGCTGAGCGTCAAACCCTTCGACCCGCAATCGACATTCGAGCCGCGGGTCAGCGCCCTCTCGGCTGCCAGCCAGCGCATTCTGCAACGCCTGGACGTGTGGGAAGGCATCGCTGCGCGGCGCATCAGCCCGTATGCGCACATGCATGTCTGGGATGGCAGCGGCACCGGGCAGATTCACTTTTCGGCCTCCAGCGTGCACGCCAATGTACTGGGGCATATCGTCGAAAATCGCGTGGTGCAGGACGCGCTGCTTGATCGCCTGCATGACAGCGATATCGGCTTGCTGGCCAATTCGCGACTTGAGCAGATGCGCCATTCAGGCGATGACTGGCTGCTGACTCTGGCAGACGGCCGCTTGTTGCGCGCACCTCTTGTGGTTGCGGCCGACGGCGCGAACTCCGCTGTGCGCCGTCTGACGGAAACGCCGACGCGAGAGTGGGATTACCAGCACCACGCGATCATTACCAGCGTGCGCACGGCCGACTCGCACAGGAAAACCGCCTGGCAGCGTTTCACCGATGACGGCCCGCTGGCGTTTCTGCCGCTGGATCGTGAGGGTGAGCACTGGTGCTCCATCGTCTGGTCGGTCACGCCGGCTGAGGCCGAGCGTCTGATGGTGCTGGACGACGATCTGTTTTGTCGCGAGCTGGAAAGCGCGTTCGAGGGGCGACTTGGTCAGGTCATGACTGCCGACGCGCGTCTGTGTGTGCCGCTGCGTCAGCGTCATGCCAAGCGCTACGTCGCCAAGGGGCTGGCCCTGATTGGCGACGCCGCGCACACCATCCATCCGCTGGCCGGGCAGGGCGTGAACCTCGGTTTTCTCGATGCTGCGGTGCTGGCCGAGGTGCTGACTCATGCTGCCCGGCGTGGCGAGCGTTGGTCGGATGTGCGCGTGCTGGGGCGCTATGAGCGCCGTCGCATGCCGCACAACCTGACGCTGATGGCGGCGATGGAAGGTTTCGAACGCCTGTTCCAGGCCGATCCGCTGCCCCTGCGCTGGCTGCGCAACGCCGGTTTGAAAATGGTCAACCAGATGCCGGAAGCCAAGGCACTGTTTGTGCGCGAAGCATTAGGGCTGTCCGGGGATCTGCCGGAACTGGCGCGGATTGATGCTCGTTAGGGCATCACTCCACAGCCCAATGGCGTTACGCCTGTTCAAGATCGGACGCGGAGCGTCGCACGATAGTCGCCTTACCGCACCAGCCCATTGCGGTACTGCTCCGGCGTCAGCCCGGTCCAGCGTTTGAACGCGCGGCTCAGGCTGTCGGTGTCGCCGAAGCCCAGCAAATACGCGACTTCGCTCAGTGAAGTCTGTGGCTCGCTCATGTGCAGCAGTGCCAGGTTCTGGCGGCATTGATTGAGCAGCAGGTCGTAACAGCATCCTTCATCCGCCAGGTGCCGCTCCAGGCTGCGCGGGCTCAGGTGCAGGGCTTCGGCGATGCTTTGCGCAGTGGGCTCGCCATCCGGCAGCAGGGTTTCGATCGCCGAGCGCACGCGCTGCTCCCAGATCAGCGATGGCAGCGGGTCGCCGTTGGTGTTGTGCTCGGTCAGCTGAATCGGGCCGTCGTGCAGATGGCCGTCGAAATCATCAGCGCCAAATTGCAGCATGTTTTCTCCTGCCGAGAAATTCAGCGCTGAGCGAAACAGATCGTGCCAGGGCTGCGGGTTGTCGGGCGCCGGCCGTTGCAGGTGTACGGCGAGGGGCGCGTAACCTCTGCCGAGCCGATTGCGACAGGTACGCAGGTAAATTGCGGCGAATGCATCCAGCAGCTCATGGATGGGCGACGGACAGGATTTCGGCGCGCTGAAACGAAACTCATAACGCTCGCCGGCTGCCCTGAAATCCAGCTCCAGCGAGTCTTCGGCCACCGAGTGGTAACGCACGATGCGTTCGAATACCTCGCGCAATGAGCCACTGGCAACCAGCGTATAGCCCAGCGCATGGAAGGTGGTCGGGCTGACAAACCTTGATACACGCAGCCCCAGGGTCGGATCGAGACTGGTTTGCACCGCGAGTTCCCAGAGCAGGGCAGTGGTGGCTGCCGGAAACTGCGCATCCGGATCATCAAGCTGGCGCAGGTCGATACCTGCGCTCTGGCACAGCGCGTTGCTGTCCGCGCCTAGCGCATCGAGTTGTTTGCGCAGAGCGCGTGTCCAGCTGGCGAGACTGCTTGGCTCAGGCATGTGAGCACCCTTCCTGGATTGGGTTGTCGTTCAACGTCGGCGCACTGCCGACAGAGCATCAAGAGACATTCCCTTGCCCGATGCCCCCTCAGAGAATGAAAGCTTTTGTGACAGTTGTGCAAGCCCCCTGATGCAATTCCTGAATCTTTACAGGTCGCGCTCGTTTGGCCACCTCGGCCGGTAGCGGCTGCGTATGACGTTGCCTTCAGAAAGTGGCGTTGCAAAAAGCTGAATTTTTTCGAGTCGTCGTATAACTAGGTGTTTCGGTGTCAAGTGGTCTGTCGTCGCCAAAGGCTTCATACGGGCGCTATAGGCTTTTCTGCTGATTGACACTGCCGTCCCAAGTGACTATAAGTGCGTTATGTTGTACGACAACATATGGCTTTTAAAAAATTACAACCATAAAAATAATTCAAAGAGTGACAGGCTCATGATCAACCTTCTCATCCGCGCATTCCCTAAGCCAGAATGGCTCTCTAAATCAGCTTTAACCCACGAAAAGCAGCGAAATTCGTCGATAGGCCTCTGTCGAGCAATCGAAACCTAACGTTACATAAAATAAGCCGCCTCACGGTTTTGGCCGCGGGACGCTCATCGCCAATCTAAAAATAAACAGGGTGAAGAGATGAAAGTAAAAGGCATCCGGTGGTGGATGGTCGGGCTGGTCACGGCCGGTCTGGTCGTCAACTACCTCGCACGTAACACGCTGTCCGTTGCAGCGCCCACGCTCATGAGCGAGTTGAGCATTTCTACCGAGCAGTACGCGCATATCGTCGTCGCCTGGCAGGTGTGCTACGCGATCATGCAACCGGTGGCGGGTTACATCATCGATGCCATCGGCACCAAGATGGGCTTTGCGATTTTTGCAGTGGCCTGGTCGGCGGCCTGCGCTGCGGCCGCGTTTGCAACCGGCTGGCAGAGCCTGGCGATCTTCCGTGGCATGCTCGGCCTGACCGAAGCGGCGGGCCTGCCAGCGGGCGTCAAGGCGACCACCGAATGGTTTCCCGCCAAAGAACGTTCGGTCGCCATTGGCTGGTTCAACATCGGCTCATCGTTCGGCGCCTTGCTGGCGCCGCCGCTGGTGGTCTGGGCGATTCTGCAAAGCGGCTGGGAGCTGGCATTTTTGATTGTCGGCGGCCTGGGCATTGTGTGGAGTGGACTGTGGCTGTTGCTGTACAAGCACCCGCGTGACCAGAAACGTCTGGGCGATGCCGAGCGCGATTACATCCTCAGCGGCCAGGAATCACGCCTCAAGGATGCCCCTGCTCAAAAAGGCAGTTGGAAACGGCTGTTCAAAAACCGCAACTTTTATGCGATTGCCTCGGCACGCATCCTCTCCGAGCCCGCCTGGCAGACTTTCAATGCGTGGATTCCGCTGTACCTGATGACCGAGCGTCACATGAACATCAAGGAAGTGGCGATGTTCGCCTGGCTGCCGTTTCTGGCAGCGGATATCGGCTGTGTGCTGGGCGGTTATCTCAGCCCGCTGTTCCACAAATACTGCAAGGTTTCGCTGTTCACCTCGCGCAAGATGGTCATGCTGTTCGGTTGCTCTTGCATGATCGGACCGGCCTGCATCGGCCTGGTCGAAAGCCCCTACACTGCGATCGCGTTGTTGTGTGTGGGCGGCTTCGCTCACCAGACCCTGTCGGGTGCGCTGTACTCGATCACCTCGGACTCATTCGGTAAAAACGAAGTCGCGACAGCCACCGGCATGGGCGGGATGTTCGGCTTTTTTGGTGCCGCAGCGTTCACAATGGTATTCGGCGTGCTGGTCACCAAAATCGGCTACAGCCCGCTGTTTGTAGTGCTGGCGATCTTCGATCTGATCGCGGCGATTGTGGTGTGGAACGTCGCCCGCGAAGTCCCGCAGACAGAAGAGCCAGTGATGCTGAACCCTGCCGAGCCAGGCATTCGCCCGGTTCCAGCGACATGAGGCACGTCGTATTCCTGTCATGAAATGCGGTTAATCTTTGCTCTGAAAGTGATTTTGTTAAGGGCCGCTCCTCGAAGGCAGGGAGTGGTCCTTTTTTTTGCCTGTGACTTCATATTCATTTTGGGAATTAATAAATAGCTTCTTATTCCTTAGCGGATATAGCTTCACTCCCTATACTCGCCTCATGAACGCATACGTGCAGGAGGCGAATCCATGCATAACGAGTCGATCCGGTATCTGATCGTGCCAGGCTGGCAAGGGTCTCCTGATGATCATTGGCAGACCCACTGGCAAAACAGCCTGCCCAACAGCACCCGCGTGGAGCAGGCCGACTGGCTCAAGCCCCGCCGTGAAGACTGGGTGGGCGAGTTGCAACGCACGATTGCCGAGCATGACACGCCCGTGATCCTGATCGCTCACAGCCTGGGGTGCGTGACGGTTGCGCATTGGGCGCAGTTGGCGCCACTGGAAACCCTGCGTCAGGTGCAGGGCGCACTGCTGGTTGCGCCTGCCGACGTAGAACGTCCGAACTGCCCGCCTGCGCTACGCAATTTCGCACCTGTACCGACCGACCTGCTGCCGTTTCCGACGCAGATTGTCTGCTCTGACAACGATCCTGCGGTCAGCTCCCAGCGGGCCATGGAGATGGCACGGCACTGGGGCGCCGAACTCGGATTTCTCAGTCAGGCCGGGCATATCAACGTCAAATCCGGTCATCAACGCTGGGAACAGGGTTTCGCCTACCTGTACCGACTGCAAAGCCGTCTGGAGCAGCACTCGCGTCGTCGCGCATGACCGGGCTATTTTTTTACAAGGCCCGTCGGGTCCTGTCTTTTTAACGCTTGAGCCGTCGCAAGGGCTCAGGCGGGAGTGTGTCATGAGCCTTCAAGAAACCTTCGGTCAGCCGCTGCTGACCTTCCCCGATGCGGAAAAAAGCCCCCTCAGCATTCGCGCCAAGGCACTGGTGTTCATTGATCCACGCTCACGTCGGTTGCGCGAGGAAATGGAGCAGCTGGCGCCGCGTTCATTGCCGGTTCTTATCCGTGGCGAGTCCGGGACCGGCAAGGAGTTGCTGGCGCGGCACATCCATCGCGGCAGTGATCGCGCGGGTTTGTTCGTGTCGGTGAACTGCGGGGCGATCAGCCCGACTTACGCGGATGCCGAGCTGTTCGGCTACGCGGCGGGTGCCCACAGCGGCACGGTCAGCAGCCGGGCAGGCTGGTTTGGTTCAGCGAATGGCGGCACGTTGTACCTCGATGAGATTGGTGACTTGCCGCTGCCGATTCAGGTCAAGCTGCTCGCCGCGCTGGAAAATCACGAAGTCACCCGGGTCGGTGCGCACCAACCCAGCCCGGTCGACGTGCGCCTGGTCGCTGCCACCAGCATCGATCTGGCGCAGGCAGTGGCCGCCGGCAAATTCCATGAGCGGCTTTATCACTACCTGAGCGAAGGACGGCTCGATCTGCCTGCGCTTCGCGAGCAACCGGGTAACATCCTGCCGCTGGCCGAGTATTTTGTCGGCATTTACAGCCAGCGTTTGAACCTGCCGGTGCAGCTGATCAGCGAGTCTGCGCAGCGCGTACTTGAGGCTCATAGCTGGCCGGGCAACACCCGAGAACTGGAAAACGTCATTCATTTTGCGCTGCTGGTCAGCAGTGGCGACGAGATCCAGGCCGAACACATCAACCTGCCGGACATCGCCAGCCCGCTGACCCTGATCGAGCGCCAGGCAAAGGTATTGATCAGCCGCGGGGATCGCGAGCAGCTGTCTGCGCTACGGCAATTGCTGGAAAGCGTGACGTCGCAGCTGGAGCAAAGCCCTGCGTGACGGTTTGAGACAAAAAGATATAACTACTCGATTAAAAAGTATTTTCTCGGAATATAAAAACTAGGTAATGTCAGCATGATGTTGCCGCAGTCGATCAGTCTGCCGCAAATCATTGAATAATAAGGCGTCATTTCCGGATGACGCGGTCGGATTTTCCTTAAGGACACCGCATGAAAAAGACGTTTCTGATGACCGCTCTGGCGGCTGCGTTCTCGATTGGCCTGGCACACGCAGGCGAAAAGCTGGTGGTCGGCGCGACGCCTGTGCCCCATGCGGAAATCCTTGAGCTGATCAAGCCAACCCTGGCCAAAGAAGGTGTCGACCTGGAAATCAAGGTCTTCACGGACTACGTGCAGCCTAACGTCCAGTTGAGCGAGAAGCGTCTGGACGCCAACTACTTCCAGACCAAGCCGTATCTGGATGGCTTCAACAAGGGCAAGGGCACCAACCTGGTGACGGGTGTTGGCGTGCACGTCGAACCGTTTGGTGGCTATTCCAAGAAGTACAAGAGCGTGAAAGATCTGCCTGAAGGCGCAACCATCGCCATTCCAAACGAAGGCAGCAACGCAGGTCGTGCGCTGATCCTGCTGGACAAGAACGGTCTGATCACACTCAAGGACAAGAACAATGCCTTGTCCACGCCAAAGGACATTGCTGCCAACCCGCATAACTTCAAGTTCCGCGAACTGGAATCGGCTGTATTGCCACGTGCTTTGGGCCAGGTTGACCTCGCTCTGATCAACACCAACTACGCGCTGGAAGCCAAGCTCAATCCGAAGAAAGACGCGCTGATCATCGAAGGCCCGGATTCGCCCTACGTGAACTTCCTCGTCACTCGCGAAGACAACGCCCACACCGATGCCATCGAGAAACTTTCGAAAGCGCTGACCAGCCAGCAAGTCAAAGACTTCATCAACAAGAAGTACGAAGGCGCCGTATTGCCCGCGTTCTGATTACTGGATTGAAGAGCGGCCCCATGTGTCGATGCGGGGCCGTTATTCAAGACCGGACGCAGAGCGTCCAGAACGGCATGCCGACGTGGAGCGTCGCACAATAGTTCACAAGCCTCGTGATCATTCCTCCCGCTCCAGCATTCAAAGCTATACACAAGCCTCATGAGCGCGACCTCCCGCTCCAGTGGGAGCGGACTTATCCGCGAAGACGGTCGTTCAAACGACGCATTCCAACGTCAAGACCGGACGCAGAGCGTCCAGAACGGCATGCCAACCCGTCACCTCACGCCGGCACGCAAACCCCTGTGCCTTTCAGGCCGCAGTAGCCCTGCGGGTTCTTGGCCAGGTATTGCTGGTGGTATGCCTCAGCGAAGTACACCGTCGGCGCTTCCTCGACTTCAGTGGTGATTTCGCCCAGACCCACCTTGCTCAGTTCAGCCTGGAATGCCTCGGCACTGGCCTTGGCGGTGGCGAGCTGCTCAGGTGTTGTGCAATAGATCACCGAGCGGTATTGAGTACCGATATCGTTGCCCTGACGCATGCCCTGGGTCGGGTTGTGCGCTTCCCAGAACACTTTGAGGAGTGATTCATAACTGATTTTCTCAGGCTCGTAGACGACCAGCACCACTTCGGTGTGCCCGGTCAGGCCAGAGCAGACTTCCTCATAGGTCGGGTTCGGCGTAAACCCGCCCGCGTAACCCGCTACGGTGCTCACGACACCTTCCTGTTGCCACAGGCGACGTTCTGCGCCCCAGAAGCAACCCATTCCGAAGATGGCGAATTCGACGTTACTCGAGAACGGACCCAGCAGCGGATTGCCGTTGACGAAGTGAGTTTCCGGCAGCGCCATAGGTGTTTCACGCCCCGGCAGAGCTTGTTCGGCAGTAGGCAGTACGTTTTTGTTCACTAGAATTTCCGAGCGCAGAGTCATGAACCGTATCCTCTCTATTTAGAGACAGGCAGCAAGCCCGGGACGGATGAATAGAGTTACATAGGTCCCGTTACACGTAGAAACAAGGGCTGCCGTGTAAAAACAGATTAACAGTGTGCCCGAGTGAGCAAGGTGCAGGGAAGCTGGTCAGGCGGACGGCCGACGAGGGTAACGTTGCAGTTTTTCGATCAGCTCTTCGCCGGGGATTGGCTTGTCGAACAGGTAACCCTGGCCGACATCGCAACGATGGCGACGCAGAAACGCCAGCTGGGCGGCGGTTTCGATGCCTTCGGCAACCACTTTGAGCTTGAGGTTGTGAGCCATGGCGATGACCGCCGAGGTGATTTCCATATCGTCTTCATCATCCGGAATATCGCGGATGAAGCTGCGATCGATCTTGATCACATCGATGGGGAATTTCTTCAGGTAACTGAACGACGAATAGCCGGTGCCGAAGTCATCCATGGCCAGAGACAGGCCCAGTTTCTTCAGTGAGTCGAGCTGCTGGCGGGTGTCTTCGGTCGCTTCCAGCAGCAGGCCTTCGGTCAGTTCCAGCTCCAGCAGCGAGGGATCGAGCGCTTCTTCTCGGAGAATTGCGGCAATCGACGACACCAGCTCCGGGTCGGAGAACTGCTTGGGCGAGACGTTGATCGCCACTTGCAGATGACCGAAGCCCGCAGCAGTCAGATCCTTGCTCATGCGGCACGACTGGCGGGCGACCCATTTGCCGATAGGAATGATCAGCCCGGTTTCTTCCGCCACGCTGATGAACTGATCCGGTCGAATCATGCCTTTTTCGGGATGATTCCAGCGCAGCAGCGCCTCCATGCCCAGCAGGCGTCCGGTCAGCAGGCACAGTTTCGGCTGGTAGAACACCTCCAGCTCGTTCTGGGTCAGGGCGCGGCGCAGGTTGTTTTCGACGAACAGCTTGTAGCTGGCTTCGGCATTCAGTGCTTCGGTGAACACTTGAACCTGATGCTTGCCGTTGGCTTTGGCCTTGTGCAGCGCCAGCCCGGCGTTTTTCATCAGGGTCTGCGGGTCGCGGCCATGCAATGGAGCGCACGCCAGGCCCACCGAGCCCGTAACGCTGATCAACTGGTTATCGACGAACATCGGCTTGTCCAGCGTCGCCAGAACCTCGGCGGCAGTCGTCTGCCCGGCTTCCTGACCGGTATTGTCCAGCAGCACGGCAAATTCGTTACTGGCGAAGCGCGCCAGTACATCGGTCGGGCTCAGCGTGTTGCGCAGGCGGCGCGCAAGGCTGATCAGCAGTTTGTCGCCGGTCTGGTGACCCAGGCTGTCGTTGATGCGCTTGAAGTTGTCGATGTCGACCAGCAGCAGGCTCATCGGTGTGTCAGTGTCGCGGGCAAAGCGTTCGTCCAGATTGCGGATGAACGCCGGCCGATTGCCGAGGTTGGTCAGGTTGTCGGTGTAAGCCAGACGCTCGATGCGCTGCTGAGCCAGTTTGCTCTCGGTGATGTCTTCGTAAATGCCGATGTAGTGCGTCAGCTCGCGTGTGTCGCTGTAGACCTTGGATATCGACAGCTGGCCCCAATAGGGTTCGAGGTTCTTGCGGCGGCTTTTGAATTCGCCCTGCCAGCTGTTGCTGGTGGTCAGGCTGGAATTGGCTTCCAGAAGCAACTGATTGAGATTTTCCAGTGCCGGCAATTCCGAGAGTTTACGCCCGGAAACCTCCTCGGAACTGTATTGAGTGATGGCCGTGAAGCTGGGGTTCACGTACTCGACCACGCCATCACAGTTGACCAGCAGAAACGCGTTGGCACTCTGTTCGACCGCACGCTGGAACAGATGCAGCGCGTTGGTCGCGGCCCGACGGTTGTGGTTGTTGATCACCTGCGCGAACTGGTCAGCCAGTTCGCCAGCGAAGGCGATCTCGTCGGACTGCCATTCACGTGTCGAGCCGGTCTGTTCCAGGCACAGCACGCCCACCACCTGCCCGTCGATACGAATGCTGGCGTCCAGCACGGCACGGTTTTCCAGAGGGGTCAGGCTTTCGGCCATTTCCCGGGTGCGCGGGTCAGTCTGGATATTGCCAGCGTCAATGGCTCTGCTGGTGTGCAAGGCCTGGAGATACGATGGATAAGGACTGATATCGATCGGCGTGCGCGTCCGATAATCACCGCTCTCCCGGTCATAGTCAGTAATCGGTTCCAGGCGCTTGTCGTTCAGGTTCCAGAGACTGACATGGTCGACATCGTAGATATCGCAGGCGCTTCGGGTGATCAGCTGTGCCGCCTCAAGCAGGGTGTTGGCGGTGGTGTAGCGATGCCGGGTCAGGCGCAGGATCAGGTCCTGCTGGGCGCGCACCCGCTCAAGGTGTGCGAACTGGTCACGCTGGGCACGCTGATTGAGCTCCAGTGCAATCTGCAATCGGGAGTTGCGGGTTTCCAGATCGGAATCGACAGGTTGCTCGCTTTCGATGACTTGCTCGTCGACGATCATGAAATAGCCGCGCAGCAAGTGACGGTTGTGCTGCTTGTAGGCTTCGCCTATTTCCAGCAGGCCCAGCGGACCTTTGGGCGTATGCAGGGTGTAGCGAATCAGGTAATTCGGCGATGATGACAGTTGCAGTTGAACGTTGTCGTGTAATTGATAGCGTACTTCCGGCTCCATGAGACTGGCATAAGGGGATCCAATCAAGGCGCAAAGGTCAACGGCGGGCAGTCCGAACTGCTTTTCGCAATTTGGATCGAGGAACAATAGCGCCCAATTGGCTTCATTCAGCCTCTCGAAACGCAGCATTCCCAGGCGCGAGGGCACTGGCAATTGCGTCACTACCTCGGCTGCGGTTCTACCGGCAGCATCGGTTTGGCTTTTCATGAACAAACTCGCTTCCCGAATACTAGTCGCGACGGGCGTGAACCCTCTTTTCGCGTATGGCAAGGTTGCATCATGCAGGCCGTGCTTACAAGAGACCACGATGGCTTAGTGCTATAAATGTGTCGGCCAGTTATCTTACTTCTTCAATGTATCTGGTCGGTTACCTAAAGCGCAGTGTTTTCGGGGTTAAAAGCGCTTTTTTCATGCGCTGATGGTGAACACCTTCTGGTGGCCGAAGCCTGGCCTCAGGCTTCAGATTTTTGCTGTTTTGGCCTCCTTTTCAGGCAACTGCAGGAAAATACCGGCGGCGAACATAGCGAGCACGCCTACGCTAAGGAATGTCAGCTGGAATGCCCCCAGCACGCTGCTGACCTCGCCTGCGGCAACGTCTTCGCTGAAACCGCCCAACAAGGCGGCCGCGCTCGCCACCCCGAGACTCAGGGACAGTTGGGCGACCACCGACAGCAGGCTGTTGCCGCTGGCGGCGCTGGCGTCATCGAGATCGATCAGGGTGACGGTATTCATGGCCGTGAATTGCAACGAATTCACAGCGCCGAGCAGGCCCAGTTGCATCAGCAAGACCCAGTAAGGGGTTTGCATATCGACCAGCGCCAGACTGGCCAGCAGGATACCCAGCAAAAGCGTATTGCCGGTAAGAATTAAGCGATACCCCAGATGTTCGATCAGCCAGCGTGCCACGGTTTTGGCGAACATGCCGGCTGCCGCCAGCGGCAGCATGCTCATCCCCGCCTGGGACGGCGAGTAACCCAGCGCCACTTGCAGCAGCAAAGGCACCAGAAACGGCAGAGCGCCGCTGCCCAGGCGGGCGAACAGGTTGCCCATGATGCCGACCGCGAACGTGCGGGTGCGGAACAGTGAAGGGGCGAACAGCGGAGATTCGATATGACCGGCGCGTAGCCAGTAGGCTGCCAGGCAACCCATTCCGGCGAATAACAGCAGCACCACGCGCATGTGCGGCAGGTGCAGCTCGCCCAGACCTTCCAGCGCGATAGTGATCAGCACCATCGCGGCGCCAAACAGGATGAAACCGACGCCGTCGAAATGCGTTCGGCCTCCGCCAGGCAGATCTGGAATGAAATGCTTGACCGCGTAACAGCCCAGAATTCCGACTGGAATGTTGATCAGAAAAATCCAGTGCCAGCTCAGGTACTCAACCATCCAGCCGCCCAGCGTCGGACCCAGTAGCGGGCCAAGCAAACCGGGTATGGTGATGAAGCCCATGATCCGCATCAGCTCCGATCGCGGGTAGGCGCGCAGCACAATCAGGCGCCCGATCGGCACCATCAGCGCGCCGCCAAGCCCCTGAACAATCCGTGCTGCGACCAGTACGCTCAGTGAATGAGACAGCGCGCACAGCAGCGAGCCGAAACTGAACAGCAGAATCGCGCTGAAGAAAATCCGTTTGATTCCGAAACGGTCGGCAATCCAGCCCGACGCCGGAATCAGCAGCGCGATGGTCAGCATGTAGGCGATGACCACCGACTGCATGCGCAGCGGGTCTTCTGCCAGCGAAAGGGCCATGGACGGCAGGGCCGTGTTGAGGATCGTGCCGTCCAGGCTTTGCATGAAGAACGCGATTGCGATAACCCAGGGCATCCAGCGCAGGGTTTTATCGTCCGTGATGGGCGCCGCTGAGTTCGACATAGGCTCCTGCTATAACGTGAAGGTGATTCGACTGATCAGCGCGCCGGGCAAGTGGGTAGAGCCGGTCTGACGCTGGCTGTAGGTGCTTGATTGCAGGATCAGCTCCCGCTCGCGGGTCAGGTCTTCCAGCGCACTGCCCAGCAGGCTGTAGGCGCTGTCATCGAAGCGCATGGTGCTGACCGGCGCGACGATCTGGCCATCTTCGACCCAGAAAGTTGCAAAGCGTGTCATGCCGGTCAGACGTGCGGCGGCGCGGTCCGAGAAGTTCAAGTACCACAGGTTGCTGATGTAAAGACCGGTGCCGAGCTTTTCAAGGATCTGATCCAGTTCCAGCGAACCCCCGGCCATGCTCAGGGCGCTGGGCCCTTCGCCATAATCCGCGCCGTTGGCGGGCAAGCCATATTCGGCTGCGCTGCTCGAATCCACCAGCCGCTCGCGGGCTTGCCCGTTGCCGATCAGCGCCAGATCCTTGCGCGGGTAGCCTTCGCGCGAGAACGCAGGCGAGAGCGAGCCGGTGACCTGCTCGTCGATGCTGACCATGGGGCTGAACGGCGTGTCGCCGTCATACAGCCGTTGCAGCGGGCTGCGTTTGCTGGCCAGCGCCTGAGCGGAAAACCCGCCCCAGGTGAGCATGCCGATCACTTCGTCCATTGCCGCCGGAGCCAGGTAGGCACGGTACTGCCCCGGTTCGAGCACATGCAGCGGGCGACCGAGAAACTCCAGTTGCTCGCGTGCCTGTTCGAAGCGACGCACGAAGGCCTCGTTGCTCCAGTCGTGACCGGCGTAATTGGCTTTCACCGCCTGGCCGTTTTCATGAAACAGGCTCCAGTCGAAATTGAAGCTGTTGGCCTGATGCCAGCCCAGTGCGCCCCACGAGCTGGCAAAACCGCGATACAACGGGCCTGCCGCATAAAAGCCCACCAGATCGAGACCTTGAGCCAATGCGCTGATCAGCTCCACGACCTGGGCGCTGTCCGGCAGCGGCAGGTCTTGCACGTTGCTGCTCTGCCAGGCCTGGGTGTTGGGCAGCAGATACGGGTCTTTCGACAACGATGGCAGCGTGTCGCGCAACTGCTGCAAGGCCTCGGTCAGGCGCCTGGTGTCGGTTTCGGTATCGCCGGACAGTGTCACTTCCAGATTGGCATGACGTCCGTCGTCAATCAGCTTGAAGGTCAGGATCACCTGCTGCACGCAACCGGCCTGCCGGACCTGACCGTGGTTGAAACGGATGAAATCCGACGCTTCGGCGTCGTAGGCCAGGGTGAACTGTTCGGTCGGGCTGAGCGCCGCCCTGAGCATGGCGACCAGCGCCTCGAATTGCTGTTGGTGCGACATCAGGCGTCCCCTCCGAATACATCGACATTGGCAAACACACACGCCGGGGAGGCGTGGCCGACCCGGATCACCTGGTTTGGCTCACCCTTGCCGCAGTTGGGGGTGCCCAGCACTTTGAAGGTGCTCGCATCGCCAACGGCGCTGAGGTTTTTCCAGAATTGCGCAGAAATCGCCCGATAGTTGGGGTTCTTCACCACGCCCTTGAGCTCGCCGTTTTCGATCAACTGGCCCCATTCACAGCCAAACTGGAACTTGTTTCGCGCATCGTCGATGGACCACGAGCGATTACTCGACATCAGAATGCCGTGCTCGATAGTGCCGATCAGGCTCTCCATCGACTGATCGCCAGGCTCGATATTCAGGTTGGCCATGCGATCGATGGGCGCGCGATTCCAGCCACAGGCGCGGCTGTTGGCCACGCCGTCCAGGCCGCTGCGGTATTGCGACAGCGCGCCGCCAAGCGGACGCAGCAGCAGGCCTTCGCGAATCAGAAACTGCTTGTTCGCCGGGGTGCCGTCGTCATCGTGCGCGTAACTGGCCAGTTGTTCGGGAATCTCCGGGTCGAAGGTCACGTTGAGCAGGCTGGAGCCGTATTGCAGCGTGCCAAAATCCGACGTCTTGACGAAGCTGGTGCCAGCGTAATTACGCTCGTCACCGAGAATGCGGTCCAGTTCCAGCGGGTGGCCGATGGACTCGTGAATCTGCAGGACCATCTGGTCCGGCATCAACAACAGATCGCGCGGGCCGGAAGGCGTATTGGGTGCGAGGATCAACTGCAAGGCCTCATCGGCCACGCGTGCGGCAGAGCCGATCAGCCCGCAATTGCTCAGCACTTCGAGGCCGCCCTGTTGGCCGAAATTGTCACCGCCGAGGTTGCGCGTCTGGCTGTCGCGGCCGTCGTAGGCGGTCACGCTCATGCCGGGAAATACAAAACGCTGTGCCTGACGAAGCTCGGCGCCCGCGCTGTTGAAGTAGATCTGTTCGACGGTTTCCAGCCCCAGCGTGGCTTGCCAGTTGACCAGGCGCTCGTCTTTCGGGACTGCGCTGGACTCAGCCATCAGCAGGCCGATGCAGTCGCTCAGCGGCGGGAAAGCTTGATCCATGTTCGGTGACTGGTAATCAGCCCTGGCGGTCGACACGGCTTGCGTGCTCAGGTCCAGCAAGGCATGCGGTGCCAGACGCCGGGCCAGTGCCTCGGCCTTTTGCAGGGCCGCTTGCAAACCCTGGCGGGAAATATCGTTGGTGGCAGCGTAGGCCTCGACGCCGTTCAGGCGCACGGTCAGCATTGCGCCTTCGTCGCTGCTCAGCGATGGCGGTTCGGCCACGTTTTTGCGCACGCACAGCCGTTGGCCGGTGCGACGCACGTAACGTACGGAAAAGAATTGCGCCTCACTGTGCAGGGCCGCGAAGTGCTGCTTGAGCCGGGCGGAGAAATCGAACATGCAGACAAGCTCCTTCTTGAGGGGGTGGTCGGTGAAGTCCGGACGGCCTTTTGAGCCGATTGCCTTTGCGAGGGAGATTACCCTCCAGGATTGCCAGACTGCACCTGCAAGCTTTGAGCCAGACGCATCAGCCCTGCATCACTAGCCGGATATCCGCGGCGAGTTCACGCACGCGCTCTTCTTCGGTGTCCCACGAACACATGAAGCGTGCGCCGCCATTGCCGATGAAGGTGTAGAAGCGCCAGCCTCTGCCCGTCAACGCCGCGATGGCCGGTTCCGACAGTTGCAGAAACACACCGTTGGCCTGCACCGGGAACATCAGTTCCACGCCCGGAATGTCCTTGACCAGCTCAGCCAGCAATTGCGCGCAGCGGTTGGCATGGCGTGCGTGCTTGAGCCACGCGTCGTTCTCCAGCAGCCCGACCCAGGGCGCAGACAGGAAGCGCATTTTCGACGCCAGTTGCCCGGCCTGCTTGCAGCGGTAGTCGAAATCCTCGGCCAGGTCATGGTCGAAAAACAGGATCGCCTCACCCACCGCCATGCCGTTTTTGGTGCCGCCAAAACACAGCACATCGACACCCGATTTCCAGGTCAGCTCGGCCGGGGAAGCGTCCAGGAACGCGCAGGCATTGGAGAATCGCGCGCCATCCATGTGCAGATGCAGGCCCAGTTCCTTGCAGGTGGCGCTGATCGCCTTGAGCTCTTGCGGCTGATAGACGCCGCCCACCTCGGTGGCTTGGGTCAGTGTCACGACGCGAGGTTTGGGGTAGTGGATGTCCTGACGCTTTAGCGCCACTTCCCGGATCGATTCCGGGGTCAGCTTGCCGCCAGCGCTGCGGGCCGTCAGCAGTTTCGAGCCGTTGGAGAAAAACTCCGGCGCGCCACACTCATCGGTTTCGACGTGGGCCGTTTCCGAACAGATGACACTGTGATAACTCTGGCACAGCGAAGACAGGGCGAGCGAGTTGGCCGCCGTACCATTGAAGGCAAAAAACACTTCGCAATCGGTTTCGAACAAACGGCGGAAATCATCTGAAGCACGCGCAGTCCACTGATCGTCGCCGTAGGCACGCTGATGGCCCTTGTTCGCCTGTTCCATGGCGGCCCAGGCTTCTGGGCAGATACCGGAATAGTTGTCACTGGCGAACTGTTGGCTTTGGTCTGTCATGGCCGATTCCTTGTGGACCTATTAGGCTGCGCACTTTAGCGACAATACGGGGTGCGGTCATGTGTTGGCTGCATGACTGACTGAACCGATCAGGAGTGATATGGATCTTTCCAACCCGCCTTTTCTGCCGGCACGCAACAAGGCGCTGGACCTGCTCAAGTGGCTGGCGATGCTGAGCATGGTGCTCGATCATCTGCGTTATGTGGGCTGGTCGGTTGATTTTCTATACGTGCCGGGGCGTTTTGCCTTTCCCTGGTTCTGCCTGGCGATTGCGGTGAATCTGTCGCGGCGCAGTGCGGCGATTGTGGCCCCGCGCGTGCAATGGCGTTATCTGGGCTGGTTACTGGCGTTTGCCGGGCTGGCGGAGATTCCGTATCGGCTGTTCATGGCCGATGCGACGGTGCTGAACGTGATGCCGACCTTGTTGCTGGGACTGGTGATTGCGCAGGGCTGGCAACAGCGCAACCCGACCACTCGAGTCATGGCCATCGTTGCACTGTTGTTGACGGCGATGTTTCAGAAATACCTGATGTTCGGATTTGCCGGTGTGCTGTTGCCGCTGGTCTTTGTGCTGGTGCTGCAAAAGCGCCTTTGGTATTCGTTTTTTCCGGCCATTTTCTGTCTGGCAGGCAACGCCTGGCCGCAGATGTTTGCCGGCGCGAGCTGGGGCGATCCGATTTCTTTGGGGTCGATAGTTGCGTGCTTGCTGGCACCCGCGCTGGGCATGACATTGCTGCGCAGTAAACCGGTTTTCTCAGTGATCCCGATGCGGCGCTGGGCCTACGCGATCTACCCGCTGCATTTTCTGCTGTTGCTGGGAGTGCGGGCAGTGGTGGGGCGGGTTTGACAGCCGCAACTATCGTGCGACGCTCTGCGTCGGCATGCCGTTCTGGACGCTCCGCGTCCTCTTTGCGACGCAGAGCAGCCCTTCCGGTATCAGCTATTGGGCAGCAAACGGCAGGTGATGCTTTTGATGTAGCGCGTTTCGGCAATCGCCGGGTGGACGGGGTGGTCCGGGCCCTGGCTGCCGCGTTCCAGCAGCTGGATATTGCGGTCCAGGTGGCGGGCGCTGGTCAGGAGGATGTTCTGCAGGTCGTCTTCCGGCAGGTGCATCGAGCACGAAGCGCTGACCAGAATGCCATCCTTGGACAGCAGGCGCATGGCCTGTTCGTTCAGGCGACGATAGGCGCCTTCGCCGTTCTTCATGTCTTTCTTGCGCTTGATGAACGCCGGCGGGTCGGCCACGATTACGTCGAAACGCTCTTCACCGGCCTTTAGCTCCTTCAGGGCTTCGAACACGTCGCCTTCGATGCAGGTCATTTTTTCGGCAAAACCGTTCAACGCCGCATTGCGCTCCACGCCATCGAGGGCGAAAGACGAGGCATCGACGCAGGTCACGTCGGCGGCACCGAATGCAGCTGCCTGAATGCCCCAGCCACCGATGTAGCTGTAGAGGTCAAGCACGCGCTTGCCTTTGACATACGGTGCCAGACGCGCGCGGTTCATGCGGTGGTCATAAAACCAGCCAGTCTTCTGCCCGGCCATGACCGGCGCTTCGAACTTCACGCCGTTCTCTTCCAGCGCGACCCATTCCGGCACCAGGCCGAATACAGTCTCGACGTAACGATTCAGGCCTTCGGCGTCGCGAGCTGCCGAGTCGTTCTTGAACAGGATGCCGCTGGGCTTGATGACCTGAACCAGCGCCGCGACGATGTCTTCCTTGTGGTTTTCCATGGTGGCCGACGCCAGTTGGACCACCAGGATGTCACCGAAACGATCGACCACCAGACCCGGCAGCAGGTCGGAATCGCCGAACACCAGGCGATAGAACGGCTTGTCGAACAGACGCTCGCGCAGTGACAGCGCGACATTGATGCGATGAACGAGCAGCGACTTGTCGAGCGGCAGTTTGATGTCGCGCGACAGCAGGCGGGCGCAGATCAGGTTGTTGGGGCTCATGGCGACGATGCCCAGCGGTTTGCCGCCAGCGGCTTCCAGCAGTGCCTGATCGCCGGCCGCAAAACCATTCAGTGGCGTGGCGGCTACGTCGATCTCGTTGCTGTAGACCCACAGGTGACCGGCGCGCAGGCGGCGGTCGGCGTTGGCTTTGAGGCGCAAGCTAGGCAGGGACATGACGTCGCTCCTGAAAAAAGAGCGGGATTATAGCGCGTCATCCCGGTTGTGCACCGGGATGACGACGATTAACGCGATGTATTATGCAGACAGCGCTTCAATCAGCGTGCTGTTGAAGGCCGGGATGTCATCAGGCTGGCGGCTGCTGATCAGCGTGCCGTCCGTTACAACTTCCTGATCAACCCATTTGGCACCGGCGTTGACCAGATCGTCTTTCAATGAGTTGAAGCTGGTCAGCGTCTTGCCTTTGACCAGGCCTGCAGAAATCAGCAGCCAGCCGCCATGACAGATGACCGCCAGTGGTTTGCCGGACGCATCAATGTCCTTGACCAACTGCTGTGCGTCGACGTCGGTGCGAATGGTGTCGGAGTTTTGCACGCCGCCCGGCAAGACCACGCCGTGATAGTCGCTGGCATTGGCCGCCTTGAAGGTCCGGTCGATGTTGAAGTCGTCAGCCGGTTTGTCGTGATTCCAGCCTTTGACCTGGCCTTCTCCTGCAGAAAGAATTTCCACGGTGGCACCTGCCTGCTCCAGGGCTTCTTTGGGGCCGGTCAATTCGACCTGCTCGAAACCGTCGGTTACAAGAATTGCGATGCGCTTGCCAGTCAGTGCTTTGGACATGGGATCCTCCAGTGTCAGGCTTCATGAATGGCGCACGGCGAGCCTTTATGAGGCTGCCGTCTGCGCCACGTACACAGGGCCCGAAGCTGTACGCACGCCAAAGTTCCGAGAAAATCTTCGTCGGTGGAGATGGACCGTTCACGTTCAAGAGCGGAGAATCCAGCCATTATCGCGAGTGAATACCTATGTCCGAAGAGCTTACCTCCGAGCAGATACAGCTGGCATTGCAGGGCATCAGCGTGCCGCCCCAGCCGCAGATCATGGTGGATCTGCAGATGGAACAATACATGCCTGATCCGGATCTGGGCGTCATTGCGCGCTTGATTGCGCAAGACCCGGGGCTGTCCGGAGCGCTGCTGAAGATCGTCAATTCGGCGCACTACGGGCTGTCCAGCAAGATCGCCTCGATCGAGAAGGCAGTCAACCTGCTGGGCAGTCGGACCGTGATCAACCTGATCAACGCGCAGTCGATACGGGGCGAGATGACGGACGAGACCATCGTCGCCCTGAACCGTTTCTGGGATACGGCGCAGGACGTGGCAATGACCAGTCTGACGCTGGCCAAGCGCATCGGCTCGCAGACCGTCGATGAATCCTACGCACTGGGCCTGTTTCATGACTGTGGCATCCCGCTGATGCTCAAGCGCTTCCCCAATTACATGACGGTGCTGGAAGACGCCTACGCCAATGCCGGGCCTGACTGCCGTGTTGTCGACACCGAAAATCGTGCGTACGACACCAATCATTCGGTGGTGGGTTATTACACCGCCAAATCCTGGCGTCTGCCGGAGCATGTCACCAACGCCATCGCCAATCATCACAATGCATTGGCAATTTTCCAGGACGACTCCAGCCGCGATCCCACGCTCAAAAACCTGCTGGCGCCGCTGAAAATGGCCGAACATATCTGTCAGTCCTATCGTGTTCTGGGCAGTCAGGATGTCGATCACGAGTGGGAGAGTGTCGGGCCGCTGGTGCTCGATTACGTTGCGCTGTCCGAATACGACTTTGAATACCTGAGGGAAAGCATTCGCGAACTGGGTGCGCGCTGATCCTGCGCACCGCCGGGCTTTTCTTTCCGCACGACCGAGTTATCCATGCCTGAATTACCAGAAGTCGAAACCACCCGCCGGGGCATTGCGCCGCATCTTGAAGGTCAGCGTGTCAGCCGCGTCATTGTCCGTGATGGTCGTCTGCGCTGGCCGATCCCCGAAGACCTGGATGTGCGCCTGTCCGGGCAGCGCATTGTGCAGGTTGAGCGGCGCGCCAAGTACCTGTTGATCCAGGCCGAGGTCGGCACCCTGATCAGTCATCTGGGCATGTCCGGCAACTTGCGTCTGGTCGAAGCCGGCTTGCCGGCCCTCAAGCACGAGCATGTCGACATCGAACTGGAGTCGGGTCTGGCCCTGCGCTACACCGATCCGCGTCGTTTCGGCGCGATGCTCTGGAGTCATGATCCGCACAACCATGAACTGCTGATTCGCCTCGGGCCGGAACCGCTGACCGATCTGTTCGACGGCGAGCGGCTCTACGAGCGCTCGCGTGGCAAATCGATTGCCGTCAAGCCGTTCATCATGGACAACGCTGTGGTTGTGGGCGTGGGCAATATTTACGCCAGCGAAGCACTGTTCGCGGCGGGCATAGATCCGCGTCGCGAGGCCAAAACCATTTCCAGGGCGCGCTATCTGCAACTGGCGATAGAGATCAAACGCATTCTGGCCTACGCCATCGAGCGCGGCGGCACGACGCTACGGGATTTCATCGGCGGCGACGGCAAGCCGGGGTACTTTCAGCAGGAGCTGTTTGTCTATGGCCGTGGCGGGCAGCCCTGCAAGGTGTGCGGGACGACGCTACGCGAGATCAAGCTGGGCCAGCGTGCCAGCGTCTACTGCCCGAAGTGCCAGCGCTGAAATACCCGGACCGTAGACCTTGGGCCACTTGCGTTACCCCCATCCCTGTTTATAGTGATGGCACCTCAATTCGCTACGCCTGAAGGACCACGCCATGAGCCTGTTTCGTATTCTTGCTGCCACGCTGGCGTTGTTCGTAGGCTTGCAGGCGATGCCCGCCATCGCGGGCGACGTCAACGAAGGCAGTGGTGACCCGGTCTATGCCATCCAGAATCCGCCGGCCTACGCCATGATCGGTGACCTGCTCATTGCCAGGCCACTGCTGATCGTGGCGACGGTTATCGGCACCGGTCTGTTCGTGATCGCTTCGCCATTTGCGGCCGCGGGCGGCAACCTCGGGGCGACGGGCAAGGCGCTGGTGGTCGATCCGGGCAAGGCGGCCTTTGTGCGCTGCCTGGGCTGCACCGGTGACGGATACGCAAAGCAGCGATAAAGGATCAGGCCTTGCTGGTGATGATCCGGTACTTGTCCATCAGTTGCTCTTTGCTTTCGACGTGATTTTCGTCCAGCGGAATGCAGTCGACCGGGCAGACCTGCTGGCACTGTGGCTCGTCGTAATGGCCCACGCATTCGGTACACAGGTTCGGGTTGATCACGTAGATCTCTTCGCCTTGTGAAATCGCCTCGTTCGGGCACTCGGGTTCGCAGACGTCGCAGTTGATGCAATCGTCAGTGATGATAAGGGACATGAATTGCTCCTGCCGCAGCCGACGCCGGGGCATATGAAAACCAATGCGGCGAATTGTGCCGCATTAGGCCTCGGGATGCACCTTGACTTGCAGCGTCAGGGCTTAGCGTTTGAAGCGCTCAGTCAGCGCATCAGCGACGGCAGGGTGGACGAACTTGGTGATATCTCCGCCCAATGCAGCGATTTCACGCACTAACGTCGAGGAAATGAACGAGTAACGCTCGGACGGTGTGAGGAACAGACTTTCGACGTCCGGTGCCAGTTGGCGGTTCATGTTGGCCAGCTGGAACTCGTATTCGAAGTCCGACACTGCACGAAGACCGCGCAGAAAGACGTTGGCATTCTGCTCCTTGGCAAAATGCGCGAGAAGCGTGGAAAACCCGACGACTTCCACGTTGGGCAAGTGCTTGGTGACCTCGCGAGCCAGCTCGACCCGTTGTTCCAGCGGGAACAGCGGGTTTTTCTTCGGGCTGGCGGCAACGGCAATGACCACTTGGTCGAACAGGCGCGAGGCGCGTTCGACCAGATCTCCATGGCCCTTGGTAATAGGGTCGAAGGTGCCTGGGTACAACACTCGGTTCATCGCGTCGTCCTGGTCGGAGTCCGTTGTGGGACTCGGATGGTATCGCAGCCTTCCCGACGGGCCAAGCTGCCCGACATGCGCTGAAGATCGTATTGTGCCGATTATCGGCCATGTTTCGCACGAAATGCCCTGATTGTGGGGGTATCTGACGTTCTGATATTAATCTGTTAAATACGGTAATAGTTTGCAGGTCAGGCGTTATGTCGATTTGCCACTGCTGGCCTATCCCGTTGCCCAAACGCTTGCGCTACTATCGCCACCATCTCCTCAGCAGAGCGGCCCGGCCCAGCATGGCACCCCGTACCAAAACCCGTGAACGAATCGTGCAAACCAGCCTGGAGCTGTTCAACCAGCAGGGTGAGCGCAGCGTGACCACCAATCATATCGCTGCACACATGGACATCTCGCCCGGCAATCTCTATTACCACTTCGCCAACAAGCAGGTGATCATTGCCGAGCTGTTTCGGGAGTACGAAATGTTGGTGGGCAGCTTTCTGACCTTACCCGCCGACCGTCCGCCGACCATGGAAGACAAGCGCGATTATTTTCTGGCGATTATCGATGCCATGTGGCGCTACCGTTTTCTGCATCGCGATCTCGAGCACCTGCTGACCTCGGACGTCGAGCTGGCAGCGCGCTATCGGCGCTTCTCGTATCGCTGTCTGATGCAGGCGATGACACTCTATCGCGGGTTTATCAAGGCGGGCATTCTGAAAATGGAGGAGTCGCAGATCGAGTGGACCAGCCTCAACACCTGGATCGTGTTGACATCATGGGTGCGTTTCCTGTGCACGAATCGTGAAAATTCCACGCACGTGAACGACGAAGCGATTCGACGCGGTGTCTATCAGGTGCTTATGCTCGAATCCTCCTTTGTCGCACCGCAGGCCCGTGAAGCGTTCGACGCCTTGTGCGCAACGTTTCATGCGTCGCTGCCAAAGATTCTGGAGTGAATTTACGGGTCGTTCAGCGGCCTGATTAGCAGGTTTTCTGTCGCAGGAGTGTGTCATGTCTATCGCGCAACTGATCAGCCCGCAGCAGCTGGTCGCCCGCCAGAAACGTCCCGGGCTGGTGATTCTGGATTGCCGTTTTGCCCTGGAAGACTCCGATTACGGGCAGCGCAGCTATGCGCAGGGGCATATCGAAGGTGCGTCATTTGCCGACCTGAAGCGCGACCTTAGCGGGCCTGCGGTCAAGGGCAAGACCGGACGCCATCCGTTGCCGGACCCGGACGCCTTGCTGCACTGCTTTCAGGCGTGGGGCATCAACGCTGACAGCGATGTGGTGCTGTATGACGACGGCCCCGCCATGTTTGCCGCCCGTGCCTGGTGGTTGCTGGCCTGGCTGGGCAAGCGCGAGGGCGTGTACTTGCTCGATGGTGGCCTGAAAGCCTGGCACGCGGCGGGGCTACCGCTCAGTCTCGACGCGCCCAGCCATGCTCCCGGACAGTTCCGCAGTGAACCGGACATGTCGCTGTTGCTGAGCGCCAGCCGATTGCAGGGGCGTCTCGGACGTCCGGAAATGACCTTGATCGACGCCCGCGCCGAAGCCCGTTTTCGCGGCGACGTAGAACCTCTCGACCCCGTGGCCGGGCATATTCCCGGCGCGCAGTGTGCGCCGTGCAGCGACAATCTCGGGCCGGACGGGCTCTTTCTGCCACCCGAACAGCTCAGGCAGCGGTTCGCTGAAAAGCTGCAAGGTCGCCCGCCGGAAAGCCTGGTGTCCTATTGCGGCTCGGGCGTGACGGCGTGCCTCAACCTGTTCGCTCTGTGTCTGGCCGGTTATCCGTTGGGGACGCTGTATGCGGGCTCATGGAGCGAGTGGATCACCGACCCGTCCCGAGAAGTCGCCACTGGCGCCGATTAAGCGTGGGCGTTGCGCTCGTGGGCAGCGCTTAACCACAGGGGAATGCGCCGTTCGAGGTAATAGCCCGGATTGCGCAGCGAGCCCTCGACGAAACCGACATGTCCGCCTTTGGCATGCAGTTCGAATTCGGTGCAGGACGACAGCTCGCTCGGTTCGGGCAGGCTGTGAGGGAAGACGAACGGGTCGTCACTGGCCTGGATAATCAGCGTCGGCGTCTCGATCTGCCCCAGGTAGTAGCGGCTGGACGCTCTGCGGTAATAATCCGTGGCATCCGCGAAACCGTGCAGCGGCGCGGTCACTCGGCCATCGAAGTCCCAGAACGTGCGCATGTTCTCCAGCGAGCCGAGGGCTGCCAGCTCGGCGAGCCCTTCGGTCAGCCCTTCATGCTGAAAGCGCTGCTGTTTTTCGCGAACGTAGGCGAGCATTGCGCGCATGAAATGCCGCTGATAAACCTTGGAAAAGCCCTGGCTGATACGGTTGGCGCATTCATCCAGGCGAAATGGCACTGACACGGCAACCGCACCCAGCAAGTCGCTGTGTCTGCCGGTTTCGCCCAGGTATTTGAGCAGCACATTGCCGCCCAGCGAATAGCCGGCGGCGTACAGCTTTGCCAACGGGCGCTTTGTTTTCAAGTGGGCGATCACTTCAGCCAGATCCTCGCTGGCCCCGGAGTGATAACTGCGTGACAGCAGATTCGGCTCGCCCGAGCAGCCCCGCCAGTTCAGCGCCACGCTGGCCCAGCCCCGCGCCGCCATGGCTTTTTGCAGCCCCGCGACATAGGGCGAGTTGGACGACCCGGTCAGGCCATGCAGCACCAGCACCAGCGGCGCATCGGCTGCATCCGGTCCGTGCCAGTCCATGTCCAGAAAGTCCCCGTCCTTCAGCCACAACCGCTCGCGCGTCCGCGCCAGCAGCGTCGGCTTGCGTAACAGCGGTCCCCACAGGGTTTGCAGATGCGGGTTGCTCATCCCGGTAGCCGGAGTGAAAGGGTGTGCATGGGACAGAAAAGTGGCGCGTGTAGGCACGGTATTGCTCGACGATCAATTCAAGGGCTGGCGCGATACGTTGCCACTAAGTGGGCCGGGATGTAAGTGGGGGAATGACCTCTTCAGGAGGATTTCCCCCGGACGGGGAGGACAAACATTTCCATGGGGGCAGTTCTCGGGCATTTGGTGAGTCCGGTAGAGGTGCCATTGCCCAACAAATTAAAACTGCGGCATTTGAGCCGAGTCAACGGCTGCAGCGTAAGACGAATCTTTAATGCCTGCACGAATTTGGTCTTGAGCGGATAAAGCACAAATATGAGCGCTTTCAAGGTATCGAGTACTACACATCACCTCAGTCAGGCGATACTGTGCGCTCTCTGAATACACGCATAAAGGAAACCTCTGATGCTCAAGACCCTGAGCGTTAAAAATCTCACGGTTTTCCGAGAGCTGAACCTCATCTGTAGCCCCGGTCTCAATGTCATCGTCGGGGAAAATGGCATGGGTAAAACCCACTTGCTCAAGGTTGCCTATGCACTGATCGCCACTAGTGCCGAGGCGGCAAAAAAGGGCAGCGTGGCAGAGCCCACCAAGACCTATCTGCAGAAAGCCTATGCGGAAAAACTGACAGGTGTTTTCAGGCCTGAATCGGTTGGCAGACTGGCACGCCGCAAGCAGGGTCGTGGCAGGTGCGAAATTTCATTGACGTTCGATCAAAGCGCTCTTGATACCCGTATCAGTTTTGCGACGAGCGCTAAAACGGATGTCCAGATAGAAAAGCTTTCCGAAAAATGGGATGAGCAGAGTCCGCTCTATCTGCCGACTCGGGAACTGCTGACAATTTTCCCCGGCTTTGTCTCTGTTTATGAGGGGCACTACCTTGAATTCGAGGAGACCTGGCGAGACACATGCTTGCATCTTGGCTCCCCGACCTTGAAGGGGTCGCGGGAGAAATGGGCCGCTCAAATATTGGAGCCGATCGAGCAGGCACTGGGCGGGAAAGTTGTTCTGGATAACAACGGGCGTTTTTATTTGAACATCCCGGGCAGCGGATCCATGGAAATGCCGCTGGTAGCGGAGGGGCTTAGAAAACTGGCGATGTTGGCCCGCCTGATTGCCACAGGCTCTGTTCTCGACAAAGGGTATCTTTTCTGGGATGAGCCAGAGGCGAATCTTAATCCGCGTTTGATCCGGTTGGTGGCAAGCGTGATACATGCGCTTTCCAGTCAGGGTGTTCAAGTATTCATCGCGACACACAGCTTCTTCCTGCTCAAGGAGCTTGATCTGCTCTCCAGGCAAAAGCCTTTTCCACTTCAGTACTGGGGGCTTAAAAGAGAGGACGGTGCGGAGGGAGTTTCAGTCGAGCAAGCCGATGCGCTGGATGGCCTTTCAAAGTTGGTCATGCTGGATGAGGAGCTTGCTCAGTACGATCGTGAGCTTGATATTGCCAATGGCTGATGTAGTTGAAGGCACGTTAACATTTTCATTTCCTGATGACTGGCAGGTCATCAAGTTCGACGAGACTCTCTGGTACACCGAACGCATGAAGAGAAGCCTCAAAGGCATGGATATTCTTGCTGCAAAAGAAAATAGCCATTGGTGGATAGAGATTAAGGACTGCGTTGGTTACGAGCCGGACAACTTGCCAAGAATGTCAGAAACCCTACCGGTCTCGGTGGTGACGGCCAAACAATGGCTTGATGCTCAGGCATTTGCGGCGCAAGTGAAAGTACAGCGACGGAAGCTGTTTATTATCGATGAGGTCATGCAGAAGTTTCGAGATACATTGGTATCTGTTGTAGTGGCACACAGGGAAATCGATGGCGAGCTGTCTTCCTACACAGCGCCAGCCAGAAGTGGCCAGGGGTTGGTAATTGTTCTGCTTCTTACATGGTCAGCTCGAGATTATGGTCGTCTGGCAGCTCGTTTGAAGATGAAGCTGGATATGGCGTTGAAACCCTACGGCTTAACGGGCTTTGTAGTGGACGAGACCTGTAGAGTCCCTGGGCTCGATCTGATCGTAAGTAGAGCTGTCTGACAGACATTCACAGCTATCAGCGCAGTGAAACTTCACAGACTTCCATGAGAAGTCTGTGAGCCCTGATTACCCCCGCTGCCACAACGCGTAATACACCTGACCAGCCTTTTTCTCGCGGTGCAATCGCCAACTGCCGGGCAGGCCGGTGGTCGATGGCGGGGTTTCGCTTTCGGTGTAGATCCAGGCCGTGTCGGCCAGCCAGCCTCGGGTTTCCAGCAGGTTGCAGGCGGAGGCCAGCAAGCCCTGGTGGAAGGGCGGGTCGAGGAAGACCAGGTCGAAAGGCGTTGCGACAGCGGTTTCCAGATGGCGCAGAGCGTCGGTCTGGGAAACCTGGCCGCTGGTGCAGTTCAGGGCGTTGAGGTTCTGGCGCAGGCTGGCGATGGCCGCTGCGTTGTTGTCCAGCGCCAGGCCCATGCTGGCGCCACGCGACAGGGCTTCGAAAAACAGCGCGCCGCTGCCGGTGAAGACATCCAGCACTTTGGCGCCGGCAATGTGCGGCGCGAGCCAGTTGAACAGCGTTTCGCGCACGCGATCCGGCGTCGGGCGCAGGCCGGGGGCGTCCGGGAAGGTCAGGCGGCGGCTGCCCCATTCCCCCCCGATGATACGAAGCTGACCCAGGCCGTTATGGCCCTTCGGACGTGGATTGGCCATCAGTGTTCCGGGACCCCTACAGGTTGGCGAGCAGGTTTGTCGGTCGGCGCGGGCAGCGGCTTTTGCTCCACCGTCGGGCCAACGCTGACGATGACCATCTTGTCGGCGCTCAGATGCTTGCTCATCGCCGCTTTGACCTGTTCGACCGTCACGCTCTGCGCGGCGGTCATGTAGTCTTCCAGGTAAGTCAGCGGCAAGTCATAAAAGCCGATAGCGCCCAACTGGCCGACGATGGCCGAGTTACTGGCGGCGGTGAGCGGGAAACTGCCGGTCAGCTCACGTTTCACGTCATCGAGTTCTTTCTGGGTCGGACCGTTGGCGAGGAAATCGCGGACGATGTCCTGCACCAGCTTGAGGGTGTTTTCGCTCATTTCCGCACGGGTTTGCAGACCGATCATGAACGGCCCGGCGACTTGCATGGCCGTGAAACCGGACGAGACGCCGTAGGTCAGGCCGCGTTTCTCACGCACTTCGGTCATCAGGCGACTGCCGAAGCCACCGCCGCCGAGTACCGAGTTACCGACGGTCAGCGCTGCGTAATCCGGATCGTTACGGTCGATGCCCAGTTGCGCGAGCATCAGGTGGGTCTGGTTGGAAGCGAACTCGATGTGCGTAGGGCCTGCCTTGGGCTCGACCGGATCGGCCACCTTGGCCAGCGCCGGACCTTTTGGCAGCGAAGCGGAAACCTGCGCGGCGATGGCTTGCGCTTCATCCCGTGACAGGTCGCCGACCAGCGCAATGACCGCATTGCCCGCCGCATAAGCCTTGCTGTGGAAGGCCTTGAGCTGGGCAAGCGTAATGGCATTGATGCTTTTGACATCACCTTCGCTCGGGTGAGCATAAGGATGATCGCCATACAGACGCTCGAACAGCGCCTTGTTGCCGATAGCGGCCGGGCTCTGTTTCTGGCTTTCGAGGCTGTCGATCAACTGGTTTTTGATACGCGCCAGCGAGTCGGCAGGGAAGGTCGGTTTGCCGACCACTTCGCCGAACAGCTTCAAGGCCGGATCACGCTTGTCGACCGCACTCAGGCTGCGCAGCGAGGCAACGGCCATGTCGCGATAGGAACCGTTGCCGAAATCTGCGCCCAAGCCTTCAAAGCCCTGAGCGATGGCGCTGACGTCCTTGCCTTTCACGCCTTCGTTGAGCATGGCATTGGTGAGCAGGGCGATGCCGGGTGATTTCTGGTCCTGGCTGCTGCCAGCGGCAAAGATCAGGCGCATGTCGAACATCGGCAGCTCGCGGGACTCGACGAACAGCACCTTGGTGCCTTCGGCGGTGTTCCAGGTCTGGATGTTCAGCGCACGGCGGGCGGGCGCCTTGCCATCCAGTTCTTTCAGGGTTTGCAGGTTGCTGCCCAGTGTCGGCGTGGTCTGGGCTGGTTCGGCAACAGCGGCGTTATCGGCCAGCACCGGCTGGGCAATGAAGGCCCCCAGCGAGCTAGCCAGGATCAGGCCGAGCAGCGCATGACGTGGAGCATTGCGCTTGATCATTTGGCTTTCTCCTCAGGCAAAACGTGCGCAACGCTGAGGCGCTCACGGGTGAAGTAGGTATTGGCAGCTTTCTGAATGTCCTGCGGGGTCACGCTCTGCAGGTCTTCCAGCTCCTTGTCCATCAGTTTCCAGGACAGGCCGACGGTTTCCAGCTCGCCGATCATGGTCGCCTGGCTGGTGATCGAATCGCGCTCGTACACCACGCCGGCAATCACCTGGGCGCGGACGCGCTCAAGTTCTTCAGCGGACGGTGCCTTGGTTTTCAAATCATCGAGCAGGCGCCAGATGCCAGCTTCGACATCGGCCAGGGTCTTCTTCTTTTGCATGTTCGGCGTGGCGCTGATCATGAACAGACTGTCGCCACGGGCAAAGGCGTCATAACGCGACGAGGCACCGGAGACCAGTTCTTCGCCCCGTTCCAGTCGTGCCGGAATGCGGGCGCTGTAGCCACCGTCCAGCAGGGCGGCGATCAGACGCAGGGCGTTGGCCGAGCGTGGATCTTCAGCGGTCGCGACGCTCGGCACGTTGAAGCCGTAAATCAGGCTAGGCAGCTGGGTTTTGACGTGCAGGGTGATCTTGCGCTCGCCGGGTTCGGCCAGCTCGAGCGGTTTTTTCGAGGGCGGCACATCGCGGCGCGGGATCGGCCCGAAGAAGCGTTCTGCCAGCGCCTTGACTTCATCTGCCTGCACATCACCGACCACCACCAGCGTGGCGTTGTTCGGGGTGTACCAGGATTCATACCAATGGCGCAGTTCTTCAACCTTCATGCGCTCCAGGTCCGCCATCCAGCCGATGGTCGGCGTGTGATAGCCGCTGGCCGGGTAGGCCATCGCCTTGAAACGTTCGAAGGCCTTGCCCATCGGCTTGTCATCGGTGCGCAGGCGACGCTCTTCCTTGATGACTTCAATTTCGCGACTGAACTCGTCGGGCGGCAGCTTCAGCGTCGCCATGCGATCGGCTTCCAGCTCCAGCGCCACGCTCAGGCGGTCACGGGCCAGCACTTGATAGTAGGCGGTGTAGTCATCGCTGGTGAAAGCATTCTCTTCGGCACCCAGATCGCGCAGAATCAGCGAGGATTCTCCCGGTCCGGTCTTGCTGCTGCCTTTGAACATCATGTGTTCAAGCGCATGGGACAGACCGGTCTGGCCCGGCGTTTCGTAGCTGGAGCCGACCTTGTACCAGATCTGGGAAACGACCACCGGTGCGCGGTGATCTTCGCGGACAACGACTTTCAATCCGTTGTCGAGGGTGAATTCACGGGTCGGTTGCGGATCAGCAGCCAGTGCTGTCAATGGCAGACAAACTGTGCTGAGCAGCAGGCCTGCGGCGCGGCGGGCTAGAGCATTCATTCGTAGTTCGAACCTGTAAGACGGCCCGCGTGAACTTAGCGTCGGCGGGCGCGGGGGTGTTAGGATACTGATCCGTTTGCTTCAGAGACAGCCTTCACTGGCCGATTGCGAGTGAAACCTGTCTGAAACGCAGGTAAAGGTAGCTGCACAAGCGGCCGCTGAGTGAACAAGACGTCCTGAATGCAGTCTGTTTTGCATGTCAAAATTTTTCCGGGTCGCCCTCTGGCGTTCCGCAACCTTGAGATAGCCGTCCTCCATGTTTGGTTCCAACGACGACAAGAAGACCCCAGCTGCGGCTGGAGAGAAGAAAGGCCTGTTCGGATGGCTGCGCAAGAAGCCGCAGGAAGCCGAGCCAACGCCACCCGAGTCGACCCCGACGCAGCCTGAACCGACTGTCGAAACGACGCCGCAGGCAGAGCCTTCTGTCGCCTCGCCGTCTGTGCCGGAAACGGTAGCTGAAGGCGCCGCTGCTGCACCGCAAGCGCCGGTCGAGCCAGGTGAGCCGTCGCCGCAGCCGTGGCTGACCTTGCCGGTTGCGGAAGAACCGGTGGCACTCCGTGATGACCGCGCACCGCATGTCGTCCCGGTGCTCCCGGAGCAGACCCACTTTTATAAGGGCGCCGAGCCCGAAGTGGCTGAGCCGGTCGAGATTGTACCGGTTGTCTCCGAGCCTGTAGTCGAGAGCGTTCCGGCCAGTATGTCCGCGCTGGAACCGGTCCAGCCAGCGCCCCGCCAGCCAGAACCTGCTCCTGTAGTCGTGCCACCCGTTCAGGATGCCATTCCGGCGCCCGTTCCTGCACCGGCCCCGGTTCAGGAGCCCGAAAATACCAAGGTCGGCTTCTTTGCCCGCCTCAAACAAGGCTTGTCGAAAACCAGCGCCAGCATCGGCGAAGGTATGGCCAGCCTGTTTCTCGGCAAAAAAGCCATCGATGATGACCTGCTGGAGGAAATCGAAACCCGTCTGCTGACCGCAGACGTGGGCGTCGAGGCCACCTCGGTCATCATTCAGAGCCTGACCCAGAAGGTCGCCCGCAAGCAACTGACCGACGCGCAGGCTTTGTACACCTCGTTGCAAGGTGAGCTGGCTGCGATGCTCAAGCCGGTCGAGCAGCCGCTGGTGATCAAGGCCGAGCACAAACCGTTCGTGATTCTGGTGGTGGGCGTCAATGGCGCAGGCAAGACCACGACCATCGGCAAGCTGGCCAAGAAGCTGCAGCTGGAAGGCAAGAAGGTCATGCTGGCAGCGGGCGACACGTTCCGCGCTGCCGCTGTCGAGCAACTGCAGGTGTGGGGCGAACGTAACCATATTCCGGTCATTGCCCAGCACACCGGTGCCGATTCCGCTTCGGTCATCTTCGATGCCGTGCAGGCTGCCAAGGCGCGTGGTATCGACGTGTTGATCGCCGACACCGCCGGTCGCCTGCACACCAAAGACAACCTGATGGAGGAATTGAAGAAGGTGCGCCGCGTGATCGGCAAACTCGACGCCGACGCCCCTCATGAAGTCCTGCTGGTGCTTGACGCCGGTACTGGTCAAAACGCTATCAATCAGGCCAGACAATTCAACCAGACGGTCACCCTGACCGGGCTGGCGCTCACTAAACTGGATGGCACAGCCAAAGGCGGTGTGATTTTCGCCCTGGCCAAGCAGTTTGGCCTGCCAATTCGCTACATCGGTGTAGGTGAAGGGATCGACTATCTGCGCACCTTCGAAGCCGAACCCTTTGTTCAGGCTCTGTTTGCGGAGCGGGAGCGTCCATGATTCGATTCGAGCAGGTCGGTAAGCGCTATCCGAATGGACACGTCGGGTTGCATGAACTGAGCTTTCGAGTACGTCGCGGCGAGTTTCTGTTTGTCACCGGTCACTCCGGTGCGGGCAAAAGCACGCTGCTGCGCCTGTTGCTGGCCATGGAGCGCCCGACAACCGGCAAACTGATGCTGGCCGGTCAGGACCTTGGGCAGATCAGCAATGCGCAGATCCCCTTTTTGCGCCGCCAGATCGGTGTGGTGTTTCAGAATCACCAGTTGCTGTTTGATCGCACGGTGTTCAATAACATCGCCTTGCCGTTGCAGATCCTCGGCCTGTCCAAGCCAGAGATCGCCAAACGGGTCGATTCGGCGCTGGATCGCGTGGCCTTGTCCGACAAGGCCGAGCTGTACCCCGGTGACCTGTCCACCGGCCAGCAACAGCGCATCGGTATCGCCCGCGCCATCGTCCATCGCCCGGCCTTGCTGCTGGCGGATGAGCCGACCGGTAACCTCGATCCACGTCTGGCAGCAGAAATCATGGGCGTGTTCGAAGACATCAATCGACTGGGGACCAGCGTGCTGATCGCCAGTCACGACCTGGCGTTGATCGCCCGCATGCGTCATCGCATGCTGACTCTGCAACGCGGTCGCTTGATCGGTGACGGGGAGGCCGGAGTATGAGTGCTACACGTAGCCCCAAGGTTTCGGAGCGCGTCGCGCCCAAAGCGGCCGACCCGTTGCCGCCGAAAAAGAACAAGCAGCGTCAAGATCACGACGATGACGGCCCGAACTTCAGCATGCTGTTGTCGGCCTGGCTGGAAAGCCATCGTTCCAGTCTGGTGGACAGCTTGCGTCGTCTGGGCAAGCAGCCGATCGGCAGCTTCTTCACCTGTCTGGTCATGGCGATTGCCCTGAGCTTGCCCATGGGGCTGTCGTTGCTGCTGAGCAACGTCGAGCGTCTTGGCGGTTCATGGCAGCGAGCGGCGCAGATATCCATCTACCTGAATCTGGATGCCAGCGCTGCCGACGGCACACGGATGCGCGACGAGATCAAGGCGATGCCCGGTGTGGCAGATGCCGAGTACATCAGCAGCGATCAGGCGTTGAGCGAGTTCAAGCAACAGTCCGGTCTGGGCGAGGCACTTAAAGAATTACCAGAGAATCCGCTGCCGGGCGTGGTGCTGGTCACGCCGGACGAAGTGGACAAGCCCGCGCTGGAAGCCTTGCGCACCCGGCTCGCCGGCCTGCCGAAAGTGGAGCAGGCGCAGTTGGATCTGGTCTGGGTCGAAAGACTGGCGGCGATCCTCAAACTGGGTGATCGGTTCGTTTTCGGCTTGACGGTTCTGCTGGTCTCGGCTTTGCTGTTGGTCATTGGTAACACGATACGTCTGCACATCGAAAACCGTCGCACCGAAATCGAAGTCATCAAGCTGGTGGGCGGTACTGACAGCTACGTGCGCAGACCCTTCCTCTATATGGGCGCGCTGTATGGTTTCGGGGCGGGAATCCTGTCCTGGGGCGTTCTGGCGTATGGCCTGGACTGGCTGAATGGTGCAGTCATCGGGCTGGCAGGCTTGTACGGTAGCGACTTTGCACTGGCTGGCGTACCGCTGGCCGATGGTTTTTCGCTCTTGCTTGGAGCGGTTCTGTTAGGGTATATCGGTGCCTGGATTGCGGTCGCCCGTCACTTGCGTGAGCTGGCGCCCCGATAAGGCCTAAAATAATGTTTCACCAGATCGGCTTTTGACAATCAAGGAACTTGGTTAGCGGTTCCGAGTCAATCTGGCTAGTGCTGAACTGCACATCCTATGTGCGCTGGAGGTTTTTTCGTATGACCACTTCTTTGCAACCTGCTTATGCTTTAGTCCCGGGTGCAAACCTTGAGGCCTATGTGCAAACGGTCAACAGCATTCCATTGCTGACGCCCGAGCGGGAGCGTGAACTGGCTGAGAGTCTCTACTATGAGCAGGATCTGGACGCGGCCCGACAAATGGTCCTCGCCCACCTGCGCTTTGTTGTGCACATCGCTCGCAGTTATTCGGGTTACGGTCTGGCGCAGGCTGACCTGATCCAGGAAGGCAACGTCGGCCTGATGAAGGCCGTGAAGCGCTTCAATCCGGAAATGGGCGTGCGTCTGGTGTCGTTTGCCGTGCACTGGATCAAAGCAGAGATTCACGAGTTCATCCTGCGCAACTGGCGCATCGTCAAGGTTGCCACGACCAAAGCGCAGCGCAAGCTGTTCTTCAACTTGCGCAGCCAGAAGAAACGTCTGGCCTGGCTGAACAACGACGAAGTACATCGCGTCGCCGAAAGCCTGGGCGTCGAGCCGCGAGAAGTCCGCGAAATGGAAAGCCGCCTGACCGGCCATGACATGGCCTTCGACCCGGCAGCCGAAGCGGATGACGACAGCGCGTTCCAGTCGCCAGCCAATTATCTGGAAGACCACCGCTACGACCCGGCGCGTCAACTGGAAGACTCCGACTGGACCGACAACTCCACCGCCAACCTGCATCAGGCGCTGGACGTACTCGACGAGCGCAGCCGCGACATTCTCTACCAGCGCTGGCTGGCAGAAGAGAAGGCCACGCTGCACGACCTGGCGCAGAAGTACAACGTATCTGCCGAGCGTATTCGTCAGCTGGAAAAAAGCGCGATGAACAAGCTCAAGACGTCGATCGCCGCGTAAGGCTACCCGGCAACGAAAAACGCCCCGAGATGATCGGGGCGTTTTTATTTGTATATCAACTATCGTGCGACGCTTCGCGGTGGGAGCGGACTTGTCCGCGAAGGGGGCCGTACAGTCGCAGAAGATTTGGCGTTCAAAACAATGCCTTCGCGAACAATGCGGATCGCCGCCCCGGTCGCTCCAAAAGCCCCCGGCCCCCATGCTCGCGCGTAGGGAGCTAGAGGCCGTTGAAACAGAGCGCAACCCTCACCACCGACGGCTGTTGTTCAACCCCTGCAAATACTCATCCCCGCCCAGCTGGCGCATCTGCTGGCGAATCCAGCCGGCGCGGCGGGAGACGTAGCTGCCGGGGTGGCTGGCGCTCCACTGTCGTGGGTTGGGCAGAACGGCGGCGAGGTAGCTGGCCTGTTGCGCGGAGAGGGCGCTGGCGTTGGTGCGGAAGTGGTGTTGCGCAGCGGCCTGGGCGCCGAATACGCCTTCGTCCCATTCGACGCTGTTCAGGTACACCTCAAGGATGCGCTCCTTGGACCACAGCAGTTCGATGAGCATGGTGAACCAGGCTTCCAGGCCTTTGCGCAGGTAGCTGCGACCCGACCAAAGAAACAGGTTTTTCGACACTTGCTGGCTCAGGGTGCTGGCGCCACGGATCGAGCCGCCTAGTTCATTGTGCAGAATGGCGGCCTGAATCGCTTCAACATCGAAGCCCCAATGTTCCGCAAACTTCTGGTCTTCGCCGGCAATCACGGCAATCTTCAGGTTGTCGGAGATCTTGTTCCACGGTTCCCAGTCGCGTTGCAGGTCGATGGGCTCGCCGTCGAACCACGATTCAACCTTGCGCTCGACCATCAGCGCGGTGCCCGGTGGCGGTATCCAGCGCAGGACCAAAACCACCAGAAAGCTGCCCGCGGCGAACCACAGCAGGGCTTTGACGATGCGACGAAGAATAATTTGCAGCATAGAGATGGCTTGGCCGAACCCGTTGAGCGGGCCATTATACAGACCGTGCGCTTTCCGACGATTTTTCCCTGGAGTTCCTGATGCTTCGTAGCTTTTTGATGCTGGCCGCTTTCTTCGGCTTCACCGGCGTGGCCTTGGGTGCCTTCGCGGCGCATGGCTTGAAAGAACGCCTGAGCGCTGAGTATCTGGCGGTTTTTCATACCGGTGTGCTTTACCAACTGGTCCACGCGCTGGCCTTGCTCGGAGTGGCGGTATTGGCGACGCAGGTCCCGGGACGTCTGATCAATCTGGCCGGGTTTTCATTCGCCATCGGTATTCTGCTGTTTTCCGGCAGCCTGTACGCATTGACCCTGACCGGCATCAGCAAGCTGGGCATCATCACCCCGTTCGGCGGTCTGGCGTTTCTGTTTGGCTGGTCGATGCTGGGGCTGGCGGCGTGGCGACTGGGTTCCGCGCCCTGAACGACAGGCCACGCTTGAGACGAATGGCGTGGCTTTGCCTTGGTCATACCGGCCGATCGGGCTAGAATGCTGGCCCCTAAAATGATGGCTGCCGTCGCATGCACATTCAGTTGAACGGTGAACCCTTTGAACTGCCCGATGGCGAGACCGTCGCGGCGTTATTGACCCGCCTGGACCTTGCCGGACGCCGGGTCGCGGTGGAACTGAACCTGGAGATCGTGTCGCGTAGCCAGCATGACGCGACGGTCCTGCGCGAAGGCGATCAGGTCGAAGTGGTTCATGCCATCGGCGGTGGCTAGTCGGCACTTGCACTGCGTCGCCCCCAATCTGCACTCCAAAGAGGATTACCGATGAGCAATGTTCGCAGCGACAAGCCCTTCGTTCTGGCTGGTCGGACTTTCGAGTCGCGCCTGCTGGTGGGCACCGGCAAGTACATCGACATGGAGCAGACCCGTCTGGCCATCGAAGCCTCCGGTGCCGAAATTGTTACCGTCGCCGTGCGCCGCACCAACCTGGGCCAGAACCCGGGCGAGCCGAATCTGCTCGACGTGTTGCCGCCGGACCGCTACACCATCCTGCCGAACACCGCTGGCTGCTTCGATGCGGTGGAGGCTGTGCGCACCTGCCGCCTGTCCCGCGAGCTGCTCGACGGGCGCAATCTGGTCAAGCTGGAAGTGCTGGCCGATCAGAAAACCCTGTTTCCGAACGTGATCGAAACCCTCAAGGCCGCCGAAATACTGGTCAAGGACGGTTTCGACGTCATGGTCTACACCAGCGATGACCCGATCATCGCCCGCCAGCTGGCTGAAATCGGCTGCATCGCGATCATGCCGCTGGCCGGTCTGATCGGCAGCGGTCTGGGGATCTGTAACCCCTACAACCTGCAGATCATCCTTGAAGAAACCAAAGTCCCGGTGCTCGTCGATGCCGGTGTTGGCACCGCGTCCGACGCCACCATCGCGATGGAGCTGGGCTGCGAGGCGGTGTTGATGAACTCGGCCATCGCCCATGCGCAACAGCCGGTCATGATGGCCGAAGCCATGAAGCACGCTGTAATTGCCGGTCGTCTGGCGTACCTCGCCGGGCGCATGCCACGAAAACTCTATGCCAGCGCATCTTCGCCGCTGGATGGCCTGATCAAGTAAGAGCCCGTTGATGACTGATTCGCACGTTCCGCACCCAGAGTCGCCTGCTACCGAAGAAGGCGAAGAGCGCCCGCACCGCCGCATCAAAAGCTTCGTGATGCGTGCCGGCCGCATGACCGAAGGCCAACAGCGTGGTCTGGATCAGGGCCGCCCGCTATTCGGCCTGTCGCTTACCGACACGCCTGTGGATTTCGATCAGGTTTTCGGCCGCTCTGCGCCGCGCACGCTGGAGATCGGATTCGGCATGGGCCACTCGCTGCTGGAAATGGCCGCAGCGTCACCGGAGCAGGATTTCATCGGCGTCGAAGTGCATTACCCGGGCGTGGGCGCGCTGCTCAATGGCGTGCTGACCCAGGGGCTGACCAACGTGCGCGTCTACGATTGCGACGCCATTGAAGTCCTGAACCGCTGCATCGCTGATAACAGCCTTGATCGACTGATGCTGTTCTTCCCGGACCCATGGCACAAGAGCCGTCACCACAAGCGCCGTATCGTGCAGCCCGAGTTTGCCGCCTTGGTGCGCAGCAAGCTGAAAGTTGGCGGTGTGTTCCACATGGCCACCGACTGGGGGCCGTACGCGGAATACATGCTCGAAGTGATGAGCGTAGCGCCTGGCTATCGCAATCAGGCCGAAGACAACCAATACGTGCCGCGCCCGGCGGAACGGCCGATCACCAAGTTCGAACGCCGGGGCGAAAAACTCGGCCACGGTGTCTGGGACCTGAAGTTCGAAAAGGTCGATTGAACGAGCTGACCGTGCCCACTCATCTGGGCACGATCTTGCTGGATCAAGCGTATTCCGCCGCTTACTGAATCTCGTCCGGTTTGACGATCACCCAGTTCTTGTCTGCCGTGACCGGCAACTTCTCCTTGGCCTGCGCTTCTGCATTGGCCTTGATCATGCCGTTGAGCTGGGTCATGTATTTGTCCTTGCGGTTGACCCACAAGTGCACGCCGCCCTTGCTCACGTCCACGCTGTGAAACAGCATGTAGCCGTCGCTGGTCGGGGTGTCGCCGCCCACCAGCACCGGTTTTTTCCACTGATCGATGTAAGTCAGAATCGCTGCCTGCTTGCCGGCCATCCAGGTTGCCGGGGTCCACAGGTACGGCGTCAGCTCCAGGCCCATGTTGCTTTTCGGATCGTATTTGCCTGCGGTGATCTGCTTGCGTGCGGTGGTCAGTTCGCCGGTCTTGCGGTCCTTGAGCAGCGTGGTGACGCCGATCACGTTCTGTGGTTTGACGTTATAGCCATACTTCGGATCGGCAGCGACCATGCGTACCAGCTCTTCGGACGCAGCGGTCATCACGTAGACCTCGATGCCGTTTTCCATCAGCTTGTTGTACAGCTCGGTCTGCCCGGTGAACACGCGTGGCGGCTCGATATTGAGCTGCTTGACGGTATCGCCGTCGTAATAAGTCGCAGGGATCGGTTTTTTCAGGGCCATCAGCTCATCGACGTAGCCTTTGAGCTCCTGAAGCGTGAAGCCGGAAAACACTTGAGCGACCCACGGATAGCAGACCATGTCGTCTATTTCGCAAAGACGATAGTAGTAACTGAACAGGCTTTCCTTGTGCTCGGCGGTGTCTTTGAAGGGGATCAGTTTCAACGAAGGGTCTAGCGTTTCGCGGGTGATCAGGCCTTTGTTTTCCATGTACGGCAGCAGCGATTCTTCAAGGTCGAAGCGGTAGCTGGTGTTGTCCATGTCGAAGACCGCGTAATTGCCCTTGTTGGCATTCGCGGCAATCATCGCGTCGAGCGCCTTGGCGGCAGGCTCGGGCCAATGCTTCAATTCGGTGGCAGCAAAAGCCTGGCTGGCAAGCCCGGCACAGAGTGCAACTGCCAGCAATTTTGGCGCGAATTTCATAGGCGATTTCCCCTTGTCAAAAAAACGAAGGGGCAGACCGTAACAAATTATTGTGAAGGCAAAAGTACGCCAGCGACCCGAAAAAGGCCAAAAGACGCCGTTTGCCCCTTTATTTGCGACAGCAAAACCAAAAGCGACACTTTTGTTACGGTTTTTGGTCGGTAGCCTTTTTCGATGCTAAACACGCTCCGACGCGTTCCCAGACCTCAAAGTTGTAAGCAGGCTTGTCATCAACGGCCGGGTTCTCGGCAGTGGACACCAATGCCCACTGCGCCGTATCGAATTCCGGAAACCACGCGTCGCCTTCAGGGCTCAGCGCCACGCGAGTCAAATACAGGCGGTCCGCCTGCGCAAGGCCCTGCGCATAGAGCTGCGCGCCACCAATCAACATCACTTCATCGACGCCCTGTCCCTGCGCCCATTGCTCGGCGCGCACTACAGCGGCGTCCAGCGACGGTAGGACTTCTGCGCCTTCGAGTTGCAGGTCCGTCTGGCGGCTGACCACCAGATTCAGGCGGCCGGGCAGCGGGCGGCCCAGCGAATCCCAGGTCTTGCGACCCATGATGATCGGCTTGCCGAGGGTCGTGGCCTTGAAATATTTGAAATCCCCCGGCAGATGCCAGGGCATGGAATTGTCGACGCCAATCACTCGGTTTTCACCAAGGGCGGCAATCAGGCTGAGCGGGAGATGAGTGTTCATGGCGCGAGGATATCAGAGGTCGCGGGGCGGGCGAATGAACTGATACGCGCCGTGCTCAGTCCGATGACAGCGGTTATGCTCACCGCAGCATTTAATCAAGAGACGCCGTGTGACTGCACTGACCCCACTCGATACCCTCTGGCTGACCGAAGCCGTGCGCCTGCGTGAACAGCAGGCGGGCGCGCTGGACGATCAGGAAGCCAACCGCCGAGCCCGCGCCGCCGGAGGCGATCTGACCGCTCGAATCACGCACCGCGCCCTCGGGCTGGCAGAGCGCGACGGCATGCTCGCGGCGCTGCATCGCTGGCAGCAAGGCGCGCGCCTGGCCTTGATGGCACTGGCCGTGTTGGCCGTCATCAGCGGGGCAGGGCTGGCCTTTGCCGCGATGGGTGACGGGCAGACGCCGGTCAACGTGTTCTGGGCGCTGGGTAGCCTGCTGGGCGTAAATGTGCTGCTGTTGGCCAGTTGGGCAGTCGGTTTGATCTTCGCCGGGCGCAGCCATACCGGGCTGGGGCGTCTGTGGCTGTGGCTGAGCGAAAAGCTCGCCCGTGATGCGCAGGCCGCGCAACTCGCGCCTGCGCTGGTTCTGCTGCTGCAACGCAAACGCCTGAATCGCTGGGTGCTCGGGCTAGTGGTTCACAGCCTTTGGTTGCTGGCGTTGCTCAGTGCGCTGGTGGTGCTGCTGATGCTGATGGCAACCCGGCGCTACGGTTTTGTCTGGGAAACCACCATTCTGAACAGCGACACCTTTGTCAGCCTGACCCAGACCCTCGGTACGCTCCCGGCCTGGCTGGGTTTCAGTGTGCCCGACGAATCCATGATCCGCGCCAGCGGCAATGGCGCGCTGAGTATCGAGAATGCGCGGCAGGCGTGGGCGGCTTGGCTGGTGGGCGTGCTGCTGGTATACGGCATTCTGCCGCGTCTTTTGCTGGCGGCGTTCTGCCTGTGGCGCTGGAAGCGCGGGCGGGCGGCGTTGCGTCTTGATCTTGAGCTGCCGGAGTACGTTGAACTTCGTGAACGACTGATGCCCAGCAGCGAGCGATTGGGCGTCAACGATGCCGAGCCCGCTGCGCTCCATCAGGTTCAATCCGGCGTGAGCGCTGTTGAAAGCAACGGCGCGCTGCTGGTGGCAATCGAGCTGGATGATCAGCAGGTCTGGCCGCCGCAGTTGCCGTCTGGTGTGGCCAATGCCGGCGTGCTCGACAGCCGCGAGTCGCGCCAGAAGCTGCTCGAGCAACTGGCTCACTATCCGCCTGCGCGTATGGTCATCGCCTGCGATCCGCGCCGTTCACCGGATCGTGGCAGTCTGGCGCTGATTGCCGAACTGGCGCGTTGTGCCGGTGCGACGCGCATCTGGCTGCTGCCTGCACCCGTCGGGCAGGCGCTCGACCCGGAGCGCCTGGACGACTGGCATGTCGCGCTGGATCAACTGCAATTGCCCCGCACAGAAAGCGCGCCGTTGAACTGGCTGGAGACAGGCCATGACTGAAGCAGACCGCACCCGCGCGATCAAGCTGGCCGTAGTCGGTCACACCAACGTCGGCAAGACCTCGCTGCTGCGCACCTTGACCGGCGATGTGAGTTTCGGTGAGGTCTCCCATCGGCCCAGCACCACCCGCCACGTAGAAGGTGCGCGCCTGTCGGTGGACGGCCAGGCGTTGGTCGAGCTGTATGACACGCCGGGTCTGGAAGACGCCATTGCGCTGCTCGATTATCTGGAGCGACTGGATCGCCCCGGTGAGCGGCTGGATGGCCCGGCGCGATTGGCGCGCTTTCTTGAGGGCAGCGAAGCGCGCCAACGTTTCGAGCAGGAAGCCAAGGTGCTGCGCCAACTGCTCGACTCGGATGCGGGGTTGTACGTGATCGATGCGCGCGAGCCGGTGCTGGCCAAGTACCGCGACGAACTGGCAGTGCTGGCCAGTTGCGGCAAGCCGTTGCTGCCGGTGCTGAACTTTGTCAGTGCCGCGCAGCATCGCGAGCCGGAATGGCGCGAAGCCCTTTCGCGTCTGGGCCTGCACGCGCTGGTGCGCTTTGACAGCGTGGCGCCCCCGGAAGACGGCGGCCGTCGCTTGTATGAAAGCCTGGCGCTGCTGCTGGAAAGCGCCCGGTCACGGCTGGAGCGCCTGATCGATGATCAGGAAAAACAGCGCGCAGCCAGACGCCACAGCGCTGCCCGCCTGATCGCGGAAATGCTGATCGATTGCGCGGCCTGTCGGCGCAGCGTCGAGACCACTGCCGATCAGGAGCAGCAGGCCGTGGAAGCGCTGCGCAAGGCCGTTCGCCAGCGTGAGCAGCGCTGTGTCGAAGCGCTGCTCAAACTGCATGCCTTTCGCAAAGACGATGTGTCTGCCAGCGATCTGCCGTTGATGGATGGGCGCTGGGGCGACGACCTGTTCAATCCGGAAACCCTCAAATTGATGGGCGTGCGCGTCGGCGGCGGTGTGGCAGCGGGTGCGGCGGCCGGGGCAGGGGTGGACTTGATGGTCGGTGGCGTGACCCTCGGTGCAGCGGCGCTGGTCGGGGCGATTGCGGGCGGTGCGTTATCGACGGCGCGCAGCTACGGCGGCCGGTTGCTGGGCAAGTTCAAAGGGCGCAGAGAACTGACGGTAGACGACGCGGTGCTGCGCCTGCTCGCCCTGCGTCAACGGCAGTTGCTGCTGGCGCTGGGTGTGAGAGGGCACGCGGCCATGCACAGCATTGAACTGACCACGCCGCAGGACAAGACCTGGCGCAAAGGCAAAATCCCCGACCCCCTTTCCCGCGCCCGCGCCCATCCGCAGTGGTCGACGCTCAACCCGCATCCGAAGCCGAATCAGGGCGAGAGGCAGGAAGCGATTGATGAACTGGTGAGTGTGGTGTTGCAGGATTGAGCTGCTTCAGCGCCGCGCCAGGTATTCATCGTATAAACAGGTCCTGGAGTCTCAGAAAAGCTGGCTTCTGGCCGAAGGGCGTGGGAGCGTCGCCCGGTCCGCTCCCACGGTACGCCCGGTCCGCTCCCACGGCCTTCGGCCAGAATCAAAAGCAGATGTGTGCATAGCTGTGAGCGTGGAGCATAGGCGCGATAAGGAGGGCTTGGACACAGCGCTTTTCAGCTTGCCGCTTGCCGCTAGAAACTCACCGCTGGTTTTTTATTGATTGATCGTTCAATAAAAAATCTTTAGACTAGCCCGGTCAATTCGATACCACGATCACTGCAGACAACCGGGAGATTCGCGCCAATGCCCAAGGTCGGTATGCAACCCATCCGCCGCCAGCAACTGATCCAGGCCACGCTCACGGCGGTCGATCAGGTGGGTATGGGCGATGCCAGCATTGCGCTGATCGCACGCTTGGCAGGCGTCTCCAACGGCATCATCAGTCACTATTTTCAGGACAAGAACGGCCTGATCGCCGCGACGATGCGGCACCTGATGAACGCCCTGATCCAGAACGTCCGCGAACGCCGACAGGCCTTGACCGACGACAGCCCCAGGGCGCACCTGCAAGTGATCATCGAAGGCAACTTCGACGCCAGCCAGGTCAACGGCCCGGCCATGAAAACCTGGCTGGCCTTCTGGGCGACCAGCATGCATCACCCGTCGCTGCACCGATTGCAGCGTATCAACGATCATCGTCTGTACTCGAACCTGTGCTGCCAGTTCCGTCGCACTTTGCCTCTGGAACAGGCACGCAACGCCGCCCGCGGGCTGGCAGCCCTGATAGACGGGCTGTGGCTGCGGGGCGCGCTGTCAGGCGATGCATTCGACACCGAGCAAGCGCAACGGATTGCTTACGAATACATGGACTTCCAATTGGCGAAATCGGCGAGCTGAGGCTTTCGAAGCCCCCTTCCCGAATGACTGCACAGGCCTGTTGCCGAACGAACCCGGCACACTGAAATCAGTCATCGCCTCCCCAACTGAATGTGCGAGGATTTTATGGCCCGTTTTGAATTGCAGAAACTTTACATCGACGGCGGCTATGTCGATGCCAGCAACCCTGAAACCTTCGACTCGATCAACCCTGCCAACGGCGAAGTCCTGGCGCAGATCCAGCGCGCGAGCAAGGAAGACGTCGAGCGTGCGGTAGTCGCTGCTGAAAAAGGCCAGAAAATCTGGGCCGCCATGACTGCAGTCGAGCGTTCGCGCATTCTGCGCCGTGCCGTCGACATCCTGCGCGAACGCAACGATGAGCTGGCCGCGCTGGAGACTCTGGACACCGGCAAGGCGATCTCCGAAACCCGTTACGTCGATATCGTGACCGGCGCTGACGTGCTGGAGTACTACGCAGGCCTGGTGCCCGCCATCGAAGGCGAACAAATCCCGCTGCGTGATTCTTCGTTCGTTTACACCCGCCGCGAGCCGCTGGGTGTGGTCGCAGGCATCGGCGCGTGGAACTACCCGATCCAGATCGCCCTGTGGAAATCCGCGCCAGCACTGGCGGCGGGTAACGCGATGATCTTCAAGCCAAGCGAAGTCACCTCGCTGACGACCTTGAAGCTGGCAGAAATCTACACCGAAGCCGGCGTGCCGAACGGCGTGTTCAACGTGCTGACCGGCAGCGGCCGCGAAGTCGGCACCTGGATCACCGAGCACCCGCGCATCGAGAAAGTCTCCTTCACCGGCGGCACCGACACCGGCAAGAAAGTCATGGCCAGTGCGTCGAGTTCGTCGCTCAAGGAAGTGACCATGGAGCTGGGCGGCAAGTCGCCGCTGATCGTGTTCGACGACGCCGACCTGGATCGCGCCGCCGACATTGCGATGATGGCCAACTTCTACAGTTCCGGCCAGGTCTGCACCAACGGTACGCGCGTGTTTGTACCGAACGCGCTGAAAGCCGAGTTCGAAGCGAAAATCCTTGAGCGTGTGAAGCGTATTCGTGCCGGCAACCCGGAAGACGAGAACATCAACTTTGGCCCGCTGGTCAGCTTCGAGCACATGGAAAGTGTGCTGGGCTACATCGCCAAAGGCAAAGAGCAGGGCGCGCGTCTGCTGTGTGGCGGCGATCGCCTGACCGGTGGTGTGTTCGACAAGGGCGCGTTCGTTGCCCCGACCGTGTTCACCGACTGCACCGACGAGATGACCATCGTGCGCGAAGAAATCTTCGGCCCGGTGATGAGCATCCTCGGTTACGACAGCGAGGACGAAGTGGTTCGCCGCGCCAACGACACTGACTTCGGCCTGGCTGCCGGCATCGTGACCCGCGACCTGAACCGCGCGCACCGCGTGATTCATCTGCTGGAAGCCGGTATCTGCTGGATCAACGCCTGGGGCGAGTCGGCGGCACAAATGCCGGTCGGCGGTTACAAACAGTCGGGCGTCGGTCGTGAAAACGGCATCAGCTCGCTGGCCCAGTACACGCGCATCAAGTCGGTACAGATCGAACTGGGCGACTACGCCTCGGTTTTCTAAACACCGTTCAGTTCCAGGTGGCACGTGGCAAACCGCAAGCAGACGCAATCAACAGCGGCTTGCCGCACCCCATTTTCACAAGTATCGCCTTGCTGCTTCTGCTTGCAGCCAAGGCTTGAGACTTGCAGCTCTATGAGGGAGCCTCTATGACGACGCAATCCGAATTCGACTACATCATCATTGGTGCCGGCTCTGCCGGTAACACGCTGGCAGCCCGCCTAACCGAAGACGCAGGCGTCACTGTTCTGCTGCTGGAAGCCGGTGGCCCGGACTACCGTCTGGATTTTCGTACCCAGATGCCCGCTGCGCTGGCGTTCCCGCTGCAAGGTCGTCGCTACAACTGGGCCTACGAAACCGAGCCAGAGCCGCACATGAACAACCGCCGCATGGAATGCGGTCGCGGCAAGGGCCTGGGCGGCTCGTCGCTGATCAACGGCATGTGCTACATCCGTGGCAACGCGATGGACTACGACGGCTGGGCCAAAGAACCGGGCCTCGAAGACTGGAGCTACCTCGACTGCCTGCCGTACTTCCGCAAGGCTGAAACCCGCGACATCGGCCCGAACGATTACCACGGTGGCGACGGTCCGGTCAGCGTGACCACGCCCAAGGCGGGCAACAATCCGCTGTTCCACGCGATGGTCGAAGCGGGCGTGCAAGCCGGCTTCCCGCGCACTGACGACCTCAACGGTTATCAGCAGGAAGGCTTCGGTCCAATGGACCGCACCGTGACGCCGAAAGGTCGTCGCGCCAGCACCGCTCGCGGTTATCTGGACGAAGCGAAAAAGCGTTCGACCCTGACGATAGTCACTCACGCACTGACCGACCGCATCCTGTTCGAAGGCAAACGCGCTGTCGGCGTGGCCTATCTGGTAGGCGACAGCGACACGCGCATTGAAGCCCGTGCCCGCAAGGAAGTGCTGCTGTGCGGCGGCGCGATTGCCTCGCCGCAGATCCTGCAACGCTCCGGTGTCGGTCCTGCCGAATTGCTGAACAAGCTCGACATCCCGGTGGTTCACGACCTGCCGGGCGTGGGTCAGAACCTTCAGGATCACCTGGAGATGTACCTGCAATATGCCTGCACCCAGCCCGTGTCGCTTTACCCTTCGCTGAAGTGGTGGAACCAGCCTGCCATCGGCGCAGAGTGGATGTTCCTCGGCACAGGTATCGGCGCGAGCAACCAGTTTGAAGCGGGTGGTTTCATTCGCTCCAGCGAAGCGTTCGAATGGCCGAACATTCAGTACCACTTCTTGCCGGTGGCGATTAACTACAACGGCACCAAGGGTGTTCAGGAACACGGCTTCCAGGCACACGTAGGTTCGATGCGTTCGCCAAGCCGTGGCCGCGTACACGTCAAGTCCAAGGACCCGCGTGAATACCCAAGCATCCTGTTCAACTACATGGCGTCCCGGCAGGACTGGCAGGAATTCCGTGACGGCATTCGCCTGACCCGCGAGATCATGCAGCAGCCGGCGCTCGACCCGTACCGCGGCCGTGAAATCAGCCCCGGTATTGACGTGCAGTCCGATGAGGCGTTGGACCAGTTTGTGCGGGAACACGCCGAAACGGCGTATCACCCGTCCTGCTCCTGCAAAATGGGCACCGACGAGATGGCTGTGGTCGATGGTCAGGGCCGCGTGCACGGCATGCAAAGCCTGCGCGTGGTGGATGCTTCGATCATGCCGATCATCACCACCGGCAACCTGAACGCACCGACAATCATGATCGCCGAGAAAATCGCCGACAAGATCCGCGGCCGTCAGCCCCTCCCACGCAGCACCGCCGACTACTTTGTAGCAGGCGACAAGCCAGCCCGCGGCAAGCCGCTGCGTGAGATCAGCCACCAGGCTTGATCCAACGGCCTGTCGTCCTTACGCCGTGAGGACGACAGGCGTCCGCCCAGCCAACTTTCGTTGCGCATGCTAAAGCGCGCATCCTTATACATGAGTATCTTCGGGCGCACGGAACGATGCTTCTGCCCGAAGGGCGTGAGCGGACCGGGCGACGCTTCGCTTGTTCGCGAAGACTGTGTTTCAGACCATGCATTTTCGGCGATTGTACTGG
>NZ_LGLN01000013.1:424763-531717 GCF_001293775.1 Pseudomonas syringae pv. cilantro
GCCTCTTCGCGAACAAGTTCGCACACGGCCTTCGGCCAGAATCAAAAGCAGGCCTGTGTACAACGCTGAGCGCTCCAGCGTGGACACGCATTTCACGACTCTCTGGAGTCAGTCTTCAGCCTCCCGACAGACGCCAATTGCCACTCCCCCTCGGCTCTGCCACAATCGCGAATGATTCTCTTTAGTTCGATCTTTCTCATCGAGGCCGTTCGTGTCGTCAGTCCCAAGCGCTCATAGCGAAATCGTTGGTGCGTTGTATCGCGATCATCGCGGGTGGCTGCTGGCCTGGCTTCGGCGTAATGTCGCCTGCCCGCAGCGTGCGCAGGACCTGAGCCAGGACACGTTCGTGCGTTTGCTCGGTCGGGATGAGCTGCATCCGCCCCGCGAGCCACGTGCTTTTCTGGCGACCATCGCCAAAGGCCTGATGTTCGATTACTTCCGGCGTGCTGCGCTTGAGCAGGCTTACCTTGGCGAGTTGATGCAACTTCCGGAAGCCGAACAGCCTTCGCCCGAACAACAATTGCTGATTCTTGAAGACCTCAAAACCATCGACCGCTTGCTCGACAGGTTGTCGAGCAAGGCACGGGCTGCGTTTCTGTATAACCGTCTCGATGGTTTGAGCCACGGCGAGATTGCAGAGCGGCTGGGTGTCTCGGTCTCGCGAGTCCGGCAATATCTGGCGCAGGCGATGCGTCAGTGCTACGTGGCGCTGTACGGCGAGCCGACATGAGCGCCCGACCTGTTTCCGCGCGTGTGCTGGATGCCGCCATCCAGTGGCAACTCGATATGGATGGCGCTCACGGCAACAGTGCCGAGTTCGCCCAATGGCTGGCCGCTGACGAAGAACATGCCAGAGCCTGGCGTCAATTGGGCATGGTGAATCAACGTTTTGCCCTGCCAGCAGGTCCGGCGCGCAAGGCGTTGCAACAATCGTCTGGCGCGCTGCGGCACAGCCTGCGCAAGCTGGGTGGCGGTCTGGCGATGATGTGTGTCGCGTTCGGTCTGGCCCTGTTCATGGGCGATGGCTACCTGCCGGTGAATTACTGGCTGGCCGATCTACGCACCGCCACCGGCGAACAGCGTGACGTGCGTCTGGCCGACAACACCCTGATTCGTCTCAACACCCACAGCGCCATCGACGTGCGGTTCGATGCGCAGCAACGCCGGATCATTCTGCAAGACGGCGAAATACTGGTGCAGACTGGCAATCACGATGATCCACGGCCGTTCATCGTTGAAACGCCGGATGGCCGCATGCGCGCGCTGGGCACGCGGTTTCTGGTCCGGCGTGAAACGGACGGGACGCTGTTGAGCGTCTTGCAGTCGGCGGTGGCTGCCAGCCCCCGTGACGCGGCCGATGGGCAAGTGCTGCGCGAAGGCCAGCAGATCCTGTTGACTCGCAACGGTCTGGGCCCGCTGCTCAGCCTGCCTTCCGGCACTGACGCCTGGACCCGCGGCATGCTGGTGGTGGACAACGCCCGACTGGCCGACCTGCTTGCGGAACTGGGTCGCTATCGTGCCGGGCATCTGGGAGTCGATCCTGAAATCGCTGATTTACGCATCACCGGCGCTTTCCCGCTGGCCGACACTGACCTGGCGCTCAAGGCGCTGCTGCCCACGCTGCCCGTGCAGATCGAGCAGCACACCCAATGGTGGGTCAGCGTCCAAGCAAGGGACGCTCAGCTTGACGCCAGCCCGGCGGGACGCTGAAACACTTCTTTTCAGCTTGCCAGCGAATTGCCACTGACACTTTTCGTGTTTCATACGGCTTGGTTTTACACGTCATTCAAGGGCGCGCTCAGCGGTCCTCTTCGCCTGTGGATAATTCATGAAAAGCCAAACCGTGCGTCGCTGGTCCGTCGTTCATACCTGGAGCAGCCTGATCTGCACTCTGTTTCTGCTGATGCTGGCGATAACGGGCCTGCCGCTGATCTTTCATCATGAAATCGATCACCTGCTGGGCGACGCGCCGCAGTACCGAGAGATGCCTGCCGACACGCCGCGCCTGGACCTGGAGCAATTGACCAGAGCTGCTGAAGCGTATCGTCCCGGCGAAGTGCTGCAGTATTTCGGCTGGGACGACGAAGACCCCAACGGCGTTATGGCGATCACTGCCGCCACGGCTGGCACCGAGCCCAATTCGTCCCACACCTTCGCACTGGATGCGCGCACCGGCGAAGCGCTGGAAATGCCGTCGGCCAATGGCGGTTTCATGATGGTCATGCTGCGTCTGCATGTGGACATGTACGCTGAACTGCCCGGCAAACTGTTGCTGGCCTTCATGGGGTTGCTGTTTGTGGTGGCCATCGTGTCCGGAACGGTGCTGTATTCACCGTTCATGCGCAAACTGGAGTTCGCGCAGGTGCGCGCCAACAAATCCCGACGTACGCGCTGGCTCGACCTGCATAACCTGATTGGTGTGGTGACGCTGACCTGGGCGCTGGTCGTCGGCGTGACGGGGGTGATCAGCGCCTGCGCCGACCTGTTGATTGCCTCGTGGCGTAACGACGCACTGGCGACCATGATCGCGCCTTACAAAGACGCGCCGCCACTGACCCAGCGCGCTCCCGCGACGCGTTTGCTGGAGATCGCCGAATCGGCTGCGCCCGGCATGCAGGCTGACTTCATCGCCTTTCCCGGTACGCGCTTTTCCAGCGAGCACCATTACGCCGTGTTCCTCAAGGGCAATACTCATCTGACGGCACACCTCGCAACACCGGTGCTGATTGACGCGCAAACCCTGCACGTCACCGCCGTGGTTGAACGCCCTTGGTACATGGATGCGCTGGGCATGTCGCAACCGCTGCATTTCGGTGACTACGGCGGCATGCCGATGAAGGTTCTCTGGGCGGTGCTGGACGTACTGACCATCGTCGTGCTCGGCAGCGGGGTTTACCTGTGGTGGGTCAGACGCCGCGCCGCGCGCTCAGTCAGTGCTGTTCAGGCGCAGGTCGCGCAATGAGCGCAAGGCCGTCGCGGTTCTGGAAGACCTTCGCCATCCCCGGCGTCATTGCCATGCTTACCGCAACGGGCCTGTTCGCAGCGCTGCTGGGTGACGGCTGGTGGGACACGCTGGCCTGTCTGGCGATGGGCAGTGCATCGGCCGTAAGCGTTCGAGGGTTGCTGACACGGCGCGGCTGATCGACACATTGATTGCAGCCCCGCCACACGCTGACTAGTCTAGGGACCTGTCCCATTCGAGGAACACCTATGTCAGCGCCCACGATGACGTTGTACTTCAACGCCGCTTCGCCCTTTGCCCGCAAAGTAGTGGTGATGCTTCACGAAACCGCTCAGCTTGAGCGCGTGCAGTTGCAGCCTACCGTGTTGACGCCGGTCAGCCCGTCTGCCGAACTCAATGAAGACAACCCGGCAGGCAAGCTCCCGGCGCTGCGTCTGGCCGATGGCAGTGTGATTCATGACAGCCGGGTCATTCTTGATTACCTGGACCACCAGCACGTCGGTCTACCGCTGATCCCCCGAGAAGGCTCGACGCGCTGGAGACGCTTGACCCTGGCCTCGCTGGCCGATGCCGTACTGGATGCCGCCGTACTGATCCGTTATGAAACCGCCTTGCGCCCACAGGAAAAACACTGGGGCCAGTGGCTGGACAATCAGCAACAGAAGATCGAACGTTCTTTGAGCTACTTCGAAAACAATGCGATCACCGAACTCAGCTCATCGTTCGACGTGGCCTCCATCAGCATGGCGGCCGCACTCGGCTATCTCGACTTCCGCCAGCCAGACCTGAACTGGCGTAACAGCTATCCCGAGTTGGCTAACTGGTATCTGGAAGTCAGCCAACGGCCGTCGATGCAAGCGACCCAGCCGCCGGTTTGAGTCAGGACTATCGTTCCTCACGTTCCAGCGCAGGAATGCCTTGCGTGACGCGTCACAGATCTGCGCTGCGTCGCACGATAGTGCAAGGCGATAAAAAGCCTCAGCAATCAGGCTCGTCAGCGGTATAACGACGGGCCGGGTTGACTGCTGCGTCGAATTCACGCAAAGCCTTGGCACCGATCAGCAGCGGGTAATTGAAGTGGCTGCGATCCACCAGATTCACTTCGACCGTGCGTTTCTTGTTACCGAGGCACAGCTCCAGGTCCACTACCGGCCGCTTGGCTGCGTTCACACCGTCGTCGTCCTCGTCATCACCTTCAGCGCGACCCTTGATCTTGCTGATCCGCGAAACCTTGTGCTCGTACACCTTGTTATCCGCGCCCTTGCTTGCCAGGCGGAAGCGTACCCAGTCATCGCCATCCCGCTGGAACAGCTCGATGTCCTTGGCCGACAACGACGCGGTCAACGCGCCGGTGTCCATTTTGGCTTTGAAGGTCTTGCCTATTTCCAGCACCTTGATGTTCTCGTAGCGACCATACAGCGTGGGTTCAGCAGCCATGACCGGCAGAGCCAGCAGGCACAACAGCGCCAGAATCGGTTTCACGTGAGAGGTTCCTCGCAATGGGCAGCGCCTAATCGGCGCCCGTTTTTAGACAGCGAACCTGAGGTTGGTTCTGCAGAATGAATGTAGAACCAGCATACGGACGATTGCGTGAAACATTTGTAAGCACCTGTGTAATTGGCGTAAAACGCGAGGGTCTTTATTATTGCCGCCCCTGAACCCTCAAGAGTCCGCTATGCGCCGTCTGCTCACCGGCTGTTTCGTCACACTTCTGCTACTGGTCAACACCCTGGTGCTGATCGGACCCTTGCTGATTCTCGCCCTGCTCAAGTTGATGCTCTGGGGCCCAATGCGTGATCGCTGCTCACGCGCGGTCATGTGGATAGCCGAGACCTGGGCCGAGATCGACAAGGCCATCTTCGCAACCTTCATACCCACCCGATGGGACATCCGCGGCGATGAAGGGCTGCGCGGCGACACGTCTTATCTGGTCATCAGCAATCATCAGTCGTGGGTCGATATTCCCGCATTGATCCAGGCACTCAACCGCCGCACGCCGTTCTTCAAGTTCTTTCTGAAAAAAGAACTGATCTGGGTACCGCTGCTGGGGTTGGCGTGGTGGGGGCTGGATTACCCGTTCATGAAGCGCTACAGCAAGGCTTTTCTGGCGAAGCACCCGGAACGCAAGGGCGAGGACCTGGAAATCACCAAGGCCGCCTGCGAGTTGTTCAAGCGTCAGCCGGTGACCATCGTCAATTACCTGGAAGGCACGCGCTTCACTCCGGCCAAACATGCGGCTCAGGCTTCGCCCTACACGCATCTGCTCAAGCCCAAGGCGGGTGGTGTTGCCTTCGTGCTGGCAGCGATGGGTGAACAACTGGATGCCATTCTGGATGTTACGGTGGTCTATCCTGGCTCAGGCATCCCCGGTTTCTGGGACATGCTCTGCGGACGGGTTGCCAGGGTGATCGTCGACATCCAGACCCGCGAGCTGGACCCTGCGCTGTGGCAGGGTGATTACGAGAACGACCCGGCGTTTCGCGAGAAAGTGCAGGGCTGGGTCAATCAGCTCTGGGTCGAAAAAGATGCGCGTATTGCGGCGTTGCGGCGTGAATCAGCTGCCGGCACCCCATAACCCACTCAAACTCTGCAATGCCGACCCGCTGGCACCTTGCTGCCCAAGGTATTGCAGAATCAGCGGGGCAAACTGGCTGACCATCGTGCTGTCCATGCCCAGCGCCTTGAAGGCAGTGTTCACATCGCCCATGTTCTGCACGTTGCCCAGTGCGCTGTTGAGCATCGAGTTATTGCCCGATTTGCCGCCCAGCAAGCTGCCCAGCCCGTTTGCGCCACCCAGGCTTTCCAGCGCAGACGTGCCAGACATCTGCTCCAGGCCGGGTACCGATTTGGCCAATTGGGAGAAATCGGCGTTGCTCAGTTTGTTCTTCGCCAGCCCGAGCAATGCGCCGGTTCCGCCGACAGCCTGTTCAGGGGTGACATTGAGCTGCGTGCCGAGGGTATTGAGCAGGCCAGCCACTTCGGGTGCCGCCGTGGCTTTCTGATTGCCATTCGTGGCATTGGTGACCGCATTCGCGGCGTCATTCAAATTGAAGGCAAACACCGGGCTTGCCGCCAGCGCCATCAACGTTACCAAAGCCATACCGCGTGCAGTTTTCATTGCGTCACCCTTATCAAACCTGAACCGCCCATGAGTGGGCGGTAAAGCACACGGTTTGACTGGAGGAACAGATGCTTGTTCCCGGCGTGCCGAAGACAGGCCGTTATTTCATTGCGCCGGCATCAGCCCCGGCAGGCGAAGTGATGTACCTAGTAGTTCTGCTAGCTGTGCAGCACGAGATCACCCGCCCAGAATCATGACGTTATCGTTGATCTTTGTGGGTGGTTTTCATGTCTTCTGGCAATCGTGTCGTGCTCTGCACATACCGTTACGACCCAACTGATCGCCTGGCCGACTGCTCGCCTGCGGGGCAGGGCGGGACGCGGCTTTTTTACCAAAAGAGCCTTTTGGCGACGCAGATCCAAGGACATATACAGCACACGCTTTTGCGCACGGACGAGCATTTGCTGGCCCGCCTGAGTGTGGAAAACAACCAGAGCAACTGTGCGTTGCTGGCGACCGATCAACAGCAGTCCGTGATCGCGGCTGAGGGGGCGGCGTTTGCTTATACCCCTTACGGCCATCGTCACCCTTCAAAAGGGCCTATGAACCTGCCTGGCTACACCGGCCAACGACTTGATCCGGTGACGGGGCACTATTTGCTGGGAAATGGGTACAGGGCGTTCAACCCGGTGTTGATGAGGTTTAACAGCCCGGACAGTTTGAGCCCGTTTGGCGAGGGCGGGGTGAATGCGTATGCGTATTGTAGAGGGGATCCTGTTAACTGGGTTGACTTGACAGGGAGTACACCCAATTTCTTGAAGGTGATTTTAAGAGAGGCGGGAATAATGAAGCCTTCTCGTAGTTTACCCACGGGTAACGAGCCTGCTATTGCTACTGCTACTGCTAGTCGGGATCCTCTTGGAGAAGTGCGGCACTCCGTGGAAGTATCTGTCTCTAAGCGTACTGATAGTCCATCCCTTGATGCCCCATCATCTATTCCTGCCTTTAAGATAGGTGATAACGAATTTAGCGTGGCTGAAGCTACTGCACAGCGTGATGAACTTCGCAAAGTAATTAAAACAGTTTCTAGCCGAAATGAAAGAGTGCCATTTAATATATCAAGAAATTTTAGGTATTTTGCCAGTATGGTTGGATATGCTCAACGTAGGGGTAATAGGCTCGACAGGCCGGTAGGTGTTGCAACTATAATCCAGTAGGTCCGGGATGTTCGGCAAGTCCAATGATCGTCAAGTATTTAAAGTGGTTAAAGTTATTTTTCTGATTAGAGGGCCGGTCGGGTGCCCTCTAATCATGAAGGTGATATAAGTTTTTATATTTAAGTCACACAAAATAACGCATGCGGGTCAATCACAAACTTTCTTTGGCACGCCTGCATCAAACTCGTCATCATCCAGGCCGCCCATTTTCGCGGCGGCATTTACGTCGTCTGGGGCTTCGTTGACGTACGGGCCGGGGATGCCGATTTTGCCAGCAACGCGCACCACGCCCATCAATGAGTTGAGCACGGTGGCAGGTGCTTCGGCCTGCGCGCCGACGTGATCGTGTCCAGCGCCTTTCAGCCTGGCACCTAGTAGTTCTGCTAGCTGGGCGGCAGCAGATAGTAAGCCCAGACTGGCTGTCACAGCGTTGCATCAAAGGAATGACACCGTGGCTATTTCTGATCGATCCGTACTCTGCGTCTATCGCTACGACCCATTGGACCGCCTGGCCGACTGTTCGCCTGCGGGGCAGGGCAGCGCCCGGTTTTTCTATCAGAAGAATCGCCTGACGACGCAAATTCAAGGGCAGATCCAGCACACGGTTCTGCGTACGGACGAGCATTTGCTGGCGCAACGGCGTACGGAAAACAGTCAGAGCGATAGCGCGTTGCTGGTGACCGATCAACAGCAGTCTGTGATCGCGGCTCAGGGTTTGCCGTTTGCTTATACGCCTTACGGCCATCGTCATCCTTCAACAGGGCCGATGAACCTGCCGGGCTTTACAGGTCAGCGACTTGATCCGGTGACGGGGCATTATTTGCTGGGCAATGGGTATCGGGCGTTTAATCCAGTGTTGATGCGGTTCAATAGCCCGGACAGTCTGAGCCCGTTTGGCGAGGGCGGGTTGAATGCGTATACGTGCTGTGAGGGGGATCCGGTTAATAAGGTTGATCCTAGTGGTCACATACTTGTGTATTTAAAAGCGCAGGTTTTTGCACGTTCGGTAGCGAAACCACAGCCTGTTATAATCCCCCCAAAAAATGGAGTGCTCACCTTAAGTGCAAAACCTGGACGTAGCCAAACTAACCATCTGCCTTCGCAAAAAAAACCGGTTGCGATCAATGAGAGTACTCAAGCCGCACCATCGCACCATCGCTACAGTGAAATTGATGTTTTTTATGCCGAATATCGTAAGGCCAGTAAAGCGTTGTCTGGAGCAGAGCGTACTATCGAGGTCATGCATAGTAAAGGAGTTTATAATACTTCGACTAATCAATTACGTGATGAGCTAATATCGGAACTGGCTGAGCTTGACATAAAATTAAGTGGTGCGGATCCACCTAGTTATGCTTTTGCTGAATTTTACGAGAGAATGCCCTATGTTCCTGTGCGTAGTTACGGATCGGTAAGTTCGGTTCGTCCCCCGCCTCCACGCCCACCCGGTCCTGATCCTGCTCGAGTAAGGCATCTAACAAGAAGAAACTAAAAATCGTTTATCGATGATGGGTGCGGGATAATATCTAAGCCGATCACCTCGACATCCGCTACAGACCTGTCTGGTTTTCCGCGCTCTAGCTTGTCGTATAAATTCTTATTTTGTTAGGCGGGCAGTACCGACTGCCCGCTCACAAAACCTACACCCCACCAAACAGCCCATGCGGATCAATCACAAACTTCTTCGGCACGCCCGCATCAAACTCGCCATAACCACGCGGCGCATCGTCCAGGCTGATCACCTCGACGCCCACCACGTCGGCGATCTTGATGCGGTCCCACATGATGGCTTGCATCAGTTGGCGGTTGTATTTCATGACCGGGGTCTGCCCGGTGTGGAAGCTGTGGGATTTGGCCCAGCCCAGGCCAAGGCGGATGCTCAGGCTGCCCATTTTTGCGGCTGCGTCCACGGCGCCTGGGTCTTCGGTGACGTACAGACCGGGGATGCCGATCTTGCCGGCTACACGCACCACGCCCATCAATGAGTTGAGCACGGTGGCGGGTGCTTCGGCCTGCGCGCCGGCGTGACCGTGGCCGCGTGCTTCGAAGCCTACCGCGTCGATGGCGCAGTCGACTTCCGGTTCGCCGAGCAATGCAGCGATCTGCTCGTGCAGCGGCGTGTCCTGAGACAGGTCGGCAATCTCGAAACCCTGTGCCTTGGCGTGGATCAGGCGAGTCGGGTTCACGTCACCGACGATCACCACCGCTGCACCCAGCAAGCGTGCTGAAGCTGCGGCGGCCAGACCGACCGGGCCCGCGCCTGCAACGTAAACTGTGCTGCCGGGGCCGACGCCTGCGGTCACTGCGCCGTGGTAGCCGGTTGGGAGGATGTCGGACAGGCAGGTCAGGTCGCGAATCTTCTCCATCGCCGCATCGCGGTCCGGGAGTTTCAGCAGGTTGAAGTCTGCGTAAGGCACCAGCACGTATTCAGCCTGACCGCCGACCCAGTCGCCCATGTCGACATATCCGTAAGCACCGCCGGGGCGGGCAGGGTTGACCGTCAGGCAGACGCCGGTATTTTGTTCCTTGCAACTGCGGCAACGACCGCACGCCACGTTGAACGGCACAGAGACCAGATCACCGACTTTGAGATGCTCGACGTCGCGACCGGCTTCCAGCACTTCGCCGGTGATTTCATGGCCCAGCACCAGCCCGGTTTGCGCCGTCGTGCGGCCACGCACCATGTGCTGGTCCGAGCCGCAGATATTGGTGGAAACGACGCGCAGGATGACGCCGTGTTCGATGCGCTTGCCGCGTGGGTCTTCCATTTTCGGGAAGGGGATGGATTGCACTTCGACCTTGCCAGCGCCGAGATAAACTACACCGCGATTACCAGACATACATGTCGCCTCGCTTTTATTGTGGTGAAGCAGATTTAGAGCAGAGAAAAACAGTTGCAAGCTTCAAGCGACAAGAAATACTGATCGCTTGCAGCTTGCGCCTATAAAACCACCGTCCTGTTGGCGTTGAGGAACACTCGCCGTTCAATGTGATAGCCCACCGCACGGGCCAGTGTCAGCCCTTCGATGTCCCGACCCTTGGCGATCAGGTCTTCGGGGTAGTGACTGTGATCGACCACTTCCACGCCTTGAGCAATGATCGGGCCTTCGTCCAGATCGTTGTTGATGTAATGCGCTGTTGCACCCACCAGTTTCACGCCTTTGTCGTAGGCCTGATGGTATGGCTTGGCGCCTTTGAAACCGGGCAGCAAGGAGTGATGGATATTGATCGCCTTGCCATCCAGCTTGCGGCACAGTTCCGGTGAAAGCACTTGCATATAACGCGCAAGGATCACCAGTTCAGCGCCAGACTCTTCAATCACCTGCCAGACCTTCGCTTCCTGCGCAGGCTTGTCGTTCGGGTCCAGAGGGAAATGGTAGTACGCAATTCCGTGCCAGCCAGCGAGCGGTTCAAGATCAGGGTGATTGGACACCACGGCGACCACGTCCATGGACAGCTGATTGATGCGCTGACGGTAGAGCAGGTCGTTCAGGCAGTGATCGGCTTTTGAAACCATGATCACCACTTTTGGCCTGTAGTTGGGCGCTGTGAGTTCGAAGATCATGCCGAACGTCTCGCCGCGTTCAGTCAGCCCTTCACGAAATGCCTGCTCGTCGAAGGCGTCAGGCTGACGAAATTCCACGCGAATGAAGAACCGCCCCGACAGGCGATCATCGAAGGAGTGGTGCTCTGTCACGTAGCAGCCCTCCTCGAACAGAAAGCGGGTCACCGCGTCTACCGTGCCCAGCATGCTGGGGCAGTCGGCTGTCAGAATCCATGTGTCCGGGGCGCGGCTCATTCAATCGATGCTCCTGAAAGTTCGTTATGTGCAGGTCCAACTGATTCTCGTGCCGATGCTCCGCGTTATACACAAATCTTGTGGGAGCGAACTTGTTCGCGAAGGGGGCGGTATATTCAACGGAAATGCATCGTCTGGACTACCGTCTTCGCGGACAAGTCCGCTCCCACAAAGAGCGCGGTTTATCCCACAAAAGCGCGGTTTCTCGGGCGCTTCACGCCTGAATGCTCAGCCCGTACTCGGCACTCGCATCCTGCAGCCACAGCCACCAGTAATCCGAGAAACTGCGACGCACCAGCAGTTCCCAGGTCTCTTCGCCGGTCCGGCGGATCACCAGTTGTGATTTCGCGAACACTGTCCCGACCGCCTTGCCCACCGGAAAGTTGTCCGGGTGTACGTCGTAGCTGGTGGATTTCATCAGCACCTGACGCACCTTCGGGCCGGACAGCTCAAGGATCGACTGGCCGCCGCTGACATTGACGATGGCGATGTGCAGCCCGGTCAGTTCAGCACGCAGTTTCTGCTCCGCAGCGAATTCCTCGCCGCTTGGCACAATCAGCAGCCACTCATCCGGGCCGAGCCATTGCAGCGAGCTTTCGCCGTTGATCACCAGCATCAGTGCTGCTGGCAGTTCCATGCCCAACGCCTTGTGTACGCCAGCGGCGAAGGCCGGATCATGCGCATCGCCCCGAATCGTGAGGTGGCCCAGCAGTTTCTTTTCGCGCAGAAACACGCCCGGACTGGCGCGGCCTTTGCCGATCAGGCTGTCGAGACTGGCGTGGAACAGCGGCGACTCGGCTTTGACGTCGGTGGTCGGGCGCTGCTGGTAAACGTTGGCTGTGCTCATGATTCACCTGCTTTGAATTCTGTTTGGCCCTGCTGTTTACTCAACATTCTGACGCTCGCCCTTCGGGTCGAAGAACACCGACGAGACGATCTCGGCTTCGATCACGCTGCCATCGGCCAGCGGCGCGAACACGCGCTCGCCGATCCGGTTCAGGCCGCCTTTGACCACGCCCATCGCGAACGAATAGCCCAGCGAGTTGTGCGCGTAGCTGGAGGTCACGTGGCCGACCATGCTCATCGGGATTGCCTGTTTGGTGTCGAACACCAGTTGCGCACCTTCCGGCAGCCATTGGGTCGGATCGACGGGTTTGAGACCGATCAGCTGCTTGCGTTGCTCACGCACGCAGTCTTCGCGATTCATGCCGCGCCAGCCGATCCACGAGAACGGTTTGGTGCGGCCGACACACCAGCCCATGTTCAGGTCGTCCGGGGTCATCGAGCCGTCGGTGTCCTGACCGACGATGATGAAACCCTTTTCCGCACGCAGTACGTGCATGGTTTCGGTGCCGTAAGGCGTCAAGTTGTATTGCTTGCCGGCCTCGGCGATCTTTTCCAGAACGCCCATTGCGTAGTCGGCCTGGATGTTGACCTCGTAGGACAGCTCGCCGGTAAACGAAATACGGAACACCCGCGCTGGCACGCCTGCGACCAGGCCTTCTTTCCAGGTCATGAACGGGAAGGCTTCACGGCCCAGGTCGATATCGGTCACTTCGCTCAGCAGCTTACGGCTGTTGGGGCCGGACAATGTCAGGGTCGCCCAGTGATCAGTCACGGAAGTGAAATACACGTTCAGGTCCGGCCATTCGGTCTGCTGATAGATTTCCAGCCATTGCAGGACGCGTGCAGCACCGCCCGTCGTGGTGGTCATCAGGAAGTGGTTGTCGGCGAGGCAGGCAGTCACGCCGTCATCGAAGACCATGCCGTCTTCCTTGCACATCAGGCCGTAACGCGCTTTACCCACGTCCAGCTTGGTCCAGGCGTTGGTGTAGATGCGGTTGAGGAATTCGCGGGCGTCCGGGCCTTGAATGTCGATCTTGCCCAGCGTCGAGGCGTCCAGCAGGCCGACGCTGTCGCGCACCGCCTTGCATTCGCGAGCGACGGCTGCGGGCAGGTCTTCGCCGTTTTTCGGGAAGTACCACGGGCGTTTCCATTGGCCGACGTCTTCGAATTCGGCACCGTTTCTGATGTGCCAGGCATGCAGCGCGGTGAAGCGCACCGGCTCGAAGATGTGCTTGCAATGACGCCCGGCAATCGCGCCGAAGGTCACCGGCGTGTAGTTGGGGCGGAACATGGTGGTGCCCATGTCCGGGATCGACACGTTCAGTGAGCGAGCGGCGATGGCCAGACCGTTGACGTTGCCCAGCTTGCCCTGATCGGTGCCGAAGCCCAGCGCGGTGTAGCGTTTGACGTGCTCGACCGACTCGAAACCCTCGCGGGTCGCCAGCTCGATGGCGGCGGCAGTCACGTCGTTCTGAAAGTCCACAAATTGTTTGGGTGCCCGCGCGGTGCCTTTTTCGTGCGGCACCTGGAACAGCGCCAGCGTCGGTTCTTCCGCGCGGCTGAGTGCTTTGGGCATTACGGCCTCGACAATCTTGAAGCCTGCTTCACTGGCAGCGCGCACGCCACCTTCGAAGCCGTCCGCCAGGCTGTCGGCGAGGCTGTAAACACCGTTCACGCCGCCCACACAGATGCGTTTCTGCGGCGCTTCGCCCGGTACGAAACCGAGGATGTCTTCACGCCAGACCGGCTTGCCGCCCAAGTGCGAGGCCAGATGGACGATGGGGCTGTACCCGCCGGAGCTGGCAACCAGATCGCATTCCAGCCATTCACCGGGGCTGGCAACGGCGTGTGACTTAACGTCGATGGCGGCGACCCGTGCAGCGGTGACGCGTTTGCTGCCACGGGCTTCGATCACCGCGCTGCCGGTCAGAATGCGGATGCCTTTGGCGCGTGCCTCTTCAACCAGCGGGCCGCGCGGATTGTGCCGTGCATCGGCAATCGCAACGACTTGCAGGCTGGCGTCGAGCCAGTCCAGCGCGACGCGGTAAGCGTGATCATTGTTGGTGGACAGCACCAGTTTTTTGCCCGGCGCGACGCCGTAACGACGGACGTACGTCGAGATTGCACCGGCGAGCATGTTGCCTGGCACATCGTTGTTGCCATACACCAGCGGCCGCTCGTGCGTGCCGGCAGCCAGCACCACACGTTTGGCGCGTACCCGGTGCATGCGCTGGCGGACCATGCCGATGGGCGCGCGATCACCGAGGTGATCGGTCAGGCGCTCATGAATGGTCAGGAAATTGTGATCGTGATACCCATTGACCGTAGCGCGAGGCAGCAGGGTGACGTTACGCAGGCTTTTCAGCTCGGCCACCACACTTGCGACCCACTCGGCAGCGGGTTTGCCATCCAGGCTTTCGCGGCTGTCGAGCAGGCTACCGCCGAACTCTTCCTGCTCGTCGGCGACAATCACTCTGGCGCCACTGCGGCCCGCAGCCAGAGCAGCGGCCAGACCAGCCGGGCCTGCGCCGACGATCAGCACGTCACAGTGCTGGTTCATTGCGTCGTAGCTGTCCGGATCGTTTTCGGTTGGCGAACGGCCCAGGCCCGCGGCCTTGCGGATGTATTTTTCGTACGTCATCCAGAACGATTGCGGGTACATGAAGGTTTTGTAGTAGAAACCCGGTGGCATCAGTTTGCCGCCGACCTTGCCCAGAATGCCCATCACGTCGGTGTTTACGCTCGGCCAGCCGTTGGTGCTGGTCGCCACCAGCCCGGAATAAAGCGCTTGCTGCGTAGCGCGCACGTTGGGGATCTGCGTCGCTTCGGTCGCGCCGATCTGCAACACGGCGTTTGGTTCTTCCGAACCCGCTGCGAAGATGCCGCGTGGCCGGGAGTACTTGAAACTGCGACCAATGATGTCAACGCCATTGGCCAGCAGCGCGGACGCCAGCGAGTCGCCTTCAAAGCCCTGATAGGTCTGGCCGTTGAAGGTGAAGTTGAGCACTTTGCTGCGGTTGATGCGGCCGCCGTTGGGCAGACGATTGCTCTGGCTCATGCCTTTTCTCCCTGATCCGTGAACTGCGGCTTGCTACCGATCGGATAGGTTTCGAGAATCTCGTAGGTCACCGTGTTGCGCGTCATGTTGAAGTACTGACGGCAGCCGGCGGCGTGAATCCACAGTTCGTGATGCAGGCCACGCGGGTTGTCGCGGAAGAACATGTAGTCGCCCCATTGCTCATCGGTGCAGGCGGCGGGGTCCAGCGGGCGCGGGATATGCGCCTGGCCGGACGGGTGAAATTCCTCTTCGGAGCGCAGTTCGCCACAGTGAGGACAGAAGATATGCAGCATGGTCAGGTTCTCCTGTTAGTGGGCTACGGCTGCGGCGCCGTGTTCGTCGATGAGCGCGCCATTGTGGAAGCGGTCGATGGAGAAGGGCTTGGCCAGCGGGTGCATTTCGCCTTTGGCCAGGCTGGCGGCAAACACGTTGCCCGAGCCCGGCGTGGCTTTGAAGCCTCCGGTGCCCCAGCCGCAGTTGAAGAACATATTGGCTACCGGCGTTTTGGAGATGATCGGGCAGGCGTCCGGCGTGGTGTCGACGATGCCGCCCCATTGACGGTTCATACGCACGCGGGACAAGACTGGAAACATCTCGACGATGGCCTGAATGGTGTGTTCGATCACCGGGTACGAGCCGCGCTGGCCATAGCCGACCCAGCTGTCGATACCGGCACCGATCACCAGATCGCCTTTGTCGGACTGGCTGATGTAACCGTGCACGGCGTTGGACATGATCACGCTGTCGATAATCGGCTTGATCGGCTCGGAAACCAACGCCTGCAAAGGGTGCGACTCGATCGGCAAACGGAAACCCGCCAGTTTGGCCATGTGCCCGGAGTTACCGGCTGTGACGACGCCAACGCGTTTGGCGCCGATGAAGCCCTTGTTGGTTTCGACGCCGATGCACACGCCGTTTTCCTTGCGAAAACCGATGACTTCGGTTTGCTGAATCAGGTCCACGCCCAAGGCGTCGGCAGCGCGCGCGAAGCCCCAGGCCACGGCGTCATGACGGGCCACGCCGCCACGGCGTTGAACGGTTGCGCCAATGATCGGGTAACGGGTGTTTTTCGAGCAGTCCAGGTACGGAATTTCTTCAGCGACCTGCTTGCCGTTGAGCAGTTCGCCGTCAACGCCGTTGAGGCGATTGGCGCTGACGCGGCGTTCGGAGTCGCGCATGTCCTGCAAGGTGTGACACAGGTTGTAGACGCCGCGCTGGGAGAACATGACGTTGTAGTTCAGGTCTTGAGACAGGCCTTCCCATAGCTTCATCGCGTGCTCATAAAGATGCGCCGACTCGTCCCACAGGTAGTTGGAGCGCACGATGGTGGTGTTACGCGCCGTATTGCCGCCCCCTAGCCAGCCTTTCTCGACTACTGCCACGTTGGTGATGCCGTGCTCTTTGGCCAGGTAATAAGCGGTCGCCAGACCGTGTCCGCCGCCACCGACGATCACCACGTCGTAGACCTTCTTCGGCGTTGGCGTGCGCCACATGCGCTGCCAGTTTTCGTGGTGGCTGAGAGAATGCTTGAGAAGGCCGAAGCCTGAGTAATGCTGCATGTAAGGCTACTCCTGACTCAGCGATAAACCGGGAAATCGGCGCACAGGGCTGCGACCTGGCCGGCGACATTGGCCTCGACATCGGCATCACCGAGGTTATCGAGAATGTCGCAGATCCAGCCTGCCAGTTCGATGCACTGGGTCACCTTGAAACCGCGCGTGGTAACGGCCGGGGTGCCGATGCGCAGGCCCGAGGTCACGAAGGGTGACTGCGGATCGTTGGGCACCGAGTTCTTGTTGACGGTGATGTGCGCACGGCCCAGCGCGGCGTCGGCCTCTTTGCCGGTCAGACCCTGACGGATCAGGCTGACCAGAAACAGGTGGTTGTCAGTACCGCCGGAGACCACGTCGAAGCCGCGCGTGATGAAGACTTGCGCCATCGCTTGTGCGTTATCGATGACCTGCTGTTGATACGCCTTGAAGCCGGGCTCCATCGCTTCCTTGAAACACACGGCCTTGGCGGCGATGACGTGCATCAACGGGCCACCCTGACCACCGGGAAAGACGGCGGAATTGAATTTCTTCTCCAGCTCTTCGTTGGCCTTGGCCAAGATCAGACCGCCGCGCGGGCCACGCAGGGTTTTGTGGGTGGTGGTTGTGACCACGTCGGCATACGGCAGCGGATTGGGGTACAAACCGGCTGCGACCAGACCGGCGACGTGGGCCATGTCGACGAACAGATAGGCACCCACTTTGTCAGCGATTTCGCGAAAGCGGGGGAAATCCAGCGTTTTGGAATAGGCCGAGAAACCGGCAATGATCATTTTTGGCTGGCATTCAACGGCAATGCGCTCGACTTCGTCGTAATCGATCAAGCCGGTAGAGGTGTCGATACCGTACTGCACGGCGTTGTACAGCTTGCCGGAAAAACTGACCTTGGCGCCGTGGGTCAGGTGACCGCCATGCGCAAGGCTCATGCCCAGCACGGTGTCACCCGCCTGCAGCAGCGCCAGATAGACAGCGGCGTTGGCCTGGCTGCCTGAGTGTGGCTGGACGTTGGCGTAGTCGGCACTGAACAGCTGTTTGGCGCGCTCGATGGCCAGTTGCTCGACCTTGTCGACATGCTCGCAGCCGCCGTAGTAACGGTTGCCGGGATAGCCCTCGGCGTATTTGTTGGTCAGGCCGCTGCCTTGAGCCTGCATCACGCGCTTGCTGGTGTAGTTTTCCGAGGCGATCAGCTCGATATGGTCTTCCTGACGCTGCTCTTCGGCGTTGATGGCCGACATCAGTGCATCGTCATAACCCTGAATCTGGTCTTGCTTGCTGAACATCGCGGATCTCCCGGCGGCGCCGCTGCGCCTGACTTTTTGGTCGGGCCGAACAGAGCCCTCTGAGAGCGATGGTAGGGCCGGACCAAAGACGTCAAATGCCTATGGACGCCACACAAAGGTGCGTTTACGACATGGCCTGACGCGGAGAGATAAATAGATGAAGACGGGGAAGGCGTTAACAAACACCAATCAGCGCCGCCAGGAGCACGATAGTCGGGATCATCGTTCCTCCGGCTCCAGTGGGAGCGGACTTGTCCGCGAAGACGGTCTTTCACACGACGCATTTGCAATGAGGACGCGGAGCGTCGCACGATAGTTGAGGTTATCGTTCCGCACGCTCCAGCATCACCGTAAATCCCGCTCCGGCTAGCGACTCTGGCGTTGTTGCAGCAACAGGTTGCTGAACCCGCCGCTTGCCAGTTGCTTCTGAGCGGTCGTCAGTTGTTCACGGTTGCTGAACGGGCCGACCAGCACGCGATACCAGGTTTCATCCTTCACCGTGCCGGATTCGACGGTCGACGTCTGGCCCAGCAGGATGATTTGCGCACGTACCTTCTCGGCGTCGGCCTGTTTGCGGAACGAGCCCGCTTGCAGGAAGAACGTCGTGACTGCCGCTGGCTTGGTCGTCGCCACGGGCGGGGCCGGTGGTGGCGTCAAACCGCTAAGCGCTGCCTGAGCGCGTGCGGTGTCGATCTTGGCGGCCTGTTCGGGCGAAACCGGAGCCGTCGGCGCCACGGGCGGTGGCGTCTTCTCCGGCACCGCTTCGTTGGGCACGATCACTTCCGATTCCGGCAGCAGCGTGTAGAAGTCGTACTTGGGCTTGACCGGCGCGGTCGGGCTCGGCGGCGTCTTGTTGGCTTCGGCGATTTTCGCAGCCTTGGCGTCCGCCTTGACCCGCTTGACGTCTTCGCCGCCCGGCTCGAGCTTCATCAGAAAGACCACGAATGCGCCTACGGTCAGACCAATCGCCAGCCACAACCATCCTGGAATCGGTTTCTTCGCGGGTGCCTGATAACGGCTGGCGCCCCGCTTGGGTGCCGGTTTCTTCTTCGCAACTGCCAACTTACATACGCTCCAGAGTTTCCAGACCCAACAGGTCCAGGCCTTGCTTGAGGGTGCGGCCGGTCAGGGCAGCCAGACGCAGACGGCTCTGTTGCTGATCGGGACTTTCCGCACCAAGGATCGGGCAGTTTTCATAAAAGCTGGAAAACAGACCCGCAAGGTCATACAGGTAAGCACAAAGTACGTGCGGTGTGCCTTTTTCTGCGACGTTGTTCAATGTTTCAGCGAACTGCGCCAGACGTGCTGCCAGTTCCTGCTCCTGCGGCGCTTCAAGGACGATGTGCCCCTTGTCGGCGTCAAACGGCGTGCCCAGCTTGCGGAACACACCGGCTACCCGGGTGTAGGCGTACAGCAGATAAGGCGCGGTGTTGCCTTCGAAGCTGAGCATCTGATCGAAGTTGAAGCTGTAGTCGCTGGCACGGTGCTTGGACAGATCAGCGTATTTCACCGCACTGATTCCCACCGCCCTGGCAATGCTGCGCAGCTCGGCCTCGGCGACCTCCGGGTTCTTTTCCTTCACCAGCGTGTAAGCACGTTCTTCGGCTTCATCGAGCAGGTCGACGAGCTTGACCGTACCGCCATCGCGGGTTTTGAACGGGCGGCCATCGGCGCCGTTCATGGTGCCAAAACCCATGTGCTCCAGCTGAGTGCCGTTGCGAACGAAGCCCGCGCGGCGAGCCACTTCGAATACCTGCTGGAAATGCAGTGCCTGACGCTGATCGACGAAATACAGCACGCGGTCGGCTTCGAGCACCTTGCTGCGATAGCGGATGGCAGCCAGGTCGGTGGTGGCATACAGATAACCGCCACCGGCCTTTTGCACGATCACCGGCAGTGGTGTGTCATCGGCGGTGCGGAATTCTTCGAGGAACACGCACTGCGCGCCGTTGCTCTCGACCAGCAGGCCGGTGGCTTTCAGATCGTTGACCACATTGGCCAGGTCATCGTTATAGGCACTTTCGCCCATGACATCGGCCGGGGTCAGTCTGACGTTGAGGCGCTCGTAGATATCCTGGCAGTGGGACAGCGAAATATCCTTGAAGCGCTTCCACAGCGTCAGGCACTCGGCGTCGCCAGCCTGCAACTTGACCACCAGCCCGCGAGCGCGCTCGGCGAACTCTTCGGACTCGTCGAAGCGCTGCTTGGCGGCGCGATAGAAGTCTTCCAGGTCGGACAGCTCGTCGCTGGTCGCCGGTTTTTCCTGCAGATAGGCCAACAGCATGCCGAACTGGGTGCCCCAGTCGCCGACGTGATTCTGGCGAATGACCGTGTCGCCCAGAAACGTCAGCACGTTCGCCACGCCGTCGCCAATAATGGTCGAGCGCAGATGACCCACGTGCATTTCCTTGGCCAGGTTCGGTGCCGACAGATCGACCACCACACGCTGCGCGGCACCGGCCTTGCGGACCGACAACTGCGCGTCGAGCAACGCCGCGTCAAGGCGCGCAGCCAGTGCGGCGGTGTTCTGGAAGAAATTCAGAAAGCCCGGCCCGGCAATTTCGACCTTGCTGACCTGATCGTCGGCCGGCAGCGCAGCGATCAGTTTTTCAGCCAGATCGCGCGGCTTCATCCCGGCAGGCTTGGCGAGCATCATCGCGATATTGCTGGCGAAGTCACCATGGGTCTTGTCACGGGCGTTTTCCACCTGAATCGCCGGCGTCAGCCCTTCTGGCAAGACGCCCTCGGTGACGAGACGGGTCAGGGCTTGTTGAATCAGCTGGCGAATGGTGTCTTTCATGGGGCTCTCTTCGACCGCAAGCGCGGTGGCGCTTCGATGCGCAGGTGGAAAAACTCCGCATTATCCGTTGCCGGAGCCTGCTTGCCAACGGCGTGACCTAATAAAGATCCACCGGGTCCACATCCAGCGACCACCTGACTTGCCGGCCGCTGGGCATTTGCTCCAGCGCGAGCAGCCAGGTACTGAGCAATTTATGCAGCGGCGCACGTGCACTGGACTGCACCAGTAACTGCGCGCGATAACGCCCGGCGCGGCGTTCCATCGGTGCGGGAACGGGGCCCAGCAGCTCGATGCCGCCCAGGCTCATCTGCGTCAGAAGTTGTTCGGCTTCGCTGCAGGCCTGATCGAGAAAGGCCTCGGCCTGACCGGGTTTGTGGGCCTCGGCACGCAGCAGGGCCAGGTGCGAGAACGGCGGTAGACCGGCCGAGCGACGTTCGCTCAAGGCCTGTTCGGCGAACGCGAAATAACCCTGTTCGGTGAGCTGGATCAGCAACGGATGGTCGGCCAGATGAGTCTGTATGATCACCTTGCCCGGTTCCTCGGCACGTCCTGCACGCCCGGCCACTTGCACGATCAACTGCGCCATGCGCTCGCTGGCCCGGAAGTCACCGGAAAACAATCCGCCGTCGGCGTCGAGAATCGACACCAGCGTCACCCTTGGGAAGTGATGACCCTTGGCGAGCATCTGGGTGCCGACCAGAATGCACGGCTGACCGCGCTGGATGGTCGCGAACAACTGGTTCATGGCGTCCTTGCGCGACGTGCTGTCGCGGTCGACGCGCAGCACCGGAAAGTCCGGAAACATGATTGCCAGCCGCTCTTCGGCGCGCTCGGTGCCGGCGCCGACAGGGCGCAAATCCACTTTGCCGCACGAAGGGCACTGCCGCGGCACGCGCTCGACATAGCCGCAGTGATGACAGCGCAGCTCGGCAGAGCGCTGATGTACGGTCATACGCGCGTCGCAACGCTGGCAACCGGACATCCAGCCGCAGTCATGGCACAGCAGCGTTGGCGCAAAGCCGCGTCGATTGAGAAACACCAGCACCTGCTGGCCTGCCGCAAGCGTCTGACCGATGGCCTGTTGCATCGGCCCGGAAATCCCGCTGTCCAGCGGCCTGCTTTTGACATCCAGGCGCATGAAGCGCGGCTGTTGCGCGCCGCCTGCGCGCTGGTTCAGGCGTAGCAGGCCGTAGCGTCCGGTGTAGGCGTTGTGCAGGCTTTCCAGAGAGGGCGTGGCCGAGCCGAGCACAATAGGAATGTTTTCCTGACGGGCCCGCACCAGCGCCAGGTCGCGGGCGTGGTAACGCAGACCTTCCTGCTGTTTATAGGAGCCGTCGTGTTCTTCGTCGATGATGATCAGGCCGGGGTTCTTCATCGGCGTGAACAGGGCCGAACGCGTACCGATGATGATGTCGGCTTCGCCATCGCGGGCGGCCAGCCAGGCATCCAGTCGCTCGCGGTCGTTGACGGCGGAATGCACCAGTGCGATGCGGGCATTGAAGCGTTGTTCGAAACGCGCCAGCGTTTGTGGGCCGAGGTTGATTTCCGGGATCAACACCAGCGCCTGTTTGCCCGCCTCCAGCGTCTCGCGGATCAGTTGCAGATAGACCTCGGTCTTGCCGCTGCCCGTCACGCCTGCCAGCAAAAATGCGTGAAAACTGTCGAACCCGGCACGGATCGCCTCGTAAGCGGCACGCTGCTCGGTATTGAGGGGTAATTCCGGCTGGGCCAGCCAGTGTTCATGGCGTGCGCTGGGCGCGTGACTGCGCACTTCGACGTACACCAGCTCTTTGGCCAGCAGCAGGTTGAGGCTTTCCTTATTAAGCATCAGCTTGCTGAGCAACTGATGCGCCACGCCGTGCGGGTGCTGGGCAAGGGTGGTCAGCGCTTCACGCTGTTTGGGCGCGCGAGCGATACGCGGGTCATCGACGCTGGCGGTGGCGGTCACGTGCCAGAAGCGTTCCTGGCGGCTCTCGGCCAGGTCGCCCTGACGCAGCAGCACCGGCAAGGCCCAGCTCAACGTGTCACCCAGGCTGTGCTGGTAATACTGCGACGTCCACAGGCACAGCCTGAACAGCGCGGGCGGCAACGGCGCTTCGCTGTCGAGCAGGGCAATCGCGGGTTTGAGCTTGTCGGCAGGCACTTCACTGTGATCGACCACTTCCACCAGAATGCCGATCATTTCCCGTCTTCCGAACGGCACCCGCAGGCGCATGCCGGGCTGCAAGGCGCTACGCGACACACCGGCAGGGGCGCGATAGTCGAACAGGCGGCGAAGCGGCGAGGGCAGGGCAAGGCGCAGGATGGCGTCGGGCACGCGATGTTTCCCTGTGGTGGTCGGTAATAAGAAGGCGCGATCTTAGCAGACGACTGGTGTGAAGGTTCGCTTGCGTCGTTGCAATTGTCTGGTACTATCCGCAGCCTATTTCCGTGCGGTATTCAACAATAGTGTTGGGTGGCGGCGCGTTAGACCGAGGAAGTACCGATGAAAGCTGATATCCATCCAGTTTATGAAGCCATTGACGCGACCTGCAGCTGCGGCAATGTCATCAAAACCCGTTCCACCCTGACCGGCCCTTTGAGCCTGGACGTGTGCAACGAGTGCCACCCGTTCTACACCGGCAAGCAGAAGATGCTTGACGTTGGCGGCCGTGTCGACAAGTTCAAATCCCGTTTCGGTGCGTTCGGCGCAACCAAAGCGAAGCAAGACTGAAGCTGAGCTGGTTGCCCCTTGGGCATCTCCAGGCTGCTTGAAAAGGCGCCCCTTGTGGGCGTCTTTTTTATGTCTGCGATCTGGCTGTCCTGCGCGCAGGCGTTCTGCCCTGCGCCAGACTCGTTGCCGGTCGCGCAGGTGCAGCACGTGGTCGACGGCGACACACTGCGCCTGACCGATGGCCGCAGCGTGCGGATGATCGGGCTCAATACGCCTGAAACCGGCAAAAAAGGCCAGTCGGCCGAGCCGCTTGCCGAAGCCGCCAGGCGCAGGCTGCGAGCGCTGGTGGATGACAGCGGCGGCAAGGTCCGTCTGCGGGTCGGTCAGCAGAGCAAGGATCATTACGGTCGCACGCTGGCCAACGTCTATGGGCGTGATGGTGCAAACCTTGAAGCGCAATTGCTGAGCGAAGGTCTGGGTTATCTGGTCGCCGTCGCACCCAATGTTGCGCTGGTCGATTGCCAGCAAAGTGCAGAGCGTCAGGCACGTCAGGCCAGGCTGGGCCTGTGGCGCAACTCGCCGGTGCAGGCGTCTGACAGCATCGCTAAAAGCGGCTTTGCCGTAGTGTCCGGACAGGTCAAGAGCGTGCAGCGCAATCGCGGCGGCGTGTGGATTGAGTTGCCGGGCTCGCTGGTGCTGCGCATTGCACCGGACAACGTGTCCGGGTTCGACATGGCAGCGCTCGAGCGCCTCAAAGGCAAAAAGATTGAAGCGCGCGGCTGGGTGGTCGATCGCGCTCGTCGGGGTGGTCTAAAATCAGGCCAGTCGCGCTGGCTGCTGCCGTTGACCCATTCTGCGATGCTGAGCACGTCCGCTTTCTAAGCGTAAAGTCTAAGGCCGCGCCTCTTGACAGCAGTGACTGGTCAGTCTTGTTAGGACCAGGCATCTTGCGTATCCTCGGCGGTCCGTCTGTCCCACAGTAAAAAAAGCGGAATCCAATACATGTCAGATCTGAAAACTGCCGCGCTCGAATACCATGCCAATCCTCGTCCGGGGAAGCTGAGCGTCGAACTCACCAAGCCGACCGCAACCGCCCGTGACCTGGCTCTGGCCTACAGCCCTGGCGTTGCTGAACCCGTGCGTGAAATCGCCCGTGACCCTGAGCTGGCTTACAAGTACACCGGCAAAGGCAATCTGGTAGCAGTTATTTCCGATGGCACCGCGATTCTCGGCCTCGGTGATCTGGGTCCATTGGCGTCCAAGCCCGTCATGGAAGGTAAAGGGGTTCTGTTCAAGCGTTTCGCCGGTATCGACGTTTTCGATATCGAAGTCGATTCCGAAAGCCCGCAGGCGTTCATCGACACCGTCAAGCGTATCTCGATTACCTTCGGTGGCATCAACCTGGAAGACATCAAGGCACCTGAGTGCTTTGAAATCGAGAAAGCGCTGATCGAGCAGTGCGACATTCCGGTTTTCCACGATGACCAGCACGGCACCGCTATCGTGACCGCAGCCGGCATGATCAACGCGCTGGAAATCGTCGGCAAGAGCCTCGATTCGGCGAAGATCGTCTGCCTGGGCGCGGGCGCTGCTGCCATCTCGTGCATGAAGCTGCTGGTGAGCATGGGCGCGAAAATCGAAAACATTTTCATGGTCGACCGCACCGGCGTGATTCACTCTGGCCGCACCGACCTGAACCAGTACAAGGCCGTGTTCGCTCACGCGACTGAAAAGCGCTCGCTGACTGACGCGCTGGACGGTGCTGACGTGTTTGTGGGCCTGTCCGGTCCGAACCTGCTGAGCCCTGAAAACCTCAAGCTGATGGCCAAGGACCCGATCGTGTTCGCGTGCTCGAACCCTGATCCGGAGATCTCCCCTGAGCTGGCTCACGCTACCCGTAGCGACGTGATCATGGCGACTGGCCGTTCGGACTACCCGAACCAGGTCAACAACGTGTTGGGCTTCCCGTTCATCTTCCGTGGTGCTCTGGACGTTCGCGCCAAGCGCATCAACGAGGAAATGAAAATCGCGGCGGCCAACGCTCTGCGTGAACTGGCCAAACTGCCAGTGCCTCAGGAAGTCTGCGATGCTTACGGCGGGATCAAGCTGGAATTCGGTCGTGAGTACATCATCCCGAAACCAATGGACACCCGCCTGTTGGGTCTGATCGCCGATGCGGTTGCCAAGGCGGCCATCGAGAGCGGCGTTGCCACCCTGCCGTATCCGAAGCACTACCCGCTGACCAGTGTGGACGACGTGTTCAACGGCTGATCACGCAGCAATAAAAAACCCCTGCAGCGATGCAGGGGTTTTTTTATGTCTGGTAACACTTAAAGCGGTCGCGGAGCGTCCAGAGCTACATGCGACGATCGTCAGGATCATCGTTCCGCACGCTCCAGCGTGGGAGTGCCTGTCGTGACGCTCTGCGTCACATACCTGCGTATCAGAACAAATCGATGGGCGCTGACTCGTCTGCTGGCAGCGGGCTGCCGGGGGCACTGCTGCCGCCCAGTTCGTTGACGCTTGGCGGTGTGTCTTCGCTTTTGAACAGTTCGAAGAACGCATTCGGCGTGCTTGGCGTGGCCGCGCGGCCGCTCAGTGGGTCGACGCGCAGGCTGAGAATGCCGTCCGGTTCAGCTTGCTGGTGCGGTGGCTTGTCCTTGAGCGCTGCGCTCATGTAATCCATCCAGATCGGCAGCGAGACCGTGCCGCCAAACTCATGACGCCCAAGGCTCTCTGGCTGGTCGAAACCGCTCCAGACCGTCGTGACGTAGTCAGCGTTATAGCCGGAGAACCATGCATCCTTGGAATCGTTGGTCGTACCGGTCTTGCCTGCGATATCCGGCCGGTTCATCGATAAGGCGCGACGCCCGGTACCACGCTTGATCACGTCCTGCAGCATGCTGTTCAGGATGTACGTCGTGCGGCCATCCACAATGCGTTCTGCAAAGGCTGGCGTTTGCGGTTCGGTGGGTGTGCCCGGTGCTGTGGTGGCAGCAATGCCAGGGTTGTCATGCACGGCAAAGGTCGAGGTGTTCGGCGCGGTCTTGGCGTCGTTGGCTGGAACGCTTGGCGGATTGGCGACAAACAACGTCTGGCCGTCACGGTTCTCGATGGTCTGGATCAGATATGGACTGACCTTGTAACCGCCGTTGGCAAACGTGGCCCAGCCGGTGGCGATTTCCATCGGGGTCAGCGTGGCCGTACCCAAGGCCAGCGACAGGTTGCGCGGCAGGTCCTGCTTGGCAAATCCGAAGCGGGTGATGTAATCGATGGTGCTGTCGATGCCCAGTGCCTGGAGCAGACGGATCGAAACCAGGTTGCGCGACTTGTACAGCGCTTCACGCAGGCGGATCGGGCCGAGGAATGTGTTGGTGTCGTTTTTTGGACGCCATACCTTGTCCAGATACTCATCGACGAACACGATAGGGGCGTCGTTCACCAGGCTCGACGCGGTGTAGCCGTTGTCGAGTGCGGCGCTATAGATGAAAGGTTTGAAGCTGGAGCCCGGCTGACGCTTGGCCTGCATGGCCCGGTTGTAGTTGCTTTGCTCGAACGCGAAACCGCCGACCAGCGCACGAATGGCGCCGTTTTGCGGATCAAGCGAAACCAGCGCGCTTTGCGCGACGGGAATTTGACTGAATTTCAGCGAGCCATCGTCCTGACGCAGCAAGCGAACCAGATCACCGACCTTTGCCACATCGCCCGGCTGCTTGGGATTGGCGCCCAGGCTGTTGGTGTTCAGATAAGGGCGCGCCCACTTCATGGTGGCCCAGTCGACCGTCTCTTCTTTCTCGCCATTGCGGGTCAGGACGCGCAACCCGGTCTTGTCGACCTGAGTGACGATGCCCGGCTCAAGACCATTGATCGTGCGTTGTTTGCTGAGTTCCTGTACCCAGTTGGCGCGGGTCATGCCGGCGAAGCGGCTTTCCGGACCGCGATAGCCATGGCGCTGATCGTAGTCGATCAAGCCCTGCTGGATCGCCTTGTTGGCGTGCTCCTGCAAGTCGCTCGGCACCGTGGTCGTGACGCGGAAGCCCTCTGTATAGGCCTCGCTGCCATAACGGCCGACCATTTCCGCACGGGCCATTTCGGCGATGTACGGTGCATTCACTTCCGGGGTCTGTACGTGATAGCTGGCGTTGAGTGGCTCGTTCAAGGCGGTCTGGTAAGCGGTCTGGTCGATCTTGCCCAGGCGGTACATGCGCCCGAGGATCCAGTCGCGGCGTTCCTTGGCCCGGGTCGGGTTGGCCAGTGGGTTGAAACGTGACGGTGCCTTGGGCAGACCGGCAATCATGGCCATTTGCGCAAGGCTTACATCGCGAATCGATTTGCCATAGTAGACTTGCGCCGCCGCCTCGATACCGTAAGCCCGGTTACCCAGATAAATCTTGTTCACGTACAGCTCGAGAATCTCGTCCTTGGTGAGTTGGCGCTCGATTTGCAAGGCAAGCAGGATCTCGGTGGTTTTGCGTGAAAAGCTTCTTTCGCTGGTCAGGAAAAAGTTCTTCGCGACCTGCATGGTGATCGTACTGCCGCCCGATTGAATGTGACCGCTCTTCACCAGCTGTGTGGCGGCGCGCATCAGGCTGCTGGGGTCGACACCGTAGTGGTTGGCGAAATTGTCATCTTCGGCGGATAGCAGTGCATTGATGAAATTGGGCGGGATTTCGGCAAAGCGAATCGGCGTCCGGCGCATTTCGCCGAATTCGGCGATCAGCTTGCCGTCGCTGCTGAATACGCGCAGGGGGATTTGCAGCTGGATGCTTCGCAGCGCCTCGACGGACGGCAGGGTGGGGCTCAGGTAGAGAAAGGCGCCGCTCAGGCCGAGTAACAGCGAGCAGAAGACCGCGACGAGGGACCACCACAAAAACTTCAGCAGGCGTATCAAGGCTTTTGGATTTCCAGAAAAAATAATGGGTTAAGCGCAGGCATTTACAAATGAACATGCCTTGAAGCTTTGTTAAACGAAAAAAACGCTGGGCATTATAAGCATTTTTCGTCCCCGAGCGTGATTTGCGCTACTGTCAAGGCTGTCGGCAGTGACGTTGACCCGAAATAACTCCGTAAGTGACGGAAACTCAAAGGAATCAGGTTGTGTTCGAACTCTTCAGTAAGAAGGCCAACACCCTTCTAGGGATCGATATTAGCTCCACCTCGGTAAAACTCCTGGAATTGAGTCGTTCCGGCACCCGTTACAAGGTCGAGTCCTACGCAGTCGAGCCGTTGCCGGCCAACGCTGTCGTCGAAAAGAATATTGCTGAACTCGAAGGGGTTGGTCAGGCGCTGTCTCGCGTGCTGGTCAAGGCCAAGACCAGCGTCAAGATTGTGGCGGTCGCAGTGGCCGGGTCCGCGGTCATCACCAAAACCATCGAGATGGACGCCGGTCTTTCCGACGACGACATGGAAAACCAGCTCAAGCTTGAAGCTGATCAGTACATTCCTTATCCGCTTGAAGAAGTGGCCATCGATTTTGAAGTGCAGGGCTATTCGGTACGCAACCCGGAACGGGTTGAAGTGCTGCTGGCGGCCTGCCGCAAGGAAAACGTCGAGGTCCGCGAGGCGGCACTGGCGCTGGCCGGGCTGACCGCGCGCGTCGTAGACGTCGAAGCCTATGCGCTGGAGCGCTCGTTCGGCCTGCTGGCTGCGCAACTGGGGAATGGCCACGACGAGCTGACCGTTGCCGTGGTCGATATCGGCGCCACCATGACCACGCTCAGCGTGCTGCACCATGGCCGTATCATTTATACCCGCGAGCAACTGTTCGGCGGCCGCCAGCTGACCGACGAGATCCAGCGTCGCTATGGCCTGTCCATGGAAGAGGCCGGACTTGCCAAGAAACAGGGCGGGTTGCCTGACGACTATGTCAGCGAGGTGCTGGATCCGTTCAAGGACGCGTTGGTGCAGCAGGTCTCCCGCTCGTTGCAGTTTTTCTTTGCGGCAGGGCAGTACAACTCGGTGGATCACATCATGCTGGCAGGCGGTACGGCTTCGATTTCCGGGCTGGAGCATCTGATTCAGCGACGCATCGGCACGCCGACCATGGTCGCCAACCCGTTTGCCGACATGGCCCTGAGTTCCAAGGTCAATGCGGGCGCACTGGCCAGTGACGCCCCGGCCCTGATGATCGCGTGCGGTCTGGCGTTGAGGAGCTTCGACTGATGGCACGGATCAACTTGCTGCCGTGGCGCGAAGAGCTCCGCGAAGAACGAAAAAAACGCTTTTTGACCGTATTGGTCGGTGTACTGGTGCTGTCGGTCAGCATTCTGTTTCTGATTGATCGCTACGTCAGCAATTCCATCGAGCATCAAATGGCGCGTAACGCGTATCTGCAGACGCAGATCGCTCAGCTGGATATCCGCATCAAGGAAATCAGCGACCTGAAAGCGCGCCGCAAGCAATTGCTGGAGCGCATGAAGATTATCCAGGACCTGCAAGGTAACCGCCCGGTCACGGGCCGGGTGTTCGATCAATTGGCGCGAACCCTGCCGGATGGCGTCTATTACTCGCAGGTCAAAATGACCAGCAAGCTGATTGCCATCAGCGGTGCTGCCGAATCCAACAACCGGGTCTCGGACCTGATGCGCAACCTTGAAGCCTCGGAGTGGCTTGAAGCGCCCAGTCTGACCGAGGTCAAGGCCACCACTGCCGGTGCGGTGGATCAGGCCAACGTGTTTCAGCTGACCGTGCGCCAGACCCAGCCTCCGGTTGTCGCTGCCGAAGGAGCGAAGCCATGAATATGTCTGAATGGATGGACGGGCTTCGCAAGGTCGATTTCAGCGAACTGGACCTCAACAACCTGGGCTCCTGGCCTGCGGCGGTCAAGGTGATTGCCGGGCTGCTGGTGGCGGTACTGATTTTCGCGCTCGGCTACTTCTTCTTTATTCAGGATCTGGAGACCCAGCTCGACAGTGCTCAGGCCGGTGAAATGACGCTCCGCGAGCAGTATTCCAACAAGGCGTTCCAGGCCGCCAACCTGGAGCCTTACAAGAAGCAGATGGAAGAAATGGAAAACACCTTCGGTGCGCTGCTGCGGCAATTGCCCAGCGACACCGAAGTGCCCGGGCTGCTCGAAGACATTACCCGCACCGGCCTGGGAAGCGGCCTTGAATTCGAGGAAATCAAGCTGCTGCCCGAGGCGGTCCAGCAGTTCTATATAGAGCTGCCGATACAGATCACGGTGGTTGGCGGTTATCACGATCTGGCGACGTTTGTCAGTGGCGTTGCCAGCCTGCCACGCATCGTCACGCTGCATGATTTCGAGATCAAGCCGGTCGATCCCAAGGTCCCGACCAAATTGCGCATGAGTATTCTGGCCAAGACCTACCGCTACAACGATGAAGGGCTGAAGAAATGAGGGCGGCGCGATTGTTGTGCGTCAGTGTTGTTCTGGCCGGGCTGGCCGGGTGTGGCAGTGACAACGATTTTGCCGACCTGACCGAGTTCATGGATCAGGCCAGGGCGCGTCCGAGTGGCACCATCGAGCCGTTACCGAAATTTCGGCCCTATGAAGCATTTACCTATAACGCTGCGGCCCTGCGCAGCCCGTTTCAGCCGCCGGTCAAGATCGACCTGCTGAATCGTCAGAAGGGCACGCGGCTGGTGGCACCGGATGAAAACCGGGTCAGGCAGTTTCTTGAAGGGTTCAACATCGAGTCGTTCGAAATGGTCGGCACGATTGGCAACGGGTCAGGTACGTTCGCCCTGTTGCGTGGAGCCGGGGGCGTTCATCGCGTCAAAGTGGGAGATTACCTGGGCCGCAATAACGGACGGGTTGTGTCGATCGGCGATGCGCAGGTCGATGTCATCGAAATTGTTCCCGACGGAGAAGGGGCATGGCTGGAAAGGCCGCGCACCATCCAGCTCAAGGAACGCTCATGAAGTGGGCAAGGCCAAGTATGCACAGTAGCGCTCAACGGAAATTGATCATGACCCGGATTCTCTCGATTATCGGCGCGTCGTTATGCATCGCGATGCTGTCGCCGGTTGTCCAGGCTGCCAACCTCAAGACCCTGGATGTCGCGGCGTTGCCGGGTGACCGGGTCGAACTCAAGCTGTCTTTCGACGGCCCGGTGCCTGCCCCGCGCGGTTACACCACGGCGCAACCGGCGCGTATTGCGCTCGACCTGCCCGGTGTCACCAGCCAGTTGGCGACCAAAAGTCGTGAGCTGGGCACCGGTAACGCGCGCAGCGTGGTGGTGGTGCAGGCTCAGGATCGCACGCGGGTAATCATCAACCTGACGACGCTGTCGCCTTACAGCTCGCGGGTCGACGGCAACAATCTGTTCGTGGTCATCGGTCAGGGCGCAGCCGCGGCTCAGGCGTCCCAGCCAAGTACCGCGATGGGCGCAGCCAGAGTGGCCGTTCCACCACCCACCCCGACGTCCGCCAGACCTTTTGTGCCGGCCGGTGCCAAAGCCATCAGGAATATCGATTTCCAGCGCGGTGAGCTGGGCGAAGGCAACGTGGTCATCGACCTGAGCAATGCCAACATTGCGCCTGACATTCAGGAGCAAGGCGGCAAGATCCGTGTCGACTTCGCCAAAACGATGCTGCCTGAACCCTTGCGCGTGCGCCTCGACGTCAAGGATTTCGCGACCCCGGTGCAGTTTGTCAGCGCGTCGGCCGCAGGTGACAAAGCGAGCATTCTGATCGAGCCGTCGGGCGCCTTCGACTATTCGGCGTTCCAGACCGAAAACAAGCTGACCATCAGTGTGCGCCCCCTGACCAACGAGGATATGGACCGGCGCGCCGCCGACAAGCCGGTGTACACCGGTGAAAAGCTCTCGCTGAATTTTCAGGACATTGATGTGCGCTCGGTGCTGCAGCTGATTGCCGACTTCACCAACCTCAATCTGGTTGCCAGTGACACGGTGCAGGGCGGTATCACCCTGCGCCTGCAGAATGTGCCGTGGGATCAGGCGCTGGACCTGGTGCTGAAAACCAAAGGGCTGGACAAACGCAAGGTCGGCAGCGTGCTGCTGGTCGCCCCGGCCGATGAAATCGCTGCCCGCGAACGTCAGGAACTGGAGTCGCTCAAGCAGATCGCCGAGCTGGCGCCGTTGCGTCGTGAGCTGTTGCAGGTCAACTATGCCAAGGCTGCCGACATCGCCAAGCTGTTCCAGTCGGTGACCAGTGCCGAGTCCAAGGCCGATGAGCGCGGTTCGATTACAGTCGATGACCGGACCAACAACATCATCGCTTACCAGACCCAGGACCGGCTCGACGAGTTGCGCCGCATTGTTTCGCAGCTGGATATTCCGGTGCGTCAGGTGATGATCGAAGCGCGCATCGTCGAGGCCAACGTCGATTACGACAAAGAGCTGGGTGTGCGCTGGGGCGGTGCAACCAATACCAGTGGCGACAGCAACTGGTCGACGGGCACCTCAGCGGGTGGCTCCACGGCCAACAGCTCGACGTTTGTCGACATGGGCGCTGCCAACGCCACCTCCGGCATCGGCCTTGGCTTCCTGACCAACAACACGATGCTCGACCTTGAGCTGACCGCGATGGAAAAGACCGGCAACGGTGAAATCGTCTCGCAACCCAAGGTGGTCACGTCCGACAAGGAAACCGCCAAGATCCTCAAGGGCACCGAGGTTCCGTATCAGGAATCCAGCTCCAGTGGTGCAACCACGGTCAGCTTCAAGGAAGCGTCCCTGTCGCTTGAAGTCACGCCGCAGATCACCCCCGACAACCGCATCATCATGGAGGTCAAGGTCACCAAGGATGAGCCGGATTACGTGAATGCGGTGCTGGGTGTGCCGCCGATCAAGAAAAACGAAGTCAATGCCAAAGTGCTGATTTCCGACGGCGAAACCATCGTCATCGGTGGTGTGTTCTCGAATACGCAAAGTAAAAGTGTGGATAAAGTGCCATTTCTTGGCGATGTACCGTATCTTGGCCGGCTTTTCAGGCGCGATGTGGTATCCGAGTCCAAATCCGAGCTGTTGGTATTTCTGACTCCGCGTATCATGAACAACCAGGCGATTTCTGTGAGTCGTTGATTTTGTGCGAAATTTAATACTTGTGGGGCCGATGGGTGCTGGCAAGAGCACCATCGGCCGCTTGCTTGCCAAAGAGCTGCGACTGCCGTTCAAGGATTCCGACAAGGAAATCGAACTGCGTACAGGCGCCAACATCCCCTGGATCTTCGACAAGGAAGGCGAGCCGGGTTTTCGTGATCGCGAGCAAGCCATGATTGCAGAGCTGTGCGAAGCTGATGGCGTGGTGCTGGCAACCGGTGGTGGCGCGGTCATGCGCAGCGAAAACCGTCAGGCGCTGCGGGCGGGCGGGCGCGTGGTGTACCTGCATGCCTCCATCGAACAGCAGGTCGGGCGCACGGCGCGTGACCGCAATCGTCCTTTGTTGCGTACGGCTGATCCGGCCCGGGTATTGAGCGAACTGCTGGCCATTCGCGACCCGCTGTACCGTGAAATCGCCGATCTGGTGATCAAAACCGATGAGCGGCCGCCGCGGATGGTGGTTCTCGAGATACTTGCGAGTCTGGCAGAGCTTCCTCCCCGTTAAAGCGCAGACGAAAATGCGCTATCCTCGGCGACCATAAAAACAGCGATGGTGGATGGCCTGGCGCCATGACCCGCTGAAGCACACCACCGTGCAACCGGTAATCAATGTGGGGACACATGCAGACACTTAAGGTCGAGCTGGGTGAGCGTAGCTACCCGATCCATATAGGCGAAGGCCTGCTGGACCAGCCTGAACTCCTGACCCCGCATATCGTCGGGCGTCAGGTGGCTATCGTTTCCAACACGACAGTGGCACCGCTGTACCTGGAGCGTCTGACCCGGACTCTGGCTGGCTACAACGTTTTGCCGATTGTCTTGCCGGATGGCGAGGCGTTCAAGAACTGGGAAACCCTGCAAACCATTTTCGACGGTCTGCTGACTGCCCGTCATGACCGTCGTACCACGGTCATTGCGCTGGGCGGCGGGGTGATCGGCGACATGGCCGGTTTCGCTGCCGCCTGTTACCAGCGCGGCGTGAACTTCATCCAGATTCCTACCACGCTGTTGTCACAGGTGGACTCGTCGGTGGGCGGCAAGACCGGTATCAACCACCCGCTGGGCAAGAACATGGTCGGTGCGTTCTATCAGCCGAGCGTCGTGCTGATCGATACCACGTCGCTCAATACCCTGCCCGAGCGTGAGCTGTCCGCCGGGCTGGCAGAAGTCATCAAGTACGGCCTGATCTGCGACGAACCGTTCCTGACCTGGCTCGAAGAGCACGTCGACGCCCTGCGCGGTCTGGATCAGGCGGCCTTGACGGTCGCCATCGAGCGCTCCTGCGCGGCCAAGGCGCTGGTGGTGGGTGCCGACGAGCGTGAGTCCGGTATTCGCGCCACATTGAACCTGGGTCACACATTCGGCCACGCCATCGAGACGCATATGGGCTATGGTGTCTGGCTGCATGGCGAGGCAGTGGCGGCCGGTACAGTCATGGCGCTGGAGATGTCCTCGCGCCTGGGCTGGATCAGCACGCAGGAACGGGATCGCGGCATTCGGCTGTTTCAGCGTGCCGGGCTGCCCGTCGTACCTCCGCAGGACATGACGGAAGACAACTTCCTCGAACACATGGCGATCGACAAGAAGGTCATCGACGGTCGTCTGCGTCTGGTGCTGTTGCGCCGGATGGGCGAAGCGGTTATCACGGACGATTATCCAAAAGAAGTATTACAGGCCACTCTGGTTGCGGACTATCGCGCCCTGGTGGATCAGCTTAGAGGTTAACGGAAACCCCATGACTAGTTTGCATGCCGACGAGGCCTTCCTCGGCCATTATCAGTTGAGTCATGACCCCTTTGCGGCGCGGGTACCTGGCTTCAAATTCTTCCCTGCCCAGCGCAAGCCGGTGTTGGGACAGCTGCACCACCTTGCGCGTTACAGCCAGTTGCTGCTGGCCGTCACCGGGCCGCAGGGCAGTGGCAAGACCTTGCTGCGTCAGGCGCTGGTCGCCAGCACCAACAAGCAGTCGGTGCAGAGCGTGGTGATTTCCGCGCGCGGTGCCAGCGATGCCGCCGGTGTGCTGCAACAGGTTGCCCAGGCGCTGAGCGTGGCTCAGGCCGAGATGCAGTCGATTCTGTCGCAGGTCGTGCAGCTCGGGCTTACCGGCCAGGAAGTGTACGTACTGGTAGACGATGCGGAACAACTTGGCGATTCGGCGCTCGAAGCGTTGCTGGGTCTTGCTGCGGGCACGCCGGAAGGTCGTCCGCATGTGTTCCTGTTTGGCGAGCCATCGCTGCTTGATCGTCTTGATCAGCTGTGTGCCGAAATGCAGGGCGCTACCGAGGGTGAACGTTTTCACGTCATCGAGCTGCAACCCTATACGGAAGAGGAAACCCGAGAGTATCTGGCTCAGCGTCTGGAGGGTGCAGGGCAGGGAATCGCGTTGTTTACTGCCGACCAGATCACCGATATTCATGAACAGTCCGATGGCTGGCCTGGGGCGATCAACCAGGTGGCCCGCGATTCAATGATCGAGGCGATGATCGCGAGTCGTTCTGCGGTCAAGCGTCCAAGTGTGGGGTTCAACATGCCGAAAAAACACGTATTGGCCTTGGGTGCCGTCGTCATAGTGGCCGTGGCAGCAGCAGTGCTGATTCCGGGTCGCGGCGACAAGACAGCCACCACCGCCAATGCCCCTGCTTCCGCTCAGGCGCAACTGCCGCTGGGTGAAGGCAAGCCGACTGCTCAGCAATCGAACAACGGTGGCCCGGCCATCGAGTTCGCGGGCAATTCTCAACCGATGCCGCTGCCGATGAATGGCAATTCACAGCCGGTCATGCGTGGTCCGCTGGCGGAAGCCGCCGGTTCCAGCGATACCGATGAAGATGCGGTGCCGAACGGCTCGCCTGCTCAGCCGCCAACCGTGACCACCACCGCGCCACCAGCCGGTGTGCCCGCGGGTCAGGCTGCTGCTCAGGCGCCTCGTTCGTCGATACCGGCGCCGACACCTGCGCCGGCCCCGGCACCCGCACCAGCCGCCAAACCTGCCCCTGCGCCGACCCAGGTCGCGACTGCCAAGCCTGCTCCGGCTGCCAAACCGGCTGAAAAACCAGCCGCAGCAGCTGCCAAGCCAGCTGCCGGTGGAAGCTGGTACGCCAGTCAGGCGCCAGGCCATTATGTGGTGCAGATTCTGGGCACCAGCTCCGAAGCGACCGCTCAGGCCTACATTGCCGAGCAAGGTGGCGAGTATCGTTATTTCAAGAAAACCTTGCAGGGCAAGCCGCTGTACGTGATCACGTATGGCAACTTTCCTGACCGTGCTGCCGCCCTGGCAGCCATCAAGGTATTGCCAGCGAAGGTTCAGGCTGGTAAACCTTGGCCTCGTACTGTCGCCAGCGTCCAACAAGAGCTCGGCGCCAGTCGCTGAAGTCGCAGCGGTCCTATCCGGACCGCTCACCCGGCAAACCTGACTTAAACCCGCCTGGACGTGCCTTATTGAGGCGCGCCAGGCGGCGTCCGCGTTACAAGCGCCCTACAGTCTCCGTCGCGTCAGTCTGATTCACGATGAAATGCTTTGACTAGCACAGCGACCCGCTTTAAAACTTTCATAATTGCGACATTGATTATCAACCAATCGTCGTTAAATTTGTGAGCGCTTGTGTCGCTGTGTACAATGACCTCCGTTTTGCCTGTCCAAAGCTGGCGTACGTTCGGCGTGTCAGGTAATTGGTTGAATTAAAAGGAAATTTGCCTCGCATAGAGGCAGCCTGGTGAGAAAGTGTCTATGAAAGCAGGTCTGTACCAACCAGATGAATTCAAGGATAACTGTGGCTTCGGCCTGATCGCTCATATGCAGGGCGAGCCCAGTCATCACCTGTTGCAGACGGCCGTCCAGGCCCTGACCTGCATGACCCACCGTGGCGGTATCAACGCCGACGGCAAGACCGGTGACGGTTGCGGCCTGTTGATCCAGAAGCCCGACGGTTTTCTGCGTGCCATGGCCAAGGAACATTTCGGTGTCGATCTGCCCCGCCAGTACGCGGTGGGCATGGTGTTCCTCAATCAGGACGACGCCAGGGCCGAAGCCGCACGCGAAAACATGAACCGCGAGATCCTGGCCGAGGGCCTGGAACTGGTGGGCTGGCGTCAGGTACCCATCGACACCCGCGTACTGGGTCAACTGGCCCTGGAACGTCTGCCGAAAATCGAGCAGGTGTATATCGGCGGCGAAGGCCTGAGCGATCAGGAATTCGCGATCAAGCTGTTCAGTGCCCGTCGCCGGTCGTCGGTGGCCAACGCTGCGGACAACGATCACTACATCTGCAGCTTTTCGCACAAAACCATCATTTATAAAGGCCTGATGATGCCGGCCGATCTCACGGCCTTCTTCCCGGACCTGAGCGACGAGCGTCTGCAAACCGCCATTTGCGTGTTTCACCAGCGTTTTTCGACCAATACCCTGCCGAAATGGCCGCTGGCTCAGCCGTTCCGCTTTCTCGCCCACAATGGCGAGATCAACACCATCACCGGCAACCGTAACTGGGCACAGGCGCGTCGCACCAAGTTCACCAACGATTTGATGGAGCTGGACGAACTGGGCCCGCTGGTCAACCGCGTGGGCTCTGACTCGTCGAGCATGGACAACATGCTCGAGCTGATGGTAACCGGCGGCATCGACCTGTTCCGTGGCGTACGCATGATCATTCCGCCTGCGTGGCAGAACGTCGAGACCATGGACCCGGATCTACGCGCTTTCTATGAATACAACTCCATGCACATGGAGCCGTGGGACGGCCCGGCCGGCATTGTGATGACCGAAGGTCGTCACGCGGTCTGCCTGCTCGACCGCAACGGCCTGCGCCCGGCGCGCTGGGTCACGACCAAGAATGGCTACATCACCCTGGCGTCGGAAATCGGCGTGTGGGACTACAAGCCCGAAGACGTCATCGCCAAGGGCCGTGTCGGTCCTGGGCAGATTTTTGCCGTGGACACCGAAACCGGCCAGATCCTCGACACCGATGCCATCGACAACCGCCTCAAGTCGCGTCATCCGTACAAGCAATGGCTGCGCAAGAATGCCCTGCGTATTCAGGCCACCATGGAAGACAACGACCACGGCTCGGCTTTCTACGACAGCGAGCAACTCAAGCAGTACATGAAGATGTATCAGGTCACGTTCGAAGAGCGTGATCAGGTGCTGCGTCCGTTGGGCGAGCAGGGCCAGGAAGCCGTGGGCTCGATGGGTGATGACACGCCAATGGCCGTGCTGTCGCGCCGTGTGCGCTCGCCTTACGATTACTTCCGCCAGCAGTTCGCGCAGGTCACCAACCCGCCGATCGACCCGCTGCGTGAAGCCATCGTCATGTCGCTGGAAATCTGCCTCGGTGCCGAGCGCAACATTTTCCAGGAATCGCCAGAGCACGCTTCGCGGGTGATCCTCAGCTCGCCGGTCATTTCGCCGGCCAAATGGCGCTCGCTGATGAACCTGGAGCGTCCGGGCTTCGAGCGCCACATCATTGACCTGAACTACGACGAAAGCCTCGGCCTTGAAGCCGCGGTGCGCAACGTCGCTGATCAGGCCGAAGAGGCCGTGCGTTCCGGGCATACCCTGATTGTACTGACTGACCGTCACATTGCACCGGGCAAACTGCCGGTTCACGCTTCGCTGGCGGTCGGCGCGGTGCACCATCGTTTGACCGAGCAGGGCCTGCGTTGCGACAGCAACATTCTGGTCGAAACTGCTACCGCGCGTGACCCGCATCACTTCGCCGTTCTGATCGGCTTCGGTGCCTCGGCGGTGTATCCGTTCCTGGCCTACGAAGTGCTGGGTGACCTGATCCGCACCGGCGAAGTGCTGGGCGACCTGTACGAAGTCTTCAAGAACTACCGCAAAGGCATCACCAAGGGCTTGCTCAAGATTCTGTCGAAGATGGGTATTTCGACAGTCGCGTCCTATCGCGGTGCGCAACTGTTCGAAGCCATCGGCCTGTCCGAAGACGTCTGCAACACCAGTTTCCGTGGCGTGCCGAGCCGTTTGAAAGGGGCGCGCTTCGTCGATCTCGAAGCCGAACAGAAAGCGCTGGCCTCGGAAGCCTGGAGCCCGCGCAAGCCAATCCAGCAGGGCGGTCTGCTCAAGTTCGTCTACGGTGGCGAATACCACGCCTACAACCCGGACGTGGTCAGCACCCTGCAAGCCGCGGTGCAGCAGGGTGATTACAGCAAGTTCAAGGAGTACACCGCGCTGGTCGATCAGCGGCCGGTGTCGATGATTCGTGACCTGTTGCAGGTCAAGACCCTCGATCAGCCGCTGAACATCGACGAAATCGAGCCGTTGAGTGAAATCTTCAAGCGTTTCGATTCGGCCGGTATTTCGCTGGGCGCCTTGTCGCCAGAAGCTCACGAAGCGCTGGCCGAGGCGATGAACCGTCTGGGCGCGCGTTCCAACTCCGGTGAAGGCGGTGAAGATCCGGCGCGCTACGGCACCATCCGCAGCTCGAAGATCAAGCAGATCGCCACTGGCCGCTTTGGTGTCACACCGGAATATCTGGTCAACGCCGATGTGCTGCAGATCAAGGTTGCGCAGGGCGCCAAGCCGGGCGAAGGCGGGCAACTGCCAGGCGGCAAGGTCAATGGCCTGATCGCCAAGCTGCGCTATGCGGTACCGGGCGTGACGCTGATTTCGCCGCCGCCGCACCATGACATCTACTCCATCGAAGACCTGTCGCAGCTGATTTTCGACCTGAAACAGGTCAACCCGGCGGCGCTGGTCTCGGTCAAACTGGTAGCAGAAGCGGGCGTGGGCACCATCGCTGCCGGCGTGGCCAAGGCCTATGCCGACCTGATCACCATTTCCGGCTACGACGGCGGCACCGGCGCATCGCCGCTGACCTCGATCAAGTACGCTGGCGCGCCGTGGGAACTGGGCCTGGCCGAGACTCACCAGACGCTGCGCGGCAATGACCTGCGCGGCAAGGTCCGAGTGCAGACCGACGGCGGCCTGAAAACCGGCCTCGACGTGATCAAAGCCGCCATTCTCGGCGCTGAAAGCTTCGGCTTCGGCACTGCGCCGATGATCGCGCTGGGCTGCAAGTACCTGCGTATCTGTCACCTGAACAACTGCGCCACCGGCGTGGCGACGCAGAATGAAAAGCTGCGCAAGGACCACTACATCGGCACCGTCGACATGGTGATCAACTTCTTCACCTACGTGGCTGAAGAAACCCGCGAGTGGCTGGCCAGGCTGGGCGTTCGCTCGCTGGAAGAGCTGATCGGCCGTACCGACCTGTTGGACATCCTGCCGGGCGAAACCGAAAAACAACGGCATCTGGACCTGACGCCGTTGCTGGGCAGCGATCACATTCCGGCGGACAAGCCCCAGTTCAGCCGGGTAGACCGCAACCCGCCATTCGACAAGGGTTTGCTGGCCGAGAAAATGGTCGAGCTGGCCAAACCGGCCATCGAATCCCTCAGCGGCGGCGAGTACGAACTGGACATCTGTAACTGCGACCGCTCGATCGGTGCGCGCATCTCTGGCGAAATCGCCAGACTGCACGGCAACCAGGGCATGAACAAGGCACCTGTCACCTTTCGCTTCAAGGGCACTGCCGGTCAGAGCTTCGGGGTGTGGAACGCCGGTGGCCTGAACATGTACCTGGAAGGCGATGCCAACGACTACGTCGGCAAGGGCATGACCGCTGGCAAGCTGGTGATCGTGCCGCCCAAGGGCAGCCCGTTCAAGACCAACGAAAGCGCCATCATCGGCAACACCTGCCTGTACGGCGCAACCGGCGGCAAGCTGTTTGCAGCGGGCACGGCGGGGGAGCGTTTCGCCGTGCGTAACTCCGGTGCTCACACCGTCGTTGAAGGCACTGGCGATCATTGCTGCGAATACATGACGGGTGGTTTCGTCTGCGTACTGGGCAAGACCGGCTACAACTTCGGTTCCGGTATGACCGGCGGTTTCGCTTACGTGCTCGACCTGGACAACACCTTCGTTGACCTCGTCAACCATGAACTGGTCGAGATCCAGCGTATCAGCGGCGAATCGATGGAAGCTTATCGCACTCACCTGCAAAGCGTTCTGAACGAGTACGTGGCTGAAACCGACAGTGAATGGGGCCGTAACCTGGCGGAAAACCTGGACGATTACCTGCGTCGTTTCTGGCTGGTCAAGCCCAAGGCGGCCAACCTGAAATCGCTGCTCTCCAGCACTCGGGCGAATCCGCAATAACAGCAGCTGCTAGCGGTTAGCTTCAAGCCGCAAGCCAACGGCAGTGCGCGAATTGCCTGCGACCATGATTTTTTGCAACTTCAGGCTTGTAACCTGAAGCTGCCGCAAAGAGGCTCCAGAGAATGGCTGAACGTCTCAGTAACGACTTCCAGTTCATCGATGTCGGGCGTAAAGACCCGAAGAAGAAACTGCTGCGTCAACGCAAGAAAGAGTTCGTGGAAATCTACGAACCGTTCAAACCCCAGCAGTCCGCCGATCAGGCGCACCGTTGCCTGGGTTGCGGCAACCCGTATTGCGAGTGGAAGTGCCCGGTGCACAACTTCATTCCCAACTGGCTCAAGCTGGTCGCCGAGGGCAATATCCTCGCGGCGGCGGAGTTGTCCCACCAGACCAACACCCTGCCGGAAGTCTGTGGCCGCGTGTGCCCGCAGGACCGCCTGTGTGAAGGCGCCTGCACGCTGAACGACGGTTTTGGTGCAGTCACCATCGGTTCGGTCGAGAAGTACATCACCGACACCGCGTTCGCCATGGGCTGGCGTCCGGACATGTCCAGGGCCGTGCCGACCGGCAAACGCGTCGCGATCATTGGCGCAGGGCCTGCGGGCCTGGGCTGTGCCGACGTGCTGGTGCGCGGCGGTGTGGCACCGGTGGTGTTCGACAAAAATCCGGAAATCGGCGGCCTGCTGACCTTCGGCATCCCCGAGTTCAAGCTGGAAAAATCCGTGTTGAGCCACCGCCGTGAAGTGTTCACCGGCATGGGTATCGAGTTCCGGCTCAATACCGAAATCGGCAAGGACATCAGCATCGATCAACTGCTCGAAGAGTACGATGCGGTGTTTATGGGCATGGGCACCTACACCTACATGAAAGGTGGTTTTGCCGGTGAAGACCTGCCGGGCGTGCACGATGCGCTGGATTTCCTGATCGCCAACGTCAACCGCAACCTGGGCTTCGAAAAGGCGCCGGAAGACTTTGTCGACATGAAAGGCAAGCGCGTGGTCGTGCTGGGCGGCGGCGACACGGCGATGGACTGCAACCGTACCTCGATCCGGCAGGGCGCCAAGTCAGTGACTTGCGCGTATCGTCGCGACGAAGAAAACATGCCGGGTTCGCGCAAGGAAGTGAAGAACGCCAAGGAAGAGGGTGTGCGTTTCCTCTACAACCGCCAGCCCATCGCCATTGTCGGCGAAGGCAAGGTCGAAGGCGTGAAGGTGGTCGAGACCCGTCTTGGCGAACCGGATGCCCGTGGCCGTCGCAGCCCCGAGCCGATTCCGGGTTCCGAAGAGATCATTCCGGCAGACGCCGTAGTCATCGCCTTCGGCTTCCGCCCAAGCCCGGCGCCGTGGTTCGAGCAGTTCACGATCAGCACCGACAGCCAGGGCCGTGTCGTGGCTCCGGAGCAGGCGCAGTACAAGCACCAGACCAGCAACCCGAAAATCTTCGCCGGTGGCGACATGGTCCGGGGCTCCGACCTGGTGGTGACTGCGATCTTCGAAGGCCGCAATGCGGCTGAAGGGATCATGGATTACCTGGGTGTCTGACTGCCAGGGTCTGTTCCCGTTTGTTTTAATCTTTTGAAATAACCTCGAAGGGTCATAGCGACCTGTCCTCATTCGAACTTCGCCGCCCTTACAAGGGGCGGCAGCTCGACGCTTCACTCCCCTTTTTGGCTCCCGATCCCTGTCTTTTCGTAATCAAGATAGCTGTCGGTTGTTTACGCCCTGTTTCCGCCACCTGTTTCTGTGTCCGTGAGGCGCTAGGATTCTGCGCATCACCGGGAGGTCTTCCTCGGACCGACGCTCCCAACCTCCACGTCGCTATAAGGAAGTAGCCATGTTGAAAGCAGCACCTGCGGGCAAGCTTGCCCGCTCCAATGAACAGAAATCTTTCGGATCTGACCGGTTCAGCCCTAGTACGGTTGCGGTGCGTGAACACCGGGCACGTGAGCGGGCGGATCGAATCATCGATCAGTTCGTCGAGCGTTTCGCGGAAAAGAACTACTTCCCTGATGATGGCGATAATGCCTTGTTCGCCTTGCTGGTGCAGTTGCCGGAATGGCCCGCCGACCTGTCGATCAGGGTTCAGAACGAAGACGATGAAGAGCTTGCGGTTTACCTGAAAGGCCATGACGAAAGTGATATTCAAAACGCTGTTGTACTGACGCTAAATGCTGACGACGACTATGTGGCACCCGAGGGTGCCTCTCTTTCCGGCGAAGAGCCGTTATTGCATCTGATTTTCAGCCAACTGCCTCGCAGCTCGACGCTCGGGATGGGCGGGAATTTTCCGGATGGCGACAGTACTGCTGGCCGGATCGTCACCCTGCGCGAACAGGTTGCAGGATTGGCGAGGGAGCGGCGGCCGCTTTTGTTCGCTGCCTTGCTGGCAGATGAGGGAACTTCCAAAAGCCTGCTGAGCGTTCGTGCGCCCAACCCCTTTTTGCCACTTTGGAATCATCGCGGGCATACGCAACTTTCGCCCGTTCTGGGCTGGCTGTGTGTTTTACATCCCGAGGTTCCGGCCGGCCGTCTCGACGAGTTGCTTGAGCGGATGCCACTGACCGAAGAACAGAAAATCGACTTTCTTGAAAATGATGTTCTGCCGGATGAGTTCGTCGAGGCGATGGACATTTCGCTGGACGAATGGGCCCGCAGTACGGCTATCGACGGCCTGTCACGCACCCGGATTTTCAATCAACACACTGATGAACTTGCGCGCACTGGAGCCCGGGAGCTGTTGGCTGCTTCAGGGCGCAATCTGGTGATCGTCGACTTCGGCATGAGCAAGTACGTGCCTGAGGGGCCTGACGATACCAGTATCGTGCTGTTGCATGACGGCTTTGGTAATTACCGTGCTCAGGATACGAGCAACGGGGAGATCAGTGTGTTCAAGGAAGGCACCGACAGCTTTTACCTGGCAATCGGTTCGCAATTGACGTCTGAAGAGCGTTCGTCGCTGGGCATGCAGTTCGAGCAGGACGTGGCGGGGTTTCGCAAGGCTCTGACCCAGCGCGCGATCGACGAAAACAGCGGTTGGTTCGATCCTGAAAAACCGACAGAGATTGAACGCGAATTCTTGCCCGAGTGGTTCGCTGACGCGTCCGATGAAGACAAGTACAGCTGGAAGATCGCCGTACAAGACTACAGTCAGGCCTTGCTCGAAGCTCAGGCCCCCGATCTGCTTGAACCCTCCGGGTACGGAGAGCCTGATCAGCTTCGCCAATATGCTCGCGAGAAGCTGCAGGCGCGAATCCTGCTGGATCACGGTGTAGAGGTGAATCCTGACGAGGTCAGCATCCATACCGTGAGCATTGAAATCGAGCCGGGCTTCTTCCTGGATCCTGATTATGAGTTTGCAGGCCCCTCGGAGGCAGAAGCGCACTACGAGACACAGCAGCGCAGTCTCACGGACTTGTCCCTTGAAAATATCGCTGTGACCGATTTCAACTTTTTGCAGACCAGTCGCGCGTACGACAGCCAGGGGCAATTGATCGGTTTTCTCAAGGCCGGCTATCTGTTCGGGCTGATTCGAGATCTGAACATTGGTGAGAACTACCCTAAGTTCCTGAAAATCTTATTGTCGACCTCGGCTACCGGAACATGGCACCGCGAGCGCTATGCACGCGTGATGCACACCCAGATGCGACTGGATGGAATCGAGGCAAAGATGGCAGGCGACTTTCTGGGTGACGGTAGCCTTCCTCCCGATCTGGCGAACAGAGGTCACAAGTGGTTGACGGCGGTACTGAACCATCCGGTTGACGGTGATGACCGTGCAACCGTTGAGGGGCATCGTGTTCAGGTCAGTCAGTTGTCCATTAAAGATGTGTTATTGAGCGGTGTGCTGGCGATCGGAGTCGAGGCTCGCTCCAGCGTCGGCTCGTTGGTGATTTTTACTCCGCAGGCGCCTGACGGTAAATGTTTCAGGGAAATGAGCAGCTCGAAAGACCTTCAGCAGTTACTGCTTGATCCTGAATGGCTGGACTATCTGGTGAGCAGGGCAGGGCTCCCCTTCCAGGCCGATGTGCAGCGGGCATTGACCGCTGAGCGGGATACGTTGTTCATGGAGTTGTTGCCATGCAGCGAAAACTTTCTTGAAGCGGTGTATGACGCTGAAGTCGAACGCGTGATATTGGCTGTCGACGAGCAGACCAACAGCAACTGGGAAACCAACTGGCAAAGTGCTTGGGAAATCACCCAAACCGTTGGCGATATCATCCTCACCTTCACGCCTTTCAAGGTGCAACTACCCATCGCTGCCATTCGCAGTTTTTACGCCATCTGGCAGGGAATCGGGAAGGCAGCCGATGAAGAGGGCAGTGCTCCGCTGTATTTCGTTCAGGCGGCGCTGTTGCTGGCCGATGGTCTGACGCTGTCAAAAGGGCGGCGAGTTAAACCGTTTTCTGCGGCAAAGGTTGGCCATTCTGTTCTCGATCCTAAAACGGCGGTATCAAAAACGCCCGGCGGGTTGACGTTGCGCGGCGACGGTATTTACCGGGGCATCCATGAGAAAGCTCAAGAGGGTGTGCCAAGCCGCTTTTACGCTGTGCAACAGGAAAAAGCCTATGCCGTCAGGTACGACGTTGATTGCGCGGTATGGCGAGTGATCGATTCACGGCGACCAGATGCTTATTACCAATTACCGATCCAGCTTGATGATAAAGGTGGCTGGGTGCATGCCTCGACCGGTTTGCGCGGCGGCGGCAAACATACGCAGCCCAAACTGCCGTCCGCCGTGGGACAGTCCAGTAAACCTGCCACGCCTAAATACAAGATACATATAGGTGATTTTTTCGAAAGTCGAAGGTTTCAGAAGGCGCAGGATAGAATACAAGCCGATACAGAGGGAGGCCTTGAAGAAGCCGTCAGACTCTCAATTGCCAAATATATCGATGGCAGCGCCGGGATCCATGAATGGCATCACAATGGAAAATTTAAAATAAGTGCCAAGGTAAAAATGTTTAGTGTGGATGTCACCACCGTTGGTAACAGTACCGGGAGAGGGGACTGGCGTCTGATACTCCAACAGGGCAAGGGCGTGCTTGAGCCTTGGAACGTTCTGAATCATAAGGATCTGGCATAGAACCCCGTCGGTTCTGAAGGCGCATGACGTTGTATAACCACAGCAAATCGCCCCGATAGACAAAAGGCACGGCTCTCGCCGTGCCTTTTGTGTCGCGCTCTGAGAAAATGCGCGCACTTTTATAGCGGATGCCGACATGACTGCCCTGAAGAACGACCGTTTCCTTCGCGCTTTGCTCAAGCAACCCGTAGACGTCACACCGGTATGGATGATGCGTCAGGCCGGCCGTTACCTGCCGGAATACCGCGCCAGCCGCGCCAGTGCCGGGGACTTCATGAGCTTGTGCAAGAACCCGCAGTTCGCCTGTGAAGTCACGTTGCAGCCGCTGGATCGCTATCCGCTGGATGCAGCGATCCTGTTTTCCGACATCCTGACCATTCCCGACGCGATGGGCCTGGGCCTGTACTTCGAGACCGGCGAAGGCCCGCGTTTCAAGAAAACCGTCAGCACACTGGCGGACATCGAAGCTCTGCCAATCCCGGACGCGCAGAAAGACCTGGGTTACGTGATGGACGCAGTCAGCACCATCCGCCGCGAACTCAACGGTCGTGTGCCACTGATCGGCTTCGCTGGCAGCCCGTGGACCCTGGCGACCTACATGGTCGAAGGCGGTTCCTCCAAGGACTTCCGCAAATCCAAGGCCATGCTTTATGACAACCCGCAAGCCATGCACCTGTTGCTGGACAAGCTGGCACAGTCAGTGACCTCGTACCTGAACGGCCAGATTCTGGCCGGTGCCCAAGCGGTGCAGATCTTCGACAGTTGGGGCGGCAGCCTGTCTTCGGCGGCTTACCAGGAGTTCTCGCTGGCTTACATGCGCAAGATCGTCAACGGCCTGATTCGCGAACATGACGGGCGCAAGGTGCCGGTCATCGTCTTCACCAAAGGCGGCGGCCTGTGGCTGGAAAGTATCGCCGACATCGGCGCCGACACCCTTGGCCTCGACTGGACCTGCGACATCGGCGAAGCACGTCAGCGCGTGGGCAACAAAGTGTCGCTGCAAGGCAACATGGACCCGACCGTGCTCTACGCCCGTCCGGAAGCCATCCGCCAGGAAGTCGCGCGCATCCTCGCCAGCTACGGCAGCGGCACCGGCCACGTCTTCAACCTCGGCCACGGCATCACCCCTGAAGTCGACCCGGCCAATGCCGGTGCCTTCATCGAAGCGGTGCACGAGCTGTCGGCGCAGTATCACCAGTAACTGCCAGGCTAACGATGTGTTGATAGATCAAGACGTATCGTTCCTTTCAAGCTTGATCGCCGACGCCTGCGTCGGCGTTTTTGTCTCTGCAAAGCCGTCCAGCAGTGAACCGCTGCGAGGCAGAAATCTGCCCTGACGCTTGCCCTGCGGTTTGCCCTCGGCATAGCTCAGTTGGCCGTTTACCCAAACGCCATCAATGCCTTCTGCTGCTCGCTGAGGATCTTTGAAGTTCGCTATATCGCGCACGGTGTGCGGGTTGAACAACACCAGATCCGCCCAATAGCCCTCGCGGATCAGGCCACGCTCGTGCAGGGCAAAGCGTGCTGCCGAAAGCCCTGTCATTTTGTGTACGGCGGTGTGCAAGGCAAACAGTTTCTTGTCGCGGCTGAAGTGGCCGAGCACCCGTGGGAAGGCGCCCCATAAGCGTGGATGGGGAAATGGGTCTTCCGGAAGGCCATCGGAGCCGATCATCGACAGCGGGTGAGACATGATGCGTTCGACATCGCTTTCATCCATGCCGTAATACACCGCGCCTGCGGGCTGCAACTTGCGGGCGGTGTCCTGCAATGACAGCCCCCAGTCGGCGGCAATGTCCTGCAGATCCCGACCGCCCTGATCCGGGTGCGGCGTTGACCAGGTGATGGTGATACGGAACGCGTCGGTAACCTGTTTAAGGTCCAGCGTCGAGGAACTGGCTGCATAGGGATAACAGTCGCAGCCGACCGGATGGTCCTGTGCGGCTTTTTCCAGCGCCGCCAGCAGTTGCGGGCTGCGGCCCCAGTTACCTGCACCTGCGCATTTCAGGTGAGAAATGATCACCGGCGAGCGCGCATGGCGGCCGATGTCGAATGCCTCCGCCATCGCCTCCAGCACCGGCTCGAATTCGCTGCGCAAGTGGGTGGTGTAGACCGCGCCGAACGTCGTCAGCTCTTCAGCCAGTTGCTTGACTTCGCTGGTTTTGGCCGAGAAGGCCGAGGCGTAGGCAAGACCGGTCGACAGACCCAGCGCGCCCGCTTCAAGGCTGTCGCGCAACTGTTCGCGCATGGCGGCGATTTCTGCCGGGCTGGCGCTGCGCAACAAGTCATCCATGTGATTGTTGCGCAATGCCGTATGGCCAATCAGGGCGGCCACGTTCACAGCAGGCCGGGCGTTGTCCACGGCGGCGCGATAATCGGCGAAACGTGGATAGACAAACGCCGATGCGTCGCCCAGCAGGTTCATCGGGTCGGGCGGATTGCCGCGCAGCGAGACCGGTGACGCGCTGATCCCGCAGTTGCCGACGATCACCGTCGTCACGCCCTGGCTGATCTTGGGCAACATCTCGGGTTTGCGAATGACCACCGTATCGTCGTGGGTGTGAACGTCGATAAACCCTGGGGCCAGCACGCGCCCCACTGCGTTGACCTCTTCCCGCGCACGGGCCTCGGTCAGGCTGCCGATGCGCTGAATACGTCCATCACTGATTGCCACATCGGCGCGCACTCCGGGCGTATCGCTGCCATCAATCACCAGTGCGTCGCGAATGATCAGGTCGTAAAGCATGGTTCAGTCTCCCAGCGGCATCCAGTCTTCACCGCCGCGGTATTCATCCAGCGCGAGTTTAATCCGGATAGATCTGTTACGGCGTCAAAAACTGCTCCGCATAACGGGCCACGACGTGGCCAAAGGCCACCTGCTTGCCGGCATCTCCTGAGCGCAAACTCTGCACCAGATGCGTCAACTCCGCCTCACTGGCGCTCAATATGAACTGTTCATCAAAAATGCCTGTGATAGCTTCCTGACGTCTTCTTGTCAGGTAGGCGATATCGAGTGCGAGTTTCTCGATCATCGTGGCGGCGGGAAGGTCTGCGGATTCAGTGTTTTGAATTTTTCCTGTCAGCAGATAGCGAAATCGCTGTTCGCAATCGTCTGCCAGTGGAAAGATGTGCAGCGTTTCATCGAACCAGTTGCTCTTGTGATGTCCGCAATGCAGCGGGTTTCCTGGTTTGGTCTCGCGCAGGCAGGACGCATGGAGATTGCTGTACTCCAGCGCCAGTGGCAGGTAGTGCTCCTGGGGTTTGAAATGTTCGATGTGGCTGCTATCAAGTTCTATTTCCCTGCCGCAATAGCAGCAAGAAAAATGCTGCTCTTGTAGCAGGCTGTTATGTAATTCGCGTTTTTGTGGGTTCTGCAAGGTTGGGTAAGTGGGCATCCAGTCTTCATTTGCGCTGGCTTTCCATTCGGTAAATGACGCAGGCTCAGTTCCTTTGATGATGCGTCTCATCGTCCAATAAGCTCCTTGCGCTTGAGCAGTGCTTCAGCACCTGCGAACTCGGGTAAATCGGGGGCTTTTTTCTTTAGCGCATCAAGCTGCAACCTGGCTTTTTCAAGCTCATTGTTTTCCAGTGTGCTGAACAGCTCATCAAGCAACACTTCAATTTCGGGTTCGCGCTGCGGTACGCCCATGACTTCCTCCAAAATGGTGCTGGAGTCCAGGCCATAGGTTGCTCGCGGGTGAGAGCTGTCGCCATTCTTCAGCAGGATGACCTCGCCCGGTTGCAGGCTGCCAATAACTTGAGGCGAGTGGCTTGTGGCGATGAATTGCACTTTGGGGAATGCTTTTTTAAGCGTCGGCGCAATGTTGCGTTGCCAGGCCGGGTGCAGATGAATATCGAGCTCATCAATAATCACGATGCCACCGGTATTCGCCAGAACGTCTTTTCCTATGTGTGGGTTTAGAACGCACATGCGTCGTGCAATATCTGCAATCAACGCAATCAAACTACGTTGACCATCACTGAGTTCGTGAAACGGAACGGCGTTGCCTTCCCCCATATCTACGAGCAGGCTTTGTAGCCTCAAGTCATATCGGAGATCATGGGCATCCGGTATGGCAAGTCTGATCGCTCGATTCACCCATTCAAGTTCATCTTCACGCTCGACAGTCGGAGTTGAATCAAGACGGTCCTGAAGGCGCTCAAGCGTCCTTGCGATTAACCAGCTTTCAAAATCACGCAGATCGGCTACGGCGTCAAACCAGTTTGCATATCCGTCAAAACGGGAAGTCCGCTGCTGTGCTGCGAACTCGGCAGATATGCGCGCACTGCTCCAACGACGATTGGCGCGATAGAAGGCAAGAACCGGAAAGTCAATCTGCTCACCTGCGTTGTTCCTGGCGAGCACAGCACTCAAGTGAGAGAGTGATGAGGGATCTACTCCTCCTTCCCAGGGCTCGAGCAGACGGACTGCCCGCCAATTTGGCAGATCAAAAATATCGCCATCCGCTCTTATGAATACGGGAAACTTTCTCTCAAATCGACTGCGTCCTTCATGCCTGTCTATAACGAAACGAACGTCTTCCTTGCTCAGAATTTCCTGGCCTTGCCCCATTGCATTGCCATAAGGAATCAGGCATCCCGCCACCCCCAGCAACAGCGACGTCTTCCCACTCCCATTGACCCCCACCACCAGATTGAAACCCGGCTGGAAGTCAAAATGAGCATCTTCGTAACAACGAAAATTCTGCAGGTGGAGGTGGTCGAGGCGCATGTCGGTTTCCTTTACCAGAACTGGCGGATGCGCCAGTGTACCTTGGCTCACCCCAATCGCCAGTGCTGCATATGTGACTAAACCCTCGCCCCTAAAGGCTGCAACCTCGCCAATCTCAATGCCACGCCCAGTGCCATCAACAGCAACACACCGACAAACAGCCCGATGCCGTTCCAGCCCGCGTAATGCCAGAACACTCCGCCGCCGGTTCCGGCCACGCTGGAGCCGGCGTAATAGCAGAACAGGTACAGCGACGCGGCCTGGCCTCTGGCGGTCGTGGCCCGGCGGCCTACCCAACTGCTGGCCACAGAGTGTGCGCCGAAGAAGCCGAAGGTAAAGATCAGCACGCCGAGGATGACCAGCGGCAGCGGCGTGAACAGCGTCAGGGTCAGCCCCGCCAGCATCATGACGATCACTGACCACAGCATCTTGCGGCGACCGAGACGGTCGGCCAGCGAGCCGATTTTCGCTGAGCTGTAGATGCCTGACAGATACACCACCGAAAACACGCCGACCACGGCCTGGCTGAGGTTGTAAGGCTCGCTCAACAAGCGGTAGGCGATGTAGTTGAACAGCGTGACGAACGCGCCCATCAGCAGAAACCCGACCAGGAACAGCAGCGGCAATCCGGCATCACGAAACTGCACGACAAAGCCATTCAACAAGCTGCGCGGGTGCAGCGAGCGGGTGCGGAAATTACGCGATTCCGGTAGAATTTTCCAGAACACCACAGCAGCGATCAGCGCCAGCCCGCCGACCACCAGCATCGCCGCGTGCCAACTGACGTAATCAATCAGCACCCCGACGATCAGTCGACCGCTCATGCCGCCGACCGCACTGCCACCGATATACAACCCCATCGCCAGACCGAGGTGTGCGGGGTGTATTTCTTCGCTCAGGTAAGTCATCGCCACCGCTGCCAGTCCGCTCAGTGAAAGACCGACCAGTGCCCGGGTGATGAGCACACCTTCCCAGCTGGGCATCAATGCGCTGGCGATGGTGAACAGCGACGCGCAGAACAGCGCCATGACCATCACCGACTTGCGCCCGAGCCGGTCGGATATCGGCCCGGTGATCAGCAGGCCGATGGCGAGCATTGCCGTGGCGACCGACAGGATCAGGCTGCTCTGAGCCGCAGAGAGGGAAAACTCGCTGGACAGCGTCGGCATCATCGGCTGAACGCAATACAGCAGGGTGAAGGTTGAGAACCCGCCCGCGAACAGCGCCAGCGCGGTGCGTTTGAACAGCGGCGTGTTCTTTTCTATGTAGCGGTCGCCAGACGGTTCGGTGGACATGTTCAGGTCAGTGACGGGCGGGGCGACGGCAGGATTCAAGGGAGACCTCGGGCACGATGGGGCAAGCAATGAAAAAATCATATAGCTCGCTAATCATTCCATCCAATATATTGTTCGACCTGTTTGATAGGTAAAACGTCTTAATGGAGGCCGCATGGAATTGCGCCATCTGCGTTACTTCATCGCGGTTGCCGAAGAGCTGCACTTCGGCCGTGCGGCGCTGGCGCTGGGGATATCTCAACCGCCACTCAGCCAGCAGATTCAGGCGCTGGAGCAGGAGCTGGGTACACGACTGTTCGAGCGCACCAACAGGCGTGTCGAATTGAGTGAGTCCGGGCGGCTGTTTCTGGATGAGGCGCGGTTGGTGCTGGCGCAAGTCGACAAAGCCACAGATGTCGCACGGCGTGCGCAACTGGGCGAAATCGGTGAGCTGAAAATCGGCTTTACGTCGTCGGCACCGTTCACGTCAAGCATCCCGCAGGCGATCTTTGCGTTTCGTCAGGCTTACCCCGACGTGCACCTGACCCTGACCGAAATCACCAGCCAGGAAGTAGCCGCAGGGCTTGAGGACAAGACCATACAAGTCGGCATCATGCGCCCGCTGGCATTGCCCGATTCACTGGTGGTGTTTGAATTGCTGAACGAGCCGCTGGTGGCGATCATGCGCGCGGACCATCCACTGGCGGCCAGCACCGAGGACGGAATCTACATGGCCGCGCTGGCCGCCGAGCCGTTTGTGTTCTTTCCGCGCTCTTATGGCAGCGGTATTTACGCGCAGGTCCTGAGCCTGGCGCGCGCCGCCGGTTTCAGCCCGTTGATCACTCAGGAAGCGGGGGAAGTCATGACCATCATTGGCCTGGTCGCGGCCGGATTGGGCGTGACCGTGCTGCCTGCATCCTATCGAAGAATGCGCATCGACAGCGTGGTCTACCGCAACGTCCTTGACCCCGGCGCGACCAGCGCGGTGTGGCTGGTTCAGCGCAAGGACGAACAGTCACCGATGGCCAAGGCGTTTACCGAACTCTTGACGCGGAGCGTTGCACGGTAGTTGAGGTTATCGTGCCTCACGCCCCGGAGATTGAGGTCTCACCCCCAACGCTTGAAGACCAGGGAGGTATTCACCCCGCCAAAGGCGAAGTTATTGTTCATCACGTATTCGTTACTCATATTCCGGGGTTCGCCGACGATGTAATCAAGTTCGCCGCATTGCGGATCGATGTCGGTCAGGTTCAGGGTATGGATATACCGGTCACTGTTGAGCATTTCGATGCTGAACCATGACTCCAAGGCACCGCAGGCGCCCAAGGTGTGACCGAGGAAGCTTTTCTGAGAGCTGAGCGGCATGCATGGGCCGAACAGGCTGCTGGTCGCCAGGGTTTCGGCGATGTCGCCCTGTTCGGTGGCGGTGCCGTGGCCGTTGACGTAGCCGATGGCTTCGGGCGGCAAGCCGGCATCTTCCAGAGCGAGCTCCATGGCGCGGCGCATGGTGGCTTGCTCCGGGCGGGTGCTGTGCGCGCCGTCGGCGTTGCTGCCGAAGCCGACGATCTCGGCGTAGATATGAGCGCCACGTGCCTGAGCGTGTTCAAGCTCTTCAAGCACCAGCATGCCGCCCCCTTCGCCGATCACCAGGCCGTCGCGTCCGCTGTCGTAAGGTCGCGGCGTGGTCTGCGGCGCGTCGTTTTTCAGACTGGTGGCATACAGCGCGTCAAACACCATCGCTTCGGTCGGGCACAGTTCTTCAGCTCCCCCGGCGAGCATCAGCGGCAGACGCCCGAACTTGATCGCCTCGTAGGCATAACCGATGCCCTGACTGCCGCTGGTGCAGGCGCTGGAGGTCGGGATCAGCCGTCCGGTCAGGCCAAAGAAGATGCTGATGTTGGCCGCCGTGGTGTGCGGCATCATGCGCACGTATGAGTTGGCGTTCAGGTTCAGCGCCACCGAGTTGATCAGCATGTTGCCGAATGCCTTGATCTCGTCGGTGCTGCCGGTGGACGAGCCGCAGGCGGTGCCCATTCGGCCGTCACGAATGATCGGATCATTCAGCAGCCCGGCGTCGATCAGCGCCTGCTCCGAGGCGGCCACCGCCAGGCGTGACACGCGGCCCATGCTGCGCAATTGTTTGCGCGTCCAGTGCGCGGGGACAGTGAAATCATCGATAGGGCCGGCCAGCCGGGTGTTCAGCTCAATGAAACGTTCCCATTCGTCCATGCGTCGGATACCGCTGCGGTTGGCGCTGAAGCTGGCGTTGACAGTGGCCCAGTCGCTGCCCACCGAGGTAATGCCTGACATGCCGGTGACCACCACGCGCTTCATCAACAGAGTCCTCCGTTGACGGCCAGCACTTGGCGAGTGATGTAGCTGGCTTCCGCCGACATCAGAAAATTCACCGCACCGGCCACTTCCTCGGGAGTGCCCATGCGCTGGGCCGGGATCATTTTCATCAGTTCTTCCACGGGAACGTTCTCGTCGAGCATCGCGGTATCGATCAGCCCTGGCGCAACGCAATTGACGGTGATCTTGCGCTTGCCCAGTTCGATGGCCAGCGCCTTGGCGGCGCCGATCAGGCCCGCTTTGGACGCGCTGTAATTGACCTGGCCGCGATTGCCGATCAAGCCCGAAACCGAGGTAATGCAGACGATACGGCCCGCTGCACGACGGCGAATCATCGGCATGGTCAGCGGGTGCAGGACGTTGTAGAAACCATCCAGGTTGGTGCGCAGCACTTGATCCCAGTCGTCATCGCTGAGCGCCGGAAAGGCGCCGTCGCGGGTCAGACCGGCATTGAGCACCACGCCGTAATACGCGCCGTGGGTTTCCACGTCATCTTCCAGAATCGCCTTGCAGGCGGCCCGGTCCGAGACATCGAATTGCAGCACCCGCGCCTGGCGGCCCAGCGCCTTGATCTCGGCCTGTACCGCTTCGGCTTCGCTGCGGCCGGTGCGGCAATGCAGGACAAGGTCGTAGCCGGCCTGCGCCAGACGCAAGGCAATGGCGCGGCCGATGCCACGGCTGGAGCCGGTGACCAGTATCGATTCAGTCATGCCGGGGCTCCTTCAGCCAGATAGTCAGCAGTGCTGGGTGGGCAATATACACTGAGGCGGGCAAATGCCTTGATTTCCGGACCGGTGAGCGTGCATTCGAACACGCCCATGCCGCTGTCGTCCTGCAAGGAACGCACGGCGTGAATATGCAGTTCGCTGCCCAGCGGGAAGCGCGCCACGTTGCAGTCGAACTTGCGGCTGCCAAGCAGAAACCCCAGCTTGACCGCTTCGCCCTTGCTGCGCGCCTGACAACCCGCGTAGGCCGCCACGCTCTGTGCCATCAGTTCTACGCCAAGCCAGGCGGGCAGGCTGCCATCCGCCTGATTGAACAGGCCATCGGGGCGTACGGTCAGGCGGGTTTCAATCTGCTCTTCGTCGAAAGCCAGCACCTGATCGATGAGGATCATGTCGCCAGCGTGGGGGATGAGTTCGGCGAGCGGCCACTCGATCATGGGGCATCTCCGATTATCAGGCTGATGTTGTTGCCGCCGAAGGCAAACGAATTGCTCATCATGTAACGAGCGTCGGCAGGTGTCAGGCGTGCGCCCGGCGTTGTCCAGTGCAACGCGGGCAACAGCGGATCCTCCTCGCCATCCCACACGTGCGGGGGCAGGGCCTGATCGCTGTTGTGCGGTGCCAGACTCAGCCAGCAGAACGCGATTTCCAGTGCCCCCGCAGCCCCCAGCGTATGACCGCTGAGCGGTTTGGTCGACGAGCACGCCACGCCATCCGGAAACACTGCCTGCACCGCGAGGCTTTCCATTGCATCGTTCAGCGGCGTGGCCGTGCCGTGCAGGTTCAGATAACTGATCTGCGCGGCATCCAGACGGGCAGTGTGCAAGGCTTGCAGCATGGCGTCCCGCGCGCCGCGCCCGCTGGGTTCAGGGGCGGAGATATGGTGAGCGTCGCAGTTGGCACCGGCGCCCAGCAGCGCGATCGAGTGCGTGCCACTGGCTTCGCGGGTCATGAGAAACAACGCAGCGGCCTCACCGATATTGATCCCGTCACGGTTTCGCGAAAACGGGCTGCACAGTCGTGGCGACATGGCCTCAAGCGACAGAAAACCGTTCAGGGTCAGCTTGCACAGGCTGTCGACGCCGCCACACAGCACCGCGTCGCACAAACCGATGTCCAGCGCCCGACGCGCACTGAGCAGCGCTCGCGCGCTGGAGGTGCAGGCGGTTGAAATCACGTAGGCCGGGCCGCTCAATTGCAGCCAACTGGCGAGAAAATTGGCCGGTGCGCCCAGCTCCTGCTGGCGATAGTCGTAATGCTCGGGAAACGTCTTGTCACGCAGCCAGACGGCCATGCTGCTGCTCGCTTCGTCGATGCCGGAGGTGCTGGTGCCGATGATCACGCCGATACGCGCAGCGCCGTAGCGCTCGATGGCCAGCCGGATATCGTCTTCGATCTGCAAAGCGGCAGCCAGCAACAACTGGTTATTACGGCTGTGCTGCGCGCTCATGGCCGGTGGCATGGCCGGCAGGGCGGCCTTGACCGCGCCAACCGGCAGTGCACGCTCGGGGACCCAGCCGCTTTCGACCACCATGCCCGAGCTGTCGCCGGCAAACAGCCTGCGCGACACGTCCTCGCGGCTCGCGCCCAGCGAACAGATCACCCCCAGCGCGTCGAGGTAGGCGGTCATGGCACTGCCTCGTCGTTCAGCGGCGTCACCCGGTAGCTCAGCCCTTGCTTGAGGCGAATGGTGAACGCGTTGGCCGATTGATACTCCACCAGCCAGCGATCATCCAGGCGGCGCTGCATGCCCTGGCGATAAGCGCTGGGGTAGCGGCCATGCATTTCCATGTCAGGGGTCATGGCAAACATCAGCGCAGCGAACAGTTCGCGCGCTTCGGGGTTGGGCGGCAGCAGGCCATCGGCTTGCCATTGCCCGTTGATCAATAACTGCCGCGCCTGAGGAATACCCAGCGGGTCCATCATCGACCAGCGCAGCCCGGCGTTTTCACGCTGGATGATCAGCATCCAGTCCTGACGTTGATCAGCCTGGCGGCGGTCGATGTGCAGTTGCATCGGCAATTGCAGGGTAGGTGCCGTGGTCGGCAGCGGTGCCTGGGCAGCGCAACCGCCAAGCAAGAGAACGGTCAGCAACATTACGCGAATCATGAAACGTCACCTTGCAGCGGTTTGCGGGCCACGACATTGACCAGCGTTTCTTCCCGCTGGCCAAATGGCTTGGGTTTTTGCAGTTTGAGGGCTTCGAACAGGCCGAAGTCTGTGGCGCGGCTCCACCACAGATAAGGGTACGAAACAGAGCGCGCGTCGAATTCGAAACCCTGCTCACGAATCATCTGCAGATACTGCGCAGCGCTTTTCTGCACGTGCATCGGGTGACGGAACAGCCAGCGGATCACCCAGGTATCGATGTAGGCCTCGGTGGATTCGGCGAACAGCAGATAGCCGCCCGGCTTGAGGACCCGGTAAAACTCGGCCAGCGCCTTTTCCTGCTCGACCAGATGATGAAAGGTCTGGTGACAAAACAGCAGATCAACGCTGGCGTCCGGCAATTGCAGGGCGGCGCAATCGCTGCCGATCAGCTCAACCTCAATACCTCGGGCAGCCGCTTCCTGAAGGCTCATGCTCAGGCTGTGCGGGTCTGCATCGACCCCAAGCAGCTTCGAGGGCGCAAACACCTTGCTCAGGTGCTGGAACGATTTGCCTTGTCCGCAACCGGCGTCGAGCAACACCGGTGCGGCAGGCGGCGGGCCGCTGAACAGGCTGCGCAGGTCATCAATGGCGACGCGCAGCACTCGGTGTTGCCAGGTGTGACTGCGCAGAAACCACAAGCCGAAGCGGGTTTCTTCGACATAGCTGTCACTCAAAAACGGTCGATTCATGAGCCGCCGTCCGCACAGATTTCCGACAGCGTGCGCAGGCGTCGCTTGGGCTCGCTGACGAACGGGTTGCGTTCATCCCAGGCATAACCGGCCAGAATCGAGCTGATCATGCGGCGGATATCCGGGGCGCTGCCGGGGTAGAAAATGACGTTCTGGAAGGAGCCGTCGTACCAGCCTTCGACATAGGCGCGGAAGGTGTCGACGCCGCGTTTCAAGGGAACGGCAAATTCGCGCTCCCAATCCACGTTCTCGCCCTGCAACTGCCGATTCAAGACCCCGGCCGCCATGCTCGCCGAACGCATGGCGATGGTCACCCCCGAGGAAAACACCGGGTCGAGGAACTCCGCCGCGTTGCCCAACAGCGCAAAGCCCTTGCCGTGCAAAGTTTTGACGTTCGCGGAATAGCCACCGATGGTCCGCGCTGGCGTATCCCAGACTGCATGTTTCAGTACGCTGGCCAGTTGCGGTGTTTCATCAATGAAAGCACGCAGGCAGGCATCCAGATCAGCAGGCTTGTCCTTGAAGCGCTCGGCCGAGGCCACCACGCCTACCGAGCAACGGCCTGCGCTGAACGGGATCGACCAGAACCACACATCGCTGTGCTGCGGATGGAGGCTGACAAGGATTTTCTGGCGGTCGAAGGGCGGGCTGTCGATGTGGTCTTCGATATGCGTGAACACCGCCTGACGCACCGGAAAACCCGAAGGCGCTTCGAGGTCGAGCAAGCGCGGCAACACGCGTCCGTAACCGCTGGCGTCGAGCACGAAGGTCGCCTGCACGCTGTATTCGCTGCCGTCTTCACGCTTTACCTGCAGAACCGGCTGCGGGCCGTCGAAGTCTGCGCTGATGATTGCCTGTTGATAGCGGATGTCCACGCCTTGCAGCTCGGCCTGATCAGCCAGCAGTTTGTCGAATTCGCTACGCTGAACCTGAAAAGTCGTGGGCTTGCCATTGCTGAACGTGTCACCGAAATCGAAATCGCTGTACTGCTCGCCACGCGCGAAGGCCGCGCCGTTCTTGCGCTGGAAACCGGCCGCCTCGACGGCCTCGAGCATCCCGGCCTCCTCGACGAAGTCCAGGCAGTGGCACAGCAAACTTTCGCCAATCGAAAAGCGCGGAAACAGCTGGCGCTCGATGACCAGCACATCGTGGCCCTGACGTTTGAGCAGAGCCGCCGCGATTGAACCGGCCGGACCGGCACCGATAACGACGACCTGACGAATTTCCCTATCGATGGTAGGCACAGGTTTTCCTTTGCGGTTTGACGGTGGCAAGGCGTGACGAAAAAGGTGCATGACTCATGGTCGTGGCTCTTCAGCAGTGGCTGGCACATGCGCGAGCTTACGCGGGCTGGCCCACGGCGCGAGCAGAAAGCTGAATGCCAGCCCGAGGCTGACCGACAGGCCGAAGTTACTGATCGCCGGCGTGCTGGAGATCGCCAGCAACCCGAACGACAGCCAGGTGGTGACCGCCGCCAGCAGCGTGCCCAGCAGGCTGACTGCGGCGCCGCCGATCTGCTCGCGCATCAGAATGGCGTAATCGACGCTGATCGCCGTGACCAGCAGCAGCCCGAACAGGCTGAACAGGGTCAACGGCTGCCCCAGCCAACCGAGGCTGGCGAGGCTGCACAGCGCTGCCAGCAGCGGCAGGGCGACAATGCGCAACGCGCCGTTGAAGCCGAACGGGACGATCAGCAACAGGACGATCAGCACGCACGACGCCAGCTTCAGTTCGGCGGCGCTGATTTGTGTGTGAGCAAACACATCATTGAGTTCGCCCAGACGGTCCACCAGTTGCACGCCTTCCAGCCCGGTGGCCTGGATGCGCAGCAAGGCCATGCTGTTCAGGCCGCGCAGGCTGACGATGCTGGCGACGCCGTCATCTGAGCTGCCCAGCCAGAGCGTGCGCCAGGGTTCACTCAGCGGACCCTGAAGCGCCTGCTCGATAGCCTGCGTGGGCAGTGCCTGCACTTGAGCGAGTTCGGCTTTCAAGGCGCTGGCCGGAACGCCGAGCTGCACCAGCGGTGCCCAGTATTGCGGCAGTTTGCTCAGCGCAGCACGGGTTGCCTGTTGCTCGGCAGGCGAGTCGAGCAACTGGTTGATTGCCATGTAGCCTTGCAGTTTGTCCATGCTGATCAGTTGATCGAGACGCTGCGTCAGTGCCGACTGGCGATCCAGCAATTGCTGCTGATCCTTGCCGCGCACCAGAAAAAACTGGCTGGTAGGCTGATAACCGGTAATCCGCGCGATGGCCTGCGCTTCGTCAGTCAGCGCCTGCGGGGCTGCCACCCATTGGCGGATATCGTTCTTGGTGGTCAGGTGCCAGAGCCCGCCGCCGCAGAAAGCCAGTAACAGCGCCAGCAGGATCGGCGTACTGATGCGCTGCAACAGCGCCGCGCGGCAATCGAGCATCAGCTGCGCCAGTTGAAGCGGCCACTGCGCCGGGCGGATATCTACCCTGGCGAGCAGCGCGGGCAGCAGGCACACCGCCGTCAGATAAGCACCGACCAGCCCTGCCGCCGAGAACACGGCAATTTGCGTCAGCGCCGGGAAGGGCGTCCAGGCCAGCGCCAGATAGCCGATGCAACTGGTGATCAGGCTCAGGCTCAGCCCCGGTAATGTCAGGCGCAAGGCGGGCCAACTGCGCCAGGGTTTCAGGCTCCAGCTTTTCGACAGGTAGTGCAGCGGGTAATCCACGGCCACGCCGATCAGGCTGGAACCGAGCACCAGCGTCATGACGTGCATGCTGCCGAACAGCGCCACGCAGGCCACCGCACCAAACAGCATACCGACCACGACTGGAATGAACGCCAGCAACACGCTCCAGCGCCGAAAGGCCAATAACAGCAGCAACAGAATGCCGACCGTCGCGCCACCGCCGACCCAGGTGATTTCCCGACTCGCCTGTTTCTGACCGTCTGCGGCATACAGCAGGCCGCTGGCGGCGAGCAACTGGCCACCGGCCTGGCGCGCCTGCACGCGAGCGTTGGCCAGCAAGTCCGCGACCTGGCCGGGCAGGTGCATGTCGAACGCATCGGTGCGGGTTCGCGAGCGCAGCAGTACCCAGCTTTTGCCCTCGGCGGTGGCGATCAGCGCGCCGCTGGCCAGATCGGGTTCGACCGCACCTTGCCGGGGCAAGCCGTTCTGGATACGTCCGGTCAGGCCCAGCCAGTCATCCTGACTCGGCACCAGACTGAAACCGGCAAACGGGTCGAACAGGGTTTGTACGCGCTGCTCGATGAAGGTTTTCGGGTCGTCGATCAGCAGGCTGCGATCTGCTGCTGGGAGCATGGCGATCCGCCCTTGCAGCAACTGGGTGCGCAGCGCGGGCAGGTCGGCTTGCAGCGTCCACTGGACCTTCTCGAACAGACCGCTTGCTTGCCACTGTTCGGCCAGTTTACGGGCCAGTTCGACCGCCTGCTGGCGTTCGACATGCCCGACCAGCACCAGCATTTCGCGGTTGAGGGGTTCCTGAATGCGTTTTTCGGCGCTCGTCACCAGCGCATCGTTATCAGTGCCCGGCACCAGTTCCATGAGGTTGGCCGACAGCGGCGAGCGGTCGTGCCACTGCCAGACGGCCAGCGCCAGCACGCCCGTCAGAATCAGCAGGAACAGTCGCGGTAACAGCCGCTCAGTTGCTGAAGTCATTACGCTGCGCATCGGTGAGGGTTGCGGCGCTGCTGCTGTCGATCATTTTCAGGAGCGTGCTGTCGCCCTGGGTTTCCAGCAGTTCGATGCGCTGCACCAGTTCGCCGCCATCGATATTGATCTGTTTGAACACCTGCTGCAGCAACAGCGAGCGTGGTGTGAGGGTAAGTTGCCAGGCGTTTGCATCGCCCTTGAGCTGCAAATCGAAATCACGTTGCAGGCCGCTGCTGTCGCCTTGTAGCACGGCAAGGAACAAGCGGTTCTGCTCGGCTCCGGCATTTTTGTTCGGCACCGGTTTCCAACTGCTGACAGTGCCAATGGTTTCACGCCGGGCAATGCCGTCGGCGTTGATGCGGTAATCCTGTTTCAATGGAGTTTCCAGCAGCCACAGCAGGCCGAGCTCTTTGGCGAGCACAAAGCGGCCTTTACTGACCAACGGCTGCGGCAGCGAGCGCAGGTGTTTTTCCTGAATGAAACGACCTTGCACCACGGCAGGTCTGGCCAACTGATCGCTCAGTTGTTGCAGGTCGAACGCCTGCGCCAGCGAAGAGAGCCCCAGCAAACCCAGCAGCATCAATGCGCGAAACGGACGACTCATGGCAACGCTCTCTTTACGGCATCGATGAAAATCCGCGGTGAGGCCAGTTGCATTTCGCGGCTGTCGCGGTCGACCGCCACCTGCACGGTGCTGGCGCGGGTCAGGCGTTCGCCGGTTCCGGCGTCGGTGATCAGATAATTTATTTTCAAGCGGTTCTCCCACTCCACCAGGCTGGCGCGCACGTTGAGTTTCTGGCCGAACACGGCGCTGCGCACATAGCGCAATTGCAGGTCTATCACCGGCCAACCATAACCGGATTCGAGCATCTGCATGTAGTTATGACCGATATGATCGAGCAACGCACAGCGCGCGACTTCGAGGTATTTCACGTAGTGCCCGTGCCAGACAATATTCATCATGTCGACGTCGAAAAACGGCACCACGATTTCGGTGTCGACGTGCAGAACGCCTTTACTGCGCATGCAACCTCCAGCGGCGGTTGGCGATGTGTTTCAGGCACAGGCGCAGTTCTGCTTCCAGTGCCCGGTCTTCGATGACGGGCGCAAAATCCTCGGCCAGCTGTTTGTGCATGGTCGCCAGTGCCGGTGGTAGCGCAGGCGCAGCGGCGGCCCGGCAGCGCAGCCAGATACCTTGATTGGCGGCGATCAGTGTGGCGGCGGCGACCTGCTCGGTCAGTTCCAGTACCCGAATGGCATCGCGTGCGGCGATGGTGCCCATGCTGACCTTGTCCTGATTGTGGCATTCGGTTGAGCGCGAGAACACGCTGGCCGGCATGGTGTTCTTCAGCGCTTCGGCGGTCCATGCACTGGTGCCGATCTGCACCGCCTTGAAGCCATGATTGAGCATCGCCCGCTCGGCGCTGGCGCCCGACAGGTTGCTCGGCAAGCCGTGGTTATAGCGTTCGTCTACCAGCAGCGCCAGTTGCCGGTCGAGCAAGTCCGCGACGTTGGCCACCAGGGTTTTCAGGCTGTCCATCGCAAAGGCGATGTGCCCACCGTAGAAATGCCCGCCATGCAATACGCGCTCGGCTTCGGCGTCGATGATCGGGTTGTCGTTGGCGCTGTTCAGTTCGATCTCTATGAACGAGCGCAGCCAGTTCAGGCTATCAGCCAGCACGCCCAGCACATGCGGCGCACAGCGCAGCGAATAGCGGTCTTGCAAGCGATGCAGCGGAGCCGTCGGTGCGTCGATGGCCAGGTCCTGACGCAGCCAGGCCGCGACCTGCATCTGGCCCGGATGCGGTTTGGCGGCGAACAGGCGCTCATCGAAGTGTTCCGGGTTGCCTTGCAGCGCCACCACATTCATCGCGGTGATACGAGTCGCCAGTTGCAGCAGGTAATCGGCGCGTGCGAACGCCAGGCAGGCAATGCCGGTCATGACCGCGGTGCCGTTCATCAGCGCCAGCGCTTCCTTGGGGCGCAGCACCAGCGGCGTCCAGCCTAGTTCGCGATGCACTTCGCTGGCCGGGCGGCGTTGGCCACGGAACAGCACGTCGCGCTCGCCGGAGAGGGTCGCGGCCACGTACGACAGCGGCGTCAGGTCACCGCTGGCGCCCACCGAGCCTTCTTCCGGAATCAACGGCAAGACGTCCTGATCGATGAACCCCTGCAAACGCTCGAGCAGTTCGACCCGAACCCCGGAAACGCCCTGACACAGCGACTGCAAGCGCGCGGCCAGCACTGCGCGGGTGGTCTGGGCATCCAGCAGTTTGCCCAGCCCGCAGCCGTGAAAGGTGTACAGATGACGCGGCAGCGCTTCGACATGCTCCAGCGGCACGGCCACCACGCAGGAGTCGCCATAACCGGTGGTAACGCCGTAGATCACGCCTTCCTTGTCCAGCAACGAATCGAGAAACTGAGCGCCTCTGGCGATGCGTGCGCGAAATGCATCGTCGCCTTGCAGCGCGCTCGGTGCCTGACGATTGGCCAAGGCCAGCACGTCTTCGATACACAGGGCGCGTTCGCCGAACATGATCGGGTCAGGAGCTTGATTCGTCATCGGACTTCCAGAATGGGTAGAAATTGAACCACTGCTGTGGCGCTTCCAGGCAGTAATGACCCAGGCGCTCGGCGTAAAGCGTGGCCCAGTGGGTGATCACCTGTGCGCGGTCGCTGCGACGCCATTCGATTGCCTCGGCGAACGGTTCGAGAATCACCCGGTAGCCCTTCGGGCCCTTGAGGCAGAAAAACAGATTGACCGGGCACTTGAGCAGGCCGGCCAGCAGCCACGGGCCTTGCGGGAACGTTGCGGGTTGGCCGAGAAAATCGACCCGCACGTTGCGCCCGCCGTGCAGCGCAACGCGGTCGCCGGCGATGGCCAGCCACTCGCCTTCGTCCAGACGCTGGCTGAGTTGCAGCATGATCGCCGGGTCCAGCTCGCTGACCTGAATCAGGCGCAGGTTGCTTGCCCCGGCCTCGCCCAGCAGGCGATTGAAGCGTTCGGCGTGCTTGGTGTGCACCAGCACGTTCATGGTGATCTTTTCACCGAGTTCGGCCAACGCACGGCACACCTCAAGGTTGCCCAGGTGCGCGCCCACCAGCATCTGGCCGCGTGCGCCACGCAGGTTCTGGCGAATCTTGCCGGAGTCGATAATCTCGATCTGATCGAGGCCCAGCCTGCCGTTCCACACGTCGAGCTTGTCGAGCAGTGCCTCGGCGAAGGCCATGAACTGGCCAAACACCCGCCGTTGGCTGGGGCGCAGTTCAGGCCTGGCGCTCCAGTTCGACAGGTGCTGCTGGTACTGCCAGATACTGCGCCGCGCACGTCGCCCGAACACATAGAAATACAGGACGATGCCATACAGCAGCGGGCTGAGCAGGCGTCGGCCCAGTACACGCATCCCCCAGGCGGTGAGTTTCATGAGCATGAAGCTGCCGCGCTCTTCGTGACGGGCCCAATGTTCTCTGGGCGCTTTGTTCAGGCTCATGAGCGCCACCGTCGCCAGAGAATCATTGGCGACCGGACCAGCATGCCGAAGAACAGTTTGGCGTGCATCTTCGAGATCAGTGCGTTGTCGTGAAACAGGCGGAAATGCGACAGACCGTCCTGCGGGTAGTGAACGCGGGTCGGCAGCCAGCGCATCGCCTGACCGCGCCACGCCAGACGCACGAGGATCTCCGAATCGAAGTCCATGCGTTTGCCGATGTTTACGCGGTTGATCAGGGTCAGCACAGGTGCCAGCGGGTATAGCCGGAAGCCGCACATCGAATCGCGAATCTGCAATGACAGCGTGTTGATCCATACCCAGACGTGAGTGAGGTAACGCGCGTACAAACGGCCTGTCGGCACGCTTTCGTCATACTGCGGATAGCCGCAGATCAGTGCATCGGGGTGCTCACGCGACTGCTGCATAAATACCGGGATATCGCTCAAGTCATGCTGGCCGTCGGCATCGACCTGCAGCGCATGGCTGAAACCCAGGCGTGCCGCTTCCCTGAACCCGGCCATGACCGCGCCGCCTTTGCCCTGATTGACCGGCAGGCAAACCAGATAGATTTCGTCGCCATGAGCGAGCTGTCGCAACACTGCGGCGCAGGGCGGGCTGCTGGCGTCGTCCACCAGCACACAGGGCAAACCGGCGTCGCGCACGGCCTTGACGACGTCGGGCGCGGCCAGCTCGTGGTCGAAGACCGGAATGATCACGCAAGGCTTATGCATGCTCGCCTCCCAGCACAATACGGCCGCTGGAGCAGGGCTCGTTCTCGGCGTTGTTAAACGCGAAATGCAGTTTTGAGCGCGCGGCATCGAAGCGCAGGGTCAGTTTCAGGTGATCGCCGGGGCGCACCAATTGCTGAAACTTGAGCACTTCCATGCCGGCAAAATCGGGTGGCAGATCGAGCAACTGCTGGCCCAGGCTGATCGCCCAGTCGACCTGAACCACGCCCGGCAAGATCGGCGCTGTGGGGAAGTGGCCGCTGAAATACGCCAGGTCGGGCAGGACGATCAATTGCAGCTGCAACTCGCCGTCGACGGTCTGTTGCCCGAGTACTTCCGGCTGTTTCGGGCGTGGCGCGATGAGCAATGCCTCGACCTCGGCCTGCGGCAGCTTGCCTTGGGCATTGAGTGGCATTTGCCGCAACAGACGCCAGCGGCGGGGCAGGGCGATGGTTTCGCAGTGCGGGCGCAGATGGTCTCGCAACGCTTCGGTCAGCGCACGACGGCCTTTATTGCGTAGCGCCAGCACGCCGCTGTCGCTCAGCACCAGCAACGCACCCAAAGATGCACGGTTGTTTTGGAACACACCCAGCCGCGCTTCGCTGACCCATTCATGAGACGTAAGGGCCTGCTCGATCAGCGGCAGCGAAACGCGTTTTTCTTCAAGTTTGACGATGCGGTCCAGCCTGCCCAATAGCTCAAAACGGCCGTCTGCACCGATCAGCACCGCATCAGCCGTCTGCTCGACGTGGCCGGGCGGCAGATAAGGCGAGCTGATGCACAGTGCGCCCTCGCTGTTCTGGCTCAGTTCGACGCCATCAAACGCCTGCCAGTGTTGTCCGCCCTGCCGCCAGGCGATGCCGCCGGTTTCCGAGCTGCCAAGAATTTCCGTCGGCCACTGACCGAGGCGTTGCTGGAGGCGTTGCGCGGCTTCGGCGGGCAAAGCGCCGCCGGATGAAAATACCCGGCGCACGGCGCTCAGGCGCGGCCAGTCGAGGTTGTCGCCCATGCGTTTGAGCAGCGCAGGGCTGGCGACCCAGGCAAAAGACGGGTATTCGCGGCTGGCGCGTTGCAGGTCCTCGGCAAACGGCAACTGACGGCGCACGAACGGGCGTGCAGCGCACAACGGCCATAGCAGGCGGAACAGCAAGCCATAAATGTGCTGGGTCGCGACGCTGCCGATCATGCACGCCGAGCCAAGCTCTGCGCCCCACCGCTGTTCCAGCCCGCAGACCTCGTTGGCCAGTTGCCGCAGCCGTTTTTCAATCAGCTTGGGCTCACCGCTGGAACCGGAGGTGCACAGGCTCAGTCGGCACTGGTCCAGATCGAGCGCGGCCGGCGCAAGCGGCGTAGCGTGCAGATCGCTCAAATGCGCGTCGTCTGCCAGGTCGGTCAGCCACAGATCGACCTGATCTGCCCAGCGTTCGCGGGTTTTACCCTGCAAGTCGGCGGGCAGCAACACGTGCACACCGGCGCGCCATGCCCCGAACAGCGCAACGCCCAGCTCGGCTGCGTCTTGCAGATGCACGGCGATGCGCGTGACGCCACGCGCTTGCAAAGCCGCCGCGACGCTCAGCGCCTGATCGCGAAATTGCGCGTGATCCAGCTCGGGAGATCGGGTCAGCAGCCGACCGGGCAAGGCGTCGAGCAGCAGGTGTTGCAGGTTCAGCCAGTTCATGCGATCCATTTCATTTGCCGCCTGCAGAGGGCGGGCGGACGATCCATTCGATTGCAAACAGCAGCCCCATCAGTCCGTAGGAAATCAGACCGGTGTACAGCGTCCACCATGACAGAGGCGCCCACAGCGTCAGCGCCGCCGCTGTGAAGCCGTTGAGCAAAAAGAACAGGCACCAGACCTGCGTGACTCTGAGAGTGTAATGAATGCCGGCCGCGGGCAGGTCCGGCCGGTTGATTCGCGCCATCTTTTCCACAATCGGCGGGCCATAGATCAGGCTGGAGCCAAACAGGCAAAGCATGAATGCGCTGACCAGCACGGGGTACCAGCGCAGCATCACATGGCTGTCGAGTAGCCCAAGCACCACACAAAACAGCAGCGCCACAATGGCCATCGCCAGGCTGCCGGGCTTGCGTTCGCCGGTCAGTGCGCGGGCCAGCCACAGGCCGCCCAGCAACAAGGCGAACTGCCAGGGCGCGAAATGCTCGGTTCCCCAATAGACGGCAAACGGGTACAGCACACCGGCGAGCAGCAGGATCAGGCCAATCAGCCGCTTCATTCGGCTGCGCTGACCAGCCGGTACACGGCTTCGACCACATCATTGACGGTTCTCACCGACTTGAACTCTTCGGCAGCGATCTTCTTGCCGGTCTTGCGTTTGATGTGGTCGATCAGGTCAACGGCATCGATGCTATCGATCTCCAGGTCCTGATAGAGATTGGCATCAAGCGTGACCCTTTCGGGCTCCAGCTCGAACAGTTCCACCATTGCGGTGCGCAGGATTTCGAAGATGTCTTCACGGGTTTGCATGTTCGATACTCAGGCCGATTGTCTTGCGCTGACGAACGCCGCAAGGCTGTCGACGCTGGCGAAATGGTTGCGGGTGTCCTTGGCATCGGCATCGATCCGGATGCCGTAGCGTTTCTGGATGGCCAGGCCCAGCTCCAGTGCATCCACCGAATCCAGCCCCAGGCCTTCGCCGAACAGGGTCATGTCGTTGCCGATGTCTTCGGGCGTGATGTCCTCGAGGCCCAGGGCATCGATGATCAACACTTTAATGTCCTGGTGCAGATCGCTCATCTGAGGCGAGCTCCTTGGTGAAATAGTCATGCAGGTAATCGTTGAGCTTGCGGGACGCTATGGGCGCTGGGCCTAGCGCACTGAAGGCGTTGGGGTCTATATCGGCACCGACGCGCAAAGTGAAGTGCACGCGGCGTTGCGGAATGCGATACCAGGGCTCGGCCTTGGTCAGGGTGGTGGGGTGGACCTGGATGGTCACCGGCGTGATCATGCGTGCGCCACGCAACGCAATGGCCGCCGCGCCACGGTGAAAGACCGGCGGCTGACCCGGCTGGGTGCGCGTGCCTTCCGGAAAGATGATCAGTGTCTGGCCGCTTTGCAGGCGCTCTACGGCGGCGTCGAGCATGTCCATGCTGCCGTCGTTGCTGATGTAACCGGTAGAACGCACCGGGCCACGGGTGAACGGGTTCTCCCAGAGGCTGCGCTTGACCACGCAGTTGGCGTCACGCACCAGCCCGATGAGGAACACCACGTCGATCAGCGACGGGTGATTGGCGATAATCATCTGCCCGGGGCGCCCGAGTTTTTCGGCACCCTGTACTTCGTAAGTCAGCACGCCCATGCGCGCCATGATGCGGATAAAGCGCCAGAACAACCGGCTGATGGTTCGCCGGGCGCGGCGCTGGTGGCTGGCAGCAGTGCCCGGCAGGCAGCTCAGCACCGGAAAAACGAACAATCGCAGACAAAGACCGCTCACCCCGAACAGGGCAAAACTGATGCCGGTTGCCAACAGGCGCCAGTAATAGGCGTCCCGGCCCTTCTTCAGTGGTTGCGTTGCCAGTTCCATAACCGGTTATTCCAGGGGTGCAGGCAGGCGGATTGATTGGTGTGCAAGGCTTGCAGCAGGCTCAATGCGTGGGGCCATCGGGTCTGCGGGATGCCTTGTGTGTCGCTGTGCAAAGACAGTTCCCATTCGTTGCCGGGCGTCAGCAGCAAGCCGACCGCGTAGGGAAAAGGCACGTCATCAATCCATTGGGCATAGGCTTGCGGTGGCTGCTCTTCGGTCACCACCAACAGCACTGCTTCAGCTCCTTCAGCCAGCAGCGCCGCTGCCTCGAATGCTCCATTTTCCAGGCCGTCGCCTGCGGCCGCCAGGGCCGTCATTTCACTGGTTTCACCGCGCATGATCGACCACAGACCGATCACTGCGTTATGCACTGACAAACTGAACTGGGTCGGTGAAAGCGGTTCTTCAGCGGCCAGATCACGCAGAATATCGAATGTTCTCGGGGTTTCGCCGTGGCGCGAGACAAAAACCAGCGGCACACGCCCGTAGCCCTCGGTCAACGGCCAGCCAACGGCAAATGCCATGCGCGCCATGCGGCCCAGGCGTCGCCGTTGCATCGCAGGAAGAAAAGACACATCTGGCGCTTCATCACTGGTTTCAAGCAGCGTCGGATGGCGGCTCCACTGCCGCCAATCGTCCACACTCGCCAGGCCAGGAGCCCAGGCATGCCATCGTGCAATGTTGAAGGTGATCAAGGTTTCTCTTCCCGCCCCTGCGGGCCTGATTCTCGCTACATCATTATCAGGACGATGTGAGCCTGGGTGCGGTATCTGACCGAGTGCGCGCATTATCCTGATGGGGGTCACGACTGGCAAATCTGTTACATGAAAGTGCTTTAATAAGGTCGGTTTTGTAGGACCTTTGCCGGTTTTGCGTATGACAACCAGACACATGCTGTTTTACGTTAAGCTCTCGGTTGTCATATGTGTTGCCTAGAATCGATCTCCTTGAGGTCGTTATCGGCCACTCTCGCTGTTTCTTCATCTTCAAGGAGTCCAAAGCATGCGTCGCGTGGTATTCAATCAGAAGGGTGGTGTCGGCAAATCCAGCATCGCTTGCAATCTGGCTGCAGTCAGCGCTCACGAAGGCTATCGGACACTGTTGATCGACCTCGATGCGCAAGCCAACTCGACTCAATACCTCACCGGCCTTACCGGCGACGACATTCCGATGGGCATTGCCGAGTTCTTCAAGAACACGCTGGCGGCGGCGCCGTTCGCCAAGAAGAACCATGTCGATATCTACGAAACGCCGTTCGATAATCTGCATGTGGTAACGGCCACCGCCGAACTGGCCGACCTGCAACCCAAGCTTGAGGCCAAACACAAAATCAACAAGCTGCGCAAACTGCTGGACGAGTTGAGCGAAGATTACGAGCGGATTTACCTGGATACGCCGCCTGCGCTGAATTTCTATGCGGTTTCGGCGTTGATTGCGTCTGATCGCGTGTTGATACCGTTTGATTGCGACAGCTTTTCCCGGCAGGCGCTGTATGGATTGATGCGCGAGATCGAAGAGCTGAAAGAAGATCACAACGAGGATCTGCTGGTCGAAGGCATCATCGTTAACCAGTTCCAGCCAAGGGCCAGCCTGCCGCAGCAGATGCTCGACGAACTGATCGCCGAGGGCCTGCCGGTGCTGCCGGTCTACCTCAATGCCTCGGTGAAAATGCGCGAGTCCCATCAAGCCAACCTGCCACTGATCCACCTCGACCCACGGCACAAACTGACACAGCAGTTCGTGGACCTGCACCACTGGCTGGAAACCAATGCCCATCCGTGATGGGTATGTACCGCGGGTAGCACTAAGCGTTGTACACAAGTCCGCTCCCACGCCCTTCGGGCAGGAGCCCAATCTACGGGGCTCTCAGGATTTATATAACTCTGGAGCGCGGGAATCAGCGCAGCCGGAGCACCTCGGGCGTATAGCTGCCATCTCTCAATGAGCGCGCCAGGTGTTCGGCATTCAGCCGCGCGGCCGAGGCCAGTTCCGTGGAGATGGTGACAGCAGCGTCCATGTCGGCCTGGACGTGTTCCTGGGATGCGGTCAGGCGGTTGCTGCCGGGTGTGCAGCCGCACGCCACTTTATGGCCCTGCGTGGCGACTGCCACCAAGTCGTCGACGTAAGTCGGGTTGCCTTGAGCGATGAAGCCTATGCTCGTGCACACCGGGCACCACACCGGATCGCCCATGCGGGCCACGCGGCGCTGGTCGATGACCTCGCTTGCCGACCCGCTCAGCACAAACCCGCCGGTGGTCGTTGAATCGCCTTCCCTGACAATGAATGACATGACAGCCCGTCCTCTTGGTTCTGGAAAACCTGAAGGCTAGGTGTAAATCCGTGGTTCGGGGGCGACGAAAGCCACTTGGAGACAGGTCCTACGCAAAGATCGGCAGGGCGTTTCGCCAATGTTACGAACGCACGAACGCCCAATGAAAAACATCGTGTCGCTCATCGTTACTCCAGCCGTAACGATCCGCCTCGCTGCTTGATTGATGCTCGCCCCCATGGCTCCTAAGGTGACCTACGACAGCACAATCGTGGAGCGATCATGACAACAGCAACTTCCCCCGACGCACGCTGGACACGTCGTCGCACCGAGAAACAGAGGCGTCTGGAGCAGGTGCGGGCGCTGGCCGACGGCGTGGTGTTGCCGACCGACAAGATTGTCGCGGCGCTGGAGGCCTTGCTGGTTTCCGGGGATCGGGTGGTGCTTGAGGGCAATAACCAGAAACAGGCGGACTTTCTGTCCCGCGCGCTGGCCAAAGTCGATCCGGGCAAGGTGCATGACCTGCACATGATCATGCCCAGCGTCGGCCGCGCCGAGCATCTGGACCTGTTCGAGCAGGGCATCGCCCGCAAGCTGGACTTCTCGTTTGCCGGCACGCAAAGCCTGCGCATCAGCCAGTTGCTGGAAGACGGCCTGCTGGAAATCGGTGCGATTCACACCTACATCGAACTGTATTCGCGGCTGGTGGTGGACCTGATCCCCAACGTGGTGCTGGCCGCAGGCTTCATGGCCGACCGGGCCGGCAACATCTACACCGGCCCGAGCACCGAAGACACCCCCGCGCTGATCGAGCCGGCCGCGTTCAGTGATGGCATTGTCATCGTTCAGGTCAATCAACTGGTGGATGACGTCAGCGAGCTGCCACGGGTCGACATTCCTGCCTCGTGGGTCGATTTTGTCGTGGTGGCCGACAAGCCGTTCTACATCGAACCGCTGTTCACCCGCGACCCGCGCCACATCAAGCCGGTGCACGTACTGATGGCGATGATGGCGATTCGCGGCATCTACGAGAAACACAACGTTCAGTCGCTGAACCATGGCATCGGTTTCAACACGGCCGCCATCGAACTGATCCTGCCGACCTACGGCGAGTCGCTGGGGCTCAAAGGCAAGATCTGCCGTAACTGGACGCTCAACCCGCACCCTACCCTGATTCCGGCCATTGAAAGCGGCTGGGTCGAGAGCGTGCATTGCTTCGGCACCGAGCTGGGCATGGAAAACTACATTGCCGCCCGCCCGGACGTGTTCTTCACCGGGCGCGACGGCTCGCTGCGTTCCAACCGGCAACTCTGCCAGTTGGCCGGCCAGTACGCCGTTGACCTGTTCATTGGCGCTACCCTGCAAGTCGATGGCGACGGGCATTCCTCGACCGTCACCCGTGGGCGTCTGGCCGGGTTTGGCGGCGCGCCGAACATGGGCCATGACCCGCGCGGTCGGCGCCATGCCACTCCGGCCTGGCTGGACATGCGTCAACAGACCGATGACGGCCCGGCGGCCTATCTGGAACGCGGCAAAAAGCTCGTGGTGCAGATGGTCGAGACCTTCCAGGAGGGCGGCAAACCGACGTTCGTCGAAACCCTGGACGCAGTCGAAGTGGCGAAGAAGAGCGGCATGCCGCTGGCACCGATCATGATCTACGGCGACGACGTCACCCACTTGTTGACCGAAGAAGGCATCGCCTACCTCTACAAGGCACGCAGCCTGGAAGAGCGCCAGGCAATGATTGCGGCGGTGGCAGGCGTGACCGTGATCGGTTTGCGCCACAACCCGAAAGACACCGCCCGCATGCGCCGTGAAGGCCTGATTGCCCTGCCGGAAGACCTCGGTATCCGGCGCACCGACGCCAGCCGCGAACTGCTGGCCGCCAAGAGCATTGCCGATCTGGTTCAGTGGTCCGGCGGTCTCTACAACCCGCCTGCCAAATTCAGGAGCTGGTGATGAGCGCACTCCAACGGACACCGCAACCCGCTTCGCTGGCCGAACGGCTGGCTGATCTGGCCGTCGACGCACTGATCGCCGAGGCTGACCTGTCGCCCAAACCCGCACTGGTGGACCGGCGTGGCAGCGGCGCGCACAGCGACCTGCATCTGGGACTGATGCATTCTTCGGCGCTCTCGTTATGGCCAACGTTCAAGCTGATGGCTGACGCCCCCGCGCAATTTAAAACAGCGGGCCAGCCGCTGCGTGACGCGCTGGGTCGTCTGGGCCGCGAAGGCGAAGCCGCCATGCTGCGCACCACGGGCGGAGTGAATACTCATCGCGGTGCGATCTGGGCGTTGGGCCTGCTGGTGACCGCCGCAGCGCTGGACCCACAAAACTGCGGGCCTGAAGCAGTCTGTCGGCGTGCAGCAAGTCTGGCGTTGATCCCGGATCGACACGTGCCTGCGCAAAAAAACAGTAACGGCAGTGAAGTGGTGCGTCGCTACGGGGTCATGGGCGCCCGCGAGCAGGCGCAACAGGGCTTTCCTGCCGTGACTCAGCGTGCGCTGCCGCAATTGCAGCGCAGTCGTGCGGCAGGCTGTGGCGAACAGAACGCCCGGCTCGACGCGCTGCTGGCGATCATGACCGGCCTGACCGACACCTGCGTGCTGCATCGCGCCGGCCTGGAAGGGCTGCAGACCATGCAGACGGGCGCACAGCGCGTGCTGGACGCTGGCGGCAGTTCCAGCCTGGCTGGTCGTCGCGCACTGAACCAACTGGATCAGCAACTGCTGGCCCTCAACGCCTCGCCTGGCGGAGTGGCTGATCTGCTGGCCGCCTGCCTGTTCATCGACGGCCTGGAGCCTGCGCTCGGCCCTGTTTCGAGGAGTGCCTGAAATGGAAACCCTGTCTTTTGAGTTCCCTGCCGGACAACCGCCCAAAGGCCGGGCGCTGGTGGGTGTGGTCGGTTCCGGTGATCTGGAAGTGCTGCTGGAGCCCGGTCAGCCTGGCACGTTGTCAATCAAGGTGGTGACCTCGGTCAACGGTGCCTCGCTGCGTTGGCAGCACCTGTTCGAGCGCATGTTCGACGGCCAGACCCCGCCCGCGCTGAGCATCGATATTCATGACTTCGGCGCCACCCCCGGCGTGGTTCGCCTGCGTCTGGAGCAGGGTTTCGAGGAGATCGGCCATGACTGACAACGCACGTTTGCTGAGCCAGCACAGCTTCATCGAACTCGGTGCCCGTCAACGCGCCCGCGCTCTGCTGGATGCGGGCAGCTTTCGGGAATTGCTCGGCCCGTTCGATCGCGTCATGTCGCCCTGGCTGGCCATGCAAGGCGTTGTGCCACAGGCCGATGACGGCGTGGTGGTCGCCAAAGGCACCGTTGACGGCCTGCCGGTGGTGATCGCCGCCATCGAAGGTGCATTTCAGGGCGGCAGCATGGGCGAAGTCGGTGGCGCAAAAATGGCCGGCGCGCTGGAACTGGCCGCCGAAGACAACCGCAACGGCATCCCCACTGCCGCCATCGTGCTGCTGGAAACCGGCGGGGTGCGTTTGCAGGAAGCCAATCTGGGCCTGGCGGCGATTGCCGAGATTCATGCCGCGATGGTCGATCTTCGCCAGTACCAGCCAGTGATCGGCGTGGTGGCAGGCAGCGTCGGCTGTTTTGGCGGGATGTCGATTGCCGCCGGTTTGTGCAGCTATTTATTGGTGACCCAGGAAGCCCGACTTGGCCTCAACGGCCCGCAGGTGATCGAGCAAGAAGCCGGCATCGAAGAATATGACTCCCGCGACCGGCCGTTTATCTGGAGCCTGACCGGTGGCGAGCAGCGTTTCGCCAGCCATCTGGTAGACGGTTTTGCTGCTGACGATGTTGCCGATATCCGCCAACAGGTCAGCGACTGGCTTGAGCGGGGCGTACCTGCGACACACCGCAGCAGTCAATACGCACTGTTTTTGCAGCGCCTCGCCAGCTTCGACACCGAGCCACAAATCGATCCGCACAGCGTGCGTACTCTTTATCAAGGAGCCCGGTCATGAGCCATTCACAACGGGGTTTGAACTGGTTCAACGCGTTGAGCGCAGGCGCGAGCGAAGTCAGCGGTCTGCCTGCCTCGCTTAAAGTGGCCGATGGCCTGCTGGGTGAGCAGCCGGTGCGCTTTGTGGCGGTGGTTGCCGATGCGGACAACCGCTTTGCTCGGGCGCGCCAGGGCGAAGTCGGCCTGCTGGAGGGCTGGGGTCTGGCCAAGGCAGTGGACGATACCATCAAACAGGATCGCGACCGCGCCGAAAAACGTGCACTGATTGCGATTGTCGATGTGCCGAGCCAGGCTTATGGGCGTCGCGAAGAAGCGCTCGGCATTCATCAGGCGCTGGCCGGTGCGGTGGACAGCTATGCGCGAGCGCGTTTGGCCGGGCATCCGGTGATTGGCTTGTTGGTCGGCAAGGCGATGTCCGGTGCATTTCTGGCTCACGGCTATCAAGCCAATCGGTTGATCGCACTGCGTGATCCCGGCGTGATGGTGCACGCGATGGGCAAGGCCTCGGCCGCCCGCGTGACCCAGCGCAGTGTCGAGGACCTGGAAAGACTCGCCGCCAGCATCCCGCCGATGGCCTACGACATCGATAGCTACGCCAGCCTCGGTCTGCTGTGGGAAACCCTGTCGGTCAGCCAGATCGAGCAGCCTGCGGCGGATGACCTGGCCCAGGTGCGCCATGTGCTGAGCAGCGCGATCAGGGACGTGCAGGCCAGTGGTGTTGACCTGAGCAGTCGCCTCGGCGCGAGCCACCGTGCGGCATCGGCACACGTGCGTCAGATAATGCGGGCGCAATGGTGATCGATCACGCATTCGCCGTGCTGCCCCATGATTTGTTGTGGGGCATGCCGCTGTCGGCCTTGCCGGATGACGCGCCCCAATGGGCGCTCGACGCCGTGCTCGCCGGGCAGCCGGTGGTCGTGCGTCGCCAGGTGACGCCTGTCGGTCGGGTGGCGGTGGGCTTGCGTGGCCGGGCGCGCGAGCAGCGTTACGGCGCCGTGATGTCGCTGGCCGATGTTTATCGCCGGGTCACGCCCGAACAATTGCGTGATTGCTCTTTCAACAGCCGGTGCGACTGGCCCGCCTTGCGCGCCTTGCGCCAGGCCCGTCCGGTGATGGAGGCGCTGGAGCGGGGCTGGGGTGTTGGCGGCAGTGCCGGGTTTGAGTTGGCCAGCGGTTTTCCAGCGCTGCATCAGGACAGCGATCTGGACCTGATTCTGCGCAGCCCCGCGCCGTTCAGCCGGCAAAGTGCTGCCGAACTGGTCGAAGCACTGGACACAGCGGTTTGTCGCGTCGATGTTCAACTCCAGCTCGAACAGGGCGCGGTCGCGCTGCGTGAATGGGCGCGGCCAAACGGGCGGGTGCTGCTCAAGACCACCAGCGGTGCGCGGCTGGTGAGTGACCCGTGGCATCTGGCCGAGGTGTGCGCATGAGCAGCCTGTGGGTATTTCCCGGCCAGGGCGCGCAGCAGGCAGGCATGCTGCATCAGTTGCCCGACGACCCGGTGGTTCGCGATTGCCTGCAAGAGGCCGCCGACGCGCTCGGTGAAAATATTCTGGCGCTGGACACCCCTCAGGCACTGCAATCGACGCGCGCCGTGCAGCTTTGCCTGCTGATCGCCGGTGTCGCCTGCGCCCGGCTGTTGCAGGCGCGTGACTGTATGCCGGATTACGTCGCAGGGCTGTCCATCGGTGCCTATCCGGCAGCTGTCATTTGTGACGCGCTGGCCTTCGACGATGCCGTGCGGCTGGTCGCGCTGCGCGGCGAACTGATGCAGAGCGCTTACCCCGAGGGCTACGGCATGACCGCGGTCATCGGCCTGGATCAAGCGCAGGTCGAGACGATGATCAGCCAGGTACACCGCCCGAAAACCCCGGTGTTCCTCGCCAATATCAATGCCGACAACCAGATGGTCATCGCAGGCAGCTTCGAGGCGATGCAGCAGGTCGGGCAACTGGCCAAGGCTGCGGGGGCCGCAGCCGTCAAGCGACTTGCCGTCAGTGTGCCGTCACATTGCGCCTTGCTGGACGCGCCCGCGCAGCAACTGGCCGACGCGTTTTCACGCATCGAACTGAAAGCGCCGAAAGTGCGCTACCTCAGTGGCAGCACGGCGCGGCCGCTGCTGAGCGCCGAAAAGCTGCGTGACGACCTGGCGTTCAACATGTGCCGGGTCATCGACTGGCGCAGCACCGTGGAAACTGCCTACGAACGCGGCGTGCGCCTGCACATCGAGCTGCCGCCTGGTTCGGTACTGACCGGGCTGGCGCGCAAGGTTTTCCAGCAGGGAACGGCGCTGGCCTTTCAGGCCGCGCGTCTGGACAGTCTGCTCGCGCTGTCGCGAGAGGAGGGCAGCCGCAGCCGATAGAGGCGCCATGCAGATGCTACGAAGGACAAAAACAACAACTTCAGCAATGCGAACAGAGGAATAACAACAATGATTATCTACGGTGTTGCACTACTGGCTATCTGCACCCTCGCAGGCGTGATTCTCGGTGACATGCTCGGCGTTCTGCTGGGCGTCAAATCCAACGTGGGCGGGGTCGGGATCGCCATGATCCTGCTGATCTGCGCGCGTTTGTGGATGGAAAAACACGGCGGCATGAGCAAGGACTGCGAAATGGGCGTCGGCTTCTGGGGCGCGCTGTACATTCCGGTGGTGGTCGCGATGGCGGCGCAACAGAACGTCGTGACCGCGCTGAAAGGCGGACCCGTTGCGGTTCTGGCAGCCGTCGGTTCAGTGGTTTTGTGTGCCTGCACCATCGCCCTGATCAGCCGCACCCACCGGGGCGAGCCGTTGCCCAATGAAGAGCCGTTGCTGACCCCGGTGATCAACCCGGCCGGGGGGCGCTGATATGTGGCCACTTATCGAGAAAGGACTTGAACACAACGGTCTGATCACCGCCTTCGCCTTCGTCGGCATCATCATGTGGGTCTCCGTGGTGCTTTCAAAACGCCTGACGTTTGGCCGCGTGCACGGCTCGGCGATTGCCATCGTCATCGGCCTGATTCTGGCCTGGGTCGGCGGCACCTTGACCGGTGGCCAGAAGGGACTGGCCGATATCACGCTGTTCTCCGGCATCGGCCTGATGGGCGGGGCGATGCTGCGCGACTTCGCTATCGTCGCCACCGCCTTTGAAGTGCAGGCCACCGAAGCCCGCAAGGCCGGGCTGATCGGCGTGATTGCCCTGCTGCTGGGCACGATTCTGCCGTTTATCGTCGGTGCGAGTATTGCCTGGGTGTTTGGCTATCGTGACGCAATCAGCATGACCACCATCGGCGCGGGCGCGGTGACCTATATCGTCGGCCCGGTGACCGGCGCTGCGTTGGGGGCGACCTCGGACGTCATGGCGCTGTCGATTGCCACCGGCCTGATCAAGGCGATTCTGGTGATGGTCGGCACACCGATGGCGGCGCGCTGGATGGGGCTGGACAACCCGCGCTCGGCGATGGTCTTCGGCGGTCTGGCCGGCACGGTCAGCGGCGTGACTGCCGGGCTGGCGGCGACCGATCGGCGTCTGGTGCCTTACGGCGCGCTGACTGCAACGTTCCACACCGGGCTGGGCTGCTTGCTTGGCCCTTCGGTGTTGTATTTCATCGTGCGCGCTATCGTCGGTTAGTCCATGCCCGTCAGGTCGCCTGTTCCAGCAGGCGATTTGCATACATCCGGCACTCGGCCACCAGCGCCAGCAGGTTGGGATCGCGCTCTTTGGATTTGAGAAAAACCATGCCGATGTGTTGCTGCATGCGGTAGCGGCTTTGCAGCGGGATCAGGCGCACGCGGTTCTCATAGACCGCTGCGATGCGCCCCGGCAGCAGCGCATAGCCGACGCCTGAGCTGACCATGCTCAGCAGGGTGAAGATGTCATTGACCTGCATCGCCACCTTTGGCTCGAACCCGGCCTGCTGAAAAACCCGTATGCCGTCGCGATGGGTCGCAAAGCCTTGGGTGAGGGTGATGAAGGTCGCTTCGCGCAGGTCGCTCAAGTCGACTTCGTTGCGTTCGGCGAAGGGCGAATCGGTAGGAACGGCGAGAAAAATATCATCGGAAAACAGCGCCAGGTGCTCGCAATCCGGGTCATTGGTGCTCTCGTCCAGCGCCACCAGCATGGCGTCGACTTCCATGTTCTTGAGCTTGTAGAGCAGATCAATGTTCGAGCCCAGAATCAGGTCGATGTTCAGTTCGCTGCGGCGGATCTTCAAGCCCATGATCAACTGCGGTACGGTCTTGACCGTCAGCGAATATAAGGCCCCGAGCCGGAATCGCGCCGCCGAGAAGCCCGCCGCCTGACGGGTCAACTCCACTGTGGTGAGCACATCCTGCACCAGTTTCTGGGCACGTTCTTCCAGCACATAGGCGCTTTCCAGCGGCGTCAGGTTGCGCCCTTCGTGCTTGAACAGCGGGCAGCGCAGGGCGCTTTCCAACGAATGAATGGCACGGTGGACGCTGACGTTACTGGTCTGCAACGCCTCCGCCGCACGGGCCAGATTGCCGGTGCGCATGAACGCGAGGAATATTTCCAGTTTCTTCAGGGTGAGTTCGTCATCGATCTGCATGTCGTGGCGCTTATCGTTTATGTGAACTGATTGTGCCCTGTACTGACAGATACGTTGCGCTTTGTTTCAATAAACCGGAGCCTCTGCAATCAGTGTTTCGCGACAAGAGGGCAATACGCGGATGTACCACGGAGAAAAATTCAACGCCTGGTCACACTTGATCGGCGCAGTGCTGGCAGCGGTCGGCGCGATCTGGTTACTGGTGATGGCGAGTCTGCACGGCAATGTCTGGAAAGTGGTCAGCATGGCGATCTATGGCATGTGTCTGGTCACGCTGTACAGCGTGTCGACGATTTACCACAGCGTTCAGGGTCGCCCGAAATCGATCATGCAGAAGGTTGATCATTTTTCGATCTACCTGATGATTGCCGGCAGTTACACACCGTTCTGTCTGGTGACCCTGCACGGGCCGTGGGGCTGGACGTTGTTCGGCATCGTCTGGGGGCTGGCACTGATCGGTATTCTGCAGGAGATAAAACCCCGCTCCGAAGCGCGGATCATGTCCATCGTGATCTATGCGCTGATGGGCTGGATCGTGCTGGTGGCCGTCAAACCGCTGATCGCAGCGCTCGGCACGGCGGGCTTCATCTGGCTGGCAGGCGGCGGCGTGCTGTACACCGTCGGCATCCTGTTCTTCGCCTACGACCAGATCCGCCACTTTCACGGCATCTGGCACCTGTTCGTGATCGGCGGCAGTCTGATGCACTTTGTGGCGATCTGTTTTTATGTGCTTTGAGGAGGGGCGCTTAAGCTAAGTTTTCGTTGGGCTCGATGATCGTCCCCACGCTCGTGGGGACGATCATCATTGATGACGTCTCAAACGATCAGAAATCGCCCCACAACTGCTGCGCCACGCTGAGCGCAACCACCGGGGCGGTTTCGGTGCGCAGGATTCTCGGGCCGAGGCGGGCGGCGTGGAAGCCGGCGGTTTTTGCCTGATCGACTTCTGCATCGTTCAAACCACCTTCCGGGCCGATCAGGAAGGCCAGGCTGGCGGGTTTGGTGTGGCGGGTCAGCGGTTTGGCCACCGGGTGCAGCACCAGTTTCAGATCGGCCTCGGTGAGTGTTATCCAGTCGGTCAGCGGCATCGGTGGATGAATCACCGGCACCACCGAACGACCGCATTGCTCGCACGCACTGATCGCGATCTGCTGCCAATGCGCCTGACGCTTCTCGGCGCGTTCGTCCTTGAGGCGCACTTCGCAGCGCTCGCTGATGATCGGGGTAATCTCGCTGACGCCCAGTTCGGTCGCCTTCTGAATCGCCCAGTCCATGCGCTCACCACGCGACAAACCCTGACCCAGATGGATGCGCAAGCCTGACTCAACCTGCCCGGCAAAGCTTTCAGTCAATTGCACGCGCACGCGTTTCTTGCCGACTTCCAGCAGCGTGCCGCGAAACTCAAGGCCTGAGCCGTCGAACAGTTGCAGGGCGTCGCCCTCGGTCATACGCAACACGCGGCTGATGTAATGCGCCTGAGCTTCAGGCAGTTCGTGTTCGCCCAGGCTCAGCGGCGTTTCAGTAAAAAAGCGGGACAGTCTCATGGTATGTCTCGGTTCCGGTGTTTGTTCTGTGATGACGCTTTCGCGGACAAGCGAAGCGNAGCGGACTTGTCCGCGAAGAAGTCAGCAGCGACGCCGCAAATTCCAGCCCTTAACCCGGATCCCTGAAATCCGGATGAAAATTCTCGCGCACCGCCACACTGATGCTGCTGCGCGTCGCGATGTCGATACCTTCGGTGGCCACTTCGGCCAGAAAGTCGATCTGCTCCGGGGTAATCACATACGGCGGCAGGAAATACACCACGCTGCCCAGCGGCCGCAGCAGTGCGCCGCGCTCCAGTGCGTGCTGGAAGACTTTCATGCCACGGCGTTCCTGCCACGGATAAGCGGTTTTGCTGGCCTTGTCCTGCACCATCTCGATCGCGATGGCCATGCCGGTCTGGCGCACTTCGGCCACATGCGGGTGATCCACCAGATGCGCCGTGGCGGTCGCCATCCGTTGCGCCAGCGCCTTGTTGTTTTCGATGACGTTGTCCTGCTCGAAGATATCCAGCGTCGCCAGCGCCGCAGCGCAGGCCAGCGGGTTGCCGGTGTAGCTGTGCGAATGCAGGAAGGCGCGCAGGGTCGGATAGTCGTCGTAGAACGCGTCGTACACATCGTCGGTGGTCAGGCAGGCTGCCAGCGGCAGGTAGCCGCCAGTCAGCGCCTTGGACAGGCACAGGAAATCCGGACGGATGCCTGCCTGTTCGCAGGCAAACATGGTTCCGGTACGGCCGAAGCCCACGGCGATTTCATCGTGGATCAGGTGCACACCGTAGCGGTCACAGGCCTCGCGCAGCAGCTTGAGGTAGATCGGGTGATACATGCGCATGCCGCCTGCGCCCTGAATCAGCGGCTCGACGATCACGGCGGCGACGCTGGCGTGATGCTCGGCCAGGGTCTGTTCCATGGCCGCAAACATGTTGCGCGAATGTTCTTCCCAGCCCATGCCGTCGGGGCGGTGATAGCAGTCTGGGCTCGGCACCTTGATCGTGTCGAGTAGCAGCGCTTTGTAGGTTTCGGTGAACAGCGGCACGTCACCGACCGACATCGCCGCCATGGTTTCGCCGTGATAGCTGTTGGTCAGCGTGACGAAGCGTTTCTTCTCCGGCTGGCCGCGATTGAGCCAGTAGTGAAAGCTCATCTTCAGCGCCACTTCGATGCACGATGAGCCGTTATCGGCGTAGAAGCAGCGCGTCAGGCCTTCGGGTGTGAGCTTGACCAGCCGCTCGGACAGCTCGATCACCGGCTGATGGCTGAAACCGGCGAGGATCACGTGTTCAAGCTGGTCGACCTGGTCCTTGATGCGCTGGTTGATGCGCGGGTTGGCGTGTCCGAACACATTGACCCACCAGGAACTTACCGCGTCCAGGTAACGCTTGCCTTCGAAGTCTTCGAGCCACACGCCTTCGCCACGCCTGATCGGTATCAGCGGCAGATTTTCGTGGTCTTTCATCTGCGTGCAGGGGTGCCACAGGACCTTGAGGTCACGTTGCATCCACTGGTCATTGAGGCCCATTTTCAATCTCCGGGTAGCGACTCGCCTGATGCGAGGACGAACAATCGCGCAAGCCTATGCAATGCCCGGCTGTGGAACAACCTTTGATGCATTTTTAGCAGGTGCAGGACATTGCTGGCGGCTATTTGATGGCTCGCGTATCCTGCCCAGCGAGTCGATGTTTCGGGCTGACTTGCCCAATCTTTCCTACGCTTTTTCGGAGTTCGCCGAATGCTTTCTGGGTGGCTGCGCGTGTGTGCGCTGATAGTTGCAGGGCTGGTCAGCGTTTCGACGCTTGCCGATGAAAAACAACGCACCGCGATTGTCGTCGGCGGTGGTCTGGCGGGTTTGACCGCTGCTTATGAACTGCAAGCCAAGGGCTGGCAGGTGACGCTGCTGGAGGCCAAACCGGCCCTCGGCGGGCGCTCCGGTCTGGCGACCAGCGAGTGGATCGGCAACACCAAGGCCCAGCCGGTGTTGAACCGCTACCTGGACACTTTCAAGCTGACCACTGTGCCAGCGCCGGAATTCGTGCGGACGCCGAGCTATCTGATTGACGGGGTGCATTTCACCCAGGCTGATCTGGCTGTCAAACAGCCTGCGACTGCCGAAGCCATCAAGCGCTACAACGAGACGCTGGACAACCTGGCGCGCTCGGTTGACGACCCGGAAAACCCGGCGTCCAACAGCACGCTGTTCGCGCTGGACCAGATCAACGTCGCCAACTGGCTCGACCGCCTGAGCCTGCCTGCCACTGCCCGTCAGTTGATCAATCAGCAGATTCGTACCCGCTACGACGAGCCTTCGCGCCTGTCGCTGCTGTATCTCGCACAGCAATCGCGGGTTTATCGTTCGGTCGACGAGCGTGATTTGCGCGCCTCGCGCCTGCCCGGTGGCAGTGCGGTACTGACCCAGGCGTTCGTCAAGCAGCTCAAGACTGTCAAGACCAACTCGCCGGTGTCGGCAGTGGTTCAGGAAAAGGACAAGGTGACTGTCAAGGCGGGCGCGACCAGCTACACCGCCGATTACGTGGTGATGGCCGTGCCGTTGCGCTCGCTGAGCAAGATTCAGATGACGCCTGCGCTGGATGCTCAGCACATGGGCGCGATCAAGAGCATCAACTACGGCTGGCGCGACCAGATCATGCTCAAGTTCAAGACCCCGGTCTGGGACAGCAAAGCGCGCATGTCGGGCGAAGTGTTCAGCAACACCGGTCTGGGCATGCTCTGGATCGAACCGGCTCTCAAGGGCGGCGCCAATGTGGTGATCAACCTGGCCGGCGACAATGCCCGCATCATGCAGGCGTTCGGCGACAAGCAGATGGTCGATCAAGTGCTGATTCGTCTGAACGCGTTCTACCCGGAGGCGCGTGGCGCCTTCTCCGGTTACGAAATCCGTCGTTACAGCGTCGATCCGTCTACCGGCGGTTCGTATCTGGCCTATGGCCCAGGTCAGATCAGCAAGTACTGGCGCTTGTGGGAAAGGCCGATTCTGCGTGTGGCTTTTGCCGGTGAGCACACCGATACCCTTTACCCAGGCACGCTGGAAGGCGCACTGCGCAGCGGTCAGCGGGCTGCCAGTCAGGTGCAGGATCTGGCGGCTGGCAAGTCGTTCGAGCCGGTCAAGGTCGTTCCACCGAAAGCGCCTGCACCGGCTTCGCAGAAGTCCGAAGGTAATTTCTTCAGCAATCTGTTTGGTGGCGGTTCTTCTGACAAACCGGCTGAATCCGCCAAGCCGCAGGCTGAAAAACCGGGCTTCTTCTCGCGCCTGTTTGGTGGTTCAGAAGCCCCTGCCGCCGCGCCTGCGCCGGTAGAGAAAGCGCCAGAGCCTGCTCCAGCGCCGCCACCCGTTGTAGCGCCCGCGCCAGTGGTTGCGCCGGTGGTCCAGCCAGTCAAACCGCCCGTGAAAGCAGAACCTGCGAAAAAGCCGGCGGCCAAGGCCGATGCGGCGAAAAAGCCGCAGTCCAAGGAAGACGCGAAGAAGGAAGCCGCGAAGAAAGAGGCGGCTAGAAAAGAAGCTGCGAAGAAAGAGGCTGCCAAAAAAGCCGCGAGCAAACCTGCTCCAGCCAAGACGCCTGCTGAACCAGCGCCTGCCGACGTCAGTAACTGACCCGGCGTACGCTGATCAAAAAGGAGCGCGGTTCATACCGCGCTCCTTTTTTTATGCCCGCTTGATTCGTTCTATACACAGCAACCAGGCTTGCGCAGAGGGATTGTGCCGTTCATCGGTATCGAACGGCCGACGGTCATTACAAAGTGTTACTGAGCGCGAATTATCGAGATGCTGTTGCGGCAAGGGCGTCTGCGCCGCTGACAAGCGGGTCAGGCACTGATAAAGCCAGCTGCGCCAAAGCGTGAAACGCTGCCCCGATCGATCGTATCGTTCGATAGATCAGAGCAATATTTTGCGCTTTCATTCGATAGATAAAACGCTAGGCTGGTAACACTTATGACAAGGTATTGGTAATGCAGCTACGTAATTCATCCTCTCGCTACGGTCTGGTCAGTATGGTGTTGCACTGGGGTGTGGCCGCTGTCGTGTTCGGCATGTTCGCATTGGGGCTGTGGATGGTCGGGCTGGATTATTACGATACCTGGCGCAAGGCCGGCCCGGATCTGCACAAAAGCATTGGCATGACGCTGTTCGCGATCATGCTGATTCGCGTGGTCTGGCGTTTGCTCAGCCCGCCACCGCCGCCATTGAGCAGCTACAGTAAGTTGACGCGTCTCGGCGCGGCGTTCGGCCATCTGTTTCTGTACTTTGCACTGTTTGCCGTGATGCTTGCCGGCTACCTAATCTCCACTGCCGACGGCGTGGGGATTCCGGTATTTGGTCTGTTCGAAGTGCCTGCGCTGGTTTCAGGTTTGCCTGAACAGGCGGAAACGGCTGGCTGGATTCATCTGTATCTGGCGTGGGTCATCGTGGTTTTCGCGGTGCTCCATGGCCTCGCTGCACTGAAACACCACTTCATCGATCACGACGTGACCCTCAAGCGTATGCTGGGTCGTAATTGATTGTTCAACCAAAACGGGAATAAAAGCATGTTGAAGAAGTCTCTCGCCGCTCTGGCTCTGGGTACCGCACTGTTGTCTGCTGGCCAGGCCATGGCTGCCGACTACGTTATCGACAAGGAAGGTCAACACGCATTCGTTGACTTCAAGATCAGCCACCTGGGCTACAGCTTCATTCACGGTACATTCAAGGACTGGGACGGCACGTTCAGCTTTGACGCTGCCAAGCCTGAAGCCAGCAAAATCATTGTCGAGCTGAAAACCGCCAGCCTGTTCACCAACCACGCCGAGCGCGACAAGCACATCTCCAGCAAAGACTTCCTGGACGTTGCCAAATACCCTGAAGCGATGTTCGTCTCTACCAGCGTCAAATCGACTGGCGAGAAAACTGCTGACGTAACCGGCGACCTGACCCTGCACGGCGTGACCAAGCCAATCGTGATCAAGGCAACCTTCAACGGCGAAGGCAAGGATCCGTGGGGCGGCTACCGTGCCGGCTTCAACGGTACTTCGACGCTGAACCTGAACGACTTCGGCATCAAAGGCCCTGGCCCGACGTCGCAGACGCTGGACCTGGACATCACCTTTGAAGGCGTACAGAAGAAGTAAGTGCACGCCTGATCGACAAACGCCGACCCTTGGGTCGGCGTTTTTGTTGGTGTTGCCCAAGATCGGACGCGGAGCGTCCAGGGCTGCGCTACCACGCGGAGTGCGAGAGCGATCATCTCGCACGACGATCATCGGCACAAACAAAAACGCCCCGAACAGGTCGGGGCGTTTTTTTGTTGCCGGGTTATCAGCTGTCGCGGTTGCGGGTCAGCAGGGCCGGTTTTTCACCGCGCGGGCGTGCTGGCAACTGATCCAGTTGCTCGGCAGACGGGAAACGGTCGATCTTCGATTCCTTGTGCACGATCTTTGGCTGAGGCTGGCCGTCACGCGGGGCGCGCACGGCTGGCTCCTGACCTTCACGAGGCAAGGGTTGCTCTTCACGGGCCGGACGACGACCGCGTGGCTGACCATCGCGCGAGCGCGGTGCCGAAGTGCCCGAGCCGTTCCGCTTGGGTGCGCCAGTACCGGAGCCAGTACGTGGAGCACCACCTGCAGGGCGACCCTGACTGGCTGGACGAGCAGCGCCGCCAGCGGCCGGTGCAGCTGCGCCAGGCGCGGCTGCCGGGCGACGACCACGGTTCTGGCCTTTACCCTGATAAGGGCTGACGTAGTCAGCGCGATTGCCGAAGTTGTCTACTTCGTCATCGCGAAACTCATCAGGGGCACGATCGGCTGCCGGGCGCGGTGTGGCAGGTTGCGATGCACGCTGTTCGCTGCGAGGCGTGCCCTCACGAGGTTTTTTTTCGCGTGGCTGCCTGGCAGGGCGTTCGCCGGCGGCGGCCGCAGCGGCAGGTTTTTCCTTGCCTTTATCCTTGCCCTTGTCGCGACGACCACCGTTGTTCTTGTCGCCGTCGCCACGTGCAGGACGTGCGCCACGCGAGTTGCGAACATCCGGACGCTCACGCACTTCCGGCTTCTCAGCCTCGACTGCGGTGATGTCGAAGCCCATAAGGTCGCCGTCAGCGATCTTCTGCTTGGTCATGCGCTCGATGCTTTTGAGCAGCTTCTCTTCGTCCGGCGCAACCAGCGAAATGGCTTCACCGGAACGCCCGGCACGGCCGGTACGACCGATACGGTGAACGTAGTCTTCGTCGATGTTGGGCAGCTCGAAGTTGACGACATGCGGCAACTGATCGATATCCAGGCCGCGTGCGGCGATATCGGTCGCGACCATGATGCGTACATCACCTGCCTTGAAGTCGGCCAGTGCCTTGGTACGGGCGTTCTGGCTCTTGTTGCCGTGGATCGCAACGGCCGCAAGACCGTGCTTGTCCAGGTACTCTGCCAGGCGGTTGGCGCCATGCTTGGTACGCGTGAAGACCAGCACCTGTTCCCAGGCACCGACGGTAATCAGATGCGCCAGCAGCGAGCGTTTATGGTTGGCGGGAAGGCGGAAAACCCGTTGCTCGATACGCTCGACCGTGGTGTTCGGTGGCGTGACTTCGATACGTTCCGGGTTATGCAGCAGCTTGCCAGCCAACGCCGTGATGTCGTTGGAAAACGTCGCCGAAAACAGCAGGTTCTGACGCTTGGCAGGCAAGCGGGCAAGGACCTTTTTGACGTCATGCACGAAGCCCATGTCGAGCATCCGGTCTGCTTCATCGAGCACCAGGATTTCAACGTGGGACAGGTCGACGCTGCCTTGACCGGCGAGGTCGAGCAGGCGGCCGGGGCAGGCCACCAGTACGTCCACACCACGGGCCATGGCCTGAACCTGAGGGTTCGTGCCAACGCCGCCGAAAATGCAGGCGCTGACGAACTTCAGGTCGCGGGCATACAGCTTGAAGCTGTCATGCACCTGCGCGGCGAGTTCGCGAGTCGGGGTCAGGACCAGGACGCGCGGTTGGCGCGGGCCGTGACGCTGGGATTTGTCCGGAACACCATTGGGAAACAACCGCTCCAGAATGGGGAGGGCGAAGCCGCCGGTTTTACCAGTACCTGTCTGTGCCGCAACCATAAGGTCGCGACCTTGCAACACGGCGGGGATGGCCCGCTGTTGCACGGGGGTCGGCTGGGTATAGCCCGCTGCCTCGATGGCGCGGACTAAAGCCTCGGAGAGACCGAGGGAAGCAAAGGACATGAGTAATCCTGTTCTGTTGGAGCTTAAGCTCAAGGGATGTCTTGCCTGGCGCGAATGGCGTGTAAAGACAACGCGATCCCGTCCGGTCCTGCAGGGTCTTCAGTGCATCTCGTGACGTCTGCGCCTGATGAAAAGTGCGCTGATGGCGTGAACGAGTGACGATTGCAAGACCGAGCGTCCGGGCGTAAGCCTGGCGGGAAGGCTGGAGTATAACAGAGCGAGCGCAATACGCTGCTTTCCTGCTGCCCAACGGTTTATGACGCCGCGATCTCCGGGGAATCACCCGGCAGATCGCGGTGTTACGACGTTATCAGCGTGGCAATTGCAGGTTGTTCCACACGGCCAGGCTCGGGTCTGCCTGGTTCAGCGTGTAAAAGTGCAGCCCCGGTGCGCCGCCTTGCAGCAGGCGTTCGCACATTTGCGTGATCACTTCTTCGCCAAACGCCTGGATGCTCTGCACATCATCGCCGTAGGCTTCCAGCTGCTTGCGGATCCAGCGCGGGATTTCCGCACCGCAGGCATCCGAGAAACGCGCCAGTTTGCTGTAGTTGGTGATCGGCATGATGCCCGGCACGATCGGGATGCTCACACCCATCTTCTCGACACGCTCGACAAAGTTGAAATAACTGTCGGCGTTGAAGAAGTACTGGGTAATCGCACTGTCGGCACCGGCGTTGGCCTTGTTGACGAAGTGCTTGAGGTCGTCCTCGAAATTACGCGCCTGAGGGTGCATTTCCGGGTAGGCGGCGACTTCGATGTGGAAGTGGCTGCCGGTTTCTTCACGGATGAATGCCACCAGGTCATTGGCGTGACGCAGCTCACCGCTGGCCATGCCCATACCCGAAGGCAGGTCGCCGCGCAGGGCCACGATGCGTTTGATACCCGCATCTTTGTACTGGGCCAGCAGGTTGCGCAAGTCGTCCTTGCTGTCGCCGACGCACGACAAATGCGGTGCGGCAGGCACTTTTACTTCGTTCTCCAGCTGCAGCACGGTATTAAGCGTGCGGTCGCGGGTCGAACCACCGGCACCGTAGGTGCAGGAGAAAAAATCGGGGTTGTACGTAGCCAGCTGACGAGCAACGGTCAGCAGCTTTTCATGTCCAGCGTCGGTCTTGGTGGGGAAGAACTCGAAGCTGAAGCGGCGTTCTTGAGACATGGGGGAGGAGACCTCCAGCTTTTAGCTGCAAGCTACAAGCTGCAAGAGGGCTGTACGCCTGGCTTCGCAGTCTCACGCTTGCCGCTCACGGCTGTGTAGTAACGATAAAGAAACGAGCTTCAAGCCCAAGCTGCAAACAAGAGAAGTGCACTTGCTTGCAGCTTGAAACTTACCGCTTGCAGCTATCTATCAATAGCGATAAGCGTCTGGCTTGAACGGACCTTCGACGGTCACGCCGATGTAGTCGGCCTGGGTCTTGGTCAGTTTGGTCACGACGCCGCCGAAACCGCGGACCATTTCCAGGGCCACTTCTTCGTCGAGTTTTTTCGGCAGCACTTCAACGGTCAGACGCTCGGCTTTTTGGGCCGGAGCCAGGTCAGCGTACTTCTGCTCGAACAGGAAGATTTGCGCCAGAACCTGGTTGGCGAACGAGCCATCCATGATGCGGCTTGGATGGCCAGTGGCGTTGCCCAGGTTGACCAGACGGCCTTCGGCCAGCAGGATCAGGTAGTCGTCGTTCTGTGCGTCAAACGAGCCAGCGCCAGTACGATGGATCTTGTGAACCTGAGGCTTCACTTCTTCCCATGCCCAGTTCTTGCGCATGAAAGCGGTGTCGATTTCGTTGTCGAAGTGGCCGATGTTGCACACCACCGCACGCTTTTTCAGCGCTTTGAGCATATTGGAGTCGCAGACATTGACGTTACCGGTGGTGGTCACGATCAGGTCGATCTTGCCCAGCAGCGCTTTGTCGATGCTCGCTTCGGTGCCATCGTTTTCGCCGTCGATAAACGGGGAAACCAGCTCGAAACCGTCCATGCAGGCCTGCATGGCGCAGATCGGGTCGACTTCGGTCACTTTGACGATCATGCCTTCCTGACGCAGGGACTGGGCCGAGCCCTTGCCCACGTCACCGTAGCCGATCACCAGCGCCTGCTTGCCGGACAGCAAGTGGTCGGTGCCGCGCTTGATGGCGTCGTTCAGGCTGTGACGGCAGCCGTATTTGTTGTCGTTCTTGCTCTTGGTCACCGAGTCATTGACGTTGATGGCCGGGATTTTCAGCTCGCCCTTGGCCAGCATGTCCAGCAGGCGGTGAACGCCGGTGGTGGTTTCTTCGGTCACGCCGTGGATCTTGTCGAGCATCGCCGGGTATTTCTTGTGGATGATCTCGGTCAGGTCGCCGCCGTCGTCGAGGATCATGTTGGCGTCCCAAGGCTGGCCATCCTTGAGGATGGTCTGCTCGATGCACCACTCGTATTCTTCTTCGGTTTCGCCTTTCCAGGCGAACACAGGAATACCGGCCGCAGCGATGGCTGCAGCGGCCTGGTCCTGAGTCGAGAAAATGTTGCACGACGACCAGCGTACTTCGGCACCCAGGGCAACCAGGGTTTCGATCAGCACGGCGGTCTGAATGGTCATGTGGATGCAGCCGAGGATTTTCGCGCCTTTGAGCGGCTGCTCGGCGGCATACTTGCGACGCAAGCCCATGAGGGCTGGCATTTCGGATTCGGCGATGATGGTTTCGCGGCGACCCCAGGCAGCCAGGGAAATGTCGGCGACCTTGTAGTCATTGAAATCTGCGGGCGTGATTACAGCACTCATTGAGAGTCTCCATTCCATAAAAATGCGAATGGGCGCCGTTGTGCGTTTAAAGCTTGCCGGCCGATCATCGACCTGGCAAACAACGCCCCATCCGAGCCTGACAGGGAAAACCTGCTGCAGCGCCCCTCGGACAGGTGGCGGGAACGGTATCAAGCGTTGATGACCGTTTTGAAACGTTTGGCAGTATAGCCTCGCTCTTGATTCTTCCCAAGACTTTCTGTCGGGTTAAAGGCCTCTATTGAGCCATCTACCGCTAATAGGGTCGATGTACTGTCGCTATCACGCGGTCATGGGCGTGCGACGTCGGCTCTGCCATCATGTGGGTCTCTACCGGCCAGACGCTCAGGAGTGAACATGAATTTCCACACCCGCAAGTGGGTCAAGCCCGAAGACCTCAACCCCAACGGCACCCTGTTCGGCGGCAGCCTGCTGCGCTGGATCGATGAAGAAGCTGCGATATACGCCATCGTCCAGCTGGGTAATCAGCGGGTGGTGACCAAGTACATCTCGGAAATCAACTTCGTCAGCGCCTCGCGTCAGGGCGACATCATCGAACTGGGTATCACCGCCACCGAGTTTGGCCGTACCTCGATCACCCTGAAATGCCAGGTGCGCAACAAGATCACCCGCAAAAGCATCCTGACGGTCGACAAGATCGTCTTCGTCAACCTCGACGAAGACGGCCAGCCCGCACCGCATGGCCGGACTGAAATCCGCTACATCAAGGACCAGTTCGACGTGGAGGACTGATAAGCGGGGCATACATCACGATACACAAATCTGCTTCTGGCCGAAGGCCGTGGGAGCGGACCGGGCGACGCTTCGCTCGTCCGCGAACGGGCCGTTCCAGTAGCAAAGTTTTTATTGCCCCGAACACCGTTTTCGCGAGCAAGCTCGCTCCCACAAATACGTGAGCGCGGAGCATGGGAGCTGCGTCACGCATCTGCGCCACGCTGCCTGCTCATAATCAGCCTTTCGCCTGCAACGCCCGCAACCACGCCAGTCCTTCGCTCGTATCGCCTTTCGGGCGGTATTCGCAGCCTATCCAGCCGGTGTAGCCCAGCTCGTCGATGATGTTGAACAGGTATTCGTAGTTCAGCTCGCCCAGATTCGGTTCGTTGCGATCCGGCACGCCTGCGATCTGGATGTGGCCGATGCCGGCGAAGTCGCGGCGCAGTGTGCTGGTCAGGTCGCCTTCGACGATCTGGCAGTGGTAGCAGTCGAACTGTACTTTCAGGTTATCAGCACCCACCAGGTTGCAGATTTTCTGCGCCTGATCCTGACGATTGAGGAAGAAGCCCGGCATGTCGCGGGTGTTGATCGGTTCGATCAGGATCGTGACGCCAGCAGACTTCGCCTGCTCGGCAGCGAACGCCAGGTTTTCCAGATAGACCGCCTGATGACGTTCGCGCAGGTTTTCGTCAGGCAGCAGGCCGGCCATCACGTGGACGCGGTCGTTGCCCAACACCTGCGCATATTCCAGCGCACGTTCGATCCCACTGCGAAATTCCGCCTCGCGGCCCGGCAGCGTGGCGATCCCGCGCTCGCAGTTATCCCAATCGCCCGGCGGGGCGTTGAACAGCGCCTGCACCAGACCGTTGTCGCTCAGGCGTTGTTTGAGCTCCTGCGGCGTGTAGGCATAAGGAAACAGGTACTCGACCGCGCCGAAACCGTCGGCAGCGGCTGCGGCAAAGCGCTCAAGAAAATCATGCTGCGGGTACAGCATGCTGAGGTTGGCGGCAAAACGAGGCATGTTAACTCCAGTCTTCAAAGGGTCAGACGAATGGCCAAAGCAGCAGGGTGATCACAAAGCCCAGTGTGCCGAGCAGCGTGACCAGTACAGTCCAGGTGCGCAAGCCGTCGGCGACGTTGAGGCCCGCCAGCTTGGTGAACATCCAGTAACCGGCATCGTTGATGTGCGACATGGCCAGACCTCCACCGCCCATCGCCAGGCACAACAGGGCCAGATGGTTGGCGCTCAGGTCCAGCGTGGCGATCAGCGGGCTGAGAATACCCGCAGTGGTCACCAGCGCGACGGTGGTAGAGCCTTGAACGGCACGCAGTAACAGGGTCAGCAGAAAGCCCAGCGCCAATACCGGCAAGCCCGTGTTACGCAAGGCTTCGGACACCACCGCACCGATCCCGGTATCGACCAGCACCTTGCCGAACACGCCACCGGCACCGGCAATCAGGATCACCATTGCCACACCGGGCAATGCCGAGCCGATCACGTCGGACACCTGAGAACGGCTCCAGCCACGACGCGAACCCAGCAGCCAGGCGCACAGCAGTGTGTCGATCAGCAGCGCAACCAGCGGCGCGCCGAGAACCGTCAGCACTGCACGCAGCGTGGACGTAGCAGGCAGCAGGGTGGTGGCCAGCGTGCCCATCAGAATCAGCACGATTGGCAGCAGAATCAGCGCAATGATCAGCCCGAAACCCGGTGCAGGTGCAGGCGGCAGTTTGCTCGCCAGGCTGCTGGCGGTTTCTTCCGCGACCAGGGTTCTGGTTTCGGTGGCTTCGCGCACGCCGGAATAATCGTTGCGCGCCCAGGCTTCCAGGTCTTCGTTGGTGACATGCGGGCCGTAGACTTCGGCGCGAATATCATCGGTCATCGGGTAGGTTTTGCGAGTCATGCGGCCTGCCACGAAGTAACCGATCATGCACAGCACCGCAACAATCGGAATACCCAGCATCAGCACACGACCCAGGTCTGCGCCCAGCTGACTGGCCGCAGCGACGGCACCAGGGTGTGGCGGCAGGAACGCATGCACCGCCAGCAACGCAGCACACATCGGCAGCGCGAAAATCAGCAACGGTTTGCGCGCCGCACGCGCCACGCCGTAGGCCAATGGCATGAGAATGATCACGCCGACCTCAAAGAACACCGGAATACCGACCATGAAACCCGCCACCGTCAGGGCCAGCGGTGTGCGCCGGTTGCCGAAGCGCTTGATCAGGGTCTTGGCCAGTGCTTCGGCGCCGCCCGACAGCTCGATAATGCGTCCGATCATCGCGCCCAGGGCGATGATGATCGCGATGTGGCCGAGGGTCTTGCCCATGCCGCCTTCGATAGTGGCGACCAGATCGGCCGGCTTAACCCCGGCGACCAGCGCAACGATGATACTGACCAGCATCAAGGCAACGAATGGCTGGAATTTGTACTTGAGCACCAGAAACAGCAGCAGTGCGATGCCCGCACCGGCCACGACCATCAACATGAGTGGTGTCATGCCTGCGCACTCCGGGCTGAGTTGGTAGGGAAGGACGACGAAACAGCGGGATAGATGTAAGTCATGCTCTCGATTCCTGTTGTTATTGTTTTTCGGCCGTGAAGCGCAGCGCGCCTCACGATCACCGTGGGCTCACTACCATTTCGCGCCGAACACCTGACGCAGTTCTTCAAGCGCTGCCGGGTCGAGCGGCTCGGGTCTGGGGTCGGTCATCAGCCATAAACGAGCTGTTTCTTCCAGCTCTTCGAGGGCGTAGCAGGCCTTGGCCACCGAGCTTTCCCAGACCACCGGGCCAAGCCGTTCGAGCATCACGCCGCGCACGCTGTTGGCCAGCTCGGCCACGCGCTCGGCAACTTTCGGTGAGCCGGGCCGCTCGTAAGCGATCAGCGGGATGTGTCCGACCTTCATGACTTGATACGGCGTCAGCGGCGGCAGAATGTCGTCTTCACGCCAGACGCCCGCTAGGGTCAGGGCCACCAGATGGGTCGAGTGGGTGTGCACCACGCCGCCCACCTGCGGGTTGCGGTCGTAGACTTCGCGGTGCAGCGCCAGGGTCTTGGAGGGTTTGCTGCCGGACACCCATTCGCCGGCCAGATTGACCTTGGCGATATCCGCCGGGTCCATGCGGCCCAGGCAGGCGTCGGTCGGGGTGATCAGCCAGCCGTCGTCGAGACGCGCGCTGATGTTGCCGGCGCTGCCGACCGTGTAGCCACGGCCATACAACAGCCTGCCGACGTCGCAGATTTCCTGACGCAGAGCGTTTTCGTCGATCATCAGGCTGCTCCCGCCAGTTGCTTGAGCGCTTTGGCGAAGAAGTCGCGTGCGCCGAAGTTGCCGGATTTCAGCGCCAGTGCCAGCGGTTGCACGCCGTTGCTGAACGTGGCCGGAACGCCCGGATCGATCTGTGCGCCGATCTGCAGCAATTGCACGCCCAACGCCTGAACCACCGCGCCAGACGTTTCGCCACCGGCGACCACGAAGCGGCGCACGCCAGCGTCCAGCAGCCCTTTGGCGATTGCGCCCAGCGCGGCTTCGACCATGGCGCCGGAGCGTTCGACGCCCAGCTCTTTCTGTACGGCTTTGACTTCGTCCGGCGTGCTGGTCGCATAGATCAGCACGGTTTGGCCGGCGTCTCTGGCAAAGGCCAATGCCTGCTCCACCACCGGCTTGCCGGCGGCCAGATCCAGCGGATTGATGCGCAGGGCAGGACGATTGGCTTCCAGCCAGGCCGCGACCTGACCATTGGTGGCGACCGATGCACTGCCGGCCAGCACCACTTCGCCACCGCCGATGGCTATGTGTTTGGCCGCGTCGATGTCGCGCAGCTTGCCGGCCTTGCGGAAGTTGCCTGGCAGGCCCAGTGCCAGACCCGACCCACCGGTCAGCAGCGGCAAGTCGGCACAGGCTTCACCCAGTGTGTACAGGTCGGCGTCCGACAGTGCATCGGCAATCGCCATGCTCACGCCTTCGGCACGCAGTTCGGCGATTTTGTTGCGCACGCTGTCGACGCCTTTGGCGACCGTGTCGTAGCGCAACAGGCCGACCTTGCCACGGGTTTGCGCTTGCAGCACACGCACCAGATTGGCATCGGTCATCGGCGTCAGTGGGTGGTGCTGCATGCCCGATTCATTGAGCAACTGGTCCTGCACGAACAGGTGACCCCGAAAAATCGTACGGCCGTTCTCCGGGAACGCCGGGCAGGCCAGGGTGAAATTGCTGCCCAGTTGCTCAAGCAGTGCTTCGCTGACCTGGCCGATGTTGCCTGCCGCGGTCGAATCGAAGGTCGAGCAATACTTGAAGAAAATCTGCTCGCAACCGCGTTCGCGCAGCCACTCCAGCGCAGCGAGGGATTCGGCCACTGCATCAACGCTTGGCGTGGTTCGGGATTTCAGGGCGATGACAATGGCATCGGCATCCAGATCAGCCGCCATTTCGGCGTCGGGAATGCCAATGCTTTGTACGGTACGCATGCCGCCACGTACCAGCATGTTGGCCAGGTCGGTTGCGCCGGTGAAATCGTCAGCAATGCAGCCCAGCAGCGGGCGAGCGTTGTTCAGGCTCATCATTCGCTCCTCAGGCTTTTTCTGGTTTGGCTTTAGGCAATTCGATGCCCGGGAAAATCTTGATCACCGCCGAGTCGTCTTCACGGCCGAACCCTGCGCTGGAGGCCTGCATGAACATCTGGTGCGCAGTGGCCGACAGCGGCAACGGGAATTTGCTGCTGCGTGCGGTATCCAGCACCAGGCCGAGGTCCTTGACGAAGATGTCCACCGCCGACAGCGGCGTGTAATCGGCATTGAGGATGTGCGGCACGCGGTTTTCGAACATCCACGAGTTACCGGCACTGTTGGTGATCACTTCGTACAGTGCGTCGGCATCCACGCCTTCGCGCAGGCCAAGCGCCATGGCTTCGGCACTGGCCGCAATGTGCACGCCCGCCAGCAACTGATTGATGATTTTGACTTTCGAACCCAGCCCGTGGACGTCGCCCAGGCGGTAAACCTTGCCGGCCATGCCGTTGAGAATGGCTTCTGCCTTGGCGTAGGACTCGGCCGGGCCGGAGGTCATCATGGTCATCTGGCCAGCAGCGGCCTTCGCTGCGCCGCCGGAGATCGGGGCGTCGAGGTACAGCAGGTGCTGTGCGGCCAGACGCTCGCCCAGTTCAACCGCGAAGGTTGGCGCGACGGTGGCGCAGCCGATCACCAGACTGCCCGGACGCAGGGCCGCGACCGCGCCGTTTTCACCGAACAAGACGGTCTCGGTCTGCTCGGCATTGACCACAACGGTAATGATCACGTCGCAGGCCGCCGCCATGCTTGCCGGGGAGTCACAGGCAACACCGCCTTCCTGGGCGAACGCTTCGGTCACGCTGCTGCGCACATCGCAGGCGTGCACGTTGAAGCCGCTACGCAGCAACGAGTGGGCAATACCCAGGCCCATCGCACCCAGGCCGATAACGCCAACATTTTTAGTGTTCATGCAGTAATCCTCAAAGTCTGTGTCGATGCCCGTGATGCCAGCGCTCGGACGTTATTGTTCTGATCTGTGAATCCGATAGTGAATCAATAGGTAAATAATGTGAAGTATTTTTATTTCTAACAAAATTTAACATTCCAAGTGTTTCCAATTGCCCTTTTCCATCGCCCACAAAAAAGCCCCTGATCGGGGCTTGATTGAAATCGCTCGATTGTCGACGCGTGGCGTCAGCCGTAAAGGCTCAGAACTTCGGCACTGGCGCGCTGGTGGCGTTTTTCAGCGAACCGCTTTCCTGGCGCACGACGTCTTTGGGCTTGTACGCACAGTAACCAGGGCGCGGGCCAATCTTCGGGTGGTTGCGGCAGGTGTCCGGGCGCTTGTCGTAGATCGTGCACAGACGGCTCTTGCGGTCCAGATACAGGCAGTCGTTGTTACTCATGCGCTGCAAGGTGAAGATTTCCGACTTCTGGTTGTAGCGCTCGACAATGCCTTCCTTTTGCAAACGCTTGGCGATGTTCTTCGCTGGATCGCCACGTTCGAACTCATCGACGATGCCAATGCGGATCAGGTCCTTGATCTTCACTTCGACCGGCAACGTGCAGCAACTGGACACGCAGCCACCGCACATGTGGCTGGAGTACTTGGCCCAGGTGTCGATGCGATCGAGTTCTGCGGCGGCGATCAAGGTGGATTTCATTTCAGGTCCGGGTTCCGGGTGTAACAGGGCGCGCGATGATAAAGGGGCAAGGGATTAGCGGCAAGCGACAACCTACAAGTGGCAAGCTAAACGCGGCAAGCCACAAGCTTCAAGCCAACAGATTTTGACTTGCAGCTTGAGGCTTGAGGCTTGCAGCTCTCTTATCTACCCATGATTTTTACCCAGCAGTGCGTGGTACAACTCGGTATCGCCCAGAATACCGACCACCTGGTCACCGTCCTGCAGCACCAGTTTGTTGCCGGTCTGGTAGCGGATCTGCAAGGCGTCGCGCATGCCGATGTTGGAGTGCACCAGTGTCGGGCGGCGGTCGAGGCTGTTGACGTCCTGGCCGGGGGTCCAGTTTTGCAAGTCGAGCGCGCCGGTGCCCTGGCGTGCGCCCTTGATCACGTTGCCTTCCGCCAGATCGAGCCACGAGTCGCCGCTCGGATCCAGGCACACCGAGCCGTTGACCTTGGTGCAGTCATCGACCGGGCGCATCAGGCTGCGGCCGCACAGCACGTTCAACGGGTTGGTGTGCGCCACGAAGGTCCGCACATACTCGTCGGCCGGGTTGAGGACGATCTGTTCCGGTACGCTGTACTGAACGATGCGGCCGTCTTTCATGATCGCGATGCGGCTGCCGAGTTTCAGCGCTTCATCCAGATCGTGGCTGACGAAGACGATGGTCTTGCTCAGTTTGGTTTGCAGGGCGAGCAGTTCGTCCTGCAAACCCTGGCGGATCAACGGGTCGAGTGCCGAGAACGGTTCGTCCATCAGCAGTATGTCAGCGTCCATTGCCAGCGCACGGGCCAGGCCTACGCGCTGCTGCATGCCACCGGAAAGCTCGTCGGGCTTCTTGTTGCGCCACTGGGTGAGGCCGACCAGTTCGAGTTTTTCATCCACCAGCTTGCGCCGTTCCTTTTCCGGTCGGCCCTGCATTTCCAGGCCGAAGCTGATGTTTTCGCGCACCGTCAGCCAGGGCATCAGGGCAAACTTCTGGAACACCATCGCGATGCGTTTGGTGCGCATCATTTTCAGCTCGGCGGCGCTGCAATTGGCGATATTGATCTGCGAGCCTTCATGTTCAACGAACAATGCCCCACGGCTTACCGTGTTGAGGCCGTTGATGCAGCGCAGCAGGCTGGATTTGCCCGAGCCCGAGAGGCCCATCAATACGCAGATTTCGCCTTTTTCGATGTCCAGGCTGGCGTTCTCGACGCCGACGATCTGGCCGGTTTTCTTGAGGATCTGGTCACGCGTAAGGCCTTCATCCAGCAGCTTGAGGGCTTCACGCGGGTCCTTGGAGAAGATGACGTCTACCTTGTCGAATTTGATGATGCTCATGCGTCGGACCCTTTCTTGGCTTCGGGTTGTTTGCAGATGCGGTCGAGCATGATTGCCAGCAGTACGATTGCCAGACCTGCTTCGAAACCGAGGGCGATATCGGCGGTGTTCAGCGCATTGACGACCGGTTTACCGAGGCCGTCCGCGCCGACCAGTGCCGCGATCACCACCATCGACAACGACAGCATGATGCACTGGGTAATGCCGGCCGCGATGCTCGGCATGGCATAGGGCAGTTCGATGCGGGTCAGCAACTGGCGTCGCGAGGAGCCAAAGGCCTTGCCGGCGTCCAGCAGCTCTTGGGGCACATCGCGAATGCCCAGATACGTCAGGCGTATCGGTGCGGCAATGGCGAAGACCACTGTCGAGATCAGGCCGGGCACCACGCCGAGGCCGAACAGGGTGAGGGTCGGAATCAGATAGACGAAGGTGGGCACGGTCTGCATCAGGTCCAGTATCGGCCGGATGATGGTGTAGAACATCGGCTTGTGTGCGGCAATGATGCCCAGTGGCACGCCGATGACGACGCAGACCAGGGTGGCGAAGAGCACCTGCGCCAGGGTTTCCATGGTTTCCTGCCAGTAATGCAGGTTGAGAATAAGCAGAAATGAAAGGATGACGAAAACCGTCAGGCCCCACTTGCGCTGAATGAAGTGCGCGAGTGCGGCGATCAGGCCGATCAATACCAACGGGTTGAACCAGGTCAGCGCAAAGGTGAACCCGTGGATCATCATTTCCAGTGTCGAGGCTATCGCATCGAAGTAGTCGGCGCCGTTGGCCGTCAACCAGTCGACGAATGCGGCGATGTACTCGCCCAGAGGGATTTTTTGATCAGTCAGCATGGTATCGGGTGTCCGCTTGCGGAAGGTGAAGAGGGCAGCAGGCGGGGCAGGCCCGCCTGCTGTCGGCTTACTGGGTCAACTTGGCCTTGGCTGCCTCCAGGCCTGGTTTGCCATCCACGGTGGTCACGCCTGCGAGCCAGGTGTCGAGCACTTGCGGGTTTTTCTTGATCCACGCCTTGGCAGCGGCATCAGGCTTGATCTTGTCGTCCAGCACGTTGCCCATCAGGGTGCTTTCCATGTCGAGGGTGAAAGACAGGTTCTTGAGCAACTGGCCTACGTTGCTGCATTCCTGACTGTAGCCTTTGCGGGTGTTGGTGTAGATAGTCGCCTGGCCATAGTTGGGGCCGAAGAAGTCATCACCCCCGGTAAGATATTTCATCTTGAAGCGGGTATTCATCGGGTGCGGTTCCCAACCGAGGAACACCACATCGTTCTTGCGTTTCACGGCGCGGTCGACCTGCGACAGCATCGCTGCTTCGCTGGATTCCACGACTTTGAAGCCTGCATCTTTCAGGCCGAACGCGTTCTTGTCGATCATGCTCTGGATCAGGCGGTTGCCGTCGTTGCCAGGCTCGATGCCGTAAATCTTGCCACCCAGCTCTTTCTTGAACTTGGCAATGTCGGCGAAGTCATGCAGGCCTTTGTTGTAGAGCGCTTCTGGAACGGCCAGGGTGTATTTGGCGTTCTCCAGGTTGGCGCGCACGGTTTCCACCGTGCCGGCTTCGCGGTAAGGCTTGATGTCGTTTTCCATGGTCGGCATCCAGTTGCCGAGGAACACGTCCATGTTCTTGCCGTCGGCCAGCGACTTGTAGGTCACGGGTACGGAAATCATGGTGGTCTTGGTCTTGTAGCCCAGCGATTCCAGTACGGCGCTGGTCACAGCGGTAGTCACGGTAATGTCAGTCCAGCCGACGTCGGAGAAGTTGACCGTATGGCAGGCCTCTGGCTCGGCTGCCTGGGCAAGCACCGGCATACAGAGCGTGGCGGCCAACAGCAACGATTTGGAACCTTTCATGGGGTGGACTCCTGTGAGTTTCTTCTGGTCATCAGCAGTTGAACGCTGACGCGGCTTATGGGTGGCGGGGCCTTTCACGAAGCTCCATCACTGCGCCGGGCGATCGAGTCGGAACCGATCATCTAACAGGGACAGTGAAACGCCTACCGGGGGCGTCGTATCCAGTGCAGGCGGCGTCGTATCCAGTGTGCGCAAGGTCGCTTACAGATTGGTTGCATCGTACAAGCGCCCGGTTGCAGCGTTGGAGCAGCTGAAAAACGGCCAGTACGTTACGCAGTCGCTGCGCGTGTCGGCAGCGTTGGTTGGCAGGTCGGTGCCTGCGCGAACGCGGACCTTTGGAGGGAGGGAACGCCGACAAGTTCACTTTGCAGGCCGTATTCGCTGGCGAGGCGCCATCCCGGACGACACTTTCGGACGCTGCGCGCTTTTCGAACATGCACTTTCCCGGTCGCCACCTTTTAGCGCGAAAAGTTGCCCGTCGCCGGGTTTTTCAGGGTGTGCCTTGAGTAGCACTCAGCATGCGGCTGGCGCTCGAGCGTTTCCCCGGAGTGCTACCGAATTGCTCATCGGCTGCCGCAGACGGCGTGCCTTGGCGTCGCAAACAGGTACCCGGGTCGCTGCCGGATAGACGCATCGCGACGTCGTTTTCAGGTGTTATTGAATGCCCGGTCAATTTCCGGCATGAGATTTGCGATGTCATCACAAAGCCCTGCAAAGGAAAGGGCTATAACAAGAGCCCGATCTGAGGCCAACCTATGCCATGTGTGAGGAGATAGTGTGATGACATCGTTCAATCCAGGGGCTCAACCCCAGAACCGCGCGCCACAATCCATCGGCTTTCTGCTGCTGGATAACTTCACCCTGATCTCCCTCGCATCGGCGGTAGAACCTCTTCGCATGGCCAATCAGTTGTCGGGACGCGAGCTGTATCGCTGGACCACACTGAGCGTGGACGGCGGTCAGGTCTGGGCCAGCGATGGCTTGCAGATCACTCCGGACGCGGCCATGCAGAAAGCCCCGGCGCTGGACACCGTGATCGTCTGCGGTGGCGTCGGCATCCAGCGCACCGTGACCCGCGAGCACGTCAGTTGGCTGCAAAGCCAGGCGCGTCAGTCCCGACGTCTCGGTGCTGTATGCACCGGCAGCTGGGCGCTGGCGTGCGCCGGATTGCTGGATGGTTTCGATTGCAGCGTGCATTGGGAATGTCTGGCGTCGATGCAGGAAGCCTTCCCGCGCGTGGCGATGAGCACACGTCTGTTCACGCTCGACCGCAACCGTTTCACCAGCTCCGGCGGCACTGCGCCGCTGGACATGATGCTGCACCTGATCAGCCGCGATCATGGCCGTGAACTGTCGGCGGCAATTTCCGAGATGTTCGTCTATGAGCGCATTCGCAACGAGCAGGATCATCAACGCGTGCCGCTCAAGCACATGCTCGGCACCAACCAGCCCAAGCTGCAGGAAATTGTCGCGCTGATGGAGGCCAACCTCGAAGAGCCGATCGACCTCGACGAACTGGCGGTGTACGTCGCCGTGTCGCGCAGGCAACTGGAGCGCCTGTTCCAGAAATACCTGCACTGCTCGCCATCGCGCTATTACCTGAAGCTGCGCCTGATTCGCGCCCGGCAACTGCTCAAGCAGACGCCGATGTCGATCATCGAAGTGGCGTCAGTGTGCGGCTTTGTATCGACACCGCACTTTTCCAAATGCTACCGCGAATACTTCGGCATCCCGCCGCGCGATGAACGCGTAGGCTCCAACACCGCGCAACAAGTCGCCATGCTACCAATCCCGCAAGCACTGGTTCTGGCGCCGTTGTCCGGGCCGTTGTCGGCACTGAGTCAGGCACGCAATGAGTCGACGTTTGCGAGTGTGCGGCTTTAATTTGACTGATCGTTACGCGGGGCTCGCGCAAAGAGAACGCGGAGCGTCCAGAACGGCATGCCGACTTCAGAGAGTCGGCATGATAGTTGATCCTTAAAGCGCGAAGCGCGCCACCATGCTGTTAAGGTCCACGGCCAGGCGGGACAGTTCGCTGCTGGCGGCGCTGGTCTGGTTGGCGCCGGTGGTGGATTGGGCCGACAGGTCGCGGATGTTCACCAGGTTGCGGTCCACTTCGCGTGCGACCTGGGCCTGTTCTTCGGCGGCGCTGGCGATGACCATGTTGCGTTCGTTGATTTCTTCGACTGCCAGGTTGATGGTGTTCAGCGCCATGCCTGCGCCTTTGGCGATACTCAGGGTCGATTCAGCACGTTCGGTGCTGTTGCGCATCGAACCGACTGCCTGCTCCGTACCACCCTGGATACTGCCGATCATGCGTTCGATTTCGCTGGTCGACTGCTGGGTGCGATGTGCTAGCGCCCGGACTTCGTCAGCCACTACCGCGAAACCCCGACCCGCTTCACCGGCGCGTGCCGCTTCGATGGCGGCGTTGAGGGCCAGCAGGTTGGTCTGGTCCGCCAGACCGCGAATCACATCCAGCACCTTGCCGATGTCGCGGGATTCAGTGGCCAGATTGATGATCAATTCAGCGGTTTCTTTCACATCGCCGCTCATCCGCTCGATAGCGCCAACCGTTTCCTGAACCAGATCACGACCGTCGGCAGCCGAGGTCGCTGCGTTGCGTGACGCTTGCGAGGTGCTGATGGCGTTGCGGGCCACTTCTTCCACTGCACTGGTCATCTCGTTGACAGCCGTGGCGGCCTGCTCGATTTCGTTGTTCTGCTGCAACAGCCCGCGGGCGCTTTCGTCGGTCACTGCATTCAGCTCTTCAGCCGCTGAAGCCAGCTGGGTGGCAGAGCCGGAAATGCCCTGGAGGGTGTCACGCAGTTTGTCCTGCATGGTTTTCATGGCCAGCAGCAGACGACCGGCTTCGTCGGTACCATCGATCCGGATCGGCTGGGTCAGGTTGCCTTGCGCGATGGTTTCTGCGGCATGGAGCGCGGTGGCAATCGGTGTGGTGATGCTCTTGATCAGCATCCAGGCAAACACGATGGTCAGCAGCGTGGCGGCGATCAGCAGCCCGATCACCATATTGAACGCCGAGTCGTACTCGCGGGAGGCGTCCTTTTTGACCTGGTTCAACTGCGCCGTATTGATTTCCACCAGCTTGCCGAGCACAACGTTCATCTGGTCGGAGTTATTGACCATCTCGTTATTGAGCAACGCCTGAAGTTCGCTGATCTTGTCGGCGCGAGTGAGCGTCTTCATGCGCTCTTCAAGCTGACGGTACTGCCCCAGCAACTGCACGTACTGATCGTAAAGGGCACGCTCATCGGCATCGGCGATCAGCTTTTCATAGATCGCCTGGGCGTCAGTGATCTGCTTGTTGCGCATGGCCAGCAGGTCGATGGTCTTCTGCTGGGTGGCTGGATCGCGGTTGACCAGCAAGCGGTAAGACAGCACGCGCAAGCGGATACTGACTTCCGCAAAGCGGTCGAGGCTTTTGATGCTGGGCACGTTGTTGTCGGCCAGCATTTCGGTAGCACCACGGATCTTGCTCATCTGCGACAGGGCGAAAACACCGAGGATCAGCATGAGTGAGCCAATCAAGGCGAACCCAAGGAACGCTCGGGGTGCAATGTTCATATTTCGAAGGGACATAGAAGCTTCCAGAGTGAGGTGCGCGTTCCATGCGGCGGGGCTATGAACAGACGTGAAAAAGTAGTTAGTGGCTGCCTATCGGTCATACGACTAAAGTCTTGAGCGAACAGGCACGTAATGATCGCCGCAGATGGCTGATGTTTTTACTGGAAATCCCCCGCACCCTGCGCAACCCCTTGAAAACACTGAGGTGGGCTGGAGTTCGTTGATGGCAACTGGCCCAGTTAGTGTGCGGATTTGTCGCACGTGATGATGGGCTGACGAACAGCAGGAACCGGAATCCGATTACGCAGTCACAAGCCTCCTATGCGTTGCGTTATCGACGTGTCCATGCCGTGGCAGGTCAGTATTCATGGCCAAGCGCTGGCATGCGCAGTGACTTTTCTTTATCGTGTGCGCCCGTTGAAATTTGCTCGAGAAATCAAAATGTTGGAAGCCTCCCTTAGCCAATTGGAACAACTTGTCGGTGATCTGGTGCAACAGAATCAGGCGCTTCAAGAGACAAATGCGCAGCTCAACGCCGAGCTGGCAAAAGCCAAGGACGAGAACGAGAACTTGCAACTGAGCCTGATGGAACAGGAAGAGAAGCAGGGCAGCACCGCCGCCCGCATTCAGGCGCTGGTTGATCGCGCGACCAGCGCAAGTGCTGTCAGCGCATGAACGTCGACGGCAGCGGTGTAACCGTTCTTTCGATTCTGGGTAATGAGTATTCGGTCAAGGCCCCGGCTGGCGAAGACCTGACGCTCATGAAGGCGGCCGCGATGCTCAATGCGTCGCTGGCCGACACCAAGCGCAAATACCCGACCTTGATCGGTGACCGTTTACTGGTCCTCGCCGCCCTGAACCTCTGTTCGCAACAGATCGAGCTCGAACAGTTGCACAAGGTCGAGCTGAAGCGTTATCGGGAGAAGGTCGACGCAACGGTTGATGTGATCGCCAAGACTATTTCCCAGGGCTGAGCCCAGGTCGCTAACACAAGCACTGAAAAGCCCCCAGAACAGGGCTTGTGTGGTGGGCCCGGCGACGCTTCGCTTGGCCACGATCTCTCGTTTTTTGTAGGAGCGGACTTGTCCGCGAATGGGTCGGTACATCCGATGCACTTTCTGTGTCTGGACTACCGCCTTCGC